>NZ_SAUZ01000042.1 GCF_004022215.1 Paenirhodobacter populi
TCAGCGCTTGGTTGTAGCTGGGCCAGTTCCGGGTCTTGTAGGGCGGAGGTGTCGGTCTGCTCATGCTACCCAGCTATCACGCTGAATTCACAAGGTGAATCCGTCACCGGATTTGTACAACAGAGCCAGAGCGGGATCTTCAGGACACCTTCGAAGCAAAGGCTCATGCAGCTGTGGTCGCCAAGGAACAGCTCGCTGATGCGCTGGCTCAGGCGGACTGCCTCTTTTCCTCTCTCCAACACCGCGCCTTCCGGGGCGAACTCTGATGCCTGCCGCGCTGCATCGTCTCAGCCTGCCCGGCGTCATGTTGCAGCGTGGCTTCTGGCTCTATGTCTGGGATATCCGGGTAGGCGATCAGCGGCTCCTTTATGTTGGACGCACGGGGGATGAGAGCAGCCCGCACGCCTCGGCCCCTTATGACCGCTTTGGCCAGCATCTGGGGCGCAACAAAAACGCCAATGCCCTGCGCCGCAACCTACTGGCGCGCGGGGTCGAACTGGCGCAGGTGGATCACTATGATTTCCACTTTTTTGGTCCCATCCACCCCGAAGCCGCCGATATGGATAGCCACCGCCCGCAGCGCGATCAAGTGGCGGCGCTGGAAAAGAAACTCGCCGATGGGCTCACGCAGGCGGGCTATGATGTTTTGAACAAGGTCTCTTGCCGAAGGCCGCTTGATCCGCAACTCTGGGCAGAAATCAGTGCCGCATTTCAAGGCGCATTTCCGAATTTGAATACCTGAATATCCAAGGGGCGACGATGTGAGCCAGTTCGCATTTCTGAAAGCCGATTTCCCGCAGCTTTTCGAACATGCCGAAAAGGCCGAACGTGCGGCGCTTTCCGATCCGCGCGGCGCGTGCTTCTGGGCGCGGCTCACGCTGGAAACCGCGCTGAACTGGCTGTTCAACCGCGAGCCTTTGCTCAAACGCCCCTATGGCCGCGAACTCGCCATGCTGATCTCTGAGCCGAGCCTGACGGCCCTGACCGGCCCCGCGATCACGACGAAAGCCCGTTACGTCAAGGATCAGGGCAACCGCGCTGCCCATGACAGCGGCAAGCCCCTGACCGCAACGGACGCCACCGGCACGGTGAAAGAGTTGTTCGAGGTCTGCTATTGGATCGCCCGCACCTACGCGCGCGCCACCCGCCCCGATCCGGCGCTGCAATTCGATGTGGCTCAGCTGGAAAAAACACTGACCATCGGGGCCTCGACGGTTGCCCAGATCCAGAAGCTGAAGGCCGATCACGATGCGGCGGCAAAGCGGGTCGAAGAGGCCGAGGCCGCGCGCATGGCATCCGAAGGGGGACGGCTGGCGCTGGAGGCCGAGCTTGCAGCATCGCGTGCCGAGCTGGCGCGCCTGCGCAAGGCAAATCAGGCCGTGCCCGATCCGCATGACTATGACGAGGCAGGCACCCGCGACCGTTATATTGATCTATTGCTGACCGAGGCCGGTTGGCCACTCGACCAGTCGCGCGACCGCGAGTTTCCGGTCTCAGGCATGCCGAACCAGTCCGGCGAAGGCTATGTCGATTACGTCCTCTGGGGCCAGGACGGCAAACCGCTGGCGCTGATCGAGGCCAAGCGGACGAAGAAGGACGCCCGCACCGGCCAGCAGCAGGCGAAACTCTATGCCGATTGCCTAGAGGCCGCTTTCGGTCGCCGCCCGGTGATTTTCTGCACCAATGGCTATGAGCATTGGATCTGGGACGATCTGAAATATCCGCCCCGCGCAATCTCGGGCTTTCTGAAGCGTGACGAGCTGGAGCTGATGCTGCAACGCCGTGCCACGCAAAAGCCGCTGGCGGATGTTGAGGTCGATGAGGCGATTGCCGGCCGCTACTACCAGACCCGCGCCATTCGCCGCGTGGGTGAGGCGTTTGAGAAAGACCATCTGCGCAAGACGCTCCTTGTCATGGCGACGGGCTCGGGCAAGACCCGCACCGTGATTGCGCTGGTCGATCAGCTGATGCGCGCCAATATGGTGCGGCGCGTGCTGTTTCTGGCCGACCGGGTGGCGCTGGTGAAGCAGGCACAAAACGCCTTCAAGACGCATCTACCCTCCGCCCCGATTGCGAACCTTCTGGAGGGCCACGATCCGGCCAAGAACGACCACAAGGCCGCGCGGGTGCTGGTCTCGACCTATCCGACCATGATGGGGCAGATCGAAGAAATGGCGGACGGTCAGCGCCGTTTCGGCCCCGGGCATTTCGACCTGATCGTGATCGATGAAGCGCACCGCTCCGTCTATCGCAAATATCGTGCGATTTTCAGCTATTTCGACAGCCTACTGGTCGGGCTAACCGCCACGCCCCGGGATGAGATCGACCGCGACACCTATTCGCTGTTCGAGCTGGAACGCGGCGTGCCTACGGACGCTTATGACCTCGAAGATGCGGTGAGTGACGGCTATCTGGTGCCGCCCAAGGGCATCTCAGTTCCGCTGAAGTTCCAACGCCAGGGCATCACCTATGACCAGCTCTCCGATGAGGAGAAAGAGGAATGGGATGCGCTGGAATGGGATGACGAGGGCAATGTCCCCGATCGGGTCGAGGCAGCCGATCTGAATAAATGGCTCTTCAACATCGACACGGTGGATAAGGTTCTGGCCCAGCTGATGCAGGACGGGATCAAGGTTGAGGCCGGCGACAAACTGGGCAAGACGATCATTTTCGCCAAATCCAGCGCGCATGCGGCGTTTATCACCCAGAGGTTTGACGCCAATTATCCCCATCTTGCCGGGCATTTCGCGCGGCTGATCGACTATTCCGTGACTTACTCACAAAGCCTGATCGACGACTTCTCGGATCCGGCCAAGGGTCCGCAGATCGCTGTTTCGGTCGACATGCTCGACACGGGCATCGACGTGCCAGAGGTTGTGAACCTCGTCTTCTTCAAGCCCGTCCGGTCCAAGACCAAGTTCTGGCAGATGGTCGGGCGCGGCACCCGGCTTTGCCCCGATCTGTTTGGTCCCGGCGAAGATAAGCACGAGTTCTTGATCTTCGACTATTGCCAGAACCTCGAATTCTTCGGCGAAAACCCCGACCGCGCCGAGCCGTCGATGGCCGCGCCAATCGGCGAGCGGCTGTTCAATGCCCGTGTTGAGCTGATCGGCATTCTTGAAGGCGAAGATGCCGCGCCAGAACTGGCCGATACATTGCGCGACCGCCTGCATGCTGAGGTCGCGGGCATGAACGTCGACAATTTCATCGTGCGCCCCAGACGACGCGAGGTGGAACGCTTCCAGTCGCGCGAGGCCTGGAGCAACCTGGACATTGCGGCGCGAACGACCCTCAGCGATGCGGTCGCAGGCCTGCCATCGGCTTTTCGCGATGACAGCCTGCCCGCCAAGCAATTCGATCTGGCTATCCTCTCGGCTCAGATTGCGCTTCTGTCTGGCGATGCGGGCTTCACGCAATACCAGAAGCGGATTACTGATCTGGCTTCTGCGCTGGAAGCCCTCTCAAATGTGCCGCTGGTCAAGAAAGAGCTGGATCTGATCCTGGAGATCCAGACCGAGGAGTTCTGGACCGACATCACTGTTGAGATGCTGGAGGCGGTTCGGCGGCGCCTGCGACTGCTCGTCGAACTGATTGAACCACGCAGCCGCAAGGTGATGATTACCGATTTTGAGGATGAAATTGGGAGCGGCACCGGCGTTGACCTGCCCCAACTCGGCTCGGGTCTCGATAAGGCGCGCTTCAAGATGAAGGCCCGGCAGTTCGTCGACGTAAACCGCGACCATATCGCGATCCTGAAACTCAGGCGTGGAGAGCAAATGACTGGCCAGGATCTGGCCGAATTGGAACGTATCTGGGCTGCGGCGGGCTTTGATGACACCGCCACAACCGCCGTGATGTCAGAGGCCGGGGGACTGCCCCGCTTCCTACGCTCGCTCACTGGCATGGACCGTGCCAGCGCAAAGGCAGCCTTCAGCACTGTCACCAGCTCCTCAAACCTGAATGCTGATCAGATCGAGTTTCTGGACCTGATCATCGACACCCTGACCGAGAACGGTGAAATCGATCCCGCGCGGTTCTATGAGAGCCCCTTCACAGATATCGACACGATGGGCATCGGTGGTGTCTTTGGCCCCGAGGGCGCAAAGGAAATCATCCGGATCGTGCGTGAGCTCAACGCAGCCGTAGCCGCCTAAACCCACTGCAGCTACGCAACAGTAGGCTTCGAGTATCGTGGTGGCACGATCCGGCGCCAGTCCACGCCCTCAAACAAAGCTTCGAACTGCGTTCGACTGATCGAGATCGCACCGCGAGACATAGCCGGCCAGACAAACTTCCGCCCGTCCAGCCGCTTCTGGATGAGAACCATCCCCGTGCCATCCCAAGCCAGCACTTTTATCTTGTCCGCTGTCTTCGAGCGGAAGATGAACACCGCACCAGAGAAAGGGTCCAGCTCGTAGTGGGCTGCGACATAGCCGGCCAAACCATCCATGCCCTTCCTGAAATCGACAGGTTCGGTGGTGATGTAGATCTTCAGTGACTGCGGGATGGATGGGATCATGCGCCTCGAAGGCCCCGAACCAAACGCGCGAGATCATCCTCGGCAATGTTGCTGGGGAACTCCAGGGTTGCGTTTTCGATCGTGAGCTTACAGATCATCACCGTCGAAGCTAGCGGCTGATCTGATGCAATCATTACCGGCGCGAACCTTGGCTGCTGCGCGACAGTCTCGCCGCGGGAGCGACGCGCAGCGATGCACCATTTCCGGACAAGGTTCTCATGAGCGTCTAGCTCCATCGCGACCATGGCGATCCGCTCACCCATTTCCAGCACCCGCTCGACGGCGATGCGCTTTATCTCGTTCGGCCAGGAGACGCGCCCCAACGGCGAGGTCTCTACGCTGATCCCCCAAATCGTTCGTTCGGCCATCGTCCACTCCACGTCGCAAGATGTTGGGAGACTATCACCATGGCTAACTCCAGATCAGAGCTGAAGACGGGGGGAGGATACACCGCTTACGTTAAAAGATCGGGGCGATGAGGTGCTCCAAAACTTCGCAGAGTGTCTACCGGGAGCGTGTAGAAAGACCTAAACCTATCGCTGTCCCCCCAGATCAGTCGTTCGCCGGTTGGAGATATCGTGCTGGCGCCGGCGGGCGGTATCAGGATCGAGGTGCGGCAATCCCGACAGTGTCGGGACCGCGCCCAAACCCGCAAGCGATGGCCGTTTTTCAGACCGGCCGATCAGATTCCCGCCGACCGGGGAAATCTGCCCCAGAGGGCCCTCGGCCTAGGTTCTGTCGCGCAGGCGAGGTCTACCCCGCCCCGTTTTGTCATCCGTATAATAAATCACACAGATTGATCCGCACTGCCAATCGGTGGCTGTTTGAAGAAGGGTGCCACCTTTCGACCACCCGAAGCTCCGCGCCCACCGGACAGAAATCCCGGCCGTTCTCCACAAAAATCGTCCGACCAACACCCGATGACAGGGCTTTCTCCGGCCACCTGTCTGGCCGAATGAGGTAGTTTTCCCTCGGGCTCGGATCGTCCGCCCCCTTCCCCCACCATCGGCACCCTTCGCGAAGACCAAGGAGTTCAGAGATTGATTCTGCATATCCGCCACCATGATCGGACCATCAAACCCGTTGCCATTCCGGGCGCCGGATGTGCCGCCCGGCACCCCCTCCAACGCCCAGCCCTCGGAGATCCGTCCCCATGACTGACCGGCGCAACAACGTCGTGAAGGTCTGGCTTTCCGACGAAGAACTGAGGCAGATCGACGAGAGCATTCTTCGCGAAGGCCTGTCCAACCGCGCCGAATATCTGCGGCAATGTGGTCTTGCGCCCCATCCGGCCAATGCCGATCTGGCCGAGATCACCGGGCGCCTCGGCCTTGCGATCAATGCTCTCGACCCCGGCAAAACCAAAACCGTAACCCAGCTTCGCTATGAGCTGCGCGCCCTGACCGACGCCTTGCTCTCGTCCGTGGAGGCCACCGATGCGCGCCCATAGTCGATCTTACCCCGACGCCAGTTTCCTCGACGCCTATGACTTCCGTCCCGGTGCCGAGCTGATCGGCGGCACAGTGCCCTATGATCGCCCGGCCGAATTGCGCCGGTCGTTTGAGCGGCTGGCCGGGGATCAGGGCCTCCTGCACATCACCCTGTCCCTCCCGGCAGGCCTGCGGGCCGATCGAGATCTCTGGACCCGGACCATCCTCACCCAACTTGGGCAGATGGACCTGCCGCCCTACGCCACCCCCTGGATCACCGCCCGTCACACCGATGCCCATTGCGATCACATCCATGTCGCCGTCGCCCTGCGCTGCTTTGACTGACAGCCCCTGACCCCGGCGCTCTCGGCCGCACGAACCGACCGCAACCACATCGCCCTCGCCCGGATGCTCGGGCTGGAGGCGCCGGTCTATTTCAATCCGGAGATCCCGACGCTGACCCCGCCGGTCCCCGCCCGCCGCCTGACCACATCTGCACATATCGCCACGGCCAAAGCGCTGAGCGACGCCTTCACGCGGCATCAGCCTGAGACCCTCGAGGCCCTCGACGCGCTTCTGGCCCATGGAACGCCTTCCATCATCCGGATCTCGTGGACCAACAGCTATGGCCGGGACAGCTGGTTCTTCCGATCCGGACTCGGAGAAGTGGCCGGCGGCAATCTCGGCCCGGGCTGGGAACCGCGCCATCTGCTGGCCCGGCTCGCCTTCTGCCACGACCTGCGCCCTGCCCGTCTTCACCTCGGTCTGCGCAAGCTGATCCGCGCTCTCCTCCCCATCCAGCCAGACCTCGAAAGGCATCTGCATGACCCTCGTTCCCGAACCGCTCACCCCTCCCCCGGCATGGAGACTCCTGCTCGACGGTCTGCAGAGCACGGAAGGCAAAATCGACAGCCTCCTGTCGCTTCTGGAACTGCTGAACGATCCGGAGCCGGATTCGCAGCTGGGCAACGCCCTGCTGGAGGCGCTTCACCTGATTGTCGAGGAAGCGCGCCTGATCCGCGCGCAGCGGGAACAGCAGCAGGACCTGATCGCGCAATTGCGAATCCTGATTTCGGCGCAGGACGTGGCGGCACAGGAAACGAACCGGAAGATCGCCGAGATGCATGCGCTCCTGATGGGGCCGGTGCGATGAGCTTCGGCAGCTGGCTCGGCGATGTCCTGTGCCTGCTGCGTCGGAATTTCTCCGCATGGCGCTGGCGTCCCACCCAACAAGGGGCCGGCATGCGGATCCGGTTCGCGGATGCGAGCGCCGTCCTGTGCGCGCCCTCCGCCACCGAAATCATCAGGGAGGGCGTGGAGGCGCAGCGCTTCGTTTTCCTGCGATCCCTCTCTCCTGAAGAAAATCAGACCCCAGAAGCATCACTGGAAATGGATGAACCGGGCACTCCTTCAGGGCCATGATTGAATGCCGCGGATATTTTCGTGGAATACGAATGGCTGGGGACCAGGACATCTCATCGTCCTGACGGCGTCCCCGATAATCCGTCAGCGCATTCCCTTACCCAACCTCGAGATGGCCCATGGCCCCGCATGACCCTTCTGCAGCCAGGCCGCGACCAGTTGGAAACCGCTCTGCGGCCAATCCTTCGGCGTGTCGATCCTGACCAGCTCGGCGATCCCGAAACCGTTCTCTTCCAGATGCCGCAGCCGGGCGCGGGTGGTCAGGTTGGTCAGCGGCGCCAGCCAGACGATGTTCGGGGCGATCTTCATCGCGTGCAGGCTGAAGACCCGCAGCCGGGACCAGGGCGGGTTCGTCATCACCCAGTCGACCGGCTGGCGCCAGTCCAGAAAATCCCGCCCCTCGCCGATCTCGCACCAGTGCCGTTCGAGACACGCCGGAAACCGGTCATGGAACGCGCCCTGTCCCTTTGCCGGATCCAGCACGCGGCCCGCCATCCGGGGCGCAAAATGCGCGATGATGGCTGCCGCCAGATCCGGCGGCGTCATCACCAGATCCCGCTCGGGCGCATTCGTCGCCGGCACCAGCCCGCCGCGACCGGTGGCAATCGGGCGCAAGACGGAACGCAATCCGAGAATGGCAAGGGCACGCACGAGCGTCGCCACCGTCCCGACAAGATCCTGCTCCAGCGCGATGATCGTAGGCCGACTGCAGCCGACACGGCGCGCCAGATCCGCCTGGCTCAGCCCCCGCGCCCGACGCCGCCCGGCGAACTCCGAGCCGCCGCCATCCATCTCGCGTGCCCAGGCCCAGCGCAGATCCAGCACCGCCATCACCGCGACAAGCGACCGGATGCTGCCTTCGCCACGCTCGAGCGCCCGAATTGTCGGCACACTGACCCCGGCCGCCTGTGCGACATCGGGTTGTGTCATGCAGCGTGTGCGGCGGGTTTCGAGGAGGAGTTTCATGTCAAGAATCGTTTGCCTTCAAGCCGCAGAAAAGCAAATGATTATTTACATGAAATGCGGTGCTTGATGGGGGTGTCGCTGTTTATTGAAAACTGGTCGGCGGTCGTCTCTGGACAGCAAGAGCCGGTCCAACGGTCCAAGCCAAATCCCGCTCCGCAACCCCAATCACTACTTGGCGATACGATCAAACCAGCTGCGGCATCCAAACCGGAAAATGTCGGTGAGCAAGGAAGGACTAAGCTGCTCCGCTGCATTGGCGCCAGCGGCTAGCGACAGCAGCAGACCGCCCAACTACCGCATCACAGCATTTCGTTGGCGCCCCTGCGCCAGCCCGCGCAGCCAGCGTGAGAGGATATCAATCACCGCTACCGTCGGCAGGATCAGCAAAATGATAAACGCAACATCGCTCCAAGCATTGACACGAATGCGATCTGCCAGAAAGTAACCGATACCTCCCGCCCCCACGACACCGAGAATTGTTGCCGAACGCGTGTTCGCCTCGAAGAAATACAGGCTATTGGCGATCAAAACCGGGAACACCTGCGGAAAAATCGCCAGACGCGCAACATCAGCCTCAGTGCCGCCGGCAGCCCGAACCGCTTCGCTCGAACGGCGGTCGATATTCTCGATGGCCTCGGCATAGATCTTGGCAAGCACACCGGTATCATTCAGCGCAATGGCAAGAATGCCCGCAAAAGGCCCGAGGCCAACCACCGAAACGAAGATCAATGCCCAAACCAGCGTATCGACACCGCGCACCACATCGAGCGCACGGCGCAGGCCAAAATGGATTGGCCAGCTCTTCACCACATTGCGCGCCCCAAGAAACCCGAGCGGAAGCGAAATCAGACTGGCGGCTAGCGTTCCAAGAAACGCCATGGCCAGTGTTTCGCCCAGGGCGCCAATATATTCACGCCAGAAGCCATGATGCGTTGGAGGCCACATCTGGCGCATGATAACGCCCAGATCGCCCAGGCCCCGCCAAAAGCGCTCGAACGAAAGGCCCAGATGAATCGACGCCGCAAAAAAGCAGATCAGGAAGCCAGACCAGAACAGGCGTCGCGTCCAAAGCGGGCCGGCAAGTGGATAGACCGTTCCCGGATGGCGGCTGGCGAACGCCTCAATGTGCGCTTGGCGTTGCGGAAGCATGAGATACCTCAGAAGCAATGATGCGGTGGCGGATGGTTTCACTCACGATGTCTACGATCGCAACAGTCACGATCAGCAGGGCCAAAATTGCGCTGATGTCGCGGTAGATGAACTGGTTGATGACGAACATCAGCTCTTGCCCGATGCCCCCTGCCCCGACGAGGCCGATGACAGATGCAGAACGGACATTGATCTCGAACCGAAGCAGAATATAGCTGACGAAGGCTGGGGCCACCTGTGGCACGACCCCCAGACGGATCACCCGATCCCGCGAGGCTCCCGCCGCGATAACGCCTTCGAGCGAACGATCGGTTATCGTCTCGTTGATTTCGGACATCATCTTGCCCAGCACGCCCGCCGTATGCAGCGTGATCGCCAGCACCCCGGCCATAGGCCCCAAACCGAAAGCAAAGACAAACAGCAGAGCGAAGACGAGTTCCGGGACGGTGCGGAGAAATTCGAAAAACCGCCGCGCAAGCTGAGTCGATACCCGGCCGAATCCCATGTTGCGGGCTGCGGGAAACGACAAAAAGAACGCGATGATGGCCCCCATCACCGTCGAAACAAAGGCAATCAGAACCGTATCGAACAGAAGCTTGAGCCAATTCGGAAGATTCCACATCCAGCCCTGAAGATCGGCCCCGAGCGTCGCAAACGACAGATCCGGCAAAATCCGGATGATATACGCCCCAAAGCGCGGCAGCCCGGTGATGAATTTCGTCCAGGACACTTCGCCCTGATGCAGCGAAAGCCCAATCAGAACCGCCAGAGCTCCGCCGAAGAGCAACGTTTTCCAACCTGTGCGCCGCATCTGTGCGCGGCGCGCGGCTTCAACCCGGCCAATGGCATCGGATACGTGCGTCATGCCTCGTCCTCGCCATAAATCATGCGGATCGTTGCGGCATCAAGCGCCTCGATCGGCCCATCGAAAACCACCCGCCCGGCAGCGACACCTATCACGCGGCGGCAATATTCGCGTGCAAGATCCAGATGGTGAAGGTTGCATAACACCGTCAGGCCGTCTTCGCGGTTAATCCGCGCGAGTGAATCCATCACCGTTCTGGTGCTGTGCGGGTCGAGCGATGCCACAGGCTCATCAGCCAGGATGAGTTGCGGCTCCTGCACCAGAGCGCGCGCAATGGCGACCCGCTGTTGCTGCCCTCCGGAAAGTTGATCGGCACGCTTGAGCGCATGCTCGGAAATGCCAAGGCGCTCCAGCGCTTCGATCGCAACGACACGATCGGCGACCGGCCAGGCCATCGTCCAACTGCGCCAGCGTGGCAGCATTGCCACCCGCCCTACGAGAACATTGTCCAGCACACTCAGCCGGTCGATCAGGTTGAACTGCTGAAAAATCATGGCGCAGCGCCGCCGCCAGTCGCGCAACTCTCGGCCACTGAGCGCGCTTACCGTTTCACCATTGAAGCTGATCTCGCCGGATGAAGGCTCGACCAAGCGGTTGATGAGCCGCAACAGGGTGGATTTTCCGGCGCCGGACCGACCGATCACCCCAACGAACTCGCCGGGCGCCACACTCAGCGACACGGCCTCAAGCGCGCGAACGTTGCCATAGGTGCGGCTCAGCGCTGTAATCTCAAGCATCGGCATGCTCCATCGCGAATTTCATCTGCTCAGGTGTTTCGGGCCTGGAGCCCGCCGCCCAGACGGTCGCAAGCGCATCGGCGGGGCTCAGCCCCAACGCCCGCATCAGCACGACGGCAGCCATTCCCGTCCTTCCAACCCCGGCGGCACAATGGATCACAAGCCGTTCGCCCTGCCGTAGCCGGTTTGCGAGATCGCCGATAAAGGCCTGAAATGCGATGGTGTCGGGCGGAAGGCCATAGTCTGGTATCGGACAGTCAAGAAGCTGCATATCCTCAAGCCCCACGGAGCGCGCCGCCGCATAATCCGGGGCACTGTGCGTGATATTTTCCGGGGGAACCAGACAGACCACCCCGGTGATCCCCAGTTCTCGCGCTACCGAGAGGAAGTCCGAAAGCAATGTTGAACGCCCCGGCATCTCTGTCAGCCACAGCCTGCCGGATATTCCGGCAGGCAATGAGACTCGGCGCAACGGCCACTCGGAACGAGACCATTTGGTCGCTGCACTCATTCAAAACCATCCTGTTCTGGGCAGGGAACACAGCCTTGCGCGGCCGTCGTTCAGTTGCTCGAGCCACGGTTGGCCAACATCGCCTTCCGCATTGCGATGCTGTCTTCAAACGCCTCGCGTCCGACGGGCACGATATTCGCCCATGAGCCTGCGCTGACGACGGCGAATTTCTCCGGATCCGCGCTCGCAAAGCTCACAAGGGCGTCCGTCAACGCCGCTTTGAGATCATCGGGCATCGAGGCGCGCACCGACCATGCATCCGCAGGAACGAGCGGGCTCTCCCAGATCACCTTGACGGCGCCGGCAGGAACCTCACCCCGGTCAACCATGCGCTGCACCGCCCCGTTTGTTTCGGTGTAATGCCATGTCGCCGCAGCATCATATGTACCGCGAACCACGGCCAGAATGCTGTTCTCATGCCCGCCAGAGAAGGTCGTTGACGCGAAGAAGTCTTTCCCCATGTTCATCTGGTTGAAATAATAGCTTGGCACCAGATAGCCTGAGGCTGAATTCGGGTCGGCGTAGGCGAGTGTCTTACCCTTCAGATCTTCAAGCGTATTTATCCCGCTGTCCGCGCGCGTGATGACGATGGCCTGGTAGCCAAGCGTTCCGTCTTTCGCCGCCGCATGGGCGAGTGGCTGCAAATCGCCAGCCAGCACATCGTCGGCAGCCGCAAACGCAGCAGCACCATACATGGCCATGTCAACTTCGTTGGCCTCCATCGCCTGAATAATGCCGCTGTAGGCACTGGCCATACGCAGGGTAACCGGCACGCCAAGCTTTGCCGAAAGATAATCGGCCAGAGGCGCATAGCGCGCCTGCCCCTCGCTGGCATTTTCGATTGGCGGAACACCAATCGTCAGCGCATTATACTGTACTTTCCAATCTGCATTCGCCTGGCTGGCGACAGATGCCACCATCACAATGGCGGCGAGAATTGCGCTCGCTGCTTTTTTCATTTTGTACCTCGTCTGTTGAATATCGTTCTTGGTTTTTGGAATACCTGAGCCCAATCAGGCACGCTGCGGCAAAGAGGGGCTGAAGCGCATCAAACTGAGAATCTCGAACAGCATCTGCGCCCCAGCCTGCGCGGTGTTGGTCGTTGCGTCGTATTGAGGAGCAACCTCCACCACATCGGCCCCAACGAGATTCACCCCCTTCAGGCCACGCAGAAGTGCAAGCACCTCACGGGTCGAGAAACCGCCAATTTCGGGAGTGCCTGTACCCGGAGCGAAAGCCGGATCAAGACTGTCTATGTCGAAAGAGAGATAGGTCGGCCCATCCCCCACAACGGCGAGCGCCTGACGAATGACCTCGGCCATTCCAAGCCCCGGCACCTCCTCCGAATGAATCACCGTCATGCCGGAGACATACGAGAACTCCCAAAGATATTCCGACGCGCCCCGGATACCGATTTGAATCGTCCTCGTGGGGTCAAGCACGCCATCGAGTACCGCATTTCGGAAAGGGCCGCCGTGATGAAACTTCGTCAGATCGTAGGCCCCGCCGGTATCGCAATGAGCATCTATGTGGATCATGCCCACAGGCCTGTCGCGGCCAACCGCGCGCAAAATCGGATGCGTCACGGAATGATCACCGCCAACCGAAAGCGGCAGCACCCCCGCAGCAACGATACGTGCGACATGCGCTTCGATGTCTTCATGGCTCAGCTCGAGCCGATAGCGGCTGCGGAACGGGACATCGCCAATATCGGCAACCTGCATCTCATGCACCGGCGCGCAGCCGAGCACATGATTGTAAGGGCCGATCCGTTCAATCGTACGCAAAGCGCGCGGCCCAAAGCGAGACCCCGTGCGATTAGTCACGCCGAGATCCATCGGCACCCCCAGTAACGCGACCTGCAAATCGCCGAAATCCGGCGCAGCAGGATCGATCTCCCGATGCGGGGCACCGAGAAGCGTCGGTATGCCACTATAAGGCGCAGCGCGTGTTCCCGTTTCCGAAAACAGATAATCCGCAACCCGACGGAAGTTCGGGTCAAAGATCTCCCCGCCATGCGCCTCGGCATAACGAGACCGTAGCGCCGAAAGCGCTTCATCAGAAAGGGCCATGTGTTCAGTTCCCTGTGCAAGCGATACTTGCCATCGCGGGCTGTTATCGCTCGCTTCGGACGCACTTTGCGGCGCGTTTAATCAAAAAACAATTGATATTATATCATGATTCGCTGTTAAATTTTTTCACACATTATGGGGATCACATGTCGAGACTTCCGCCGATGAAGGCGCTGCGTGTATTCGAGGCTGTCGCCCGGCAAGGATCCATGACCCGCGCCGCGCACGAGCTGAATGTCACCCACAGCGCGGTAAGCCATCAGATATCGACACTGGAAGACGCGCTCGGGGTGAAACTCTTCGAGCGGATTGGCAGGGGCCTGAAACTGACGGAACAGGGAAACGAGTTGCTGCCCGCCGTGTCCGCCGCGTTCGAGGGCATCGCGGCGGCGACAGCCCGAATGGCCCGGCCCGTCAGCTCCGGCCAACTGGCTATAGCCTGCATGCCCGCGCTTTTGTCGTTCTGGATTATGCCGCGCCTCGGGGAGTTCACGATGCGGTTTCCGGGCATCCGCCTTACATTCGATGCCGCCAGCGACCAGAACCAGAGGTGGGACGGAGATGCCGATGTGCAGATTGTCTATGGAGCAAGAGACTGGAGCGGCTATTGGTTCCGCCGGCTGTCAGATCTGTCGCTCTTTCCGGTCGTCAGCCCAACGTTGATCAACAACCAGCCAATCCGGACGGTGGCAGACCTCGCCAAGCAAGTCATTCTGCACTCGGATGGAGGGCGGGAATGGCGGCAATGGTTCGCCGCGGCCGACGCGCTGAACATACCGCTCGTCGCCCAGCATAATATGGGCGACGCACGCTTGGCGCTGGAGGCTGCCATATACGGCCACGGAGCCGCGATAGGAGATTCGATCACGACGGCGGGCCTCCTCGCCCGAGGTCAACTCATCGCCCCGTTCCGGATGTCAGTGCCTGCAGCCGATGTCTTTTATGTTGCATGCCGCAGCGACATCCGCACGCTTCCGGTCGTTGACGCGTTCATCAGATGGCTGATCACCGAGCTTGAGCAAGACGCAGCCTTACCAAGCCAGCGCGTAGAAGGCTGGGCGGTTCGACGGGGCTCCTCACGAAGCCGCAGTAAGGCCTGAGACCGCGCCGGTGCCACAGCCAACAGGGGGTTGCCTGAAAGCCGCCCGACCGATCAGCCCCACCACCAGCACCTAGTGAAATCACTGTCCGGGATTTACTGAAATGCGTGTCTAGGAATTTGCGAAACCGCACCCGCCATTGAAGGCTCGTTCCATCCGGGAGAGCGACGATCCTGATCAGGATTTTGCCGTGGCGCCGGTAGAGCGACAGTTTCGGAGGATGTGGCCGCGCGGGATGGGGTGAGCCCGACGGGCCGGCCTCGCCTGTCCTTAGGGGGCGGGTCGGCTGAGCCAGCCAAACCTGTCGGTTGCTGTGCCTTAGCATGTTGCTTGGAACCCTGAACAATCATTGCCCTTCGCCATTAGGCTGACTGCCTGCCCTGACGGTCGTGCTGCACTGCTCGACTGGGATGAATTCCGGCGCGATCCCGGCCTTTTCGATCCAGGGCCGTTACGCGAGGGCGACCCAGACAAACCCAAGGCAGACTTGGCTTGGGAGACTGCATGCTCTTGGCTTGTGGAACCGCAATCACGCCAGAGAGGTCGCGAGGCGCCTATGAACGAGCGGCAGCTTCGGCCCGCATCGTCACCCATACCGCCGCGCAAGCAGCCCGGCGCTCAGAGTCCTTGGCTGAAGCCGCTCCGCGGTATTGGCGCTCTTTGCGCGCGTTCAGCGATGATGTGATCGGGGTGCATTTGGATACGGGCATTTCTGTCTGACGATCAGGTGGCTTCCCCTTTCATCAGACAGGAGGTTTCCATGACGGAGGAATGAACCACTCCGCTTCGCCAGCGGATGATTGAAGACATATGCATCCGTGGGCCGACTTGACTGCCGCCCCACACAAGGGCTGAGCAGGCACATCCCTCAATCAAGCATCGGGCGCCGTCATTTCCAGCCACTGTACCAGCGCCCGACGGATCATCTCCGGCCGTGTAGGCAGGTCCAACTCGAGACGTCGGCGATCATCAATCGCTTCGATTAGATCTCGTGGCAATCGCAGGTTTATCGACTCAGAGTCGACTGTGGGCCGACCACGTTTTTTTTGCTCCATAACACCAAATCCATCTTAATTTTGTGTTTTATGGCGCCATATAATGCGGGCATAGGCAAGGGCTCGTACCCCCTTACCTAGCCCTAACCACCATCGATCTTCAGAGGAGATCAATCATGGCTGATTTCACGCCTATCACCGTTCCCGTTGTTTCGGAACCCATCACCTATTTCCACCCGACGCCGCTGAGCGCGCGGTTCACGGCGCTGCTGCCGGTGCTGTCGGCGCATATTGAAGCGGAACGCGATCTCGCGCATGTGGACCGCTGGGATATGGCGTTCATCGACTGGCTCACGGAGGCGGAGCGGACCCGTGCCGATCTGGAAGCCGCGCTGAACGTTTTGTGCGAGACCGAGGTCCAGCGGCGGGAGGACAAGCCGCTGCTGCGGATGGCGATGCTGACCCGCCTGATGCTGGCGAGCGAAGACGCGCAGGAGTTTCTCCATCTGCACAGCCTGCCCCAGCAGATGCCGTCGGTGTTCCGCTGCGCCGGGGATCATCCGATCGCGGCGCGGACCAATCTGCTGCTGAGCGAAGCCTTCTCGCGGCTCGATGCGCTGGCGTCCCTGCCCGATTATCTCGATCCGATCGAGGTCGAGGCGGAGGCTCCCGTCGCGGACAGCCTCGCCTTCGCCCCGGCGCTGTAAACCTCTCCGACCTTCCCGCCTTCTGACCGGTGTCGCTGCCAGCACCTCTTCGGGGCGGGCGCATGCCAGTCAGGCCAAATGTTCCGGCACACGCCAATCCCGACCGGGTTTTCCGTAGTCCCCTGAGCCCGTCCAAGCCGCATGCCCCGGTATTTTCCAGCCCTCGACGCTGGATTTTGCACGGCTTCGGGCACCTCTCGGCCGACACGCATCGGATGTCCCACCCCTCGGACCCGATTTTCCACGGTCCCAGCCATTTTTCCCAAGGAGTTCCGCTCCATGACGTTTCAACCATTGCTCCCCGGGCTGCTGCCCCGACCGCCGCTGTGTCTGCCGCCCGGATCGCACCAGCTCTGGTCGTTCCCGGATCTGTCGCGCAAAGATCGCTGCCGCCACGCAAAAGCCCTCGGCCTCGCCGGAGAGTGCCTCGTCGACAGCCTCCTGCTGCGCTATGGCCTGTCGGTGATGCGGCTGCCCGAGTTCACCGCCGTCGACCGGCTGATCCTGCACCCCGAGCAGATCCTGCGGCTGCAGGTGAAGACCACCACCGTGCGCCAGAACGGAGGATGGTGCGTCAACGCCCATCATGGCTATGGCCGCTCGCCACAGGGCCTGCGGCCCTATGAACCCGATGCCTTCGACCTGCTGGCACTGGTGGTGCTGCCGGAGAATGCTGTGTTTTTCACCGCCGAGCGTAGGAGTCGCCACCGGGTCCGCGACACCGAGCTCGCCATGATCAAGGCCGATCCGCGCCTGAGCCTCGAGGCGGCGTTCTGGTCCTTGGGCCTCTCGGTGCCCGGCCCGGACGCCCCGGTTCTTGACGCGCCCCAGGAACCGGACGTCCCCTCGATACCCTGACCGGCCCCAGCCGTATCGGGCGTTTTTTTCCGGCAGCAGCCGAACCTGATCCTCTTCGCCCGATTTTTTTCCGCCCCGTTCCCCACAAAACCCTCTCCCCGGCCCGCTCCGGGAAGCCCGCTCCTTTTTGCCTCGGAGGTCTGCCATGACGCCTCACCCGCCCCAACCCGCTCCGATGAACACCGCCACGCCTGCCGCGACCACCTCGGCCGCCCTGGTCCAGCCCTCCCGCCCCGCGTGGTGGAGCTTCGCCCGCTCGGCCGTCGAACGGCTGCGCCAGCACACCACCGACAGCGTTGGCACCTGTTTCTCGCCCTTCGGGATGTCCGATGACATCGGCGACACGATCCCGGCCTCGCCAGAAGCCCCCAAACCCTCCGTCCTCGACCTGCTCGGCGAAGGCCCGGGCCTGATCGACCTCCCCGACGAGATCGCGCAAGCCCTGCGCGACGAGGGCGGTGATCCCTTCGCAGTCTCGGCGACCGGGACCGACGCGCCCGCCATTCCGCTCCCCGCCGGCGCGCTGCTGACGGTGGTCCGCCTCGCCGCCAGCTTCGGTGCTGACGGCATCGCGGCGGCGCTGCGCCCCGGCGCGGTCACCGTGTTGCGCGGCGTTGTGACCGATGACACCGAGGCCCTGCGGAGCTTGCTGGCCCATCTCCTGCCGCCCGGCTGGCAGGTGAAGGACCCGATGCGCGGCACGCGGCTGAGCCCGAACACGCTGGTCTTCCTGGAGACGACCCGTGACAGCAAGGGCAAGCTCAGCGAGCTGGCCGTCTTCGAACTCCGGCGCAAGATCCGCGACGCACTGGACAGCGCGACGCCGGTGCTGATCGCCCTGGCTGCGGATCTCGACCTGCCGCCGGCCCTGATGCCGCAGGCGCTGGACCAGAGCCGGTTCGTGCCGGTCAGCGCCGATATCCTGATCGCCGCGCTCTGCGTCAGCCATTCGGCGACGCGGCGCATCGATGAGGACGCCGTGCGGAAGGTCCTGCCCCCGGAGGCGCTGCTCGCCGATCTGCCGATGCTGGGCTTTGCCATCGCGATGCAGGCGAAGACGGCGCGGGCCGTTGCCGAACGGATCGCGGCGATGGTGGCTCAGGCGGCGCCGGGCCTCGACACCGGTCCCTGGCTCGAGGACATCCACGGCGACACGCCCGCGCTCCGGGCCGCGCGCCAGATCGTGCGCGACCTGCGCCGCTGGAAGAAGGGCGAGGTCGCCTGGGCAGACCTGACCCGCACCCTGCTGCTCTATGGTCCGCCCGGCACCGGCAAGAGCTGGATCGCCCGCGCGATGGGGAACAGCGCAGGCTTCTCGGTGGTGACCGGCACCTTCGGGCAATGGCAGGCGGCGGGGCATCTCGGCGACATGCTGCGCGAGATGCGCCAGACCTTTGCGGAGGCCCGGGCCGACGCCCCGAGCGTGCTGATCATCGACGAGATCGATGCCGTTGGCTCGCGCGAAGGTAGCGACACGCATGGCAGGTCCTATCGGACCCAGGTGATCAACGCGTTCCTCGCCGAGATGGACAGCATCGCACGCGAAGAAGGCGTGATCGTCGTCGGCACCTGCAACCATCCCGAGCTGATCGACCCCGCCGTGCTGCGGGCCGGGCGGTTCGACATGAAGGTCGCGCTGCCGCTCCCCGATGCCGATGCGCTGTTCGGCGTGTTCCGGCACGGCCTGCCGGACTGGTCGGAAGCCGTGCTGCGCGATCTTTCCGCCCGCGCGGTCGGCTGCTCCTCGGCTGATGTCGACGCTGTCATCCGGCAGGCCCGGGCGGCGGCGCGCGGCGGCGGGCGCGACCTCACGCCCGAAGACCTGCGCAAGGTCTTTGCCCCGCCGCAGGACGCCGCGATCGACCGCCGGATCGCGCTGCACGAATGCGGTCATGCCATCGCCTGCGCCGCGCTCGGAATCGGCCCGGTGCGGCGCATCCTGATCGAGCGCGAGGGCAGCGGCATGACGATGATCGATGCGGCGCCCAAGCATGGAACGCTCTCGGACATGCGGGACCGCCTCGCCCAGATCATGGCCGGTCGCGCCGCCGAACGGCTGGTGCTGGGCGATGTCTCCGCCGGCGCCGGGGGCGGACCGAACTCCGACCTCGCGCTGGCGACAGGGATCGCCACGGCGATCCATACCCAGTTCGGCCTCGGCCTGCACGGCCCGGCATGGCTTGGTGAGAACGACACCCAGAACCTGCGCGATCCGGCCCTCCGCGCCCGCGTTCAGCGGCAGATCGAGGAGGCCGAGCGCCGGGCCGCGCAGATCCTCATCGCAAACCGCCCTCTCCTCGAAGAGATGGCCGCAGCGCTGATGCGATGCCGCGATATGGATGCCGGGGAGGCCAAGGACTGGCTGGAACGGGTCCGGAAGGAGGAAGCGCCCGCCGCACCCGACGGTGTCGCGACGACGGCCCCGGAAGGCAGCCCCCCTGAATGATCAGCCTACGGTCCTGGCGCAGACGCCCGCGCCGGGGCCTCTCTGGTGCCGCCCATCATCGCCAGACCACCAGGGTCAGGAGCCGCAAAAAAAGAATCCGCAGATGATATTTTCCAGGAAAGGGATCGATGAACACATCATCAGCGCAGCCTCATAACGTCTGTAACGCAAAGCACTATTTTGCGCGCAAAATGCGTTACGCGTGCTCCAGAAAGGCCAGGATCACCGCCTCATGCCGCAGCCTTCTGGTCCCGGTGCCCGCACCGGATACGCCCCGGGATCAGCCATCATCGCCAGACCGC
>NZ_SAUZ01000043.1 GCF_004022215.1 Paenirhodobacter populi
CATGTTCGGGCGCCTGAAGGACTGGAGGCGCGTCGCAACCCGCTACGACAGATGCCCTATCGTCTTCCTGTCAGCTATCGCACTCGCTGCAACCGTTCTTTTTGGGCTATGAGCGTAACAAGTCCTGACCCTAGGGCCACTGCTCCCCAAGATACATAGTAAGCCACACGTCGATGATCGTCGAGTGTTGAGTAGGATAATATTATTCAATTACAATCGCTTGTGTTGTCGTGATGCGCCAAGGGAGTATGGCCCGCCGAAGATCCTCTACAACCGTTGGAAGCGGTGGAGCGACAAAGGGGAAGTCGCCCGGATGATGAATGGCCTGGCCGCCGAGGCCGCCGTTCCGAAGACGGTGATGATTGATGCGCCCGATCTCAAGGCACACCGCACGGCGACCAGCCTGCGGTCGAAAAATGGGGGGCTAGTGACCAAAGGGGTCGTTCGATCGGCCAGACCAAAGGCGGCATGAACACCAAGCTGCACACTGTCATCGACGCAGATGGCCCTCCGATCCGCATTCTCGGGGGAAACGATCCCCCGGATCGTTTCCTGATCCCTTCAAGCGTCGGGAAAACAGTCAATTGGGCTGTTTTCCCGGCGAGCGCGATCCAGTTCTTCCTGATGGTGAAGGTCCTGTTCTGGCTTCTCTTGCGGCAGACGACCGGGATGGTGGCGAGCATCCTGTCGATGGCAGGCCTCGACTGGCCGGTGCCCTTCGTCGGGCGATCCTTCCACCGGAAGGATCGACGATCCTTCTCAGTTTCGCCCCCCCCCTGAGCCGCAGGCAGAAACGGATCATGGTGCGGATATCGATGCGTCGCGCGGCCCGCTGAACCTGCTGCTCGACACTGAGCCATGGCGCCGCCACCGGTCCGAAGGCCATGGCGAAAGGGATCAAGTTCCTCGGCGAATGAGAGGGGACCGTGGCTGCCGTGTAAGCCCATCGAATGAATGGCTGGCACGCAAGCATGGCGCGCGGCGCCGACGCCAATATCGGCAGCGGTTCATCTGGCGATGGACACGGCCACCGGCGACATCCGTGCGGTGGAGTTCACCTCGCGCGACAAGGGCGACATCGAGCCGGTGAAGCGCCACCGGTTCGAGCGAACCGGCTAGGGTTCTGCCCCACCCGCTGGACCATATCCCGCCCGATGCTCAGATCGGCACCGTGACCGGCGACGGCGCGTTCGACATGCACCGCCGCCACACCGCGATCCTGGAGCGTGGCGGCACGACGATCATTCCCATCCGCAAGAACGGGCGACGATGGCGCCAAGATTGCCCAGCCGCGCTCGACATGGCCCTCGGACCAGTGGCGGACAATGTCTCGCCCCGCAATGAGATCTTCAAAGCCACACAACGTCTGCGACGCATGCGTCGGACTGACGTGGCGCCATGGTTCCTCCTCATCCTGGAAACGCGGGTCCGGATATCACCTCCGAAGCCGGATCAAGGTATGAGGAGGACCAGAAAACAGTCCAGTGGACTGTTTTCCCGACGACTGGATGAAAGGCCTCAAGGCGTCCGGGGAACGCATCGCATCACGCGACCCGGGCCGCTAGGCTGCCGAGGTCCAGATCCGCATCCTTCGCAGGTTCTCTCAAACCGTCGCCCATCGGGCTTGAACCGATGGCGCCTCGATGGGCAACCGTTCACCTGCTCAGTCATGAATCGCTTCAATGCGCTCGGCACCGCCGAGATCGAGTGCATGGCAGGAACCCAAAGGGGAAAGGCCACTGCCTACTCAGGTCCTCACTTTTTCAACAATCGGCTGCCTGCTCCCCAAAACCGATGATTCTCCTTCCGAAATCGCCCATGCGAAAGGAATGAGATTCCCCATAAATGGAATTTATCTTCGCCGCATTGCGGAACAGCTGGCCGTTTCTGTCCTGGACCGGAAAATAGGAAACTCATGCTTTTGGGATTGTGACAGGGTTCGTCGTGAACAGTGACACGGCGCCCCGCGGCGCCAGAGATCCCGGAGAGTCCATGACCAAGAATTTCCTCCACCAGGCGCGCGGCTGGTTCGACCCCGACCGCAGACACACAATCGACCGTCACCTCAATCAACTCGGCACCAGCGGTGTGTCGCGCCGAGATTTCCTCGCTCTCGGCTCGGCCGGTGTTGCGGCGACAACCTTCGCCGGCATGGCGGGGCTGCCCGGCGTGGCGATGGCCTCGGCCGATGGTAAACTCGCCTATCTCGCCTGGACCAGCCGCGTTGAATTCATGATCCAGGCCAGCCGCGCGACCGAGGCCGCGACCAAGGAACTCGGCCTCGGTTATACCTATCTCGACGGTCAAATCGACAGCCAGAAGCAGCTCGACCAAGCGGAACAACAGCTCGGCGCCGGAACCAACGCGATCATCCTGCACGCGCCGGACGGCAGTGCGGTGCGCCGGATCGCCGAGATCTCGGGCCGGAACAACGCCTATTTCGCCAATGTCTGGGCGACCTTGCCCTGGCTGACCCCATTTGAGGTCGGCGACTACTACACCCTCTACGCCGTGCCGGAGGAATTCTCGGCCCATGGTGCTGTGACCCGCATTCTGCTTGACGAGGTCACCCGGCGTTTTGGCGGCGGCAAGATCGTTGGCGTGACCGGTGTGCCGGGGTTTTCGACCGACACGGTGCGCAGCCGGGGCCGCGACGCGGCCTTTGCAGACTTTCCGAAGACTACGCTCGTCGACCAGCTTCCGGGCCTGTTCAACCGCGAAGATTCGCTCAACGCGACGCAAGATCTGCTGACCCGCCATAGCGACATCGTCGGTGTCGTCGCGCAGAATGACGACGTCGCGATGGGCGTGATCGCGGCACTCAGGGCGGCGGGATTGCGCCCGGGCGAGGATGTCCTCGTCGTCGGCGCGGATGGCACCGCCGAGGGCCTGCGCGCGGTCAAGAGCGGTCAGCTTCTGGCGACCTCGGCCAATGCGCCTGCCTATCAAGCGGGATTCTTCTCGGCGCGTCTCTATGATGTGCTCAACGGCTGGAAACCCCGCGCGACAGAACGGCTGCAGAACTGGCATTCGCTGATCGTCACGTCGGAGAATGTCGACGGATATCTGAAACGCCATGTCGACAATGGCGACGTTCCCCCCTTCGACTATCGCCGGCTTTCGAAAGTTCTGCATCCAGACGACTGGGATCCGCAGGCTCGGGTCACGCCGCTGGATATCGATCTGGAATGGCACGGTTTTGAAAAACCGAAGGGCTGGGATTATCCGAAACCCTATGCCGAGGCGAAGACAAACGGCGAATGGGAAGCCGTCACGCAGGAATATGCGGAGCATTACAAGATCCTGTTCGAGGGCCCCTCTCCTTTCGCGAAAACGTGACATGGGGGAATGCCCCCGTGTCACGCGGCGCAGAGGTGAAATGGCGACACGCCACAGGATAGCAGGGTGCATGTTCCAACGCAGCGATTTCCAGACCAGCCGTTCTGTGCCGCGGACAGTTGGCCGCGGCACCGGGCCAAATGTCTTGCGGGGCACGCGTGGAACACGCGCCCCGCATGAACGTCAGGCGGCTTCGAACGAGGCCATGTCGATGACGAAGCGATAGCGGACATCGGCGCGCTCCATGCGCTCGAAGGCGGCGTTGATGTCCTGAATGGCGATCATCTCGCACTCCGGCAGGATGTTCATCCGCGCGCAGAAGTTCAGCATCTCCTGCGTCTCGGCGATCCCGCCGATGGGCGAGCCCGAGATCCGGCGGCGACCCATCAGGAGCGGCAAGGTGCTGTGCTCGTCGACCATGCCGAGCTGGCCGACGATGACCAGCGTCGCATCCACGTCGAGGAGCGGCAGATAGGGCGAGAGGTCGTGGCGCACGGGGATCGTGTCGATGATCAGGTCGAAGGAACTGGCCGCCGCCGCCATCGCCACCGCATCGCCCGAGGCGAGCACCCGGTCGGCGCCGAGCGCCAGCGCATCGGCCTTCTTCGCCTCGGTGCGGCTGATCACCGTCACCTCGGCACCGAGCCCGACGGCCAGCTTGACCGCCATATGCCCGAGCCCGCCAAGGCCGACGACGCCGACCCGGCTGCCCGGCCCGACATTCCAGGTGCGCAGCGGCGAATACGTCGTGATGCCCGCGCAGAGGAGCGGCGCTGCGCGCGCGATGTCCAGCGCCTCGGGGATCGACAGCACGAATTCCTCGCGCACCACGATGTGTTTGGAATAACCGCCATAGGTAACATCGCCGGTGATCCGGTCATGGTCGTTGTAGGTCTGCGTCACGCCCTCGCGGCACATCTGCTCCTCGTGCTTCAGGCACTGGTCGCATTTGCCGCAGCTGTCGACGATGCAGCCGACGGCGACCCTGTCGCCCGCCTTGTAGCGGGTGACGGCGCTGCCCGTGCCGGTGACCCGGCCGACGATCTCATGGCCGGGCACCAGCGGGTAGATCGAGGCGCCCCAGTCGTTGCGGGCCTGATGCAGGTCCGAATGACAGACGCCGCAATAAAGGATCTCGATCGCGACGTCGTTGTCGCGCAGGTCGCGGCGGGTGACGTCATGCGGGGCGAGCGGCTGGGTGGCGCTGGTCGCCGCATATCCGATGGTCTTCATGGGAACTCCTTGGCTGGTTTGGTGGGGTCAGAACCGTTCGCCGGTCATGGCTTCGCTTTTCGCCCAGAGCGCGCGGGCGCGGGCCGGGTCGAGCGCATAGCTGCGCACGCCATCCGCCGTTTCATCGTCGATCTCGGCGACATGGCAGTCGAGGCAATAGCGCCCGCCGATCGCTTCCGCCCCGGCGACGGTGGCGGCCCAGACCGATGTGGCGGCGCCCTGCGGGATGGTCTTCAGGGCAAAGGCCGTCTCGCCCTCGGCCTCGCGGGCGGCGAGCGAGATCATCAGCTCCTGCGTCGCGTCTTCGCTCATGTGCCGGACCAGCTCGGTCAGGATGACGCCCGGATGCACGGCGGTGGCGCGGATGCCCCTGTCCCTGTGGCGGCGGTCGAATTCGACGGCGAACAGGATATTGGCGGTTTTGGAGCGGCCATAGGCCACAAAGGGGTCATAGGGCGTGTGGTCGAAATCCGGATCGTCAAGATCGACATCGGCGCTGTGGTGGCCCGCCGAGGACAGCATCACCACGCGCCCGCCCGGCCGGAGCAGGGAGGCGATCCGGTTGACCAGCACGAAATGGCCGAGGTGGTTGGTGCCGAACTGGGTCTCGAACCCGTCGGCGGTGCGCCCCTGTGGCGTTGCCATGACACCGGCATTGGCGATGATGACGTCGAACGGGCGGCCGTCGGCCAGCAGGGCATCCGCCGCCGCCCGCACGCTGGCAAGCGAGGCCAGATCCAGCGCGATCAGCTCGAGACGGCCCCCGCCCCGCACCACCCCCGTCGCGGCCCGCGCCTTGTCGAGGTTCCGCGCCGTGCCGAGCACATCGGCGCCGTGCGACACCAGCGCCCGCGCCGTCTCTGCGCCCAGCCCCGCCGATACGCCGGTGATCAGAATGCGCTTGCCGGTCAGGTCCACGCCGGCCAGCACGTCTTCCGTGGTCGACTCCGCTCCGAAGGATCGGGACATCGGTCTGCCTCCTTGATGGGTTTGCAATGCCGGGCGCGGAAACGGGATAACGACACCCCGAGGCGCCCGGTGTCCGTTATCTGGGACGCGGGCCCCACCGGGCCACGCCGGATCATGTCGATCTCTTGCCTATTCCTCTCAACTCCGCGGGATGGGGCCGCAGCCGCCTTGCCCCGGGGCGGGGATTGGGCCAGTCTTGCGGCCATGCAACAGCAACTGATCATGATGCGCCATCAGGCCGCGCGCCACTTCGCGGCATCCGGCCGTGCCCGCCCGATCCCGGGCGTTTCGGTGTTCGTGTCGCCCTCGGTGACCGTGCCGACCTCGACGCTCTATGAGCCGATGCTGTGCCTCGTGCTGCAAGGAGCGAAGCAGGTGATGGTGGGCGACCGGGTGCTGCGCTACGATCCGGCGTCGTATTTCGTCACCTCGCTCGACCTGCCGGTGTCCGGCCGGATCGCCGAGGCGAGCCCGGCCGAGCCCTATATCTGCGTCAGCCTGACCCTGAACCGCGACACCATCGCCTCGCTGCTGAGCGATACCGCCGTGCGGCCCGAAGGGCAGACGGCGGGTTTCGGGGTCAGCCCGGTGACGCCGCAGCTTGTCGATGCGTGGTGCCGGATGCTGGCGCTCTTCGATGCGCCGGAGGATGTGCCGGCGCTGGCGCCGATGCTGGAACGCGAGATCCTCTATCGGGTGATGCAGGGGCCGCAGGGCGGTGTCTTGCGCCAGATCGCCCGGGACGACAGCCAGCTGTCGCAGGTCCGGCAGGCGATCCGCTGGATCAAGGCGCATTTCAACGAGACGATCCGCATCGAGACCCTCGCCGAGATCGCCCGGATGAGCCCGGCCTCGTTCCACCGCCATTTCAGGACGGCGACCGCGATGAGCCCGCTGCAATATCAGAAGATGCTGCGGTTGCAGGAGGCGCGGCGGCTGATGATCCTGAACGGCAATACCGCGCGCACCGCCTATACGGTCGGCTATGAAAGCGCCTCGCAGTTCAGCCGCGAATACGCCCGCATGTTCGGCACACCCCCGTCCCGCGACGCCATGCGCCTGCGCGGACAGGACCCCGGCGCGGAGGATATCAGCGGCGTCGCGTAAGGGGCGTGGCCGGAACGGCAAGGGCGGCGCCGCCCGGTCCGGATCGGCTGGCCCCGCGATCCGGGTCAGAACTCAAGCAAGGCCGCGTCGGGATCGACCAGATAGCGTTGCGCCAGAGGCACCGCCGCCGCGCCGAGCGCGCGGGCCTCGGCGCCGACGGTGCCTTCGCGGATCTGCGGCGGGTCTATGCCGGCCAGATCGATGCGATGCAGGGCCGCCTGGGTGCGGCGGGTGATCTCGGCGCGCACCTGTAGCGGCATCCAGCCGTCGATCAGCACGGCCTCCAGTTCCAGCAGCGCGGTGGCCGACAGGATCGCCGAGGCCAGACCCGCCGCCGCCGCATCCATCCAGTCCGACAGGATCCGCGGATCGACGTGCCAGACATCCGGATGTTCCCACAGCGGATCGGACGGTTGCCCCGCGGCCTCCATCGCGCGGGCCAGCGGCCAGGTGGAGGCCACGGCCATCAGCCTCTGCATCCGCCCGTCCGGGCCCGGAACCGGCATCGGCCCGACGCCCGCGGCATTGCCGCTGCGCCCGGTGAACAGCCGGCCGTTCAGCACCAACCCGCCGCCGATGAAATAGCCGAAGTAGAAATACAGGAAATCGCGGGGCGTTTCGCCGGTGCCGAAAACAAGCTCGGCGCCGCAGGCCGCCGTCGCATCGTTCTGGATCTGGACGGGCATCCCGGCCACGGCGGATAGCGCGGCCTGAATGTCGGTCTCGCGCCAGGCGTCGATTTCCGCCTGCGGCGCGCCGACATATTCCCCCCATGCCCAGAGCTGGAAGGGCATGGCCACACCCATGCCGCCGACCCGCGCCCTTTGCGCGGGGCTGAGCCCGGCCAGAATCTCGGGCAGCGCCGCCGCCACGAAATCGACCACCACGGCCGGCGTCGGATAGCGGTAGGTGCGCCGCCTTTTCGCCCGCACCTGCCCCAGAAAGTCGATGAGGATCAGGTCCGACGACCGCCGCCCGATCTTGACGCCCAGAAAGAACGCCCCTTCGGGCGCCAGGGACATCGGCACCGAAGGCTGGCCGATCCGCCCGCGCAGGGGTTCGCCCCGCAGCAGCAGCCCGTCCTGTTCCAGCGCGCGCATGATGACCGAGACCGTCTGCGCCGACAGCCCGGTCATCCGCGCGATGTCGGATTTCGCCAGCGCCCCATGCCTGCGCACCAGAGACAGCACCAGCCGTTCGTTATGCGCCCGCATGCCCGACTGGTTGGACCCGCGCAGCCGCGATGCCTCGGGCAAGCTGCGGTCGGTCAAGGTGCGGTCCTGGGCCGTTTCGGCTGCGTGTTTCACCTGTGCCTCCCCCGCCCGCGATCCGGGCTCTCGATCGTTCAGAGTGAGGATTTCGACGGTGCCGTCAATATTAAATAAGAGTGATTTAATTATATTGACGCAAGCCCGGGAATCGGGTTTCGTGAACAGACGCGGGTCGGAGGAAATCCGCGAACTTCTGGGAGGAAGTCCATGACAACGAAGACCAGAACCCTTTTGGGGGTTGCCGCGCTTGTGGTTTCCACCGCCGCGCCCGCCCTTGCGCAGGACGTATCGGCCTGCCTGATCACCAAGACAGACACCAATCCGTTCTTCGTCAAGATGAAGGAAGGCGCCATGGCGAAGGCCCGGGAGATGGGCGTCAATCTGAAAACCTATGCCGGCCGGATCGACGGCGACCACGAAAGCCAGGTCGCCGCCGTCGAGGCCTGTATCGCCGATGGCGCGAAGGGTATCCTCATCACCGCTTCCGATACCAAGGCCATCGTCAATTCCGTTCAGGCCGCGCGCGATGACGGGCTGCTGGTCATCGCGCTGGATACGCCGCTGGACCCGATCGACGCGGCGGACATGACCTTCGCCACCGACAATTTCCAGGCGGGCGAGCTGATCGGCCAATGGGCGAAGGCGACGATGGGCGACGGCGCGGCGGATGCGAAAATCGCCATGCTGAATCTGGGCATCAGCCAGCCCTCGGTCGATGTGCTGCGCAATCAGGGCTTCCTGCAAGGCTTCGGCATCGATCTGGGCGATCCGGCGAAATGGGGGGACGAGACCGATCCGCGCATCGTCGGCCATGAGGTCACCTCGGGCAACGAGGAAGGCGGGCTGAACGCGATGGAGGCGCTTCTGGCGAAGGATCCCGGCATCAACCTCGTCTACACGATCAACGAGCCCGCCGCCGCAGGCGCCTATGAGGCGCTCAAGGCCATCGGGCGCGAAAACGACGTGCTGATCGTTTCGGTCGATGGCGGCTGCCCCGGCATCGCCAATGTCAAGGACGGGGTGATCGGCGCGACCTCGCAGCAATATCCGCTGATGATGGCGTCGATGGGGATCGAGGCGATCGCCAGATACGCCGCCGAGGGCGAGAAGCCCGCCCCGACCGATGGCAAGGATTTCTTCGATACCGGGGTCATGCTGGTCACCGACAAGCCGGTTCCGGGGATCGAATCCATCGATACCGCGAAGGGCACCGAGATGTGCTGGGGCTGACCCCCGGGCACGGACGCGATGATCCGGAAGGGGCGGCATCGCCGCCCCGGCCAGAACCGCATCCGCCACGGCGAAGATGCGAGGGGAGGAAAGGAAAATGCCCGCAGACATGACGCCTGCAAAGGCCGGAACGGCGACGACCTACGAAGACGGGCTGCACGGCGCCTCGACCCGCGTCGCCGAGTTCCACGAGGACCGGTCGCCGCTGAAGAAGATCCAGCACTGGCTGCACCAGACGCCCTCGGCGGTGCCGCTGATCGTGCTGATGGTGGCGCTGATCGTGTTCGGCCTGCTGTCGGACAATTTCTTCAAGGCGACCACGCTGTCGACGATCCTGCAACAGATCTCCATCGTCGGCATTCTGGGCATCGCGCAGACGCTGGTGATCCTGACGGCGGGGATCGACCTGTCCGTGGGGGCGATCGCGGTGTTTTCCTCGGTGCTGATGGGGCAGCTGACCTTTCGCTACGGGCTGCCGGCGGAACTGGCCATCGCGATCGGCCTGTTGCTGGGCACGGCGATGGGTTTTGTCAACGGCTGGTTGGTGGCGCGGATGCGGCTGCCGCCCTTCATCGTGACACTGGGAACCTGGCAGATCCTGCTGGCCTCGAACTTCATCTTTTCCGCGAACGAGACGATCCGGTCATCCGAGGTCGCGGCGCGGGCGCCCGCCCTGCAATTCTGGGGACAGGCGATCCAGCCGGGCGGAGTCAGGGTGCTGTATGCCGTCTTCCTGATGATCGCGCTGGTGGCGATCATGGCCTATGTGCTGCGCCACACCGCCTGGGGCCGGCATGTCTATGCCACGGGCGACGATCCGGCGGCGGCGGAGCTGGCGGGCGTGCCGACGCGGCGGGTGCTGATACAGGTCTATGCGCTGGCGGGGCTGTTTTGCGCCATCGCGGGCTGGGTGATGATCGGGCGCTTCGGCTCCGTCTCGCCCACCGCCTCGACGGGGCAACTGGGCAATATCCAGTCGATCACCGCGGTGGTGATCGGAGGAATATCGCTGTTCGGCGGGCGCGGCTCGATCATCGGCATGTTCTTCGGCGCGCTGATCGTCGGCGTCTTTGAAATGGGTCTGCGCCTTGTCGGCACCGATCCGCAATGGACCTTCTTCCTGATCGGCGCGCTGATCATCTTTGCCGTCACCGTGGACCAGTGGATCAGAAAGGTATCGGCATGAACGCCCCCATCCTGCAGGCCAAGGGCCTGACGAAACGCTACGGACGGGTCACCGCGCTCGACAACTGCGATTTCGAGCTGCTGCCCGGAGAGATCCTGGCGATCATCGGCGACAACGGCGCGGGCAAGTCGTCGCTGATCAAGGCCCTGTCGGGCGCGGTCATCCCCGACAGCGGCGAGATCACGCTGGAGGGCCGCGCCGTGGCCTTCCGCACCCCGATCGAGGCGCGCGCCGCGGGGATCGAGACCGTCTACCAGACGCTCGCCATGTCGCCCGCGCTGTCGATCGCCGACAACATGTTCATGGGGCGCGAGCTGCGCAGGCCCGGCATCATGGGGTCGGTCTTCCGGCAGCTCGACCGCCCCCGCATGGCGAAATTCGCCCGCGAAAAGCTGAACGAGCTGGGCCTGATGACCATCCAGAACATCCACCAGCCGGTGGAAACCCTGTCCGGCGGGCAGCGGCAGGGCGTGGCGGTGGCGCGCGCGGCGGCCTTCGGCTCGCGGGTGGTGATCCTTGACGAGCCCACCGCCGCGCTTGGCGTCAAGGAAAGCCGCCGGGTGCTGGACCTGATCCGCGATGTCCGGGCGCGCGGCCTGCCGGTGATCCTGATCAGCCACAACATGCCGCATGTGTTCGAGGTGGCGGACCGCATCCACATCCACCGGCTGGGGCGGCGCCTGTGCGTCATCCGCCCGCAGGATCATTCCATGTCGGATGCGGTGGCCTTCATGACCGGCGCCAAGCTGCCCGAAGGCGTCCAGACCGCCGCGTGACCGGGCAGGCTGGAATGGCTGTTTTTCCGTCACTCGGTGCGGAAGAACAGCCAGACCGCCACGCACAGGACCGCTCCGAGGCCCGCCGTCATCCACCAGCCGCCATCGACATAGGACAGCGAGCCGAGGATCGACCCGATGGCGCCCGACAGGAACACGACGGTCATGAAGGCCGAATTGATCCGTCCGCGCGCCGCGTCGTCCAGCGCGTAGATGATCCGCTGGCTGACGATCTGGTTGGTCTGCACCATGGCGTCGATTACCACCACGGCAAGGACCAGAACCGCGAGCGATCCCCAGACCGTTCCGAACCCCGACAGAACGAAGGCCGCCGCCGCGCCAAGCATGGCGATGCCGGTCGCCATCGACCCGGCGCCGCGATCGGCGATCCGTCCGGCGATGGGCGCCGCGATGGCCCCGCCCGCCCCGGCAAGCGCAAAAAGCGCGATCCCGTCCTGCCCCAGACCGAAGCGCGCATGCAGCATCAGCGGCCCCGCCGTCCAGAACAGGTTGAACACCGCGAACATCACCCCCTGATAGACCGCCCGGCGTTGCAGCGGGCGCGCCGTCCGCAGCCAGTCGAGCGTCGAGCCGAGCAGCACCGGGTAGCCCATCCTCGCCTCGGGCCTGCGCTCGGGCAGGATCCGCCACAGGACCGCGAAGGTCGCCGCCATCACGAGGATCGACACCACGAAGATCGCGCGCCAGCCGAAATGCGCGCCAAGAAAGCTTGCCGCCGGACGCGAGAGCATGATCCCGGTCAGCAGGCCGCCCATGATATTGCCGATGACCCTGCCGCGCGTCTCGGGCGGCGCGAGGAAGGAGACGAAGGGCACCAGCATCTGCGTGCCGACCGACGCCATTCCCAGCAGGAAGGAAAACAGCAGGAAGACGCCTCCGTCCGGGCTCAGCACGATGCCGATCAGCCCGAGGATGGTCAGCGCGGTCATGGACAGGATGAGGCGGCGGTTCTCAAGCAGATCGCCGAGGCAGACGAGGAAGAACAGCCCCGCGCCATAGCCCAGTTGCGTGATCGTCACGATCAGCCCGGCGAGATTGGCGGAAAGCCCGAATTCGGCCGAGATCGGCTCGATCAGCGGCTGCGCATAGTAGATATTGGCGACGGTGACGCCGCAGGCGGCGGCGCAAAGGCCGATCTGCAGCGGGGTGATCGCCGCCTTTTGGACGTCGGTATCGGCTGTCGGGGAAGGAGCGGGCATGGAGCGTTTCAACGTTTCCGGGGCGCCCGTCCTGCAAGACCAAGGGGTCCCGAGGCCGATGGTCCCGCGGCCAGGGCGTCCTTGCGCAAGCGGAACGCGATGAGATGAAGGATGGATATTGCCCGCGCCGGGGCCTCGTTCGTCATGGCATCGCCCGTCCGCGATGGAGGAAACCGAACGGCACGAGAGCAACAGCTACATCATGGCCGTTGAGAAATAAACCTCGCGCTTCACGTCCCGCGATGGTTTCAGGGGGCCAGCGGCAGCCGATCATCTGCCGCGAAATGTCGCGCGGTAGACCGACGGGGTGACACCGCGCGCCTTGCGAAAGCGGCGGGCGAAATCCGCCGCATCGGAAAAGCCGCAATCCGTGGCGATGCGCCCCATCGCGCCGTCGGTCTGCACGAGCATCTGGCACGCCCGTCCCAGTCGCAATTGCTGCACATAGGCGCTGATCGACATGCGCGCGCTGCGCTTGAAGACCCGCTGAAGCTGGCTTTCGGTCAGATGCACCAAATCGCAAAGCGGCTTCAGACGCAGGGGCTGGTCATAGTGCCGGTGCAGATGGTCAAGGACCTTTTGCAGCCGCTCCCGGTCGCGGGGCATGTCGCTGACCGTGACCTCGCCCGTGGCCAGCGTGTGGCGATCGGGTGCGGCGGCAAGGGCGACCAGCAGGGATTGAAGCTCCATCACCTGCGCCAGCGCATCCATCTGTCCAAGGCGCAACATCCGCCCGCGAAGCCGGGCCGTCGTGCCCGGACCAAAGCGGATGCCCCTCCGCGCCTGAGCCAGCAGGGCGGCGACGGGTTCCAGCTCGGGCACGGCCCGGATCAGGCCGCCGGCCCAGTCCTGCGTGAACCAGCAGATCATCGCCCGATGCGCCGTGGCCTTGCCGATCAGGCTCTGCGACTGAAAGGCATGGGGCAGATTGGGAGCGATCAGGACCAGATCGCCATCCTCGTATTGCGCGACATGATCGCCGACAAAGCGCATCCCGCGGCTGTTCACCGTCAGCGTCAGTTCGAATTCCGGATGGTAATGCCAGTTGAACGGAAATTCCGGTAATTGCCGGTCGAATACCAGCAACGACCGCTCCGGCGGGATCGTCACGGTCTCGAAATACGGTTGCGATATGGCCATCACGTTCCTTTCCCGTTCAGGAATGCGGCAATCATACAAGAAGACGCGGCAGTGCGGAATGGCGCAACCGTCAGCGCCTCGCCATCATGAACCATCGGGGGAGGATGGCGATGCAGACGATCAGGGCGGATATCGTGATCATCGGGTCAGGCGTCGGCGGCAGCGCCGTGGCCCATCAACTGGCGGGCACCGGGGCAAGGATCCTGATCCTTGAGCGGGGCGATTTCCTGCCCAACGAGCCGCAGAACAGCGACGCCGAGGCGGTGTTCCGTCAGGCCCGTTATCGCACGCGGGAGGAATGGCTCGATGCCGGCGGGGCGCGCTACCGGCCCGGTCAGTATTACTATGTCGGCGGGCATACGAAATTCTACGGCACGGCGATGTTCCGCTTTCGCACGCAGGATTTCGAGGCGACGACGATCGACGGCGCGCCTTCGCCAGCATGGCCGGTCCGCTATCAGGACCTCGCGCCGCATTACGCCGAGGCCGAGCGCCTTTACGGCGTGCGCGGCCAATCCGGCCTCGATCCGACCGAGCCGCCCCGCGCGGCCTTTCCCCACGCCGCGATCCCGCATGAACCCACCATCGCCGCGCTGTCGGGCAGGTTCGGCGCACAGGGGCTGCATCCGTTTCCGATGCCCTCGGCGGTGGATTTCGGCGATGGCGGCGCCTGCCGGCGCTGCGGGGCCTGCGATGCCTTTGCCTGCCGTTTCGGCGCCAAAGGGGATGCGGAAACCCGTGTGCTGCGCCCGCTGCTTGCCCATCCCGACGTGCGTCTGGAACGCCGCGCCGAGGTGACCCGGCTGATCGCCGACGAACTGGGCCATCGCATCGTCGCGGCCGAATTCCGGCGCGACGGGGCGCTGCTGCGTGTCGAGGCGCCGATGTTCGTTCTCAGCGCGGGGGCGATCAACTCGGCGCTGATCCTGCTGCGCTCGGCCTGCGAGGCGGCGCCCGATGGCATCGCCAATCGCTCGGGCGTCGTCGGCCGGCATCTGATGAACCATCACCTGACCGGGCTCATGGCGATGAACCCCCTTGCCCGGAATGACACGAAATTCCCGAAAACCCTGTCGGTGAACGATTTTTACGACGGGCTGCCCGGCGACAGCGATGCGCGGGGCAATATCCAGATGCTGGGCAACATTCAGGGGCCGATGATCCGCGCCGCATATCCGGCCATGCCCGGTTTTCTGGCCGACTGGCTGGGGCGGCATTCCGTCGATGTGCTGGCGATGTCCGAGGACACGCCCGATCCCGACAGCCGGGTGCGCCTGCTGGACGGCGACCGGGTCGAGGTCGATTACCGTCCGGGCGGCGCCCGCGCCCATGACCGGTTTGTCCGGCATGTGAAAGGCGTGCTGCGTCGTGCGGGCTTTCCGCTCGTGCTGCGCCACGGCTTTGGCATTCAGGCGCCGTCGCACCAGTGCGGCACGGTGCGGATGGGGGATGACCCCGCGACCTCGTCCCTGAACGCGCTGTGTCGCGCCCATGACCACCCGAACCTCTATGTGGTGGATGGAGGGTTCTTCCCCTCCTCCGCCGCGCTGAACCCTGCCCTGACCATCGCCGCCCAGGCGCTGCGGGTCGGGGCGCATCTGCGCGGGATGCGCGCGACCCTCGGCCACGCCGCTTGAACCAAAGGACCGGATCCATGAACTTTCTGCTGCCCCTCACGGGATCTTTCGCCCAACCCGCCGGCGAGAACCCGACCGTCGCCATGATCGAGGCCGCATTCGCCCATCACGGGCTCGACTGGCGCTACATCAATGTCGAGGTCGCCCCCGAGGATCTGGGCGATGCCGTGCGCGGCGCGCGGGCGATGGGCTGGCGCGGATTCAACTGTTCGATCCCGCACAAGGTCGCGGTGATCGAACATCTCGACGGGCTGGGGCAATCGGCCGAGATCATCGGCGCCGTCAACACCATCGTGCGCCGGGGCGACCGCCTGATCGGCGAGAATACCGACGGGCGCGGCTTTGTCGCCGCGCTGCGCGAGGTGGTGGACCCGCGCGGCAAATCGATCGTGCTGTTCGGCGCGGGCGGTGCCGCGCGGGCCGTGGCTGTCGAGATGGCCCTTGCCGGGGCCACCCGGATCACCGTCGTCAACCGCAGCGCCGCCCGTGGGCAAGCGGTCGCGGATCTGCTCAACACGCGCACCGCGGCACAGGCACGCTATGCGCCATGGACCGGGCCGTTTTCCGTTCCGCAGGACACGGATATCGTGATCCACGCGACCTCCGTCGGGCTTTACCCGGATGTGGAGGCGATGCCCGATATCGATATCGACAGCCTGACGCCCGGGATGGTGGTGGCCGACGGCATCCACAACCCGCCCCGGACCCGGCTGCTGCGGGCGGCGCAGGGGCGCGGCTGCCGCACGGTGGACGGGCTGGGCATGCTTGTCCAGCAAGGGGTGATCGGCATCAAATACTGGACCGGCGTGGACGCGGATCCGCAGGTGATGCGTCAGGCGCTGCTGGATCTTGATCTCTAGCGAGCAGATACGGGTTCAGGAAAACGACGGGGGCGGAAAATTTCGAACCCGAGCAGGTTTCGTGATCGCCGCCCGGCTTTTATCCGTCCGGGCGGCTTCGGGCGGGTCCGGATCGCGGAAGGGACACGGACCTGCCCGGTTCTCCTCCGGTGTCAGCCCGGAGCGATCCATCCCATCCGGAACGCCGGCCCGATGACAGGGTCCATCCTCCGGCTCCGGGAAGCCATAGCGAGGCCGGACGTGTGGGTCATGGCCTTTCACGATTCACCTGCCTGATCGACCGCCCGGGAATTTCCAATGTGCCAAGGCGGATCCGTGAGGATCCGCAAAGGAACGGCCGTGCCGGGGGCGGTGGCATCATCACCCCCCGAGGCCCGCGTTCGGTAATCCGGCGTCCCCGGCGCGGTGGTGCCGAGGCCTGCGCGTCAGGCGGTCAGGATGACCTTCATCGCCTTTTCCCGCGCGGCATTGCCGAAGACCTCGTAGGCGTCGAGGATCCGGTCCAGCGAGAAGCGGTGGGTGATCAGCCGCGCCGGATCGACCTTGCCCGATTGCAGGGTCTTCAGCAGCATCGGCGTGGTGTTGGTGCAGACCAGTCCCATCGAGATGTTGATGTTCTTGATCCAGAGTTCCTCGATATGCAGCTCGACCGGCTTGCCGTGCACGCCGACATTGGCGATGTTACCGCCCGCCGAGACGATCTTCTGGCAGGTGTCGAAGGTCGCCGGAACGCCCACCGCCTCGACCGCCACATCGACGCCCTGCCCGTCGGTCATCTCCATGATCCGGGCGATCACGTCGTCCGCACCGACCCGCAACGTCTCGGTCGCGCCGAACTGGCGCGCGACCTCAAGCCGGTTCGGGTCGGTGTCGATCATGATGATCCGGCCCGGCGAATAGAACTGCGCCGTCAGCAGCGTCGCCATGCCGATCGGGCCGGCGCCGACGATGGCCATCGTGTCGCCGGGCTTCACCCGCCCCGCCAGCACGCCGATCTCGAATCCGGTCGGCATGATGTCGGACAGCATCACCAGCGCCTCCTCATCCGCGCCCTCGGGGATCGGATAGAGCGAATTGTCGGCATGCGGGATGCGCACGTATTCGGCCTGGGTGCCGTCGATCAGGTGGCCCAGGATCCAGCCGCCATCCGAGCAATGGGCATAGAGCTGGCGCTTGCAGTTCGGGCATTTCCCGCAAGAGGTGACGCAGGAGATCAGCACCGCGTCGCCCGGCTTGAAATTCGCCACCGCGTCGCCGACGGATTCGACGATGCCCACCCCCTCGTGGCCGAGCGTCCGGCCCTCGGTCACGGCGGGCACGTCGCCCTTGAGGATATGCAGATCGGTGCCGCAGATCGTCGTCCGAGTGATGCGCACGATCGCATCCGTCGGCTTGTCGATGGCGGGTTTGTCCTTCTCGATCCAGTCTTTCTTGGCGGGGCCTTGATAAACGAGCGCTTTCATGGGGTCCTCCAGATCTGTGTCAGGTCTGTTTCTACAATCCCCCGTCCGATGCCGTGTGTCCGATTTTCGGACATTGCGTGGAAGAGACGCCCTTGTCGCAGTCACGAAAGCCGGGCCGGCATCGGGCTTCCGCACCATTGGATTGGTCTGCCGGCGGCGCCGAAAGCCTTGGTATTGCAGCCTTTCCGCCGGCGTCAGCAGCGAGGGATCAAGCGTCTTCGTCCCGATCGCCTTTCGGATGGCGGGCATGCTCCGCTGCACGGCGGCCAGGAACGCGGCGCTTTCGTTCTCCAACAGGTGCCAATGATCTGCGACCTGAGCCTCTGATGGTGGTCCCGCCCATAGCCGCCGTTGCGGTCGCGGGCGATCTGGATGCAGGGATGGGCACGGAGCCACGCCTCCACGTTGACAGGCTCACGGTCAGGCAACAAAATCTCCCGCCGCCGTTCCATGTCGCAGATCATTGTGCCGTAACGCCGCCCCTTGCGCCATGCCCGGCCATCGATGCCGATCACACGCGGAGCTTTGCCGGCCGAGCCCATCAGATGACGCAACCAGCCCGCCGTCGTGATCAGAGCCGCGAAACTTCACTTCCCGGCAATCCAGTCGATGGGCTCGAGCCAGCCTCGCCAAAAACCACAGCGTCCGACTATGCCGAAAAGGGAGCGGAGCATCCAGAATGTCGTTCTGACCCGGTTGGAGAGGTCTTTTGAAAGGCGGACAAAAAAGTGCAAGGAGCCTATGGACAGTCCCCCATGGCTAAATTATGAAGCCTGCACGCACCATGAAGCGATGCGAAAGTGCCCAGATAGCTCAGTTGGTAGAGCAGCGGATTGAAAATCCGCGTGTCGCTGGTTCGATTCCGGCTCTGGGCACCACTTCAAATTCCTGATAAATAAAAGAAATTCTGAATCGCATCCGCGTGTCGGTCTCCCGTTACGCTGACTTGGGGACACGCTGAGGACACGGACCGCATCCGGACCCCGGCCCGGTCAGGTATGAGCCCTCCGCCCTGGCGATTCACCACCTCCATTTTCATCATTGACGGATTCGCCGGTGCATAGCTATGATCCGCCGCATGACGACCTTTTCGCACATACGCATACGCCGATCATGACCGCCCCCGCCGGGGATGCGGTCTGCATTTGCGTTTGATTGTGCAACCGCCAGCCGGCGTGTCCGGTGGCCTGTGATGAGGTCTATCATGTCTTGGAACCCTCAAACCCTTGCCGCCGCGATGGCGCTCTCCCACGTTTTTCCGCGCCCGGAAATTTTCGGGGATGGCATTGACGTGCAGGGTGATCGGCACGCGATGTTCCTGGCGATCGTCGCCGACTATCTCGACGCGGGCGTTGAAAGCGGCTGCATCCCCTCGCTGACTGTTATTGAGGTCAAGGAAACCGGCTGCGTGATCGATATCACGATCCGCGTCGCGTCGATCATCAACGCAGACGCCGCCTGACCCACTTTTTCAAGGGGTCAACTCAGGTGAGCAGACGGGATTTATAATCCCGCGGCGCCAGATCAGCGTGCCAGACCGGGTTCTATACCCGGGGCCCCTACCAATTTCGGAATGATTCAAATGAACCACGAAATCCGCAAGAAGATTGCGCGCGTTGTGCATGCGTATATGTCTGGCGCCGGTTCGGAGAGCGCGGTGCTGCAGCGTCAGCATGAAGAAATTCCGCTTGAGCCGGTTCTGGTCCGCCGCATGTCGGCACAGATCCTAGGGTCAGGACTCGTTACGCTCATAGCCCAAAAAGAACGGTTGCAGCGAGTGCGATAGCTGACAGGAAGACGATAGGGCATCTGTCGTAGCGGGTTGCGACGCGCCTCCAGTCCTTCAGGCGCCCGAACATG
>NZ_SAUZ01000044.1 GCF_004022215.1 Paenirhodobacter populi
CGGCCTTCTGGACCTCGATCGTCACCGGGCCGGTCGCCGCCGCTGCGAAGGCCGAAAGCATCCTGCCGCTGATCAACACCGCGCCTTCGCCCGAAGTGTTTGCCTCGACCAGCGTCGTGAAATAGCTGTCCAGATCGGTCGCGCGCAGGGTGACGATGCCTTTCGACACCCCGAGGTGCGCATAGCCGAGGACCGGGATGGTGTTGCGTCTTTCGATGACCGACGACGCGATCCGCGCGGCGCGCCGGAATTCGGCAAGCTCGATGGTGGCGCTGATACGGATTGCCGGCGCGGTGCCGCTGATGGGTTGGTGCATGGTCATTCGGGCAGTCCTTCCTGCTGCGCAATGGGTTCGCGCCGGTTCCAGTCGGCGATGCGCTGGGCGCTGAATTCGAGGGTGGAGAGCGGGCACCACGGGTGCGGCGGGTGCATGAGCAGGTGGGCGCCGTAGAATTCCGGCACGCGCCCGCAGAAGGGGCAGGGCGCCACCGCACCCGATGCGGACCGGGGGCGGCCCGCGATGATCTGCTGCGCGCTGGGCTGGGGTCGGATCACCGCTCCATCTCCTGAAGCGTCTGATACATGGCCAGATCGGCCCGCAGCTTCGCAGGTGATGCAAGCAGCGCCCCGCCGACGGCGATCGCCACGCTAACGGAAGCAATCCAGATGGCAACGATCACCAGGCGGGCGTTGCGGGCCTCGGCCTTGTCTTTGGCGGTATCAGGGAACGGCTGCACCGGCTGGCTGGCCTCGTGCTGCTGTTCCATCCGAGCGGCACGTTCCAGACGATCGGCGCGGATTGCTTCGTCGATCTCGAAGGCGTGGCAGTTGCGGAGAAACTGAGTCATTTCTTCCTCCGTGCAATGGCGGCGATGCCGCAGATGGCAATGAGGCAGGCGGCAAAGGGGCCAAGCCCGGGCGGCAGATCCACAGACGGCAGCGTCGGGGAGGTGGGCGTTACAGTAGCCGGGATGTCATTTACGCGGCCCGATCCGCCGGTGATGTAGGTGGGCATCAGACTATCGATGAACTCGGCCAGTTCGCGGGCGTTGCGCTCCTGGACCATTGCCAGATATGTGTCGGTCGGCTGACCGCGCGGGCCGATACCGTTCGCGCTGAACTCAGGAGCAGCTTCGCACGGCAAGTATATGATCCGGGGAGTATCATTTCCGGTGTCGGCGTGCGCACAGGTGGCAAGCGCGAGAAGGGTGGCAACACCGCCAACCCAGAAAGGAACGATCCACCAGCCGGAGGGACACTGCCTCATCGCGCCACCTCGACCGGCAGGACACCGCGCGCCGCATCGGCCCGGGCGCGTTCGGCCAGTGCGATCGGCTCGCGCAGGTGCGACATGATCAGCTTGCGGATGCGGAGGTCCTCGTTCTCGGCGGATGCGACCAGGTTGCGCATCGCCGCGAGTTGCAGTGTCTCAAGAGGGGTCAACATGGTGCGGTCCTCGCAAAAGGGTGCGACCGGGTTATCGGCGCATCGCGTTGCGGTGGCCGGTCACGGAACTGGAATTCTCAAGCGTTGGAGTTGTGCAGTCGCGGGGTAGGGTGGCCCGGCCTCGTGGGCTTGCTCCGTGAGTTGGGAGGCCGGGCCTGCGGGCCGAGCGTCTTGGTCCGCTATTCCTGTTCGCGATAGGTCTTCAGCGCATCTCCGTAGGTGGCTACTCGCGATCGGCCCAGGTGGGTTTCAGCGGCGGGGTATGCGATGCAAAATGTATCTCCTAACGCGATCTGTCAATACATTTTGCATCGCATTACGCAATGTGTCAGAATCACCCGGTCAGCACAGGGCTGGCAGGCAGCAAAAAGCCCGCGCAAGGCGGGCGGTGAGAGGTTGGCGGTGATTAGCGCGATTTTGACTTTGGCTCTGCTATTCTTTCAGGGAACTGAATTGCAGCTTGACGGGGGGAGCCTTGCCCTCGGAGTTGGCAAAGACAGCTGTCCACCCGTCGCGGTAGGAGGAGATCCTGTCACCATCGGCGTGAAGGAAGACGCCCCATTCTCTGACTTCGTTGTAGATGGTGCCATATTCGAGGGAACCGCGAATGAAGAGGTAGATGCCAGCTTCGGTGGCATCCGCAACCCTGTGAATGGCATTGCTTACGTCCATCCCCTCGACGGTGAAATCCAAATCTCGACCCGTGGCGGGGCCGGTCCATTTCGTGGTCATACCAGAAGCGAGAATGGCTTCATCTGTGGGCGTTTCTCCCCTTCTGCCCATGCCAAACTCATAGCGAAATCGAAACCATTCAGCTGGTGTGGCGCCGGTGTTTCGGACTTTGCAACTCATAACATAGCCGTCTTTTCTGCCGTTCTGGTGTGCGTCAATCGAGAGCCCGTGAAAACGAATGTCGGCCTCATGAATGGTGAGGTAGGCTCTACTTTGATCTCGACCAATCTCACGGGTGACATCAACCGCAGCGTTGGCGGCAACCGTGGCGGCTTTCGCTTCGCGGAGCATATTTCTGCTGACGCGAAGAGTTCCGGCTACCAGAAAGACGGTGATGAGGCTCGCGAGCCCACCGACCGAGGTTCCAATCAGGGCAAGACCTGCCCAGTCCTTTCCCCAGAGAACGTTCTCATTGGGTACTGGATAATAGTTCTCGTCCTGACGATCCTGATGCCACCCATAATCGTTGTGGTGACGGACGCCAGTCTCCTGATCGAACACGAGTTTTGGGGGCCATGCGTTCTTTTGTGGGGAGTTCTGTCCCTGGCCTTGGCTTACGCCGGACTGCTTCTCGGCGGCCTGTGGATGCACTACAGGGGGGCGAATATTGCTGCCGATGTCCTGTGCAAATATTTGAGTTGCGGATAGAAAAAGCAGCGTCAATGCAAGTAATCTCATTCTACTGTGCGCGGCCTTTCCACAATTTTTTATTGTACACGGCGTGACCGTTATCTTCCCGTCTCATCCATCTGCCAGCTTCGCCGCGATCCGATCTAGGATCTGGGCGGCGATGTGGTCTTCCTGATCCTCGCGTGATCCGGCGGCGATGCGCAGGTATCCGGCCATGTCCTCGGGCGTCTTGACCACATCGCGCCAGCGCTGGTCGGACACGATCATGAACAGCAGGCCGAACATGATCTCGTTGGCCGTCTCCGACTGATCGAGCCGGCGCTCCAGTTCATCGAGGCGTTCTTCGGGGGTCATGGCGCTATGTTTTTCACAGAATCTCTCGACGGATGCAGATGCTTCGATGAAATCTCATTTCGCTTTTCGATCTCGCATAGCCGACCTTTTCACCCATATGATCGGGGCAACCCAGTCCACAACCAGATTGCGCATCGGTGGCGCGTTGAAGCTTTCGAGGGTAGCCGTTCCATCAGGTTCGGCACGAACAATTTTCACATACTTCCGTCCGTCTGGGAGGCTAACGACACATTCCTGACCGTCGGCTTGGGATAGGTATACCTGCTGGTCATAGATTAGGACGTCTCCGGGCATGTAGCGGGGAAACATGTTGTCTCCGCGAACGCCAACGGCTACCGCTTCAGGCCCAATTCCTGGTGGAGGATCCATCTCATCCAAGCACCCCCCGTCATCAATCGGAAACACTTCCGCGCCGGCTCCAACATATCCAACAAACGGCAAAGGCTTTTTCGCATCATCCCCGATGCCAAGAAGTAGCCACTCAGGAGAGACGCGGAACGCCCGGCCATACTTCCTTGCGCCGTCTTTTGTGAAATTTCGGTTTCCATTCTCGTGCGCCCGATAGGTGGGAACAGTCCACCCAAAGCGTCTGGCGGCTTCGGTCGCATCGGAGAATCCCGCTCGCTCTCGTGCAAGCTTCAGTCGTTCGTGTGGTTCCATGCGATACATTTAGCAGCACATGCGATGCAGTAGGTATTGACATGCGTTGATCTACAATACATTTTGCATCGCATGGAAAAAGTATTCTGCATCTGGCCGAACGCGGCAGAGCTTGCTCGCGAGATCGGCGAAAACCCTGTAACGGTCCGATCGTGGCGTGCGCGCGGGTCGATCCCGGCGGATCGAGATGTGATCCTCGTCAGGGCCGCCGCGAAGCGTGGCGCAGTTCTGACAGTTGAGGAACTGGCCGAGGCTCGTCGTAAGCGCGCAAGCCAAGAAAGGGTCGTGTGATGTCCAGACACGCGACCCCGTCCCGCCTTTCCTCAAACTCACCAGTTGAACCGTCTGCATGCGCTCAACATGGGGAAGGAACCCACGGAATGTCTCCCAGAAAGTTTTCCGCACGCGCCCGGAAGCTGGAGGTTCTCAGCTACCGGCAGCATTTCAACAACGTCTGGCAGCGCATCATCTGCCAGAGCTTCGAAACGCCAGCAGAGGCGGCGGTGTTCTTCGGGGTCGATCCGTCGACTGCGGAGAACTGGTTCGAGGGCAAGAACGCGCCGCAGGGATGGGGAGTGGCCTGGCTGCTCCGCCAGCCTGAAACGCGCGATGCCGCCCTCGCCGCGCTGGCAGGGGTGTAATCATCATGCGCTTTTTTGCACCAGTGTTCTGGGCAGAACTTCAGATCGCACTTCATCTCGGCGCCGCCGGGGAATGGTGGGCCGCTCGTGCGGCCCGTCGTTACGGAAAGTTTTCCCGGAACAATTCCGGCCCCTTGAATCGTGGAAACGACGACACGGGGGGCGCAGCATGAGCATGCAGGATTATCATGCCTTCATCGCCTCGAAGGGCATCGCGGCGTCGAGCCACGGTTTTGCCCCGCAGGCGCTGCCGGAGCGACTGTTCACGCATCAGCGCACTGCGGTTGAATTCGCGCTGGGCAAGGGCCGCGCCGCGCTGTTCCTCGACACCGGCCTCGGCAAGTCCGGCTGCGAAGCCGTTTTCGCCGATGAGGCGCGGCGCGAGACGAACCGGCCGGCCCTGATCCTGACACCTCTTGCTGTGGCGCGGCAGATGCAGCGGGAATGCGAGGCCTTCGGCGTCGAAGCCCGCGTGATCCGTGAGGACGCGGACGTATTCCCCGGCGTGAACATCGCCAATTACGAACGCCTCGGCAAGCTGGACGTGACTCGGTTCGGTGCGGTGGTGTTGGATGAAAGCTCGATCCTGAAATCATTCATGGGATCAACCAAGTGCCAGCTCGTCGAGGCCTTCGCGCAGACGCCTTACCGCCTCGCGGCGACCGCGACCCCGGCACCGAACGACCATATGGAGCTTGGCACGCATTCCGAGTTTCTCGGCGCGATGGGCCCGATGGAGATGCTGTGCCGCTGGTTCATCAACGACACCTCGACCGCATCGCAGGAATGGCGCCTCAAAGGGCATGCCGTCGGGGACTTCTGGTCATGGGTCTCGTCCTGGGCCCGGGCCGCATCGCTGCCGTCCGATCTCGGTGGGGACGATGCCGGGTTCATCCTTCCTCCTCTGGTTCATCAAATCCACAAAGTCGGCGTCGATATCATGGACGGCGCGCAGGACGGGATGCTGTTCCGGATCCCGGACAATTCTGCGACCGCCATCCACGCCGAAAAGCAGCGCACGCTGGTGGAGAGGGTCGCATGCGCCGCGGAGATCGCCAACGCCGACACCGGCTATGTGATCGTCTGGTGTGAACGCGACGACGAGAGCGCTGCCCTGACGGCCGCGATCCCGGACGCGATCGAGCTGCACGGCAAGCTGAAGCCCCAGGAAAAAGAGGCCGTGCTCGAGGCGTTCACCCTGGGCGAGCGTCGGGTGATCGTCGCGAAGCCCAAGATGGCCGGTTTCGGCCTAAACTGGCAGCACGCCCGGACGCAGGTCTTCGCCAGCATCTCGCACAGCTACGAGCGGTATTATCAGGCCATCCGCCGCTCGTGGCGCTTCGGCCAGACGGAACAGGTCACGGCGCACATCGTCATCGCCGAGACAGAGCATGGCATCTGGCGCGACATCCAGCGCAAGGCCGCCGACCACGACAAGATGAAGCGCGCCATGTCCGAAGCCATGCGCGGCGCCCAGATCACCGCCCACAAGCGCGCCTACACGCGCTCTGCGGACGTAACCCTTCCCGCTTTCCTCGGAGGTATCGCATGACCCCGGAATATCAGGGCCAATCCTATGGCATCTACAACGCCGATTGCATCGAAGTCCTCGCGGGTCTGCCCGATGGCCTGATCGACTGCGCGATCTTCTCGCCGCCCTTTGCCGATCTGTTCGTCTATTCGGATAGCGAGCGCGACATGGGCAATTGCGGCAGCTACGACGAATTCTTCGAGCACTACCGCTTCTTCGCCGAGAACCTGTTCCGCGTGATGAAGCCGGGCCGGATTACCTGCGTCCACTGCACCGATCTTCCCGCGCGAAAGGGCAAGGACGGCTTCATCGGCCTGCATGATTTCTCGGGCGATCTGATCCGCGCCCATCGCGATGCGGGATTTGTCTATCACGCGCGCGCGGTGATCTGGAAAGATCCCGTCGTGGAGATGCAGCGCACCAAGGCGCTCGGCCTGCTCTACAAGCAGCTCAAGAAGGACAGCGCCATGAGCCGGGTCGGAATGCCCGACTATATGCTGTTCTTCCGCAAGGACGAGCCGAACCTCGATCCGATCACCCACGATCCGGAAGATCTGCCAGTGGACATGTGGCAGGAACTCGCATCGCCAGTCTGGATGACCGTCCGGCAGGGGAACGTCCTGAATGGGCGTCTCGCCAAGGGGCAGGAGGATGAACGCCACATCTGCCCGCTGCAGCTCGACGTGATCGAGCGGTGCCTGAAGCTCTATAGCAATCCGGGCGATCTGATCCTCGACCCGTTCAACGGCATCGGCTCGACCGGCTTCCAGGCAGTGAAGATGCAGCGCCGCTACATCGGGATCGAACTCAAGCCTGAATACGCCCGTCAGGCCGCGCGCTTCCTTGTCGGGGCCGAGGCGGAAAGGGACACGCTGTTCAGCGCAGCGTGAGGAGGCAGCATGACCAGCATCCTCACAGGATCGATCCGCCTGGAAGACGACTTCGCCGTCATCCGCATTCCCATGTCCGAGGTTCACGCCTTTCGCGTGGCGTTGAGCCCATGCCCCTGCAAAGCCGCGAAGTCCTTCGCGACCGCAGGCATCCGGGAGCGGATAGAGCAGGGCCTTGCGCAGTTGGAGGCGCACCTATGACCATCCCCATGAAGAACACCGCCGCCGATAATCAGGTCGCAGACGCCGCCTATAATGTCGCCGCCGACGAGCTGCGCCAGTTCATCGAAAGGTTCGAGCAGCTTGATGCCGAGAAGAAGGACATCACCGAACAGCAGAAAGAGGTGATGGCCGAGGCCAAGGGACGCGGCTACGACACCAAGGCGATCAGGAAGATCATCGCCATCCGCAAGCGCGACAAGGACGATGTGGCAGAAGAGGAGGCCGTGCTCGACCTCTACAAGGCCGCATTGGGGATGGTGTGATCATGGACATGGACAGGACCATCCTCCAGTCGTTCTGGCATCGGACGCGACGGACGAACGTTCCCCTTACCGCGCGGGAAGTATCATCGCGCTCCGGCCTATCCCTTCGCGTCGTTCGGCATCGCCTCGCCGTGTTGAAGGAGAACAGGATGCTCACCGGCGAACAATGCGGGGACAAGAACGTCACGGCGTTCTACATCACCAGCGCCGGAGAGGGCTTCCTACGGCAGTCGGCTGCGGAGGCATGCCAATGACTGAACGCATGACGGCCGCGCAGCTGCGCGCTGGGCAGGAGGCACAAGCCCGGGCCAAGAATCCCAAGTATGGCAACAAGAGGGTGAAGACCGAAGATGGGGACTTCGACAGCCAGCGCGAAGCCGGCCGATGGGAGAGCCTGAAACTGCTCCAGCGCGCTGGGCAGATCACCGATCTCAAGCGACAGGTGAAGATCCCCCTCATGGGCCGCGATGGGCCGCTCCTGACCGAGACCGGACGCCAGCGCTTCTACGTCGCCGACTTCACCTATTTCGACGTCGCGCTGGGCATCCCTGTCGTCGAGGACAGCAAGGGCGCCCGGACCAAGGAATACCTGCTGAAGAAGTCGGTCTGCGCCGCGCAGGGCATCACGGTGAAGGAGACATGATCCGATGAACCGGAAGCAACGCGAATACCTGCGCGACGTGTTTCGCGCCGCAGCGGGCCGCCACGGCCTGACCGAGGCCGATCTGTATATCCGAGACCAGAGCAAACCGCTCGTGGCCGCCCGCCATGAGGCGTGGGCAGAGGCCCGGCGCTCTGGTTTCACCCTCAAGGAAATCGCCAGCATCGCCGGATGGGACCATACCTCCGTCATGCATGGCGCGCGGAGGCCTGTGCAATGAGCGTCAAGATCATGTCGGCCGTATTCGACAGCGAGATCCTGAACCCGACGGAGCGCCTGATCCTTCTGGCACTCGCGGATCACGCTGATGACGAAGGCCGGTGTTACCCGTCGATCAACCGGCTGTGCCAGCGCACTGGGCTGAGCTGCCGGACGGTTCAGGTGAACATCAGGAGGATGCAGGCAGATGGTTATATCCGGATCATCCCGAACGGTGGGAAGGCCGGGGCGAACCTCTATTTCGTGCGCGCTACCCCCGCAGGAAATGCACCCCCACAGCAGATGCACCCCCCTGCGAGAAATGCACCCCCAACCCGCAGCAGATGCACCACCCCCCCGCATCTGGTGCAGGATACCCCCGCAGCAGATGCACCCGAACCGTCAGGAACCATCACTGAACCACCACCACCGCGCGCAGGCGCGCCGGAGGAGGCGGCGGGGAAAATCCGGGATTTGATCCGGGAAATCGGGAAGGCCGTCGGCATCAGCTCGAAATCGCTTCCGAAGTCATGGACCAACGAGGCAGCGATCCGCCTTGTCCTCGACTGGCTCGACCGGGGGCTGAGCCCGGAACAGGTCGTCGACAAGGCCGCCGAGAGCCGCTTGGTTCACGAGAAGGCCCCGACTTCGATCCGGGCGCTGGACGTGTTCATGGTTTCGTCGATCCCGGTGCAGCCCGGGGCGGCGGGTCGTGACGCGGCCCGAGAGGCCAATCTCGACCAGATCGCAGAACGCATCCGTGAGGGTCGGTTCGTGCCTCAATCCGCGCTGACACCATCGGTGGTGCGGGATCTCATCGCCTCCGGGCGCTTGCCGAAGGACTGGAAACCATGAGCTTCAACATCCGCCGCGCCCTGACGGTCAGCCGCCACTACCGCGGCCCGTTTAACACCACGCTGCCGCAGCCGCCTTTTGATCTGCCGCCGGCCAAGCCGGAGCCGACCCACGCCGCGCGGCTGTCAGTCAGCGCCCTGAACAAGCGCGAGGCACGGGAACTGGAACGCGCTGCGCTGCGGACGCTGCCGGTGTTCCCAACAATCGCCGACGGCGTTCTGGCGGAGGATTGGGCATGAGCAATCACAGCACGGAGGAGCTCAAGCGCCAGTATGATGCCGCGATGTCTCGATCCGCAGATGCCACGGCGAAAATGTATGCGGCTAAGGCGCGGTGGGAGGAAGCGGCCTGCGCCGACAAAATCGCCGAGTTTGAAGCTGCGGGCGGCGTCGTCGGCATGACGCGGGTTCGGATAATGGACCAATATTGGGGCGGATCCGGCAATCCGTGCATGATGAAAGGTCCGTTCGTCGTGACCGGCGCAAAACAAGCGCGCTACGGCCACGACCAAATAGCGTTCACATTGGCAAAGCTGAAAAAGGATGGATCCGTGTCGTCTGCGGCCTGTGGCGAATACCCGTCGAGGGTTGCCATTATTCCCGAGGATCAGCCGGAGGCGAAGTCATGAGGACGCTGGTTTTCATGAACGCCGAGGCCACGCCGAAGAGCCAGACCATCCGCTGCGAGACGGAGAGCGTTGTGCCGATCATGGCTTGGTATGGGGCCTATTTCGCAGGGGACTGATACACGGTCGCCCTTGATGGCCGGAACGTGCTGATCGACCATAACGGCGAGCCTGTGGGGGAATTGCCATGACCCGGAACCCATACGACACCGCGCACCGCCAGCGAGACCTAGACGCGCTGGCTCGCGAGACGCCGCGGCAGATCGGGAGGATGTGACCATGAGCGATCCACAGCCCGATCTCTTTGAGCAAGACGTTGCCCGGCCCCGCATGGTTCGCCGCGACGCAATAACTGATGCAGGCCTCGCCCATTTTCAGGAGGCCTATCCCGGAGAGGAGATCACCAAGGGAGATTTGTTCCACTACATCTATGGCATCCTACATTCGGAGGATTATCGCACCCGTTTTGCCAATAGTCTCAGGAAGCAATTGCCGCGCATCCCCCGCGTCGGGGCCGCTGCTGATTTCTGGGCCTTTTCCAAGGCCGGCCGCACCCTGGGGTGGATCCATGTGCATTATGAGCAGGTGGAACCTTACCCTGTCACCTTCACCATCAGCGACACCTCAATTTCCCCGGTCTCCAACCCGGAGCAGTTTTACCGGGTCGAGAAGATGAGATTCTCCGGGAAGCGCCCGAATCTCGACAGATCCACCGTCATCTACAACGCCAATATCACGATCAGCGGCATCCCGCTTGAGGCATACGACTATGTGTTGAACGGCAAGCCTGCGCTCGTGTGGGTGATGGAGGGGCAGTGCGTCAAAACGGACAAGGCCAGCGGCATTGTCAACGATGCCAATCGTTATGCCATCGAAACGGTCGGCGACCCCGCCTATCCGCTGCGGCTGTTCCAGCGCGTCATCACCGTCAGCCTTAAAACAGTGGAGATCGTAAACTCCCTGCCGCCGCTGAGGGATCTGTCGTGAATATTTTCCAAAATTGCGGACCGGCCAGCGGGAGACCGGTGTGGAATCTGGTGATTTGCACATCGGGCGGGGGCCAGAAAGTGGGCTTCTCCGCCCTGATGACCAATGCCCTTCCGAGCCTCCATATGGTGGATATCGACGGCAGCCAATGCTTTCCGATGTTCCTCTACGAAACGGAGAATATGAAATGAGGACTGATAGGGAAAAGGCGGCGGATCAGGAGCGCATCTCCCGTGAGTATCAGACATCAGTCGATAGACGAAGGCAGGGCCGTGACGGGGTTGTCGTCACCCCCGTCGAAGTTGTGGACTTTCAGATACGCTCAGCTATCGAGGCGATTTCGTTAAAGGGTCGCGCACCAGACCAGGGCGTTGAGTGGCTGGATCCCTTCGGTGGGACGGGGATTTTTACGGCGCGGTTGATCCAGATCGTCGATCTTCCGCCGAACCGCAAGCGCCTCTTGGCCGAAAATTGTGTCGTGATTGAGCTGGACCACGATGCCGCACAGGTGTGCGCGAATAATCTGTCCGCCGTGGTCCTGGAAGAAACCGGCCAATCTGGTCTTATCCGAGTTATCTGCACAGACACTTTCGCCCTAGACCCCGAGGCTGACCTTTGGTACCCATCACTGCCAGTCGTGCTGCCAAGTTGGATGAATCGGGGTGCCGCATGATCCGGGTCTACACCAAGACGAATTGCCCGCAATGCGACGCCACCAAGCGCTGGCTCACCGAGCACGACGTCCCGTTCGAGGCCCGCGACCTGATGGAGCACCCGGACGATCTGCAACGGCTGATCTCCGCGGGATTTGGATCCGCGCCGATCGTTGAGGCGGACGGGCATGAAGCGTTCGCGGGGTTTCAGCCGGACCAGCTGCGCAAGCTGGTCGACCAAGCATAACCACAGGGGGCAGGAACATGGGGCAGATCACGCCAGAAGACGAACGTCTCATCCACCAGGCAATATCCGAGGGGCGTGTCGTACGGGCTGAGCGCAAGCCGAAGCCGAAGGGCATGCCGAAGGTCTACCCTGACCGCATCAGCACGCCCAAGGCCATAACGGTGCCTGTTCGGCCGACGCCGCCGAAATCCATGAGCATTCAGCGCGCGCTCGAATGGGCATTTGCCGACGAAAAAGCGCAGCTGGAATTCGGGGACGAGACAGGGGCGCATGAATACGATCGGGAAGGGGTCGACCCGCTCTGGCGCGCGATGCAGATCCGAAAGCTCGGGTGCACGGTGGACGGCGGCGGGTCGAACCCGCCCGCAGCGGATGCGCAGATCATTGCAGCAGAGGTGGCGCGGCTTCCGGAGGGCGTGGGTGGGCGCCAGATGTCCTTGCAAATCGTAGAGTGCGCCCGCGCCCGCAGCGAGCCGGAATGGGGTAGGAGCGCGCGCTTTGCCTGTGTTCCGCAGGGATACGATTTTGACGAAAACACCGGCGAGCGGATCGCATACGTGGTGAAGGTCGGGGAATGGTCCTACTGGGATAGGAACCGGCATCGAAAGACAGTTGATCTCGAAGCTTGTCCTGTTACCTACACCGGAACAGCAGTGCACATCGCGAGCCAGCGCAGGAACTACCACTTGTGGTGGGGAGCGCTGCTGCACCTGCAATCGGCCCTATCGTGCCGGTATCTCGATTTCGAGTTGACAAAATCCATGCCTGTCATGTCGCCGTGGCGAATCGGCGGTTGACACTTCGCAGGTTTTTGTTGACGCTGAACACAGCCAGAAAAGCGCCCGGAGGAAACTGCGGGCGTTTTCGATTCCGGGCTTTTGACGTTCCCCTACCTCGGCTCTGGACGGTCGAGGATTGGTCCAGCTTCTAGGGGTTCGTCATGAGTGCGGAAGGTTAAGCACAGTGGCGCGATGGTGCACACAGCGTCACGACCTTGCGGGGTCGTTATCCGCGACCCGTGCTCAACAGCCCCCCAGACAGATATGGAGATCGACATGACCTCGGAAACCGAGATCGAACGCGACATCGTTGCTGCGGGTAAGACCGCGCCCCGTCTCACGCCCGCTGACATCGACGCAGCCATCGTGTCGGAGCAATACCATGTATTCCACGGCACGACGCTGACGGTCTGCGCGCTTACCCTGCGCAACGGATACATCGTGACCGGCGAAAGCGCGGCGGCGTCCGCCGAGAACTTCGATCAGGCCATCGGCCGCAAGATCGCGCGCGACAACGCCCGCAACAAGATCTGGGGCCTTGAGGGATACCTGCTGCGCCAGAAGCTTTGGCTTCGTGAGGGGCCGCTGACCAGCAACGGCTGATCCGCGCCACGGCTCAGATCACGGGCCGTTCCCCCGGGAGCGGCCTTTCTTATGGGCGGGCTCAGGCCGCGTGGGGCAAGCGAGTGGCGCGATTACTCGTCCGCAATCGGATGCTTCTTGAAGGCGCTAGCTTCCGGGGTTCGTATGGTGAACCAATCATACGCAAGGGCATCTCTCTGCCACTGGATCAGCGTTTCGTCATCCGTTTCATAGTCCCAACCGGGGGCTCCATGGTCCTTGCGGATCACAAGAGAACTCAGCAGAGGTAAGCCGTTCGCCTCACAGAAGCGATAGATATGGCGTACCGGTCGGATAGCGTTCATTCCCGCCATTGGCCCGGTGTAGCCCATGAGGTTCCCGAGTTTTGTATAGGTGATCAAGCCGGGCCCGTAGTCGCCGGAGCTATCAGTGGCTTTCAGCACGGCCCATGAGGTCAGTATCTGCCATGCTTGAGGAGCCCTGCGGTACGTCTCGCTGACCTCGGCGTATGTCTCGTATTCCATCATCGTAAGATTCCCTCGTGGCACATGGTGTCGAGATTGCATGTCAGGCCTTCGCGTCGCATTCATAGAATACCTGTCTCCCGAGCCCCTCGGTAATTGAGCCGCTTACCGTCGCCTGAACAGAGTTCAGGTAGAGCGTTTCCCCGTAGCGTGCACTGATTGCTTTGCCTGCGAAGGAGAGGCTGGCTTGATGGAAGTTAAGAGGGTTCTGTGTGACAACGTAACCGCCGCAGATGGTAGCGGATGTGGCGTTGTTCCCGTCCACGGGTAGGAAGAATGTGCCATTCCCGAGATGCGGACCATCACTGACTGCGCCGCCATTGATGAATTTTCTCCCGGATGAAGCCACCGTCGCAACAGTGGGAACAATGGAGGCCGCTCGACCATCAATTGCCTTAAGCCTATCTAGTATATCGGAGTACTGATCCTCAGGGATGCTTGCCCTGATACTTCCGATCTTCTCGCTGAGTTGGGCGACATCATCCTTGATGCCAGTTGCTTGATCCGAAATATCCTTCAATTTTGTGGACGTGCTATCTTCAGGACCATACTTGTCCCAGAGGTAATCTGAGGCATATCCACTGGCAGCCGTGATCAGAGCGCCAGCGACCAGCATGCCGAAGAACGCAGTATTCGATCGCTTCTTGTCCTCCTGTAAGAACAATCTGGTCTGTGTCAGGACGCGAGAGATCGTCTGGAGAGTCCGTGAGCTTCGATTTGTTGGTGTATCTGACATTTTAAGATTCGAATCATTTTCCCTTAATCACCGGACTGTGAACACAACTGCGGGCGCCAGTCCATCGCCTGTTAGGGAGATTCATTTCCGATGGCTCAGGCCATGTTAGGGAAGGATGGCCGTAGCCGTGGCATCTTTCCCCGGCGCGTCCGCCTCACCCGCAAGTGCGGCGTCTCTGGGGTATGGAGGGCATATGACGAGCGGAAGGGCTGCGGTGACCAATGGCACTCGGCTGTCAGCGGATGGCACGGCGAAAAGGTGAAGCGGTCTCTACCGCCGAAGGGGTGACAGATGGCGCGCCTGACGACGATCAAACCCATGATCTCGCGCATCGCACCGCGCATGACCGCTGCCGCTGCCACATACAGCCCCGACACGAGGGGCGATTGGTCCAAGCTCTACGATATGCGGGCATGGCGCGGTGAACCTCATGGGTTGCGGTGGCAAACGCTGCTGCGGGATCACTTCACATGCCAGATGTGCGGCAAAGTGGAAGCGAGCACCAAGCGCCTAATCGGCGACCACTTGGTGCCGCACAAAGGAGACCTGCGACTATTCCTGGATCCTGATAACGTCTGGTGCCTCTGCGCATCCTGCCATGACGTGGAGTGCCAGACGATTGAGGCGATGCTGTTCGACGGCGACGAAATCCGTTCAGCTAAGATATCGCGCCGCGTAGTAGGATTCGATGGAGTTGCGCGGACGCCGAAATGTCGTTGGGTGGACCAGCGTTGGAAGGCATAGGGGGGGTGGTCAAGGACCGGCAGGCCTTCGGTCTGGCGACCCGCCGCTCCCTCATCTGTAGATTTTTTCCCTGATGGGGAGTTGGAGGGTGCGCACTTGGTGCGCGCGAACTGCAATGGCCGAAAAGAAAAAGACCATAGACTGGCCCTCAATTCGCACGGACTGGGAAAAATCCGATTGGAGTATCAGGAGGATAGCCGAATGGTATCAGGTTTCGGACGGTGCGATCCGTAAGAAGGCAAAGACCGAAGGCTGGCCTGATCGCCCCCAAGCTGCGCACCAACCGGTACGCACCAGTACGGAACATCGGAGAGAACCGGTAATGATGGCGGGGATTGATGCCACTGATCCTAGCCAGATCGTCGGTAAAGGCCAAAATCTGATCTTCCGTCTGCTTGACGAATTGGATGCAACGACGACGCATTTCGGTGCGCTGGCGGAACTGATCGAGACACACGAGGACGATCCTCGGCGCAAGGCCGCGATGCTCAAGGCAATCGAGCTTCCGGGTCGAGCCAATGTGATCAAGGCATTGGCGACGGCCTTCAAAACGTGGAGCGAGGCGAAGGCCCCAGACGGAAAGAAGGCACAGCGGCAAGCCGCAGCCCAGGAGGCCGCAACCGGGGGCAGCAAGTTCGCTCCACCTGTTGCACCCAAACTGGCGGTCGATAACACGAGGCGATGATGGAATTCACCACGGCCTGTCCGGACTGGGAGCGGAGGATTGTTCAAGGCAGAAGCCTGATCCCTTTTCCCCCGCTTTTCCCTGATGAGGCTGCTGCGGCACTGGATGTGTTTAAATCGCTGCGGATCGTCGATGCGGCTGGCAGCCCGACATTCGGGGAGGCCTGCGAGCAATGGGTGTTCGATTTCGTCGGTGCGATTTTCGGCGCCTATGATCCAGAGACGGGCAAGAGGCTGATCCGAGAGTTCTTTCTCGCGATCAGTAAGAAGAACTCGAAGTCGACGCTAGCGGCCGGGATCATGCTAACAGCGCTGATCCGCAACTGGCGCATGTCGGCGGAGTTGTTGATCTTGGCGCCGACGATCGAGGTCGCGGGGAATAGCTTCAAGCCGGCCGCAGATATGGTCCGAGTTGATGGGGAGCTTTCTGACCTCCTGCATGTGCAGGACCACCTCCGGACAATCACGCATCGGACGACCGGCGCACAGCTGAAGGTGGTGGCGGCCGATAATGACACGGTTTCCGGGAAGAAGGCGGCCTTTGTCCTGATTGACGAGCTTTGGGTGTTCGGATCGAAGCCTAAGGCAGATGCGATGCTCAAAGAGGCAACCGGCGGCCTCGTGTCCCGCCCGAAGGGGTTTGTGGTGTCAATCACCACGCAATCCGACGCCCCGCCATCTGGGGTGTTCAAGGATAAGCTCGACTACGCACGAGACGTGAGGGACGGGAAGAAGGAAGACCGGAAGTTCCTGCCGGTTATCTATGAGTTTCCTAAGGATATGATCGACGGAGAGGGATACCTTGACCCGGCGAACTTTTACATAACGAACCCGAACATCGGCCGGTCAGTTAGTCCGGAATGGCTGGAAGACGAGCTTCGCAAGGAGATGGGAAAAGGGCCAGAAAGCCGCAACGTCTTCTTCGCGAAGCATCTGAATGTCGAAATCGGCATGAACCTTCGGGCCAATCGATGGCCGGGAGCGGACTTCTGGTCCGCAAGGGCCGACAAGGGCCTGACGTATGAAGCGGTCCTTTCACGGTCTGAGGTCGTGGTGGTCGGAATCGACGGCGGCGGCTTGGATGACCTGTTCGGGATGGCGGTTGTGGGCCGTGAAAAGGGGGCACGGGATTGGCTCTGCTGGCATCATGCGTGGTGCCACAAAGGAGTGCTGGACCGACGGAAGTCCATCGCATCGAAGCTGATTGACTTCCAGCGGGACGGCGACCTGACGATTGTCGGTGATGAACTGGCGGACATTTCGGCCATTGTCGAGATCATCGGAGAGGTGAAGCAACGCGGTTTGCTGGCCTCTGTGTCGGTGGATCCTGCGGGCCTCGGGGAACTGATCGAGGCATTGGCCGAGATTGACGTAACGCAGGACGATGGGACGCTGATCGGCGCGCCGCAGGGCTATGCCATGATGAACGCGATTAAGACCGCTGAGCGAAAGCTGGCGAACGGCACGCTTCGGCATGATGGTTCCGCGCTCATGTCCTGGTGCGTTGGGAACATCAAGATTGAGCCGACGGCAACAGCGATCCGGGCGACCAAAGCAAATGCCGGTGATGCGAAGATTGACCCGGCGATGGCGCTCTTTGACGCAGTGACTGTCATGAGCCGGAACCCCGAGGCTCCCAGAGAGCCTGAATATCAGATGCTGATCTTCTGAAAGGTCGGAACCAATGAACAATCGAGCCTACTCGCTCCTGACCGTGAAAGCGGTCAGCGAGGATAAGCGTGTCATTCGCGGTATTGCGACGACCCCTGCCGTCGATCGTGTCGGGGATGTGATCGAGCCCCTGGGGGTGGAGTTCAAGAACCCGCTTCCGCTCTTGTGGCAACACCGACACGACAAGCCTGTCGGAACGGTGAAATTCAGCAACCCAACCGCCGATGGCATCGAGTTCGAGGCTGAGCTTCCGGTTATCGCGGGCGAGGGCACCCTGAAAGATCGGGTCGATGAGGCTTGGCATTCGGTGCAGGCCGGTCCGGTCCGCGGGGCGAGCATCGGATTCCGCCCGATAGAATACAGTTTCCTCGATGGTGGCGGCATCCGCTTCACCAAGTCCGAGGTGTTCGAACTGTCTCTGGTCACAGTCCCGGCGAACGCCGAAGCAACGATCATGACAGTGAAGTCCCTCGATGCGCAGCACATGGCCTCGTCTGGCAAGGGTGTGCCCTCGTCGATCCACGCGCCCTCCGCTGAGGGGCACAAAACCCTGAAATCAATATCATTGACGCCCAAGGGGGGCAAAGACATGGCAACGATTGCCGAACAGATTGCGGCGCTTCAGGCCGCCCGCGCGACCAAATCGGCGCGCATGGAAGCTGTGATGCAAAAGTCGATGGACGAAAACCGTTCGACCGACGCGGCGGAACAGGAAGAATTCGACACGCTGGCCGACGATGTCAACGGCGGCGCAAAAGTCGGCCACGGCGGCGGAGCAAAACCAGGCCAGTTGGTGAGGATGTGCGCCATGGCGCGCGCGTTTTCCACGTAGCCGGCGCGTGGCATGGCGCACTGGCCCGTCCGGGCCAGTCGTCGTCAGATGTCTGTATG
>NZ_SAUZ01000045.1 GCF_004022215.1 Paenirhodobacter populi
TCTCAGCGGCCGACCCGGGCGCGGTGGAGCCCTTCGGCCTCGATATCTCCTATCTGCGGGATCAGGTGCGGGTGACGCCGGTGTTTTCGCTGCGCGGGCAGCGCGCAGGCGATCCGTTCCGCATCTACGGCGAGGATCCCTACGCCCTCTTCATCCTGATGCCGATGCGCGTGTGAGGGGGGCTGATCATGACAACCGCCCTTCTCTTCGGCCTCGCCGTCACTGCCGCGCTGTTCTGCGCGCTCGTCTCCCTGATCAGGAGGGATAATCCATGAACGTTCGTGAACTGACCTTTCGGGGTGAGGACAAGGCCGTGCTCTACGCCTGCGGCGTGTGCGGATCCCTCTTCTCATCCAAGGTTTACGCCTGCGCCGACGAGCTGGCGCATGCAACGGCTCGACAGGCTGCCGAGGAATGCTGTGCGCCGTGCCATTGCGCATGCGGCGTCGTGATCGAGAAATACTATACCGCCTGTACGGACTGCCGCGAACGGCACCGGCTGGAACGCGCCACGATCATCACGGATTACACCGGCCCGGTGCAGTCCGATGCCGTCACAGGCGAATGGGGCGAAGGATATTCCTCTGACGAGGACACCCTGCGCGAATATTGCAAGGGCTACGACGAGAAGCTGCCCGCCTACTGCTGGCCGTGCAAAGCATCGCCGTTGCGCCTCGATCTCGACAGCATCCTCGAAAGCGCCCTCGAAGATCAGCACGAGGACGCCGCGGAACAGATCGTCGGGGACGATGAACTGGGCGCGGCGATCGACAAATTCAACGCGGCGCAGACCTGCATCACCTACTACCCGGACCACACGCTGGTGATCGTTCTGGATCAGGAGCGGTTCGACGCGATCCTGCATCCGGCCGAAGGCGGAGAGGCCAGGTCGTGACATGGTGCTACCTCCCCGCCCCCGAAACGGGCTTTCCCTGTGCGCCGGAACCGGCGGCCTCGACCTCGGCATCATGCTCGCAGAGCCCGGGTTCCATACCCGGTGCTGGGTCGAATGGGCCGAGTATCCCCGGGACTGCATCATCGCCGCGCAGCGCGCCGGATACTTCGCTCCAGCCCCCATCTGGGATGACGTCACCACCTTCGACGGCAGACCGTGGCGCGGGCGGATCGACACCATCCTTGCCGGATACCCGTGCCAACCCTTCAGTATGGCCGGCCGGCGCAAGGGAGACGAAGACGAGCGGCACCTCTGGCCCGATGTCGCCCGGATCATCCGCGAGGTCGAACCCGAATGGGTGTTCCTCGAAAACGTCGCGGGACACATCAGCCTCGGCCTTGAAGCCGTGCTGCGAGAGCTATGGGAAATGGGCTGGACGCCTGCGTGCGGTCTATTCAGCGCGGGCGAAACAGGCGCGACGCACGAACGCCAGCGCGTCTTCATTGTGGCCCACCGCGACCGCCAACAGCTTCGCCCAGACTGCGGAGAACCCGACGCCGGGTCAGACCGGAGGAACGACACTGGCTGGAGCTGCGGAGCGGCTGTGGAGCACGCCCCGGGCGTCGGACGCAATGCGCGGCGATTGCCCGTCCGAGCGGAACCGCCGATCCCCTGCGCTGGTCTCTCAAAGTTCGACATGGCCGACGCCGGCGGCGCGGGACCACAAGGGCGAGAACAGCGCGGATCATCTGGTGAATGGCACCGGCCGCCTGCACATGGATCAGCTGCCGAACGCGGTCGCCCACGGCTTCACCCGCCCGGCCCTGCCGATATGGACGGGTGGCGTTCCGTCATCAATGTGGCGCCCGATCTCGCGCCGTCTGTTTCGCTCGGCGATGTCAGGCGTTTCGCGGACCACCTTGCAGCGATGGTTGCGCAAGGGAACCTGGCGGAAGCGCAGGCTGAATCCCGCATTTGTCGAATGGCTTCAGGATTGGCCAGCCGGGCACACGCTTTGCGCGCTTTGGGGAACGGCGTCCACCCACTCTGCGCCGCTTACGCTTGGCGCTCCTTATCATCAGCACACGGACTTGAACCATGCTTCTGAAGATTTGCCAAACATGCGGCGCGGAGTTTCATACCGAGAAACGCGCTCGGAAATTCTGTTCCAAGAGATGCTCAGTTGTTGCGCAACGAGTGGAGAACCCGTCGAGGTACCGGCATCAAAAGGTGAACGGCAAACAATATCTGGAGCACCGGCTGGTGATGGAGGCTCACTTGAGCAGGAAACTATTGCCACAAGAGCATGTACATCACCGAAACGGGATCAAGACAGACAATCGAATAGAAAATCTGGAACTGATTTCGCCGGAAGATCATGGCCGACTTCATCACCCGCCCAAGAAGTCGACAATCACCGAGTGTGTGATCTGCGGCAAGGTGTTCACTCCACACAAGACGAAACGGGAGAGAACGGAAACCTGTTCGGACGAGTGCAGGAGAAAACTCATTTCGATCCGCGTCAGAGCTTCGACGCATGGCTGAGAGAAAACCGTGGCGCTCTCTCGCAGCTGCCCACGGCCTCCGGCCCGTTGATCTGGAAACCGCCGATCGAGGCTAAGGCGAAACCTGAGCAGATGGAGATGTTCGGATGACCAAAACCAACTACCCGACCCCGGCCACCTGCGGCCACGCCCCGGATGGCGCGAGCACCTGCGTGGATCACGACTGCCCTTGCGCGAAGGGGCAATGGGAGCGCGACAAAGACCCAAAGGTTGAGGCCGACCCGGATCATCCGGAGGAGCGACCAGACGATACGGTGTCGCGGAGGGCGGCGATCCTTGCCGTATACGAAAAGGGAAGTGGGACAGTCCACATCGGCGGCATGCCTTACGGAACCGTGACGCTAGAAGCCGCCTGCGACGCTATCCGCGCCCTCCCCGCAACAGGTCAGGACAAGGCGGAAGTGGACGGGCTGAGGGCGGAAGTCGAGCGCCTGACAATCAGTGAATACGTATCGCGCGCATCTATCGACACGCTCAAGCACACCTACAACCAGCTGTTCGAGGCGATGCAAGCTGAGCAGGAGAATCACAAAAAGACCGCCACCGAGCGTGACGCTTTGCGCGCCGAGGTCGAGGAGATCGCGCCGCTTGAAGAGGCCCTGCGCACCACCCGGCGGGAACACCGTGCGGCGATGGCAGATGCCGACACTCTCCGCGCCGAGGTCGCCGCCCTGCGCGCGCAGGTGGAGGCGATGCGACGGGCTTTGGCGGAACTTGGATGCGCATGCGATCGTCTGGAGGGAATGAGAAGCCGCGAAATCTATCTGGCGATGATCGACGACGGTCATGGCTATGCGCTCGCTGCACTGGATGACGCTAGTTCAGATGCCCGCGCCGCCCTCTCCACGCCCGCAGCCGCATCGCCGCAGGGATGGATGCCGATCGATACCGCCCTCCCGAACGCAGATAAGGGGGAGTGACATGACCGACCTCAACACCCAGATGACCCCAGAGGCGATGATGCAGGCGGAAATCGAGAGGTCGGCTCGCGACTACAACGACCTGCGAGATGCCTTCGATAAGGTAGTCGCCGAGCGTAATTGGGCGGATCACCGCGCCAAGAAAGCCGAACGCGAACTGGCGGATCTGCGCGCCCAGACCGATGCACTGGTCGCGGCGGCGTATGATGCCCTGAACGAATGCGCGAACATGTGGCAGGATGAGTGCTGGACCGGTCAACCTGACGGAGTGGCCGTCGAGGTCGTGGGCTTCTTCCGTCCCTACTATGGCGCCAAATTGGCGCGCACAGTTGCTCTGGCGAACAAGTTTTCTCCAACATCCGACGCCAAGGCCGCGCTGGAAGCCCGCGACAGGGCGATGCGGAATGAGGGGCGCAGGCAGTCGGCAGCTAAGATCAATTCCGTATACTTCTGGAACCACAAGTTAGAGGTGCAAAAAGCCATCCTCTCCCTCATCGAGAAGGAACCGGAGGGCAAAGGCGATGAGTGATAAGCTCACCCGCGATCAAGCCCGTGCTGCATGGTCCGCATCCGGTTTGACCTATTCCGACATCACCGTTGATAACCTGCGGATGCTGCGTGGCATGGTGAACCGGGCGATGAAGAGATCCGGCCTCATGCAGGGATCGTACAGGGCACATCAGAGATGGACGATCAAATACAATGCGATCGGGGCCGATCTCCGCTGCCGCAGCCACTACTTTGATGATCGGCAGGCAATCACCTTTGAACCCGGCGGCTTCATCGGTTTTGCCGGTTGGGCCGACGAATGGAACGTCCAGCCTATCCTTGATGCCTTCATCAAGTGGGTCTCGATCCTCCGCGCCTACCGGGACAGCAATCAGGCAGAGGGGGCGCGGTGATGGGGAGTGTCGCCGACAAGTACGTCTCGCCGGGCGGCCGCCTCCCAGGATATGGCAGCGCCGATTTCACAGACGATCTGCTCTGCGCGACCAACTTCCTGGCATGGGCTGAGCAAGACGACGCCATATACGGCGGCGAGAACGCACAGGATGCGTTTAAGGCGGTGTGCCGGATGCTCGACATGGACATGGTTCGCTTGCGCAATATCGCGCTTGGCCGCGCCGCAAAGAAGCACGAGGGCCGGGACGATGGGTAAGATGGAGAGCATCCTGTTCACGCCAGATATGCTGGCAGAGCGTTGGGGCTGTTCAGGGGAGACGATTCGGAAGATGGTTCGATCCGGACAGATCTATAGTTTCCGCGTCGGGAAGCGGTCTATTCGCATCCCCTACACGGCAGTCGAGGAGTATGAGAATTGCCAGAATACAAGGTCGGACGACTGCGCGGCGGATTCTGCGTCATCTGGCATGACCCAGATGGAGGACGACGACGCTACAAGCTCGATGCCTCGACAACCGCCGAAGCAGAAGCTGAGGCTCGACAGATCTTTCGTCAGGCACAGGCTGCGCGAAAACTGACCGTGGCCGACGTATGGTCGGCCTATCGTTCTGACCGAGATGGCCGACGCATCGCGTCTCACATGGGGGACACCGGAAAGGCTATCCTGCCCACCTTCGGTGCCCTCATACCTGAGCAGATCAAGGTTCAGGACTGCCGAGATTACACCGACGAGCGGCGGAAGATTGGCCGCAAGGATGGCACGATACGAACCGAACTCGGGCACTTGCGCACATGTCTGCGATGGGCCGCCGAAAATCGCATGATCGAGTTTGCACCGTCGATCGAACGGCCGGCGATGCCAGCCCCAAAGGATCGATACCTGACCCGCGCGGAAATTGATCGGCTGCTTGCGGCTGACTGCGAACACCACATCCGCCTGGCGATCCTGCTGATGCTCACGACCGCTGCGCGCGTCGGGGCGGTTCTGGAACTGACATGGGATCGCGTCGACATGGTGCGCGGACAGATCAACCTGCGCGTTGATGGCCTCGGGCCGCGCAAGGGCCGTGCCGTGGTGCCGATCAACGGCACGCTTCGCGCAGCCCTCACGACGGCGAAAGAGCGCGCGATGTCGGAATATGTTGTGGAGTATGCCGGAGCAAAGATCGGATCGATCAAGAAGGGTTTTCACACGGCTTGCGAAAACGCGAAGCTCAAGGGGATCACGCCCCACGTCCTGCGTCACACCGCTGCCGTCCATATGGTAGAGGCTGGCATCCCGATTGCCGAGGTGGCGCAGTTCCTCGGACACAGCAATCCGACGGTCACCTACTCGACCTATGGTCGATTCTCGCCTGATCACCTGCGCAAAGCTGCCGAGGTTTTGGAATTTGGAAAGGTAAGACAGGTTCGATGAACCAAGGGGAAATCCCCATCTTTCCGATAAGTGCTTGATTTAATGGTGCTGCAAGAGAGGATTGAACTCTCGACCTCTCCCTTACCAAGGGAGTGCTCTACCACTGAGCTACTGCAGCGCCTTTGGGATCGGCGTCGACCTTGGGCGGGGATTTAGAGAACATCTTCGGCGGGCGCAAGCACAAATTTTCGCCCTCTCTCGACACAAATTCCCGCGCGCGTTACAGAGAGCCGATGAACGACGATACCCCCGAAACGAAACAGCCCAAAGGCCGGAACAGGCCCGCCCCGGAAAGCCGCGAGGAGCGTCTGCGCGACGCCTTGCGGGCGAATCTGCTGCGCCGCAAGGCGCAGGCACGCGCCCGCGCGGCCAAGGACGGCGAAGAAGGGCAGGAGGACGAGTAGATGGATTCGATTTTGGTCCGCGGCAACGGGCCGCTCAACGGGCAGATCCCGATCGCGGGGGCGAAGAATGCCTGCCTCGCGCTGATGCCGGCGACGCTTTTGTCGGAAGAACCGCTGACGCTGACCAATGCGCCGCGGCTGAGCGACATCCGCACGATGACGCAACTGCTCGCCTCGCTCGGGGTCGAGGTCTCGGCGTTGCATGACGGCAAGGTGCTGGCGATGTCCAGCCATGCGGGAATCAACCCGGTCGCCGACTATGACATCGTGCGCAAGATGCGGGCCTCGAATCTGGTGCTGGGGCCGCTGCTGGCGCGGCTTGGCCATGCGGTGGTGTCGCTGCCCGGGGGCTGCGCGATCGGGGCGCGGCCGATGGACATCCACATCGACGCGCTGACCGCCCTTGGCGCGGAGATCGAGCTGCGCGAGGGTTACCTGCACGCCGATGCGAAGGGCGGGCTGCGGGGCGCGGTGCATGAGATGCGCTTTGCCTCGGTGGGTGCCACGGAAAACTTCCTGATGGCGGCGGTGCTGGCCAAGGGCAGTTCGGTGCTGAAGAACGCCGCGCGCGAACCCGAGATCGTCGATCTGGCGCGCTGCCTGCGCAAGATGGGCGCGCAGATCGCCGGCGAAGGCACCTCGACGATCGAGATTCAGGGCGTCGACCGGCTGCATGGCGCGACCCATCCCGTCGTCACCGACCGGATCGAACTGGGCACCTACATGCTCGCCCCGGCGATCTGCGGGGGCGAGGTCGAATGCCTCGGCGGGCGGCTCGAACTGGTCGAAAGCTTCGCGGCCAAGCTCGATCAGGCGGGCATCTCGGTCGAGGAAACGGAACGCGGGCTGAAGGTGAAACGCCGCAACGGCCGGGTGAACGCGGTCGATGTGGTCACCGAACCCTTCCCCGGCTTCCCCACCGACCTGCAGGCGCAGATGATGGCGCTTTTGTGCACGGCCGAGGGAACCTCGGTGCTGGAGGAACGTATCTTCGAGAACCGCTTCATGCACGCGCCCGAACTGATGCGGATGGGCGCGCGGATCGAGGTGTCCGGCGGTCAGGCCACGGTCCACGGGGTCGAAAAGCTCAAGGGCGCGCCGGTGATGGCGACGGATCTGCGCGCCTCGGTCTCGCTGATCCTTGCCGGGCTGGCGGCCGAGGGGGAAACGCTGGTGCGGCGCGTCTATCACCTCGACCGCGGCTATGAACGGGTCGAGGAAAAGCTCTCCGCCGTCGGGGCGAAGATCGAACGGGTGAAGGAAGACTGATGGCGGATGCGCGGTTCGAGGACGGGGCGGAAGGTCCGCTGGCATTGCGGGCCGAAACGCCCGAGGATCTGTCGGTCATCGCGGCGCTGGTGCAGGATGCCGTCTTCACCCTTGCCGACATCGCGTGGGAGGCGAAGTCGCATCGGCTCGCCTTCCTCGTCAACCGTTTCCGGTGGGAGGACAAGGCCAAGGCCGAGGCCGAGAAGCGCCCCTATGAACGGGTGCGCGCGCTGCTGGTCTTTTCGGATGTGACGCGCGTCGCCTCGCAGGGGATCGACCGCAACGACCGGGAAACGGTGGTGTCGCTGCTCGACCTGCAATGGGCCGAGGGCGCGCAGGGCAGCGGCACGCTGACGCTGATCCTTGCGGGCGACGGGGCGATCGCGATTTCGGTCGAATGCCTGTCGATCGACCTGCGCGACGTGACCCGCCCCTATCGCGCCGTTTCGGGCGAGGCGCCGCGTCACAAGGACTGAACGCTTGCCCGATGCGGCCTGAGGCACTATCCCCTCCTTGACCAAGGAGGCCCGCCATGCCGCATTTCCTGAATACCGTTGACGCCCGTTTCGAAGCCCGCTTCACCGAGATCCTCGGCCTGAAACGCGAGGACAGCCCCGATGTCGATGCCGCCGTCGCCGATATCATCGCCGATGTCCGGGCGCGCGGCGATCAGGCGGTGATCGACCTGACGACGAAATTCGACCGGCTCGACCTGACGCCCGACACGCTGGCCTTTACGCAAGACGAGATCGACGCCCATCTGCTGCGGGTGCCCGAGGCGGAACGCGCGGCGCTCGAACTCGCCGCCGCGCGCATCCGCGCCTATCACGAACGGCAGATCCCCGAGGATGCGCTGTGGACCGATCCGACGGGGGCGGAACTCGGCTGGCGCTGGACGCCGGTTTCGGCCGCGGGGCTTTACGTGCCGGGGGGGCTGGCGAGCTATCCCTCATCCGTGCTGATGAACGCCATTCCCGCCAAGGTCGCGGGGGTCGAGCGGCTGGTGATCGCCTGCCCGACGCCGGGGGGCGCGGTCAATCCGCTGGTGCTGCTGGCGGCGCGGCTGGCGGGGGTGGATACCGTCTACCGCATCGGCGGGGCACAGGCGATCGCGGCGCTGGCCTATGGCACCGAAACCATCCCCCCGGTCGACAAGATCACCGGGCCGGGCAATGCCTTCGTCGCCGCGGCGAAACGGCGGGTCTTCGGCAAGGTCGGTATCGACATGATCGCCGGCCCCTCCGAAATTCTGGTGATCGCCGATGACACCGCGAACCCGGAATGGGTGGCCATCGACCTGCTTGCGCAGGCCGAACACGACCAGAGCGCGCAGGCCCTGCTGATCACCACCTCGGAAAAGCTCGCCCGCGAGGTGGCCGAGGCCGTCACCCGCCGCCTCGAAACGCTGGAACGGCGCGACATCGCCGGGGCGAGCTGGCGCGACTACGGCACCGTCATCATCACCCGCGATCTGGCCGAGGCGGCGGAACTGTCGAACCGCGTGGCGCCCGAGCACCTCGAGCTTTGCGTCGAGGATCCGGAGGCGCTGAGCCTGCTGATCACCCATGCCGGGGCCATCTTCCTCGGTTCCTGGACGCCCGAGGCGATCGGCGATTATGTCGGCGGGCCGAACCACGTGTTGCCGACGGCACGGTCGGCACGTTTTTCCTCGGGCCTGTCGGTTCTGGACTTCCTCAAACGCACGACCCTTGCCAAGATGTCCGCCGAGGCCCTGCGAGCGATCGGCCCCGCGGCGGAAACGCTGGCGCGGTCCGAAAGTCTGGAGGCGCATGGCCTGTCGGTGCAGGCGCGTCTCGACGCGCTGAATCTGGCGGAGGGGGAAAAGGAGAAAGACGCCTGATGTCGCGCATCACCCGGCTGGATATTGACGACAGCGGCCTGCCGCCGCCGAGCCCGGAAATCGAACAGGAACGCCGCGTCGCGGTCTTCGATCTGCTGGAGGACAACAGTTTCGCCCTGCCGGGACGCGAGGATGCCCCCGCCCCCGAAGGCCCCTTCGCGCTGAAGCTGTTCATCCGCGACGGGCGGCTGGTGTTCGACACCTGCACCGAGGCCGGCGAAAAGGTGGCCGAGTTTCACCTGTCCTTCGGCCCGTTCCGGCAGGCGGTGAAGGATTATTTCCAGATCTGCGCCAGCTATTACGAGGCGGTCAAGAAACTGCCGCCAAGCCAGATCGAGGCGATCGACATGGCCCGGCGCGGCATCCACAACGAAGGCGCGCGGATATTGCAGGAACGGCTCGACGGCAAGGTCGTGCTGGACATCGACACCGCGCGGCGCCTGTTCACCCTTGTCTGTGTCCTGACGCCCGTGAAGTGATGGCTCTTCCCTCCTCGGTCCTGTTCTGCTGCGACCACAACGCCATCCGCTCGCCGATGGCGGAAGGGATGATGAAGAAGTTCTACGGCAGGCAGGTCTATGTGCAGTCGGCGGGGGTGCGGTCCGACATGGACGTGGACGGCTTCAGCATCGCCGTCTGCGCCGAGATCGGGGTGAACCTCGAACGGCACCGCACGCGGTCCTTTCACGAATTGCAGCAATGGGGCGATGATCTGGGGGCCTTCGATCTGGTCGTGGCGCTCAGCCCCGCCTCGCAAAGGCAGGCGCTGGAACTGACGCGGTTCTTTCACCTCGACGTCGAATACTGGCCGATCATGGACCCGACCGGCCTTGGCGAGGGGCGCGAGGCCCGCCTTGCCGCCTATCGCCTGACGCGCGACCAGATCCGCGAGCATCTGCTGAAGCGGTTCGGCCCGCCGACCGAGATATGAGGGCTGGAGCGCCTCCGAAATCCGCGCCCCCTTCCTTTCGTGTTTCCATAAATATCCCGGGGGAGCCCGGAACGGGCGGGGGCAGAGCCCCCTGCGCCTATCCACCCGCGCCCGCGGTTTCAAATGCGCTCCCCGGACATGCAAAAGCCCCCGCCGGTCGACGGGGGCCTGATCACATGGCGAAATATCAGCGGTCGCGGCAGCTTGCGACGACGACACCGCCGATCAGCGCGCCCAAGAGAAAGCCGAGCAGACCGACGGACCCTCCGACGGTCGCCGCCGTGCCGGGATTTTCCCGCGCGGCTTCCGCGACCACCTGAGCACGGTCGCGAACCTGCTTCGCGGCGTAACCGGCGCGGTCGCGCAGGCCGTGGATATTGTCTTCGGCCTCATCGGCGGCATCCGATGCGCGCGACAGCAGCGACTTGCTGATCGTGCCGAGTTCCTTTTTCAGCTCCTCGATCTGCTTTTCAAGATTTGCATAGGTATCTTTCGCGGCATCCGCCATATCGAGTCTCCTCGTCGTTGTTACGTCGGGACAACGCTCGTGATGCGGGAATGGTTCCATCACGATTGCCGGAAGGCAGACTGGTTTCATGAGCCAAACCCGGGCGCGGGTGGAGAGGGAGCGAGGGGGCCAGCCCCCTCGCCGGCGGAGCCGGCCCACCCCCGGGATATTTATGGAAACACGAAAGGAAAAACGCGTTGGGCCGGTTTTGAAATCCGGGGCCGGCCGGGTTCAGGCAGGAGTCGCGCCGCCCAGAACCCCGCGCAGCTTTTCGATGGCGGCGGTTTCCTCGGGGCTAACGGCGACGCCGCCGAAGCCGAGGAAGCCGCCCTCCTTGCCCGCTTCGGCGACCGCCTGCGCGATGTGCAGCAGCCAGTCGGAAAATCCCTGCGCCTGTTCCGGCACCTTCGCGGAAACCAGAGCGAAGATGCGGTCCAGATCCCCGATCGCCGCGGCCATGACCTCTTCCGAGGTCTTCTTGCCCGCGACCACGGATTTCATCGCCTCGACGATGCCAAGGCGGTCCTCGGTCACCTGATAGCTTTTCGCGACCTCGCCGATCAGGGTGCCATCCTCGGACGCGCCCGTGGCGACCGCGCGGGCGACGGCGCCGCTTTCCTGAAAGGCGCTGAACAGGCCGCCGGGGTCGGCGGCCGAGATGCTCATCCCCACGAGCATCGGCGCCGCCAGCACATGGGTCCAGTCCTCGGGGGTGAAACTGTCGCGGATCGACATGGGAAACTCCTCTCAACAAGCCACCATGGACGGAGCCTAGCCGCAAAGCCGCGCGCGGCACAGGCCCTATCCGCGCTTGCAACCCGGGCCGTTGCGCGTTTCTGTATCCGTCACGATACGCGGGAGGACAGATGACCGAGAAGGACGCGCTGGCGATCCATAACGAGCGGATGAAACTGCTGGCGGGATTCGTGAATGCGATCGCCCTCGGCCTGATCGGATTTGCCGTGCTCAGGCCGCTGACCGACAGCCTGACGGGCGGCCTGTCCTGGGCGGTGGCGGGCTGGGGGATCGTGGGACTCGCAATGCATGGGCTTTCGCACTATATTCTGGGAAACATCAGGAAACAGGAGATGCCATGATGGCCTATGACATCATCGTTCCGCTGGTTGCCCTGGGCGTGGCTCTGGGTGCGGCCTTCGTTGCCCGGCAGGCGACGAAGCGTTTCGACGCGAAGCATGGCGGGCATCAGCACCCGGCCGAATAACCACTGTGCATTTCCGGAAAGCCGAAGGCCGAACCCGCGAGGGTCCGGCCTTTTGTCATGCGCCTTTTGTCATTCGTGGATCGAGGACAGGAACTGTTTCAGTTCCGGCGTCTGCGGATTGCCGAAGATCTCGGACGGCGGGCCGATTTCATGGACGCGGCCCAGATGCATGAACACCACCCGGCTGCTGACCTTGCGCGCGAAGGCCATTTCGTGGGTGACCATCAGCAGCGTCATCCCCTCCGTCGCCAGCCGCTCGACCACGCGCAGCACCTCCCCCACCAGTTCGGGGTCGAGCGCCGAGGTGATCTCGTCGCACAGCAGAACGGCCGGTTCCATCGCCAGCGCACGGGCGATCGCCACGCGCTGCTGCTGGCCGCCCGACAGCTGATCGGGCATGGCGTCGAACTTGTCGGCAAGGCCCACACGTTCCAAGAGCGCCTTGGCCTGCGCCTCCGCCTCGGCCTTGCCCCGCTTCTTCACCAGCGTCGGCGCCAGCATCACATTGCGCCCCACCGTCAGATGCGGGAAGAGGTTGAAGCTCTGGAAGATCATGCCGACGCGCTGGCGCAATTCGCGCATCGCGCCGGGGCTGTCGGTCAGCAGCGGCTTGCCGTCCACGGTCAGGCTGCCGTCCTGAAATTCCTCCAGCCCGTTGATGCAGCGCAGGAGCGTCGACTTGCCCGAACCGGACTTGCCGATGATCGCCACCACCTCACCGGGGGCCACCTTCAGGTCGATGCCCTTCAGCACCTCGTTCGTGCCATAGGACTTGCGCAGCCCGGCGATTTCCACGATCGGCGCGACGGGCGCGGTTTCAGCGGCGAGCGACATGGGTTTTCCTTTCCAGATACCGCGCATACAGGCTGATCGGATAGCAGATCACGAAATACATCAGTCCGACGAAGGCGAAGACGGTGAAGGGCTTGTAGGTGACATTCGCGATCATGTTGCCGGCGCGGGTCAGTTCGACGAAGCCGATGACCGAGGCCAGCGCCGTGCCCTTGATCACCTGCACGAGAAAGCCGACGGTGGGCGGGATGGCGATGCGCAGCGCCTGCGGCAGGATGACGTGGCGCAGCTGTTCGCCGAAGGACAGCGCGAGGCTCGTCGAAGCCTCCCATTGCCCTTTCGGGATGGCGGCGACGCAACCGCGCCAGATCTCGGCGAGGAAGGCCGAGGTGTAGAGCGTCAGCGCCAGCGAGGCCGAGACCCAGACCGACACCTCGACCCCCAGAAGGCGCAGGCCGAAATAGCTGAGGAACAGCTGCATCAGCAGCGGCGTGCCCTGAAACAGCTGCACATAGCCGTTGAAGACATGATTGACCCAGCCGCCGCGCCACAGGCGCGCCACCAGAAGGCATCCGCCCACCAGCCCGCCGCCGACGAAGGCGATGAGCGACAGCACGATCGTCCATTCCGCGGCAAAGATCAGGTTGCGCAGGATATCCCAATTGCTGAACTGAACCATGGCCTTACCTCCCGAAGATGAAGCGGGGGCCGGCCCAGTTCAGGGCGCGCCGCAGGCTGATGGCGAGAAGCAGGTAGATCACCGTCGCGACGATATAGGCCTCGAAGGTGCGGAACGATTCCGCCGCGATGACATTGGCGGCATAGCTCAGTTCCTCGGTCGCGATCTGGCCGCAGACGGCGGAGCCGAGCATGACGATGACGATCTGGCTGACCAGCGCCGGCCAGACGCGCTTCAGCGCGGGCGGCAGGACGACGCGGGTGAAGACCTGAAACCGGGTCAGCGCCAGCGACTGCGCCGCCTCGATCTGCCCTTTCGGGGTCGACAAAAGGCCCGCGCGGACGATTTCCGCCCCATAGGCGCCAAGGTTCAACGTCATGGCGAGAACCGAGGCGAAGGTCGGCGACAACCGGATGCCGAGGGACGGCAAACCGAAGAACACAAAGAAAAGCTGCACAATGAAGGGCGTGTTGCGGATCACCTCGACATAGGCGGCGACGGGGGCGGCCAGCCAGGCCGGCCCCTCGTTGCGCACCCATCCGCAGGCGACCGCGACCACGAGCCCGATGGCCATGGCCATCGCGGTCAGCGCAAGCGTCCAGCCCACGCCGACAAGCAGCATGGGCCAGTCGCTCAGGACCGCCAGAAAATCAAGCTGGGCGTTCATGTGGCCTCAGAGCGGCAGATCTTCGGGTTTCGCCGCATGGCCGAGCCATTTTTCCGACAGCGCGGTGATCGTGCCGTCTTCCTTCGCCGCAAGGATGATCGCGTTGACCTTCTCCAGCAGCGGCTCCTGCCCCTTGGAGATGCCCATGAAGCAGGGGCTGTCCTTGATCAGCAGCTTGTATTCCGCGCCGATGTTCGGGTTGTGCTGCATCATCAGCGTCGCGTTCGACACCGAGGTCGCGATCACGTCGGTCTGCCCGGCGACGAAGGCGGCGGTCGCCGCGGCCTGATCCTCGTAGCGGCGGAACTGCATCGAGGCGGGGCCTTCCTTCGCCAGTTCCTGTTCCTCCATCGCGCCCTTGGCGACGGCGATGGACTTGCCCGCGAGATCGTCGAAGCTTTCGATCTTCATCGTTTTCGGCGCATAGACCGCCTGGAAGAACGGCGCATAGGCATGGGTGAAGTCGATCACCTTCATCCGTTCCTCGTTCTTGCCAAGCGTCGAGATCACCAGTTCCACCTGCCCGGTCTGCAGATAGGGAATGCGGTTGGCGCTGGTCACCGGCACGAGTTCCAGCTTCGCCCCCAGCTTGTCGGCGACAAGCTTCGCCATGTCGATGTCCAGCCCCTGCGGCTGCAGGTCCAGCCCGGAAAAGCCGTAGGGCGGATAATCGGTCGGAATCGCGATGCGGATCGTCCCGCCCTTGGTGATCTTCTCCAGCGCGTCCTGCGCGAAAGCGGCGGATCCGGCGAAGGTCAGTGCGGCAGTGCCAGCCAGAAATCCACGGCGAGAAACGGTCATCCTCATACTCCTGTCAAGGTGGTCCGGATCCGGATGCGGAGGGCTTCCATCTCCGCCGGACGCGGTTGTCCCTGCTTGCCCCAACCGGAACCCGAGCGACAGGCGCAGAGCGCGCGATCCGCCCCGGAAACGGGCAGATGCACAAATTATCGACATTATTTCCAGCAATCGCCCTGAATATGGGCAAATCCGCTCTGCCTCAATCGAGGGATGCGACCAGATTGCGCAGGAAAACGACCCCCGCGGCCAGTTCGTCGCGGGTGATGTATTCGTCCGGCTTGTGGGCGCGGCCGATGTCTCCGGGGCCGCAGATCACCGCCGGGACGCCCGCCTGCTGGAACAGCCCCGCCTCGGTGCCGAAGCTGACGGCGGCCAGCGCCCCCTGCCCCGCCGCCGCCTCGACCCGGGCGACCATCGGGTGATCCGCCGCGAGCCGCAGCGCCGGATAGCTCGACCGCAGGACATGCTCGATGCCGTAGCCCTCGGCCGTCAGCGCCTCGAGCCGGGTCAGCACCGGCGCCAGCACCGCCAGCGGATCGACGCCGGGAATGGCGCGCGCCTCGATTTCCAGCGTCGCCAGATCCGGGATGATGTTGACCGCCTGCCCGCCCGCGATCACGCCCGCCTGAACGGTCGACCACGGCGGCGCGAATTCGGCGGATTGCGGACCGGATTGCAGCGAGCGCGCCGTCGCCACCACCTCGTCCAGCACCGGCGCCAGCCCGTGGATCGCGTTCAACCCCAGATCGGGACGCGAGGAATGGCCGCTCTGCCCGGTCACCCGGATCCCGATCGCCGCCTTGCCCTTGTGCCCGCGCACCGGCACAAGGTTCGTCGGCTCGCCGATCACCGCGCCAAGGGCCGGGGCGCACAGCTCCGGCAGGCGGGCCAGCAGATGCGGCACGCCGCGGCAGCCCAGTTCCTCGTCATAGGAAAAGGCGATATGGACGGGCGTTTCATCGGTGCGCCGCCCCAGTTCCGGCGCGATGGCAAGGACGCAGGCCAGAAAACCCAGCATGTCCGAGCTGCCCCGCGCGTGAAGCCTGCCATCCCGTTCGGTCAGCACGAAGGGATCCGAGACCCACTCCCCGGCCTGCGCCGGCACCACATCCATATGCCCCGACAGGATCACTCCCGCCCGGTCGCGCGGGCCGAAGCTGGCAAAGACATTCGCCCTGTCCCCCTCCGGGCCTGGGATCATCCGCACCCGCGCCCCCGACTGCTCAAGCAGCTCCCCGATCCAGCCGGTGATCGCCGCATTCGGGCGCCCCGCGACGGGAGAAAAAGCGACAAGACGCGACAGGATCTCTTCGGCATTCATTTTCGGCATCCTCGGGCTGACGGGAATCGATTGCCTTGGTAGTAGACGCCTTTGGCAGCGAAAATCCATCCGCCCAAGTCCAGCGCCGCACCGCGCACTGGCGCCTGTCGGGCGGCTGCTCCCTATGTGGCGGCCTGAACAGGACCATCACCATCAGGCCGATTTGGATCGCATTCGTCGGGAAAACAGTCGCCCGGACTGTTTTCTGGTCCTCCTCACAGCTGAAGACCGGCAACCGACCCTTGCGTCCAGATTCACGCGCGCGCCACACCATGTCCTGGTCCAGCCAGATCACAACCGAGACCCGCGCCGCTTCCGTGCATACGCCGGTGCCCTCGAAGCATGTATGAATGGCTCCTGCGTGACAAGTGGTCTGGTGGTCTTTTGCAACTGGTCGGATACCGCCATGTATTCGGACTGACCTCCGGTCTGCCCGCGCGCCCTGATGAACGTCCGCGTGAGGTTTGGGTCTCTGTCAATGACAGCCACGCTGACAAGTCGCTGGCCGGGCGCGTCTGGCAGCGTGGCAGCAAGAACACTGGCCGTGTTTGGGCCAATGCCTGACACCGTTCGCAGCTGCCGCGCAATCTCATCGGCCTCCATCTCGTCGCACCTCGTCCGTTGGACATGAAGCTGACCCGCTTTTCATTCGTCATCTGCTCGAACCATCCGGCGTGCCGATCAGCGGGGACACCGGGCCCCCCGGACCGGGCTGCGTCCGTCCGATGCATGACGCCACCCAGTCTTTTCCAGCCAGGGCGCCAACAATAAGATCTTGGCCCCCGCATGCATCGTTGTCGGAGCGACAATCGTCCAGATCGGCTGCCGTCTTCCTCCGACTTCCGAACCGCCCTCGATCGCCCAGACACTCTCGCGGGATCTCGCTGCCGCGTATGAACAAACCGCATCGATATTGCGCCCGCCGGTGTCGATGCAACAAGCCTGGATATGCAGCGTCCTACCGTCCCCTATCGGGATCGGCTCGCGGCGGATGTGGTCCAGCTCAGCCCAGACATGTCCTTCGTCTGGATCCCTTTCGGTGACATGGCCACCACCTTCGCTTCCAAGCGACCGGGAGATTTCGGTCCTTTTGGCTGCACGTCGACGCCCATCACCGGAACCAGAGCGCCCGCCGACGCGACAATCCAAGCCGGCTCAGCCCATGCCGCGAACTGGTCCGGGTCCGTTTCAACATCCGCCTCGCCTCCGCCCGGGCGCCAGCTCTCCGCCAGCGTGGGTAGATAAAGTTCTGCAGTTTTCCGGGGTTGCCCTGGCAGTTGAGCCACGACCGCGCAAGATCCGTTAGGCTATGCCTAGGGAGGTGTGCCTCCCACGCCCAAAATCCAGCGCCGGTTGCTGACTGCTCGGCGACCGCAATGTTTGCAGATGGCTCGGCCTTGACCGCGCGCGCGATCGCCACGGAGATGTGGTCTTGCCTGACCTCAAGCATCCGGGTGCGGTCCCCCAGCCAGGCACCCAGCTTCGGGCGCGGCTGCACGGTCCGGGCGTAGGTGAACTCCGTCATCCCGGTGCGGATCACCTTGCGCACCGTTCGGCGTGGCCTTGGCGGTGCACGTCTCACTCTTCGACAGCTTCAGGTCACGGCAGATCGTCTTGATCCCCTTGACCTCGGTAAAATGCAGTCGCCTGATTTTTGCGTTCGCCATTGGGCTCGAACCAGTGGCGCCTCACCGGCTCACTCTCCACGATCAGCATCCCGTGATCGACCTCCGATAAGCATCGGAAGCACAATGGACTGGCTTTGATGATGTGACCGCCCTCCGACGGCATCTGTGTGCCAAGGTGGGCCTGCAAGGATCCACATAGGAGAGCGGTCATGTCGGAGATTACCACTGTCGGGCTCGATCTGGCGAAGAATGTGTTC
>NZ_SAUZ01000046.1 GCF_004022215.1 Paenirhodobacter populi
TGTTCAGGATGAATGCGAAGAAACGGGCGGCTCCCTTGCCGGCAAACGGGCTTCGTCGATGGCCCCGGAGGCTCGCGGTATGCCGCCCGCACCATCCTTCATAGCGGATTCTGCAAAGACAGGAGGCTCAAGGTAGAAAAGTCGGGAACGGGCCAGTCGAGGCCTGCCATTGACAGGATGCTCGCCACCAACTCTGTCGTTTGCCGCAGCGGCAGCCCGAACAGGACCTTCACCATCAGGCAGAACTGGATCGCGTTCGTCGGGCAAACGGTCCCCCGGACTGTTTTCTGATCCTCCTCACCGCTGAAGACCGGCGGTCGACCATTACGACCGCCCTTCGGCGAGAACCATGCCATGTCTTTGTCCAGCCAGATCAGCAGAGACCCTCTTCGCCGCAACGCATCATTATAGGATTTCCAGTTCGTCGTGCGGTAGCAGGAAGGATCAGGCTTACTCATGACGGAAGCCTAACAGCATGGATTCGCCGTGGGAATCCAGCTGGAAAGGGAGTTCTGCAACAACGCCGGCTCGATCCGCAAACCGTCTCGGAACCCGCGCGCCGTTTTGAGGCGCCGAAATGGTGAGTGAACCGATTCGTCCACGTCTTGCGCGATCACAGACCGTGGCGAAGAAAACTGTTGTCCGCCGTCTTACGGAACAGCTTTGCGCTCTCACGCGGTCTTAAATGAGAAATAATAATCGAGATCTTCGGTGGATATTATGGACAGACCTCTCGTCTAGCCAGACCAAGTTTTGGAGATGCCCAATGGTTACGCCGCTGCATGGTTCCGAGCCTGCTAATACGATCGAATATGACGCCGACGTTCTTGTGATCGGAGGGGCATTGTTGCAGAAGTCATTCGATGGCCTGACTTTCCCCTTTCCCGTTGGGTTCAGGCCACGCGTTCGATCTCGGCAGTGCCGAGTGCATTGAAACGGTTCATGAGTGCAACGCGGATGTGGACTTCGGCTGTCTGGCGGTCGGGGTCGCGTGATGCAATGCGTTCCCCGAACGACTTGAGACACCTCATCCTGGCCTCGATCCGGCTTCGGACGTGATATCCTGACCAGCGTTTCCAGGCTGCCCTTCCCAGGCGTTGTGTGGCCTTGAGGATCTCGTTGCGGGCCTTAGCGGCGGGACAGTTCTCGCGCCATCGCCGCCCGTTCTTGCGGATGGGTATGATCGCTGTGCCGCCGCGCTCGAGGATCGCGCTATGGCATCGCCTTGTGTCAAAAGCGCCATCGCCGGTCACGGTGCCGATCTGTTCGTCAACAGGGATCTGGTCCAGCAGATGGGGCAGAACCCTCGCCGGTTCGCTCGAACCGGTGGCGCTCACCGGCTCGATGTCGCCCTTGTCGCTCGAGGTGAATTCCACGGCACGGATGTCGCCGGTGGCCGTGTCCATCGCCAGATGAACCTTGCGATACTGGCGTCGGCGCTGCGTGCCGTGCTTCCGCGCAAGCCACTCCCCATCCCCGAGGAACTTGATCCCTGTGCTGTCCACAAGCAGGTTCAGCGGGCCGGACGCACGGCGGTTCGATATCTGCACCGTGATCCGCTTCTGTCGGCGGCTCACGGTAGAAAAGTCCGGCACCGGCCAGTCGAGACCGGCCATCGACAAGATGCTTGCCACCATCCCGGTCGTTTGACGAAGTGGTAGCCCGAACAGAACCTTCACCATCAAACAAAACTGGACAGCTGCATCGCTGAACACCGGCGGTCGGCCTTTGGCTCCGACTTTCGGCGCAAACCACGTCATGTCCTTGTCCAACCAGATCAGCAGGGAACCGCGCCGCTTCAGGGCCTCGTTGTAACTCTTCCAGTTCGTCGTCCGATAGCGGGTAGGGTCAGGTCTCGTCATCTCAGACCATTAACCCCATGGATTCCTCGTGTGAATCCCACGGCCAAGGAACTTCTGCAACAACGCCCGTTGGACTGGGAAAATCTGACGGAATCTCGCCTCGCGTCGAGCTACCCAATTCCCCCCCCTTGATCAAATTTGGCGGAAAGTGAGGTAAGTAATTTTCGATCCAACCCTTATTCCGCAAGTACTCTCTATTCGACGAGGTGGTTGATCTGGCGCTCCTTGCCGCGCCCAAGCCGATCCACTGCTGTCTTCGTGTTATCATAGATGCTACGTTCCGACACACCGCCCAGAACGCGGAGGCCGTGCCAGTGGGCATCGAACAGCATCTCGCGGATCTGAAGCAGATACGCCCGCACGGGGAATGCCCGGCTGTGCGACAGCTTGATATGCGCAACTTGCAGCTTCGTTCGCTCCCCACCCAGGACGGCATAGTCCTCGCTCCAGTCGAATTGAAAGGCTTCGCCGGGAAGGAAGGACAAACGGTAGCGTCCACGGGCGTGGCGTAATTTCGTCGACGCTGCCGCCCGGGTTCCGTGCCCGTGATGCCGGTCAGTTGCGACGGATCCAACTCGTCTATCAACTGCCCGATGTCGCGCTGAACCCGCGCCAGATCGTGGGCGAGGCGATCGGCCTGCCGCTCGCGCTGTTCCGCGGGTTGCGCGGCAGGACCCTCTCCGCGGAAACCGACCGGCTTCTGCACCAGATCGGACTGCCCGCCGATTTCGCGGCGCGGCTGCCCTCGGCCCTGTCGGGCGGGCAGAAGCAGCGCGTCTGCATCGCCCGGGCGCTGGCCGCCGAACCCGATCTGATGATCTGCGACGAGGTGACATCGGCGCTCGATCCGCTGGTCGCGGAGGAAATCCTGCGGCTGCTGCGCCGGTTGCAGGACGAACTGGGGATGACCTACCTGTTCATCACCCATGACCTGTCGGTAGTGCAGCGCCTCGCGGATCGGGTGATGGTGATGCAAAAGGGCCGCGTGGTCGAAACCGGAGACACCGCCGCGCTGTTCGCCGCCCCTGCCGACCCCTACACCCGACGCCTGATCGACGCCGTGCCGCAACTGCGCACCGACTGGCTGGACGAGGTCATGACCGCCCGCTGAGCCCGCCAACATCACCGATTGCGGGGGGCGCCCGGCGCCCTCTGCCCCTGACATGCCTGCGGAGGGCAAAATGGATCTGGAAGTCATTGAAAATACATGGATCACCCTGCGCGACGGCACCCGCCTCGCGGCGCGGATCTGGCTGCCCGAGGGCACGCGTTCCCGCCCCGTCCCGGCGGTTCTGGAATATATCCCCTACCGCAAGCGGGACGGCACCCGCGGCCGCGACGAGCCGATGCACGGCTATTTCGCGCAGAACGGTTATGCGGCCGTGCGCGTCGACATCCGCGGCACCGGCGAGTCAGATGGCCATCTGGCGGATGAATACCTGAAGCTGGAACAGGACGACGCGCTGGAAGTGATCGACTGGATCGCGGCGCAGGACTGGTGTTCGGGAAATGTCGGCATGATGGGCAAGAGCTGGTCGGGTTTCAACTGCCTGCAGGTCGCCGCCCGCCGCCCCGCCGCCCTCAAGGCGATCCTGACCTGCTATTCCACCGATGACCGGTTCCGCGACGACATCCATTTCATGGGCGGCTGCCTGCTGAACGACAACCTGTGGTGGGGATCGATCATGCTCGCCTACCAGTCGCGCCCGCTCGATCCTGAGATCGCGGGCGAAGGCTGGCGCGCGCGCTGGCTCGACCGGATCGCGACGATGCCGTTCTTCCCGGCGCTCTGGACCGCGCATCAGAGCTATGACGCCTACTGGAAGCATGACTCGGTGCAGGAGGACTGGTCCGCGATCCAGTGCCCGGTGATGGTGGTCGGGGGCTGGGCCGACAGCTACACCAATTCGGTGCCGCGGCTGCTTGAAAAGCTTCAGGTTCCCTCGCGCGGGATCATCGGTCCCTGGGGGCATGTCTATCCGCATGACGGCATACCCGGACCGGCCATCGGCTTTCTGCAGGAGGCGGCGCGTTGGTGGGATTACTGGCTGAAGGGCGTCGACAGCGGCATCATGGATGAACCGCAGCTCCGCGCCTTCATCAACGATCCGGTGGCACCCACCGGCACGCGCGATGTTCAGCTCGGCCACTGGGTCGGCGAGGGCCGCTGGCCCACCTCCGCGATCGGCACAAAGGTCCTGCATCTGCACGCGACCGGCGCGCTGTCCGGCGAACCGGACCCCGAGGACGCTCCCCTGCCCGTCCGTTCGCCGCAGGATCACGGTCGCGCGGCGGGCGAATGGATGGGCACCGGCTGCGCGGGTGAGATGCCGACGGATCAACGGCTGGATGACGGCGGATCGCTGAACTTCACTACCCCGGTGCTGGCGAAGACGGTCGAGGTTCTGGGCGCTCCCGAATTGTTGCTGCAGCTCGCCTCCGATGTGCCGGTCGCGCAACTGAGGGTGCGGCTATGTGACGTGCTGCCCTCGGGCGAGGTGCTGCGGGTATCCTATCAGGTGCTGAACCTGACCCACCGCGACAGCCATGAAAATCCGACACCTCTGGAACCGGGCAGGACCTACCGGGTGAAGATCACGCTTTCGGCTTGCGGTCATCGGTTCCTGCCGGGGCACCGGATCCGTGTCTTGATCGGCACGGCCTACTGGCCTGCGATCTGACCCGCGCCAGCCGCCGCCACAGTCAAGATCCGGCCCGCGGGCCCGCATCTGGCCCTGCCGGTGCGGGACCCGCGCGCACCCAAACCGAGGTCCGCTTTGCTCAGCCCGCACATGGCCCGCGCGCGCCGATGACACAGACCGATCCGGGGATGATGCGGCGGCAATCTTCGTTCGACCATCTGACCGGCGTCGCGACCTATGTGACCGAGGGGCGCGGCGGCCTGTTCGGCGAAGGCGTGGTGCGCTTCGACAAGATTGGCACCGAACTGGCGCATGACCTGCGCCGCGAGCGGACGATCCGACCGGAAGATCCCCTTTCCGCGCGCTACGTTCTGACCCAAAGCTATGAAATGGGCCGCGAAGGCTGGCGCACGCGGGTGGAGACGGTGACCGGGATGACCTCGGATGCTGGTCATTTTCATCTGACGGGGCGGTTGATTGCCTATGATGGAACAACCGAAGTGACCCGTCGGGACTGGTTCGAAACGATCCCGCGCCATCTGATCTGAAACGTCTGCCGCCCGCCTCTCGGAGAAGTCAGGATCCGGGCAGGGCGAAAACCTGGTTTTCCTGCACGGAAACCGTCATCGGCAGGCCGTAGATCCGCTGCAACGTGTCGGCGGTCATCAGCGCGGATACCGGCCCCTCGAACACCAGACGCCCGGCACCAAGCGCCACGACATGATCGCAATACCGCGCGACCATGTTCACGTCATGCAGGACCACGACCACGGACATTCCACCCTCGCGGCACATCGTCCGCAGCAGCGCCAGAACCTCCACCTGATGAGCGATGTCGAGGGCCGAGATCGGCTCGTCCAGCAAGAGCGTGCGCGCGCCCTGCGCCAGCATGACCGCGATCCAGGCGCGCTGCCGCTCTCCGCCCGACATGGTGTCGACGATCCGCCCCTTCAGGCGGGCGAGGCCGCATCGGGTGATGGCCTCTTCCACGGCGGCGGTATCCTCCTCGCGGAACCGGCCAAGCGCCCCGCGCCATGGATAGCGGCCGAGGGCGACCAGTTCCTCAAGCCGCATCCCTTCCGAGGCGGGCGTCACCTGCGGCAGATAGGCGAGGTGACGGGCCAGCGCCCGCGGCGTCCAGCGCGACAGATCCTGCCCGGCATAGCCGATGCTGCCGGCCGAGGGCGCGTGCTGGCCCGCCAGCATCTTCAGCACCGTCGACTTGCCCGAGCCGTTGCGCCCGATCAGCGCGGTGACCACGCCTTCGGGAATGTCGAGGTCGAGCCCGTCGACCAGCCTCCGCCCCGGCACATCCCGGCAGACGCCGCGCAGGGAAAACAGGGTCATGAGCGGCTCCTTTTCAGCAGCAGGACGAACAGCCAGGGCGTGCCGATCAGCGTGGCGAAGAGCCCGAGCGGCAGGTCGTATGGATAGCCCGCGGTGCGCGCGCCAAAGGCCGCGATCACCATCAGAAGCGCGCCGATCAGCCAGCTTGCGATGACAAAGGGCGCGGCCCGGACGAGGCCGAGACTGCGCGCCAGATGCGGCGCCATCAGGCCGACGAAGCTGACCGGCCCGACCAGCATCGTCGCCACGCCCGTCGCCAGCCCGGCCAGCAGGACCAGACCCGGCCGGATGCGGGAGAGGCGGAGGCCAAGGGCGCGCGAAACCTCGGTGCCGAGCGGCAGGATCTCCAGCCATCGCGCGGCGGCGAGCAGCGCGCCGAGCAGCCCGAGCGCCAGAGCCGCCAATGCCAGCGCGCCTTCCGGCGTCACGCGTCCCGCGCTGCCGGCGAGCCAGCCAAGGATCACCCAGGACCGCCGGTCACCCGAGGCCATGATCGCCGTCAGCACCGCCCCGGCGAAGGCGCCGATCGCGAGCCCGGCAAGCAGGATCCGCGCGGGCGCCATGTCCCGCCGCAACGCGTGAACGGAAAGCGCGGCAAGCGCCAGCGCGCCCCCGGCCGCCGTGCCGAAGGCGAGCGCGGGCGTTCCCGGCGCCTCGATCAGGAAGACCGTCGCGGCATAGCCGAGCGACGCGCCCCCGGTGACGCCCAGCACCTCGGGCGCGGCCATCGGATTGGCGGTCAGCCGTTGCAGGATCGCCCCCGACCCCGCCAGCAGCGCCCCCGCCGAGGCGGCGGCAAGGATCGCCGTCGCCCGCAGCGGCAGGAATGTCTCACGCAGCGCGGGCGCGATGAAGCCCCAGCCCTCCGGGCCGCGCCCGCCGATCAGCGTCAGCAGGGCGAGGGCGACGGTCAGCGCCGCAAGCCCCCACAGGATCCGCCCGGGATGAGGCGCGCGGGGGGCATGCCGGTCCCCTTCCTCGGCCGTCGTGGGCACCCGGCTCCGCATCCGCGGCAGGAGCCAGATCAGCAGCGGCCCGCCGATCAGCCCGGTCAGCGCCCCGGTCGGCAGATCCGGCCCGCCAAGCGCCGCAAGCGCAAGCAGCACCCCATCGGCGAGAGACAGCACCACCGCCCCTGCCACGGCGGCAAGCATCAGCCGCCGGCGCAGCGTCCTCGCCCCCAGCCCCTGCACGATGGCGGGGGCGGCAAGGCCCACGAACCCGACCAGACCGACCTCGGCCGAGACCATGGCGGACAGGAACACCGCCAGCACCAGCACCCCGAAGCGCAGCGGCACCAGCCGCAGGCCAAGCCCGCGCGCGGCCCCGGATCCAAGCGACATCACCATCAGCGGCCGCGCGAGCAGCGCCGCAAGCACCAGCCCGGGCAGCAGCACGGCCCCCAGCCGCCACACCCCGGTCCAGTCCTGCTGCGTCAGCGCGCCGCCGTTCCACATCACCAGCGACAGCAGGTAATGCCCCTGCGACAGGGTCAGCGCCGTGGCGATGGCCGAAGCCATCAGCCCGACCAGCATCCCGGCGATCGTCACCGTCACCGGCGCGAAATCCCGCCGCGCCCCAAGCGCCATCACCAGCGCGGTCGCCGCCCCCGCCCCGGCCAGCGCAACCGGCAAGCTTCCCGCGACCAGCCACCCCGGCGCAAGGATCGTCGCCGCCACGACCGCGAGCTGTGCGCCCGAAGCGGTGCCGAGCGTGGTCGGATCGGCCAGCGGATTGCGCAGCACCGCCTGCATCAGCCCGCCCGCAAGGCCAAGCAGCGCCCCCGCCAGCAGCGCCACCACGCCGCGCGGCATCAAGCCATAGGCCAGCAGGATCTGCGGAACCTCCATCGTTTCGGCGCGCCACGGCCGCGCTGGCCATGCCCCGGGCGGCAGCACGGCCAGCGCCGCCGCCAGCCAAAGCACAGCCGCAAGGCCCGCCGCAAGAGGCAGCAGCAGGCGCGTCATGCGGCGCTCTCCAGCGCGTCGGCAAGGTCGCGCCCGAAGCGCAGGGCCGAGGGGATGCCGCCAAAACCGTTGATCTCGGGCAGGCGGTGTATCCGACCCGCGCGCACCGGCGGCAGGCTGTTCCACAGCGCGCCGGTGCGCAGGGCGCGTTCGGCCTGCGGCGGTACATCGCCAATGACGACGAACCGCGCCTGCGGGAAATCCGCAAGCCGTTCAAGCGGCACCGGCGCGGCAAAGGCAAACCGCGTGCGCGCGGACCAGGCGTTGCGCAGCCCCATCGCACGCAGCGCGCCGTCGAACAGGCTGTCGTCGCCGAAGACGCGGATATGGCGGGCGTCCCCCATCTCCATCAGCAGGCAGTCGCGATCGGCCACCCCCGCGACCCGCACGGCAAGTGCCGCGAACGCGACCCCGACATCGCGGCGAACCTGCTCCCCCGCGCCGGATCCAAGCACGGCGGCAAGATCCGGGATCAGATCCATCAGCCCGGGAAAGGGCGCCTCGCCGGGGGTATAGAGATTTCGGCTGAACACCGGGGCGATGCGGCGCAACTGCGGCTCGACGAAGCTGTAATATTCCGAGGACAGGATCACATCGGGCGCGGTCAGGCTCAGCGCCTCGAGGTTCGGGGTGCCGCGCAGGCCCAGATCCACGGTCCCCGGCGCGGGCGGCTGCGGCGCGCTGAGACGGAAGGAGACGAGTTCCGCGATCGCCACGGGCGGCTGGCCAAGCGCCATGGCGGTTTCCGCCATGGCCCAGTCGATCGCGGCGATGCGCGGCGTCGCGGCAGCAGCCGGACGCGCCCCGCCCGCCACGGCAAGCGCCGCGGCGAGAAGGGCGCGACGGGTCGGGCCGCGTCGCCCGTCTGTCACCATTTGTAGCTCAGGCTCGCGGTCACGGTCCGTCCATCGCCATAGTAGCTTGAATTCAGCCCGACGGCGGAGATGTAAAGCTCATCCGTCACGTTGTTGATGTTGAGCCGCCCTATCACGCCTTCGCTGAATTCATAGCTCGCGCCAAGGTCCAGCAGCGTCACGCTGTCGAGCTTTTCGGTATTCGCGTCGGAGCTCCAGCGTTCGCCGATATGGCGCAATCCGCCCCCCAGCGTCAGCCCGTCGAGCGTGCCTTGCGTGAAGCTTTGCTGCAGCCACAGGCTTGCGGCATGGCGCGGGGTATTCGCCAGCTCGTTGCCGTCGTCATCCCCGGTGATGTTCGTGATCGTCCAGGTATAGGCGCCCTTCAGCGACCAGCCCTCGCCGATCCCGGCCGTGCCTTCGAGCTCCAGCCCCCGCACCCGCGCCTCGCCGATCTGGCGGGTGCCGGTGATCGTGCCGCCATCGACCTCCTTCTCGACCGATGTGTTGCGGTCGGTTTCGCGCAGGTCATAGAGCGCGGCGGTGAACAGCCCGTCGAAGGCCGTGGGTTCGTATTTCAGGCCCAGTTCCCACTGCTTGCCATGGGTCGGCTTCAGCACCTTGCCGTCGATGTCGAAGCCCGGCTGCGGCAGGTAGGACGTCCCGTAGGACAGATAGCTGAACAGCCCGCCTTCCCAGAGATAGCCGAGGCTGGCGTGCCCCGTGGCCTGCCGGTCGTCCCGCGCATAATCTGTGGTGCCGTAATTGGTGACGTTGCCGCCCGACTGATCGGTCCATTCATGGCGCAGGCCGACAGTCGCGCGCCAGTTGCCCATCGACATCTCGTCCAGCGCATAAAGGCCGACCTGCGAAGCATCCACATCCTTGTCGGCGGTGTACCACGGATCGCCGATGCCCAGTCCCCCGCGCGAGGGGTTGGCATAGTCGATCGCGTCCGCCGTCGAAAAGCCGGTATAGGCGCTTTCCTTGAACTTCTGCGCATCAAGCCCGAAGGTCAGCGCATGGTTGACCGCACCGGTCGTGGCCCCGCCCGACAGGCGCAGATCGGTGCCCCAGCTTTCGAACTTCTCCCGCTGCGTGATGATCCCCCGGTCAATCAGTGTCCCCGACGCCGCGTCGAGATACATGCTGTGATAGGTCCAGTCGAACTTGGTATAGCGGAAGGTGTTGTTCAGCTTCCAGCCATTGCCGAAGTCATGCGTCAGGCCGAAGCTGAGCGTCGTCATCTTGCGGTCGCTGTCGTCGATCGATCTGTCGCCAAAGTAGAAGTCGCGCAGATCTCGGCCATCGACCTGACCGACAAGGCTCGACGGCACGCCCGTCGGCGTGATCGGTTCGTCGTCGTGATGGCTCGCCATGAATTCAAGCTCGGTCGAATCCGTCAGCAGGTAGCTGGCCGAAAGGCCCAGGTAGGCGCGCTTGTTGTCGATTTCATCGACATCGGTCTTGGTATTGCCCGCCTTGGCGGTGATCCGGTAGGCGAAACGGTCATCGACCACGCGGTTGGCATCGCCGAAGGCCGAGAACGAATCGTTCGAATCCGCCTCGATCCCGAGCTCGGTGAAATCGCCGTCCGCCTGCGCGCGCTTCTGGATCATGTTGACAAGACCCGCCGGAGTTCCCGACCCGTAGAGCAGCGACGCCGGGCCGCGCAGCACCTCGACCCGTTCGAGGCCATAAAGCTCGAAAGCCGGCGCGCTGGTTGGATACTGGGTCGAGCGCATCAGCCGCAGTCCGTCCAGAAACTTGTCGTTCTCCAGATTGAAGCCGCGCAGGTAAAGGCTGTCGAAGCGCGGATCGGCCCCGTAGTTCTCGGTTACGATACCGGCGGAATAGCCGAAGGCCTCGGACAGGTTGCGCGCCCCCTGCGCATCCATCTGATCGCGGGTGACGACGGAAATTGCATAGGGCGCTTCGAAGATCGGGGTGCCGGTCTTGGTCGTGGCGGAAGAACGCGCGACAAAGCCGGTAGTCGGCGCCTTCGGATTTTCCGTCCCGGTGATTGTGATCGTTCCAAGGAAGGTCTCCCGCGCGGGGTCGGCCTCCTGCGCGATGGCGCCGGTCGCAAGGACCGCGAAGAGGCTGGTGCCCAGAAGCAGGGAGCGAGGTTTCATCATGATCCGGTGCCATAGTTTCAGGGAATATTTCCGACTGTTTAGGTCATGAATATCGGCCTGTCTTGAACGGGACTGTTGCAATTTGTTCAAACCGGCTGGATTCCGCGCCGCCGCCAGACCGAGGGCGGGATGCCATACATCGCCCGGAACTGCCGCGACAGATGCGCCTGATCGGCGAAGCCGGTGGCATGGGCGATCTCGGCCATCGGCAGGGTGGAGGTCTCGATCATCTCGCGCGCGGCCTCCAGCCGGATCCGGGCCTGCCAGCGTTGCGGGGTTTCGTTGCGATCCCGGCGGAAGCAATGGGCGAACCAGCTGCCCGAGAGGCCAGCCACCTCGGCCAGTTCCGCGACACCCACCCGCCGGTGCAGGTTCGCGCGCAGGTGCCGCTCGATCTGGCCGAACTGGTAGGGCGAAAGGCCCCCCTGCGCCATGGGTTCCCTCTGCGGCACGGTGTCGAAGAATTCGGCCAGCGCCGCGCGCAAGAGGCCGTCGAGCATCATCTCGCCCCGGCGCGGGGTGCAGACCTCGGCCGCGGCGATCCGACCGAGCGCGACCAGATCGGCCCCCGGACCGATCATCCGCGGCCGGGTAAGGTCGGCATGGACCCCCGAATGCGCAAGCCGCTGCTGCAACGCCCCTGCCTCAAGGTGGAAGTCGAGATGCATCATCTCGCGCGCGGTCTCCATCCGGCTCCACAGCGGCACGCCCGCGGGGATGTAAAGCCCCTGCACGCCCCGATGCTCGGTCGCGGTTTCGGATGTGCGCAAGGCCATCGGCGGCGGGGATTCGTCCAGGAAGATCACCACCCGCGGATCTGGCGCGATATAGAAGCCGCCGCCGCCCCGCCCGCCATGGACGCGCCAGACATCCGCGATCGCTCCGGCGAAACGCCGATAGGACAGCGGAACAATCGGACGCAGGCCGCGCGTTCGGGATTCCATTCGCGGCAGGAATTCCCGGCTGATCTTCACATGTCCCCTCCCTGCAAGACGGATATGATATTCTGACAAAACTAATCAGAATTTTCAACCGCCGAGAGGGAAGGCAGAATATTACCTGCGACGGTCAGAGGGCGTTGATCATCAACGCCAGTCAGAGGCACCGGGCGACCTTATGGCCAAGGTTGACCAGATGATACACTATGCCACAGACGGGTCGTAATAAGGCAGATAACGTATCGGACTGAAGAAACCAGCCCGATCCATTTCTATTAGCGAAGCGATTTCGCCACTTCGCGCGGGGGACATATCACTTCCGACCGATATCACGCCTCCGGTAAAGACGCTGACGGGGCCGGGTATGACCGCATCAAGCATCTGCTGCATGGCAAGTGCATTAAACCGTGCCGCAAAGACCGGGTCTTGGCGTATTCCCCGCAGGGGATGCACCAGCCCAACCGCCATCATTCCAGATAAGAGCGTAAACAACTCGGGAAGGTTTCCGGAAAACATCGGCATTTCAACTAACATTCGCACCGTCGTGGGGCGTTGTCGCAATTGTTTCAGAACAGCATCAGCCATTGCGGGAGCTGGTTCGATCTGTCCGAAGGCAGTGGGCACGTAAAAACCTGCGACCTGCAGGCGACCGGGCATCAAGGCAAAAGACAATCCATCCAACATGACAGGAAGTTGCGGCGCCGGAATCCGCTGAACATTCGGAGCAAAAATATCGATGCGGCTCAACCGGCCCGTCGCAATATCACTCAAACCTGCACGATGGGCGCGAGATTGGGGTGCAGGGTGCGGGAGCCCACCGGGTAACGAAAAGACGTCGTGATTGGCTAAAGGATCGGCGCTTGCAGCAAATGTAAGACCCAGTCTTGCCAGATTCGCCATCAGAACCGGGGAAGGTTCGGCGATATAGTGACTATTCAGCAAATCATGCTGCAACACCTCTTCCGGCCAGCCGCTGATCGTCTCGATTATCCCGCGAACACCGGGCAAGCTGGCAAAGACACCCCACTTATCTTCTGCCATACGAGCCATTTCCGCCAAAGCATCGCGGACAGAGAGGTGTTCTACAAGTCCTGACAGAATTGCGCGCAGTGTGCGCCACAGATGTGCGCCCGGCTCGACCAAGTAATGCAGCACCCCTATGCCGCCTGGATCGATGGCCCCGGCGAACATCTGACGAAACTCCATCCGTTTCTGCTCCGACAGCCAAGCATACAATCCATGGGCTACGACATAATCGTAGTTCTTCCCTATGCGAGGATCATCGAACCCTCCCTGAATAAAGGAAACATTCGGCAAGGAAAGGCGGCCCGCCAGCTCCAGCGCCCGTCCGATATGCTGCGGATCCGGATCGACCCCCGTAAAATGCATGTCCGGGTTGGCACAGGCCAGCGCGATGACATCTATCCCGGTGCCGCAACCAATATCCAGGTATCTTGCGCCACGGGAACGTGGTGGAAGAAGCCCTTGCGATGCAAGCACCGCACATAGCCACGTAGGGTTCAGTTCCCGGTGGAGTTCTCCGCGATAAACTCCGATTTGGTTACTCAGACGATAATCAGTCATATAGAGAGCCCGTATGGTATGCCCGATTTCGGGCATACCTGATTTCACATCCTCAGAAGGTCTTGGTTATACCGATGTAGAAGGCACGGCCCGGTTCGTTGTAGGTGTTGGCACCGTTGCCGGTGCGCTCCAGCCGTTCGTCGAACAGGTTGGTGACACCGCCGATCAGGGTCGCCCCGTTTGCGAAGTCATACTTCAGATTGATGTTCGCGATGGCATAGGGGTCGCGCGGCTCCAGATCGGTACCGGTGGGGTCGCGTTCCGGGTTACTCCAGTTCGTCGTGCGCGCCTTGGTCTTGCCATAGAAACTGGCTGATGGCGTCACGGTGAACTGTTCGGTCACCATCCAGTCGACCGAAGCATTGATCGTGTATTTCGGGATCAGCGACAGCGGATCACCCGTCGTTTCGTTCTTCGACTGGATCATGTAGGTCGCGTTGACCGCGAAGCGCAGATCCTCGCGCAGTTCTTGCGAGAAGCTGGCCTCAAGGCCCGAGATCTTGGCCCGCGGCACATTTTCCCACTTATAATAGCGGTGTTCCAACCCGGTCGAGGGGTTGACGAACGTGCCCACTTCGGTCAGCCCGCCCATGATGTAGTTGCGGAAGTTGTTGTGGAAGGCGGTGAAAGTGGCGTTGGTGCCGTTCAGACTGTCATAAGCGACACCAATCTCGGTATTGACCGAGGTTTCGGGCTTCAGATCCGCGTTGCCGATGATAAAGCACTGCCTGGCCTGCGTCGCGCTGTCATACTCGTTGGTGCAACCGTTCCCCATCGACGTATAAACATAGTTGGGGTTCAATTGATACAAGTTCGGAGCCTTGAAGGCACGGGCGATACCGGCCTTCATCTGCCAGTTGTCGTTCAATTGATAGGTGGCGTTCAGGCTTGGCGAGATGTTGTCGCCGAAGGTATCGGCATGGTCGAGCCGCAGTGCTGGCGTCAGGGTCAGCGCATCGTTCCAGACGATGTTGCTTTCGGCATAAAGGCCAAGCAGCGTCTGATCCGTCGTCGAGTCGCGGCTATCCGGGTCGGTCGTGGTGCCCGGGATAATGCCGGGAATGCTCTGCGTGTTGGAAACGGCATCGTCCATCTTTTCGTAGCGGAAGTCCGCGCCGAGGGTCAGCGAGAGATGTTTACCGCCAATATTGCCGGGCATCGTCCATTCCGTCTTGCCCGAGAGATTGTCGAGCTTGATCGTCTTGAAGACGCTGTTGTCATAGGAATCCTGCGTGATCGACCCCTCGGGGCCGCCGGCGGTGCCTTCCGGCATGCGGGTGTTACGGGTGCGCTCGAACTGCAGGTAGCTGAAGGATTCCCCAAAAGCATAGTCACCACGATGCGTCACGCCAAAGGTCTGGCGATACATCTTGTTGGTTTCTTTGCCATAAAGGTTCTGAATTCGATCTTCGGTAATGAGGTTTGAGTTCTGTGTATCGCCCGCATAGCGGTTGCCCTGGCGGCTGAATGCGAATTCGAAGTCGATCGACTGACCGTCGACAGGCTCCCACGTGAGCAAGGCATCGAAGTCCTTATTCTCGACACCTTCACGCCCTGCCGGCACGGTGGCCTCGGTCCCGCCTTCTTCCAGCGTCGCCTTCTTGTTGATGTCGATCGCGTCGGGATCGGTCTTGTTCCAGTTCGCATTGAACCGCGCGTGCAGGTTCTGCGTCAGCGGCAGCGCATACATCAGGTTCACACGCCGGGTTTCACCTTCGTCGCTATGCTGCGGCGCATTGTAGCGCAATGCGACCTGCCCCATCGCCGTTTCGGGACGCTTGGTGATGATGTTGACCACGCCACCCGCAGCACCCGAACCATACCGTGCCGCCGCCGGACCACGGATCACTTCGATCCGCTCGATCAGCTCCGGCGCAACCCATTGGGAATCGCCGCGCGTGTCGCGTTCGCCCATGCGGCCCATGCGCACCGCATTGCGCGAATTGACTGGTTTACCGTCGATCAGGATCAGGGTATTTTCCGGCCCCATGCCCCGAATGTCGATCTGGCGCTGATTGCCGCGCTGGCCGGTCGTGGTATTGCCGGTCAGGTTGACGCCCGGCATCTTGCGCACGATTTCCGAAATGTCGTTCACCACCGGCGTGGTTTCCAGATTTTCTGCGCTGATTACCGACACGCCAAGCGACTGCTTGGTCTGTTGCTCGGCCGAAATGACAATCGTATCAAGCGTGGTTTCGTCGCCGACGGACGCTTCCTGCGCGACGGCCACACCGGTGAAAATTCCGACAGACATCAAAAGGGAAAGGGCCGTGCTAGTTGCAAGGCGAGAACTTAGGGGCATTTGTCGGCTCCTGATGAGGGGAAAGTGCTGGCAGAAAATGGCTCGCGAAGGATAATTCCTTCAAACATTCGTGATGCCACAGGTCAATCCCAATACCTGACACTTTCTGTCTAATAATATAGCGGGGGCATCTTGTGTCGCCAGAAAGCCACATTAAGGTTGTTGCGATACCCAATGTTCATCCGGATGAGGCCAGACCTTTGTTTTTTGCTCTGCTTCCGTTGTTTGGATCGCCCCGAGCTGGAGTTGTGCGGCTCTTGCTCTGCTCCCCGGGTTTGGACCGCCGCGATCTGGAGTTTCGCGGCTCTTGCTCTGCTCCCCGGGTTTGGACCGCCGCGATCTGGAGTTTCGCGGCTCTGATCACGGGGGCGGGCTGGTTGCACCACCGGGAATATGCAGGTCGATCGGCACGTTGTAACCGATCGCGCTGTGAGGCCGGACCTCGTTGTAGTCTCTGCGCCAAGCCTCCAACTTTTCGCGCGCATCCGCAAGATCCATGAACCAGTGGGCGTTCAGGCATTCTGCTCGCAGCTTTCTGTTGAAAGCTTCGTTGAAGCCGTTGTCGGTGGTTTGCCCCGGTCCGGAGAAATCCAGTGTGACACGGTTGGCATAAGCCGACGAACTATGCCGAGGCAAACGCAGCATATGGGGTGGACGCGGCACGATCAGGCGCACGCTCTATCTAGCAGCGGTCACGGCCAGTAGGTTTGACCCGCGGTTCCGGGCCTTCAAAGCGCACCTCCTAGCAGCCGGAAAGGCGAGGAAGCTCGGCATCGTCGCTTGCGCACGCAAACTCCTGACCGTGCTCAACGCGATGATGAGAACAGGAACGACCTACCGAGACGCCACCGCCTGAAACCCAGATGGGATGGTTGCCGCCCTCCCCAACCGGCCTCGCAATGTGCCAGCGTGAGAGGCAAAGACCTCCACAGAACGGAAAGGACGGCAAGATGCATGATATGATAGTCGGCGTCGATCTGGCCAAAACTGTTTTCCAGCTTCACGGGGCGTTGTTGCAGAAGTTCTTGGAGAGCAGGATTCCCATGGCGAATCCATGGGTTTAATGACCTGTCATGACCCGGCCTGATCCTGCCCGCTACCGCACAACGAACTGGAAATCCTACAATGAAGCGTTGCGGCGACGAGGGTCTCTGCTGATCTGGCTCGACAAAGACATGGTGTGGCTGGCGCCCAAGGCTGGTCGCAATGGTCGACCACCCGTGCTCAGCGATGCCGCGATTCAGTTCTGCCTGATGGTGAAGGTCCTGTTCGGGCTGCCACTACGGCAAACGACAGGGATGGTGGCGAGCATCCTGTCAATGGCCAAGCTCGACTGGCCTGTTCCGGACTTCTCGACGCTGAGCCGCAGGCAAAAGACCATAGCGGTGCAGATCACGCAGCGCCGTGCGCCAGGTCCGCTGAACCTGCTGGTGGACAGCACAGGGATCAAGTTCCTGGGTGAATGAGATGGGACCGTGGCTGCAGTGCAGCCGCGTAAGCCCATCGAATGAATGGTTGGCACGCAAACACGGCACGCATCGTCGGCGCCAATACCGCAAGGTCCATCTGGCGATGGACACAGCCACCGGGGACATCTGTGCGGTAGAATTCACCTCAAGCGACAAGGGCGACATCGAGCCGGTGACGCGCCACTGATGGAGTGGATGGCTCCCGCTCCCGGCATCGCAATGTGCCACATTGGGTGCTGTCATATGAACCCATGAAGGGAGCCATCCATGAAAGAGATTACCACAATAGGTTTGGATCTGGCCAAGAACGTATTCCAGGTTCACGCGATCGATGCCACGGGGGTGATTGTGATCCGGCGCCAGGTTCGTCGGTCGCAACTACTTCTGTTCTTTTCGCGCCTGTCCCCCTGCTTGATCGGCATGGAGGCCTGTGCCGGGGCGCATTACTGGGCACGCGAACTGGTGAAGCTCGGCCATGAAGTGCGGCTGATCCCGCCCTCCTACGTCAAGATCCCATGAGGAGGAGACTTGCGCCTCTGGCTCTGGAAGAGTCGAGACGCCCACTTTCTCTATGGAGATCATTGCCATGCCGACGACAGAGACCATCACTGCCGCCAAGATCACGACGACC
>NZ_SAUZ01000047.1 GCF_004022215.1 Paenirhodobacter populi
AGGACGATGGATTTCGCCGTCAGCTCCTCGCTGCCCTTGTCGGTTTTCACCGCGACCACGCCCTTTTTCGGCAGGCTCGCCTCGCCCATGATGACGGTGATCTTGTTCTTCTTGAACAGGTGCCCGATGCCGCCCGAAAGCTGTTTCGCCACCCCGCGCGAGCGCGCGATGACCGCGTCGAGGTCAAAGCCGATATCCCCCGCCTTCAGCCCGAAATCCTTCGCCCGGTGCATCAGGTGGAACACCTCGGCCGAGCGCAGCAGCGCCTTGGTCGGGATGCAGCCCCAGTTCAGGCAGATGCCGCCCAGATGTTCACGCTCGACCACGGCCACGTTCAGCCCAAGCTGCGCACCCCGGATCGCGGCAACATAGCCGCCCGGACCAGAACCGATCACGATCATGTCGAATGGTTTCGATGACATTTCATTTCCCCGCTGGCAGGTCATGGCCGCCTGCAAGGCGGCCTCCCGGTTCAGGCGATACCGCCAAGACAGACATATTTGAGTTCAAGAAACTCTTCGATACCGTGGTGCGATCCCTCGCGACCAAGACCGGAAAGCTTCACCCCGCCGAAGGGTGCCTCTGCCGTCGAGATAAGGCCGGTATTGACCCCGACCATACCGAATTCGAGCGCCTCGGCCACCCGGAACACCCGCGCCATGTCACGGGCATAGAAGTAGGAGGCGAGACCGAATTCGGTATCATTCGCCTGTGCGATGACATCTGCCTCGTCGGTAAAGCGGAACAGCGGCGCAACCGGGCCAAAGGTTTCTTCACGCGCCACAGCCATATCGGGTGTGACATCGGCCAGAACCGTCGCTTCGTAGAACGTGCCACCCAGAGCATGGGGTTTGCCGCCCAGAACAACCTTGGCCCCCTTGCCTACCGCGTCGGCGACATGTTCTTCGACCTTGGCGAGCGCGGCGGTATCGATCAGCGGCCCAAGACCCACACCTTCGGCAAAGCCGTCCCCGGTTTTCAGTCTGGAAACCGCCTGCGCCAGCTTTTGTGCGAAAGCCTCGTAGACACGGTCATGCACATAGATGCGGTTGGCGCAGACGCAGGTCTGGCCGTTGTTGCGGAACTTCGCGATCATCGCCCCCTCGACGGCCGCATCGATATCGGCATCGTCAAACACGATGAAGGGCGCATTGCCGCCAAGCTCGAGCCCGAGCTTCTTGATGGTCTTCGCGCTTTGCGCATAGAGCGTTTCACCAACCTCGGTCGAGCCGGTAAACGTCAGCTTGCGCACCGTCGGATTGGCGGTCATCTCGCCCCCGATTTCCGCGGCGGATCCCGTCACCACGCTGAAGAGGCCCTTGGGCAGGCCGGCACGCTCCGCCAGAACCGCGAGCGCGATCGCCGAGAACGGCGTTTGCGATGCGGGCTTCAGCACCATGGCGCAGCCCGCAGCAAAAGCCGGACCCGCCTTGCGGGTGATCATCGCGTTGGGGAAGTTCCAGGGTGTGACCGCCGCGACCACGCCGATGGGCTGCTTGAGCACCAGGATCCGCTTGTCGCGCTGATGACCCGGAATGGTCTCGCCGTTCACGCGGCGGGCCTCTTCGGCGAACCATTCGATAAACGATGCGCCATAGCCGATTTCCCCGATCGCCTCGGGAAGGGGCTTGCCCTGTTCAGCCGTCAGGATGCGGCCCAGATCGGTCTTGTTGGCGATCATCAGATCGAACCAGCGGCGCAGAATATCGGCGCGCTCTTTCGCGGGGCGTGCGGCCCATTCGCGCTGCGCCACCGCCGCCACCTTGATGGCCTGAGCGGTTTCCACCTGCCCCAGACGCGGCACATGGCCGATCACCGCGCCGGTCGACGGGTTGGTCACCGCCAAGCCCTTGCCATTTGCCTCGACCCATTCTCCGCCGACCAAGGCCGCTTCACGCAAGAGGGTTTGATCGTCAAGCTGCATCGCCATTCTCCTTCTCGGCCCCCGTCAGGAAGGCAAACATTTCAGAAAGCTGCCCTTCCAGCATGGCGCGCCCGGGATGCGCATGCAGCCCCCGCGCCCGTGCCGACAGGAGCAATTCGGTATATTCCGGCTGCATGACCACCTCGGCCACCACCGCGCCCGCATCGACCTCTTCGATCGCCAGCGGCAATGGATCGTCGGGGCGCAGCCCGAGCGAGGTGCCGTTGATCACCAGATCATGACCCGACACGATGCCGCCGACAGCAACCTCGACCGCCGGATAGCTGGCTGCCAGACGCTGCGCCAAAGAAGCCAGCTTTTCGGGCGAGCGATTGACGAGGGTCATCCGTTGCGGACCTTTGGCCGCAAGCGCAAAGGCGATGGCGCTGGCCGCGCCCCCCGCCCCGGTCAGATAGATGCGGCGTCCGGTCACCTGATGCCCCGCCGCCTCCAGCCCGGCCACGAACCCCGCGCCGTCAAGCAAATCGCCGGTCAGCGTCCCATCCGGTTCGCGTCTGAGCGCATTCACCGCACCTGCGGCCCGCGCCCGGTCCGTCAGCCTGTCGCACAGCGCCGCGATCTCGACCTTGTGCGGAACCGTCGCCACCATACCGCCGAAATTCCCGACGCCGCGCAGCCCGGCGACGAAACCGGCCAGATGCTCGGGCCTTACATCACAGGCAACCATCACCGCATCGACGCCTTCGCGGTCAAACAAGGCATTCATCGCCTGCGGTGTGCGCACATGCCCCGCGGGATGGGCGACGATCGCGAACAGCCGTGTCTTGCCCGAGATCACAGCAGCAACGACATCGGGTTTTCGATGCCCTCCTTGAATGCCACCAGAACCTGCGCCCCGAGCGCGCCATCGACCGAGCGATGATCGACGGACAAGGTCGCGTTCATCACATCCGCCAGCACGATCTGATCGCCGCGGCCAACCGGACGGCGCTCGATCGCACCAACGGCAAGAATGCAGCTTTGCGGCGGGTTGATGATCGCAGAGAAGGTCTTCACCCCGTACATGCCGAGGTTGGAAATCGAAAAACCGCCGCCCTGATACTCTTCGGGCTTCAGTTTGCCGCCGCGTGCGCGCGATGCCAGTGACTTCATTTCGGCCGACAGCGTGCCAAGGCTCATCCGGTCCGCGCTGCGCAGGATCGGGGTAAGCAGCCCCCCCTCGGTCGCGACGGCCACGGAAATATCGACATCGGCCAGCGTCAGGATCTCGTCGTCGTTCCAGATCACATTGGCTTCGGGCACCTTGCGCAGCGCCCGCGCGCAGGCCTTGATGACGAAGTCGTTGACGGAAATCTTCTCGGCCTTGTCGCGGCCCTCGTTGATCTGCGCGCGCAGCGCCATCAGGGCATCAAGCTCACAATCGACGCCAAGGTAGAAATGCGGAACGGTCTGCTTCGCTTCGACCAGACGGCGCGCGATCACGCGGCGCATGTTCGACACGGGCGTTGCGGTGAAGGGACCGATACCCACAGGCACCTGACCCGGGGCCTTTGCCGCAGGTGCCGTCGGGGTTGCGGAAGCGACAGTCGCCGACGGCGCAGGCGCCGCCGCGATCAGCCGCGCGACGTCAAGCTTGACGATCCGGCCCTTGGGGCCGCTGCCGGTCAGACCCGAGAGATCAAGGCCAGCCGCCGCCGCCATCCGCCGCGCGACCGGCGAAGCCAGATGCTTGCGCTCGCCCGCATCGTTGGTGCCGGCCGCCGGAGCGGCAGGGCTGACCGGGGTGGGCACCGGAACCGCAGCGGCGGCGGGCGCGCTCGCCACACCGCCTTGCGGCAGGCTTTCGCCCTCGGCCAGCAGCACGGCGATCACCTGCCCCACATCGGCCCGCTTGCCGTCATCGACGGCAAGCGACCCCACGATGCCGTCGGCTTCCGCCTCAAGCTCCATCGTCGCCTTGTCCGTTTCAACTTCGGCGAGCGCCTGCCCCTTGGCAACCCGGTCGCCCACGGCCACCAGCCATCTGGCGATCACCGCATCCTCCATGCCCGCGGACATGGACGGAAGAATGATATCAACAGCCATCGTTCTCTCCTCCGAGTTATTCTGCCACCGGCAGGCCCTGGCCCGCCATGACGGCCCGCAGGCCCCGGGCCACGTCTTGCGGTCGCGCACAGGCAGCCGTTTCCAGCGCCTTCGAGATCGAGGGCGAGGCTTCGCCACCCGTCACGCGCTGGATCGGCTGATCGAGGTAATCGAACACGCGCCGCTGCAACTCATCAGCCAGCATCCCGCCATACGAGGTGCCCAGAGCGCCCTGCTCGACGATCAGCACATTGTTCGTCTTGCGCACGGAGGCCTCGATGGTTTCCCAGTCGAGCCCGGCCCTGTCGAGCGAACGCAGGTCAATGATCTCGGCATCGATCCCGAGTTCCTCGACAACCTTGCGGGTCTTTTCGACCATCGCGAGATAGGTCAGCACGGTGACCTGAGCGCCTTCGCGCACCACCCGCGCCTTGCCGAGCGGGATGAAGTAATCAAGATCTTCGACCGGAGCCGCGCCCTTGGAATTGTAGAGATCGACATGCTCGATCACCAGAACCGGGTCGTTGCAGCGCAGCGCCGAGTTCATCAGCCCAACGTAGTCATAGGGCGTCGAAGGCGCGACGATGCGCCAGCCCGGCGAGGTGGCGAAAATGCCGGCCGGGTCCATCGAGTGCTGCGATCCGTAGCCCGTGCCCATCGCCACCTTGGTGCGCAGAACCAGCGGCATCGGACTTTCACCGCCGAACATGTGGCGGAATTTTCCGATCTGATTGAACACCTGATCGGCCGCAACCCACATGAAGTCGGGATACATGAACTCGATCACCGGGCGCACGCGGCCATCCGCCGCCATACCCGCCGCCACGCCGGTAAAGGCGTTCTCGGCGATCGGCGTGCCAAGGCAGCGATCCGGATATTTTTGCGAAAGGCCACGGGTTGCGCCGTTGGTGCCCCCCTTGAGCCGATGCACGTCTTCGCCCAGAATGACGATCTGCGCATCGGTGGCCATGCGTCGGTCCATCACATCGGCGACGACGTCGATGAACTTCACATTGTCTTCAAGCTTTCCCTCGAACCCCGTCTGCTCGACATAGCGCGCGCCGTCCATTTCGGACAGGTCGCCGCGCAGGCCATAATCGACGAAGCTCTCCTCCGGCCACAACGCGGGGATGATGCGCTTCTTGCCCTCGACGGTTTCCAGAAGCTCGTCGGCCACGGACTCCATCATCTCCTGACAGCGCAGCCGCAGTGCGGCGACAGCATCGGACCCGATGATCTGCCGTTCTTCCAGCGTCCGGGCAATCGCGTCAATCGGATCGCGGCCACGCCATTCGGTTTCTTCTTCCTTGCTGCGATAGCCGAAGGCCGAGCCGGGCAGAGCGCCGTTCTGGTGGAAATAGCGGTAGACATCGGCCTCGATGATCGTGGGGCCATCGCCTGCGCGCATGATCCTGTTGGCCTCTTCGGCCGCCAGATAGACCGAAAGCGCGTCCATCCCGTCGACCTTGAAGGAGGGGATACCAAAGGCCAGACCGCGTGCCGAAAGGCGCGTCTCGGCTGTGACCTCCTCGACATTGGTCGAAACGGCGTAGCGGTTGTTTTCGATGAAGAAGCAGATCGGCAGCTTCCATGCGGCGGCGAGGTTCATCGTCTCAAGCACCGAGCCGATATTGGTCGCACCGTCACCGAAATAGGTATAGACGACATCGCCCGTGCCAGCCTGTCGGTGCGCCCAGGCGGCGCCCGCCGCCATCGGCACACCGCCGCCGACGATGGCATTGGTGCCGAGGTTGCCGCTTTCAGCCCAACGCAGGTGCATCGAACCGCCACGGCCCTTGCAGAACCCCTGCGCAAGACCAAGGATTTCGGCGAGCGTGCGCTTTGAAAGATCGCGGATATGCTCTTCAAAGGGCTGCGACGGATCAATGCCCTGCTGCGCGACATAGGACAGCGCCTTTGCGAGGAACTGGTGATGCGCGCGGTGAGAGCCGTTGACCTGATCGGTCGGGCGCAGCGCCAGCGCCGAGCCGACGGCCCCGCCTTCCTGACCGATGGCCGAATGCGCGGGACCGTGAACAAGCCCCTGCGCCGCCAGATCCAGAACCTTTTCCTCGAACACGCGGATCAGGCTCATCTGCGCCAGCATCGTCAGGCCGGTCCTGGGATCGAGCGCGGCCTGATCGGCCTCGGTCGCCTTGATTTCGCGCCAGAACGCCAAAGGGGTCAAATCGGTGAATTTGGGCATGGAAAGATAGCTCCGTGAAGAGGGTCAGGCAGCGAGGAAGCCGCCATCGACGGGCAGGATTGTTCCGGTGATGAAGCTCGCCATATGCGAGGCAAGGAAAACGACCGGGTCGACGACTTCGCGCGTCTCGCCGATGCGCTTCATCAGCACGCGGTCAAGAAACCAGTCCGCCCCGCCGGGACGATTGAGTTGCGCCACCGCCATTTCCGACATCATGATGCCCGGCGCGACGGCGTTGACACGGATGCCGTGAGGCGCCAGATCGCGTGCCATCACCTGCGTGAGCGAACGCACCGCCCCTTTCGAGACGACATATCCCGTGGTCGAGCCACCGGCGACGAAGCCCGCGACAGAGCACAGATGCACGACGCAGCCCTTGCGGGCGATCAGCGCGGGCACCAGAGCCTGCGAGGCGTTGAACGTGCCGATCAGATTCACCCCGATCACGCGGTCGAATACATCGACCACTGCCGGATCATCGAAGGACGCCCGCCCCGCAATGCCTGCGTTGTTCACCAGAACATCAAGCCCGCCCGCCGCCTCGAGCGTGGCTGCAAGCGCCCCGGTGGCGGCGCGGTCGGTCACGTCGAGCACCTCGCCGCGCGCCGCAAGCCCATCGGCCGTCATCGCGGCCACGGTGGCATCCAGCGCCTCTGCGTTCAGATCGGCAAGGATGACCTCGGCGCCCGCCTCGGCCATACCACGGGCGATCGCCGCCCCGAGACCGCGTCCGGCGCCCGTCACCAGTGCGCGTTTTCCCTCAAGCAATGCTGCCATTTTCGTCTCCTGCGAGGGAATTGCCCCCGTGAAAGAATTGCGGTCCTCAGACCATGTAGATTCCGCCATTGACCTGAATGGTCTCTCCGGTGACGAAGCTCGCCGCGTCGGAGCACAGGAAGGCGATGACCGAAGCGATTTCGGAGGGCTTGCCAAAACGCCCAAGCGGTGTCTGGGCGATCGAGGCGTCACCGCGTGTCGCCAGAAGGTTCTGCGTCATCGGCGTTTCGATGATGCCCGGCGCCACCGCATTGACCCGCGTCTTCGGCGCAAGCTCGCGCGCCAGAGCCCGTGTCAGGGATACCAGCGCGCCTTTGGTTGCGCCGTAATGGGCATTGGTGAACGCCCCCCGGAATGCCGCAAGCGAGGTCAGATTCACGATGCTGGACCGTGCGCTCAGATGCGGAGCCGCGCGGCGCAACAGATAAAAGACGCCATCGAGATTGATCGACATCGTGCGCCGCCATTGCGCGTCCGTCATTTCGGCGAAGGGTTCGGCCAGGTATATGCCCGCAGAGGGGATGACATGGTCGATGCTGCCGAATTCGCTCACCGCCCGGTCGACCAGCGCCTGTGCCGAATCCGGGTCGGCCGCATCCATCGCCATGCAGATCCTGCGCCCTTCCCCCGTCAAACCGGCGGCAAAGGTTTCCATCGGTGCCAGATCGCGATCCGCCAGAAGGATATTGGCGCCGGCCTGTGCAAAGATGCTGGCGATTTCACGACCGATGCCGCCGTTCGCCCCGGTCAGCAGCAAGGACTGTCCGCGAAAATCGAACATCATCGTGCCACCAGATCGCTGCGATAGGCCGCCACATCGGCATAGGACACGATCTCGAGGATGTGGCCTTCGGGATCGCGCAGGAACGACAGGAATACGCCGGGGCGCACTTCCGTCACCGGCTCGTCATTGAGCAACGTGCCTCCCGCCGCCCGGACCCTGGCCACCACGCCTGCGATATCGTCAACGATGAAGGTGAGGTAGGTCGCGCTCTGATGCGCAAGGATCATGCCGTCACCGTCGCTGCGCGCCTTCGGCGCAACGTCGGGGGCAAGCAGCTTGACACGCTCGCCCCACGGGGTCTGAAGCCGCACGGCGGTATAGCCTTCGGCGGACATGGCCGCCTCGGCGGCCTTCGGGCCGGGCACATAGACTTCGGACACAAAGCTCAGGTCCAGCGCGGCCTCATAGAATGCACGCATCCGCGGCAGGTCGGTCACGGTCAAGCCAACTTCCATAGGGGCGGTCATCTTCATATCGTTCCTCCTCCGGCGGCTCAGACGGCCAGCCATTCATCCATGACAGCGGAGTTCGCGCTGAGTTCTGCGGGCGTGCCTTCAAACACGATCCGGCCATGACCCATCACCGCAACGCGGTGCGAGACCTTCAATGCGATCACCAGCTTCTGCTCGACCAGAACCACCGACACGCCCTTGCGGTTGATATCGGTGATCATCTCCCCCACCTGCTGCACGATCATCGGCGCAAGCCCTTCGGTGGGTTCGTCGATCAGCATGACCAGCGGATTGCCCAGAAGGCTGCGGCACATCGTCAGCATCTGCTGTTCGCCGCCCGAAAGGCTGCCCGCGCGGGTATTGCGCCGCTCTTTCAACCGCGGGAAATAGTCGAACATCTGATCGACGGTCCAATGGGCCGCCGCCGCGGCGCCCTTCTGCGCGCCCATCTGCAGGTTTTCCTCAACCGTCAGATTGGTGAAGGTCTCGCGCTCTTCGGGCACATAACCGATGCCCGCGCGGCAGATCGAGTAGGGGCGCTGGCCCGCAAGATTGCGTCCGTTCAGGCGCACCTCGCCCGAGGTCGGCGTCACCAGCCCCATGACCGCCTTCATCGTGGTCGAACGACCCGATCCGTTGCGGCCCAGAAGGCTGACCACCTCCCCCTTGCGCAGATCAAAATTCACGCCGTGGAGAATATGGCTTTTTCCGTAATGGGCGTGCAGGTCGCTCAGCATGAGCAGCGCATGTTCAGCCATCATCCCGCCTCCTCGCCCAGATAGGCTTCCTTGACACGGGCACTTTCGCGGATCTGTTGCGGCGTGCCGGTCGCAATGATCTCGCCGTAAACCAGCACCGTGATCCGGTCGGCGAGCGTGAAGATCACATCCATGTCGTGTTCGACGATCATCAGCGTCCGGCCCGCGGTGATGTCGCGGATCAGATCGGTGGTGTATTCCGTCTCTTCATGCGACATGCCCGCCATCGGCTCATCGAGCAGGATCACCTTTGGGTCGGATGCCAGCGTCATGCCGATCTCGAGCGAGCGCTGATCGGAATAGGGAAGATCGCCCGCGATCGACCTTGCCTTGGCGGTCAGGCGGATCTTTTGCAGCAGATCATCGACTTCGGCGTTCACCCGGCGCAGATGCGTTACCCGGCGCCAGAAGTTGAACTGAAGCCCGTAGCGCCGCATCACCGCAAGGCGCAGGTTTTCCGCCACCGAAAGACCGGAAAAGATATTGGTGATCTGGAACGACCGCGCGAGCCCGCGCCGGTTCACCCGTGCCGGATCGAGACCGCCGATTTCATCGCCATCGAGCCGGATACTGCCCGAGGTGGGCTTGTAATTGCCCGAGATCAGATGGAACAGGGTCGACTTCCCGGCTCCGTTCGGCCCGATCAGCGCGTGCCGTTCGCCTTCCCGGATGACAAGGTTCACATCCCGCGTCACCTCGACCGGGCCGAAGGACTTGCACAGATGATCAAGGACAAGAATGTCGCGGCTCATATCTGCGCCTCCTGCCGGCGGGCCTCACGGCGGTTGATGAAGGTGACAAGGCCAAGACCGGCCGCGATCAGCACGATCGGCAAGGCCCAGGTGAGCGGCGCGAACGGCGCCCACATGTGCCCGGCAAACTCGACGGCAGGCCAGCCGCCCGCTTGCCGCGCCGCCTTGTAATCGGTGCTGAAGAAACGCTGGGTCAGTTCGATCGCCATCACGAAGCCCGCCGCAGCGACCAGAATGCCTGCAAAGCGCGCCAGCACGGCGACGGGATTGACCGCCCCACCCTCGCCACGGAAGCGGGCAAGGATTTCACCGACGATGCCACGCGGCAGATACATCATCACCAGCATGAAGATGATGCCCTGATACAGCAGCCAGCTGCGGGTGAGATCAGAGGTGACGTGACCGAAGAAGGTCATCGCCGCCGCACCGATGGCAGGCCCGAAGAACACCTTGGCGCCGCCGATGAAGGTATTCAGCAGAACCGCCGTCGAGACCTGCGTTTCAAGCACGACGTAGTTTGCCGCCTCGATGTTCAGTGCCTGCAATGCCCCGGCAACGCCCGCGAAGGCCGCCGAAAGCGCGAAGACGAATGTTCCCAGAGCATGCGTATTGTAGCCAAGGAACTTCAGCCGATGCGAATTTTCGCGCAGCCCCAGCACCAGCCGGCCAAAAGGCGTCAGCGTGAGTCCCCACAGAAGCGCGATACACAGCACCGTCCAGCCGAGAACGAGATAGTAGATCTCGATCGTCGAGCCGAATTCGAATCCCCAGGCCGGCATGCGGAACGACGAGATGCCGGCTTCGCCCCCGAAGACCTCTTTCAGATGCGGCGCGAGGGCATGAAGCAATTCGGCAAGGGCCAGCGTGATCATGGCGAAATAGGTGCCGGTGCGTTGGGTCGAGAAATAGCCCGCCCCCAGTCCCGAGATCAGCCCGATCGCGGCGCCCGCAAGTGGCATCAGCGGTGTCGGCAACAGTCCGTCGCCGCCGAAGGCATTCATCGCATGCACGGTCGCGAAAGCGCCAAGACCGAAATACGCGGCATGGCCGAAGGACAGCATCCCGGCCTGCCCGCACAGCAGCGCGAAAGCCGTGGCGAACAGCGCAGCGATCAGCATCTGCACCGAGGCGTTCAGCATCGATTCCGACAGCAGCGCCGGCAGCGCCAACAACAACGCCAGGACCGCAATGACGGCGACAAGTTTCTTGAGCATCGGCTTATTCCTTTTCGCCCAGCAGCCCGGAGGGGCGCACAAGCAAAACCAGCAGCATCAGGAAGAACGGCAGCGTCGCGGCGAGGCTCGAAAGCTGCAGCGTCAGTATGCCACCCGTTTCACGCGCCCAGTCACCAAGGCCGACACGCGCCAGCACATCCGCAAGAGAAACGTTCACCCCGACGGCTAGCGAGTTCATCACACCGATGATGATGGAGGCGAGCATGGCCCCCTCCATCGAGCCGAGGCCGCCAACCACGACCACCACGAAGACCACAACGCCCAGCTCAAGCGCCATGTTGGGATTGGTGGTGTAGAAAGCTCCGGCAATCGCCCCGGCAAGCCCCGCCAGAAAGGCGCCGATGCCGAAGATCGCCATGAAGACCATGGGGACGTTGTGGCCAAGCGCCTCTACCATGCGCGGGCGATAGATCGCGGCGCGCACCACGATGCCCACCCGCGTGCGGGTCAGCATCAGATAGAGCACCGCAAACATCACGACGGCGACACCGCCCATGAACAGCCGGTAGAAGGGGTATTCCATGCCGCCAAGTGCGAATGCCGAAAAGTTCAGGTCCGAGGGCACCGAATAATCGACCGGGAAATTGCCGTAGAACATCTTGATGACCTCGGCGATCACCACCGACAGGCCGAAGGTCACCAGAAGCTCATGCGCATGCCCGTAGGCATGAACGCGGCGCAATACGAACCGCTCGACGAAAATGCCCAACCCGGCCACAAGCAGCGGCGCAAGGATGATCGCGAGCCAGAAGCCTGTTACCGGCTGCAGCGTATAGGCCAGATAAGCGCCGACCATATAAAACGAGGCATGTGCAAAGTTCAGCACACCCATCATGCCAAAGATCAGCGTAAGGCCTGCTGACACCATAAACAGCAGCAATCCGTAGATCACCCCGTTCAACAGGGCAAAAACGATCTGCTCCATGCGATCACCTATCGTTGGAGTTGCAGAAATGTCCGGGCCATTCGCCCCTGCCCCGGCCAAAGACCGGGGCAGGAGCCGGCGCACCAGACTGGTTCAGACTATTGGGGAGGCTCTTGCGTATCCGGGCCTCAGCCCGGACGTTTCATCTTGCAAGTCGCCTGAACCGGGTCGGCCGAATCTGCGCCGGTATACACCTTGAGCGGCTTGAAACCGTATTCGGTGCCATCGACCTTGAAGGCCGCTTCTTTTGAGACTTCCTGAATGATCATCGGCATTTCGGCCTGATGGTCTTCGGCGCGGATGCTCAGCGAACCGACAGGAGTCTCGATTTTGGTGTTTTCAAGTGCCAGAACGATTTCGTTGGCGCTTACCGGGCCAGTCGCATCGTCGAGGCTCTTGAGAGCCGCGGCGAACATATCCATGCCGAACACGGCATAGGGCTCGACATAGGCCGGATAATGGCCGGTCTTTGCCTTGTAGTCTTCGGCAAAGGCCTTGGTCGCATCGTTCAGTTCGGGGTTGAAGGGCGCGGACATCACATTGCCCTCGGCGACCGAACCCGCATTGCCGATATTGCCCGGCTGGTCGAGGAACGACGTGCCGAAGCGCACCTTCAGCTTGGCGTCAGCAGCCGCCTTCATCAGCAGAAGCAGATCGTTCGACCAGTTCCCCGTCAGCACGGTATCTGCGCCCGATTGCTGAATCTGCGCCACATAGGGCGAGAAATCCTGAATCTTGTTCACTTCGTGGAGCGTCTCGCCCACGACCGTATAGCCGACCGTCTCGGCGTTCGCCTTGATGATGGACTGGACATCGACACCCCAGGAATAGTTCTGGTTGATCGAATAGACCTTGTCGCCCATCAGCCCCAGTTCCTTCATACCCTTGGTCAGGGTCTGGAACCGGATCGCGGCATTGGGACTCGTACGGATAACGTGGAAGTGGCACTTTTCGCCGGTGAGTTCGAGCGCTTCGCCACCAAGGTTGAGGTAAAGCACTTCCTTGCCCTTGTTGCGCAGGTTGTATTTGCGCACGTCTTCCGAGATTTGCCCGGCGACAGACGAAGACGACCCTTGCAAGATCACCCGGGCGCCGTCCGCAATGGCCGCCTTCACACGGTCTGCGGCCCCTACGGGACCTCCTTGGCTGTCATATTCCACAAACTTGATCGGTTCACCGCGGAAACCACCAGCGGCATTGATCTTGGCGATCCCATATTGCGCGGCGGTGCGATACAGCAAGCCCGTAGATGCCTGCGATCCCGACAATGTCTCTACCAGCGCAACTTGCAACGGCTCGGCCTGCGCCGCGCCAGCACACATGATGGCAAGTGCCGAACAGCACATAGCTGTCTTCAGCATGACGTCCTCCCTGACGATATCTCCTCCAACTGGTCGAGACGGTCACACAAATTGGTATGACCTGTCAAGAGGATCACAATGCGACAGAACTTAGGAAATATAAGGAATGGCAATATTCATTTTATTTCATTATGTTGTATTCTGATGAGAGCCGATTTTGGTAATACCAGTCAAAGATGAACAGGCCGAATCATAGGCCCACCCCCGGAGCGTGAAGAGGATCACCGAGGCATGGGAAAGGACCTTCCTGAAGAAATCGCGACCGATCTGAGCCAACGCATCAACTCCGGCGAATTTGCCGCCGGATCCCGCCTTCCCAGCGAGCGCGACCTGAGCGCGCGATATTCGGTGTCGCGCCCCGTCGTGCGTGAAGCTCTTTCGCATCTCAAATCCGATGGTTTGGTAGAGGCACGCGCAGGGTCGGGCGTGTTTGTCACGGCAAACCGCGAAGTGCGTTTCTTCCGGTTGCCTGAGGTCGACATGAATGAAACCGAATCCCTGGCACAGATCATGGAACTGTTGCTGGCGGTAGAGGTTGCGGCCACGCGCATCGCGGCGCAGCACAGGACGGCCGCCGATCTGAAGATCATCCGGCGCGAACTTCTGGGCATGGAATATGCCATCGCAAGTGATCGTCTGGGTGATGAAGAGGATTTCGCTTTCCATCGCGCGATCGTCGCAGCCACTCACAATCCGCATTTTGTCGCACTGTCCAAACACTTGGAAAGCGGTGTCCGCAATGTCATCCTGAAGGCACGCACCAACACGCGCATGAACTTGTCAGTGCAATTGGACGCGGTTCAGGCCGAACATCAGGCGATCTATCAGGCCATCGCCGAAGGCGATCCGGATGCAGCAGCCATCGCGGCTGCACGACATCTACAGAATGCCACGGAACGGGCCAAGCTCTATCGCAGAAAATAGTATATGCAAAACTTACACTATGTCCGCTACGATTACAGAGGTGGTTCGGCTAATCTGAACAGGATGCGGTCGTTTTCAAGTGGATTTCCGCCTCGGTTATGCCGCGGCCGCTTCGGGCATCGGCTGGTTGAAGTAGGCCTGATCGGGCGTTTTCCCGTCGAGTGATGAATGAGGCCGACGGCTGTTGTAAAAGCGGGGATCCCGGCCGATCCCGGCGTGTGCCTCAGAGACACTGGTATAGGCTCGCAGGTAGACCGCCTCGTATTTGATGGTTCGCCACAAGCGCTCGACGAAGACATTGTCCCGCCATGCACCCTTGCCATCCGATGCTGATCCTGATCTCATGCGCGGCCAGCACCTTGATGAAGTCGGTCGATGTGAACGGGCTGCCCTGACGTCGCATGGCCGCTCGAACCGGTGGCGCGCCCTGATCCATGTTGAAGATCTCGGGCGTGCCGTGACGTGCCAACGCTTCTATGCAAAAATCGGCCTCCAGCGTGATCGATACCCGCCATGCCAGGGCGCGCCGCGTGCCCCAGTCCAGCACGGCGGCCAGTGAGGCATGAGCCGCCACCGGTTCGAGGCCATGCCGAACGCCGCGCGCCATCGGAATGCAGATGATATCCATCGCCCATACTTGGTTGGGACGGGTGATCGGCAGCTTCCGGAGCAGGCAGGGGTAGATCTTGTGCCCCCCGGTACCGGCTTCGAGGTGTTAGGCCGCCGATAGATAGCCTCAATGCCCATACGCTTCATCAGTGTGGCAACGTGCAGCCGTCCGATCCTGAAGCCCTCCTGGACCAGTAGGCCCCGCAGCATCCGGCTGCCGGCGAACGGGAATTCCATGTGCAGCTTGTCGATCCGATGCATCAGCTTCAGATCGGCATCTGACACCGGCGGGGATGGTAATAGACGCTTCCCCGGCTAATCCCCAGCATGTTGGCCTGGCGGCTGACGCTGAGCTTCGCGCTCGGGTCGATCATTTTCTTCCGCTCGGCAACAGGCCCCTGCGCGGCTCTCTCGAACCGGTGGCGTTCACCGCACAGTGCGTCGCGCGCCGGACAAAAAATCGTTCTCCAGCGTCAGCTCTCCAATCTTCGCATGCATCTTCACGTCGATCGTCGGTTCTGGCTCCGCTTTCGGGGCTTCGCCGAACAACCCCGGTCGCGCCTTCAACCAGTTGGTCGCGCCACTGCTTGATCTGGTTCGGGTGGATGTCGAAATCTTGCGCCAGTTCGATCAGGGCCTTCTCGCCCTTGATCGCTGCTAGCGCCACTCAATCGTCGGGAAAACAGTCCCCCGGACTGTTTTCTTATCCTCCTCATACCTTATGTGGTTCCGGCGCGGTCTTCTTCCCATGGGCTTCGCTGTATCGACCCAGCGGAATCTGCCCCGGTTAAGCCGCTGATCTGCATGTCTCGGCAGGCGTGCGCATTGCAGGCGTCTGGTGAGGGCGGCGGTTGTTGTAGAAGCTGATCCAGTCACCGATAGCGCGGGTCGCG
>NZ_SAUZ01000048.1 GCF_004022215.1 Paenirhodobacter populi
GAACACATTCTTCGCCAGATCGAGCCCGACAGTGGTAATCTCCGACATGACCGCTCTCCTATGTGGATCCTTGCAGGCCCACCTTGGCACACAGATGCCGTCGGAGGGCGGTCACATCATCAAAGCCTCTCACCCGGTTCCTTCAGCCATTCTCCGCTGCGACGACCACTCCGGATTCCGGCTTCCAGTGCAGGCTGACGCGTGTGTCGCATGGCAGCACCGGCGCACCGCCCACGGCGGGCGCCGGAACCCGGCTGATGAGCGTAATTCCGGCGTCGGTCATGACATGATATTCGACCGTCGAGCCGTGGAAGGTTGCAATCCCGATCCGGCCACCCAGGCAGTTCACGTTTTCCGGCACGGTACCTGTCGTCAGACCGATCTCCTCGCCGCGCAGAGCAAAAATGGCATCGCCCCGGATCTGTCTTTGGCCACGCAAGCGCAGCATAGGTCCTGTTTTCGGCATGAACTCTGTACCGTCTAGCGTCATGCTGCCAGCAAGCAGGTTGGCAACGCCGAGAAACCTGGCCGCAAACTGTGAACGGGGGCGCGCATACACCTCGGCTGGCGGACCGGCCTGCTCCACCCGGCCGCGATACATCAGAACCATGCGGTCGGCTGTGCTCATCGCCTCATCCTGATCATGGGTTACGAAAATGGTGGTCAGGCCCAGTGATTGCTGCAACTGCCTGATTTCGATCTTCATTTCCTGGCGCAGCGAAGCATCGAGATTCGACAACGGTTCGTCCAGCAGCAGCACATCCGGCTCGATCACCAGCGCGCGGGCCAGCGCGACGCGCTGCTGCTGGCCGCCCGACAACTGGCGTGGATACCGCTCCGCATAAGCGTCAAGCCGTACCCGATTGAGCGCCTGCGTCACCTTGCGCGCCGTGTCATCGCGGCCGAAACGCCGCATCTGCAATCCGAAGGCGACATTCTGCGCGACCGTCATGTGCGGAAACAGCGCATAATTCTGGAACACGAACCCCATGTTGCGCCGGCTTGGCGGCAGGGCGGAAACGTCGCGTCCGCCCACGGTAATCCGCCCGGCGCTGAGCGGCACGAACCCGCCCACCATGCGCAGTGTCGTGGTCTTGCCGCAGCCGGACGGACCGAGAAGTGCTACCAACTCGCCGCTGCCGATGGTCAGTGACATGCTTTCGACGGCGACGGTCTGGCCGTAGCGTTTGGCGACATCGGTCAGGACGACTTCGGGCATGGCTTTCTCCTCAGAAGGCGCGATGGAGTTTGACGTAGCGGCTTGTCAGCAGCAGAAGCACGGTCACAAACGCGATCTGGGCGGTCGCGACGGCGCCGATGGTTGGATCGAAATTCCATTCGAGGTAGTTGATCAACGCGATCTGCAAGGTCGTGCGATCCGGTCCGACAAGGAACAGCGACTTCTCCAGATCGATGAAGGAATTGACGAAGGCGAACAGCGCGCCGGCCACCACGCCCGGCCAGATCATCGGCACGGTGATGCGGAAGAACACGACATGCGCCGGGGCGCCCAGGCTGGCTGCGGCCTCCTCGACCGAGCGGTTCGAGCCGATCAGCGCCGTGGTCACCAGCTTGACCACCCAAGGCAGCGCGATCAGAGCATGGGCGATGATCAGCCCGGCCATGGTTCCCGCGATCTGCAGGCCGGAATGCAGCTCGACCTCCAGATAAAAGACGAACAGGGCGCTGCCTCCGACGATGGCGGGCACCAGCATCGGCGTCATCAGCAGCGTGGTGATTGCCTCGCGCCCCGGAAATTCACCGCGCACCAGCGCAAGGCTTGCGGGAATGCCAAGCACAAGCGCCAGAACCGACGCGCAGAGGCTGGTCTGAAGGCTGGTGAAGAAGCCGTTGCGAAAGGCCGACATCGACCACGCCCGCGCATACCAGTCCAGAGTGTAGCCTTCGGGCGGGAAGGACAGGATCTGGTTGGAGAAGAAGCTCATCCAGACGATCAGGACAAGCGGCAGGACGATGAAACCGATCACCAGCGCCGAGATGACAGTATAGGTCAGACGGATCATTGTGGCCTCCTTCACGCGGTCCAGCGGCGATAGCGACGCTGGACCGCGACGCTCAGCCCCAAGGTCAACAGCAGCGTCATCCCCATCAGAACGAAGGCAAGCGCCGCGCCGAAGGGCCAGTTCATCGCCTCGGTGATCTGCTGATAGACGGTCGGCGCCATCATGTGAAACTTCGGGCCGCCGATCAGGACCGGGGTCGCGTAGGCGTTCATCGACAGTGTGAAGCACAGGACGCACCCGGCCAGAATACCTGGCAGCGCAAGTGGCAGCACCACCCGGGACATGACGGTCAGATGTCCGGCGCCAAGGCTTTCGGCGGCATCTTCAAGGGAACGCTCGATCCCCTCGAACACGCTGTTGAGCGTGATGATCATGAACGGCAGCAGCACCGAGACGAGCGCGATCGTCACCCCCGTCGCGGAATACATCAGCCCGAGCGCGCCGGTGATGCCGACGCCGCGCAGCAGGGCCGCGAGAACCCCGTGATCGTTCAGGATCAGCATCCAGGCCGAGGTGCGCACCGCGTTGCCGATCAACAGCGGCACGAGGATCAGCAACAACAGCCGCGACTTCGCCTCGGCCGAGGGAAAGCGCGCGAGGAAATAGGCAACCGGCAGCCCCAGCACCAGGCAGATCGCCGTCGCCACCGCCGAGATCGCCACCGTCCGGCCCAGCACGTCGCGAAAGAACGGATCGCTGACAAAGCGGATGTAATTTTCGGCGGTGAAGGCGCTGACGATCAGCACCTGCGGATCGAACCGGTCGAAGCTGGTGCGCAGCATCAGGGCAAGCGGCGCAACCATGCCGAGCAGCACAAAGACCACGGCAGGCAGCACCGGCCCCGCCCCCCGAAAGGAGGGCAGGCGCCGCCGCGTCGCCGTGCCGGCCGCGCCCGGAAAACCAGAGGTATATGACATGGGAAGGCTCCTTCTGCGGGCGGCACCGAAATGCCGCCCTGCGCCGTCACGGACCGATCAGCTACGAGCGAAGGACTGGTTCCACCAGTCGAGCCAGGCGGCCGTATTCGCCGCGACATAGGCATAATCGGGGTATTTCAGCTTTGCCCGCTCCGCGTCCGAGAAGTCGATCTTCGCGCGCAATTCCGGGGAAAGGGTCGCTTTCGTATTGGCCGGGGCGTAAAAACTGGCCTCCGACAGCCCGGCCATTGCATCGGGGTCGAGCATCGCGTCGAGATAGGCGTAGCCCGTGTCCTTGTGCGCCGCGAATTCGGCCAGACAGGCGCCGAACACGACCGAGATCGCGCCCTCGTCGGGATACTGGATCCCAAGGGGCATTCCGCCCGCCGTCCATTGCAGCCCGCGCGCCTTGTAATTCAGCGCGATGTCCACCTCGCCGTTCGCGAGCCCGGTCTGAAGCTGCTGATGCGCGGCATAAAGCTTGGGCTTGGCGGAGGCGGAGAACTCCATCAGCCTTGCCTTGCCCTCGTCGACCGAGGTCATGTCGCCTTTGGCGACCAGACTGCCCATCATCATGTAGTTGAAATAAAGCTGGTTCGTCAGGCCGATCCGGCCCGCCCATTCCGGCTTCCACAGATCGGCGTAGGAGCGCGGCGGTTCCTTCACCTTGTCGGTGTTGTAGATGATGACCATCCCGGAATAGAGCCACGGCACGAAATAGGGCGCGCCAAGGCCCGCCACGATGTCGGCGTAGTTCGGGATCTTCGATGTGTCGAGCTGGGCGACGACACCTTGATTGTGCATCTCGTAGGCATCCGCGCTGTTCAGATGGACGACATCGACGGACGAGCGGCGGATGCGCTTCTCGGTCAGCAGTTTGGCCTTGCGGTCGGATTCCATGCCAAGGTCGCGGGCGACGTCGATGCCCTTGTCCTCGAGGAGCGGTTTCTCGACGAATTTCACGGTGCGGTCGTTCCAGTCGCCGCCCCAGTTGGACACGACGACCTGACCGCTGGCCGCACGGGCCGGGCCGCCAGGCAGCAATGCAAGGGCAGCCGTTCCGGCAAGACCGGCCAGCACGTGACGGCGATGGGGGAGGAGATATTCGGACATGCGTATTCCTTTCACGGTTTAGGCCCGGGCTGAGGGGGGAGGAAGGCGCCCGGCGCGATGGTGGGACAGGAACGGCCGGACCGGCTGCGCAGGGCACCGGGTAGCGGCCATGCTGCGCGCGCGATAACCGGCGCGCGCAGGGGTCTTTGCTGTCAGTGCGGGGCCAAGGCCTTGCGGGCGGCCTCGGTCGCGGCCATGTCGACGGTCTCGGCCTCAGGATCGACGATCACGCCGTAAACCTCGCGGGCGCGGTCCACGGAACAGAAGCCGTCCAGAACGTCATCCAGCACCTTGCGGGGAGGGCGCTTCAGCGGGTCGCCATAACCGCCGCCATTCGGGCTGTAATAGGTCATCACGTCATCCGCCGCGACCGCCAGCCCCGAGAACTTCGACGGCATGTCGCGCGCCGCGCCATCGCCATTATGGATGGTGCAGCGGCCCACCGCGCCTTCGGTCCCGCCGAAGATGCCCCAGGGCGCATCGGTATGGCGTTCCGATTCATGGGTGATGAAGCCGGGCGCCAGCATCCGCTGCGCCTTGACCACGCCGATGCCGCCGCGAAACTCGCCCGCGCCGGGGGGCATGTCGTCGCGCAGCTCGTAGCGTTCGCAGATCATCGGGATATGCATCGCCAGATCTTCCAGCGGGTTGTTGCGGGTGTTGGCCATCAGGTTGTCGATGCTGTCCGGCCCGTCGGAGCGTGGCCGCCCGCCATAGGCGCCCTCGTTCACCTCCAGAAACACCCAGTAATCGCCCGAGGGCCGCACCCCCGAATAGGCCGCGAAGCTGATCGAGGCCGAAGACCCCGCGATGATCGTTTCGGGCAGCACCGGGGCCAGCGCACGGATGATCAGGTCGATCATGCGGTTGCACTGGGTGAAGCGCGCCTCGGCCGAGGCCGGGAAGCGCGGGTTGTAGATCGAGCCGAGTGGCGCGGTCACGGTGATCGGGCGGAACGATCCCTCGTTCGAGGGCACCCGGCTTTCCGAGGTGGCGGTGTCGAGCAGGATCTTGCGGAAGGCCGCATAAGCGGCAACCTTGGTCGAACCCTCGAAGGGCACGTTATAGGCTGTGGGGGTCTGGTCGGCGGATCCGGTCAGATCGACCTCCAGCCCGTCGCCAGCGACCCGCACCGTCACCTTGACCTTCAGGCGCCGGTCGCGGTTGCGGCCGTCATCGTCGAGCCAGCCCTCGGCGGAATATTCACCGTCAGGGATCGCGGCGATCTTCTGGCGCATCATCCGCTCAGCATAGTCCATCAGTTGGTTGGCCGCGGCGAAGACGGTCTCCTCGCCGTATTTTCCGATCAGCTCGACAAAGCGGCGCGCACCGAGGCGGGCCGAGGCCACCTGCGCCTCGATATCTGCCACAAGCTGCTGTGCCGCGCGGGAGTTGCGCCGGATGTAGTTCCAGATCGCGGTGTTGGGCTCGCCCTTGCGATAGAGCTTGGTGCCCGCGAACAGCATCCCTTCGGCAAAGACGTCGGGCACGTCGATGATCAGGCCCGGCGTCGCGGCACCGATATCGACGTGGTGCGCGGTGTTGCCGGCGAAACCGATCAGCCGCCCGTCCAGAAATACCGGCACGACGACGGCCAGATCGGGCGTGTGCGACGATCCGTAATAGGGATGATTGTGCACCACCACATCACCCTCGTGCCAGGTGCCATCCTCCAGCGTCTCGCCTATGCCGCGCAGGTAGGCGGGGATCGAGCCGATGTGCATCGGCGTCGATTCCGACTCGCACAGCGTGTTGAAGTTCAGGTCGAACAGCCCGGCCCCCAGATCCTGGCTTTCCCGGATGATCGAGGAAAAGGACATGCGATACAGCACATGGCCCATTTCCTCGGCGATAGTCTCAAAGGCGCCACGGATCACCTGAAGCGTGATCGGATCGACATCGACAGCGGATTTGGTCATCTGGTTCATCATGTCCTCTCAGGCGCCAAGGGCGCGGATGCGCGTGTTGCCGTAGTCCAGAACCTCGGCGACATATCCGGGCGGAACCAGTGTCGTGCTGTCATGCTGCACAAGGATCGCGGGGCCTTGCACCTTGTCGCCCGCAAAGAGCTTCGTGCGGTCGTAGCGCGGGGTTTCCAGCGTGCGGCCATCATCGAAGGTGGTCTTGCGCACGAAAAGCAGCGCGCGGTCAGGGCTGCTTCCATCGGTGGCGGCAATCTTTGGCACCTCCATCCGGCGCACCGCAGCCGAACCGATGGCGCGCAGCGTGATCAGTTCCACCTCGGCCTGCGGGTAGGAATAGCCGTAGTCGAGGTGATGGCGGTCGTGGAAACTTTGCACGACACCGGCCTTGTTCTGGAGCGTCAGCGTATCTGGCATCTCGGCGCGCAGCTCGAAGCCCTGGCCCGCATAGCGGCATTCCGCGACCAGCTCGATCTTCTGGCGCGCGCGTTCGATCCCGTCAGCGTTGAGTTCGTCCCGCACCCGTTCGCGCAGATGGGCGGCGATGGCGTTGATCCGCTCGATGGCGGCCTGGTCGGCGCCGGTCAGTTCCAGAATGACGGCATCGGTGTGTTCATAGCGCAGATCGCTTTTCAGAAGCCCTACGGCGGCGGTGATCCCGGGGGCGACAGGAACGATCACGTCGCGGGCGTTCACTGCCTCGGCCAGCGCGACGCCGTGCAGGGGACCCGCACCGCCGAAGGGCATGATCGAGAAATCGCGCGGGTCGATGCCCCGCGCGACCGAGTTCGACCGGATCGCCAGTGCCATGTTGTTGTTGATGATGCGGATGATGCCGAGCGCGGCCTTGGTCACGGTCAGACCAAGGGGCTTCGCGATCTTTTCTTCAACCGCACGGCGGGAAAGCTCCGCATCGAGGCGCAGGTCGCCGCCAAGCGCCATGTCGGGATCGAGCCGCCCCAGCACGATCTGTGCGTCGGTGACGGTGGGTTCGGTGCCGCCCCGGCCGTAGCAGGCCGGCCCCGGTTCAGACCCGGCCGAGCGCGGGCCGACCTGAAACCCGCCCGCCTCGTCGATGAAGGCGACCGAGCCGCCGCCCGCGCCGATCGTCACCATGTCGATCATCGGCGCCAGTACCGGATGGCCGGAAACGAAGGTATCGCGCGGGTTCATCACTTTCACCGCACCGCCGGGAATGGTCGAGATATCGGCCGAGGTGCCGCCGATATCCACGGTGATGAGGTTCGGCGTGCCCGCCATCGAGCCTTCCGAGGCGCCTCCGATGACACCGCCCGCCGGGCCCGACATCAGGATGTGGATCGGCCGGCGCGCACAGGCGTCGACGGTCGAGACGCCGCCGTTCGACTGCATGATGCGCAATTTGGAATGGATGCCCGCGCCCTGCAGGCGCGCCTCCAGATCGCGCAGGTAGAAGGCGGTCTTGGGGCCGACATAGCTGTTCATCGCTGCGGTCGAAAAGCGTTCGTATTCGCGGATCACCTTCGCCACCTCGGACGACAGCGTGATGTAGGCGTCGGGGATTTCCTCCAGCACGATCTCTTTCGCACGCTGCTCGTGCGCTTCGTTCAGGAACGAGAACATGAAGCCGATGACGATGGATTTGATGCCGCGCTTGCGGAACAGCGCGCAGGCGGCGCGCACGGCGGCCTCGTCCAGCGCGACGGCGACCTCGCCCGAGGGCGCGGCGATGCGTTCGCGAATGGCGATCCGGTTGCGCCGCTTCACCAGCGGCTGGCTTTGCCACGGCACGTCGAAGTGCAGCGAGAAATTCGTGGGCCGCTTGTGACGGCCGATGTGCAGGATGTCGCGAAATCCTTCTGTCGTCAGCATCCCGCAGTCGGAGCCGTTATGCTCAATGGTGATGTTCGTCGCGGTGGTGGTGCCGTGAACGATGGTCTCGACCTCGGTCGGGTTCAGGCCCGCCCGCGCGCAGATCGCCAGAACGCCATCGACCACGCCGATGGACTGGTTCTTGAGCGTCGTCGGAACCTTGTGATAAAAGATGCCCGCCGGGCTTTCCAGCACGAGATCCGTGTTGGTGCCGCCGACATCTACGCCAATCCTGGCCATGGAACTCTCCTGTTGGGCCCGGTCTGCTGCCGGTTTCGATGGAAATGCCCGCGAGGCCGGGACCTTGCGGGCAGGATGTCATTCGGCGGCGAGCGCCTGGGCGCCAAGGCCCTCGATATACGACACGCAGGTATCCACGCTTTCGACGTCGGCGAATTTCGCGTCGATGTCGAACAGGTTGTAGTCGACAACGCCCGGCACGCGGTCACCGATGCATTCCCGCACGGCGATGGTGCGGAACCCCTCGCCGAGGCCATCGCACAGCGTGGTGCGCACGCAGGCGCAGGCGGTCACGCCGGTCACCAGGATCGTGTCGACGCCCGCAGTGCGCAGCATCCCGGCAAGCGGCGTGCCGTGGAAGGCCGATGCGCGCTTCTTCAGCAGCGTATGCTCGCCCTCGACCGGCGCGATGCGGCTGTCGATCGCCCAGAGATGCGTGTCCTTGAGGTTCACGGCATCGAGCGGGATCTTGTTGTGCCACATGCCCATGTCGGTGAACGGGGCATTGCGATCGGTGATCTCGTAGGCGGTGGTGACATGGATCACCGGCAGCTGCGCTGCGCGGAAAGCCGTCAGCAGGCGCTGCATGCCGGGGATGATTTCGGTGTCCATCTTCTCCTGATCGCAGGTGAAGGGGTTGCCCGGCCGCGTCCAGGCATTCGCCAGATCGACGCTGATCAGCGCCGGGCGCTTGCCGAAGCCGACGCGGCGCTGGAAGCCGCGTTCCTGATACAGCTTCGTCGCGGCTTCGAAGGCCTGCTTCAGAAGGCGGTCAAGTTCCTTGGGGTCGAGTTCACTCACGTTCATTCTCCTGTCGTCCGGGGCCTGCTGCCCGCCTGAGCCAAGGCGGGTCATGGCCCGCTGAAGACAATTTCCACACTGGACGGCCGGCATTGAATTGATATGTTCTCAATTATAATTGCGCTCCGTGCATCAGGCTATTCATGAACACCGATATCGGCTTCGATCTGATCCGGTCCTTCGTCATCGTGGCGCAGGAACTGAACTTTCGACGCAGCGCGGAACGGCTGAATCTCGATCAGTCGGCCCTGACCCGGCGCATCCAGAAACTTGAACAAATTCTGGGTATTCGACTTCTGGAGCGCACGACGCGCGAGGTGGCGCTGACCCCGGCCGGGCAAAGCTATTACCGCGACAACGCGCTGCTGATCGCGCGGCACGAGGAGTCGATCCAGACCGCGCGGCGCGTGGCGCAGGGCAAGGAGGGCAACCTGCGCATCGGCTACATGGCTTTTGCCGCGACCGAACTGATGCCGCAGGCGGTTGCACGATTCCAGCGCGTTGCGCCCGAAATTCATGTCTCGATGCGCTATATCAGCACTCAGGCGCAAAAGCTGGCGCTGGCGCATGATGAGATCGACATCGGCTATCTGATCGGCCCGTTCGAGCATCACGATTTCCATTCGGTGCTGCTCGCGTCGGAACTGCTTTATGTCGTAACGCCGAAGAACCATGAAATACTAAGGAAATATACAATTTCACCCAAGGATCTGGCGGGGCAGCGCCTGATCCTTGGCGATCCGCGCGACTGGGAGGAATACCGCTGGCGTCTGACCGAGATGTTCAGTGCAGAGGGGGTGACGCTGGACGTTGGCATTGAGGCCTCGACCACGCTTGCGCTGATCGGCTTGGTCGCGGCCGGGATGGGGATCACGATCTATCCCGAAAGCCTGATTGGGTTTCTGGGCAAGAATGTCGAAACACGGCCGATCATTCACCCGAATTTCCGCAGCCGCACGGTGCTAGCATGGAAGCGATCGAACCGGTCGGAGCAGGTCCGGCGCTTTGTCGAGGGTGCGAAAGCCTTGCCCCCGTCGCATTGACTTCGCCCATCGCGGGCAATGCGTCGTTCGCAACAATAATTGAAAAATTAGCACTGAAAACCCGCGCTGCCGCCGACTAACCTCGGCGTGCGGGGACAGTGCTGCCGTCATGCCAGATGTGACGCATCCCGGTCCCGGACCAACAACACGGCACGCATCCAGCGGATCGGCACCCCCGATCCGAAAGGACGCGTCATTCCAACGACAGGGAAACATTATGAAAAAAAGCATGAAGCGCGGCACGGTGACCCGACGCGGCGCGCTGCGGACGCTGGCCGCCGGGGCCGCGGCGGGGCTGGGCGGAACGCTCGGCGCGCCGATGATCTGGGCGCAGACGATCAGGGACGTGACGTTGATGCACGTCGGGCCGGCCTATTCGATCTTTCCCGACATTGCAGCGAAGGCATCGGCCGATCTCGGCTTCAAGGTCGAGATGCAGAACGCCTGGACCGATGCAATCATGGCAAGGGTTCTGGGCCAGCCGGATACAATCGACATTGCCGATCTGGAATTCTGGGCGCTGCAACGGATCTGGCGGGCGCAAAAACTGCAGCCGATCGAGACGGCGAAGATCGCCAACTGGGACAAGATCACGCCGCTGTTCCGCGAGGGCGTGAATTTCGACGGTTCGCCGATGTCGCGGCAGGGGACATTGCCCTTCAAGGTTCAATATGTCGCGGCGATGGGGGACAAGACCTTTGCCGCAGGGCCGACGGGCCTAGCGACGATGATGCCGACGATTTTCAACGCCGACACGCTGGGGTTGCGGCCGGATCTGGTCGGGCGGCCGCTGGAAAGCTGGGCCGAACTGCTGTCGCCCGATTTCCGCGGCAAGACGGCTCTGATCAATGTGCCGCAGATCGGCATCATGGACGCCGCGATGGCGCTGGAGGCGAAGGGCGAAGTCACCTATGCCGACAAGGGCAACATGACACGGGCCGAGATCGACCAGACCATCGCCGCGCTGATCGCGCTGAAGAAGCAGGGCCATTTCCGCGCCTTCTGGTCGAGCTTTGACGAGTCGGTGAATTACATGGCCTCGGGCGAGGTGTTGATCCAGTCGATGTGGTCGCCCGCCGTGACTGCCGTGCGGGCGCGCGGGGTCAATTGCGAATACAAGGGGTTGAAGGAAGGGTATCGCGGCTGGGGTAACGGGCTCGCGCTGATGCGCCATCTGGACGGCCTGCGCCGCGATGCCGCGATCGAATATCTGAACTGGATGCTGACAGGGCCTTACGGTGCCTTCGTCGCGCGGCAGGGCTATTATTCGTCCGTCCCCGAAACCACGCAGGCGGCGCTTTCGCCCGCCGAATGGGATTACTGGTATGGCGGCAAGCCCGCCGCGACCGAAATCAAGGATCCCTTCGGTGCGGTCATGGAGCAGCCCGGCCGCATCCGGGACGGCGGCTCGTTCGAGGCGCGGGTCGGCAATATCCGCTGCTGGAACACCACGATGGACGAAGGCGAATACCTGGTCAAACGCTGGAACGAATTCGTAGCAAGCTGACGTTTTCTCCGACGCGGGCCATGCGTCGGCAGGCCCGCGACTGTGCCGGGGGCATCACGTCCCTGGCAGCTTTCCTTTCCAACAGGCACCCCCATGTCTCCGCTCAACATGTCCTCCGAACGTCTTTCGCAGCTTCAGGTTGCGCCCCTCGCCATTCTGCTGACCCTGTTCACCGGCCTGCCGCTCCTGATGGTGGTGGTGCTGAGCTTCTGGCCCTTCGATGGGCTGGAATACGCGCCCGGCTTCACCCTGACCAACTACGCCGAGATGTTCGCCTCGGCGACCACATGGCGCACCTTTGCGGTCACGCTACGGTATGCCGCGATCACCTGGGCGATCACCCTGCTGATCGGCTTCACCGTTTCCTACTACCTGGTGTTCCATGTCCGCCGGGTGAAGGTTCAGATCGCGCTGTTCCTGCTGTGCACGATCCCGTTCTGGACCTCGGGCGTGATCCGGACGATCTCCTGGATACCGTTCCTCGGGCGCGAGGGGCTGTTCAACATGGCGCTGATGAAGCTCGGCCTGACGCAGGGGCCGCTCGATATGCTGCTGTTTTCGGATTTCGCGGTGGTCCTGACCTATGTGAACCTGTTCACATTGTTCATGATCGTGCCGGTCTTCAACGCGATGGCGAAAATCGACCGCAACGTGATCGAGGCCGCCCATGACGCAGGCGCAACGCAGTGGCAGATTCTGCGCGACATCGTGATCCCGCTGTCGAGCACCGGGATCGCGCTCGGCTCGATCTTCGTCGTGACGCTGGTGATGGGGGACTTCCTGGTCGTGCGCGCGATGAGCGGCGGCCAATCAAGCTCTGTCGTATCGGCGATGAAAAACAATATCGACCAGCTTTACTATCCGCAGGCGGCGGCCTCGGCGGTGCTGCTGATCGCGGTGGTGCTGGCGATGGTGACGGCGATCCTGCGGATCGTCGACGTGCGCGCCGAACTGAGCCGATAGGGGGCATGATGCACAAATCCTTTTCATTCTGGCTGCTTAGCGCCTTTTTCGCGCTGTTCCTGTTGTTCCTTTACGGGCCGATGATCGCGATCTTCGTGCTGTCGTTTCAGGGGCCGACGGGGGGCATGACCTTTCCCATGCGCGGCGCCTCCGTCCACTGGTTCGGCGATCTGGTGGCATCGACCCGGTATGGCGATCTGGCCGGCGCGTTCGGACGGTCGCTCATCCTCGGCCTGTTCGCGATGCTGGTTACGGTAACCGTCTCGTTCTTTGCCGGGCTTGGTTTTCGGCGTCGGTTTCGCGGGGCGGGGGCGCTGTTCTATCTGGCCATCGCGGCGCTGGTGATGCCGGGGGTTCTGACCGGCCTTGGCATTGCGACGCTGTTTCAGACGCTTGGCCTGTCGACCAATTGGCTGACCTCGGGCCTCGGGGCGCATCTGACCTGGACGCTGCCGTTTGGCCTGTTGATCATGTTCGCGGTGATGAACCGCTTTGATCGCCGGTGGGAGGATGCAGCCCGCGACGGCGGCGCAACCCCGGTGCAGGTGCTGCGGCTGATAACGCTGCCGATCCTTGCGCCCGGCCTGATCGCGGTTGCGCTGTTTGGCCTGACGCTCAGCTATGACGAACTGCCCCGCTCGCTGTTGACGGTGGGCACCCGCAATACCCTGCCGATCCAGATCGCCAACCTGACGGCCAATGTCACCACGCCCGCACTCTATGCGATCGGCACCCTGACAACCCTGCTCAGCCTCGGGCTGATCGTCGCTGCCTTCGTTGCGATTTTGATCTCCGGGCGGCGCAAATGAAAGATATCCCCATGAGCAAGCCCGGAGAGATTCTCCTTGACCGTGTCACCCGCAGCTTCGGGCAGATGACCGCTGTCAAAAGCGTGACCGAGACCATCGAGGGCGGCAGCTACTGCTGCATGATCGGCCCCTCGGGCTGTGGCAAGAGCACGCTTCTGCGTATGATTGCGGGGCACGAAACCCCGACATCTGGCCGCATCCTGATTGGTGGGCGCGACGTGACCCATGCCCGCACCGGCGACCGCGGAACCGCATTGATGTTCCAGAGCTACGCGTTGTTCCCTCACCTCAACCTGACTGACAACGTGGCTTTCCCGCTTCGGGTCGCCGGCTTCGATACGGCGGAGCGGCGGAGAAAAGCACGCGAGATGCTCGACCGGGTGCAGTTGGCGCATCTGGCTGATCGTCTACCCGCGCAGCTGTCAGGCGGGCAACAACAGCGCGTTGCGCTTGCACGGGCGCTTATCGCCAATCCAGAAGTTTTGCTTCTTGATGAACCCCTTTCCGCGCTGGATGAATCCCTACGCCTGAAGATGCGCAGCGAGCTGAAGCGTTTGCAAAGCGAGTTGGGCATCACCTTCATACACGTCACTCATACGCAGCCCGAGGCCATGGCGCTGGCCGACAAGGTGATCGTGATGGATCATGGCGTGATCGAGCAGGCAGGCTCGCCGGTCGAGGTTTACGACCGCCCGCGCTCTTCCTATGTGGCGCGCTTCATGGGCGGGCAGAATGTCATCACCGGGCGCGTGTCACGGATCGGCAGCGAAGCATTGGGCGAAACCCCGGACGGCACGCAATTCAGTTTTGTGCCGCCTGCAGGGATAACTCTCGGACAGGATATGGCCGTGGCGATCCGCCGCGATCGGATCTGTCTGATGCCCGGCCATCATCAAGGCATCGACAGTCTGTGCGGTCAGGTGTCGACCACGGAATATCAAGGCAGTTACGTCAAGGTCGAGATCGAATCCGCGTCAGGCGATGAGTTCGCCGTCCACCAGACGGATCGCGACTTCCTAGCCCATCCGCTCCATCCCGGCGATGAGGTGACGGCGCGATGGGGTGTGCTCGATACTTACTATCTGAGCGGCTGAGGTAGGCGGGCCAGGCATTTTCGAGAACAGATCATCTGGGAAGTGGCGGGGATGTTCGGAAAACATCCTTGCCATGTGTGACGCCTCATGCAGACATTCCTGAGGCTCGGCGCCAGCCAATCTGGCGCAATCCTCGAACGGAGAATGCCGCGGGAGAGGCCACCGACTCAGTCAGCTCACCCAGAGATCATGGGGTCTAGCCGTCGAGCCCCCAAAGTTCCGGGTTCCGTTTGAAATATGCGATCAGCATCTCGGTCAGCACCCGCACTTTCCGCGTGGGATGCTGACCCGGCGGGCGGACGACATACGTTGCTCCCGGAGGCACCGGATAGCCCGTCATGATCGGAACCAGCGCGCCGGAGGTCACATATTCATGTGTGATGCAATCGGGGAGCCACGCGATGCCGAGACCTGCCGCCGCCGCCGCGGCAAGTGCCGTGGCGCTGTCGGCCTTGAACCTGCCCTGCGGCTGGACCGTGACAATCCTGCTGCCATCCATGAATTGCCAGGCTTCCGTTCCCTGCATGAGGGCCTGATGGGCAAGGAGTTCGTCCGGAGCCTTGGGCGATCCATGCACCTTGACGTACTCCGGGCTGGCGACAAGCTTTCCATGGATCGGCCCGACGCGCTTCGCGATCAGGTTTGAATCCTGAAGGTAAGCGCCGCGTATCGCGCAATCGAACCCTTCGGCGATGAGATCGACGAAGCGATCGCTGTAGGAGGTATGGATATGCAGCTGCGGGTGTTGGCGCGCCATTTCCGCGAGTACGGCGGCGAAGTGGGTCGGGCCGAAGGTCAGCGGCATGGCGACCCTCAGGCGGCCGCGCAGTTCCCCGCCCGGATGGATCGTTTCCCGGGCCGTATCGATCTCGGCGCTGGCCCGGGCCGCGTGGTCCCTGAAGGTGATCCCCGCTTCCGTGAGCGCGGCGCCGCGGGTCGTTCGTGCCAGCAGTTGCACGCCAAGCTCCGCTTCAACCCGAAAGAGCCGCCGACTGACGATCGACTTGGAGACGCCGAGCCGGCGCGCGGCGGCCGATACGCCCCCGGCATCGGCCACCGCGACGAATGTCTGCAGATCTTCGATGTCCATTCCGGTGTTCCCCGCCTCGCGACACAGCTTGCCTGACTATGGCACTATCGCGCCGGGAAAGGGAACTGCAAGTTGCGTGCAGGCCATGTCGCCCTCTGGCGCAGGCCCCCCGGCGGACACTCCCGCTCACATGGTAACGGAGGAAACATCCATGACCTTTCGCAACGGCCTCGATTCGCTGCTTCG
>NZ_SAUZ01000049.1 GCF_004022215.1 Paenirhodobacter populi
GGCGGGCGCGAGGGTGCTTGCAACCGTCTCCGGGGTCGCGAGGGCTGAACGCCTCATCGGGCTTGGCCTCGATCATGCGATCGACCATCGCGCGGCCGACGTTGTCGAGACGGTCATGCATCTGACAGGGGGTCGTGGCGTCGATCTCGTCGTGGACCCTGTGGGGTCAACGTTGCAAATCTCTCTGGCGGCGCTCCGTCCCGAGGGACGTCTGGTCTTCGTGGGCAATGCCGGTGGCTCGCGGCTCGATCTCGATCTGTGGCCGGCGCTGCAGGCGAACCAGTCGCTTTTCGGAGTCTTCATGGGAACGCAACTGGACAAGCCGGATGTCCACCGTACGGTTTCCCGGATGCTGAAGCTGGCGGCAACCGGGGATCTTGAGGTGGTCGTGGACAGGACGTTTCCGCTTGCGGCGGCGGCCGAGGCGCATGCCTATGCCGAAAGCAATTCCATCCTCGGGCGCATAATCATCGTCCCGGCCGGGTAATGAGCATGGCAGGTCGTGTCACCGCCGTCACCGACTGACCGGCTTCCGCGGTGTTCGTTCTCACAGGAAGGCTATTGCACCTTTTGCTGCGAAGAGTCAGGCGGGCTTTTGCCTGCCTGACCGGTTTACGCGTTCGCGCCTCCATCCACGGCAACGACCGTGCCGGTCACCATGCTTGCGGCAGGGCTTGCAAGAAATGCGACCACGTCGGCGATTTCACGCGGTTCCGCGAACCTGCCGAGAGGTGAGAGATTCAGCTGGACAGCAGCGTTCTCGCCATCTGCCGGGTTTGATTCAGTATCGGTTGATCCGGGCGCGACGAGATTCACCGTGATGCCTTGCGGGCCAAGCTCGCGCGCCAGGCCGCGTGTGAATGAAAGCAGCGCCGATTTCGACATCGCATAGGCCGTAACTCCAGGAAAGGGGACGCGATCGCCCAGGCCGGATCCGATCGAGATAATGCGGCCGCCTCTGGGCAGATGCGGTATCGCCGCCTGTGAAAAAACGACCGGTCCGCGCACATTGATGTCCATCAACGTCTGAAATTGCCCGAGATCGAGGTCTGCGATGGCTCCAGCCAGTCCGACACCTGCATTGTTGACCAGAATATCGAGGCCACCGAGCGTTTCGACGGTCTCGTTGACGGCGCGCTTGATGGCATCCGGATCGGCGCTGTCGGCCTGGACGGCCAATCCACGGCGGCCCAGCTTTTCGATCGAGGACACGACCCCGTCCGCGCGCTCAGGCGAGTTCTGATAGGTGATCGCGACGTCCGCGCCATTGTCGGCCAGTGCCTGCGCGATTGCAGCGCCGATGCCCCGGGATCCTCCGGTGACGAGCGCGCGCTTGCCCTTGAGATCAATCATGTTTCATCCTTTCCGCAGCATGTCTGTAGAAGGCCCGCGTTCGGGCCGGGGAACGTTGTCAGCACGTCTTCCTTGTGCCCTGAACATAGGCTGAGGCGAGAGACGCAACATTCCTGATCTTGCCCAAGACTTGCCTGATCCTGCCAGAACAGCTATTTTCACGAGATGTCAGATTCCCGGAAACTCATCAGTCGTCTTCTGGATGACGTCGCCCCCTTCATCGTTCGGCGTCAGGAGACCGTTGGCCTTCCGACGGCCATTCCGCGCCTGACGGTATGGACGAGCACATGCGCCACGCTTCCTACACCGGCGCTGTTCGAACCCATGTTTTATGCCGTCCTGCGGGGCACCAAGGTGTTGATCATGGGCGCCAATCGCTTCGAACTCCCGGCGGGCGCCTGCGCGGCATCGTCGTTCGGCCTGCCCTATACGCACCAGTTGACCGGCGCGACGCGCGACCTGCCGTATGTGGGGATAAGCCTTCATCTCGATATCGGCATGCTGACGCGCGTCATGCTCGATATGCCCAAACGCGGTGATCGCTGGACATGCGCGGTGGCAGCGGACGATCTGAACGGCCCGGTCGGCGAGACCTTTGCCCGTCTCGTCGGGCTCCTGAACGCGCCTGACGACATTGACATGCTCGCGCCGCATTACGAGGCAGAACTTTACTATCGTCTTCTGCAGGGCCCGATGGGCAATACGCTCCGCCAGATCGGTCAGCGAAACGAACGGTTTCAACAGCTCAAGACAGCAGCGGACTGGCTCGCCGCCAACCACAGCGAACCGGTTGTCATTCCCGATCTGGCGGCGTCCGCAGGCATGAGCGTCACTTCGTTTCACCGGCACTTCAAGGCCGTAACGGGGTACAGCCCGCTTGCCTTTCAACGTCATATGCGCCTTCTGGAAGCGCGAAAACTGCTGGCCGCAGGTGCCGCCAATGTATCGCGCGTGGCGTACGAGGTCGGTTACCTCAGCCCCTCGCAGTTCAGCCGGGAGTACAAGAGCATGTTTGGCAACGCGCCGATTGCCGATCTGCAACGCTGAACGTCACCGGGCCGGTTTGTGTGTGCGAACCAATCCCCCCGACGATATCGCCGGATCCCGGCCCGGTAGTTGCGCCGATATTGCCAGCATGGATGGATGGCTGGAATTGCATGATGCTGCCATCGCCTGAAACTCTCGGCGCGTCCCGAACCCATCTGCCATCAGCCTGCCGCAGCGGCCCCCGCTTATCGGCGCCACGGTAAAGCCGTTTATCGGGCTGCCGCTCGGACGGAAACGATATGGCTCTCAACGAGATAGAGCTTTTCGCATCGTGCTCGACGATTGCGGGCAAGATCAGTCCTTTCCTGCTGCGTGAGAGCGTGGCCGGATGCATCGGTTGGTGCGGCATGGGGCCGGGGCTTGCCGACCTCGCCGCCACCGTCGAATGCGACGGCATTGGAACCATCTACTCGATCCTCGCGGATAATGGCATCCGCCACGAACCCGAATATCTGGTTGGCTGGAATCCGGGGGAGGCCCCGCCGTGCAGTCTTCGACAGGATGTTCGACGACACGCTTGTCGTTCGACTTCGACAGGTTTTGTAACGAAGCGGAGAAGATTCACCGCAAGGACGGTCACAGCGAAGTGTGCATTCGTCGAAAGCCGGATCATCAGAGCGGCTTTCGCACGGGTTGAAGGAGCAGTCGGTTGCTGCCCGACATGAAGTCTCCGTGAACCTGCTCGGACAGACGATCGGCATCGCGCCGGCGAATGTCGGTGGTGGCGTCTTCGATATCCGCTTCCCTGTGGCCCAACGACCGCAAACCTTCCGCTCCCATCAAATAGGCGGATTCGACCGTTTCGCGGATCTGGTAGTCGACGCCGGCGCGGATGAGATCTATCGCATGTCCTCGATCGTAGCTGCGGACAAGAAGTTTCGCCTGCGTGAACTCGTGTTGCGCCAGCTCCACGATCTTCAGCGCGGCCTTCGGGTCATCGACACAGACCATGATCGCATCGGCTTCCCCCGCACCGGAGTATCGCAGCGTGTCGAGCCGGGTCCCGTCACCGAAGAAAACCTTGAACCCATATCGCCCGGCATCGCGGATGCGGTCGGGGTCCTTGTCGATGACAGAAAGCTCGACACCCTGCGATAGAGGTATCTGTGACGCGATCTGACCGAAGCGTCCAAACCCGATGACAAGGATCCGCCCCTTGAGATCGTGGGCGGGATCGACGTCATCCATCGACGCTTCCGTGCGAAGCAGAAGGTCGGCCGCTATCGTGAGCAGCGGGGTCAGCGCCATCGACAGGATCACCACTGTGGCGAACAGCGCATTCTCACGCGCATCGATCACGCCGCCCGACATCGCTGCCGCATAAAGGACGAAGGCGAATTCGCCGCCCTGAAGGAACATCGACGTGCGATGCAGGGCCTGATGGTTGGAGCCGCCGAACAGACGCGCCACGACATAGACCACGGCGCCCTTCGCGACCGTGAATGCGCCCAGCAGGGCCAGCAGAAGCGGCCATTCGGCCGCGACGATCGAAAGGTCCAGCGACATGCCGACGGCAAGGAAGAACAGGCCCATGAGCAAACCGCGAAACGGCTCGATATCGCTTTCGATCTGGTGCCGGTAGCTCGAGCTCGAGAGCATCACTCCGGCAAGGAACGCGCCCATCGCCATCGACAATCCGGCGACATCCATCAGCAACGCTGCGCCGAGCACGACCAGCAGCGCGCCTGCCGTCAGCACTTCGCGGGTGCGCGCGCGCGCCAACAATGCGAAGAACGGATTCAGGCCCCATCGCGATACACCTAGAAGCGCGAGCAGCGCCGCAACGGCTATGAAGGCGTCAGTCCATCCTGCCTGTCCATGCGAGAGCGGCGAGAGAAAGGCGACCACCGCCAGCAGCGGCACGATCATCAGATCCTCAAACAACAGGATGGCAACCGACTTCTGTCCCTCTACACCCGAAATCTCGCCCCGATCCTGCAGCACCGACACTATGACGGCGGTCGAGGATAAAACGAAGCCCGCCCCGGCGATGAAAGCGACGGTCGCGGAAAGGCCAAGGAGCACCGTGCCCGTCAGCGTAAGGACGGCTGTCGCGGCGAAGACCTGCACAAGGCCCAGTCCGAAAATCTGTGTTCGCATCGCCCATAACTTGTTCGGTCGCAGTTCCAGCCCAATCACGAACAGGAACATCACGACCCCAAGCTCGGAAAAATGGAGGATGGATTGGGTATCGGTAAACAGACCCAGCACCGAAGGCCCCACGAGAACGCCGGCAGCGAAGTAGCCGAGCACCGATCCGAGACCCAGCCGGCGGAACAACGGCACAGCGACAACGGCCGCTCCCATCAGCACGACTGCAGGTCCAATCGTTTGCCCCAGGCTCACTTCAGCCATCCATTTGCCTTTCCTGCTTTGCGTTGCTCATGATCGGACGGCGACGGCGCAGCGGTGGACGATAAGCCGTCGCCCCTGACCGACAGTTGGAGGCGATGCCCGGCGGGATGGCCATCGCCCGCTCATGCTCCATCACGGCCTTCGATGAACGCCAGAAGGTCGGCGTTCAGCACATCGGCGTTCACCGTCAGCATTCCGTGCGAGAAACCGGGATAGGTCTTCAGCGTGCCGTTCGGCAGCAGTTTGACCGCTTTCAAAGCCGCGGCGGCGATCGGAACAACCTGATCGTCCTCACCATGCAGCACCAGCGTTGGTACGGCGATCGCCTTGAGGTCATCGGTCTGGTCGGTTTCCGAGAAGGCCTTGATGCCATCGTAATGCGCCTTGGCGCTGCCCATCATGCCCTGCCGCCACCAGTTCTGGATGACGCCTTCATGGACCGCCGCGCCCTCGCGATTGAAGCCGAAAAACGGGCCTGACGGAACGTCGCGGAAGAACTGCGCACGGTTGCCGGCCAGTGCCTTCCGAAAGCCGTCGAAGACCTCTATCGGCGTGCCTTCGGGATTGTCCCCGGTCTTGAGCATCAACGGCGGAATGGCGGCCACGAGGACGGCCTTGGCCACCCGGCCCGCAGGTCCGCCATATCGTGCCACATACCGCGCGACTTCGCCGCCGCCGGTGGAATGGCCGATGTGCACCGCATTCTTCAGATCCAGCGCCCTTGCGACGGCAAATGCGTCGGCTGCGTAGTGGTCTATGTCGTGACCCTCGGCAACCTGCTCCGAGCGGCCGTGGCCGCGCCGGTCATGCGCGACGACACGATAGCCTTTCGACAGGAAGAACAGCATCTGCGCGTCCCAGTCGTCGGAACTGAGCGGCCAGCCATGGTGAAAAACGATCGGCTGGGCGTCCCTGGGGCCCCAGTCCTTGTAGAAAATCCGTACGTCGTCATCGGTCGTGACAAAGCCCATGATGTATTCTCCTTCCGGAACGTCGTGGGGGGTCCAACAGCACGCGGTACCCGGTGGACAAACGAAGCTGGCGGTAAGCGTTGAGGCCGAGATCAGGCCTCGCGGCGGTTGGCGAGGGTCGGCCAATGGGTCGATCCGACCCTCATTGAAACGCGCTATCGCTGCCCGGATCAGCCTTCGCTCGGCACCGGGGTGTTGAGAAGCTGCTGCTCCCACAGATACGCGATGCCGCTGCCGCCGAAGTGTTGGATGAGAATATCGGTCAGCTCCTCGACATGCCCGGTGCGCGCCCAATCGCGCTGCCATTCGCCGGCGAGCGCCATCACGGTCATCGGGTTCGCGCCGGCCGCGATCATGCGCTGGATGGCAACTTCGTGGGATTCCTTCGAAATCCCGCCCGACGCGTCGGTGATCACGGTCACGTCCCAGCCTTCGCCGGCGGCCTGGATGACGGGCATTGCGACGCAGACCTCGGTCCACAGGCCGGCGATGATCAACTGCTTGCGGCCGGTCGCCTTGACGACATTCACCACATTCTCGTCCTGCCAGGTGTTCACCCAGGTGCGGTCGATGACGTCCTGGCCCGGGAATACATCAGTGATCTGCTTGAAGAGAAGCCCACCGCGCCCCGCGATCACGCTGGTCAGAATGGTCGGAACCTCGAAGGCTTTTGCCAGCTTCGCCAGCGCGGTCGTGCTGTTGACCACAGCCTGCGGATCGTGGCTGTTCAGGTTCGCGAGCTGATAGGGCTGGTGGTCGATCAGAACGAGGACCGAATCTTCGGGCCGAAGCAGCGAATCGAGGCCGTTGCGAAAGGTCATGGATGTTTCCTCCGTTACCATGTGAGCGGGATTGTCCGCCGGCAGGCCTGCGCCAGAGGGCGACATGGCCGACACGGCCCGGGAAACGATCCATCCGGGCGGGGAGCTGCGCGGCCGCCTGAGGGTTGCCATGCCGCTGACCTTCGGCCCGACCCACTTCGCCCCCGTGCTCGCGGAAATGGCGCGCCTGCACCCGCAGCTGCACATCCATACCTCCTACAGCGATCGCTTCGTCGATCTCATCGCTGAAGGGTTCGATTGTGCGATACGGGTCGGCCATCTTGCCGATTCCAATATGCTCGCAAGACGCATTGGCTGGACCTGCGCCAAATATGTGGCGACGCCGGACTACATCAGGAAGCACGGATCACCCGAGACACCGGAGGAATTCCTCACGCATGAGGTCGTCATGCAGGGAACGGAAACCTGGCTTGCGATGGATGGGGACAAGGCTGTCACGCTGAAACCGCGGGGGCGCTTCAAAGCCGACAACGCTGTGGCTCTTGTGGCCGCGGCACTTGCCGGAATTGGCCTTGCCGGTCTCCCTGAAGAATTGATCGGGGGGCATCTGGCTTCCGGCGCGTTGGTCCCGGTCATGACGCGCTATCCGCCCCCCAAGTTGGGCATCTATGTCGTCCGGCCTCCGGGACAGCATCCCGCCCGCAAGATACGGGTGCTCACCGAGATGCTGATCGAGTGTTTTGAAGAACCTTCCGAAAGTCATGAAAACTAAGGTCTGAATGACGCGAAGCCTTGGTGCGGATTTCATGACAAACGTGATGTCAGGTACTGGAAATCGCTCAGCCTTTGAGCCGCTGGATCTCATGCGTGTCATTGCCGGTATGGCGACGATCGGCCCTCAGACACATTGGGAAGATAACGCGAGGCGGTTGGTCCGCATTTTGGTTGCGGGACCGGGGGGCATCTGGGAACTTGCTGAACAATGAGCGTTTGCCGCTCACCGGGCTGAACTGAACGTCGATCAACCGGCCCATGTGGACAACACCTCCGTTGGCAAATAAACCCGCCTGCCGGGCGGATTGCGGAGATGTACGGGGGCATGTCGCTAGACCAGCCCGTGCCTGCGTCGCGTGTGACGAGGCGGGAAGGGCATCGGCCCGACGATTCACACATCGCGCTGCGGCGTCCATCCTTCCGGCGCCAACTCGAACTGTTCGAACAGGAAACCCGGCGCGACCGTGCAGCCAACAAGGGTCCATGGACCGAGGGGTTCCGCCGTCTGCCACCACCCCGCCGGCACGACAAGCTGCGGCCGCTCTCCGGCTGTGAAGTCGGTGCCGAGGCGATGGGTGGCGGTATCGCGGCCATCAGGCGAGAGGATGAGCGACAGCGCGGCGCCGGCATGGAAATGCCAGATCTCCGTCGCGTCCTTGACGCGGTGCCAATGCGAGCGCTGGCCGGCTTCCAGCAGGTAGTAGATCGCGGTCGAATGACCGCGCGGGGCTCCAGCGGCGTCGCGGAAAGTCTCGGCGTACCAGCCCCCCTCGGGGTGCGGCTTGAGGCCGAGCGTGTTGATGACATCGCGGGCGGACGGTGTGACGCCCCTTTGAGGTTCCGTCATGATGATCGTTCCGAAATCTGTATGGGGGCGGTGATCCTTGCAGCCAGAATATGCTCAAGATCCTTCAGCGCGGCAGCCGCCGTGGCGAGCGGCTCCGCGCCCGATCCGATCGCAAGGGTTTCGCCCATCACGTCGGTGGTGATGCGGATTGCCTTGTTCTTTCCGCGGACATTCGCAAAGGGATCGGTGAGCGGATAGGTCCTGATGCCGACGCCGCCGCGGAATGTGCCTTCCACACGGGCAAGGCTGCCCACGAGCTTCGGGACGACACCTTCCGCGCGCCATGTCCTGATACGTTCCCCCGTAACCGACTGGATACCTTCAACGGAAAGGTCGACCATCGTCAGGTCTGCGCCGAGACCGAAATTGGCGATGATCAGGAGCTTGGAGGCGGTATCCCAGCCTTCCGTATCGTTGCTTGGATCGGCTTCGGCGAACCCGCCTTGCTGCGCCTCATGCAGCGCCGCATCGAAGCCGAGCCCTTTCGTCGTCATGGCGTCGAGCAGGTAGTTGGTGGTGGCATTCAGAATGCCCTCGATTTCGAGCACCTCGCAGCCCTTCAGGCTATGCTCGATGAGGTCGATCGTCGGCAAGGCAGCCGCGGCCGCGCCGCTGAGCTTCAGCATCGCGCCGGAGCCCTGGGCAAGTTCGCGCAGCTGTTTTCCGCTATGGACCAGCGCGCCCTTTGATATGACGATCGTGTCGTGCCCGGCCGACAGGGCGGAACGGATATAGGCAAGGCCCGGGCCACCGGTGCGAAAATCGCTTGGCCCGGCCTCGATCAGGATGTCGGCGCCGCTCGCCTCCACGAAATCCGCACCCGACAGCCCTGTCGTGAGCGCGGACAGACGATCAGCTTCGAGCCCCCCGGCGTCAGCAAGACCGGATCGCGATCCGCAGACGGCGACCAGACGGACATCCGCTCCGTAGACCTGGCGATAGCGCCCGCGCCGGGACAGAAGCAGGTTCGCCGTGGCGCGTCCCACGCCTCCGAACCCCGCGATCGCAATCCTGAAGATCCGCATCTGTTCGATTCTTCCGTTCCTGTTTGTCCGACAGAATGTTGAGCCCGGTAGATGTCTTCATTCGATTGTGTTGCCTGCATCCGGTCACGGATGATGCTCAATATCCGCTCCCCAATCGTGCTTGTCGGTGTTCTGGTTCCTCCGGATGACGGGATCGAAATTTCGGGATCGCCACCCTTCACCGTCTCGGGGGTCTGCTTTGCATGCCGTATATCTGCTGGCGCTTGGCGGATATGTGATACTCATATGCTGGTGACGGAAATTCAAGCCCACCGGCATGAAACATGGCTGTGGTCATTGTTTCAGTTCCCATGAATGCTGCGCTTTCTCCGCCGGGACTTTTCAGATTCGGATACGATGTCGGTGCAGCGTCTTTGCGGCGCACTCAATACAGGGTATGCTGATTGCCTCGCGGATACTTGGATCGAGCCGTCGCGCGGCGGGCAAGGCATCGCTGACATCAACCCATTTCACGGACGTCCGCCGTTTTTCGATGTCCACGCTGATGTTCCGCATTCGGCGACACAGCTTCGCGCACTCGGACGCTACCGTGTCATGAAGGGACATGGCAGAGTCCATTGAGGCGTCGTCGGATGTGTCGTGCGTCTTGCGGTTGACCCGCCCTCGACGTCAGAAAAGGATGTTTCCATGACTTTTCGTAACGGCCTCAAATCGCTCCTTCACTCCGAAAACCCGGTGGCCGCTCCGATCGATCGGCAGCCCTGGCAGCTTGCGAACCCGAACGGCCGCGGTCCGAATGTGGGCACCGGCCGCTATATCTGCACCATGGTTCACGAGTCGCCCGCCCGCGTGGCGCCCCGCGAGATCAGCAGCCCGGATTCCACGGTCTGAAACGACCTGTGACTGGCTGGACCGACCAGGTCCGCCGCCCCATACTTGATGTTCATGGAGGGTGAGATGACCGAGAAACCTGCCGTTCGGATTTCCTATGAGGATCAGGGCCACAAAGGCCGTTTTGCTGCTCGCCTTGAAGGGGTGGATGGCGAAGGCGAACTGACCATCTCGAAGGTTTCGGAGGTGCTGGTCATCGCCGATCATACCTTCGTTCCCGACACGATGCGCGGAACAGGCGCCGCTTCGGCGCTGGCCGAGGCCTTGATCGCGGATGCCGGCTCCAGGGGGTATCGCATCGTGCCGCTCTGCCCCTTTGTGCGGGCACAGTCGTTGAAACATCCGGAGTGGTCCGATGTCATTCAGCGTTGAGATGGGCGCCGCGCACTAGATGCTGTTCCTCGCACATCCGGGGATCTGCGCGGCAGGTTGGTCATGCTGACGGATTTCCCGGGGACCGTCGCCCTCTGCGCTGTTTCCAGTCAGTGCGGCAACGCGACGGCACCATCCGCTGGGATATCTGGGAAGGCGTTGCCGGGCCTGACCGGTCGTCGAAAGCTGGGGGTCGACATCAGCGCCAGCATGACACTGACGTGCTGGATCAGGACCTGCTGAATGCGTTCCTTATCGGCGAGCAATCGCCAGTCGTCCGCCATCTGCTGCGGTCGCCGTGAATCTGTTTGAGCGAAGGAGAACACCATGAGCTGGAACCCCACGCAGAACCCCGATTGTCCCGAGACCGGCGGCCTTGACGCCATTGAGACCCCCATCATCCCGCGCACCCGCGATCTCGGCGGGTTCGAAGTGCGGCGTGCGCTGCCCGCCCCGAAACGGCAGATGGTCGGTCCCTTCATCTTCTTCGATCAGATGGGACCGGTGGAATTCCTGACCGGAGGCGGCATTGACGTGCGTCCGCATCCGCATATCGGGCTGGCGACCGTGACCTATCTTTACGAGGGTGCGTTTCACCACCGCGACAGCACCGGGGCCGACCAGATGGTCTATCCCGGTGAGGTGAACTGGATGATCGCCGGCAATGGTGTCACCCATTCCGAACGCACCAGCGAGGAGATGCGCCGCCGGCCCGGCACCGCCTTCGGAATCCAGACCTGGGTCGCGCTGCCGGATTATGCGGAAGACACCGCCGCGACATTCGAACATCATGGTAAGGAGGCGCTGCCTTTTCTTGACGAGGGCGGCAAGCAGGTTCGGCTGATCCTCGGCTCGGCCTGGGGTGAACGTGCGCCGGTCAAGACCTTCACCGAGACCTTCTATGCTGACGTCATGCTGGCCGCGGGCGCCAAATTGCCGCTGCCCGACGGTCACGAGGATCGGGACGTCTACGTGGTCGAGGGCGACGTTCTTGTCAGTGGGACCAGCATTGCCGCAGGGCGCATGATGGTGTTCCGCCCCGGCGACCGGATCAGCCTGACCGCTGGCGAAACGGGTGCGCGGCTGATGGTTCTGGGAGGCGAAACGATGAATGGACCGCGCTATATTTCGTGGAATTTCGTCGCCTCGTCGCAGGAAAGGATCGACGCCGCGAAAGAAGCCTGGCGCAAGGGCGACTGGGAGCATGGCCGCTTCCACCTGCCACCCGGTGATGAAGCCGAGTTCATCCCGCTCCCCGAGCAGTTGAAGTGATCGAAGGTCGAACCGTGTTTCATCGGCCCACCCGTCGACACCCATGAAAGGAGAACGAGCAATGACAAAACGACAGGCAATCTTTCCCGCAGACAGGCATGCTCTGTACGAGGAACATGGCTATTCCGCAGCGATCCGATCCGGCGATCTTCTTTTTGTTTCAGGACAGGTCGGCAGCCGCGGCGATGGAACGCCAGAGCCTGATTTCGAACGTCAGGTCCAGCTGGCCTTCGACAACCTCAAGGCCACGCTCGACGCGGCTGGCTGCACGTTCGATGATCTCGTGGACGTCACGACCTTCCACACGGATCCGGAGAATCAGTTCGCAACCATCATGGCCGTCAAGCAAAGGATTTTTGCCGCGCCGCCTTATCCGAACTGGACCGCCATCGGGGTGAACTGGCTTGCCGGGTTCGATTTCGAGATCAAGGTCATCGCACGCATACCAGAGAGCAAGTGACCCCCGAGGTCCTTCCTCGACCGCGGCGGTCTCGGCACCGCGGACCGCTGCTGCGTTTCTTGTGCGAGGAGCCAGGCCATGAGCGCAGTTCTCCGCACCGGTGCGACCGGCTTTGGTAGGGATAGCAGTCGAGGTCCAGTCGTGGCGGTCGGCGTTCCACCCGGCATAGGAGAAGATGCTTCACCACATCGAAGCTGAGCGCCCCCATCCGGAGGGCCTGCGTTACAGCGACA
>NZ_SAUZ01000050.1 GCF_004022215.1 Paenirhodobacter populi
GAACACATTCTTCGCCAGATCGAGCCCGACAGTGGTAATCTCCGACATGACCGCTCTCCTATGTGGATCCTTGCAGGCCCACCTTGGCACACAGATGCCGTCGGAGGGCGGTCACATCATCAAAGCCGATTGGTGGATATCGACGAGTGCGGAGAACACGCCCGGCACCGGTTAGGGTTGCGTATGGTAGGAATGTGCTTAACTTAGAATGATTATAAGTTGAGGACTTCAGATGATTCCCGGCCTTGTCCTGCGTCGCCGTTTCTCCGATCTTTCCGAACAGGAAATTCTTGCCCTCGCCATTTCGTCCGAAGAGGATGACGCTCGCATCTACCGGCTCTATGCCGAAAAGCTGCGTGGAGAATATCCGGCCTCGGCGGCGGTGTTCGATGGCATGGCGGATGAGGAAGATGAACACCGCCGCTTGCTGATTGAACGTCACCGTGCCCGTTATGGCGAGGTGATCCCGCTGATCCGACGCGAACATGTGGCGGGTTTCTTTGCGCGCAAGCCAGTTTGGCTGACGGCGAACCTCTCGCTCGACCGCATTCGGGCGGAGGCGGAGGCGATGGAACATGATGCCGCCGCTTTCTACCACCATGCCGCGCGCCATACGCAGGACGCCGCGACGCGCAAACTGCTAGGTGATCTCGCCGCTGACGAGCAGGGCCATGAAAAGAAGGCTGAGGAACTGGAGGCCGAGAACCTTCCCCGCGATGTCCGTGCCGAAGAGGACCGCGCTGCCTATCGTCGCTTCATCCTGACCTGGGTACAGCCGGGGCTGGCGGGACTGATGGACGGGTCGGTCTCTACCCTTGCACCGATCTTTGCCACGGCCTTCGCCACCCAGAACAGCCATACAACGCTGCTGGTCGGTCTGGCTTCGGCGGTGGGAGCGGGGATCTCGATGGGCTTTACCGAGGCGGCGCATGACGATGGGGTCATTTCAGGCCGGGGCAGCCCGATCAAGCGCGGCCTGGCCTCGGGCCTGATGACGGCGGCGGGCGGGCTTGGCCACGCGCTGCCCTATTTGATCGCGGATTTCTGGACAGCGACGATGGTGGCGATTGCGGTGGTTTTCGTCGAGCTCTGGGTCATCGCCTGGATTCAGAATCGCTATATGGAAACGCCGTTCCTGCGGGCGGTGGTGCAGGTAGTCCTGGGCGGCGCGCTGGTTTTCCTTGCCGGGATATTGATCGGCGCAGGTTGATAAGAAGGGCGGTACGAAGTTAGAGCGTTTCGAGGAAAGCTCGGATCGGCAGGATCCCCTGATGTGTGATCTGTGATGCTCCCGATATGGGAGGATCACATCCCAACACCATTACCAAATGGGCTCCGGGAGCGGTTTGCTAGATTAATCTGGGATGGCCTAGACGGGGCGGGAAGCAGCACGTTGGCTTCCGGCACTAACACAGGTGTCGCCTGCTATGGGCGGGCGGTGGGCGCGCCAGATCAGAAGTACGGGTGAAGCCGGTGTCTCCCCGCTGAAGCGTCCAGCCGGAACTGGCAAGCTGGCCTCGCATATCAGTTTCCATGAAGAACTTATGACCCAGGACCCGGATTTCACATTCTGGACGTTGCGCGATGCGTTGGCCGATGCTGAACGTGCCGCGGTACATCACTATGCAATTGCCGGGCTTCTCAGACGCCTTCTTCATGCATAGAAAAGTCGTCGGTGAGGGCATCAAGGTGCCACTGACCAGGCCCTGCGCCTGGTTGGGGTGCCCCGCCGGACCGTCTATGACCGGCCAACCAAGGCGGCTCCGAAGGCCGATCCGCGCTTCGCCGAGCCGATCAAGGCCATGATCGAACAGGAACCGTCCTTCGGCTACAGAACCGTGGCCTGGCTTCTCGGCTTTAACAAAAACACGGTGCAGCGGGTCTTTCAGCTCAAGGGCAGGCAGGTTCGAAAGCGGCCCATCGGGATGCGCCCCCGCATCGAGGCGATCCCGTCTGTGGCCAAGGCCCCGAATGAGCGCTGGTCGACCGACATGTGTCGGGTCTGGGCGGGGCGGGATGGCTGGGCCACACTGAAGCAGGAGTTCATCACCCCACATTCGCCATGGGCCTTGAACCAGTGGCGGCACCATGGCTCATCCCGCAGCAGAATGGCATGGTCGAGCGCGTGATCCGGACACTGAAGGAGCAATGCGCCCATCGCCAGCGCTTCGACAGCTCCAGCACGCGACCCGCGCTATCGGTGACTGGATCAGCTTCTACAACAACCGCCGCCCTCATCAGGCGCTTGCAATGCGCACGCCTGCCGAGGCATTCAGATTAGCGGCCTAACCTGGGCAGATTCCGCTGGGTCGATACACGAAGGTAAGAAAACAGCGCAACGACTGGTTCGAGCATCGTCTGCCTACCATTGCTGAACTGCCTGAGCGCTTTGTCTTCCTTGATGAAACAGCGGCGAAGGCCGACCTTGCTCGCCTGACCGCACCTTATCCCACAGAATCGACGCATTTGGTGTTGTTCGGAGATGAATTCTTCGCCGCAGCTTTTAATGCCCCACCGACCGGCAATATCACATGTGAAAGGCCGGAAGCTTCGGCCTCCGGCCAGCCTCATATAAGGCCAATCAGAATCTGGTCGTCAGGCCAAGCTTGAACAGGCGACCATCTTCGCGATAGGAAGACGAACTGGCAGGTTGCTTGTCGAAGAGGTTGTTGATCCCGACGTTCAGAGTAGTTGTCTCCGTCAGATCATACGCCGCGGCGACATCAACCAGAACGTAGGGGTCCTTGTTCTGGCCTGCTGGAACCGCACGAGCTTCCTCGGCGCTCAGATCTGCCTCGGTCACATAGCCGACCTGTTTGCCGACATAGGTCAACGAGGCCGACAGATCGAGGCGGTCGTTCGCGGCCCAGTTCACCCCCGTCGTCACGTTCCACTTCGGGGTGGTCGCCATCGGGAAGGCATGATCGAGGAATTCATATTTGAATTCCGATTTGGCGATATAGGTGAAGGAGTTCGTCCAGGTCAGGCCTTCGCGAACATCCCAGGTGAGCCCCCCCTCGATACCGGCCGTCTTGCCTTCGTCGATATTGGTCCGTTCGAAGATGTTGTAGCCCGTTGCGGGGTCGACTTCACCGGTCTTGCGCGCGCCGAGCATGTCGGTCACGTCGTTGTAGAAAGCGGTGATTTCCCAGCTTGTCACAGCGCCCTGAAAGTTCAGCCCGATCTCGTAATTGTCCGAGGTTTCGGGTTTTATGTTCGGGTTGCCATAGATGATGCACGGACCCGGATAGGGTTTACAGCCATTCCCGCGCGAGCTCAGCCGGTAGTTGGGGTTGAGGCTCCGCAGGTCAGGTGCAACGAATGCCTGCGAATAGCCTGCCTTCAGCATCAGCCCGTTGCCAAGGTCATAGTTGGCATAGATCCGGGGGGTGACGTGATTGCCAAATTCCTCGTGATGATCGAAACGCAGGCCGCCTGTGAGCGACAGGTTGTCGGTCACGCTGTAACGGCCTTCAGCATAAAGCGCGGAGGTATCCACATCGCCTTTGATCAGTGCGCCGTTGGCATTGGTTGACGGGTCTTTCAGCTTGTCATGCGCGACCAGCCCGCCAAAGGTATATTCGAAACTGCGGCCGGCGATCGTCGTATGCGACGTGTAGCGGGTCTCGAAAGTGGTGGTGTCATAGTCGATCGCCTCGCCCCAGACGTTATTCGCGGTGCTCCATGACTTGTTGCCAGAGGTTTCATAGCGCAGATAGCTCGACAGCGTCCCGTTTCCGAGGCGCCAGTCATTGGAGAGCGTCAGGCCATCCTTGGTCACCCTGTTGGTGTCATGGCCACCTTCGCTGGCAAGGTAGTTTTCGGTCGATGTCGTGGCTTCGAGACCCCATTCGATCGCATCGGTCGGGGCCCAGTTCAGCCGCGCGCCAAGCGTGCGTACGCGCGAACCATCCGAACCATAGACGCTTTGCTCTGAGCCGCTGGTGTCGGTGTACTTGAAGGCATCCGGAGCATCGCGTTCCGAAACCTTTGCCCAAGCCGACAGCGTCACGTTGTTGCCAAGCGGGCCGCTGACATAGCCCGAGATCTGACGGTTGTCGCCGGTCGTGGATTTTTCACCGAAACCGAAGTCGGTGGTCACCGAGCCGGACCATACCCCGGTGGATTTTTTGGTTATGATGTTGATCACGCCACCCATGGCGTCTGATCCGTAAAGCGTGGACATCGGTCCACGCACCACTTCGATGCGCTCGATCGCATCGAGCGGCACATTGCCGAAATCGCCCTGATAGTGCCGCGCAAACGTATTACGCGAACTGATCCGCTTGCCGTCGACAAGGAACAGCGTGCGACTCGCGGGGAGGCCGCGGAACGAGACGTTGGAAACGCCGTCATTCCCTCGCGTCAGGTTCAGGCCGGGTACCTGCCGCAGCACATCCCTCAAGTCGCGGCCGCCCTGTTGCTCTATCATCTTCTGATCGATCACGGTGATCGATGCGGGTGCATCCTGAACGGTGGTCGCGATGCTGGACGCGGTCGAGACCACGATCTCGTCAAGCACTGAACTGTTTGTTTCAGTGGTCAGATCCTGTGCCCCGGCACCAGCAGGCAGTGACAGGAGGCCAATCGTACAACCCGACAGAAGTCGTGATTTGAGCGAATTGCGCGACTGCATGGATGGGATTTGTCGAGGCACCGATAATTTCCTTGTGTTGACAGATTCAGTAAGATTTCCCCTCAAATAGTTGTGACTTGACGCTATGTAAACTGTTTCTGTCAGGAATCAGCCTGCCCATGGGCTTTTGATGATGGAGTCCGACGGGCATTGTCTTGCGCAGGGCATCGCAAGGACTTCGCGCACGGCTATGTGGACGACAATAAAATAGCCCGCGGATCATCCGTCAGGTGTGTGCGAATCGCGCTTTGGGAGCAGAAAAGTGCCTTGCTCTGGATGCCGCTCCTGACGCTTCGCTGCCTGCAAAAGAACGCGCATCATCTGCGCCGCTTTCCGACCATCCCGCCGCGCGGGGATTCTGCCCATGAAATCCGGGAACGCCGTGCCGGCTGATAGCTTGGCCAGGCCCGGCATGGGAGCGTTCTATCGGAATAGCGGAACGAATGTGCCTTACGATCCAGCGTGTTGCGAGGCTTTCTCCCGGAAGGCAAGGAAACCGACCGTCAGCGCCACGGCCAATACGATCAGGGGTGCGATGGCGTGGGCGAACTCGCCGTGCGACAGGACGGTGAACGCTGCCGCAACCATGACACCGCTGGCAAGACAAGCGCCCCAAAGGCGCGTCGGACGGTATGCGATCAGCACCGCCGCAGAAAGCTCCAGCGCCCCAGTGATGAAATGGAACCAGTCGGGATATCCCCAACGCCGGTAGTCGGCGGCAATCTCGGATGAGACGAAGATGTTGCCAATCCCGCCCACGACGAAGAAGGCCGCAAGCAGCCAGGCAAGAATGGATTTCCAGGGAAGGTTACGCATCGGGACTCTTTCCGCCCTTCAGGGCTCCATGAAGAAATGCCGAAACCGTTTCCCGCACGAGACGGGCGATTTCGGCGGATGAAAGCGGCAGGCTTTCCCGCCCGACAAGCGCGCGCAGCTGTGGGCCGGTGATCAGCAGCGAGACGAATTGCTCGGCAAGGACTTCCGGCGTCAGTTCCGCGCGCAGGATGCAGCGGCGATTGCGCAGCCATTCGGCAAGGGTCTTGACCCCGGCCTCGTGCCCCGAACGCAAGATCGCCTGCGACAGGGCAGGGAAACGTTGCCCTTCGGCAATCATCAGCCGGTGCAGCGCCAGCGTGCGTGGTTGCAGGACGATCTCCAGCACCTTGTGGCCGAACGCGGTCAGCGCCTCGCCAATCTCATCGCCTTCGATGTCGAGATCCCGCAGCGGCTGGCCTTGTTCCTCGCACAGGCGGGTGACGACCTCGATGAAGAGGCCTTCCTTGCCACCGAAATGCTGGTAGATGTTGCGCCGCGACCCGCCAGCCCGCGCGATGAGCATATCTAGCGAGACCGCCCCGTATCCCTGGTCAAGAAAAAGGCTCGCGGCGGTGTCGGTCAAGGTCTGCAACCGGGCCACGCCGCGCGCCGTCAAAGGGAATGCCCGCGTCACGCGACCACCCGCAGCTTGTTCCGCGCAGCCTTCAGCGCCGAAGCCCACCAGACGAGATCATCGAACAATGCGGTGCATGCCCTGTTCAGGTAGCCGTAGTCGCGCAGCATCTTTTCGTTGTTCTGCACGGCGATGAAAGGTTCGAGCCCGATCGTCACCTCGCTGCGCACAGGCGCCATTTCAAGCCCGAGGGCAATGCTGCGAAGTTGCGCGATCGCGCGGGCCGCGCCTGTCGTGCCGTAACCGACAAAGGCAACAGGCTTGCGGCGCCATTCGAGAAAGGCGCTGTCGAAGGCGTTTTTCAGCGCAGCGGTGGGGCCGTGATTGTATTCGGCCACCGTCGCGATGAAGCCGTCATAATGGTTGAGGCGCGCCCGCCACGCATTCGCTTTGGGGTTCGCAAAGGCGCCTCCGAGCATCGCGGGTGGAAAAGACTCGTCCAGAAACGGCAGATCCGCTTCCCGCAGGTCCAGCACGTCGAGTGTGAAGTCGGTCCGGTCTGCCGCAGCGGCAAGCAGCCAGTCCGCAGGGATCTGCGCAAAGCGCCTTGGCCGGGTCGAGCCGATAATCAATCCAAACCGCAGCAAGACGTTTCCTCACGTTCCATCATCTATTGCATGGTATGGTATGATACCATATTGGTGCGTGCAAGAGACAACATGAGTATCAGGCGCGTGGAAATGAACCTAAGACTGCCGCAACGGGGAACGCGCGTTCACGCTTTGACGCCTGCGGGATTTCCCGGTCCGACGGAGGCCGCGCGACCCGTCAAGACCGTCTGCATCCATCGCGGCGAGCGCTCCGGCCCGGATCGCGTCCAGCGCCGCACATCATAATCCCTTCTCACACCATACGTTGCAAAGGAGACAGATATGGCAAAAACCATCGTCGTTTACTTTTCCGGATACGGGCATACGAAACGTATCGCCGAATATGTGGCCGAAGGAGCGCAGGCCGATCTGATCGCCATCGACGCCGAGGGAAATCTTGCCGAGGCGGGCTGGAACACACTTGCCGCTGCGGATGCGATCATCTTCGGCTCGCCTACTTACATGGGCGGCGCACCGTGGCAGTTCAAGAAATTCGCTGATGCCTCCTCGAAGGTCTGGGCGACGCGCGGCTGGCAGGACAAGGTATTTGGCGGATTCGTGAACAGCGCCAGCCTCAATGGTGACAAACAGGCCACGTTGAACTTCCTGCAAACGCTTGCGTCGCAGCACGGCGGTATCTGGGTCAGCCTCGGCCTGTTGCCGGCGAACACTCTGGCGGCGACCCGCGCCGATGTGAACAACCTTGGCGCCTCGGTCGGCGTGTTGACGCAGTCGCCCTCCGATGCCGGGGCGGATGCGATCCCCAATGGCGATCTTGAAACCGCAAAGCAATACGGCGCACGGGTCGCAGCCATCGCCACGCGCTTTGCGGGCTGATCGCTATCGCGTTTGAAATGCGAAAGCGGCGGAGTTGTGAACTTCCTGTGAACCACCTGAGGCAAAAGGCCCAACCCGGCAGGACGACTGTGCCGGGTTGCGGTATGTAGGGCGAATATGGGCTCTGTTGATGGCGTGGATGCCCTCTCCAGACGGAATGCATCGTCGGAGGGGCCTGCGCTCCGGTCCGGTCAGGCGCGGCCCGCCGCGCGCAGGACCGCCCGCGTCGCGGCGATCGCCATTTCCGCCCGGCCGAGCGCATCTATCTTCGTGGCCAGTTCGCGATGCGGGATCTCGACGCTGATGGTGATGTCCTCCGGGATCACCATTGCCCGCACGATCAGGTCAATGCCACCCTCGCCGGGCATCAGCCTTTCGCCTCGCGCTACGCGGATCAGCCCTTCGTCCGACGGATCATAGGGGACGTGCCATCGCAGAGGCATAGAACCCACTCGGCTGGATGCGCAGGCACCGACACATGGCCCGGATGGAAAACTGTTCCCGATGCTCGGCCACAAACGCCGTCGTCCTTGGGCTTGAACCATGTATGGATGGCTCCCGCGTGACAAGAGGTGTGATGATCTTTGGCAACTGGTCGGGTGCGGCCATGTATTCGGCGTCTGATCTGCGGTTTTCCCGCGCACCCTGATGAACGTCCGCGTGAGGTTCGGGCCCCTGTCAATGGCACGCGCTCCTGGCGCTCTGGTGCAAACGGGGTGTCCCAGCCTTGTGTGTGTCAGCTTACCATCAATCTCACCTTGCCCACGCCATTTCGATCAGGCCGTTATCGGCCCGGAAATCCATTTCCTCATGCAGCCCGCCAGGCCTCACCTGTTCTCAGCATTACCCGGACGGCTCTTTCCATGCGGCTGGCCAATGCGATGGCCACGATCTTCAGCGGGTTCCTCGTCAGCATGCTGCCCAGCCAGTCCTCGCCCAGATCGGTGCTCTTGCGAGCAGAGATCACCCCATGGCACCAAGGTAAAGCAACCGCCGAATATACCGGTTGCCCCTCGGGTAGCCCCCTCGGAGATCTGTGCCACCGTATCACGCCTGAACTCGTCGCTGAAGTTGCCTCTGCCCATCATGGCCTGCTTGCCTCAAAATTAGCAAAGAAGGCGCCGGAAACGTATCTCGCGGCGACCACGCCGGGCAGGATGCCGAGGCAGAAGGCATACCGCCTCCGGATTGTGTCGGAGCAGGTCGCAGGGCCACCGCACCGCCGGAAAATCTTCGTGCCGGTTTTCCGCCAGAGCGAAACCCGGGAGGAACCGAGGCTTTACTGGCGTGTTTGACTGCATCAATGTCGCGTGAGGTTCGAATGACGTCTGACAGTTTCCTTGCCGCGCTGCATGATACCGATGTGATGCTGCCCCTGTTTCTCAGTCTGGCCGCAGGTGCGCTGATCGGTCTGGAACGCGAGTTCAAGGGAAAACCCGCGGGCCTGCGTACTCACACGCTTGTCTGTTTCGCCTCAGCCCTGTTGACGTTGCTTGCCCTCAGAATGGGCGAATGGGTTGCGGTTTTACCCAATGGCACGCAAAGCATCTCTGACATGTCACGCATGCCGCATGCTATCATGACCGGGATCGGATTTCTCGGCGCTGGCGTGATTTTCCGCGAAGGGGTCTCTGTTCAGGGCCTGACCACGGCGGCATCGCTGTGGCTGACCGCCGCGCTTGGCATCGTATTCGGGACGGGGCTTCTTGAACTTGCGACGATCGGAACGGTCATTGCATTGGTCGTGCTGTTTGTGCTGCGTATCGTTCAGTATCTGGCACCGCCGCAGCCCTCTGTTCGAATCGAACTTACCGTCGATGCCGAAAGCGACCTGGATGGTGAGGGCGTTACGTCCATCCTTGCCGGGCACGGCCTGCATGCCGGTCCGATGTCATTCCGGCAGGACTGGGTGGGAGGATCGCGCCGTTATGTGCTCCTCGCGTCGACGCGGAAAATGCAAGTCGATTATGAGAGCCTTGCCCGGAGATTTCAAGACCAAGCCGGAATGCGCAAGCTGTCCTTCACTCCCTTGGAAAACGAGAGCGTGGCAAGCGGCTGAACCTGCATCGGCTCACCCGCCCTGGCGCGGATCGAGACGCAAAAACGTGACCTGCGCGTGCGAAAGCAAGAACTGGCTTTCTGCCTGTCGCCCCACCCGGCCCAAGACGATTTTTCGGAAACCGCAAACGATGAACCCACGAAAGATGGCGCATCAGGGCGTTCAATACAGACATGACATGCAGGACGAACTGAGAACGACGAGACAATCTTCTGTCCGGGTATCATTGCCCTTGCGCGGTTTGACAGGGGGTTTCGGATCGACCTGCATATTCCCGGTGGTGCAACCAGCCCGCCCCCGTGATCAGAGCCGCGAAACTCCAGATCGCGGCGGTCCAAACCCGGGGAGCAGAGCACAGAGCCGCGAAACTCCAGATCGCGGCGGTCCAAACCCGGGGAGCAGAGCAGGGGCAGGTCACCACCAATGTCTGTACGGTAAAGCCCAAAAAGACCGAAGGCCATATTACCTGCACCCAGACCTTATTCGGCAGGACATCACCGAAGGAAAAGCGGGCATTCCGCTCATGATGCAGATTCAGATCGTGACTGCCGCCCGGTAAGAGGCGCGCGGGTCGAAATCCGGCAATGCGACGCGCAGGGATATTATTCGGGCTATGCGAACATGGGGGCGAACCCGGATCAGGACACCTTCGGACAGAGCTTTCTGCGCGGCACCCAACTGGCCAACGACAACGGCATCGTCACCTTCGACACGATCGATCCCGGCTGGTATCGTGGCCGCGCGCGCCATATTCATTACAAGGTGTTCCTAGGCCGGAAGACGATCCTGACAAGCCAGATCTTCTTCCCGGATGCATTGAGTGAATATGTCTATCTGAAGTATCCTGCCTATACGCACGATGAGGAACGTGACACCGCCAATCCCCTCGCACAGCATCGCGGAGCAGGCCGGCGCGGGCGCCCACGCCGCGATCCGCGAACAGAAGAAACGCTACATCGCCGCGCGGGTCGTGGGCATCGACCCGGACGCGGAATGGACCGAGGGTGGCCCGGGCATGCGAGGTGGACCGCTGGCCGCAGCACGGTGTGCCTTCATGAACGTGCTGTCGATCATCAGAGTGCCGCCCTGGCTGCCTGGCGGCACCAGTTCATGGAATATCCGCGCGAAGATACCCATCCGAGACCAGCAGGAGAACCGGTCATACAGGGTTTTGTAGGGGCCATAGACTGCAGGCTCATCGTGCCACCGCGGCCCATACCGTTTGACGTAGATGATCCCGCTCAGCACCTTGCAGTCGTCGGATCGCGCGCGACCTCGCACCTTGGGGTGGGGTGGAAGTCGCTGCATCCGTTGTATGCTCAGCCAAAAATATCGCTTGTCTCTCCTGCTGATGATCAGCGTGCATTACTCAACACACTGGCTAGAAAAGAAAACTTTTAGGGGTGAACTACAGAATGAACGTGTGGCATGAGATCAACGAAAAAACGACGTGACGCGCCGACGTGCCCATTTTTGCAACATGTATAACTGATCCTCCCCCACTGAAGTGGTCCGCTGTTATGTTTAGGAAACGGAGGATCGAGAATGGCAAACAAGCGGCCGAAGCCGGAAGAGATTGTCTCGAAGTTGCGGCAGGTTGAGGTTCTGATGGGGC
>NZ_SAUZ01000005.1 GCF_004022215.1 Paenirhodobacter populi
TTTCAAGCCGATCGACTATCCGAAACCGGACGGGGTGATCAGCTTCGACCGGCTGACCAACGTGGCCTTCAGCTTCACCAACCACGAGGAATCGCAGCCCTGCCACCTGAAGCTGAAGGATCCGACGGTGCCGATCCGGGTGAACCTGCCCGACTACGCCGAGCCCGCGCAACGCTACTGCCCCGCCGGCGTCTACGAGGTGGTCGAGGACGAGGCCGGCCCGCGCTTCCAGATCAACTTCCAGAACTGCGTCCACTGCAAGACCTGCGACATCAAGGACCCCAGCCAGAACATCAACTGGACAACACCTCAGGGCGGCGACGGACCGAATTATCCGAATATGTGACGGGGGCCCATTGCGGGAAAGGCGGCTTGCCGTGGGCGGGTCTTCCTCTGCGATCGGTCGAATATGGCCGATCCGGATTGCGAGATGAACCTGACGGAGACTGGTGGTTCTTCAGGTCGGCCCAGGCGCGCACCATGGGCGCCATCGCCGCATGCCTGATCCCGCGGCGAATGTGTTGTCCCTCTCGGGCGGGAGGGGCCGAATTCATCGCGGACCAGTTGGCCGGCAGCTATGGCACGTCGGAGCGGCTTTACATGTGCGGCCCGTTCCGGAACGGCATGCCCGGGCAGAGCGACCCGCTTCCCCGGGTGATGCGGGACCGCTGCCGCATGGGGCTCGCCCCGCTGTCGCAATATTGCCTGACCATTTGTCAGGGGAATTCGCCGATCCCGGCCGGGATATGCAGATCGCCGTTAAAGGGCAGGGAGGCCGCTGAGCCCGATCCCCTCGAAGGTGCTGTTCACCCATATCCTCGACAATACGATGGAGGGGTTCGTCGCCGAACCTATCTCTGGCGGCAACCGGAACATGGCGTTTTGGCGCAAGACCGGCTTTCCGGCGGTGCACCACGATTGCCCCTGTGCGACCCGTTACAACGAAAAGCTGGATCTGGACCCCTTGTCCATTGCCGGTCGCGCGGCCTGATCGAAAGCGGAGGCCAACCGGCATGGCAGGCACGCCAACACGGCTGCCGCATATAGATGCGGCGGTGTTCGGGCTTGGCTGGGCCGCCGGCGGAGGCAAACGATCCAACCTCAATCATCCGTGCCGTGCTGGCTGGTGGTCGGGCAGGGTGGCGTCCGCCCGCCGACCGGCCCGGAGATGCCGGCCTTCGGCACGATCCTTGACGATGCGCGGGTGGCGGGGATGGCGGGGATGGCGGATTACATCCGCAGCGGTTGGGGAAATTTCGCGCCCGCAGTCGATCCGGGCGCTGTGAGGAAGGTCTGTGAAGAGCTGTCGAAATAAAAGGATAAAGAGCGTCGGAAAACCGGCGCCCTTTCGGATAGGGGATCAGCCCCGCGATACGCCCACGGGGTCCTGCGCCTCGATCGCATGCAGATGGCGCGCCAGTTCTGCGCATTGCACCCGGATGTCGGGGATGGCGGTGATTTCCCATGCCGCGCCGCGCGCGCAGGGGCCGATCGCGAACAGCCGCCGCGAGGGGCGCCCATCGGCCAGCAGCACCTGTGCCCATTCGTTGGTGTCGATGCCCAGCTTCAGCGGGTCGAGCCGGCTTTGCCCGCGCGCCAGCAGATCCTGAATCACCGGGGCGCTGTCCTTGGCCGGATCGCGGCGGATGCCGCGGCAGTCGACGGCGCGCCCCGCGGGCAGCACCCGCTCCCCGCCGGAGGTGCGGATGCGGACGGCGATCAGGCCGTCTTCGCCCATCGTGGCCTCCTCGAACCGGCCGCGCAGGATGCGCAACTGGCCGCGGTCGCGCGCCTCCTGCAGCCAGCGGGCGGAGTCGGGCGGGACGCGGTGGCGGTGCACCTCCCAGAAGCTGGCGGCATGGCGCAGGAAGCGGCGACGCTCGGCCTCGGGCCAGGCGCGCCAGATCGCCGAGACATGCGCCCGGATGCCGTCGACCGCATCGCGCCAGGTGCCGCCCTGCCGTTCCGCATCGGCGGCGAGCCCGCGCATCCAGTGCAGGATGGCGCTGACCGGCGCGCCAAGGGGAACGTGGCCGCGGCTGATCGCCAACGGCTTCGTCTCGGTATGGACCTGCGGCAGCAGCCCCCGGCGCGAGACGCAGGTGATCGTCCCGCGATGGCCGTTGCGCAGCAGCGTGATCAGGTGGTCGATCATCGACAGGCCGGTGCCGATGATGACGACGGGCTGGCCAGGATCGGCGGGCGGGGTGAAATCCCAGCCGCTGGTCAGCACCGCATGCGACTGCACCGGCACGGCATGGCCGGTTGCCAGAATGGCGCGGTCGCCCCGGATGCAGGTGCCGTCGCCCAGATGCGCGATCACCGCCTTCGGCGTTTCCTCGAGCCGCAGGCATTCGTCCTTGACGCAGCGCAGGCGCGAGACCTCGGGCAGGTCGCGTTCCCGCGCGATCAGGTCGTTGAGGTAGCGGCCGTAGATCTGCCGTCCGACGAAGCTTTCGTCCGTCGCGCCGGGGGCCATGCCCGATTGCCGCAGCCAGTCGCGGAAATGTTCCGGCCGGTCGGGATAGGCGCTCATGTTGTGGACGCGGGTGTTCAGCAGATGGCCCGGATCGGTGGTCGAATAGGCGATGCCGCAACCCAGAAGGGCGCTTTTCTCGATCACCGTGACCCGCATGTCGGGCGAGGCGTTCAGCAGGTGCAGGGCCATCAGCGTGCCGCTAGCCCCGCCGCCGATGATCAGCACGTGACAGGCGAAGCCCCGGTTTTCGTCGAGGGGGGCCTCGGCACGTGCGACGGATGTGAATTCTTGCGGCGGAAGGCTGGTCATTCACGTCTCCTGTTGCATCGACAGGACGGGAACGGGCTGCGCGACCTTCGGCCGTGCGACGGCCGGCGGGTCTTGCGACAGAGGGGAAGGGCGCGGTTCCGTTCCGTCATGTTCCTTTTCCGGATGATCCTCTGGTGCCCAACGCCGGCAGAGGCGAGATGGTTTCCCGGGGATCCTTATTCTGTGAAAAGTCTACCATGAGCGTCGTGATTTAAATTCTTTTGCGCGGCGGGGTCGGGGAATAATATTCCTGTTTGGCGGAAAACCGCGGACCGGGCGTTCGGGTTTCACCGGGGAGTGCCGCTGGGGGGGGCCCCGGGGGCCCGGCACCGGGCGCGCGGGCGGTGGGGGCGAAAGGGGGCCAGCCCCCTCGGCGCAAGCGCCTCACCCCCGGGATATTTAGGGAAGAATGAAGGGAGAAGAGTCTTTCGGCGGAAACCGCGGTGGAGGTGGCCGCCGGGCCGGTTGGGGGGCGGAAAGAAACATTGCACTGGCGCGCCGGGGGGCGGGAACCACCTTCTTCTCCTCCGGGCGGGAACATTGGAATGGGTCCTGGCGCCACTGCGCCTAAAATGTCGGTGCAGGATACGACATTGCCCGCGCTGCGCGGGCGCCATTCCGGACCGGACATGCTGATCTCTTCGCTGACACCCGTCGCCTCAGAACCCGAACGCGCCCGGGCGCTTGCCGATCTTTTCGCGGCGGATGCCGGGGCGCTGGATGCCGGGGGGCATTTTCCGCATGATCACATCGCGGCGCTGCGGCGCGCCGGGCTGCTGGCGCTGACGGTGCCGGTGCGGTTCGGCGGCGCGGGCCGGGGGCTGGCCGTCGCCGCCGAGGTGATCCGCGAGATCGGCCGGGGCGATCCCTCGACCGGGCTGGTGCTGGTGATGCAATACGCGCAGCTTGCAACGCTCCACCGCGGGCGCTGGCCCGCCGCGCTGGTCGCCCGTGTCGCCACCGGCGCCGCCGAGCGCGGCGAGTTGGTCAACGCCCTGCGGGTCGAGCCGGATCTGGGCACGCCGCTGCGGGGCGGCCTGCCCGCCACCACCGCGCGATGGGTTGAGGGCGGCTGGCGGCTGTCCGGCCGGAAGATCTATTCCACCGGCAGCGAGGGCCTGAGCTGGGGCATCGTCTGGGCCCGCACCGATGAGGAAACGCCCCGCGTGGGCCAGTTCCTCGTGCCGTTCTCGGCCGAAGGCGTGCGGATCGAGCGGAGCTGGGACACCCTTGGCCTGCGGTCCTCGTCCAGTCATGACGTGATCTTCGAGGATGTCGCGCTGCCCGCGGAATATGCCGCCGACCTGCGCCGGCCCGAGGAATGGGCGGGGCAGGGGGGCGACGCCTCGGCCTGGATCGGCCTGCTGATCGCCGCGCTCTATACCGGCGTGGCCGAGGCGGGGCGGGACTGGATCGCGGGTTTCCTGACCTCGCGGGTGCCTGCGAACCTCGGCAAGCCGCTGGCCGAACTGCCGCGCATGCAGGAAGCCCTTGGCGCGATCGAGGAACGGATCGCCGTGAACCGCCGGCTGATCGGCTCTGCCGCCGCCGAGGTGGATGCCGGGCATCCGCCCGCCGCCAGCGAAACCGGGCTGATCAAGCATGTCGCCACCGAAAACGCGATCGCGGCGGTCGAGGGCGCGGTCAGGCTGGCCGGCAACCATGCCATCGCCCGCCGCAATCCGCTGGAGCGGCACCTGCGCGACGTCCTGTGCGGCCGGATCCACAGCCCGCAGGAAGACACTGCCCTCATCACCGCCGGGCGCGCCGTGCTCGGGCTATAGGAGAAAACGCATGTCCGTGGAATTCATCGGCTTCATCGGCAATCACAACGCCTCCGAGATCATCCCCCGGCAGGGGCCGGTGATCGACCGCGCCTTCATCCGCGCCTCGGCGGCGATCCATGAACGGGGCGGCTTCGACCGGGTGCTGCTCGCCTTTCATTCCGCCACGCCCGACAGCCTGTTCGTCGGCCAGTATGTCGCGCAGGTGACGTCGCGGCTGAAACTGATGCTGGCGCATCGGCCGGGCTTCACCGCACCGACGCTCGCGGCGCGGCAGCTTGCCACGCTCGACCATCTGACGGACGGGCGCGTCGCCGTGCATATCATCACCGGCGGCAACGACCGCGAGCTGGCGCAGGACGGCGACTGGCTGACCAAGGACGAACGCTATGCCCGGACGCAGGAATATCTGGACATCGTGCGGCAGGAATGGACGCGGCGCGAGCCCTTTGACTACAAGGGCGAATTCTATCGGGTCTCGGGCGCCTTCTCGGATGTGAAGCCGCAGGGGCCGGAAGGCATCCCGGTCTATTTCGGCGGCTCTTCGCCGGCGGCGATCGCGGTGGCGGGCAAGCATGCCGATGTCTACGCGCTCTGGGGCGAGACGCAGGCGCAGGTGGCCGAAACCATCGCCGCGGTGCGCGCCGCCGCCGCGCCGCATGGCCGCGCGCCGCGGTTCTCGCTCTCGCTGCGCCCGATCCTTGGCGCCACCGAGGAGGAGGCCTGGGCCAAGGCCGACCGCATCCTCGCGCAGGCCAGGGCGCTGCGCGCCGCCGGGGCCGAACAGCGGCTGGTGAATGCGACCGATCCCGACCGGCCGCAGAACGAGGGCTCGCGCCGCCTGCTGGCCGCCGCGGCGCAGGGCGCGCGGCTCGACAAGCGGCTGTGGACCGAACTCGCCCGGCTGACCGGCGCGAACGGCAATTCGACCTCGCTCGTCGGCACGCCCGATCAGGTGGCGGAGGCGATGCTTGATTATTACCGGCTGGGCATCTCGACCTTCCTGATCCGCGGCTTCGATCCGCTGGCCGACGCGCTGGAATACGGGCGCGACCTGATCCCGCGCGTGCGCGCGCTGGTAGCCGGGGAAACCGCCGGCAGCCGCGCCGCAGAATGACCGAACGCAGAATAACCGTCTCATGGACCGTGAAAGGATTTCCCGCATGACCCGCATCGCCTCTGGCCGACGACATCTTCTGAAGACCGCCCTTGGCGCGACGCTCGCCGCGCCGTTCCTTGGGGCGGGGATCGGCTCGCTCGCCCGCGCGCAGGGCGCCGGCGGGCTGAAACATATCAGGTTCGCCTCCAACGCCTCGTCCATCTGCCTCGCACCGGTCTTCGTCGCCATCGATCAGGGCATCTTCGCCAAGCATGGTCTGGATATCGAGATCGTCAATTTCGGCGCCTCGACCGAAACGCTGCTGGAGGCGATCGCCACCGGCAAGGCGGACGGCGGCGTCGGCATGGCGCTGCGCTGGCTCAAGGCGCTGGAACAGGGATTCGACGTCAAGGTGACGGCGGGCACGCATGGCGGCTGCATGCGGCTTTTGTCGCCGCAGTCGACCGGGATCACCGATCTTGCCGATCTCAAGGGCAAGAGCATCGGCGTCACCGATCTTGCGGCACCGGCGAAGAACTTCTTCTCGATCCAGCTGCACGATATCGGGCTCGACCCCGAAAAGGATGTGAAATGGCGGGCCTTCTCGGCCGAGGTTCTGGAACTCGCGGCGGAGCGGGGCGAGGTGGACGCCATCGCCGACGGCGATCCGAAGGCCTATTTCTGGCTGCACGACACGCCCGGCAAATATGTGCAGGTGGCCTCGAACCTCGACCATGGCTATGAAAACCGCGTCTGCTGCATCGTCGGCATCAGCGGCAATCTGGTGCGCAACGATCCCGAAACGTCGCGGGCGCTGACGCGCGCGCTGCTCGAGGCGCAGGACTGGACCGTGGCGAAGCCCGAGGACGCGGCGAAGGCCTTCCTGCCGAATGCGCCCAAAGGCCGCTCGATCGAGGATCTGGTGGCGGTGCTGGCCGATCAGACGCACGACCACCATCCGACCGGCGCCGACCTGCGCACGGAGATCGCGCAATATGCGTCGGAACTGCGCGAGATCAACATCTTCCGCCGCTCGACCGACCCGCAGGCCTTCGCCGACCGGGTCTATGCCGATGTGCTGAGCGCGTAGGGAGGGACCGATGGCTTCGATCGAATTGCCGCTGGAGGCGGGCCGCGCGCCGGCCCCGGTGCAGGGCTGGACGCTGCTTGCCGCGCTGCCGTGGTTCGCGGCGGTGGCGGTGCTGCTGCTGGTGCCGGACCTGACCTATCAGCCGCTCGGGCGGGAACTCGCGCTGATCTGGGGGGCGGTGGGCGGGGTGCTGACGCTCCTCGGTCTGTTCGGCAACCGGCTTGGCCGCGTCGGACGCTGGAGCGCGCTGCGCGGCCCGTGGCTCTTCGCCATCGGTGCGGCCTCGGTGCTCTGGACCGTGGTGACGGCAAAGACGGGATGGCTGCCGCAGCCCTTCTTCCCGACGCCGCAGGCGATGCTGGAGGTCTTTCTGTATGACTACGGCAAGATCCTGCACAGTGCGGCCTTTTCGATCTGGCTGCTGGCGAAGGGCTTTTTCTTCGGCGCGATCGCGGGGTTCCTGATCGGGGTCGGCATGGGCTGGTCGCGCGCGGTCAGCTACTGGGCGACGCCGCTGCTGCGCTATATCGGGCCGCTGCCGGCGACCGCGTGGCTGCCGCTGGCGTTCTTCATCTTTCCCAGCTCGGGTTCGGCCAGCGTCTTCCTGATCGCCTTTTCGACCGCCTTTCCGGTCGCGGTGCTGACCTGGTCGGGCATCGCCGCGGTCAACCGCGACTATTACGAAATCGCCCGCACGCTTGGCGCCTCGCCGCTGTTCCTGATCGTCAAGGTGGCGATCCCGTCGGCGCTGCCGCATGTCTTCGTCGGGCTGTTCATGGGGCTGTCGACCTCTTTCGCGGTGCTGGTCGTGGCCGAGATGCTGGGCGTCGAGGCCGGTCTTGGCTGGTATCTGCAATGGGCGCAGGGCTGGGCCGCCTATGCCAACATGTATGCGGCGCTTTTCGTGATGGCGGCGATGTGTTCGGGTCTCATCACGCTCCTGTTCCGCATCCGCGACCGGGTGCTTGTCTGGCAGAAGGGGGTTGTCCGGTGGTGACCGCGGCGTTGAAAGAGGACCTGCCGGGCGCGGGTCGGGAAATCTCGATCGAGGCGGTGTCGCACCGCTTCGACCTTGAAGGCGCGCCGCTGCCGGTGCTGGACGACGTGTCCTTCACCATCGAGCCGGGCTCCTTCGTGGCGCTTCTGGGGCCGTCGGGGTGCGGCAAGTCCACCCTGCTGCGGCTGATCGCGGGGCTTGACCATCCGGCCTCGGGCGCGATCCGCGTGGATGGGGCACAGGTCGGCGCCCCCGATCCCTCGCGGATTCTGGTGTTTCAGGATCCGACGCTGTTCCCCTGGCGGACGGTGCGGGCGAATGTCGCCCTTGGGCTCGAGGCGCAGGGCACGCTGAAGACCGAGGGCCACCGCATTGACGCGGCGATCAACCTGGTGGGGTTGCAGGGCTTCGACAAGGCCTATCCGCATCAGCTTTCGGGCGGGATGGCGCAGCGGGTCGCGCTGGCGCGGGCGCTGGTGAACCAGCCGAATGTGCTGCTGCTCGACGAACCGCTGGGCAAGCTCGACAGCCTGACGCGGCTGGCGATGCAGACCGAACTGGTGCGGCTGTGGCAGCAAAGCGGGCTGACCGCGGTGCTGGTGACCCATGATGTCGAGGAGGCGCTGTATCTCGCGCAGCGAGTGATCGTCTTCGGCCCGCGTCCGGCGCAGGTGGTGGCGGACCTGACCGTCGATCTGCCCTATCCCCGCCATCGCGGCCATCCCCGCATCGCCGAGCTGCGCCATGAGGCGCTGCGGCATCTTGGGCTTGAGGCGAGCTGGTAGCGCGGTCGGGTCGGGCCTTGCCGGGATCGTGGCGCGCGCGGATGGGGCGCAGGGGGCCAGCCCCCTCGGCCTGCGGCCTCACCCCCGGGATATTTATGGAAGAATGAAGGAGGAAGATGCGCTTGGGCGATTTTGAAGGCCGCTTTCAGACCGAAGGGAAGAGGATGATCCTGTTCCACCGCCTTGCCCTGCTGGCCGTCGCGGGGCTCGTGCCGCTGCCCGCGGCGGCGCATATCCATCTGCATCCGGACCGGGCGCAGCCCGGTCAGGTGCTGGACATCGGCCTGATCGTGGGCCACGGCTGCGCGGGCGCGGCGACGACCGGGCTGCGCGTCGCGATCCCCGAGGGGCTGGAGGCCGCGGTGCCCGTGCCGAAGGACGGATGGCAGGTTTCGGTGGCCGAGGGCGAGGTCGGCTGGCAGGGCGGTTCGCTGCCGGACGGCACGAAGGCCAGTTTCACCCTGCGCGCCACGGTTGCCGCCGGTGCGCCCGGGGCGATCGCGATCCCGGTGATCCAGATCTGCGGCGACCGCGAAACCCGCTGGATCGGGACGGCGGATGCTGACAGCCCGGCGCCGGTGCTGACGGTCCAGCCGGCGCGATGACCGCCGCCCTGCGGTGCCGCCGCGTGGCGGGCTGGTTTCTGGTGGGGTTTGCCGTGGCTCTGCTGTGGCTGGTTCCGGCGGGGCAGGCCGTTGCGCATGCGAGCCTCGTTTCCGCCGCGCCGCCCGACGGCGTGCTGCTTGAGGCCGCGCCGCGCGACATCACCCTGACCTTCAACGAAAGGGTGCGCCCGTTGGCGGCGCGGCTTTCGGCGCCGGACGGGCGCACGGTCCTGCTGCCCCCGCCGGAGATCGAGGGCCATTCCCTGCGCTTTGCCCTGCCCGAGGGGCTCGCGCGCGGCAGCCATCTGCTGTCATGGCGCGTGACCTCGGCCGACGGGCATCCGCTGGCGGGGGCGCAGCTGTTTTCCGTGGAGGTCGAGACGGCGATCGCCGAGGCGTCGGACGACGCGCCCCTTGCCACGCGCGCCGGGGTCTGGGCGCTGCGGGCGGCGCTGATCGGGGCGCTGCTGTGCGGTGTGGGCGGGGCGGTGTTTCAGGCTTTCGCCGGGCGGCAGGGGACGCGGTTTCCGCAGGCCGCGGCGGGCGCGGGTCTTGCGCTGCTGCTGCCGGTCGCGGGGTTTCAGGGGCTCGACCTGCTGGGCCTGCCGCCCGCCGCACTGCTGACGGGGGCCCCCTGGCGCGAGGGCGCGGCGGGGGCGCCGGGGCTGGCGCTGGCGCTTTCGGCGGGCGCGCTGATCGCGGCGCTGACGCGGCCGGGCCGGGTGATCGCGCTGGTCGGGCTCTTGGCGTGCGGGATGGCCGCGGCGGCGGCCGGGCATGCGGCCACCGCGCCGCCGCAGGCGGTGATGCGCCCGGCCGTCGCCGCCCATGTGATCGCCGCGGCGCTCTGGATCGGGGCGCTGGTGCCGCTGTCGGCGCAGCTCGCACGTGGAGGGGCCGGCGCGCTGGCGGGGTTTTCGCGCGCCATTCCATGGGGTGTCGCGGTGCTTGCCGGGTCCGGCGTGGCGATCGCGGTGGTCCAGCTGGGCGCCGATCCCACCGCCCTGTGGCGGACCGGTTACGGGCGGGTTCTGCTGGCAAAGCTCGCGCTGGTCGCGGTGCTGCTGGCGGTGGCGCTATTCAACCGGCTGCGCCTGACGCCCCGGGCCGAGCGGGGCGACACCCGCCCGCTGCGCCGCGCCATCGCGGTTGAAATCGTGCTGGCCGCCGCGATCATCGGGGTGATCGCGCTCTGGCGCTTTACCCCGCCGCCGCGCGCCATCGTGCCGGTGCCGCCGGCGCTGGCGCAGGAATTCCGCGCGGGCGGGCTGTCGGCGGTGGTGCATGTCGATCCGCCCCGCATGGGCATGGTGCGGGTCCGGGTGTCGGACCTGCGGCTGGACGGCGCGCCCTTCGTGCCGCAATCCGTCGCGATCGAATTCTCCAAGCCCTCCTACGGCCTTGGCCCCTTCCGGCATGAAATGCGGGGCGGCGAAGCCGATGCGGGCCGGTTCCTGCTGCCGCTCGACGGTTATTGGGTGGTGACGGTGACGGTGCTCATCTCCGATTTCCGGGCGGAGGAAATGCGCGACATCATCGAGATCCGGCCCGCGAACTGAACGTCGGGGCGGAATAATCCTGCTCCGCGGGGGGTGCCGGCCATGCGGATGTTCTCCGCCGGGGGCGATCTTTGGAATTCATCCGGGCGGCGGCGGGGGCGTAGATTGCCCGAAGGACCGATGCACGGAACATGGCGCACGGGGGGGAACATGGCCCAAAGACAGATGAAGCTCGGCTTCATGATGCATGGCAACGGCACCGGCTGGGGCGACTGGCGCCATCCCGACGCTCAGCCCGGCGCCTCGACCGATTTCGCCTATTACCGGCGGCAGGCGCAGATCGCCGAGGCGGCGCGCTTCGATTTCCTGTTCGTCGCGGACAGCGTCCACATCACCCCGAAATCGAGCCCGCATTACCTCAACCGTTTCGAGCCGCTGACGATCCTGTCGGCGCTGGCCGCGGTGACGGATCATATCGGCCTCGTCGGCACGCTGACGGTCAGCTACGCCGAGCCGTTCAACGTCGCGCGGCAGTTCGCCTCGCTCGACCAGCTCTCGGGCGGGCGGGCGGGATGGAACGTGGTGACCTCGTGGCTCGAAGGATCGGCGCGCAACTACAGCCGGGAAAAGCATTACGATCACGCGACGCGCTACCGGCTGGCGGCGGAACATCTGGATGTCGTGCAGGGGCTGTGGGATTCGTGGGAAGACGACGCCCTTGTGCATGACAAGGCTTCGGGCCGGTTCTTCGACCCGGACAAGCTGCACCGGCTCGACCACCGGGGCGATTTCTTTCAGGTCGAGGGGCCGCTGAACATCGCGCGCTCGCCGCAGGGGCAGCCGGTGATCTTTCAGGCCGGCGCCTCGGAGGACGGGCGCGACTTCGCCGCCGCGCGCTCGGACGCGATCTTCGTGCAGCCGGGAGATCTGGCGGGGGCGCAGGCCTATTACGCCGATGTCAAACGCCGCGCGGCCGGGTTCGGGCGCGACCCCGATACGCTGTTCGTGCTGCCCGGCCTGCGCCCGGTGATCGGCTCGACCGAGGCGGAGGCCGAACGCAAGTATCAGGCGTTCATCGGCCTGACCTCGATCGAGGACGCGCTGCTGATCATGGCGCGGTCGTTCAACGAACACGACTTTTCGCAATACGACCTCGACGCGCCCTTCCCGGATGTGGCGCATGTCGCGGCGAATTCGAACCGCTCCACCTCGGAGCGGATCATCGCTCTGGCGCGGGCGGAAAACCTGACGCTGCGGCAGACCGCGCAGCGTTTCGCCACGCCGCGCACCGATTTCATCGGCACGCCGGAACAGGTCGCCGACGCCTTCGGACGCTGGTTCACCGGGCGCGGGGCCGATGGCTTCGTCTTCAACAATTCGCTGCCGGACGAGCTTTCGGTCTTTGCCGATACGGTGGTGCCGATCCTGCAGGCGCGCGGCCTGTTCCGCACCGAATACGAAGGCACGACCTTCCGCGACTCTCTCGGGCTGGCGAAGCCCGCCAACCGGAACACCACGCGGCGCCTTGCCGCCGAATAGGGGATCAGATGATGAACGGAATTTCTCGCCGCACCTTCGGGGGATTGCTGGTGGCCGGGCTGGCGGCGACGCGGGTGAACGCGCAGGATCAGGTCGTGCTGCGCGTCGCGGATCAGGTGGGCGAACAGCGCGCCCGGCTGGAGGCCGCGGGGCTTCTGGACGATCTGCCCTACCGCATCGAATGGTCGGTCTATCCGGCCGCCGTCAACCTGCACGAGGCGCTGAAGGCCGATGCCGCCGATATCGGCATGTCCGCCGACAGCCCCGCCGTCAGCGCCATCGCCGGCGGATCGAAGGTGCGCCTCGCGGCGGTCTTTTCCAACGGCGGACTTGGCTCCTCGATCCTCGTGCCGAAGGGCAGCGGGATCGAAACGCTCGCCGATCTGCGCGGCAAGACGATCTCGCCAACGACGCGGGGATCGGTCGCGCATTACCTCGTGCTGGGCGCGCTTAAGAAGGCGGGGGTGGACCCGTCCGAGGTGAAGCTCGCCTTCCTGACGCCGGCCGATGCCTCGGCCGCGTTCCAGTCGGGGTCGATCGACGCCTGGGGCACCTGGGGCGTCTACAAGGCGCGCAGCGTGGGCGTTCTGGGCGCGCGCGAGCTGTTCGACGGGGTGGGCGTGAACACCGGCAACATCGTCTATGCGGTGACCGAAAGGACGCTGGCCGATCCCGCCAAGGTCGCCGCGATCGACGATTTCGTCGGCCGGATCGACAGGAGCTACGACTGGGCGCGGGCGAACCGCGAGGATTTCCTGACCTTCTACGAAGGCTTCAGCAAGCAGGACCGCGCCACGGTCGAACCGCTGTATCCCGAACAGTCGGGCTATCGGCGCAAGCCGGTCGATGACGCCTTCGTTGCCACCTTGCAGAATGTCCACGACACCTGGGTCGGGGCCGGGGTCCTGACTGGTCAGCTGAATCTGGCGGACTACGTTTACCGGGATCTGCCCGTGACGGTGACGAACGGATGAGCGTGACCGAAAGCCCCGGCACCTATGTGCCCCCGGCGCCCGCGCGCCGTGCCGCGCCCGCCGGTCGGGTGCGGCTGGTGCCCGCCCATGCGCGCGGCCGCGGCCTGCCGCGCTGGCTGCGCCGCACGAGCGGGCCGGTCGCGCTGGTGGCCTTGTGGCACATCGCCTCGGTCACCGGGGTTCTGCCGGCCGAGGTTCTGGCCGGGCCGGCGACGGTCGTGTCCAGCGCGGCGCGGCTGATCGCGACCGGCGAGCTGCAACAGGCGATCGTCGTGTCGCTCGGTCGGGCGATGGCGGGGCTGGCGCTTGGCGGGACGGTGGGGGTGCTGCTTGCGCTTGCCTCCGGGCTGACCCGGCTGGGCGAGGATCTGGTCGATGCGCCGATGCAGATGCTGCGCACCGTGCCGAACGTGGCGCTGATCCCGCTGCTGATCATCTGGTTCGGCATCGGCGAGGCGCCGAAGATCGCGCTGATCGCGCTGGCCACGGCCTTTCCGCTGTATCTGAACGTCTATGCGGGCATTCGCGGCGTCGACCAGACGCTGATCGAGGCGGGCCGGACCCTCGGCCTTGGCCGGGCGGGGCTGGTGCGCCATGTCGTGCTGCCCGGGGCGCTGCCCAATGCGCTGGTGGGGCTGCGCTATTCGCTGGGGATCGCCTGGCTCGCGCTGGTCTTCGGCGAACAGATCAACGCCACGGCGGGGGTCGGCTATCTGATGGCCAATGCCCGCGAATTCTTTCAGACCGACGTGATCGTCGTCTGCCTTGTCGTCTATGCGATCCTCGGCCTTGCGGTCGACATGGTCGTGCGCACCCTCGAAAGGATATTCCTCGCATGGCGACCGAGTTTCACCGGGGCGTGACGCCCTCCGCGGATGGCGATCCGGGCCGGGGCCTTGGCGGCCCCGCCGCGGTCGAGGTGCGCGGGCTCAGCCGCAGCTTCGGCGACCGGCGCGTCATCGACAACCTCGACCTGACGATCCGGCCGGGGGAATTCGTGGCGCTGCTGGGGGCCTCGGGCTGCGGCAAGTCCACGCTGCTGCGCATCCTCGGCGATCTCGACCCGGATTTCGAGGGCGAGGTGACACTGCCCCGCAAACGCGCCATCGCCTTTCAGGCGCCGCGGCTGATGCCGTGGAAGCGGGTCTGGCACAATGTCGTGCTGGGGCTGCCGGGCCGGCCGGATCGCGCGCGGGCCGGGCGCGCGCTGGCCGAGGTCGGCATCGGCCACCGCGCCGACGTCTGGCCCAAGGTCCTCTCGGGCGGCGAGGCGCAGCGCGCCGCGCTGGCCCGGGCGCTGGTGCGCGAACCCGATCTGCTGCTGCTGGACGAGCCCTTCGCCGCCCTCGACGCGCTGACGCGGATCAAGGCGCAGGGGCTGGTGGCCGAGCTGTGGGAGCGCCACGGCTGCGCCGTCCTTCTGGTGACGCATGACGTCGAAGAGGCGATCCTGCTGGCCGACCGGGTGCTGGTGATGAAGGACGGCGTCATCGCGCATGAACATGCGGTCGATCTGCCCCGGCCGCGCGATGTGGCGGACCCGAGGGTGGCGCGGGCGCGGGGCGTCCTGCTCGACTGGCTCGGCGTCCGGCACGAAATCCGGCACGGGGCCGAGGCATGAGCGGCGGCTTCCATATCACCACCGATGTGCTGGTCATCGGCGGCGGCATGGCCGGGGCCTGGGCGGCGATCGGCGCACGGCGGGCGGGCGCCTCGGTCGTGCTGGTGGAAAAGGGCTGGCTCGGCACCTCGGGGGTGACGGCGACGGCGGGGCCGGGGCATTGGTGGGTCGCGCCCGCCGACCGTCCGGCCGCGATCGCGCGCCGGCTGGCGCAGTCGGGCGGGTTGAACGAGGCCGACTGGATGGCGCGCATCCTCGACACCACCTGGAACAGCCTGCCCGGCCTGTCCGATGTCTACGATTTCCCCCGCGACGATGCCGGCGTGCCGCGCTACCGGGCGCTGCGCGGACCGGAATACATGCGCGCGCTGCGCCGCCGGCTGCAAGGGATCGGCGTCCGCATCATCGACCACGCGGCGGCGCAGCAGCTGTTGCGGCATGCCGACGGCGCGGTCGCGGGGGCAAGCGGCGTGCGCACCTCGGGCGGGGCCGGCTGGCAGGTGGATGCCGGGGCGGTGGTGCTGGCGACCGGGGGGACGGCGTTCCGCTCGCGCCTGCTCGGATCGTGGAACAATACGGGCGACGGCTACCTGATGGCGGCGGAGGCGGGCGCCGACCTGTCGGGGATGGAATTCACCGCCGTCTATTGCGTCGCGCCCGCCCGCACGACGCTGACGCGCTCGATGTCCTTCGCCTTCGCCACCTATTACGACGAAACGGGGCGGGTGCTGCCGGTCGGCGGGCCGGATATCACCCGGCCGCTGGCGCAGGCGCTGCTGCGCGGGCCGGTCTTTGCCGATCTGTCGCGCACGCCCGCCGATATTCGCGACCGCGTGCCCACCATCTCGCCGAATTTCGTGCTGCCGTTCCACCGCTGGGGGATCGACCCCTACCGGCAGCGGTTCGAGGTCACGCTGCATGGCGAGGGCACGATCCGCGGCATCGGCGGCATCGCGGTCGAGACCGCGGATTGCGCCACCGCCGTTCCGGGCCTGTTCGCGGCGGGCGACGCGGCGACGCGCGAACGGGTCGCGGGGGCGATCTCGGGCGGCGGCAACATCAATTCCGCCTGGGCGCTGTCCTCCGGCCTCTGGTCGGGGGAGGGGGCGGCCCGGATCGCGGCGCGCAGCCCGCGGCGCGGCGGCGGACGGCGCGTCGGACGGGCGGGGCTTGCCGGCGGGCGCGGCATCGACCGGGCGGCGATCCTCGCGCAGGTGCAGGACGCGATGCTGCGCTACGACAAGGTGCTGTTCCGCGAGGAAAAGGCCCTGCGCGCCAGCCTCGCCACGCTCGACACCGCATGGACGGCGGTCTGCGAGGCCGCGCCCGATCCCGCCACGCGCGAGCTGGCGGCGATGGTCGCCACGGCGCGCTGGACGCTGACCGCGGCCCTGGCACGGCGGGAAAGCCGCGGCATCCACCAGCGCACGGATTTCCCCGGCGCCGATCCGGCGCTGGCGCGGCGGATCCGGGTGCGGGGCCTCGACCGGCCGGAGGCCGCGCCCGAGGCGCTGCCGGCGGAGCAGACGGCATGATCGAATTCATCGCCGGGGATCTCTGCACCGCCTGCGGCACCTGCGTCGAGGTCTGCCCGACCGGGGTCTTTGCCGGCGCGCCCGGCACGGTGCCCCGGATCGCGCATCCCGAGGCGTGCCAGACCTGCTTCATGTGCGAACTCTATTGCCGGGCGGATGCGATCTTCGTCGGCCCGGATGCCGGCGGGGTCGAGGGCTTCGATCCGGCAACCACCCGCGCGGCCGGCCTGCTGGGCGAGATGCGCCGCCTGCACGGGTGGGACGAATGGGCGGCGGACCCGCGCTATCCGAACGATCACTGGCGGATGGAAACCGTGTTCGAGCGCGCCCGCAGCGTGATGAACCGCGGCCCCGCGCCGCAGACAGGGAAGGAAGACAGATATGCCTCATGACCACGGCCCCGGGGGCCACAGTCACGAAGATGCGCCGCGCTGGAAACATGACGGCATCCGGGTGATCCGGGGCGATCAGCTCGATGCCAATACGGCGCAGACGCCGGGGATGTTCCGGCAGGCGGCGATCAACCACGCGCGCGTCGGCGCGCAGCGGATCTGGGCCGGGACCGTGGCGATCGAACCCGACGCCAAGACCGGCGTGCATCACCACGGCCCGCTGGAAAGCGTGATCTATGTCGTGCGCGGCCGCGCCCGCCTGCGGTGGGGCGACCGGCTGGAATATGTGGCCGAGGCCGGGCCGGGCGATTTCATCTACGTCCCGCCCTATGTTCCCCACCAGGAAATCAACGCCGACCCGGGACAGGTGCTGGAATGCGTCCTCGTCCGCTCGGACAACGAGGCCGTGGTCGTCAACATCACCGATGTCGACCCGGTCGAGAAACCCGAGAATGTCTACTGGGTCGATCCGATCCATGCCGCTCCCGGCAACTGAAAGGAAGAGAAGATGTCCGTTACCCGTATCACCGCCGCCGACCTGCCCGCCGGTCTGGCCGGGGTCGACCTGCTGATCGACGTGCGCTCGCCCAAGGGCCGGGCCGAAAGCGGCGAGATCGCCTCGGCGATCATCGTGCCGAAGACGCAGGTGGAACCGGCCTTCACCGGCCCCCTCGCCGCCGTGCCGAAGGACGCGCGGATCGTGGTGTTCTGCGGCTCGGTCAAGGGCTCGGGGCCGGTGGTGGAAACACTGACCGGCCTTGGCTTCACCAATGTGGCCGATGTCGAGGGCGGATATGCCGCGCTGAAGGAACAGGGCATTTCCTGATCCCCGAAGGAATCCGCCCCGACCGCATCTCAAGGTGGCGGGGCGGCCTTGCCGGATCGGGCACCGCTTCCCGACCCCGTCCGCCCACGTCCACGCGCGCGCGGACCGCACGACGGTGATGGTTCCGCGACGGCAGATGTCTGCCCACGCGCGCGGACTGTGCTGTCGGACTTCTGACGATCAGTCCTCCGAATAGTGTCTGCCCACGCGCGCGCGGACTGCGCCGGCCACCGTGCCGCCGGAAATCGCCCGTCTGGTGTCTGCCCACGCGCGCGGACTGCGCTGTCGGACTTCCGGCGATCAGTCCTCCGGATAGTGTCCGCCCACACGCACGTGGACTGCGCTGCCGCAAGCCCAGATGCAGATCGCTTATTTGCTGTCTGCCCACACGCGCGGCGCGAGACGCACAGGCGGCACCCGGTCTGTCGGGTCTGCCCGCGCGCGCGGCTCGCGCGCCCTCCCGTCCCCTGAAAACGCAAAAACAGAAACACTTTATCCCTTTCGTGTTTCCATAAATATCCCGGGGGTGAGCCCGGAACGGGCGAGGGGGCTGGCCCCCTGCACCCCCTCCGCCCGCACCCCCCTCTCCGGAGTACGATCCCCCCGGTGAGGAAAAACCGGCTTCCGGCGATTGCCACCGGCGCCTTTCGCACCAGATAGTGTCCCCGCGAATGACGAAGCAGCGACCGGCCCTCCGGTCATCGAAGGTGCATATGTCCGGCTCAAGACTTGCGGCGATGGCGACCGCGATTCTCTGGGGGTTCACTTATCTTCTGACGACAGACATGCTGCCGCACCACCCGGCGCTGGTGGCGGCGGTGCGGGCGCTTGGCGGGGCGGTGTTCCTGCTGGCGATCGGGTGGGAGCTGCCGCCGCGTGACTGGCTCGGGCGGCTGTTCATCCTCGGCACGCTGAATACCGGGGTGTTCTTCGGGCTGTTCTTCATCGGCGTCATGCGCCTGCCCGGCGGCGTCGCCGCGATCTTTCAGGCGCTCGGCCCGATCGCGGTGCTGCTGCTGGCCTGGGGGATCCTGCGCAAGACCCCTTCGGCGATGCAGTTCCTCAGCGTGGCGATGGGCGTGGTGGGGGTGACGCTGGTCGTCCTGCGGGCCGGGGTGCGGATCGACGGGATCGGCGTCGCCGCGGCGCTGGCCAGCACGGTGTCGCTGTCGCTCGGCGGGGTGCTGATGAACCGCTGGGGCAAGGCGCCCATCGGCTTCGCCGCCTTCACCGGCTGGCAGTTGCTGGTCGGCGGGGTGGAGCTTGCGCTGGTGACGCTGCTGATCGGGGATTTCGGCGGCGGGATCACGGTGACGAATGTGGTGGCCTTCGCCATCCTCGCGGTGCTGCTGACGGGCATACCGTTCCTTTTGTGGTTCAAGGCCATCTCGCGGATCGGCGCGGTGAACGTGATGCCCTTCATCCTGCTGACGCCGGTGACGGCGCTGGTGCTCGACGCGGTGTTCAAGGGACTCATCCCGACCGCGATCCAGCTTCTTGGCGTGGCGATCGTGATGGCGGCGCTGGTGGTGAACTATCTGGCCAGCCGCGCGGTCGGGTAAGCGGTCAGATGTGATGTTCCTTGTTCGTTCTGCGTCTTCCCCGCCCGGTTCCGGCGCGGTATCCTGCGCGCATGACCAGCCCGATGCCCTTTCCCCTGCGCCCCGCCCGCGTCCATGAGGTCTGCGGCCCCTCCGCCACGGGTTTCGCCGCGATCTGCTGCGCCGGCACGGCGGGGCCGCTCCTGTGGGTGCGCGAAGGCTGGCAGGGCGACCGGCCCGACCCGTGGGGGCTGGCGGGGATCTTCGATCCCTCCCGCCTGCTGATCGCGCAAAGCCGGGACCAGACCGATACGCTCGCCATCGCGGAAGAGGCGCTGAAGGATGGCGTCCTCGCGCTGGTGGTGATCGGCGTCACCCATCCGCTGAACCTGCGCGAGGGGCGGCGCCTGCAGCTGGCCGCGAAGGAGGGGCGGACCACCGGCTTGTGCCTGATCCCCGAAGGCATGGGCAGCAACGCGGCCGAGACGCGCTGGCATTGCGGGCCCGTGTTCGACCCGCGGCCCTTTGATCCCGAGGGGCCGGACTCGACTCTCATGCGGTGGGAAATTATAAAGAACAAATCAGGAACAACGGGGGCGTGGCATGTTCGATGGAACACCAAGGCGCATCGTCTCGATATGGTTTCCCCGGCTGGCCTCGGACCGGGCGCTGCGGCTGTGCCCGGTTGAGGGGCCCTTCGCGCTGACCGGGCGGGCCGAGAATACCGAACGGATTTTTTGCCTGAACGCGCAGGCCGAGGCGCAGGGGCTGCACCGCGGCATGCCCTTTGCCGAGGCGCGCGCCTTCTGCCCCGACCTGCGCGCCCGGCCCGCCGATCCGGCCGGCGACGCCCGCCAGTTGGAGGGGCTGCGGCGGTGGTCGCTGCGCTATTGTCCCTGGGCGGGGCGCGAGGGGCCGGACGGGCTGGTGCTCGACATCACCGGCGCGGCGCATCTGGCGGGGGGCGAGGCGGCGCTGATCGCCGACATGCGCGCGCGGCTGACACGGGCGGGGTTCGGGGTGCGGCTCGGTCTGGGCGACACGCGCGGCGCCGCCTGGGCGCTGGCGCATCACGGGACGGGACTGGCGATCGCGCCGCCGGGGCAGGGGGCGGCGGTGCTGGCGCCGCTGCCGGTCGCGGCGCTGCGGCTGGACGACGATACCGTCACCGCGCTGCAACGGCTCGGCCTGCGCAGCATCGGCGCGGTGGCGCAGGCGGCGCGCGGGCCGCTTGCTCGCCGCTTCGGCCCGGATCTGCTGGCGCGGCTGGATCAGGCGCTTGGCCGCGCGCCCGAGGCGATCACGCCGCTCGCCGACCCGCCGCATTACGGGGTGCGCCTGACCCTGCCGGAACCGATCGGGCTGACCTCGGATGTGATGGCGGGGCTGGCGCGGCTGCTCGACCGGCTCTGCGTCCGGCTGCGCGCGCAGGAGGCGGGGGCCCGCACCCTGTGCCTGACGCTGCGCCGGGTGGACCGCGAAAGCCGGGAGGTCACGCTGCGGCTGGCCTCGGCGATGCGCGATCCGGCGCGGATCCTGCCGCTCTTCGCGCGTGGGGTGGAGGAGGTGGACGCGGGCTTCGGCATCGACCAGCTGCGGCTTGAGGCTGTGGGGGTGGAGCCGATGCCGGTCGCGCAGATCGGCCCGGCGGCGGAGGCGCCCGACCGGCTGGACAATCTGGTCACCCGCATCGGCACGCGGATCGGGCTGGACAATATCCTGCGCTTTCAGCCCGCCGACAGCCATATTCCGGAGCGGAGCTTCACCCTGATACCCGCCGCCGGGCTGGCCCCGGGCGACCCATGGCCGCACGCCCCCCGGCCGCGCCCAGTGCAGCTTTTCCCGCCCGAGCCGGTTTCCGTGCAGGGACCGACACAGGGACCGGCGCCCCCCGCCACCTTCCGCTGGCGCGGGATGCGGCTGAGCACCGCGCGGGCGACGGGGCCGGAACGCATCGCCCCGGAATGGTGGGTGCCGGATCCGGGCTGGCGGTCGGGCCTGCGCGACTACTGGCGGGTCGAGACCCGGCAGGGGCGCAGGCTGTGGCTGTTCCACACGCCGCAGATGGGGGGATGGTTCGTGCAGGGGGAATTCCTGTGACCGACTCCATCGCCCCGGATTATGCCGAACTCTGCGTGACCTCGAATTTCACCTTCCTCACCGGCGCCTCGCATCCCGAGGAACTGGTCCTGCGCGCCGCCGAACTGGGACTGGGCGCCATCGCCATCACCGACCGCAATTCGGTGGCCGGCGTGGTGCGGGCATGGTCGGCGCTGAGAACCCTGCGGCGCGAGGCCGAGGAGGATCTGCGCGTCCGCTCGACCATCCGCGTCGATACCTCGTCCCGGCAGGAGATGGGCGCCCCGCGCGACCTGCCCCATGCGCCGCAGCTCATTTTGCCGAAGCTGATCGTGGGCGCGCGGCTGGTGCTGCGCGACAGCCCGGTGGAATGGCTGGCGCTGCCCACGGACCGCGCCGCATGGCATCGGCTGTCGCGGCTGTTGACCTTGGGCAAGCGGCGGGCGGAAAAGGGCGACTGCATCCTGACGCAGGCGGATCTTCTGGACGGCTGCCGGGGAATGATCCTGATCGCGCTGCCGCCCGCGGATCTGGCGCTCGACCCCATCCGCAATCTGTCGCGGCGCTTTCCGGGCCATGTCTTCACCGGCGCCGCGCCGCGCTACGACGGATCGGATCAGGCGTGGTTCGACGCCTGCGCGCGGCTGGCGCTTGCGGCCTCGGCGCCGATGGTGGCGGTGGGGGATGTGCTGATGCACCGCGCCGCGCGCCGGCCGCTGGCCGATGTGCTGACCTGCATGCGCGAGGGGATCACCATCGACCGGATCGGCACCAGGGCGCTGCTGAACGGCGAAAAGCGGCTGAAGGGCGCGGGGGACATGGCGCGGCTGTTCCGCCGCCATCCGGCCGCCATCCGCCGCACGCTGGAAATCGCGGCGCGGTGCAGCTTCGACCTTGGCGAGCTCAGCTACGACTACCCCGACGAGGTTTCGGACGGCGAGCCGCCGCAGGCGCGGCTTGAACGGCTGGCGCGGGCGGGGCTGGAACGGCGCTGCCCCGAAGGCATTTCCGCGCGCAACCACGCCCTTTTGGAGAAAGAGATCGCCGTGGTGGGCGAGCTTGGCTATGCCGCCTATTTCCTGACCGTGCACGACATCGTGGCCTATGCGAAATCGCAGGGCATCCTGTGTCAGGGGCGCGGCTCGGCGGCGAATTCGATCATCTGCTGGGCGCTTGGCATCACCGATGTCTCCCCCGACATGATCGGCATGGTGTTCGAGCGTTTCATCTCGCGCCATCGGGGCGAGCCGCCCGACATCGACGTGGATTTCGAGCACGAGCGGCGCGAAGAGGTGATCCAGTGGATCTACGACCGCTACAGCCGCGACCGGGCCGGGCTCTGTGCGACGGTGATCCATTTCCGTTCCCGCGCCGCGATCCGCGAGGTGGGCAAGGTCATGGGGCTGAGCGCGGATGTCATCACCAGCCTGTCGGGGCAGATCTGGGGGCAGTCGAACGACGGCGCCGATCCCGAACAGGTCCGCGCCCTTGGCCTGAACCCCGAGGATGGGCGCCTCGCGCAGACCATCCGTCTGATCGGCGAGATCATCGGCTTTCCACGCCACCTGTCGCAGCATGTCGGCGGCTTCGTCATCACGCGCGGGCGGCTGGACGAGCTTTGCCCGATCGGCAATGCGGCGATGGAGGACCGCACCTCCATCGAATGGGACAAGGACGACATCGACGCGCTTGGCATCCTCAAGGTCGATGTGCTGAGCCTCGGCATGCTGACCTGCATCCGCAAGGCGTTCGATCTGCTGAAGGCGCATGAGGGGCAGGCGCTGACGCTCGCCACCGTCCCGCAGGACGATAAGCCGACCTATGACATGCTCTGTCGGGCGGATGCCATCGGGGTGTTTCAGGTCGAAAGCCGGGCGCAGATGAACTTCCTGCCCCGGATGAAGCCGCGCATCTTCTACGATCTGGTGATCGAGGTCGCCATCGTCCGCCCCGGCCCGATTCAGGGCGGCATGGTCAAGCCCTATATCCGCCGCCGTCAGGGGCTTGAGGAAAACGAGCCCTTTGGCCCCGCGCTGGAAGAGGTGACGCGGAAAACCCTTGGCGTGCCGCTGTTTCAGGAGCAGGCCCTGCAGATCGCGCAGATCGGCGCGGGATACAGTGCCGAGGATGCCGATCAGCTGCGCCGCTCGCTGGCCTCGTTCCGGCGCATGGGCACGATCGGGCTGCACCGGGACCGCTTCATCGCGGGGATGGTGGGCAACGGCTACAGCCCCGAGGTCGCCGCCCGCTGCTTCAGCCAGATCGAGGGCTTCGCCGATTACGGCTTTCCCGAAAGCCATGCGGCGGCCTTTGCCATGCTGACCTATGTGTCCTCCTGGCTGAAATGCCATCATCCGGCGGTCTTTGCCTGCGCGCTCTTGAACAGCCAGCCGATGGGGTTCTACGCTCCGGCGCAGATCGTGCGCGATGCCCGCGAACACGGGGTCGAGGTGCGGCCCGTCTGCGTCAACCAGTCCACCTGGAACAACCGGCTGGAACGGCGTGCCGACGGGCGGCTGGCGCTGCGTCTGGGGTTCCGGCAGATCCGCGGCTTTCGCGAGGCCGAGGCGGACCGGATCGCGGCGGCGCGCGGCAACGGCTATCCCGACCCCGAAAGCCTGTGGCTGCGCGCGGGGATCGCGCCCGCCGTGCTGGAACGTCTGGCCGAGGCGGATGCCTTCGCCGGGATGGGGCTGACGCGGCGCGACGCGCTGTGGGCGGTGCGGGCGATCCGCGCCCCCGCGCCGCTGCCGCTGTTTTCCGATCCGCTGGACGGGGAGGGGCTGCGCGAGCCCGCCGTCACCCTGCCCGCCATGCATCTGGGCGAGGAGGTGGTCGAGGATTACGTCGCCCTGCGCCTGACGCTGCGCGCCCATCCGATGGAGCTGCTGCGCCCCTCGATCCCCGGCCTGACGCCCCATGCGGAGCTGTGCCGCACGCCCGCGCGGCGCCTGACGGTCTGCGGTCTGGTCATCACCCGGCAACGTCCGGGAACGGCCTCCGGGGTGATTTTCCTGACGCTCGAGGATGAAACCGGCGTGTCGAACATCGTCGTCTGGCCGAAGGTCTACCAGCGTTTCCGCCGGATCGTCATGGGCGGGCGGCTGTTGCGCGTGACGGGGCGGCTGGAGCGCGAGGGCATCGTCACCCATCTGATCGCCGAGCGGATCGAGGATCTGTCCCACCGCCTCGCCGATCTGGGCCATCCGCTCGAAGGCATGGTCGGCCTGACCCGGCCCGAGGCCGACGACGCCCCCCGCCCCCGCCCCGCCCCCCGCGCCCGCCACCCGAGGGAACAGGCCAAGCGGCTGTTTCCGAGCCGGGATTTCCACTGATCCTTCCGCGCGGTTCCCCGGCGGCAGACCGCCACCGGAGTGATCCGTGATTGTCGCGCATGGGTGCAATTGCTATCCAAGACCGATTGGCCCCGGCGGGCCGTTGCACGGATCGTTTTCAGAAAGACTGCCTTCAGAAATATCACCTTCAGGGAGAAGCCGATGAACTGGTCGCGTTTTGATAAGGGATACTGGCTTCTGCTTCCCCTGTTCGTTTTCGTGGTGCTGACCATCGCCACGATCATCGAGAACCGCCCGATCGATTTCGTCCTCGACGACGCCTACATCACCATCGCCAACGCCGAGCTGTTGCTGCGCGGCGGGATGGACAGCTACGGAAACGCCGGACCGACCGGGGCGACGAGCCCGGTGCATCTGTTCCTCGTGGCGCTGCTGTCGTTTTTCCTCGATGTCCCGGTGGCGAGCTTCGTGTGGCTTTTCGTGCTGGCCGCGGTCTATGCGGCGGGGCTGTGGCGGCTCTTGATGGCGGTCGGGCGCAGTCCTTTCCTGGCCGCCTGCGGCACGCTCACCGGGCTGATCGCGGGGCTGGCCTGGGTGAACCTGATGAACGGGCTGGAAACCGGGATGGCGATGGCGGTGATCGCCTGGGCGGCCTGCTTCTCGCAGCAGCGGCGGGACATGCCTTTGGCGGTTCTGGCCGGGGTGATGCCTTTCGTGCGGCCCGAACTGGCGGTGCTGGCGCTGTTTCTGGCGCTGTCCACGGCATGGCGCCTGCGGGGCGAGCCGGCGCGCCTGATCCGTCTGGCGGTGGTGGCGGCGCTGGTCGCGGCGGTGCTGGCGGGGCTTGCATGGCATTTCACCGGCCATGTCTTTTCCCCCACCGCCGAGGCCAAGTCGGCCTATTTCGACGAGGCCCCCGCCAATTTCAAGAACCGGCTGGCGATGGCGTTTCATGCCCTCACGCTCAGCGGGATCGTCTGGCCTCTGGTCGGGCTCGCGCTGCTGCCGGCGCTGCGCGACGGCTGGGTCTATCTGGGCTATGTGCTGGCGTTCTTCGTCGCTTCGGCGATTTCCCTGCCGGTCGCGGTCTATCACAACGATTACCGCTATCTTTACCCGTTCCTGCCGCTGGGGATTGCCGGCTGGGTGGCTGTCGCGGCGCAGATCCGGCAGATCACACCGGTTCTGGCTCTGGGGACGCTGTGCTATGTCATCGCCTTTCCCACGGTCGACTGGCGCTACTATCGCAGCGCGGTCAAGTGGAACGCCGCGCAGGAACCGATCGCGCTTTGGGCCGAGCAGAACCTGCCCGATGGCGCGCGCATCCTGATCCATGATGCGGGCTATTTCGCCTGGCATTCGCGGTTCGTCGCCGATCCGCCGCGGGATTTCGTGCTGATCGACGCGGTGGGGCTCAAGACCCCGTCCGCAAGCCGGTTTCACGCGGAATTCACCGCGCCGTCGCGCGGGCGGGACCGCTGGAAGGCCGTCGACCAGATCGCGCGGGAGGGCAGGGCCGAATATGCGATCATCGCCAATGTCGGCTTCTGGGGCGATATCGAGACCTATCTGCGCGACGCCGGGTGGAGCGTCGAGCCGGTCTATCCCAATCCGGGCCGCTATCAGGTCTTTGCCCTGCAACCGCCGCAATGAGGGTGTTTGTCGGGCGAAGAAAGGGGGCCAGCCCCCTCTTTGCGCTGACGCGCAAATTCACCCCCGGGATATTTATGGAAGAATGATGGGCAACAAGGCTCCGCCGGAGCGGCGATGGGGGGCCGGGTCTGGAGGAGGGTGATCCGGAGTCCGGACATGAAAAAACGCCCCACCGAAGGGCGGGGCGTTTTCGATGATCGGGAACCTTCAGGCTCAGGCGGCGGCCTGGGCCTTGACGATCGCCTTCTTGATCTTCAGCGCGGTGGAGGAGAGTTCCTCGTCCGAAGCCTTCAGCAGATAGGCGTCAAGACCGCCGCGGTGGTCGACCGAACGCAGACCGGCGGCCGAGATGCGCAGCTTGAACGACTGGCCGAGCACGTCGGAGATCAGGGTCACTTCATTCAGGTTCGGCAGGAAGCGGCGACGCGTCTTGTTGTTCGCGTGGCTGATGTTGTTGCCCGACATCGGGCCCTTGCCGGTCAGTTCGCAGACGCGCGACATGGCGTTTATCCTTCGTTTCCTCGGGGCGCGTGTCCGCCCTATTCCAACACAACAGGCGCCGCATCCGGCGGCGCCCCGAAATCTGTTTGCGGGGCATAAGGGCAAAGCCACCCGGCGTCAAGCGATTCATGTGCCCTTGCGCGTCAGGGGCAGATCGACGCGACCCATTCGGGAACGATCCGCGTCGCCGGGCCATGCACCGCCCGGTCGAAGAAGCGCGAACCGACCGAGGGCTCGAGGTTCAGCTCCAGCGTCTCGATCCCGGCATGGCGGGCATCGGCGACGAAGCCCGCCGCCGGATAGACATTCCCCGAGGTGCCGATCGAGACGAACAGATCCGCGCGCCGCAGCGCCGCTTCGATCCGCTCCATGTGATGGGGCATCTCGCCGAACCAGACGATATCGGGCCGGCACGAGGCATGGCCGCAGTCGGGGCAGAGGTCGGTCGTGCGCATCACCATCGGCGCGGGCCAGCGATGGCGGCAGCGCGCGCAGAGCGCGCCGAACAGGCTGCCGTGCATGTGGATGACCTCCGGCGCCCCGGCGCGTTCGTGCAGGTCGTCGACGTTCTGGGTGACGAGCGTGACCTGATGGCGCCGGTCCGTCGCCAGCCGCGCCAGCGCCTTGTGGGCGGCATTGGGTTCGGCCGCCGCCGCCGCGGCCCGGCGTTCGTTGTAGAACTGCAGGACCAGCCCGGGATTGCGGTCATAGCCTTCGGGCGTCGCGACATCCTCGATCCGGTGATCCTCCCACAGCCCGTCGGCGGCGCGAAAGGTGCGCAGCCCGCTTTCGGCGGAAATCCCCGCTCCGGTCAGAATCACGATCCTCGTCATCGGCGCCCTCCGCTATAGAATGGTTTCATGCGTATCCTGTTTCTATGCCTTGGCAATATCTGCCGCTCGCCCGCCGCCGAAGGCGTTTTCCGTTCCCTTGCCGCCCGCGCGGATTTCCCGGCCGAAGCCGACAGTGCCGGCACCGGCAACTGGCATGTGGGGGCGCCGCCCTATGGACCGATGCAGGTCGCGGCGCGGGCGCGGGGATACGATCTGTCGGGGCTGCGCGCGCGGCAGATCACGCGGGATGACTTTCACCGCTTTGACCTGATTCTGGCAATGGACGGGCAGAACCTGCGCGATGCGGCGAACCTTACGCCCGAAGGCGCGCGGGCGCGGGTGGAAAAGTTCCTGACCGGGCAGGGCGGGGCCTCGGACGTGCCGGACCCCTATTACACCCGGGATTTCGACACCAGCCTCGACATCATCGAGACCGGCGTGCGCGATCTGCTGGCGCGGCTTCAGCGCGCGCAATAGGCCTCGGCGGTGGCGGCGAAATTCTTGTAGCGCGCCCAGAAATCGTTGTCCGCCTGCCGGTCCGACATGCGGATCTGCTGGGCCTTGTCCGGGTCCTTGAACAGCCCGGCGGCGCGGCGCTGGTCCGCACGGCTGAGCGTGCGGTCCGCGATCTGGTCGATGCAGCCGCAGACTGTCGTGCCCGCGTTGCGCCCCTTCATGCAGGCGCTGCCGATCGGGCCGGCCTGAACCGAACCGGCGAAAACCATGCCCGCACATGCGCAGGCGACCATCATCAGGGATGCTTTCATTCTGCTGCCTCTCGATGCGGGCGAAGTTCATGCCCCGCCCTGTCAATTCGAGGCATTTTTTACACGATCCCGTGCGTTTTCACAACGAAATGCGGCGGAAAGAGGGCATCTTCGGGACCACAACACATCGCGTCCGGCGGATGGCGCACCACCAGCCGTTGGCGCGGCCCGGAAGGGGGCGTTGTCAGGCGATGACCTCGGCCGTGAATCCCGCCGCCTTCAACGCCGCGAGGACGGTTGATTCGGGCAGGCCGTTGACCTCGATCTCGCGGTCTTCGAGGCTGACGATGGCGCGGCCGCCGACCTCGGTGATCGCGGCTTCGACGCTGGCCCTGCTTTGTTCGCAGGTCATGTCCGGAACGGAAAGGATCATGGGTTCCTCCTGATCATGCCGGATTCCCGTGTGCAGAATCCGCCACTCGCGGGGCAAGGTCAATGGTCCCTTTGGGGCGACCGGGGCGGGTTTCGTTTGACCTCGCCCGCGCGAAGCGGCAAGGCTCCGGCGGAAACATCCGGACGGGACGGCATGATCGAGATCGAGGACATCGTCTTCCGGCGCGACGGCGCCCCCGTTTTCGACGGGCTGCGGTTGCGGCTGGACGCGCCGCGGGTGGCGATCGTCGGACGCAACGGATCGGGCAAGTCGACGCTCTTGCGGCTGATCGCGGGGTTGGCCGAGCCGCAGGCGGGGCAGGTCCGGGTCGGCGGAGTCAAGGTGGCGAAGGACCGGGCCGGGGCGCTGGCGACGGTGGGCATCCTGTTCCAGAACCCCGATCATCAGATCATCTTCCCGACGGTGATCGAGGAAATCGCCTTCGGGCTGGAACAGCAGGGCCATCCGCGGGATGAGGCCCGCCGTCTGGCCGGGGCGGCGCTGGCGCGTGCGGGCCATCCCGACTGGGCGGAGCGGCTGTGCCATACGCTTTCGCAAGGCCAGCGGCAGATGGTCTGCCTGACGGCGATTCTGGCGATGGAGCCGCGCTGGATCCTGTTCGACGAGCCGTTCAACAGCCTCGACATCCCGTCGATCCTGCGGACCGAGGCGCGGATCGCCGCGCTGGCACAGAAGGTCGTGACGGTGACGCATGATCCGGCGCGGGTGCGCGACTACGACCGGGTGATCTGGCTGGAACAGGGCGCCGTCGCGGCGGATGGCGCGCCGGGCGAGGTCCTGCCCGCCTATGTCGCGGCGATGGAACGCCTTGCGCGCGAGGCCCCATGCTGAGCCTTGCGCTGCCGGGGACGAGCTGGGCGCACCGCCTGCCGGCCGGGGTGAAGTTCGGCGCGCTGGCGCTGGCGATGGCGGTGCTGGTCGCCTTCGACGACCCTTGGCCGCTGGCGGCGGCGGCGCTGATCGCGGTCGGGCTGCATGCGACGCTTGGCCCGCGCGGGCTGCGGGCGGGCGCGGTGGCGATGCGGCCCATCGCGTGGATCATCGGGCTGATCGTGGTCTGGCAACTGGTCACCGGCACCCCGCGCGAGGCGCTGGTGCTGGCGCTGCGGATCTTTTCCATGGTGGGGCTGGCGACCTTCGTGACGCTGACGACGCCCCTGCCGGACCTGATCGCGCTGGTGGAACGGCTGGCCGCGCCGCTTGCGCGTTTCGGCCTGTCGCCGCGGCTGCCGGCGCTGGCGGTGGCGATGGTGCTGCGCTTTATCCCCGTGCTGCGCGGAAGGATGGAGATGCTGGCCCTTGCATGGCGCGCCCGGTCGCGTAAACGTCCGGGGCCAAGACTGATCGTGCCGATGGTGCTGTCGCTGCTGGATGATTCGGACCATCTGGCCGAGGCGTTGCGGGCACGCGGCGGGCTGACGCCCCCTGTTCGGAGGAATTGAATGGAACGCAACTTTACGCTCGTCATCCTGTTCGCGGCGCTGATCTGCGCGCTCGGCTTCGTGCCGCCGGTGACGCTGGTGTCCGGCGTGCCGATTTCGGCGCAGTCGCTTGGCGTGATGCTGGCGGGGGCGGTGCTGGGCGCGTCGCGCGGGGCGCTGGCCGTGGTGGTGGTGATCGGGCTGGTGGCGCTTGGCCTGCCGGTGCTGGCGGGCGGACGCGGCGGGCTTGGCGTGTTCGCCGGGCCGACGGTGGGCTTCCTGCTCGGCTGGATCCCGGCCGCATGGGTGACGGGCGCGGTCGTGTCGCGGCTGAACACCCGCTATGTGGGGATCGCGGCGGGGATTGCCTCGGTCATCGGGGGGATCGGCGTGCTGTATCTGTGCGGCACGATCGGCATGATGATCGTGCTGAAGAAGACCTTTGCCGAGGCGCTGCTGCTGTCGCTTCCGTTCATTCCGGGCGATCTGATCAAGGCGGTTGTCGCCGGCTGGATCACCACGATGATCGCGCGCTACCGGCCCGGCGCGCTCCTGTCCCGCGCGGGCTGAACCGCGGCCTTCGACGCTGCCGGGCAGGGGCTCGCGAAAGCCCTTCCCGGCCCTTGTTTTTACGGATATACGCGCCGCCATGACCGACCTTGATCACATCCGCAATTTCTCCATCGTGGCGCATATCGACCACGGCAAATCCACGCTGGCCGATCGCCTGATCCAGCTGACGGGCACGGTGGCCGCGCGCGACATGAAGGCGCAGATGCTCGACAGCATGGATATCGAGCGCGAGCGCGGCATCACCATCAAGGCGAACACCGTGCGGATCGAATATCCGGCGAAGGACGGCCAGACCTATATCCTGAACCTGATCGACACGCCCGGCCATGTCGACTTCGCCTATGAGGTCAGCCGGTCGATGCGCGCGGTCGAAGGCTCGCTTCTGGTCGTCGACGCCTCGCAGGGTGTCGAGGCGCAGACGCTCGCCAACGTCTATCAGGCGATCGACGCGGGCCATGAAATCGTGCCGGTGCTGAACAAGATCGACCTGCCCGCCGCCGACCCGGACGCGGTGAAGGCGAATATCGAGGATGTGATCGGCATCGACGCCTCGGACGCGATCCCGATCTCGGCCAAGACCGGCCTTGGCATTCCCGAGGTGCTGGAGGCCATCGTCCACCGCCTGCCGCCGCCCAAGGGCGACCGCAACGCACCGCTCAAGGCGATGCTGGTGGATTCGTGGTATGACCCCTATCTGGGCGTCGTCGTGATGATCCGCGTCATGGACGGCATCGTCCGCAAGGGCGACCGGATCAAGATGATGCAGACCGGCGCCGTCTACGGGATCGACAAGCTCGCCGTGCTGAAACCGCAGATGGTGGATATCCCCGAACTCGGCCCGGGCGAGATCGGCGTCTTCACCGCCTCGATCAAGCAGGTGCGCGATACCCGCGTGGGCGACACGATCACGCATGAGAAGAAGCCCTGCGCCGCCCCCCTGCCGGGGTTCAAGCCGGCGCAGCCGGTGGTGTTCTGCGGCCTCTTCCCCGTCGATGCGGCGGATTTCGAGGCCCTGCGCGACGCGATCGAGAAGCTGGCGCTGAACGACGCCTCGTTCAGCTATGAAATGGAAACCTCGGCCGCGCTCGGCTTCGGCTTCCGCTGCGGCTTCCTCGGGCTTTTGCACCTCGAGGTCGTGCGCGACCGGCTGGAACGGGAATACGACCTCGACCTGATCACCACGGCGCCCTCGGTCGTGTTCAAGATCTACATGCGGGATGGCGAGGTGCGCGAGCTGCACAACCCCGCCGACATGCCCGACCTGACCTATGTCGATCACATCGAGGAACCGCGCATCAAGGCGACGATCATGGTGCCGGACGACTATCTGGGCGATGTGCTGAAGCTGTGTCAGGACCGGCGCGGCATCCAGCTTGACCTGACCTATGCCGGCAGCCGGGCGATGGTGGTCTACGACCTGCCGCTGGCCGAAGTCGTCTTCGACTTCTACGACCGGCTGAAATCGGTGACCAAGGGCTATGCCTCGTTCGACTACCAGCTGAGCGAATACCGCGAGGACCGGCTGGTCAAGATGTCGATTCTGGTGAACGACGAACCCGTGGATGCGCTGTCGATCATGGTCCATGCCGACCGGGCGGAAACGCGCGGCCGCGCCATGGTGGAAAAGCTCAAGGAGCTGATCCCGCGTCACATGTTCAAGATCCCGATCCAGGCGGCGATCGGCGGCCGCGTCATCGCGCGCGAAACGCTGTCGGCGATGCGCAAGGACGTGACGGCGAAATGCTACGGCGGCGACGCCACGCGGAAGAAAAAGCTGCTGGAAAAGCAGAAGGCCGGCAAGAAGAAGATGCGCCAGTTCGGCAAGGTGGAGATCCCGCAATCCGCCTTCATCTCGGCGCTGAAAATGGACGAATGACGACAGGCGGGGCGGATCTTTCCGCCCCGTTTCATGTTATAAGGCGACAGGAGGATCATCCGATGAATGAAACCGATGAAACACTGAATCGCACGCTCTGGGGCCTCGTGACATCCGAACGCACGGTGATGTTGTCGCTGAATGCGGCGGATGCGCTGCCGCGGCCGATGACCGCGCTGATCGAGCCGGGGACCGACGAAAAGGTGAACCCCGTGGCCTGGTTCTATGCCGGGCAGAACGATCCGCTGGTGACCGAACTGCGCCAGAGCGGCGCGGCGAACGCGCCCGCCTTCTTCACCTTCACCTCGCGCGACCATCACCTGTTCGCCACCGTGCGCGGGGCGATTGCCGTTTCCGACGATGCGGCGATCCGCAAACGCTTCAGCACGCCCGAGGCGATGTCATGGTTCCCGGATCCGCAGGAGCCGCCGGTGCTGCTGCGTTTCGATCCGGCGGACGCGGAAATCTGGAACGCGGATTTTTCCTTTGTCGACGGGGTGAAGCTGTTGCTGGGCGCCAAGGCCGAGGATACGCTGGCCGCGAAAGTGGCGAAGATCGCCTATTGATCAGGGATTTCCGGGCGGAGAGGGAGCAGGGGGCCAGCCCCCTCTTTGCGCATTCGCGCAAATTCACCCCCGGGATATTTATGGAAAAACGACGGGCAGTCTCGCGTTCCGGCGTGGGAATGACCGGTCCTTGACAGGCTGCTGAAAAGGATCTTGAGCAGGTATCATTGTGAAAATCGTTTCGTATCTGGCGAAGATCGGGCTGAAATCCAGACATTTCCGGCCAGTTCAAGACAGATTTCCCGGTTTTCGGCCAAACCTGTCCTGTCATACGGGCTTTTTCAGCAGACTGTTAAACAATAAGACCGCGCGGCGATCCGCGCGGTCCGAAGTTCCGTGAGTTGACGGATTACATCTGCGCCTGCGTATGCGCCGCTTCGCGCGAGACGACGGCGCCGCCGGCCTGAATATCCTGCCCCGCACCCTTGACGGTTTCACAGGCGCCAAGCGCCAACAGCAGCAGTGCCGGGATCAGAACCTTATGCATTTGGGTCTCCTTCACAGTTTGAAACAATGCTTTCCAGCCCTCAATGCGCAGGCAGGGCCTTCGGTTCCGTCAGTCGATCACGATTTTGAGACTGAATTTCACGCTGTCACCGGGGGCGAGCGTCAGGCTGTAGGGGCGGTCCGCGATCTGCGGCCCGGCGCCGGCGATCGCGGCCATCCCGTGCCATGGCTCGATACAGATGAACGGCGCGCCGGGTTTTTGCCAGATCGCCAGATTCGGCAGGTTCTCGAAGGAAAACCGCAGTTTCGGCCCGTCCTCGGGGCCATAGCTCAGCCCCGCGCCCGCACCTTCGGGAAAGACCATCGCATCCTTCAGGAACTGGCTCTGATCCAGCACCAGTCTGCCCTTGACGAAGGGGGAGGGGCGCCGTTCCTCCGTCAGCTGTCCACCAGACAGCCGGGCCAGCAGCGGTTCGGCGCCATTGTCGAGTTGGATCACATGCGGCGCATCTTCATGGCCGGGCAGGGGCCAGAGAAACGCCGGATGGAAGCCGAGGCCGAAGGGCATGGGCGCGGTATCGAGGTTCTCGACCCCGGCTGTGATGGTCAGCGTCTTGCCGTCCAGCGCGTGGGTCAGGGTCAGGCGGAAGTCGAAGGGGTAGATGGCGCGCGTCGCCTCGGTCGCCGTCAGTTCGTGGCGGACCCGCGTGGGTTCCGCCGCGACGCGCCGGAACAGGCTGCGGCGGGCGAAGCCGTGGGACTTCATCTCGGCGGTGAAATCGCCGACGGCGATCAGGTCGCCCTCGGCCCGGCCGACGATGGGGAACAGGATCGGGGACCGCCCGGTCCACCACGCGCCGTCGCCGTGCCACAGCAGCGGGCTGCCGTTCGTGGTCAGGGATTGCAGTTCCGCCCCCAGATCGCTGACCACGGCGGTCAGGTGGTCATTGGCAAGGGTGACGATCGGATCTGTCATGGCGCCTCCGGCATGGGTTTGGCCGCATGGAAGCGCAGAATGACGGCGGGGTAAAGCGAAGGCCGCCTCCGGGCGCGGGAAAACGCCGGGAGGCGCCGCATCACTCGGGAATGATCCGCACCCCGCCCTTCGCCGCGGAGGACGCCAGCATCGCATAGGCCCGCAGCGCGGTGGACACCTGACGCGGGCGCGGCGCGGCGGGTTTCCACGGCAGCGGCCCCTTGGCCTTGCGCCGCGCGGCCAGCGTGGCTTCGTCCACGGCAAGGTTGATGGTGCGGTTCGGAATGTCGATCTCGATCCGGTCGCCGGTTTCCACCAGCCCGATCAGCCCGCCTTCCTCGGCCTCCGGCGACACATGCCCGATCGACAGCCCCGAGGTCCCGCCCGAGAACCGCCCGTCCGTCAGCAGCGCGCATTTCTTGCCCAGCCCCTTCGATTTCAGGTAGCTGGTGGGGTAGAGCATTTCCTGCATGCCGGGGCCGCCGCGCGGCCCTTCGAAGCGGATCACCACCACCTCGCCTTCCTGCACCTTGCCGGTGAGGATGCCGGACACCGCATCGTCCTGCGATTCATAGACCTTGGCGAGGCCCGCGAATTTCAGGATCGAATCGTCCACCCCCGCCGTCTTCACGATGCAGCCGTTCAGCGCGATATTCCCGAACAGCACCGCCAGCCCGCCGTCCTTGGAAAACGCATGGTCGGCCGAGCGGATCACGCCCTTGGCGCGGTCGCGGTCGATCTCGCGGTAGCGGTTCTCGGTCGAGAACGCCTGCGTCGTGCGCACGCCCCCCGGCGCGGCGCGGTAGAAGCGGTCCACATCCGGGTCGTTCGCGGTCATCACGTCCCATTTGGCGATCGCCTCGCCAAGCGTGGCGGCATGGACCGTGGACACATCGGTATGGAGCAGCCCGGCGCGGCTCATCTCGCCCAGAATGCCCATGATGCCGCCGGCGCGGTGGACGTCCTCCATATGCACATTGGCGATGGCGGGCGCGACCTTGCACAGCACCGGCACCTTGCGCGACAGCTTGTCGATGTCGTCCATGGTGAAATCGACCTTGCCCTCATAGGCGATGGCGAGCAGGTGCAGCACCGTGTTGGTGGACCCGCCCATCGCGATATCAAGGCTCATGGCATTCTCGAACGCCTCGAAGGTGGCGATGTCGCGCGGCAGCAGGCCCGCTTCCTCGCCCTCGTAATGGCGCTTGGTGATGTCGACGATCCTGCGCCCGGCTTCGAGGAACAGCTCCCGCCGGTCGGCATGCGTGGCCAGCATCGAGCCATTGCCCGGCAGCGCCAGCCCCAGGGCTTCGGCCAGACAGTTCATCGAATTCGCCGTGAACATGCCGGAACAGGATCCGCAGGTCGGGCAGGCGTTCTTTTCGAACTCATCCACCTGCGCGTCGGTGTAATGGTCGTCGGCGGCCACCACCATCGCGTCGACCAGATCGACCGCATGTTCCAGATCGTTCACCGTGACCTTGCCGGCCTCCATAGGGCCGCCGGAGACGAAGATCACCGGGATGTTCAGCCGCATCGCCGCCATCATCATGCCGGGGGTGATCTTGTCGCAGTTGGAAATGCACACCATCGCATCGGCGCAATGCGCATTGACCATGTATTCGACCGAATCCGCGATCACCTCGCGCGAGGGCAGGGAATACAGCATCCCGTCATGCCCCATCGCGATGCCGTCATCGACCGCGATGGTGTTGAACTCCTTCGCGACGCCGCCCGCCTTCTCGATCTCCCGCGCGACCATCTGGCCGAGATCCTTGAGATGGACATGCCCCGGCACGAACTGCGTGAAGGAATTGACGACGGCTATGATCGGCTTGCCGAAATCGCCATCCTTCATGCCGGTCGCACGCCAAAGGCCGCGCGCGCCGGCCATGTTGCGGCCATGCGTGGATTTGCGGGAACGGTAATAGGGCATCGTGGCTCCTCCGGGACTCCGCCCGAGTGGCGGTTTCCGGCCCTCTTACGCGGCAGGCCGGAAAATGCCAAGTTTCATTGGGTCAACAGCCTTGTCCTAAGGACCGCGCCGAAACCGCCCGCCCCCCTTCTTCCCATTCATCTTTCCATAAATATCCCGGGGGTGAATTTGCGCGTCAGCGCAAAGAGGGGGCTGGCCCCCTGCCTCGCCCACCGTTCCGCGCGCCCTAACCTTTCGGATGCAGATGCGGATGGCTGTGCAGATGCGGATGGTCGTGGATTTCCGCCTCGACCAGCGCGCCGTCGCGCATCAGCATCGCGCGGGTGGCAAGCCCGGCGACGAAGCCCGCGTCATGCGACACAAGGATCATCGCCCCGTCGAACGCCTCCAGCGCAGCGCGCAGCCGCGCCATGTTTTCCGCGTCGATGCCGTTCGTCGGTTCATCGAGCAGCAGTACCTCGGGCCGCATCGCCAGCAGCCCGGCCAGACAGACGAGCCGCTTTTCCCCGCCCGAAAGCCGGTGCGTGACCCGTTCCGCCAGATGCGCGATGCCAAGCGCCTCCAGCGCCTCCAGCGCGCGGGCGCGCGCCCCGGCCGCCGTCGCGCCGGTGTTGAGCGGGCCGAAGGCCACATCCTCGGCCACGGTCGGGCAGAACAACTGATCGTCGCTGTCCTGAAACAGAAAGCCGATCCGCGGGCGGAAGGGGCGGAAGTCCCTTTCGCCACCGCAGGCGTTGCCGAACAGCGCGATCCGCCCCGCGACGGGTCGTTCCAGCCCGACGACGCACCGCAAAAGCGTGGTCTTCCCCGCCCCGTTCGGCCCGACGATCGCCAGCCGCTCGCGCGTCCCCAGCCGCAGCGACAGCCCGCGCAGCACCGCCGCACCGCCGCGCGTCACCGTCAGGTCCGACAGGGCGACGACCGGGATCATCCGCGATCCGCCAGCACAAGCACGACGCCCAGCCCCGCCGTCAGCACCACCCCGCGCCAGTCCCGCAGGCCCGGCCGGGGCAGGGCGGCATGGGGAAAGCGGCCGGTGAACCCCCGGCAGCGCATCGCCTCGTCCACCCGGCGGGCGCGGTCCAGCGCGCGCAGGATCACCATCCCGATCAGGTTGCCGTAGCTGCGCCAGCTGTGCCGGTTCGTGCCGGGGCGAAAGCCGCGCGCCCGCATCGCCTCGCGCAGGCGGCGGATCTCGTCGCGGATCAGCGCCAGATAGCGCGGCGTCAGGGCAAAGATCCGCACCAGCGGCTCGGGCAGGCGCAGGGCATGCAGCGCGGCGCCCAGCCGGGCGGGCTCCACCGCGCCCAGAAACGCCAGCAGCACCAGCGCCGAGGCCAGCACCTTGCACGCCAGCAGCGCCGCCCGCGCCAGCCCCTCGCGGCTCATCTCCAGCGGGCCGAGGGTCAGCAGCGGCGTTCCCGGCAGGGTGAAGGGCAGCATGACGAACAGCAGCAGAACGAACCCCTCGACATGGCGCAACCGGCGCAGGGGAACGCGCCCAAGGCTCGCCACCGCCAGCACCGCCAGCGCGGCACCGGCCACCGGCAGGTGGCTCAGTTGCGACAGACACGCCACCAGCACGAAGGCCGCGATCAGCCGCAGCCGCAGATCCCCGGGCACCAGCCGCGCGATCACCGCCGCCCCCGCAGGTAAAGCCCCATCCCCGCCAGCCCGACGATCAGAAACAGGCCCGACAGGACATCGGTGATCCGCATCCGCGAATCCATCGCCTCGATCCGTTCGAGAAGGGGCGCGATCTGGCGTTGCACAGCACGCTCCACGGCTTCGGTGTCGGGTGCGGGCGCGGCGCTCCTCCCGCCGTCGGCCAGCGAGGCCGGGGCAGGCGCCACCGGCGCCACCGGGGGGGCGCCGAACCTCTCGGCTTTCACCACCGCCTCGGCCATATGGCCATCGTGGGTGTCGATCCGCACGGCGATGTCGTCGGTGACTGGATCGGGCGCAGTAAAGCGATAGCGTCCCTCGCCATCCGTCCGGCCCTGCGTGATACGGGCACCACCCGCATCCTGCGCCCACCAGTCCGCTCCCTGCGCTCGCCCGCCGCCGACGAAGAAGGCGTAGCCCGTCACGTCCCCTCCCTCCACCGTCGCGAACAGCCGCAGCTTGTGCGCCTCGGCGGGCAGGGCGAGCGACAGGAACAGGATCAGCGGCAGGATCAGGCGGGTCATCGCACCTCCGGCGCAAGCGCCTCGGGTTCCACCCGCGCAAGGAAGCCGATCACCGTCGCGGTGATCGCCGCTTCGGCCAGCGCCAGCGGCAGGTAAGTCGCCAGCATCACCCGCGCGATGGGCATGTAATCCGAGGACGACAGCCACAGGCACAGCGCCACCATGCCGCCCGTCGCCAGCACCGATCCGCCGCCCGCCAGCGCGGCCAGCGCCGCCCGCTGCCCGGGCCGCACCGCGCGGCGGATCGGCGGACCCAGCACCATTCCCGCGATCACCCCCGGCAGCGCGATGTTCACCGTATTCACCCCCAGCGTCGTCAGCCCGCCGAACCCGAACAGCACCACCTGCAGCACCAGCCCGACCAGCACCGCGACAAAGGCACCGCTGCCCAGCATGATCCCCATCAGCCCGGACAGCAGCAGATGCACGCTCGACGGCCCCATCGGCACCGAAATCAGCGACCCGGCGAAGAAGGCCGCCGACAAGAGCGCCGTGCGCAGGATCGCCCGGTCGTCCAGCCGCCGCAGCGCCAGTCCGATCCCCGCCGCCGCGATCGCCGCCCCGCCGATCAGCACCGGCGCCGCCAGGATGCCGTCCGGGATATGCGCCATCTACTCGGCCCTCATGTCGGTGGCCTTCACCCAGATCAGCCCGCCCTCCTCGACGGGCACCTCGCGCCCGTCGGGGGCGGTCATGGTCCGCTCCGCCTCGGTCAGCGCGGCAAAGCCCCACCATCCGGCGCGCGGCATCGCATAGCTGAAGGTGCCGTTCGCGTCGGCCTTGATGACCTGCGTGATGAAATCGTCGTTCGGCGGGATGACGGAGCCGTCGTTGATGAACTCCACCTCGATCTCGGCAAAGGGCACGGGCGCGCCGTCCCTGCGCACGATGCCGGTGAACAGGTTCCCGGTCCACAGCCCGTTCGGCCGGCTCAGCGGCTCGATCTCCACCGGCAGGCCGACGAGCGCATCCCACCCCTCGCCCGAGGCGAAGCCATCCACCACCACCTTGGCGTAATGCACGATCATCTTGCCCTCGGCCGGTTCCCAATAGGGCTGCGGGGCGACGAAGAAGATCGCGGCGCCGGGCTCGGTCAGGTCGGTGGTCGCGGTCCAGGCCTGCACCCCGTCGATCGGCGCGGGGGTCAGCGCGGGCAGCAGGTCACGCACCGCGCCCTGCGCCAGCATCCCGAACCGCGCGGGGCGCGCCATCTCCATCACCGGGCCGCGCTCGACCGGATGGGTGAAGGTCAGGTCGATCGTCACCGGCCCGCCATCGGCCAGCACATCCGCCAGCGGGATGATCTGCTGGAAATGCGCCTGCGCGGGCAGGGCGGCAAGACAGGCGATCGCCAGTCCGGCGGGCGGCAGAAGGCGCATGGGGACTCCGTATGAATAATTCTCGGATTATTCATACATCGGGGGCGCCCCCGCGCAACCCTTTCGCTTCTCAAGCCCGCGAGCGGCTGCTAGGCTCGCGCCATGCAACGCACGACGATCACGCTCGATGACGATCTCGCCGCCGAACTGGAGGCCTATCTCGCGCGCAACGGCGGGCAGAGCCGGTCCGAGGCGATCCGCGACCTGATCCGCCGCGGTCTTGGCCAAAGCGCCCCGCCGCCCGGGGGCGCGGGCTGCTATGGCATCGTCAGCTATGTGGTCGATCAGTCGGTGCGCAATCTGGCGGCGCGGCTGCCGCAGGGGCGGCTCGACCGGCACGACCAGACGGTGGCGGCGCTGTCGGTGCCGCTCGATCACAGCCATGCGGTCGAGATCTCGGTGATGCGCGGCGCGGCGCGGGACGTTTCGGCCTATGCCGAGGCGCTGTTTCTGGAACGCGGCGTGATGCACGGCGCGCTCGGCCTGATCCCGGTGGCCGAGGATACGGTCTGGCATGTCCACAACGACGGGTCGAGCCATGCCCACAGCCATCCGCGGGTTCTGGCAGGCTTCAGGGGCACCGAATGACACAGACGATCGAAACACAGACCATCGAAACAAGGACCATCGACCTGCCGGGCGTCGCGAACCTGCGCGATCTGGGCGACCTGCCGTCCCCGGGCGGCATGACCCGGCGCGGCAGGCTTTTGCGCTCGGACAGCCTGCACCGGCTCGATGCGGCGGGACAGGGGCGGCTGCGCGACCTCGGCCTGACCACGGTGATCGACCTGCGCGCGGCGAGCGGGCCGCCCGCGCCCCCAACCCCTTCGCCACGATGCCGGGGATCGCCTATCACAACATCTCGCTCTTCGAGGGGATCCTGCCGCGCGCGGAGGCCCCGGATGTCCTGCAGGACATGTATCTGCGGGCGCTGGAGGCGCGCGGCGCGGCCTTCGCGCAGGTCATGACCCTGATCGCCGAAGCACCCGAGGGCGCGGTCCTGTTCCATTGCGCGGCGGGCAAGGATCGGACGGGGATGACGGCGGCGCTGGCCCTGACGATGGCGGGCGTGGCCGAAGAGGCGGTGGTCGCCGATTACGCGCTGACGGCGGACCGGCTGGCGCCGATCCGCGAAACCCTGATCGCCCATGCCGTGGCCGAGGGCTACAGCGCCGAAAGCTTCCGCCCGCTGCTCGCCTGCGCGCCCGAAACCATGGCGGCCACCCTCGCCGCCCTGCGCGCGCGCTTCGGCTCGGTCCCCGACTATCTCGCGGGCATCGGCCTCGGTCGGGCGGCGCTTGCCCGGCTCGAACGGCGCCTGACGGCCTGATCCCGCGAATATCCCGCAAGACAGGCCATCCGGCCTTCCGGGAAAGGGCGCGCCCCGCCGATCACGCGACCCCTTCTCCTTCATTCTTCCCTAAATATCCCGGGGGTGAGCCCGGAACGGGCGAGGGGGCTGGCCCCCTGCGACCTCACCGCCACTACTCCCGCTCCGGATCTACGCGCAACAGCCGCAGCGCGTTCAGCGTGACCAGAACCGTCGCCCCGGTATCCGCGAGGATCGCCAGCCACAGCCCCGTCACCCCAAGGATCGAGGTCAGCAGGAACACCCCCTTCAGTCCAAGCGCCAGCGCGATGTTCTGCCGGATATTCGCCATCGTCCGGCGCGCGAGCAGGATCTGCGCCGCGACATCCGTCACACGGTCGCGCAGGATCGCGGCATCGGCGGTCTCCAGCGCCACGTCGGTGCCCGATCCCATCGCCACGCCCACATCCGCCTGCTTCAGCGCCGGGGCGTCGTTGATGCCGTCGCCGACCATCATCACCCCGCCGGTTGCAGACAATTCGCGGATCGCGGCCAGCTTGTCCTCGGGCAGCATTCCGGCGCGGTAATCCATGCCCAGCCCGCCCGCGATCGCCGCCGCCGTGCGGGGATTGTCGCCGGTCAGGATCGTCGCCCCCAGACCCATCGCCTTCAGCTGCCGCATCGCCTCGGGCGCGTCGTCGCGGGGTTCGTCGCGCAGCGCGATCAGGCCAAGCGCCCGGTCCCCGCGCCAGACCACCACCGTGGTCTTGCCCTGATGTTCGAGCTGCGTGGCTGCCTCGAACCCGGCATCCGACAGCAGACCCGCCTCGCGCGCATGTCGCGGCGAGCAGACGCCGGCGGGGATGCCGTCGACCTCGGCCTCGACCCCCCGGCCGGGGATGGCGCGGGCCGCGCGCGCGGGCAGGGCAGGCGCACCCTGCGCCGCAGCATGAGCCGCAACCGCCACGGCCAGCGGATGGCTGGATCCCGCCTCGACCGCGGCGGCGGCGGCCAGCATCCCGGCTACCGTCGCACCGTCCAGCGCCACCACATCGGTCACCGCCGGGCGGCCGTGGGTCAGCGTGCCGGTCTTGTCGAAGGCGACATGGCGCACCTTTGCCGCCGCCTCGATCACCGCGCCGCCCTTCATCAGCAACCCGCGCCGCGCCCCCGCCGACAGGGCCGAGGCGATCGACGCGGGGACCGAGATCACCAGCGCGCAGGGGCAGCCGATCAGCAGAAGCGCCAGCCCGCGATAGAGCCATGTCCCCCAGTCGGCGCCGAAGGCCAGCGGCGGCACCAGCACCACCAGCGCCGCGAGGCCGGTGATCGCGGGCATGTACCAGCGGCTGAAACGGTCGATGAAACGCTCGGTGGGGGCGCGGGCTTCCTCAGCCTCCTCGACCAGCCGGACGATGCGGGAAATGGTGTTGTCGGCGGCGGCCCTGTCGACGGTGACACGCAGCGCGGCCTCGGTGTTCACCGAACCGGCAAAAACCTTTTCGCCCGGGCCCCGCGTGCGGGGGATGCTCTCGCCGGTGACCGGGCTTTCATCGACGCCCGAGATCCCGTCGAGCACCGTTCCGTCCGCCGGGATCCGCGCGCCCGGGCGCACCAGCACGACCTGCCCGGGCCGCAGGCTGTCGGCCGCGACTTCGTGCACACCGTCGCCGGTTTCCAGCAGCGCGCTGCGCGGCACGAGGCCCGCCAGCGCCCGGATGCCCGCGCGTGCCTTGCCCGCCGCGACGCCTTCCAGCACCTCGCCCACCGCGAAGAGGAAGACGACCAGCGCCGCCTCCGCCGCCGCGCCGATGAACAGCGCGCCGATGGCGGCGATCGTCATCAGGCTTTCGATGGTGAAGGGCTGGCCCATGCGCAGCGCGGCAAAGGCCCGCCGCGCGATGGGGGTGAGCCCGATCAGACAGGCGCCGGCAAAGGCCCATTCGCCCGCCGCCCCGCCGAAAACCCAGCGGACCGCCCAGGCGATCAGCAAGAGCCCCCCGGTGAGCAGCACCAGACGCCCCCCCGCCGTGCGATACCACGACAGGTCGCGGTCGGCCGGATCGCCGTGGGAATGGTGATCGTGGGCAACGTGGCCGGGCGGCGCATCCTTTGCCGCGATCCTGTAGCCAAGCGCCCGCACCGTCGCCTCGACCGCCCGACGCGGGGTCGCGGTTTCGTCGAGCGTCAGCCGCAGCCGTTCCGACATCAGCGCGAGATCCACCCCGGACACGCCGGGCAGCCTGCCGACGGCGTTGCGGACCTTGGCCGCGCAGCCCGCGCAATCCATGCCCGTCACGGTCCATTCGCAGGTTTCCGGGGCGCTTTGCGGCTGTGCGGTGTCTTTCGCCATGATCCTCTCCGTCCGGGCTTGTCTCCGTCGAAGGGGAACCTAATCTCTCTAGTAACTATAGCTTCAAGAGGCCGCGATGCTGACGATCGGAAAACTTGCGCAGGACACGGGCGTGAAGGTGCCCACGATCCGCTATTACGAACAGATCGGGCTGCTGCCCGAACCGGGGCGCAGCGCGGGGAACCAGCGGCTTTACGGACAGGGGCAGCTGGAACGGCTGCGCTTCATCCGCCATGCCCGCGATCTGGGCTTTCCGCTGGAGGCGATCCGGGACCTGCTGTCGCTGTCCGACCGGCCGGACCAGCCCTGTGCGGCGGCGGACGGGATCGCGCGGGCGCAGCTTGACGCCGTGCGGGCGCGGATCCGGCGGCTGAAGGCGCTGGAGGGGGAGCTGGAACGCATGGTCGCGCAATGCGCGCACGGCACGATCCGCGATTGCCGGGTGATCGAGGTGCTGGGCGATCACGCGCTTTGCGCGCAGGACCATCCCGCCGCCGCCGGGTGACGGGTCACTCGGGCTTGTCGGACTGGTTGCCGCCGGGCAGGTCGGGCGTTCCCTCGGCCTGATCGCGCTGCACCGCCGCGCGGGACAGCAGCAGCATCGTCACCGGCGTGGTGATCATGATGAAGATGCCGATGATGATGTCATGCAGCACCGGCTTGCCCGACAGGCCGCTGTAGAACAGCATCGAGGCCAGCACGACCGACCCCGTGCCCCAGCTGGTGATCATCGAGGGCGCGTGCATCCGCTGATAGAAGCTGCCGAGCCGCACCACGCCGCTGGCCCCGATCAGCGACAGCGTCCCGCCGATCACCAGAAGCACCGCCGCCGGAATGGCCAGCCAGAGGGGAATGTCGTTCATTCGATCACCTCGCCGCGGAACAGGAATTTCGCCAGCGCCACCGAGGTCACGAACCCCAGCACCGCCATGATGACCGCCGCCTCGAAAAAGAAGCTGGTGCCCATCCGCATGCCCGAAACCATCACCAGCAGCATGGTCGAGGCGTAAAGCGTATCGAGCGCCATCACCCGGTCCTGCGCGCGCGGACCGCGTATCAGGCGCCAGCAGCACAGGCAGGCGGCGATGGCGATGGCCGTCTGCGCATAGGCAAGGGCATAGGACAGGATCGTGGCGCTCATGCGAAGATCTCCATCAGGGCGGCCTCGTAACGGTCGCGGATGAGGGCGTGCCAGTCGATCCCGCCGCGTTCGAGCACATGCAGCAGCAGCTCGCCCGTATCGGGATCGTAGTTGATCCAGACGCTGCCCGGTGTCGCGGTGACGATCAGCGACAGGATGGCCAGCGGCGCCGGATCGCGCATCCGCAACGGCACGGTGAGGAAGCCGGGGCCTTCGGGTCCCGTCAGCGGCTTGCGCAGGATCACCTTGGCCACGTCGACGTTGCTTTTCGCGATGTCGTAGCCGACGATGAAGAACAGCCGGACCACCTTCCACGGCTTTTTCAGCTTCGGTCCCTCGGGCTCGATCGCGCCAAAGGCCCAGCCGGCGAAAAGCGCGACGATCGTGCCGAGCAGCAGCTGCCCGACCGAAAAGCTGGTCAGCAGCAGCCACATCAGGATCAGCGACAGGGTAATCAGCGGGTGGGGGAGCAGCCGTTTCATTCGGCGGGAACCTCCTCTTGCTGGGCGGCCTCTTCCTCGACCGAGGGGGCGGTCAGCACGCCGTTCGCGTAGATCGTCGGATTGAGCAGCGACTGGGCCGTATCCTCCATGTAGCGCAGGGTGTCCTGCCCCTTGATCGTCATCAGGCAGATCATCCCGATCAGGATCAGCACCGGCGCGAATTCCAGCGCCAGCACCTTGGGGGGCGGGCCCTCGGTCGCCCAGAAGGTCTGGATCCCGATCCGCACGAGGCCGATCAGCGTGGCGAAACCGGAAAACAGCAGCAGCGCCAGGAATCCCCAGCCAAGCGATGGCGTCAGCGCGGTGCTGTCCAGCAGCCCCGACAGGATCGCCACTTTGCCGATGAAGCCGGTCAGCGGCGGCAGGCCCGCGAGCACCAGCACGCAGGCGGCGAAGCTGAGGCCAAGCACGGTCAGCGTCGCGGGGATCGCAAGACCCATTTCCGGCGCGCTGTCATCCTCGGGCTGGTCGAGGCCATAGGCGTCGGCGGTCAGCGCGAGGATCGCGGCGATGCCGCCTTCGCCCCGGCTCAGCGGTTCGACCAGCAGGAACAGCGCCCCCGTCGCAAGGGTGGAACTGACGAGGTAGAACAGCGCCCCGCCCAGCATCTTTTCGCCCCCGCCCATCAGCGCGAAGCCGATCACCGTCAGCAGCGTGCCGGAGGAGACGAGCACCTGATAGGCCGTCATCCGGCCAAGCCCCTGCGACGCCATCGTGCCGAGCACGCCGAAGATCACCGTGGCGAAACCGGCGGCGACCAGCACCTCGGCCCCGAAGCCGGCGGATGGCCCGGCCGCGACCCCGAAGGTCAGCATCGACAGCCGCAGGATCACGTAGATCCCCACCTTGGTCATGAGCGAGAACAGCGCCCCCACCGGCGCCGAGGCCGCCGAATAGGTGCCCGGCAACCAGAAGGACAGCGGCCAGATCCCCGCCTTGACCAGAAACGCCAGCCCCAGCAGCGCCGCCCCGGTGCGGAACAGCGGCAGCTCGCTTTCCGGCAGCATCGGCACCAGTTTCGACAGATGCGCCATGCTCAGCGTGCCGGTGATCCCGTAGATCATGCTGACGCCGATCAGGAACAAGAGCGAGGCGGCAAGGTTGATCGCGATGTAATGCAGCCCGTTGCGCACCCGCACCTGACCAGAGCCATGCAGCACGAGGCCATAGGAGGCGGCCAGCAGCACCTCGAAAAACACGAAGAGGTTGAACAGGTCGCCGGTCAGGAAGGCGCCGTTCAGCCCCATCAGCATGAACTGGAACAGCGCGTGGAAATGCTGCCCCTGCTTGTGCCAGCCGGCGGCGGAATAGATCAGCGCCGGAATGGCCAGCAGCGCCGTCAGCATCAGCATCATCGCCGCCAGCCGGTCCAGCACCAGCGTGATCCCGAAAGGCGCGGTCCAGTCGCCCAGCAGGTAGAAGGCGATCTCGCCCCCCTGTCCGGTCAGACCGGAGCCCTTGGTGCGGCTCATCAGGTCGATCGAGATGATGAGCAGCAGCACCGTCGACACGAGGCTGAGGCCAAGCTTCGCCCGCCGCTGCCGTTCGTCATACAGCAGCGTCAGCGCCCCGGTGATGAACGGGATGACGACCGGCGCAATGATTAGGTGTTGGGCCGCGATCATCAGTCCTTGTCCTTCCCGTCGACGTGGTCGGTGCCGGTCATCCCGCGCGAGGCCATCATGACCACGAGGAACAGCGCCGTTGTGGCAAAGCTGATGACGATCGCCGTCAGCACCAGCGCCTGCGGCAGCGGGTCCGCATAGCGCGTCGGATCAACGAAGCCGCCCTTGGGCATGATCGGCGGCTGGCCCACGGTCAGCCGCCCCATCGAGAAGATGAACAGGTTGACCGCATAGGACAGTAGCGCCAGCCCGATGATCACCTGGAAGGTGCGCGGCCGCAGCAGAAGCCAGATCCCCGAGGCGGACAGGATGCCGATCGCGGCCGACAGGATCAGTTCCATCAGGCGGTCTCCTTCTTTTTCTCGGCCTCTTCCTCGGCCTCGCGCATACGGGCGGCGCGGAGCGACTGGTGCGCGATGGCGATGAGCATCAGCACCGTGGCGCCGACGACCAGCGAGAACACACCTAGGTCGAAGATCAGCGCCGTGGCGGCGGGCGTCTTGCCGATTAGCGGCAGGTCGATATAGCGCGCATGCGCCGTCAGGAACGGATAGCCAAAGGCCCATGCGCCGATGCCGGTGGCCCCGGCGATCAGCAGGCCGAAGCCCATCCAGCGGATCGGCAGCACGGTGATCCGCGCCTCGATCCAGCGCACGTTCGTCGCCAGATATTGCAGCAGCAGCGCCGTCGCGATCGTCACCCCGGCCGAGAAGCCGCCCCCCGGCAGGTCATGGCCGCGGAAGAACAGGTCCGCCGCCACCACGATCAGCACCGGGAACATGTATTTCATGATCATCGAGGCGATGAGCAGGTAGTTGCCCAGCATCTTCGGTGTCGATCCCCGCTGTTGCGCGGGGGCGGCGATGCTTTCCGGGGCAGGGCGGAAGCGGCGCAGCAGCGCGAAGACGGTCAGCCCGACGATCGCCAGAACGGTGATCTCGCCAAACGTATCGAAGGCGCGGAAGTCGACGAGGATGACATTGACCGTATTGGTGCCGCCGCCTTCATAATAGGCATTGCGCAGGAACCAGTCGCCGATATTGGGTACCAGCGGCCGGGTCATCACCGCATAGGCCATCGCGGCCAGACCCGCCCCGGCGACCGAGGCGATCACCAGATCCCATATGCGCCGGATCCGCGCGGGCAGCAGCCTGTCGGCGGCGATTTCCGACCGGCGCCGCGGCAGCCAGCGCAGACCGAGCAGCAGCAACACCGTCGTCACCAGCTCGACCAGCAACTGCGTCACTGCAAGGTCGGGCGCAGAGAACCAGGCGAAGGTCAGGCAGGTGATCGTGCCCGCGCCCCCCAGCAGCACCAGCGCCGCGAAGCGGTGGTATTTCGCCTGCCAGGCCGCCGCGATGGCGCAGGACGCGCCGACCACCCACATCAGCCCGAAGGCCAGATTGGGCGTGTTCCATTTGGCTATCGGCCCGATGAAGCCCGAATTCCACAGCGCCGCGAATCCCACCGCCAGCGCCAGCAGCACCATGATCCGCAACTGCAGCTGCAGCTTTTCGGTGCCGACGAAGCCGTGGATCATCCGCGGCCATTTCCAGCTCAGCCGCAGCATCAGCCATTCGTAGATCTTCTGGCCGCGGATCATGTGGAAGAAGGGCGGGCCCTCGGGCCCGCGCGCCACCCAGCGTCCGGTCAGCGCATACAGAAGCCCCCCCGCGGCAAGGGCAAGAAGGCTCATCATCAACGGCTCGTTGAACCCGTGCCAGAGCGCGATGTCGTAATGTTCCGTCCCGCGCCCCATCACCGAGGCCAGCGCCGCGTTCAGCACCGCGCCAAGCGTCTGGCCCGGCAGGATGCCGACGATCAGGCAGATCAGCACCAAAAGCTCGACCGGGCGGCGCATCCAGTGCGGCGGCTCATGCGGTTTCTTGGGCAGGTCGGTGGCCAGCGGCCCGAAGAAGACCGAGCCGATGAACCGCGCCGAATAGGCCACGGCGAAGATGCTGGCGACGGTGGCAAGCCAGGGCAGCGCATTGTCGAGCCATGTGCCGTTGTGCCAGCCGACCGCCTCGGCCAGGAACATCTCCTTGGAGATGAAGCCGTTGAGCAGCGGCACCCCGGCCATGGCCCCCGCCGCGACGATGGCCAGCGCCCCGGTGATCGGCATCACCCGGATCAGCCCCGACAGGCGGCGCATGTCGCGCGTGCCGGTTTCGTGGTCGATGATCCCCGCCGCCATGAACAGCGAGGCCTTGAACACCGCATGGTTCACGATGTGGAAGATCGCGGCAAGGATGGCGGCCGAGCCGCCGATCCCCGCCAGCGCGGTGATCAGGCCAAGGTGGGAAATGGTCGAATAGGCCAGCAGCCCCTTGAGGTCATGGCGGAACAGCGCGATCACCGCCCCCATGATCAGCGTGATCATGCCGGTGCCGGTGACGACGTAGAACCACGTATCCGTGCCGCCAAGCGCCGGCGAAAAGCGGATCAGCAGGAACACCCCCGCCTTCACCATCGTCGCCGAATGCAGGAAGGCCGAAACCGGCGTCGGCGCGGCCATCGCGCCCGGCAACCAGAAGTGGAACGGGAACTGCGCCGATTTGGTGAAGGCGCCGATCAGGAACAGCACCATCACCGGCAGATACAGCGGATGCGCGCGGATGATGTCGCCCGAATTCAGGATCCGGTCGAGCTGATAGCTGCCGACGATCTGACCCAGCAGCAGCATCGCGGCCAGCAGGCACACTCCGCCGCCCGCGGTGATGACCAGCGCCGTGCGCGCCCCGTCGCGGGCATTCGGATTGCCGTGCCAGTAGCCGATCAGCAGGAAGGAAAAGATCGAGGTCAGTTCCCAGAACACCACCAGCATCAGGGCGTTGCCGGACAGCAGGATGCCCAGCATCGCGCCGGTGAAGGCCATCAGGAAGGAATAGAACCGTGGCACCGGATCGGTCTTGGACAGGTAGTAGCGCGCGTAGAGCACGACCAGAATCCCGATCGACAGCACCAGCGTCACGAAGAGCCATGCGAAGCCGTCCAGCCGGAAGCTGAGGTTCAGCCCGATCGCCGGCACCCATTGCACCGTGCCCCGGATCACCAGCCCCTGCGAGACCGGATCGTAGAACCCGGCAAGGATCGCCAGACCGCCCGCCATCGTCAGACCCGACAGCCATGCCGCCGCACTATGCGCGTTTACCGGAAGGGTCGCCGCCGCGACGGCCCCGACGAAAGGCAGCAGCACGAGGATCAGCAGAAGATTTTGTTCGATCATCGTGCGGCGGACCTTCTCCTTCGTGGTGGTGCGGCGCTTATGGCACGACGAATCAGGAGGCGCAAAGGCATGGATTCCACGCCGCCTGGATGAATCGGACTGCCGTGCAGGAGAGCCACGCTGAAAATGCCCCAATTGCGGGGGCAAGATCAACCGCCCGCAGCCGGAATTTTATGGTTCTTTCGGCATTTATCCGAAGATTTCGGAAACGTGATCACAGTGGGCGCGCGGGACCCGGGCCGCGTGCGGCCCGGGCGCGGATCATTCCGCCGGAACCGCCTGCGACCGGCGCCGGCGCGGGAACCGGCCCACGACGGTCATGACCGCGACATAGAGCACCGGCACCATCACGATGCCGAACAGCGCCGAGAAGGTGATCCCCCCCAGCATGCCGATGCCGATCGAATGCTGTGCCGCCGCGCCCGCGCCGGTGGCGATGGCCAGCGGCAGCACGCCGAGCGCGAAGGCGAAGGTGGTCATCAGGATCGGCCGCAGCCGCAGCCGCCCCGCCATCACCGTCGCCTTGGCGAGGCTGTGGCCCTCTTTCCGCAGGGCTTCGGCAAACTCGACGATCAGGATGGCGTTGCGCGCCGCAAGGCCGATGGTCGTCAGCATGCCCACCTTGAAATAGACATCGTTCGACTGGCCGAAGATCTTGGCCGCGATCATCGCCCCAAGGATCCCCACCGGCACCGACAGCATGACGGAAAACGGCACCGACCAGCTTTCGTAAAGCGCGGCGAGGCACAGGAACACGACCAGCGCCGAAAGGGCATACAGGATCGGCTCCTGCGCGCCGGCGATCCGTTCCTGCAAGGACAGGCCGACCCAGGCGACGCCGTAGTTGCCGGGCAGCTCGCGCACCAGTTCCTCCATCTTCGCCATCGCCTCGCCGGACGAAACGCCCTCGGCGGAATCGCCGGTGATCTCGATCGCGTTGGTGCCGCCGTAGCGCACCAGCCCCGAGGGCATCGGCTGCCAGCTTTGCGTCATCACCGCGGCGAAGGGCACCATCTCGCCCTGCGAATTGCGGGCATACCAGTTGAACACATCCTCTGGCTGCATCCGCCAGGGCGCGTCGCCCTGCACGATGACCTGGCGCAGCTTCTGGTTCAGGGTGAAATCGTTGACGTAATTGCCCGCGAAGATGGTCGAGAGCATCGAGTTCAGCGTCGACAGCGACAGCCCGAAGGCCTGCGCCTTCTGCAGGTCGATGTCGAGCTGCAGCGAGGGCGTGTTGGCCGCGCTGTTGCCGCGCAGCCCGGTGATGATGCCCGAGGCCTCGCCATTCGCGACCAGCGCGTCGGCGGCATCGTGCAGCGCATCGTTGCCGTTCCCCGCCGTGTCGATCAGATACATGGTGAAGCCCGAGGAACTGCCCATCCCCTGAATCGCCGGGGGCTGCATGAAGACCACCTGCCCGAGCCGGTTGTTGCGGTAATGCGCGCCGGCGATCTCGGCCAACTGGCCCGCCGACATATGCGGCCGTTCGGCGTAATCCTTCAGCCGGATGAAGATCTGCGCCCGGTTCTGCCCGGTGCCGCCGAAGCTGAACCCCACCGCCGCGAAGACCGAGGCGACGTAATCCTTCTGTTCCGTCAGCAGGTAGTTCTCGATGTCGCGCACGGCGGCTTCGGTCTGGTCGCGGGTGGCGTTGTCGGGGGTGGTGACCTGCGCCATCAGCGTGCCGCGATCCTCGGGCGGCACGAAGGAACTGGGCAGGTCGCGATAGACATACCAGATGCCGACCCCGACGGCGACGAGGACGAGCACCATCCGGAACGGCCGCCGGATCAGCCGCCCGACAAGGCCCGCATAGCCGTCGGTCAGCTTTGCGACGCCGCGGTTGAAGGCGCGGGCGGGGGGGAATTTCACCTCGCCGTGGTTCGGCTTCAGCAGGCTTGCGCACATCGCGGGCGTCAGGATCAGCGCGACGAACAGCGACAGCACCATGGCCGAGATGATGGTGACCGAGAATTGCCGGTAGATCACCCCGGTCGAGCCGCTCATGAAGGCCATCGGCAGGAACACCGCCGACAGCACCAGCACGATGCCCACAAGGGCCGAAGAAATCTCCCCCATCGACTTTTCCGTGGCGGCCACGGCGTCGAGCTTTTCCTCCTCCATCACGCGCTCGACGTTCTCGACCACGACGATGGCGTCATCGACCAAGAGCCCGATCGCCAGCACCAGCGCGAACATCGACAATGTGTTGATCGACATGCCGAAGACCGACAGCACCCCGAACGTGCCCAGCAGCACGATCGGCACCGCGATCGTCGGGATGATCGTCGCGCGCCAGCTTTGCAGGAAGACGAGGATGACGAGGAAGACCAGAACGACCGCCTCGGCCAGCGTGTGATAGACGCGGTTGATCGACTGTTCGACGAAGGGCGAGGTGTCGAACGGATAGACCACCGTCACCCCATCGGGCAGCGAGGGCTGGATCTGCGCGATGGTGGCGCGCACGTTTTCGGCCGTGCGCACGGCGTTCGCGCCCACCGCGAGGTTCACCCCGAACCCGGCCGAGGGCTGGCCGTTGAACCGCGAGGCGGAGCTGAGATCCTGCGAGTCGATCTCGATCCGCGCGACATCGCCCAGATAGATGGTCGAACCGTCCGCCGCCGTGCTCAACGCGATGCGCTGGAATTCCTCGATCGTCGAAAGCTGGGCGCGGGCGTTCATCGGCACGGTGATCTGCTGACCCCCGACCACCGGAAGCGAGCCGAGGTTGCCCACCGTCACGTTGCGGTTCTGGTCAGAGACCGCGCTGGTCACGTCATCGGGCGTCAGCGCGTATTTGTATAGCTTGGTCGGGTCGAGCCAGATCCGCATCGCATAGGGCGAGGAGAACTGGTTGATCGAACCCACGCCATCGGTGCGCTGGATCGGGTCCTTGATCGTGCGGTCCAGAAGGTCGCCCAGCTGTTGCTGGGTCATCATGCCGTTCTGGTCGATCAGCGCGCCGATCATCAGGATCGACGAGGTTGACCGGGTGACCGAAACCCCGCGCGCGGTCACCGCGCTTGGCAGGTTGCCCTGCACCAGTTGCAGCTTGTTCTGCACCGAGACCTGCGCCATGTCCGGATCGACGGTATTGTCGAAGACCAGCGTGATGCTCGACCGTCCCTGCGTGGAATTCGAGGTCATGTAGGTCAGGCCGTCGAGCCCGGTCAGCCCGTCCTCGATCACCGTGGTGACGGAATTCTGCACGGTCAGGGGGTTCGCCCCGGTATAGGTGGCGGAAATCCGCACCGTGGTGGGGGCGATCTGCGGATATTGCGAAATCGGCAGCGTGGTCAGCCCGAAGAAGCCCGCAAGCATGACGATGAACGCCAGGACCCACGCGAAGACCGGGCGATGGATGAAGAATTTCGCCATGCTCAGTTGACCCCGGTGGCGGGGGCGCTGTCATCGGGGGCGGGCGCGCCGTTCTGCACGAGGCCGAATTCATCGACATGCGCCTCGACGGGGATGACCGCGCGGCCGGCGGTCACGCTTTTGAGCGCGTCGAGAATGACCCGGTCGCCTTCCTGCAGGCCGGCGGTGACGATCCAGTTGTTGCGGTAGGTCCCGGTCGAGGTCAGCGTCACCTGCCGGGCCTTGTCCTCGTTGTCGACGATGAAGGCGGTCAGCTCGCCGGTCGAGGACCGCGCCGTCGCGCGCTGCGGCACGAGGAAGCCCTGCATCGTGCCAAGCGTGACGAAGCCGCGCAGGAACATGCCGGGCATGATCCGGTGATCGGGGTTTTCAAAGGCGAAGCGGACGGTGATCGTGCCGGTCGAGGTCGAGACCACCGCCGAGGGCGTCACCAGCTGGCCCGAACCCGTGTAGACCTCGCCGTTTTCCAGATAGAGCGTCGCCTCGGCCCGCTGGTTCGGGGTCAGGATGCCGTCGTCGATCCGGCGGCGGATGTCGAGGAACCGCATCGAGGGTTCCAGCATGTCGACATAGATCGGGTCGAGCCGCGTCACCGTGGTCATCGCCGTGGCCTGACCCGCGGTGACCAGATCGCCGACGGAGACGGACTGCACCTCGGGGATGCCCTCGATCGGGCTGGTGATCGTGGTCCAGGAAAGCTGCGTCTTCGCATAGTCGAGCGCGGCCCGCGCGGCATCGAGTTCGGCCTTGGCGGCGGCGAGTTCGTATTGCGCGGTTTCGACGTCCACCCGCGTGGCGCCCTGATTGACCAGCCGCGTGGCGCGGTCGAAGGCCGCCTGTTTCACCGGCACGTTGGCCTCGGCGGTGGCAAGCGTCGCCGCATCCGAGGCGACGGCCGCGACATAGGCCGCATCGTCAAGCTGGAACAGCGGCGTGCCCGCCGATACCGGCGTGCCGGGGGTATACAGGATCTTCGTCACGACACCGCCGACGCGGGGCCGCACGGCGACCTGTTCATAGGCGACGGCGCGGCCGGGCAGGTCGAAGCCCTGCGGCACGGGCTGGCGCTTCATCGCCATCACGCCGACCGAGACGGGCGCCTGCTTCCCCGCGGTCTGCGCCCCGGCGACGGGGGCGGAAAGCATCAGTCCCAGACAAAGGCTCGCGCCGATCCCGATCAGTTTTCGCGCCGCGTATGTCATGCCCGGATCCGCCTTGGGTGTTCTGCCACTGGTTGCGGGGAGTGTAACGGCGAACAGGTGCCGGACGTAAGCTGCCGATCGGCGAAATCACGCGAATTTTTCGTGTCCCGCCCTTCAAGCATCCGTGAACGGGATGAAGGATTGCGCGGTTGCCCGGCGGACGGGCAGGACGTGGCACGGGCCGGGCCGGCGCCACGTCTTGGCGGGTCATTCGCCCCGCGGGTAGCGCTGGTTTTCCTCCAGCACGTTCAGGTCCATGTGGTTGCGCATGTAACGCTCGGACGCCTTCTGCAACGGCTGGTAATCCCACGGGAAATAGGCGCCGTTGCGCAGCGCCTCATAGACCACCCGCCGGCGCGCCTGGCTTTCGCGCACGGCCAGATCGAAGGCTTCGAGGTTCCATCGCGCCTCGGCCTGCCGGCGCAGACCGGCGAAGATCCCGGCATGGTCGGGCGAGGCGGCAAGGTTGGTGCGTTCCTGCGGATCGGCCTCGAGATCGAACAGCATCGGCGGATCGGCCGCGCACAGGGTGAGCTTCCAGCGCCCGTCGCGCAGACCGACAAGCGGCGCGACCGAGCCTTCGGCCGCATATTCCATCGGCACCGGCCCGCGTGCGCCGCCCCGCGCCACCGGGGTCAGGTCCGTGCCGTCGGTCCAGCGCGCCAGCGTGCGGATGTCGAGCCCGGCCAGCGCCGCGAGCGTCGGCGTCACGTCGAGCGTCGAGACCGGCGTGTCCACCTTCGCGGGCACCCAGCCGGGGGCCGAGACCATCAGCGGCACCCGCGCCGAGCCCTCGTAGAAGCACATCTTGAACCACAGGCCCCGCTCGCCCAGCATGTCGCCGTGGTCCGAGACGAACAGGATGATCGTATCCTCATCCATCCGGCCGCGGTGCAGGACGTCGAGGATCTCGCCCACCTTTTCGTCGATGTAGGAGATGTTGGCGAAATAGCCCCGCCGCGCGCGACGGATATTCTCGGGCGTGATGTCGAAGGCGCGGAAGTCGCAGGCCTCCAGCAGGCGCTGCGCATGGGGATCCTGCTCCGCGAAGGGCAGGGCGGGGACGTCGGGATCCAGCGCCGGGCAGTCCTCATACAGATCCCAGAACCGGCGCCGCGCCACATAGGGGTCATGCGGATGGGTGAAGCTGACCGTCAGGCACCACGGCCGGTCATCGAGCCTGCGCGACAGGTCATACAGCTTGGCGGTGGCGTGATAGGCGACCTCGTCGTCATATTCCATCTGGTTGGTGATCTCGGCCACGCCCGCGCCGGTGACGGAGCCGAGGTTGTGATACCACCAGTCGATCCGCTCGCCGGGCTTGGTGTAATCGGGCGTCCAGCCGAAATCGGCGGGGTAGATGTCGGTCGTCAGCCGTTCCTCGAACCCGTGCAGCTGGTCCGGGCCGACGAAATGCATCTTGCCCGACAGCATGGTGCGATAGCCCGCCCGGCGCAGGTGATGCGCATAGGTCGGAATGTCCGAGGCGAATTCGGCCGCATTGTCATAGACCCGCGTCCGGCCGGGCAATTGCCCGGACATGAACGAGGCCCGCGCCGGGGCGCAGAGGGGACTTGCCGTATAGGTATTGGCGAAGCGCACGGAGCGCCTCGCCAGAGCCTTGAGATTCGGGGCATGGAGAAAATCGGCAGGGCCATCGGGGAACAGCGTCCCGTTGGCCTGATCCACCATCAGGATCAGGATATTCGGTCGTTTCATTTCGTGTGGTCGATCAAAGCCCGAGTGCCGCCTTCACCGCCGGTTCCGCCGGGGCGCCGTCAAACGTGGTCACGCCGGCAAGCCACGGGGTCAGCGCCTCGGGGTTGGCCTTGAGCCAGGCGGTGGCTGCGTCCTGCGCATCGGTGCCGGACAGGATTTCCCCCATCAGGGTGTTTTCCATGCCGATCTCGAAGGTCATCTGACGCAGCAGCGTCGCCGCATTCGGGCAGGCCTCGGGCCAGCCCTTGCGGGCGAGGGTGTAGACCTCGGCCCCGCCGTAATCCGGGCCGAAATAATCGTCGCCGCCCGCCAGATATTCGATCTGGAACTGCTCGTTCATCGGATGCGGCGCCCATGCAAGGAAGACGATCCCCTGTTTGGCCTTTTCGGCGCGGTCGACCTGCGCGAGCATCGCCTGTTCGCCGGATTCCACCAGCTCCCACCCCGTCAGGCCGAAATCGGGCGACTCGATGATCTTCTGGATGTTCTGGTTGGCGGGCGCGCCGGGCTCGATCCCATAGATCTTGCGGCCGAAATCATCGCCATGGGCGGCAAGGTCGGCAAAGCTGTGGACGCCCTTCTCGGCCATGTAGGCGGGCACGGCGAGGGTGAATTTCGCCCCCGTCAGGTTCTTGTTCAGCACCTCGATCGCATCGGCCTTGGTCAGATCGTCGATGAAGGCCGATTGCGCGGGCATCCAGTTGCCGAGGAAGGCGTCGATCTCGCCGCTTTTCATCGCCTCGTAGCCGATCGGGACGGAGAGGGTCCGCACATCCGCCGTATAGCCAAGCGCATCCAGCACCACCGAGGCGACGCCATTCGTTGCCGTGATGTCGGTCCAGCCGGGATCGGACAGGCGCACGGTCTTGCAGGCGGCATCCTCGGCATGGGCGGCGGTGCCAAGCACGACAAGGGCAAGCGTGCCGCCCAGCATGGTTGCGAATTTCATCGAAAGCTCCCTGTGCCATATTCGATTCTTATGAGAAGATGGCAGATGATCGCTGTAAAGCGCCATTCTCTTCATGCCAACCCAAAAGGATATTTATACCATTGCGCAAGGTCGACCTGGGCTGGACACGCATCTTCGTCGAGGCCGCGCGCTGTGGCAGCCTGTCCGAGGCGGCGGCGCGGCTGAACATCACGCAACCCGCCGTCAGCTATCAGATCCGCCGGGCCGAGGCGGAATTCGGCACGCCGCTTCTGCGCCGGCTGCACCGGGGGGTGGAGCTGACGGATGCGGGGCGGCGGGTGTTCGACATTCTCGCGCGCGAGGTGGATCAGATCGACCGGCTGGCCGAAGACCTGCGCCGCGGTCCGGCCAAGACCATGCTGCGGCTGTTCACCGATTACGCCTTTTCCGCGCTCTGGCTGATCCCGCGGATCGAACGGTTCCGCGCCGCATGGCCGGAGTTCGACCTGCAGGTGATCGCGACGCAACGCACCGATCCGGCGCAGTTGCAGGCGGGCGATCTTGCGGTGATCTTCGGGCGCGGGGCGGATCTGGGGCGGGGGGCCGTGCCGCTCCTGCCCGAGGTGGTGGTGCCGGTCCGCGCCGCGGGCTTTGCCGCCGGGCTGGCGCAGGCGCCGCTGATCCATCTGGACAGCCAGCAGCATCCCCCGCCGTGGTTCACATGGGCGGATTACTTCGCCGCCTTCGGGATGGAGCGGGAGCCGCGCACCGACCGGGGCGACCTGCGCTTCAACACCTATTCGCTGGTGATCGAGGCGGCGCTGGCAGGCCAAGGGGTGGCGCTTGGCTGGCGCGGGCTGATCGAACCCTTCGTGGAGCGCGGCCTGCTGATCCCGGCCGGGCCGGAGCTGGCGGCGCGGGATGCAGGGGCGGGGGACCGCGGCTATCACATGCTGCCCGGCGGCGGCGATACCGAGGGCCTGCAACGCTGGCTGCTGGCCGAATGCGCCGCGCATGTCATGGCCCGGCGATGAGGCGGCGCCGTCAGGCGGTGATGAACTCCCGCACGAAGGGCGTCGCGGGCCGGGCGCGGATGTCCTGCGGGCGGCCGATCTGCTCGATCCGGCCCATCGACATGACGACGACCAGATCGGCAAGCTCCATCGCCTCTTCCTGATCGTGGGTGACGAAGACGGTGGTGAGGCCGGTGGTGTCGTGGATCTCGCGCAGGCCGTGGCGCAATTCGCGCCGCACCTTGGCGTCGAGCGCGCCGAAGGGTTCGTCGAGCAGCAGCATCCGCGGCTCGATCGCCAGCGCCCGGGCCAGCGCCACCCGCTGCCGCTGCCCGCCCGAAAGCTGGCTCGGATAGCGCGCGGCGATGTCGGGCAACTGGATCAGGTCCAGCAGCTTGGCCACCCGGCGGGCGATTTCCTCTTTCGTCGGGCGCAGCTTGCGCGGGCGGGCGCGCAGGCCGTAGGCGATGTTTTCAAACACCGTCATATGGCGGAAGAGCGCATAGCTCTGGAACATGAAGCCCGCGCGGCGTTGCTGCACGCTCATGCCGGTGGCGTCCTGCCCGTCGAACAGCACCCGGCCCGAGGTCGGATATTCCAGACCGCCGAGGATGCGCAGCAATGTCGTCTTGCCCGAGCCGGACGGCCCCAGCAGCGCCACCAGCGCCCCCGAGGGGATCGCCAGCGAAACCGGATGCAGCGCCGCCGTGGTGCCGAAGCTCTTGGCGATTTCGTCGATGTCGATATGCATGGGAAACCTCAATGACGGCGGGTTGCGGCAAGCTGGTCGGCGAAGCGCAGTTCCAGCAGGGTCTTGAGCAGCAGCGTCAGCAGCGCCAGCGCCGTCAGCACGGCGGCCAGCGAGAAGGCCGCGACCGACAGATATTCGTTATACATCATCTCGATGGTGATCGGCATGGTGGCGGTCTGGCCGCGGATCTTGCCCGACACCACCGCGACGGCGCCGAATTCGCCCATCGCGCGGGCGTTGCACAGCAGCACCCCGTAGAGCAGCGCCCAACGGATGTTGGGCAGCGTCACGGTGAAGAACACCCGCCAGCCCGAAGCCCCCAGCGTCAGCGCCGCCTCTTCCTCGGCCCGGCCCTGTTCGACCATCACCGGAATCAGCTCGCGCGCGACGAAGGGGAAGGTGACGAACATCGTCGCCATCACGATGCCGGGCAGGGCGAAGACGATGGGAAAGCCATGCGCGACGAGCCAGCCGCCCACCGCGGTATTCGCCCCGAAGGCCAGCACGAAGCACAGCCCCGCCACGACCGGCGAGATGGAGAACGGCAGGTCGATCAGCGTGATCAGGAAGGCCTTGCCGCGGAAGTCGAACTTGGTGATGAACCAGGCGGCCGCGATGCCGAACACCGCCGTCAGCGGCACCGAGATCGCCGCGATCAGCAGTGTCAGCCGGATCGCCGATTGCGCGTCGCGGGTGCCAAGGGCGTTCAGCGCCGCCTGCCAGCCGCGGGCCAGCGCCTCGGCGAAGACCACGATGAGCGGCGCGAAGACGAGGATCACGATCCCGAAGACCGCGATCGCGATCAGCACGACCTTGACCCAGAGCCGTTCATCGGTGGCGGAGCGGAAGCGGATCCGCGACAGGGTTGTGTCAGACATTTCCGATCCTCCGCCGGCTCCAGATATGGATCAGGTTGATCGCCAGCAGCGCCACGAAGGAAATCACCAGCATGGCGATGCCGATGGCGGCGGCGCCGTCGTAGTTGAATTCCTCAAGCTGGATCACGATCAGCAGGGGGGCGATCTCGGTCCGCATCGGGATGTTGCCGGCGATGAAGATGACCGAGCCGTATTCCCCCACGGCCCGTGCGAGCGCGAGCGCGAAGCCCGTCAGCGCGGCGGGGGCGAGCGTCGGCCAGATCACCCGGCGCAGGGTGTAAAGCCGCGAGGCGCCGAGCGTGGCCGAGGCTTCCTCGACCTCGCGCTCGACCTCCTCGATCACCGGCTGCACGGTGCGGGTTACGAAGGGCAGGCCGACGAAAACCAGCGCGATGAAAATCCCCCATTGGGTATAGGCGATCTTCCAGCCGGTGCCGGTCAGCGCGAGGCCGATGTCGCGCGCATATTGGCCGAAGAGCCCGTTCGGGGCATAGAGCGCGGTCAGCGCGATGCCCGCGACGGCTGTGGGCAGCGCGAAGGGCAGGTCCACCGCCGCGTCAAGCAGCCGCCGCCCCGGAAAGCGGTAACGCGCCAGAACCCAGGCCAGCAGCACCCCGAAGACGAGGTTGAACACCGCCGCCAGGAACGACAGCCGGAACGACAGGTAAAGCGCGGCCCAGACCCGGTCGCGGTTGATGACGCCCCACATGTTCTCCGGGCCGAACAGGGCGCCCCGCGTCAGCAGGGCGCCGATCGGGATCAGCACGACGATGGAGAGCATGGCGATGGTGATGCCCATGCTCAGCCCGAGGCCGGGCATGGGGGATCGCTGGATCAGGGGCTTGCGCGGCGTGCTGGCCATGACCGTGCCTTTCGGTTACTTCGGCGCGTAGATCTGGTCGAAGAAGCCGCCGTCACCGAAATGCTCGGACTGCACTTTGCCCCAGCCGCCGAAATCCGCAATCGTCACGAGGTCGATTTCCGGAAAGCGGGCCACATCCTCCGGATCGGCCTGCGAGGTATCCCAGGCGCGGTAGAAGTATTTGAACGCCAGCGCCTGCGCCTCGGGCGAATAGAGGTAGTTCAGGTATTCGTCGGCCAGCTTCTGCTGTTCGGGCGAGCCGATGTTGCCCGGCACCAGCGCCACCGGCGGCTCCGCCAGAACCGAGACCGAGGGCACCACGATGTCGAACTGATCCTCGCCCAGCTCTTCGAGCGCCAGATAGGCCTCGTTCTCCCAGGCGAGCAGCACGTCGCCGATGCCGCGCTGCGCGAAAGTAGTGGTCGAGCCGCGCGCCCCGGTATCCAGAACCGGCACATGCTGGAACAGCTCGGTCAGGAATTCCTTCGGATCGCGGTCGTTCTTTTCGGCCCAGGCCCAGGCGGCCAGATAGTTCCAGCGCGCCCCGCCCGAGGTTTTCGGGTTCGGCGTGATGACCTCGACCCCGTCCTGGGTCAGATCGCCCCAGTCCTTGATCCCCTTCGGGTTCCCCTCGCGCACGAGGAAGACGATCGTCGAGGTATAGGGCGAGGAATTGTGCGGCAGCCTCGACTGCCAGTCGGTCGGCAGCTTGCCGGTTTCCGCGATGCGGTCGATGTCGGCGGCAAGCGCCAGCGTCACCACCTGCGCCGAAAGCCCGTCGACCACGGCCCGCGCCTGCGCGCCGGAACCGCCGTGCGAGGTTTCGATCTGGACGCGGGAATTGCCCTCGGCCAGCCAGTGCTTCTCGAACAGCTCGTTATAGGCGCGGTAGAGTTCGCGGGTCGGGTCGTAGCTGACATTCAGCAGCGATTGCGCATGGGCGACCGGGGCAAAGCCCAGAAGGGCCACGGTCAGCGCCGAAAGGGTGCCTCGCAGGCGCGGGCGAAGAAACGGTGTGGACATGGAAATCTCCTGTTGGAAACTGCCGGCCGCGGCGGGCGCGGCCGGGCAGGTCAATGCGGTTGCGCGGCGGACGAACGCGCGGCGGGCCGGGTCGCAAGGGCGTCGATGCGGATGTCCCACAGCGACTTGTCCCGGTCCCGCAGGAATTCGGCGGCGACGGCCTGCGGGTCGCGGGTCAGCACGGACTGCGCCATGCCATTGACCCGGTGCAGGCTGCCGGTGCGACGGTCGATCAGGCTGACGGCGTAGGTTTGCGACATGGTCAGTCTCCGATCCGGGCAAAGCGGGCCATCATGCAGGCGTGCCCTGGGCAGGTCTGGCGCGTGACGGGGTTGTCTGACGTCATTGCAACATCTCCTTCCATGGCGGTGCAACATCTGATGCGAGTAATATCGACCGGGTTTGTCGTCTTTGGCAATGAAAAATCCGCACCGTATTTCGCCGCCTGCAAGAACGACATTCTCCTTTCGGAGGATAAAACACCATTTGCGGAGAAGAAAATACTCTCTGCCGATACCATCCGGACAGGAAATCAGGCGCCGATGACGCTTTCGCGGGTGGAGCCCGAGCGCAGCATGTCGTCCAGCGTGAGCGAGTCGATCAGCACCAGATAGGACCAGAACACCTCGGCAAAGACCTTGCGGATGCGGCAGGTCGCCTCGTCGGTGCAATCCTCGCAGCGCTGATAGGCGGAGCGCGACAGGCAGGGCAGGGGTGCGATCGGCCCGTCGATCCGGCGCAGCAGCTCCGAGATGGAAATCTCGGACGGCTTCTTGAGCAGGTTGTAGCCGCCCGAGCGCCCGCGGCTTGATGTGATCACGCCAAGCTTGCGGATATCCAGCAGGATATGTTCGAGGAACCTTTTCGGCGTGCCGGAACGACGGGCGATCTCTTCGATCGTCAGCGCCTGCGGTTCCTCTCGCGCGGCCTCGTCGGCCAGCACCAGAAGGGCCTTGAGCGCGTATTTCATCTTCTGCGTGATCATGGGTCAGACTTACGGGGGGAAAATGATGGAATCAATGGGGCGGCGGCGGTCTGTCCCGCATCCGGTCTCGGGCGCGGGCGGGCGTCTTCGGCAAAAAGTTACGTGTCGTCAGGGCAATGCGCGGATTTCGACCTTAACACGACAAAGACGGTAGACAAAAAGATTTTTTGCGGCAGTCTTAGGGCGCCGACCGGCATCAAGGAGGATCCAGAGGTGGCGGAACTAGATTTGATCGATCGCAAGATCGTGTCCGAACTGATGCGCGACGCCACGCAACCCGTCGCGCAGATCGCGGATCGCGTGGGATTGTCGCAGACACCCTGCTGGAAACGCATCCAGAAACTGGAGGCTGCGGGGGTGCTGATCCGACGGGTGGCGATCGCCGATCCGGGCAAGCTCGGCTTCGACCTGACCGTCTTCGTCGAGATCGAGGCGCCCGACCATTCCGCGGAATGGCGCGATTCCTTCGCCAAGGCCGTCGCCAGCATCCCCGAGGTGATGGAGGTCTACCGCATGGCCGGCGAGATGGACTACCTGCTGCGCGTCTCGGTGCCCGACATGCCGGCCTATGACCTGCTCTACCGCAAGCTGACCGACGCGGTGGCGATCAAGAACGTCACCTCGCATTTCTCGATGGAGCGGATGAAGTTCACCACCGCCTATCCGGTAGATACGCGCAACTGGTGAGGGGCGGAAAAGAGAAGGGATTTTTCCTCCGGCCCCCGGTCTTTGGAAACATAATCACGATGAATGCGGTAGATTTTGTTTCATCGGATTTCACCTCTCGAACGGAAGGAACATGACATGGCCCGCACCCTGCTTGTTGCCGGACTGGATGGCTCGCCCGCGCCGCACTGGCAGCACTGGTGGGCGATGACGGATCCCACCGCCCTGCCGGTCGAGTTGAGCACGCCGCATCGTCCGGTCCGGGCGTTGTGGGAAACCGAACTGGCCGGGATGATCCTGCAGCATCCGGATTCGGTGCTGGTGGGGCACAGCCTCGGCGCGATCCTGATCGCGCGGGTGCTGACCAACTGGCCGCAGCTGCGGGTCCGGGCGGCGCTGCTGGTGGCGCCGGCCGAGACGCGCGGCAACGACCGGATCGGGCATTTCGGCCCGGTGCCGGAAACCCCGCTGCCGGTCCCCGCGACGGTGGTGGCAAGCCGCAACGATCCGTGGATGGATTACCGGCGCGCCTGCGATCTGGCGGCGCTCTGGGGGGCGGACTGCGTCGATCTGGGGAATGCGGGGCATATCAACGTCGCGGCGGGCTATGGCCCCTGGCCGCTGGGAAAGGTGCTGCGCGACCGTCTGCTGCGGCGCGCCGTCCCGGCCTGGCCGGCAGTCTCGCGCAGTGAAGGGAAGGGGATACGCACATGAAGGCGCTGTTGTTCTATCGCAAGGAACCGCAACTGTCGGACTATCTGGGGCTCGCGCTGTTTCTGGTGGCCTATCTGGCGGTGATCGGGCTGATCTTCCTGCCGCGGGTCTATCACAGCGCCGCGGCGACGCCGCAAAGCTCCTTCGCCGTCGAGGCGACTCACCTCGCGGTGGGGGCGGGGCAGGTGATCCGCTGATCCCGCGTCCATGACTTTCGACACCTTCGGGGCCGCGCCTGTGCAGGGCGCGGCCCCGTCCGTTCCGGCACCTTTCGGGCGTGGAAATCGGGCCGCGTCTCTTTCACGTCATCCGAGGTCGCAAACGATCTACAGCCCGCGCGCGGGACGTGGCTAGACTGGACGGATACAGCCCCCGTCAGAGGGGCCGATCCAGCCGCGACGGACTTCCCCCGCCGCATTCGCCATGATCCCGCCCGGTATGCGCGCGGATGACAAGGAGGTGCCAGATGCTGAGCCAAAGCGAAATCCAAGCGCTGCTTGCGGCGCGTCGCCCGAATTTCTCGCTTGAGCGGGACCTGTATTGCGACGAGGGGGTCTACCAGACCGACCTCGAACAGATCTTCTACAAGGAATGGCTGTTCGCCATTCCGCTGGCGGAACTGACCAAGACCGGCGCCTATGCGACGCTGCAGGTCGGCGCCTATCCGGTCATCATCGTGCGCGGTCAGAACGGCGCGGTGCGGGCCTTCCACAACGTTTGCCGCCACCGCGGCCAGCGGCTTTGCGCCAAGGAAAACGGCACGACGCCGAAGCTTGTCTGTCCCTACCACCAGTGGACCTATGAACTGGATGGCCGGCTGCTTTACGCGCGCGACATGCAGGAAGGGTTCGACAAGGCGGATTACGGGCTGAAGGAGGTCGCCTGCAAGGAAGTGGGCGGCATGGTCTTCATCTGCCTGAATCAGGATCCGCCCGATTTCGCGCTGCTGGAGGAAAAGCTGTCCACCTACCTCGCCCCGGCCGGGCTGCGGGAGGCGAAGGTGGCCCATAGCTCGACCATCATCGAGAAGGGCAACTGGAAGCTGGTGATCGAGAACAACCGCGAATGCTATCACTGCGGCGGCTCGCATCCCTCGCTGTGCCGGACCTATTCCGACAGCCCGACGATGACGGCGATGGAAGGCCCCGATGCCGCGGCGCCCGAGATCCTCGAACACTGGAAACGGTGCGAGGGGGTCGGCCTGCCGTCGCGCTTCACCAACCATCCGAAGATGCAATGGCGTCTGGCGCGGATCCCGCTGCTGAACAACGCCGAAAGCTACACGATGAGCACGAAGCGCGCGGTGACGAAGCTGATGGGGCAGATGCCGTTCTTCGATGCGGGCAGCCTGCTGTTCTACCATTACCCGAACACCTGGAACCATTTCCTGGCGGATCACGCCATCGTCTTCCGCGTGCTGCCGCTGTCGCCGACCGAGACGCAGGTGACGACCACATGGCTGGTGCCCAAGGATGCGGTCGAGGGGGTGGATTACGACCTCAACGCCCTGACCGAGGTCTGGATCAACACCAATGACGAAGACCGCCGCGTGGTCGAGGAAAACCAGAAGGGCATCCTGTCCCCCGCCTATGAACCCGGCCCCTATTCCACGATCCAGGAAGAGGGCGTGATCCAGTTCGTCGACTGGTATGCGGATTTCATGCTCGAACGTCTGAACCCGCGCCCCGCGCTGGCCGCCGAATAGGATCGGAGAACAGAAGGAATGGCGAAATCGCGCCTGAACTGGACCGCCGAACCGTGGGACGATGCCGAGCTTCTTGAATGCGCCATGGTGGTGCCCGAGACGGCCGATTCAGCCACCTTCACCTTCCGCGCGCCTTCGGGCGCGTGGTTCGACTATCAGCCGGGGCAGTTCGTGACGCTCGATCTGCCGGTGCCCGGCGGGAATGTGCAGCGCACCTATACGATCTCCTCCTCGCCCTCGCGGCCGCTGTCGATCTCGCTGACGGTGAAGGCGCAGGAAGGGTCGATCGGCACGCGCTGGATGCTCGACCATCTGAAGCCGGGGATGCGGGTCCGGGCCTACGGGCCGTCGGGCGTGTTCACCAGCCATCGGCACCCGGCGCGGAAATACCTGTTCATCTCGGCCGGGTCGGGCATCACGCCGATGATGTCGATGACCACATGGGCCTGGGATTCGGGCGAGATGCCGGACATCGCCTTCGTCCATGCGGCGCGCTCGCCCTCGGACATCATCTTCCGCGAAAGGCTGGAGCTGATGGCGAACCGGGTGCCGGGGCTGCAGCTGCGGTTCACCGTCTCGCGCCCCGATCCGTTCCGGGCGTGGCACGGCTATCTCGGCCGGCTGAACCAGATCATGCTGGGCCTGATGGCGCCCGATTATCTGGAACGCGAGGTGTTCTGCTGCGGGCCCGACGCCTTCATGACCAGCGTGCGCGAGATGCTGATCGCGCTCGGCTATGACATGGACCGCTACCATCAGGAAAGCTTCGGCGCGCCTTTGGGCGAGGAAACCGATGTGCCGCTGGATATCACGCCCGAGGAAAGCACGACGGCCGAGGTGGTCTTCGCCGACAGCGGCGTGACGGCAAGCTGCGCCGAGACGGATACGATCCTCGCCGTGGCGAAGCGTTCGGGGCTGAACATCCCCTCGGGCTGCACCTTCGGGCTGTGCGGAACCTGCAAGATCCGCAAGATCTCGGGCGAGGTGCATATGGTCCACAACGGCGGCATCACCGACGAGGATATCGACGAAGGCTACATCCTCGCCTGCTGTTCCAATCCCATGGGGCGGGTCGAGATCGAACTGTGACCAAGCGGAAACGCCCGGCCGGAACGGCCGGGCGTTGACCTATGTGCAGCCACCTGACGCCGCAAGCGGCGGCAGGTGTCCGCCGGATTACGCGGCTTCGGTCTGGCCGGGCGTATAGTTGAGGATCGGCGCGAGCCAGCGTTCCGCCTCTTCGACGGTCATGCCCTTGCGCCGTGCGTAATCCGCGACCTGATCGCGCTCGACCTTGGCGACGCCGAAGTAATAGGCCTCCGGATGGCCGATGTAGATGCCCGACACCGACGATCCCGGCCACATCGCCATGCTTTCGGTCAGCGTCACGCCCGTCGTCGCCTCGGCGTCGAGCAGTTTGAACAGCGTCACCTTTTCCGTATGGTCGGGCTGGGCCGGATAGCCTGGCGCCGGGCGGATGCCGCGATAGGGCTCGCCCACCAGATCGGTGGGGGCGAAGGTCTCGTCCGCCGCATAGCCCCAGTAGTCCTTGCGCACCCGTTCATGCAGCAGTTCCGCCATCGCCTCGGCGAAGCGGTCGGCCAGCGCCTTGACCATGATCGCGGCGTAATCGTCGTTCGCGCGTTCGTAGCGGGCGGCGATCTCGGCCTCCTCCGGGCCTGCCGTCACCACGAAGGCGCCGACCCAATCCTTCACCGTGCCCTCGGGCGCGACGAAATCCGACAGCGCCACGTTCGGCCGCCCGTCGCGCTTCATCGTCTGCTGGCGCAGGGTGTGCAGCGTGGCGAGGGGATGCACCCGGTCCTCGCCGGAATACAGGACGATATCGTCGCCCACCGTATTCGCCGGCCAGAAGCCCACCGCGGCGCGGGGGTGGAACCATTTCTCGGCGATGATCCGCGCCAGCATCGCCTGCGCGTCCTCATAGAGCTGCCGCGCCGCCGCGCCCTGCTTTTCGTCGTCGAGGATACGCGGGAAGACGCCCTTCAGCTCCCATGTCTGGAAGAACGGGGTCCAGTCGATGTAGCGCGCGATTTCCGCCAGATCCCAGTCCGCGATCGCGCGGCAACCGGTGAAGCCAGGTGCCGGGACCGAATAGCCGGACCAGTCCACCTTGTAGGCGTTGCGCCGCGCCTCGGCGATGGCAAGGCGGCGCTTGGCGGCCTCGGCGCGTTCGTGGCGCTCGGCCACGTCCTTGTATTCGGCGCGGATCTGGTCGATGTAGGCGACCTTCCGTTCCGGGCTGAGCAGTTCCCCCACCACGCCCACGGCGCGGCTGGCATCCGTCACATAGACCGCCTGACTGTGGGTGTAGCGCGGTGCGATCTTCACCGCCGTATGCACCCGCGAGGTCGTCGCCCCGCCGATCAGCAGCGGAATGTCGAACCCCTCGCGTTCCATCTCGGACGCCATATGCACCATTTCGTCGAGCGAGGGGGTGATGAGCCCCGACAGGCCGATCGCATCGACCTTTTCGGCCCGGGCGACGTCGATGATCTTCTGCGAGGGTACCATGACGCCCAGATCGATGATCTCGTAATTGTTGCACGCCAGCACGACGCCGACGATGTTCTTGCCGATGTCGTGGACGTCGCCCTTGACCGTCGCCATCAGGATCTTGCCGGCGCTTTCGCGTTCGGTCCCGCCATTCAGGCGCTTTTCCTCTTCCATGAAGGGCAGCAGCACGGCCACCGCCTGCTTCATGACGCGCGCGGATTTCACCACCTGCGGCAGGAACATCTTGCCCGCGCCGAAAAGATCGCCGACCACGTTCATCCCGGCCATCAGCGGGCCTTCGATCACATGCAGCGGGCGTTCCGCGGCAAGGCGCGCCTCTTCGGTATCCGCCTCGATGAATTCGGTGATGCCGTTGACCAGCGCATGTTCCAGCCGCTTTTCCACCGGCCATTCGCGCCAGCTCAGATCGCGGGCCTTTTCCTCGCGCGCGCCGCCCTTGAAGCGTTCGGCGATCTCCAGCATCCGTTCCGTCGCCTCGGGCGTGCGGTTCAGCACCACATCCTCGCAGGCCTCGCGCAGGTCCGGGTCGATCTGGTCGTAGACGGCCAGCTGCCCGGCGTTGACGATGCCCATGTCCATCCCCGCCTGAATGGCGTGGTAGAGGAAGACGGCATGCATCGCCTCCCGCACGGGTTCGTTGCCGCGGAAGCTGAACGACAGGTTCGACACCCCGCCCGAGATATGGGCATGGGGCAGGTTCTGCCGGATCCAGCGGGTCGCCTCGATGAAATCGACGCCGTAGTTGTTGTGTTCCTCGATCCCCGTCGCGATGGCGAAGATGTTCGGGTCGAAGATGATGTCCTCGGGCGGGAAGCCGACCTTTTCCGTCAGCACCTTGTAGGCGCGGGCGCAGATGTCGATCTTGCGCTGGTAGCTGTCGGCCTGCCCCTGTTCGTCAAAGGCCATGACCACCGCCGCCGCGCCATAGGCAAGGCACAGCGTCGCATGGTGGATGAAGGCTTCCTCGCCTTCCTTCAGGCTGATCGAATTGACGATCGGCTTGCCCTGCACGCATTTCAGCCCAGCCTCGATCACCTCCCATTTGGAGCTGTCGATCATCACCGGCACGCGGGCGATATCGGGTTCGGCGGCGACCAGGTTGAGGAACTCGACCATCGCCGCCTTGCTGTCGATCAGCCCCTCGTCCATGTTGACATCGATCACCTGCGCACCGTTTTCCACCTGACTGCGCGCGACTTCCAGCGCGGCGGCGTAATCGCGGTTGGTGATAAGCTTGCGGAAACGGGCGGAGCCGGTGACGTTCGTCCGTTCGCCCACGTTCACAAAGGGAATGTCGGCGGTCAGCGTGAAGGGTTCGAGCCCCGAAAGCCGCAGCAGGTGTTCTTTCATCGTATCCTCAGATCTGGCGGGGCGCGAAGGGGCGGACGGCCTCGGCGATGGCGCGGATATGGTCGGGCGTGGTGCCGCAGCAGCCGCCGACCACGTTCACCAGCCCCTCGCGGGCGAAATCGGCCACCTGTTTCGCCGTGTCGTCGGGGCCTTCGTCATACTGGCCGAAGGCGTTCGGCAGGCCGGCGTTCGGATAGGCGCAGATGCGCGTATCGGCGACGGATGCCAACTCGCTCAGATGCGGGCGCATGGCGGCGGCGCCAAGCGCGCAATTGAGCCCGACGGTGAAGGGTTGCGCGTGTTTGACCGAATACCAGAAGGCGGTGGGCGTCTGCCCCGACAGCGTGCGCCCCGAGGCATCGGTGATCGTGCCCGAGATCATCAGCGGCAGCCGTTCGCCATGTTCGGCGAAGGCCTCGAGACAGGCGAAGATCGCCGCCTTGGCGTTCAGCGTGTCGAAGATCGTCTCGATCAGGATCAGATCCGCCCCACCCGCAATCAGCCCGCGCACCTGTTCGCCATAGGCGATGCGCAGATCGTCGAAGGTCACCGCGCGGTAGCCCGGATCGTTCACGTCCGGACTGATCGAGGCGGTGCGGTTCGTCGGCCCGACCGCGCCCGCGACGAAACGGGGCCTGCCATCCGCGGCGGTCGCCCGGTCCATCGCGCGCCGCGCGATCCGCGCGCCCTCGACGTTCAGCTCGAACACCTTGTCTTCCATCGCGTAATCGGCCTGCGCGATGGTGGTCGAGGAAAAGGTATTGGTCTCGACGATATCCGCCCCGGCCATGGCGTAGCGGTAATGGATATCCTCGATCGCCTGTGGCTGGGTCAGGATCAGCAGGTCGTTGTTGCCCTTCTGCGGGTGGTCCGAATGGATATGGCAGGCGCAGCCGCTGTGGCCGGCGTAATCCTCTTCGCTCAGGCCAAGGTTCTGGATCTGCGTTCCCATCGCCCCGTCGAGAATCACGATGCGCTCGCGCGCGATCTTTTCCAGCGCGTCGAAGGTCTTGGAGCGGGGCAGGCGGAAACTGAGCATGTCGGGGCCTCTTCAATAGACCCTGCAAGGTAATGATTCCGGCAACTCAGATCAAACTCATAGTTCTCCTGAAGATCATGCGCCGGATCGAATATCCCAGCCATCACGGAGTCAGCCGCCACGGATCTTGCGCCGCCGCCGGGCGGGGGGCTCGCCGAAGCGGGCGGCGAAACCGCGGGTGAAATGCGCCACGCTGGAAAAACCCGTCGACAGCGCGATGTCGAGAATGCCGAGCGAGCTTTGTTCCAGCAACTCCTCGGCCTTGTCGAGCCGCAGCTCGCGGTAGAACTGCATCATCGGACGGTCCAGATGATCGCGGAACAGGCGCTGCAACTGCCGCAGGCTGGCGCCGGACAGCTGCGCCAGCTGCGCGGGCGAGAGCGGATCGGCTAGGTGGCTCGACATCATGCCCACCACGGATTCCAGCACGGGGTGGTGCAGGTTGTAGCGCCGCGCCGGGTCGAGCTGCTGCGGCTCGCCCGCCGCGCGCAGGCGCGGATGGATGAACCAGTCGCTGACCGAACGGGCGAAATCGGCGCCATGCCGGGCGGCGATGATCGCGCACATCATGTCCATCGCCGCGACGCCGCCCGCGCAGGTGAAGCGGTCGCGGTCGATCACGAACAGCGCGCGTTCGACCGCCAGATCGGGGTGCAGTTCCTGCAAGGCGTCGATATGCAGCCAGTGGACGGTAAAGCGGCGGTTCGCCATCAGCCCGTGCCGCGCAAGGATCGCCGCGCCGCCCGAAATCCCGCCAAGCGGCACCTTGCGGGCGTGAAGCCCGCGCAGCGCCCGCGCCAGCGCCGGATCCTCGTAGCGCAGCGGATTTCCGCCCGCGACGACGAAGGCGATGTCGAAATCCGCCGTCGCGGCAGTCAGATTCTCGCAGGGGAAGCCGCCGCCCGCCGTCGAGGCGGCGAACCCCCCGCCCGCCGACAGAAAGCGGATGCGGTAGAGTTCGCGCCCCGCCAGCAGATTGGCCGCGCGCAGCGGCTCCACCGCCGAGGCGAGAGACATCAGCGCATAGCCGGGCGTCAGCACGAAGGCGATGACCCGCGGCGGGGAGGTGTCGTGCTGCGGTGCGGCGGGCATGTCGGGCATGTTCGGCTCCGTCCGTTTCGGCGAAACTAGCCGCTGCGGCGCCTGCGGGCAAGAAACTGGCGCCTGCGTGCAAAAATGCCGCGCCGCAGTGATGTAACCTGCCTCTCGCAAGATCTGACGAAGGATGCCGAAGGTGCGTTTCTCCGCTTTCAAAGTCGTGGCCGAGGCCCTGACGGGCCACAAGGGCTGGGGGCCGTTATGGCGCAACCCCGAGCCCAAGCCCGAATATGACTACATCATCATCGGCGGCGGCGGGCACGGGCTTTCGACCGCCTATTACCTGTCGAACACGTTCAGGCAGGCGCGGATTGCGGTGCTGGAACGCGGCTGGCTGGGGCAGGGGAACATCGGGCGGAACACCACGATCATCCGCTCCAACTACCTGCTGCCGGGGAACGAGCCGTTCTACGAGCTGTCGATGAAGCTGTGGGAGGGGCTGGAACAGGCGTTCAACTTCAACGCCATGGTCAGCCAGCGCGGCATCGTCAACCTGATCCACAGCGACGGCCAGCGCGACGCCTATCGCCGCCGGGGCAATGCGATGTTGCTGGCGGGGGCGGATGCGGAACTGCTGAGCCGCGAACAGGTGCGCGGGATGTGCCCGTTCCTGAACTTCGACAATGCCCGCTTCCCGATCAAGGGCGGCCTGATGCAGCGTCGCGCCGGCACCGCGCGCCATGACGGCGTCGCTTGGGGCTATGCGCGGGGCGCCGACCAGAAGGGCGTCGACCTGATCCAGAACTGCGAGGTCACCGGATTCCGCATCGAGAACGGCCGCGTGCTCGGGGTCGAAACCTCGCGCGGCTACATCGGCGCCCGCAAGGTCGGCGTCGCCGTTGCCGGCATGTCCGGCAAGGTCATGGGCATGGCGGGGATGCGTCTGCCGATCGAAAGCCACGTTTTGCAGGCCTTCGTGTCGGAGGGGCTGAAGCCGGTCATTCCGGGCGTCATCACCTTCGGCGCCGGGCATTTCTACGTCAGCCAGTCGGACAAGGGCGGTCTGGTCTTTGGCGGCGACATCGACGGCTACAACAGCTACGCCCAACGCGGCAACCTGCCGGTGATCGAGGACGTGGCCGAGAGCGGCATGGCGCTGATGCCGATGATCGGGCGGGCGCGGCTGTTGCGCACATGGGGCGGCATCATGGACATGTCGATGGACGGCACGCCGATCATCGACCGGACGCCCATCGAGGGGCTCTACCTGAACGCGGGCTGGTGCTACGGCGGGTTCAAGGCGACGCCGGGCCTCGGGCTATTGCTTCGCGCATCTGCTGGCGACCGACACGCCGCATGAAACGGCGCGGCTGATGCGGCTCGACCGGTTCGAGCGCGGTTATGTGATCGATGAAAAGGGTGTCGGTGCGACCCCGAACCTGCACTGAGGCAAAACATGCTGATCCCCCATCCCCTGCTTGGCCTGCGCGATGCGCAGGAATTCACCTATCTTGGCGACGCATCCCTGCTGAACCGTCCCGACGGCATGGCCGAAGGCGCCGACAGGGCCTTTTTCGACTATGCCTATCTGCGCGACAATCCGGCGGGCGTGCATCGGGAACTGTGGTTCCACGAACAGGGCGACCGCTCGTGGCTGGTCGTGACGCGCGACACCACCACGCATGAAATCCTTGGCGCCGAACTCGCCCGCGATGTGGCGCTGAAGGGAGGCGCGCGATGGCCCGGCTGTCCGGCGGCCTGATCGACCGCACGAAAACCCTCTCCTTCAGCTTCGACGGCAGGGGCTACACCGGCCATCCGGGCGACACGCTGGCCTCGGCGCTGTTCGCCAATGACGTGCGGCTGATGGGGCGCAGCTTCAAATACCACCGCCCGCGCGGCCCCGTCTCGGCCGGGTCGGAAGAGCCGAACGCGCTGGTCGAACTGCGCGGGGGCGCGCGGCAGGAACCGAACACCCGCGCCACGGTGGCCGAGCTTTACGACGGCCTTGTGGCGAAAAGCCAGAACCGCAAGGGCTCGCTGTCCTTCGACTGGCTCGCGGTGAACGACCTGCTGGCGCCGTTCTTCGCGGCGGGGTTCTACTACAAGACCTTCATGTGGCCGAAGGCGTTCTGGGAAAGGCTGTATGAGCCGATGATCCGCAAGGCGGCGGGCTTGGGCAGCCTGACCGGGCTGCCGGACCCGGACAGCTACGACAAGGGCTTTCTGCATTGCGACCTGCTGGTGATCGGCGGCGGCGCGGCGGGGCTGGCGGCGGCGCTGACGGCGGGGCGCGCCGGGGCGCGGGTGATCCTCGCGGATGAGGATTTCCGGCTGGGCGGGCGGCTGCTGGCCGAAAGCCACAGCCTGAACGATGCCCCCGCGACGGACTGGGTCGCCGCGGCGGAGGCCGAGCTGGACGCCCTGCCCAATGTGCGGATCCTGCGCCGCACCACCGTCTGGGGCGCTTTCGACCACGGCATCTACGGTGCGCTCGAACGAGTGTCCGACCATCTGGCCGTGCCCAGGGGCGTGCGCCAGACATTGTGGCGCATCACGGCAAAGCGGATCGTGCTGGCCGCCGGCGCGACCGAGCGGCATATCCCGTTTCGCAACAACGACCGGCCGGGGATCATGCTGGCCGGCGCGCTGCGCGCCTATGCCAACCGTTGGGCCGTCTGCCCCGCCGACCGCGTCGCGGTCTTCACCAACAATGACGACGGGCACCGCACCGCGCTCGACCTGATGGCGAAGGGCGTGGGGATCGCGGCGGTGATCGACAGCCGCCCGGACGTGCGCGCGCAGGGGGATTATCCGCTGTTCGCCGGGGCCGTCGTGTCGGACAGCCGCGGGCGCCTTGGCCTGAACCGCATCGCGGTGGCGCGGGACGGGCGGGAAACCTGGATCGAATGCGGCGCACTTGGGGTTTCGGGGGGCTGGAACCCGAATGTCCATCTGGCCTCGCACCATCGCGGCCGGCCGGTCTGGTCCGAGGTGCTGCACGCCTTCGTGCCGGCGCCGGCGGGCGGGCCGCCCGGCCTGACGGCGGCGGGGGCGGCGGCGGGCGAAGGCTCGACGGCGGGTGCGCTGGCTTCGGGCGCGCGGGTCGCGGCGGCGGCGCTGTCCGATCTGGGCTTCGCCGCGACGCTGCCCGACCTGCCAAGGGCCGAGGACGCGGCGCAGACCCTGACGCCTCTGTGGCATGTGCCGGGCGAGGGGCGCGCCTGGGTCGATTTCCAGAACGACGTGACCGTCAAGGACATCGGGCTGGCCTATCAGGAAAACATGCGGCCCGTCGAGCATCTGAAACGCTGGACCACGCTTGGCATGGCGACGGATCAGGGCAAGACGGCAAATGTCACCGCACTGGCCGTGATGGCGGAGCTGACGGGCAAGGCGATCCCCGAGACCGGCACGACGATCTTCCGCCCGCCCTATACGGCTGTGCCGATCGCGGCGCTTGGCGGCGGCGATTCGGGCGAACATTTCCGCCCGCGCCGGCTGACGCCCACGCATGAATGGGCCGCGTCGCGGGGCGCCGCCTTCGTCGAGGTGGGCCAATGGATGCGGGCGCAATACTTCCCCCGCCCCGGCGAGACGGAGTGGCGCCAGACGGTCGACCGCGAGGTGCTGGCCACCCGCAGGGGCGTCGGCATCTGCGATGTGACGACGCTCGGCAAGGTCGATGTGCAGGGCGCCGACGCGGGGGCCTTCCTCGATCGGATCTACTGCAACGCGATGGCCAGCCTGAAGGTGGGCATGGTCCGCTACGGGCTGATGCTGCGCGAGGACGGCTTTGCCTGGGATGACGGCACCTGCGCCCGTCTGGCCGAGGATCACTACGTCGTCACCACCACCACCGCCCATGCCGGGACGATCTACCGGCATATGGAGTTCTGCCGCCAGTGCCTCTGGCCGGATCTGGACGTGCAGCTCATCTCGACGACCGACGCCTGGGCGCAGCTGTCCGTCGCCGGGCCGCAGGCGCGCGCGCTGCTGGAACGGGTGGTGGACGGGGTCGACCTGTCGAACGCCGCTTTCCCCTTCATGGCCTGCGCGGATCTGACGATCTGCGGCGGCATCCGGGCGCGGCTGTTCCGCATTTCCTTCTCGGGCGAACTGGCCTATGAAATCGCGGTGCCTGCCCGTTACGGCAATGCGCTGATGGCGCGGCTGGTCGATCTGGGTGCGGATCTGGGCGCCACCCCCTACGGGACCGAGGCGCTTGGCGTGCTCCGGATCGAAAAGGGTCACGCGGCGGGCAATGAACTGAACGGCCAGACCACGGCGCGGATGCTGGGCATGGGGCGGATGGTATCGGTGAAGAAGGATTCGATCGGGGCGGTGCTGTCGCGCCGCGAGGGGCTGGAGGCGGAAACCCGCGTCCTGGTCGGGCTGCAACCCGTCGATGCCGGGGATCCGGTCGTCGCCGGATCGCATCTGTTCGCCGCCGGGGCCGCCCGCAACACCTGGACCGATCAGGGCTGGATCACCTCGGCCTGTCATTCGCCGCATGTCGGATCCGCGATCGGGCTGGGCTTTCTGGAAAATGGCGCAAACCGGATGGGCGAGGTGATCACCGCCGCCAATCCGTTGCAGGGGCAGGAGATCGCCCTGCGTGTCGTGTCGCCGCATTTCGTCGATCCTGAAGGAGGACGCCTCCGTGCCTGATCTTACCCCTCTCACCGCGCTTGGCCAGACGGCGCCGATGGTCCTGACACGGGGGGCGCTGACGGTTACCGAACATCCGGCGTTGGCGCTTGCCTCGCTGGCGCTGGGCCGGGGGGCGGTGGCGCCATGCCCCTTTGGCGTGCAACTGCCCGAGCCGGGCCTGTGGGCCGCGGGGCAGGGGATCGCGGCCTTCTGGACCGGCCCGAACCAGTGGATGATCGAGGCCGAGGGTCGCGCCGAAGAGGATTTCGCCAGGGATCTGACGGTTCACGCCCCCGGTTGTTCGGTGACGGAACAGACCGACGGCTGGGTCTGCTATGAAATCACCTCGTCAAAAGGCGCGACCCCCATCCTCAACCTGCTGGAGAAACTGGTGAATATCGACGTGGCATCCTTCGGGCCGGGGCGTGCGACACGGACGGGGCTTGAACATATGTCCGTCTTCGTGATCCGTCGGGCCGAGGACCGGCTGGCGATTCTGGGCATGCGGTCCTCGGCGGCGTCGCTGTGGCATGCGATCGGAACCGCCGCCGGGCGCTTGGAAGAGGTGTTGGAATGACAGCGACGATCATTGACGGAAAGGCTTTCGCGGCGGGGATCCGGGCGCGGGTCGCGGAACATGTGACGCGGCTGAAAGAGGAAAGCGGCATCACCCCCGGTCTTGCGGTGGTGCTGGTCGGCGAGGATCCGGCCTCCGCGGTCTATGTGCGCAACAAGGGCCGACAGACGGTCGAAGTCGGCATGAACAGCTATGAACACAAGCTGCCGGCCGAGACCTCGGAAGGGGACTTGCTGGCGCTGATCGAACGGCTGAATGCCGACCCTGCGGTGCACGGGATCCTCGTGCAGCTGCCGCTGCCGAAACATCTGAACGCCGATCTGGTGATCAATGCGATCGATCCGGCGAAGGATGTGGACGGGTTCCACATCTCGAACGTCGGGCTTCTGGGCACGGGGCAGAAGGCGATGGTGCCCTGCACACCGCTTGGCTGCCTGATGATGCTGCGCGACCGGCTGGGGGATCTGAGCGGGCTCGACGCCGTGGTGGTGGGGCGCTCGAACATCGTCGGCAAGCCGATGGCGCAGCTCCTGCTCGGGGACAACTGCACCGTGACCATCGCGCATTCGCGCACGAAGAACCTCGCCGAAGTCTGCCGCCGCGCCGATATCCTCGTCGCCGCCGTCGGCCGGCCGGGGATGATCCCGGGCGACTGGGTGAAGCCCGGCGCGACGGTGATCGACGTGGGCATCAACCGCATCCCCGCCCCCGAAAAGGGCGAGGGCAAGACGCGGCTGGTGGGCGACGTGGACTTCGCCTCGGCGGTCGAGGTCGCGGGCGCGATCACCCCGGTGCCCGGCGGCGTCGGCCCGATGACCATCGCCTGCCTTCTGGCGAACACCCTGACCGCCTGCTGCCGCGCGCATGGCCTGACCGAGCCCGAGGGCCTGACCGCCTGACACCCGCAACCGCGACCAGAACGAAATCCCCGGCCTTCGCCGGACCAATCGACATATCGGGAGACGACACATGACGAAATACTGCCTGACCGTGACCTGCCCGACGCGCCGGGGCATCGTTGCGGCGATCTCGGGCTATCTGGCCGAGAAGGGATGCAACATCACCGACAGCTCGCAGTTCGACGACACCGCCACGGGGCGGTTCTTCATGCGGGTCAGCTTCGCCTCGGAAGAGGGGCTGGGAATCGCCGAGCTGGAAGGCGATTTCGCCGCGACGGCGAAGGGCCTGAACATGGAGGCGAAATTCCATGACGAGGCGTCCAAGATGAAGGTCATCATCATGGTCTCGCGCTTCGGCCATTGCCTGAACGACCTCTTGTATCGCTGGCGGATCGGGGCGCTGCCGATCGACATCGTGGCGGTGATCTCGAACCACATGGATTACCAGAAGGTCGTGGTGAACCACGACATCCCCTATTACTGCATCCGCGTGACGAAAGAGAACAAGCCGCAGGCCGAGGCCGAACAGATGCGGATCGTGCATGAAACCGGGGCCGAGCTGATCGTTCTGGCGCGCTACATGCAGGTCCTGTCGGATGAGATGTGCCGCGAGATGTCGGGCCGGATCATCAACATCCACCATTCCTTCCTGCCCTCGTTCAAGGGCGCGAACCCCTACCGGCAGGCCTATGAACGGGGGGTGAAGCTGATCGGCGCGACCTCGCATTACGTCACCACCGACCTCGACGAAGGCCCGATCATCGAGCAGGACACGATCCGCGTCACCCATGCGCAATCGGCCGACGATTACGTTTCCCTCGGCCGCGACGTGGAAAGCCAGGTGCTCGCCCGCGCCATCCACGCCCACATCCACCGCCGCTCCTTCCTCAACGGCAACAAGACCGTCGTCTTCCCCGCATCGCCCGGCTCCTACGCCTCCGAACGCATGGGCTGAGGCGGACGGGTTCAAGGAGCGGGTCAGGACGATCCGCGGCATCTCCTCTCTTCTTCCATTCATCTTTCCGAAAATATCCCGGGATGAGGCGGATCAGACATCCTTCCAGTGGAAGGATGTCCCGCCGAATGCGCAGGACACGCGCGAGGGGGCTGGCCCCCTTGCCCCCCTCCGCCCGCGCCCGGGATTTCGTTTTGAAACCTGTCCCTGCGGTCCCCGAGGCATCGGGTGGCCCCGTCAAAGGGTCATGCGCCGGATCCGGCCCCGTGTTTCCCGCGCATACGGAAGACCGGAACCGATGCCATCCTTCGCAGGCACGACGCCTTCACCGGACCCTCAACCCGCATCCTTGAAAATGCCTGCCGATCGCGGAAGGCGCGCCCGCTCGGGAAAGATCGGTGCAAGCCGATCACCGGGAGCCTCTTGCAGGCGCGGTTTCGTCTGCCCATATTCATCGCAACGGGTTGCTGCCGGCGCGGGACCCGAAACCGCAATGTCGCTATCACAGGACTTGCCCGATGACGAAACTGAGCTTTGGCGCCCATCCCTATCTGTTGGGCTTCGATCAGCTTGAAAGGCTGGTCGAGCGCACCGCGAAAAGCGGGTCGGATGCCTATCCTCCCTACAACATCGAACAATCCGGCCCCGATGCCTTCCGCATCACGCTGGCCGTGGCGGGTTTTGCCGAAGGCGATCTGGCGATCACCATGGAGGATCGCGCCCTGGTGATCCGCGGCCGTCAGGCCGAGGATCAGGGGGAACGGATCTTCCTGCACCGCGGCATCGCCGCCCGGGCCTTCCAGCGCAGTTTCGTGCTGGCGGACGGGGTGGAGGTGTCGGGCGCGGCGCTGGAAAACGGGTTGCTGCATGTCGAGCTGAAACGCGCGATGCCGCAAACCGTGGTCCAGTCGATTCCGATCCGGCGGCGCTGAAGGCAACAGGTTTCAAGGAGGCTGAGATGAACGCAGAATATGATTTCGGCACGGAAGCGGGCGAACAGACGGGCGAGCGGATCGTCTATGTCCGTCCCGTGGCGGTGAGCGATCTTCCGCAGGAAGTGCAGACGCAACTGGGCGGACTGGACCATCTTTACGCGGTCCATGCGCCGAACGGCGATCGGCTCGCGCTGGTGAAGGACCGCTGGATGGCCTTCGCGCTGGCGCGCCAGAACGACATGGCGCCGGTCAGCGTCCACTGATCGTCGCGCATGATGAACCGGAAAGAGGGGGCTTCGCGCCCCCTCTTTGCATCTGCGCCCGGCGCAGCCACGGCCGCATCCCACCGGAAGGCCGCTTTTCCCGGCTCCCCAGGGGAAATTCAGGGCATTTTTCAAAGCCGGAGATCGCGCGCCGGCGGAGGGGTGGCAAGGGGGCGCTGCCCCCTCGGGCCTTCGGCCCTCACCCCCGGGATATTTATGGAAAAACGACGGCAGGAAGGCCGGTTGTGGCGGGTGTCGAAACAGGCTCTTCTGAAAGACGAGGGGGGATCAGGCGTCCTGCTCGGCCAGCCATCTTTCGGCGTCGAGCGCCGCCATGCAGCCCATGCCCGCCGAGGTGATCGCCTGCCGATAGGTATGGTCCGTCAGGTCGCCCGCTGCAAAGACCCCGGGGACCGAGGTATGGGTGGTGCCCGGCTCGACCTTCACATAGCCGCCGTGGTGCAGTTCCAACTGGTCCTTCACCAGTTCCGAGGCTGGCGCATGGCCGATCGCCACGAAGAAGCCGTGGCAGGGCACCACGCTGGTCGCGCCGGTGACGGTGTTGCGCACGCGCACGCCGCTGACCGACAGATGCGGGGTCTCTTCGCCGAGGATCTCCTCGACGGTGTGGTTCCACAGCACCTCGACCTTGGGGTTCTTGAACAGGCGGTCCTGCAGGATCTTTTCGGCGCGGAAGCCTTCGCGGCGGTGGATGACCGTGACCTTCGAGGCGAAATTGGTCAGGAACAGCGCCTCCTCGACCGCGGTATTGCCGCCGCCGATCACCACGACCTCCTTGCCGCGATAGAAGAAGCCGTCGCAGGTGGCGCAGGCCGAGACGCCGAAGCCCTTGAACGTCTCTTCCGATTCGAGGCCGAGCCAGCGCGCCTGCGCCCCGGTGGCCAGAATCACCGCATCCGCCACATATTCGGTGCCGGAATCGCCATGTGCGACAAAGGGACGCTGCGACAGGTCGAGATCGGTGATCGTGTCGAAGACGACCTCGGCCCCCATGGCGCGGGCGTGTTCCTCCATCTGAACCATCAACTCGGGGCCCTGCACCTCGGTGCGGCCGGGCCAGTTCTCGACCTCGGTGGTGATGGTCAGTTGCCCGCCCGGCTGCATGCCCTGCACGAGCACCGGATTCAGCATCGCGCGCGCCGAATAGACGGCCGCGGTATAGCCTGCGGGACCCGACCCGATGATCAGAACACGTGTCTTTTTCGTCTCGCTCATGCGGGTGTCTCCCTGATTTTACGGGGCAGATATATGCGCCCGGACCGTTCGGGGGAACCCCCGTCGGCATCGCGCAAAGCGGGTCTGCTTGCGCGGGCGGATTTCCCTTGCGGATGAATTTCCGAAAGAATATTGCGCCACCCTGGGCCTAACGATAAGTTCTGCACGACTGCGGAGGAAAACAAGCCATGGCGACGACGAAGCTTGACGAAATCGACCGGAAGATTCTGGCCGAGCTTCAGGCAGACGGACGGATGACCAATGTCGAATTGGCGAAGCGGGTGGGGATATCCGCGCCGCCCTGCCTGCGCCGGGTCAGGACGCTGGAGGAAGCGGGCTATATCGTCGGCTATCATGCCGATGTGGACCCGCGCGAACTGGGCTTCGAGGTGCAGGTTTTCGCGATGGTGCGCCTGCAAAGCCAGGCCGAGGCCGATCTGAGCGCCTTCGAGAACCGCTGCCGCGCCTGGCCTCTGGTTCGGGAATGCCACATGCTGAACGGCGAGATCGACTTCGTGCTGAAATGCGTGGCGCCGGATCTGTCGACGTTCCAGAATTTCCTGATGGGCGAACTGACACCCGCCGAGAACGTTGCCAGCGTCAAGACCTCGCTGGTCATCCGCTGCGCGAAGGACGAGCCGGGCGTGCCGTTCGACGTGCTCGAGGAGCGGATCGCCAGACTCGCCTGAGCCGGGCCTCTTCTCCCATCATCTTTCCGTAAATATCCCGGGATAAGGCGGATCAGGGGCCTTCCGGTGGAAGGACGTCCCGCCGAATGGGGGACACGCGCGGGGGCAGCGCCCCTGCCACGCTCGTGGGCAAGGCCCGCTCTGGTGATCCGCGCAGAGGAACCCGTCCGTCAGGCCCGGGACAGGTCACGCGCCGGATGAGGCAAGCCCACTATCGGCACGGCCGCATGCACCCGCGCCTGCGCCGACAGCAGGAACACATAGGCCGCCAGCTCCGCCATTTCCTCGATCACCTGCGCCTCTCCCCAGCTGCCGAGCGACAGCCCCATATGCCCCTCGGCGGCGGCGGAGGCGAGCATGGCCACCACGAAGGCGACGATGTCCCGGACCGGGAACAGGCGATGGCTGAAGAGCCGGGCAAAGATCCCGAACCCGCCGCCCTTCGCGAAGCTGGCCACCGACAGGATCAGCAGGGTCAGCAGGACCGGCTTGATATAGGGCTTGTACCAGAGCTGCGAGGCGGAAAACTGCGGGCCGTGATCGGTCATGCCCATCGGGGGCAGGAACACGGCGCCCCAGCTGAGTTCGCGCGCGCACATGGCGAACCAGACCGGCACCACCGCGAGCCAGATCAGCTTCTGCCGCCCCTGTCCCCGGGCGGCATAGGCCAGCGCGATGATCCCGCCGATCAGCAGCACCAGGGTCTGCGCATCCTCGATCGGGCCGTTCTCCCAACTCGTCCAGTCGGGCAGGAAGAGGGAGAGCGGCAGGCTCGCGACCAGAATGGCAAGACCCAGCCAGCGCAGGTATCTCATGACTTCAAACCTTTGTCTTGTCGGAAAACGCCGACCCTGTTGCCGCCTCTGCAGGCGCGGGGCTGCGGCCGGAGTCCGGTCCGGCGACGTTGTTACAAAACCGTCATATTGGCAAGGGCCGTCTTAGCGACCCCGGGAGCTGACGTTAAGTCACGGATTTCCGGACTGGCGCGTTCCGCCGCACCCGACGCGCCGGAGCGGTAATGGCCGGATTGGGGGCGGGCGATCGAGGTCGAGCGTGTGCGCCTGACCCTTGTCCCCATCCCGCAGGATGGCGATCAGGTCAGGATTGGTCATGTCCTCGAAGCCGGCCAGCGTGGGCATGTCACCCATGACGACGGCTTCACCTGCAACCGCATTGTCGGCGCTCGGGCGGGGCCTGTGACGGTGACATGGGCGACACCGGCCGTTTCGCAGCGAAAACAGGCCGCGCAGGGGGCGAGGTAGACGTTTCACATCCGCTGGAAACGGTCGTCGAAGCCGATGCGCGAGATATCCTTCCGCCCGTCGGACCAGCGGCGCAGCGTCTCCGAATGGCTTTGGCTGAAGCTCACGCCTCCGACTGGCGCCAGCCCGGTCCGGTGTCTCCTCCGTCATCCGAAACGCCTCCATTCTGGATGGTTTCTGCCACTGTGGCCCCGGCTGGCGCGGCCATCAGGCGCGTGGCGCGGCGACGGAAAGGCGGCGGGCCGCTTCCGGTGGCGCGGGTCCGGCGGTCGGGTTTGCCGCGGGCGCATACTCCCGCTAGAACGATGTGGCGGGGATCGCCCGATCGCCCCCGATCGCCTTTGTCGCAGAGGAACCGCCATGCTGTCGCTGACCGACGTCTGCAAAGGCTATGCCACCTCCGAAGGCCGGGTCGCGGTGCTGGATGGCGTCAGCCTGTCTCTGGCGGCGGGCGAGACGCTGGCGCTGACGGGCGAGTCGGGCAGCGGCAAGAGCACGCTTCTGCACCTCTGCGCCGGGCTGGACGCGCCCGATTCCGGGCGGATCGAGGTCGCCGGCCGCCCGATGGGCCGCTCCGATGCCGAACGCGCGGCGCTGCGGCGGGGCACGGTGGGGCTGGTGTTCCAGCAGTTCAACCTGATCCCGTCGCTCGACGTGGCGGCGAACCTCGCCTTTCAGGCGCGGCTGGCCGGGCGGCTCGATCCGCGCTGGCTGGCGGATCTGGTCGCGGCACTGGATCTGGACCCGCTGATGGCGCGCTATCCCGAAGAGCTGTCCGGCGGTCAGCAGCAGCGCGTCGCCATCGGCCGCACGCTGGCCGTGCGCCCGGCGCTGGTGCTGGCGGATGAGCCGACGGGAAATCTTGACGAGGCCTCGGGCGACCGGGTGATGGCGCTGATGCTGCGGCTGGTGGCCGAGACCGGCACGGCCTTGCTGATGGTGACGCATTCGCCGCGCCTTGCCGCGGCGCTGGACCGGCGGGTGCACCTGCGCGGCGGGCGGCTGACGTGCTGACGGGCCTGTCCGCGCTGCTGTCGCATTGGGCGCGCCACAGGGTGCAGGCGGCGCTGCTGCTGATCGGGCTGGCGCTGGCGACCGCGCTCTGGACCGGGGTGCAGGCGATCAACGCCGAGGCGCGGGCGAGCTATGACCGCGCCGCCTCGGCCCTGTCGCAGGACCGGCTGCCACGGCTGGTGGCCGGGCGCATCACCCTCGCCGATTACGTCGCGCTGCGCCGCGCGGGTTGGCCGGTGTCCCCGGTGATCGAGGGCGAAGCGACGATCGGCGGCCACCCCCTGCGCCTGATCGGGATCGAGCCGCTGACCCTGCCGCCCGGCGCGGCCGCGGCGGGCGATCCGGGCGATTTCCTGACGGGCGGGGTGATCCTGTCCGCCGAACCGCTCGATGATCCCCGCGCGCGCCGGGCCGATCTGCCACTCGGCACCGCGCTGACCGATATCGGCGTCGCGGCGGGCCTTCTGGGGCCGGACATCTCCTACCTGCTGCTGACCGAAGACCGCGCCCCGCCACCGGGTTACGCGCTGATCCATCCCTCGACCACCGATCTCTCGCAACTGACCGAGAGCTTTCATCTGAACCTCGCGGCCTTCGGCTACCTCGCCTTTGGGGTCGGGCTGTTCATCGTGCATTCCGCCATCGGTCTGGCGTTCGAGCAGCGCCGCGCGATGTTCCGCACCCTCAGGGCGCTTGGCCTGTCGGCGCGGGCGCTGACCGGGTTGTTGCTGGCCGAGCTGCTGGTCTTTGCGCTGGTGGCGGGGGCGGCGGGCGTGGCTCTGGGCTGGCTGATCGCGGCGGCGCTGCTGCCCGACGTGGCGGCGACGCTGCGCGGGCTTTACGGGGCCGGGGTCGGTTCGGAGCTGACGCTGCGGCCGGTCTGGTGGCTGTCGGGGCTGGGGATCGCCGTGCTGGGGATGCTGGCTTCGGCGGGGCAAAGCCTCTGGCGGTTGTGGCGGTTGCCGCCGCTGACGCCGGCGCAGCCCCGGGCATGGGCGCGGGAATCGGCGCGCGCGATGCGGGGGCAGGCGCTGGCCGGTGCCCTGCTGCTTGGCGGTGCCGCCGGGTTGCTGGCGGTGCCCGGGCTCTGGCCGGGATTCGGCGTGCTGGCGGGGCTGCTGCTGGGCGGGGCGGCCCTTCTGCCGATGCTGATGGCATGGCTGACGCGGGTGGGGCAGCGGCTGTCGCGCGGGCCGGTGGCGCAATGGTTCTGGGCCGACACGCGCCAGCAGCTGCCCGGCCTGTCGCTGGCGCTGATGGCGCTGTTGCTGGCGCTGGCGGCCAATATCGGCGTCGGCACGATGGTGGGCAGCTTCCGCAGCACCTTCACCGCCTGGATCGACCAGCGCCTTGCCGCCGACCTCTATGTCGAGGCGGCGGACGAGGCCGATGCCGCCCGGCTGCTGGACTGGCTCGGCCCCGGCGCCACCGCGCTGCCGATGATCCGCACCACCGATGGCGGGACCGAGGTCGTGGGGATGGTGGACCATCCGCTGTTCCGCCGCGCCTGGCCGCTGTTGCGGGCGCTGCCCGACCCCTGGGCGCGGCTCGACGCGGGGGATGTCTTCGTCAACGAACAGATGGCGCTGCGCCGTGGCCTTTCGCCCGGCGACCGGGTGGAACAGGGCGTGGTCGCCGGGATCTACGCCGATTACGGCAATCCGATGCCGCAGGTCATCCTGTCGTTCGACCGGCACCGTGCGCTCTATCCCCTGCCGGTCCTGCGTTATGCGCTGATCACCGACATCCCCGCCGCCGCGATCCGCGCCGCCTTCCCGCGGCTGGTGGTCGAGGACCGCGCCGCGATCCGCCGGGCCTCGGTCGCGGTGTTCGAGCGGACCTTTGCCGTCACCGCCGCGCTGAACGTGCTGACGCTGGGGGTCGCGGCGCTGGCGATGTTCGCCAGCCTGCTCACGCTGTCCGCGCTGCGCCTGCCGCAGATCGCGCCGGTCTGGGCGATGGGGCTGGGGCGCGGGCGGCTCGCCCAGCTTGAATTCCTGCGCACGCTGGCGCTGGCCGCGCTGGTCTGCGGGCTGGCGCTGCCGCTGGGGCTGGCGCTCGCCTGGGTGCTGCTGGCGGTGGTCAATGTCGAGGCCTTCGGCTGGCGGCTGCCGATGCTGCTGTTCCCGGGCGACTGGCTGCGTCTGGGAATGCTGTCGTTGCTGGCGGCGGGGCTGGCCGCCGCGCTGCCGGTGCGCCGGCTGGCGCGCATGGCGCCCGGCGCATTGCTGAAGGTCTTTGCCCATGAACGTTAAGGCGATCGCGCTGATCCTGATGGCCGCCGCCGTCCCCGCCTCCGGTCAGGGCTTCGCCGGGCTGGGATCCGACGCCGAGGGGTTCGAGATCCCGCGCCCGGGCCCCTTCGACTTCCCCGCCGATCACGGGCCGCATCCCGCCTTCCGCATCGAGTGGTGGTATGTCACCGCGAACCTGACCGCCGCCGACGGCACGGAATACGGCGCGCAATGGACGCTGTTCCGCAGCGCCCTTGCGCCCCATGAGGCCGAGGGCTGGGCCAGCCCGCAGATCTGGCTTGGCCATGCGGCGCTGACCAGCGCGACCCGGCACCTCGCGGCGGAAAAGCTGGCGCGCGGCGGCATCGGACAGGCGGGGGCCACAGCCGATCCGTTCGAGGCGTGGATCGACGACTGGGACCTGTCCGACCGGATGGTCGCGCGGGGGGAGGGCTTTGCCTATGACCTCGCGCTCAGCGCCACCGGGCCGATCGTCGCGCAGGGTGACGGCGGCTATTCGGTCAAATCCGCCGCCGGTCAGGCCAGCCGCTACTATTCGCAACCCTTCTATGCCGCCTCGGGCGTGGTCGAGCTGGACGGGCGGCGCATCCCGGTGACCGGCACGGCGTGGATGGACCGCGAATGGTCCTCGCAGCCGCTGGCCGGGGACCAGACGGGATGGGACTGGTTCAGCCTGTCCTTCGACGACGGCGCGCGGCTGATGGGCTTCCGGCTGCGCGGCGCCGGGGATTTCGTCAGCGCCACCTGGATCGCCGCCGATGGCCGCCCCGAGCCGCAGCCGCCCGGCGCGCTGCGCTTGACGCCCCTGCGCCGCGCCACCGTCGCGGGGCGCGAGATGCCGGTGGAATGGCGCCTCGAACTGCCGGCCAAGGGGCTGGACATCACCACCCGCGCGCTGAACGATCACGCTTGGAACGCCCTGTCGGTGCCCTATTGGGAAGGCCCGATCCGCGCCGAGGGCAGCCATCCGGGGCATGGCTATCTGGAGATGACGGGCTACGGCGAGGCCGGACGATAGCAAGGGCATCCCTGCGGCCCGGGTGACGGACAGTTGCGTCCCAACGGGTTGGACGCCGGCAGCGCCCTGATCCGGCCTGCTGTCCGTTCACGCGATCGCGGCGAAAGCGCGGCGCAGATCGCCCAGAAGGTCATCCGCATCCTCGAGCCCCACCGAAAGCCGCAGCAGGCCGTCGCCGATGCCGGCGGCCGCGCGCGCCTCGGCCCCCATGGCGGCATGGGTCATCGTGGCAGGATGGGCGACAAGGCTTTCGACCCCGCCGAGCGATTCCGCCAGCGTGAAGATCCGGATCGCGGCGACGAAGGCCTGCACCGCCGGGATGCCACCTTCGAGTTCGAAGCTCAGCATCGCGCCGAAGCCGTTTTGCTGCGAGGCGGCCAGCGCGTGCGAGGAGTCGTCGGGCAGGCCGGGGTAATGCACCGCCTTCACCTGCGGCTGCGCGCGGAGGAACCCGGCCACGGCGGCGGCATTCCTTTCCTGCTGCGCGATGCGCACGAACAGGGTGCGCAGGCCGCGCAGCGTCATGTAGGCGTCGAAAGGCGCACCGATGGTGCCCGTGGTATTCGCCCAGGCGACCAGCGGGGCCAGATCATCTTCGCGCGCGGCGATGACCGCGCCACCGACCACATCGGAATGGCCGTTGATGAATTTCGTTGTCGAATGCACCACGAAATCCGCGCCAAGCGTCAGCGGCCGTTGCAGCGCGGGCGACAGGAAAGTGTTGTCCACGATCACCTTCGCCCCCGCCCGATGCGCCAGATCGCAGGCGCTTCGGATGTCCGTCACCCGCATGAGCGGATTGCTCGGCGTTTCGAGGAACAGCAGCGCGGCTCCCTTCAGCGCGGCCTCCAGCGCCGCCGCGTCGCCCTGATCGACGAAGGCGACGCGGAAATCGCCGCGCCGGGCGCGCTCGGCCAGCAGCCGGTAGGTGCCGCCGTAACAGTCATGCGGCGCGACGACCGTATCGCCCCGCCCAAGCTGCGACAGCGCCAGATCGACGGCTGCCATCCCCGAGGCGGTGACGACGGCGCCGGCCCCCTGTTCCAGCTTCGCCAGCGTCTCGGCCAGCAGGTCGCGGTTCGGATTGGCCGAGCGGGAATAGTCGTAGCCCGAGGTCTTGTCATAGCCCTCAAAGGCATAGGTGCTGCTCAGTTGCAGTGGCGGGACGATGGCGCCGTAGCGATCCCATTGCGCGACGCCATTGGTCGCGGCGATGGTTGCGGGCTTCTTGGTGGTCATGGCGTTGCTCCTTGGGTTCAGGCGCCGGGCAGGGGATGGATCAGGCCGCGGTCCAGACAGGCCTGCCAGAAGGCGGCGGGGACGGGTTCGCGCAGGGCGGCAGCGGTCGCGGCGACCTTGGCGGGGTCCTTGGTGGACCACAGGACGCTCAGCGTTTCCGGCACCCGCAGGCCGAACTGTATCAGCGCCGCCGTCTCGCTGACCGAAAATTCCGCGCACAGATCCAGAAGGCGGCGGCGCGGGGCGGCGTTCCCGGCCCCGAACCAGCCGCCGTTGCCAAAGGGGGAGGCGGCGATGATGCCGATGTTCCGGCTGCGGCAGGCGGCGATCACCGGCCCCGCCGCCGCGTGATCGGCAAGGGAAAAGCCGCCTGCGAACAGCAGGATGTCGATGTCATACCGCTCGATCCAGGCCATGGCGATGTCTGGCGTGTTCGCGCCGACGCCGACAAGGGAAACCAGCCCCTCGTCCCGCAGCTTCAGCAATTCCGGCGCCCCGGTGTTCAGCGAGGCCTCAAGCCCGCCGTCGCAGATCGATAGCCCGTGCATATAGGCGATGTCGGCCGAGGGGATGCCCATCCGGTGCAGCGAGGTTTCAAACGCATGGCGGATGCCGCCGGCCGAATAATCGCAGACCGGGGTGAAATCCGCGTGGAAGGGATAGTGCCGCGTCACGCCCGGGCGTCGGTGAAACGGGTCCAGATCGACCCCCACCTTGGTCGACAGCAGGAATTCGCCCCGCTCCTTCCACGCCAGCGCCGCGCCAAGCCGGCGTTCGCACAATCCGCTGCCGTAATAGGGCGCGGTGTCGAAATAGCGGATGCCCGCCGCCCATGCGGCATCCGCGACGGCGCGGCAGGTTTCGTCGCCCGCCGCCCCGTCCAGATCGCTCCACCGCGATGTGCCAAGCGACAGCGTGGTGAAGCGGGCGCCGGTGCGCGGATGGCGGCGAGTCGGCAGCGGGCCGGACATGGGGGCTCCTCGGGGTCAGGCTTTGCGTTCCGGTTCGCCCAGGGTCAGCATCAGCCGGTTGGCCCAGGCGAACATGGCGACGGCATTGCCGATATCGCCGATCTCGGCATCGGAATAGCCGACCTCGCGCAGCGCGGCGACATGTTCCGGCCCCGCGGCGGGCGGCACGGCGGCCAGCGCCGCAGCGAAATCCGCGATCGCGCGCAGCTTCGGCGGCAGCTCGGCGCCGATCCCCTCGTCCAGCAGCGCCGCCATCGAGGGGCGGTCCTTGCCGAAGGTCACGAACAGCCGCGCATGGACCGAGGCGCAGAAGACGCAGCCGTTCACCCGGCTTTCGGCGGTGGCGGCGAATTCGCGGTCGGCGCGGCGGGCGCCCTCGCGCGGATACATGATGGCGTTGTAAAGCTGCGACCGGGCCTTGAGCGCCTGTTCGTCGCGGATCAGCGTCAGGTAATATTCGTTGGTCTTGGCGGAAGGATCGCTTTCTTCCAGCACGGCGATCTGCGCGGGGGTGCAATCCTCCAGCCGGGCCGGATGGCTCCAGGATTTCCAGACCAGTTCCTCGAAGGTGAAGGGGATCTTGTCGGACATTTCTCAGGCTCCGATCAGGCGCAGGACATGGGCGGCGCGCAGCTGGTGGGCGACATAGGCGATGAGCTGCGATGCCGAGATGATCCCGTCTTCCGAAATCCCGGCGTCGCGCAGCGATTGCAGCGCGGCGGGGCTGGCTTCGGCGGGCGCGAAGGTCAGCAGATGCGCATGCGCAAGCAGCGCGGCCAGACGTTCCGCCCCGCCCTGACCCGCGCGGGCGGCGGCGCGGGCGGCGGCCAGATCGGTATCCGTCGCGCCCGCGTCCAGCGCCGCCGTGGCATAAAAGGACGCCGCCGGTTCATCCGCGTGCCAGACCGAAACGGCCAGCGCCACCAGCGCCCGTTCCGCGGGCGTGATGTCCGCGATCGCATCCGGCCCGAACAGCGCCTGATGCGAGGCTTCGAGCCCGGCCCAGACGGTCCCGCGCGCGGCCTTCAGGTCCGCGCCCTTGCCGCCGGTCAGCCGGTCGATCGTATCGGGAGTGTGTTCCGACATGCTGCTTCCTTTCGTTGCTGCCGCCGTCATTCGATGGTTTCGCCCAGATAAGCGGTGCGGATGCGGGGATCGGCCAGCAGATCCCTGGCCGGGCCTTCCAGTGCGATCCGCCCCGATTGCAGCACATACCCGTAATCGGCGATCCGCAAGGCCATCGAGGCGTTCTGTTCCACCATCAGCACCGATACGCCGGTTTTGTTCACCGTGGCGATCAGCTCCAGCACCCGGTCGACGAACAGCGGCGACAGGCCCATCGTCGGCTCGTCCATGCAGATGAGCTTTGGGCGCCCCATCAGCGCGCGGGCCATGGCGACCATCTGCTGTTCGCCGCCCGACATCGTGCCGGCCTTCTGCCGCAGCCGTTCGCGGAGGCGGGGGAACAGCTCCAGCACGCGGTCGTAATCCTCGGCGATGGCGGCCTTGTCGGCGCGGACATAGGCGCCCATCAGCAGATTTTCCCGCACCGTCATTTCGCCGAAAAGACGCCGCGCCTCGGGCACGACCGAAATCCCGGCGCGCACGATTTCCGCCGTGGGCGCGCCGGTGATGTCGCGCCCCTCCAGCAGCACATGGCCCGATTGCGGCGTCTTGAGCCCGAGGATCGTCTTCATCGTCGTGGACTTGCCCGAGGCGTTGCCGCCCAGAAGGCAGACGATCGCCTTTTCCGGCACCGTCAGCGACAGGTCGAAATGGACCTGCACGGGGCCGTAGAAGGAATTGATCCGGTCAAGGACCAGAAGCGGTTTGCCGGTCATTGCGCGCCCTCCGTCAGGCTTTTGGCCGCGGGGGCGGTGCCGCCGATGCTGGAATGGCCCAGATAGGCCTCGATCACGCGGGGGTCGTTGCGCACCTGCGCGGGCGTGCCCTCGGCGATCACCTTGCCGTTGTCCATCGCCATGATCCGGTCGGACAGCTGCATCACCATGTTCAGCTTGTGCTCGATCAGCAGGATGGTGCGGCCCTGCGCCTTCAGATCGCCGATGATCTGCTGCATCTCGGCGGTTTCGCTTTCGTTCATCCCGGCGGTGGGTTCGTCGAGGATGAGGATGCGCGGATGCAGCGCCAGCGCGCGGGCGATCTCCACCCGGCGGCGGTTGGCGTAGGACAGCGAATAGGTCGGCTGGTCGATCCGGGGGGTCAGCCTGTCGCCGAAGGTGGCGATGATGTCGCGCGCCTCCGCCCGCATCGCCGCATCCTCGGCCCGGACCGGGGCGGGGCGGATCAGCGCGCGCAGGATCTCGATCACCGGGGCGAGGACGGGCACCCGCGACCGCGCCGCCCGGAGCCGCGTGTGGCAACCGATCAGCACATTGTCCATCACCGTCAGGTTGCCGAACACCCGCCCGTGCTGGAACGTCCGGGCGATGCCGTTTTCCGCGATCCGGTGCGGGGTGAGGTTGGTGATGTCGCGCCCTTCCAGCGTGACCCGCCCGGCATCCATCCGGTCCTGCCCGGAAATCAGGTTGAACAGCGTCGTCTTGCCCGCGCCGTTCGGTCCGATGACGGACAGGAACTCGCCTTCCCGCACATGGAGATCGACCCCGTCGACCGCCGTGATCCCGCCAAAGCGGCGGGTGATGCCGGTTGCACTCAGCAATGCGCCTTCGGTGGCCATGTCAGTCGCTCCCCATCAAGCCCTGCGGACGGAACCGGATCAGCAGCAGCAGGGCCATGCCGTAGAACAGCATCCGGTATTCGGCGAGGGTGCGGAAGACCTCGGGCAGGCCGGCGACGATGATCGCCGCGACGATCGCCCCCGTCACATTGCCGAGCCCGCCAAGGATGACGATGGTCAGGATCAGCACCGAGGTCAGAAGGTTGAAGGTGTCGTAGTTGATGTAGCTGAACTGATGCGCCGAAACCGCGCCCGAGATCCCGGCGACGAAGCCCGCGAAGCCGAAGGCCAGCCCCTTGTAGTAGTTCGAGGCGACGCCGTAGGTTTCCGCCGCGATCGTGTCCTCGCGGATCGCGCGCCATGTGCGGCCGAGGTGCGACGACAGGAGCCGCATCTGCAAAAGCGCGAAGACGATCACCAGCGCCAGCACGAACCAGTAGCTCGCATTGGTGGAAAACAGCGGGATGCCGAAGAGTTCCAGCGGCGGGATCCCGTAAAGCCCCATCGAGCCGTGGGTGAGCGAGGTCCAGTTCAGGATCACCAGCGCGACGATCTCGCCGATCGCGAGGGTGCCGATGGCGACGTAATGGCCGCGCAGGCGGAAGGCCGGATAGGTCAGCGCCGCGCCCAGCACCGCGGTGATCGCCGCCGCGAGGACGAGGCCGAGCGCCACCGGCAGCCCCGCCATGGTCAGCAGCGCCGAGGCATAGGCCCCGACCGCCAGAAGCGCGGCATGGCCGATCGAGATCAGCCCGAGCGTCCCCGCCACCAGCGTCAGCGACATCGCCGCCAGCGCGTAAAGCAGCGCATTGGTCATCACCTGCGTCAGATAGGGCTGGCCGAGCGCGGGCACGAGCGCGATCAGCACCGCCCCCGCGACCAGCGCCCAAGCGGGGATCCGCACCGGCTTGGCCCGGGTGACGAAGGTGCCGGTCATCGGCTCGGCCTCGCGCGCATGGGCGCGGGCGAAAAGCCCGTTCGGACGCAGAAGCAGCATCAGCAGCAGCACGGCGAAGGCGAAGAGGTCGCGGTAGCTGGCCCCGAACAGCGCGATCCCGTAGCTTTCGATCAGCCCGAGGATCAGCCCGCCGCCGATCGCGCCGGGGACGTTGCTCATCCCGCCGATCACGATCGCCACCATGCCCTTGAGCATGATCTCGAACGAGGCGTTGGGGTCGATCGAATTGTAGTAGATCCCGACCAGCAGCCCCGCGATCGCGCCAAGCGCCCCGGCGATGCCGAAAACGGTCATGTTGATCGCGTTGATGCCGACCCCCATCTGCCGGGCGGCGTCGCCATCCTGCGCGGTGGCGCGCACCGCCATGCCGAGCTTGCTGTGGAACAGGAAGAGATACAGCGCTAGCGCCGAGATCACTCCGGTGACGAAGATGGTGATGTCGATGGCGCCGATGGTGCCGCTGCCGATGCTGAACCGCAAGTTCGGCAGCGAAACGGGCAGGGCGCGCGGATTGGCGCCGAAGATGATATGCACGATCTGGTCGAGGATCAGCCCCACCCCGATCGTCGCGAGCAGTGGCGCGATCCGCGACTGGTGGTTGAGCGGCCGGATCGCCAGCAGCTCGATCAGCGCGCCGACGATGCCGCCCGCCGCCGCGACGACCAGCACCGTGGCCCAGAGCGGCAGGCCAAGCGCCACCGCGCAGGTCCAGCCGATATAGGATCCAACCGTGAAGACCGAGCCATGCGCGAAGTTGATCAGGTTCGCCACGCCGAAGATCAGCGCCAGACCGACCGCCATCAGCGCATAGATGGACCCGATCACCACGCCGGAAATGGTGAAGTCGAACCAGGGCAGGGAAAGGAGGGACTCCATGCAGGATCTCCGGTGGGTGACGGCGGTGCCCTGCGGGCGGTGCGTCTGTGGGTTGGAACGGGTTTCAGAACCCGGACAGGGGCGAGCGCGGAGAGGGAGGAGGGGGCCAGCCCCCTCGCGCGTTCCGCGCTCACCCCCGGGATATTTATGGAAGAATGAAGGGGAAAGTTTCGTTCGGCGGAACCCGGATGCGTCTTATTGCTCGTAGAGCGTGAAGGCGCCGTCCCTGACCACGAGGCCCGTCATCTGCGGCCCCGAGACGCGCCGGGTTTCCGGATCGAAGGAGACATCCGGGAAGATCACGCTGCTGAACCCCGAGATCTGGCCGAGGCCGGATTTGATGTCCTCGCGCGTGGTGCCGTATTGGCGCATCACCGCTGCAAGGGTGTTGATCGTGTCATAGGCCATGGCGTTGAAGCTGTTGGGTTCCTGGCCGAATTTCTTTTCAAACCCCTCGACGAATTCGCGGACCTCGGGGCGCGGCGAATTGGGGGTGAAATAGACCGTGGTATAGACGCCCTCGGCCGCATCGCCGGCGAGGCTGAGGAAGTCCGGCGAATAGACCGACCCGGTCGCGACGACCGGCAGGTCGATCCCCAGATCGCGCAATTGCCGCACGATCAGCGCGCCATCGGCATAATAGCTTTCAAGGATGATCCCGTCCGGATTGGCGGCCCGCACGCGGGTCAGCGTCGCGCGGAAATCCTTTTCGTCGGGCAGATAGCCTTCGGTCGCCACGACCTCGGCGCCATTCGCCTTGGCGGCATCGACGAACAGGTTCTTGGCCGTGGTGCCCCAGTCGGTGTTGAGATGCAGCACCGCGAGCCGTTTCAGCCCCAGCGTCTTGGTCGCGAAATCCGCCATCAGCGGTTGTTCCTGCGTCTGCGGAACGGTGTTCGACCACATGTAATCGCCGGTCTTGGTGAAATCCGGGTGCGAATTGGTGAAGCCGAACTGCACCAGCCTGCCGCGCTGGTAAAGCGGCGAGGCCGCCATCGACGCGGTTGACGAGAAATCGCCGACCTCGACCACGATCTTCGGGTCCGAGATGAATTTCTGCGCGATGGCGATCGACTGGCGCGGATCGTTCTGGCTGTCCTGGAAGACATATTGCAGCGGGCGGCCGTTGATCCCGCCCTCGGCGTTGATCTTGTCGAGCGCGAGGTCGAAGCCCTGTTTCCACTGCGCGCCATATTGCGCCTGCGGTCCGGTGAGGGGGCCGGACACGCCGATGAGCACGGGTTCGCCCGAGGTCTGGCCGAAGGCCGCGCCGCTCAGCGCCGCCACCGTGCCGGCGAGGGTCATCGCCGCGAACGACCGGCGGGTGAGGGAGAGGATGGTCATGGCGTTTCTCCTTGTGCTGCCGCGATCTTCGGATCAGCGGCCGGTCCTGTTGACGTACTCCGGCGCGTAGAACGCCGTATCCTGCAATTCGTGTTCTTCTTCCCAGGCGACGAGCCGGTCGAAGATCGGCTCGAAATTCTCGGCAAAGAGCCGCGCGGTGAGGGCCGCGGCCAGACGGTCCGGGCCGACCTCGAGCGTCGGCACATCCGCGGCGAGCGTCCCGGCGCTGAGCCAGCTTGCCATGTTGAACAGGTGGATGCGGCCAAGCCCCTCGGGCGCGCCGGGGGATTTCGGCAACAGCTCGAACGCATCGCCGAGGTAGGGGAACCGCCCCAGATGCGGACGCGCCAGATCCGGCGGCGGCGCATAGCGGTCGGACCAGAGCGCGATCTGCCCGGCGACGGAGCTAAACAGCGGCTCCTGCGCGAGATCGACGCGAAAGCCCGTGCCGAGGATCAGGAAGTCGTAATCGCCCGAGGGACCGTGTTCCGCCGCGATCCGCACCCTGTCGCCCTGCCGCGTGGCGGACACGATCCGCGTGCCGAAATGCACCGAAATCCCGGGATGGGCGAGCGCACGCTGGATCGTTTCATGCGGCGGCGGCGATTGCATGTCGTCCAGATAGGCGCCAAGCCGCCAGCGGTCGGCGTCGGGCAGGCTCTGCCAGCCCTCGAAAAAGCCGATCCCGGTCGAGGCACGCCCCTTGTTGAGCTGCGGCAGCGCGCTTCGTCGGGCGAACATGGTGACGCTGGCGGCGCCCGCCTCGATCGCCGTCGCGGCATTGTCCCAGGCCGAGGCGCCGGCGCCGATCACCGCGATCCGGCGTCCGCGCAGGGCGGCGAAATCGATGGCGTCCGAGGTATGGGCGACCAGATCGGGGCCGAGATCGGCCCCCGTGCCCGGAACCGGCACCGTGCCGCCGGTCGCGCCGCGCCCCGTCGCCACGACGACATGGCGCGCCCTTTGCGCCGAGCCGTCCGCAAAGCGGATCGTGACGTGATCCGCCGCCGGGATCAGGTCAACCGCATCGCGCCCGTTGCGGACATCGAGGCCAAGGACCTTGCGGATCCACAGGATGTAATCCTGCCATTCGCCGTTCCAGACCTTGTAAAGATCCTCCCACGCCGCATCGCCATAAGCCGCGCGATACCACGACCGGAAGGTCAGCGACGGGATGCCGAAGGACAGGCCCGGCAGGGTCTTGGGCGACCGGAGCGTCGGCATCCGGGCATAGGTGACCCAGGGGCCTTCCCGTCCCTCGCCGGCCCGGTCGAAGACCCGCACGTTGCGGATGCCGCGCAGCTTCAGCGCGCCGGCGACGCCGATGCCGAACTGGCCCGCGCCGAGGATCGCGACATCGAGGATGTCCTCCTCCGCCGGCACCCAGTCCCGCCACGGCAGGTTCAGCGCGCCGAGGTCATCGGCGACCTGCCGTTCCAGCCGGGCAAGTCCCGTTTCGTGTGTCGTTCCCGTCGCCGCATCGCTGCGCATCTTGTCCGTTCCCGTCAGATATCTGCCGCCGACGATCCTGGTGCCGGGGCCATTGCTTGCGCGGAATCTCCAACCCTATTCGGGGACTTGCAAGTAGGGTGCGCGGGCCACCCGTCCCGGAAACGGGGCAATGGCCGATATTTAGGATCGGTTTTCGCCATTTGCCCATTGCGTGGAAGGAAGATGGCGAAATTGCCGTGAAAACGATATCCCGAGTCTACGCCGGCGCCGGGCCCGTCTGCGCCATTTCACCGCATCCGCCGTCAGTCCCTGCCGAAGACCACGCAGATCTTGTTGCCCTCGGGGTCGCGGAAATAGGCGCCGTAATAGTTAGGGCCGTAGTCGGGGCGCAGGCCCGGCCCGCCTTCGTCGAAGCCGCCCGCGCGCATCGCCGCCGCATGGGCGCGGTCCACCTCATCGCGCGAGGCGGCAAGGAAGCTCACCTGCGTCCCGTTCCCCCATGTGGCGGGCAGCCCGTTCCACGGTATCTGCACCCAGAATTCCGGCAGGGGCTTGCCCGGCACGGTCCACAGCAGGCCCGGAGGGCCGCCGTCATCCCCGGCCGGTTGCCGGTGCCAGCCGATCTCGGCCAATACCGGGTCGTAGAAGCGCCCCAGCAAATCCAGATCCCGCGCGCCGAGGATGATATGGCTGAACATCTGCGATCTCCTGTTTGCGGCGAGGCTATCACGGAATATCGCGGGCCGTCTTGTGGATCACTCCGGGAAGAAGCGGTTTTCCGGACGCCGCAGGCCCAGATGGTCGCGCAATGTCGTCCCCTCGTATTCGCGGCGAAAGATCCCGCGCCGCTGCAGTTCCGGCACCACCCGGTCGACGAAGGCATCGAGCCCGCCCGGCTGCCAGGGGAAGGTGACGTTGAACCCGTCCGAGCCCTCTTCCTCCAGCCATTGCTGCATGTCATCCGCGATGGTCTCGGGCGTGCCGACAAAGGCAAGCCCGGCATAGCCGCCAAGCCGCTGCGCGAGCTGGCGCACGGTCAGCCCTTCGTTGCGGGCCAGCGCGATCACCCGCTCGCGGCTCGACTTGCTCTGGTTGGTTTCCGGGATTTCGGGCAGCGGCCCGTCGGGATCGAAGCCCGAGGCGTCGACGCCCAACGCCACGGATAGCGAGGCAAGCGCGCTTTCGTAATGCACCAGACTGTCCAGATGGGCGCGCTTCGCCCGCGCCTCGTCCACCGTGTCGCCCACCACGACGAAGGCGCCGGGCAGGATGGCGATATCGTCGCGCGACCGCCCGGCCGCGACGGCGCGGCCCTTCACATCGGCATAGAAGGCCTTGCCGGCCGCAAGCGTCGGCGTCGCGGCAAAGACCACCTCGGCGGTTTCGGCGGCCAGCTGGCGGCCGGGCTCGGACGCGCCGGCCTGCACGATCACCGGCCAGCCCTGCACCGGACGCGCGATGTTCAGCGGACCGCGGACCGACAGGTATTCGCCCTTGTGGTTCAGCACATGCATCCGCTCCGGGTCGAAGAACTGCCCCGATGCCGCGTCGCGCGCGAAGGCGTCATCGGCGAAGCTGTCCCACAATCCGGTGACGACATCGTAGAATTCCCGCGCCCGCGCATAGCGTTCCGCATGGTCGGGCTGTTCGGTGCGGCCGAAGTTCAGCGCCGCGTCCGGGTTCGAGGTGGTGACGATGTTCCACCCCGCGCGCCCCCGGCTGAGATGATCGAGCGAGGCGAACCGCCGCGCGATGTGATACGGCTCGTCGAAAGTGGTCGAGGCGGTGGCGACCAGCCCGATCCGGTCGGTGACGACCGACAGCGCCGACAGCAGGGTGAACGGCTCGAACGAGGTCACGGTCTGGCTGCGGCGCAGCGCCTCGATGGGCATGTTCAGCACGGCCAGATGATCGGCCATGAAGAAGGCGTCGAACTTCGCCGCCTCCAGCCGCTTCGCCAGATAGCTCAGCCGGTCGAAGTTGAAATTCGCATCCGCCCAGGCGGCCTCGTGCCGCCATGCGCCGGTGTGCAGGCTGACCGGCCGCATGAAGGCGCCAAGGTGCAGTTTTCCGTCCGCGCTCATCTCGCGCCTCCCTGTTTTTGCGCGGGATGCGCGAAGCCTTCCGGCCCGGCCGCGTCACGGCTCCGCGGCGGGTCGATCGGGTGATGTCTGGTCATGGTCGTCTCTTTCCGGAAATGGCATGGGCGGAGCCCGGTGACCTCAAAGCCTTGGGCGCCTCTCCGGCATGGGGCTGAAAAGGGCATCGGCCTGTCCTTCGATGGGATCGCGGGCCGTCCGGCCCGCGTGGGCGCCAGTCTAGCGGCTTTGCCGCGAATGTTCTTTCAAGATCCGGGTATCGCGCAACAGTCTGCTGGCCGCGCGCGCCCCCAAAAGAACAGGATTTTCCCCGACCGCCGCCCCCAGCAATCCCCGAAGTCCGAAACAGCCTTCTTTCCCGTCGTTTTTCCATAAATATCCCGGGGGGTGAATTTGCGCGTCAGCGCAAAGAGGGGGCTGGCCCCCTGCGCCCCCCGACAGGCGCGCACCGGACCCCTTAATTGCGGATCAGCCGGAACAGGGTCGAGGCGCCCCAGCCCGCCAGCACCGCGATCGCCAGCGCCATCACCCCATAGATCGGCGCATGTTCGCGCGCAAGCATGTAGAGCCAGCGTTCCAGCCCGACCCGGCGCACATAGATCGCGACGGATTTGGTGTCGATCACCTCGCCGCCGCGCAGCAGGAAGATGCGGGTCTTGTAATCGCCCTCGACCAGATTGGCGGGCAGGCTGAAATCGGCGCGGAAGAGCGTGTCCTCCACCAGATGCACCGCGCCCTCGTGGACGGAGAAGGTGCCGTTCTCTTCGCGCAGGCGCATCATGGCGGCGGTGTAGGGGCGGGCGTCCTCGACCTCGATCGGGCCTTCGAAGGCGCGCATCGACAGCGGCACGCTGATCCGGTGGGTGACGTCGGATTTCAGGCTCAGCACCGATTCCAGCGGGCCGCTGGTCGCCACGGAATAATAGCTCGGCACGCCCGAGACGCGCACCTTGGAGCTGTTGATCCAGATCCCGTATTCGCGGCTTTTCTGCCGGATCGTCACCCTTTGCGCCGGGCCTTCGAGCGTGACGATCACCGCGAGCGGCAGGGCGGTGTCTTCGGGCGCGTCGCGCTTGACCGCGCCGTAGATCAGCACCTCGGAGCCGTTGAAGGCGGCGGTGATGCCGATGTTGTCATGGCTCAGCCCGGCCACGATCTCTTCCATCGCGGCCCGGGCGGGCAGGGCCGCGCAGATCAGCGCGAGGATGAGGGCAAGACCGCGCATCACCGCCGCTCCACGAAGATGCTGTAAAGCTCGCTTGGCGGCAGCAGCAGGTCGAGCGCGAGCTTCAGCGCCACCGCGACGACCAGCAGCGCCAGCAGGATGCGCAGCTGTTCCGCCTTCAGCCGCCCGCCGAGGATGGTGCCGATCTGCGCCCCGATCACGCCGCCAAGGATCAGGAACAGCGCCAGCATGACATCCACCGACTGGTTGGTGATCGCATGCATCAGCGTGGTGAAGGCGGACACGGTGATGACCTGAAACAGCGACGTTCCGATCACCACCTTGGTCGGCATGCCCAGCAGGTAGATCATCGCGGGCACCATGATGAAGCCGCCGCCCACCCCCATGATCGCGGCAAGGATCCCCACGCCCATCCCGATCAGGATCGGCGGAATGACCGAGATATAGAGCCCCGAGGCGCGGAACTTCATCTTGACCGGCAGCCGGTGGACCCAGCCGTGATGATGGCTGCGCCGCCTTGGCCGGATCTGCGCCGAGCGCCGCGCGCGATAGATGGCGCGCAGGGATTCCATCAGCATCAGCGATCCGACCGTGCCCAGCAGGATCACATAGGCCAGTTGCACGGCCACGTCGATCAGCCCCAGCACCGTCAGCCGGTTGAACAGCCACACACCGATCCCCGATCCCGCAAGGCCGCCCGCCTGCAGCACCAGCCCCATCGGCACGTCCACCGCCTTGCGCTTGAACTGCGTCAGCACGCCTGAAACCGACGAGGCCACCACCTGATTGGCCCCCGTCGCCACCGCCACGCCGGGCGGCACGCCGATGAAGAACAGAAGCGGCGTGATCAGGAACCCGCCGCCGACGCCGAACAGCCCCGACAGCAGCCCGACGATGCCGCCAAGCCCCAGAAGCAGGAAGAGATTGACCGAGACCTCGGCAATGGGAAGATAGATCTGCATCGGCGATCCGCGGGTGAAAGGCTGCCGGTCTGGTCGTCGGTCCGCACACTCTTGCCCGACGCCGCGTCCAAGTCAAATGACGCTTTGCGTCACGGACTTCGTGAGGATGACGCCTTGCGTCACAGGGTGCGCAGATATCGTCGCAGGATGCGTTCGAGCTTGGCGGCGCCAAGCGGCGCCATCGCCTTGGTGTGGTCGTGGCTGATCGCCTCGCTGGACAGGCCCGCGCCCATGTTGGTGATGACAGAGACCGCCGCGACCCGCAGGCCGAGGAAGCGCGCGAGGATCACCTCGGGCACCGTCGACATGCCCACCGCATCGGCGCCAAGGATGCGCGCGGCGCGGATCTCGGCCGGGGTCTCGAACGAGGGGCCGGAGAACCAGCAATAGACGCCCTCGGGCAGGGGGAGGCCCTCGGCCGCGGCGGCGGCGCGCAGCCCGGCGCGGATCGCCGGGTCATGCGCCTGCGTCATGGGCACGAAGCGGGCGTCGGAGGGTTCACCGATCAGCGGATTGGTCCCGGCGAAGGCGATGTGGTCGGACAGCAGCATCAGCCCGCCGGGGGGAATATCCTCGCGCAGGCTTCCGGCGGCATTGGTCAGCAGCAGATCGCCGCAACCGAGATCGCGCAGCACCTCAAGCGCCACGCGCATCTCGGCCGGATTGCCGCGTTCGTAGTAATGCGCGCGGCCGCCGAAGACCGCGACGCGCTGGCCTTCCAGCTGGCCGATAACCAGCTTGGGGTCGTGACCCGACACCCCGGCATGGGGAAAGCCGGGCAGGTCGCTGTAGGGGATGGCGATCCCCTCCACCTGATCCGTAAGCCCCGCGAGCCCCGAGCCCAGCACGAGGCCAAGGCGCGGCGGCTCTGCCCCTGCACGGTCGCGGATCAGGGAAACGAGGTCGCGCATCTCAGCGTTCCTTCACATAGGGCTGGCCGCCGGCGCGGGGGCCGACCGCCTTGCCGACGAAACCCGCCAGAACGATGACGGTCAGGACATAGGGCAGGGCGTCCAAAGCGGGGACGGGAATCGAGACATGGGCCACCCCCTCGATCACGTCGGGGCGCAGCGCCAGCGCCTGAAGGAAGCCGAACAGCATCGTCGCCCAAAGCGCGTGCCACGGCCGCCATTTGGCGAAGATCAGCGCGGCAAGGGCGATATAGCCGCGCCCGGCCGTCATTTCGCGCCCGAAACCGGCCTGCAGCGCGGTCGCCATATAGGTGCCCGCCAGCCCGCACAGGATGCCGGTGACAAGAACCGCCATGTAGCGCAGCCGCACCACGGAAATCCCCGCCGTATCGACCGATTCCGGGTTTTCCCCCACCGCCCGCAGCCGCAGCCCGAAGCGCGTGGCGTAAAGGAGCCACCAGCTCAGCGGCACGCAGGCGAGCGCGGCATAGACAAGGATCGACTGCCCCGACAGAACCTGCTGGTAGATCGGGCCGATCACCGGCACCGCGCCGATCTCGGCCGCCCAGGGCAGGTGGATCGGGCCGAAGCGCGCGGCCCCGGACAGGGGCGGGGTGCGCCCGCCCTGCTGGAACAGCGCCTGCGCGATCAGCACCGTGGCCCCCGAAGCCACGAAGTTCAGCGCCACGCCCGAAATCAGCTGGTTGCCGCGGAAGGTGATCGAGGCCAGCCCGTGCAGCAACGCCATCACCAGCGCGGCACAGATCCCGGCGGACAGCCCGACCCAGGCCGAGCCGGTGATCGCCGCCGTTGCGCCCGAGGCCATCGCGGCCATCAGCATCTTGCCTTCCAGCCCGATGTCGAAGATCCCGGCGCGTTCCGAAAACAGCCCCGCGAGGCAGGCGAACAAAAGCGGCGTGCCAAGTCGCAGGGTCGAGGCCAGAAGCTGCATCAGCGTTTCGTAATCCATCACCGCACCCCCGCCGATGCCCGGGTGCGGAAGAACGGCGCGACCATCATCCGCACCATGTTGTCGAGCGCGCCGGTGAACAGGATCACGAGGCCCTGCAACAGCAGGCGCAGCTCGATCGGGATATTGGTCCAGAGCCCCATTTCCGCCCCGCCCTGATAGAGAAACCCGAACAGCAGCGCCGCAAGGAAGACGCCAAGCGGATGGTTGCGCCCCATCAGAGCCACGGCGATGCCGATGAACCCCGCGCCCTCGGAGGAGTTCTGCAGCAGGCGCCCGGCCTCGCCCATCACGTTGTTGATCGACATCATCCCGCACAGGGCACCGGAGATCAGCATCGCCGACATGATGACCTTGGTCGAGGAAATCCCCGCATAGCGCGCGGCGCTTTCGGAATGGCCGAAGGCGCGGATCTGATAGCCGAGGCGTGAACGCCACAGCAGCAGCCAGACCGCGAAACAGGCGAGGATCGCCACGAAGAAGGTGACATTCGCCGGAACCTTGCGGGTGAAGATCAGGTCGAGCCCCGGGATCTGGTGAAAGCCCGGCAGCGTGGTGCCCGCGCCGAAGCGCGCCGTCGCCGGGTCCATCTGGCCGGTGGGGCGCATCACCTCGACCAGCAGCCAGACGATCAGCGCGGCGGCGATGTAGTTGAACATGATCGTGGTGATGACGATATGGCTGCCGCGTTTGGCGGCGAGCCATGCGGGCACGGCGGCCCAGGCCGCGCCGAACACCGCCGCGCCGACGATCGCTGCGGGCAGCGCCATCCACCATGCGGGCCACGGAAACGCCAGACAGACCAGCGCCACGCCAAGCCCGCCGATCTGGGCCTGTCCCTCGCCGCCGATGTTGAACTGTCCGGCGTGATAGGCGACCGTCACGCCAAGCCCGGTGAAGATGAAGGAGGTGGCGTAATACAGCGTATAGCCCCAGCCGTAGGGCGAGCCGAGCGCGCCATCCACCATGACCTTGACCGCCTCGACCGGATCGCCGCCGATCAGCAGGATCACCACCGCCGAGATCGCCGCCGCGAGCAACAGCGAGATCACCGGCACCAGCACCATATCGGCCCATTTCGGGAGCTTGGTCACGTCGCGGCCTCCGTCTCGACGCCCGCCATGAGCAGCCCCAGTTCGCGTTCGTCGGTGCGCGCGGGCAGGCGCTCGCCCATGATACGGCCGTCGAACATCACCGCGATCCGGTCGGACAGCGACATGATCTCATCCAGTTCGACCGAGACGAGCAGCACCGCCTTGCCCGCGTCGCGCAGTTCCACGATGCGCTTGTGGATGAACTCGATCGCGCCGATGTCGACCCCGCGCGTCGGCTGGCCGATCAGCAGCAGGTCGGGATTGCGCTCGATCTCGCGGGCCAGAACGATCTTTTGCTGGTTGCCGCCGGAAAAGCCCCGCGCGGGCAGGAAGGGATCTGGTGGGCGGACATCGAAGCGGTCCATCTTGCCGCGCGTGTCGGCGATGATCGCGCCATTGTCCATCAGCGGCCCCCTGCGGTATTCCGGCGCGTCGTCATAGCCGAGCGCGACGTTTTCCCAAGCCGTGAAGTCGAGGATCAGGCCCAGCCGGTGCCGGTCCTCGGGCACATGGGCGATACCCGCCGCGCGCCGCGTCCGCCCGGCCGAGGCCTGCCCGCCAAGGTCGAGCGGCGTGTCGTTGATGGTGATCGAGCCGGTGGCTTTGGCGAAGCCGCCAAGCGCCTCCAGCAGCTCCGACTGGCCATTGCCCGCGACGCCGGCGATGCCGACGATCTCGCCCGCGCGGAGCGTCAGGTCGATGCCTTTCAGCCGTTCGACCCCGGCCTCGTCGGTGACGCGCAGGTCGCGGATGCGGGCCACCAGCCGGCCGGGCCGGGCAGGGGCCTTGTCCACCCGCAGCAGCACCTTGCGCCCCACCATCAGTTCGGCAAGCTGTTCGGGGGTGGTTTCGGCGGTCTGCACCGTCGCCGTCATCTCGCCCCGGCGCATCACGCTGACGGTATCGGTGATCTCCATGATCTCGCGCAGCTTGTGGGTGATCAGCAGCACCGTCTTGCCCTGCTTGCGCAGATGGTCGAGGATGCGGAACAGGTGGTCCGCCTCGGGCGGGGTCAGCACGCCCGTCGGCTCGTCGAGGATCAGGATATCCGCCTGCCGATACAGCGCCTTGAGGATTTCGACCCGCTGCTGATGGCCGACGGACAGATCCTCGATCCGGGCGTCGGGATTGACGTCCAGTTCGTATTCCCGCGCCAGCCGCGCCAGTTCCGTGCGCGCCTTCGCCTTGGACGGCCGCAGGAGCGCGCCGCTTTCCGCCCCGAGGATGATGTTTTCCAGCACGGTGAAATTCTGCACCAGCTTGAAATGCTGGAACACCATGCCGATGCCCGCCCGGATCGCCGCCTGACTGTCGGGGATCTGGGTTTCCCGGCCGTGGATCAGGATTTCGCCCGAATCCGCCTTGTAGAAGCCGTAAAGGATGGACATCAGCGTGGATTTGCCCGCGCCGTTTTCGCCGATGATGCCGTGGATCGTGCCGGGCATCACCCGGATCGAGATGTCCCTGTTCGCCTGCACCGCGCCGAAGGCCTTGGAAATGCCGCGCAATTCGATCGCGGCTGGGGCGTTCGGCGGCGGCATGTCCGGCGTGGCAGTCTCCTGCCGCGCCGTTTCGTGCCGGTTGGTCATGTCATTCGACCGGGCAGGTATTGTCCGTCATGTAGTCATGGACCACGATCTCGCCCGATTTGATCCTGCCCGCGGCGGCGTCCACCGCGTCCTTCATTTCCGGCGTGATGAGGTCCTTGTTGTTGTCGTCGAGCGCATAGCCCACGCCTTCGTCCGACAGGCCGGAAACGACGGTGCCGGTCTTCAGCTCGACCCCTTCGAGGAAGGCTTCGTAGACGGAATTGTCGACGCGCTTGAGCATCGAGGTCAGCACCTGCCCGGGATGCAGGTGGTTCTGGTTCGAATCGACGCCGATCGACAGGATCCCCTCATCCGCCGCCGCCTGCAGCACGCCGATGCCGGTCGCCCCCGCCGCGGCATAGATCACGTCGGCGCCCTGCGCCTTCTGCGCCTTGGCGAGTTCCCCGCCCTTGACCGGGTCGTTCCAGGCGGCGGGCGTGGTGCCGGTGAAGCTGGTCAGGATCTTGGCGTCCGGCTTGACCGACTTCACCCCCTGCGCATAGCCGCAGCCGAACTTGCGGATCAGCGGAATGTCCATCCCCCCGACAAAGCCCACGGTGTCGGTCTTGGACGCCATCGCCGCCAGCAGGCCGACGAGGTAGGAGCCCTCTTCCTCCTTGAACACCACGGAGCGCACGTTCGGCTGATCGACCACCGCGTCGATGATGGCGAATTTCGTGTCCGGATAATCGGGGGCGACGCCGTTCAGCACGTCGCCAAAGGCGAATCCGGTCATCACGATCGGATTGGCGCCCGATTCCGCCAGCCGCCGCAGCGCCTGTTCGCGCTGCGCCTCGGACTGCATTTCCAGTTCCTTGTAGCTGCCGCCGGTTTCCTTGGCCCATTTCTCGGCGCCGACATAGGCGGCCTCGTTGAAGGATTTGTCGAACTTGCCGCCAAGATCGTAGATCAGCGCGGGTTCCGCCAGCGCGGCGCCGGTCATCAGCGCGAGCGCCGCCGAGGCACCAAGGAAGTTTTTCAGCATGGTCATGGTTGACTCCCGGTCGTTGGGCGTTCTGCGCGAACGCATCTTGCGGGTTGGGTCCGCATTGTCGTCAAGAATAGCGAACAGAACTCCGCGAGGGTCAAGGAGGATTCATCGCGCATGGCCCGATGCTTGCCGGAAATTGATCTGCCGGTCAATTCCCGGGCGGCACCAGCACGTGGCGCAGCACCAGCGCATCGACATGGTTACCGCCGGGCGTCCGGTAATAGGCCCGGCGCCGTCCCGCGGGCTGCCAGCCGGTCGCGGCGTATAGCGCGCGGGCGGGCAGGTTGTCCTCGGCGACCTCCAGAAAGGCGCTGTCCGCCGCGCGGTCGGTGGCCCCGCGCAGGAAGTCGGCCATCAGCCGCCGCCCCGTGCCCCGGCGCCGCGCATCGGGGGCGACGGCAAGGGTCAGCAGCTCCGCCTCGCCGGCGATGACGCGGCCGAGCAGGAAGCCTTCGGGCGCGGTCAGCAGGAAGCAGAAACGCGAGGCGAGCAGATCGGCGAATTCCGCCGCCGACCAGGGCCGGGGTGTGGTGAAGCAGCGCGCGTGCAGCGCGGCGAGGGCGTCGGGCGTCATCCGTCGATCAGCACGGGCGGCGGGTCGGAGGGCGGCGCCGCATCCGCGCCGCGCAGATAAAGGGGCGCGGGGCGGGGCTGCGGCGTCCGGGCCTTGGTCGCCGCGATCCGCCCGATGGCGACGGCCAGCGGCAGGGCGGGGGGCAGCACCTCGACCCCCGGCGCGGGTTGCGCAGCCGATCCGGTCCGCCGCGCGCCGGTGATCTGGTCGACGGGCATCAGTTGCGGGGCGTCGGCCCCGGTTTCGGTGAAATGCTGCACATAGGCCTCGCCCCGGCGGGCATCCTCGGCCACCGTGAGGGGGCGGGGGGTGCCTTCGGCCAAGGCTTCCAGCGTGCTCACCCCGATGGCCGGGATCCGCAGCGCCAGCGCCAGCCCGCGCGCGGCGGCGACGGAAATCCGCACCCCGGTGAAATTGCCCGGCCCGATGCCGACGCCGATCGCGTCGAGATCGCGCCAACCCAGACCCGCCTCTGCCAGCAGCTCTTCCAGCAGCGGCATCAGGCGTTCGGCCTGTCCCTTTGCCATCTCTTCGCGGCGCGCGGCGATCACCGCCCCGTCGCGCAGCAAAGCGGCCGCGCAATGCGCGGCCGATGTGTCGAAAGCCAGAACCAGCATTCCGTCAGCCCCCCTGTCGTCAGAGCGAGACAGGGCGCACCTCGGTCACTTCGGGGATGTAGTGACGCAAGAGGTTCTCGATCCCCATCTTCAGCGTCAGGGTCGAGGAGGGGCAGCCCGCGCAGGCGCCCTTCATGTTCAGGTAGACGACGCCGCGTTCAAACCCCTGAAAGGTGATGTCGCCGCCGTCCTGCGCCACGGCCGGGCGCACGCGGGTGTCGAGCAGTTCCTTGATCTGCGCGACGATGGCGCCATCCTCGCCGTCATGATCGGCATGGGCGGGGGCGGAATCGCCCTCGATCACCGGGGCGCCGGACTGGAAATGTTCCATGATCGCGCCGAGGATCGCCGGTTTCGCATGGCTCCAGTCCGTCGCGTCATCCTTGGTGACGGTGACGAAATCGGAACCGAAGAACACGCCGGTGATGCCCGGAACCGCAAAGATGCGCCGCGCGAGCGGGGATTTCGCCGAGGCGTCGGGCGTCGGGAAATCGGCGGTGCCTGCGTCCAGAACGGTCTGGCCGGGCAGGAATTTCAGCGTGGCGGGGTTTGGGGTCGTTTCGGTCTGGATGAACATCGGCGCCTCCTTGGCGTGGACGGGGCGTTGCGGAACAGGCGCGGCCAGGCCACACCCTTTGCGGCAGATATGGGCTTGCCGGGCCGGGGCGTCAAGCGGCGCGGCCCCGGTCAGGCAAATGATGTCAGGTGATGGATTCCAGCCGTTCCTTGGACATGTCGCCCGGCACCACGGTCAGCGGGCAGGGGAGGGAGCCGGAATTGCGGCTCATCTGCGTCACCAGCGGGCCGGGGCCGGATTTGTCGGTGCCCGCGCCCAGCACCAGCACGCCGATCTGCGGATCGCGGGAGACGACATCGAGGATCTCGGCTACCGGCTCACCCTCGCGGATCACCAGTTCGGGGTTCACGCCCTGCTTGTCGCGCATCCATTTCGCAAAAACCTCGAAATGCGATTCGATGCGGTCGCGGGCTTCGGCGCGCATGATGTCTCCGACGCCGATCCAGTGCTGGAACTCCTCGGGCGGGATGACGGCGACGATGATCACGCCGCCGCCGGTATGCGCGGCGCGGAGCGCGGCGTAGCGCATGGCATTCAGACATTCGCGGGTGTCATCGAGGACGACGAGGAACTTGCGCATCGGATCTCCTTCGCGCGATTCATCGCCCGAAATCGCCGGGCGGGCAAGACCGTTTGCGCGCCGTCATCTGGCCATGTCATCTGGCGAGCCGGCGCAGCATCAGTTTCAGCATCGCCGCCGCCAGCGCGCCAAGCTGCGCGCAGAGGCTGAGGATCAGCCCGATGGTCAGGGCCAGAAGGTCGCTGACCCGGTGCAGAAGCCGCAGGCTGCGCGCCTTGCCCAGAACCTCGAGCGCGCGGCCCGTTTCCGGACCAGCCGCCTCGGACAGGCGCGCAAGACGGCGCAGGTCCTGTGCATCATCGGCGTGGCGCAGGATGTCGAGCGTCTGCGCCGGACCGGCCTTGACCGCGATCCGCGTGGCGTCCGCCGCGATCTCGCCCACCCGCGCGGCCCCGCCGCTTTCGCGCGCGGCGCGGGCGAGATCGGCGGTCAGGCGCGGCGACAGCGCATCGGCCCGGCGCGCCAGCCGCAGCGCCGTGGCCCCGGCCTTCACCGGGACCGAGGCGCCCATCGACGGGATCGCCACCACCGTCGCCGCAAGGCCGAGCGATGCGAGCGCGGTCGAGACCTCATCGACATCGCCGCCCTCCCACCATGTCACGCCCTGACGGCGCAGTTCGTTGACGTCACCGGCGGGCGACAGCTCGAAGGGCAGGGCGCAGGCACCGATCAGTGACAGGCGCGGGCAATGGGCGATGTCGATCATGCAGGCACCGCATTCGCGCCCCGTCGCCAGCCAGCCGTCATGCGCGGTCAGCAGGGCTTCGGCCCGGGCGCGCAGATCTTCGGGCAGGGGGGCGTCATGTTCGCGCGACAGATCCAGCAGCATCTCCACCCGGTCCGGGTCATCGGCGGTGATTGCGGTTTCCAGACGGGGGATGAGCCATTCGGGCGTCACCTCGCGCGCCATGGCGCGGGTCAGCGCGGTGCGGATCTGGGCATCGGTGCGGTTGATGAACGGCTGGGCGAGGGGATGATGCGACAGCGTCCAGACCGTCGCCGCGATCGTGCCCAAGGCCCACAGCAGCAGCGTCAGGCGGGCGATACGGCGGAGGAACGAGGACATCGCGGGCACTTTCCTACAAGCGCCCGAAAGGAAAGGGCAGGCGCGCGGCCTGCCCCTTCTATCACAGCGGGCAGGAGACCGCCCAGTCCATGTAAAGCTCGCGCGCCTTGCGGGTGAACTTGCGGTCCTCGTAGGTTACGTCGTCGAACGCCTTGACCGGCGTCACCTTGGAGAAGTTCCCGGTCAGGAACACCTCGTCCGCGGCGCGGAAATCATCGAGCGTCAGCACCGCCTCATGCACCGTGTAACCGGCTTCGCGCAGGTTCTTCATGTGGCGCTTGCGGGTCAGGCCGGCGAGGAAGGTGCCGTTGGCGATGGGGGTGAAATACTCGCCGTCCTTCACCATCCAGACGTTCGCCGTGGCGGTTTCGGCGACATTGCCCATGGCATCCTGCACCAGCGCGTTGCCAAAGCCCTTGCGCTGCGCCTCGACCAGCATCCGGGCGTTGTTCGGATACAGACAGCCCGCCTTGGCGTTGCAGACGTTGTCGGCCATCACCGGGCGGCGGAAGCTGGTGGTGGTCAGCGTGGTCGCCGCCTCCGGATCGGGCATCGGCACCTCTTCGAGGCAGAGCGCGAAATTCGTCGAATTCGGCGCGGGCGAAACGCCGAGTTCCGAGGCGTTCACCGCCCAGTACATCGGCCGCACATAGACCGCCGCACCCTTTTCGTATTTGCGCAGACCCTCGCGGGCGAATTCCACCATCGCCTCGGTTTCGATCGTCGGCGTGATCATCAGCGCCGCGGCCGAACGGTTCACCCGCGCCATGTGGCTGTCGAGATCGGGAATCAGCCCGTCGAAAAGCCGCGCGCCGTCGAAGACGTTGGATCCCTGCCAAAGGCCGTGATCGGCCGCGCGCATGACGGGAATGTCCCCTTCGTGCCACTGACCTTCGAACCAGGTGCGGATATTCTTACCAAACGACATGACTGGCCTCCTTGGCCCCTCTTTCAACGGCGCTGTCTAAATCACTCCGGAAGCGAAAGGTCCAGACATGGAATTGTAATTATGTCAATGTTTTTCTGGCGTCAGGCGAAAGGATCTTGCGCGTAGCCCACGCCGCACAGATACAGCCCCTGCGGCGGGCAGACCGGGCCGCAGGCGGCGCGGTCGCGGGCGTCCAGCGCCGCGCGCACGTCCCCGGGCGCCCAGGAGCCGGCGCCCACCCGTTCCAGCGTGCCGACGATGGACCGCACCTGATTGTGCAGGAAGCTGCGCGCGCGCAGGTGAAACCGGTATTCGCGGCCATGCGGGAGGGCGATTTCCTCGATCCGGATCTCGTCCAGCGTTTTCACCGGGCTTTTCGCCTGACAGAGCGAGGAGCGGAAGGTGGTGAAGTCGTGATGCCCGATCAGATGCGCAGCCCCCGCCCGCATCGCATCTGCGTCGAGCGGGTTCAGCACCTGCCACACCAGCCCGCGGTCATGCGTCACCGGCGCGCGCCGCGCGATCAGGCGGAACAGGTAGCGCCGTTCGAGCGCGGAAAACCGGGCATGGAAATCATCCTCCACGCGCGCGGCGGCCAGAATCGCGACAGGTGCGGGCTTCAGGTGGTAGTTCAGCGCCTCGGACAGGCGGAACGGATCCCAGTCGCGCGTCAGATCCGCATGGGCGACCTGCGCCGTCGCATGGACCCCGGCATCGGTGCGCCCCGCCGCCGCGATCGTATGCGGCCCGGGTTCGAGCCGCGCCAGCGCCGCCTCGATCGCGCCCTGAACCGAGGGTTGCTCGGCCTGCCTCTGCCACCCGGCGAAGGGCGCGCCGTCATATTCGATCTTCAGGGCGTAACGGGGCATGATGTTCCTCGGTTTCGGCGCTGCCCTACACCGCCCGGTCGAGCTTTGTCGACAGGTGGATCAGGCTTTCCGAACTGATCACCCCCTGCATCGCGCCGATCTGATCCAGCACGGTGTCGATCTGCGCGGTCGAATCGGCGGCGAGCTGCAGCAGCAGATCGACCCGGCCCGAGGTGGTGTGGATGCGCTCCACCTCGGGGATCGACTTCAGCCGGGTCAGGATCGCGGGTTGTGCGCGGGGTTCCACCGTCAGCAGAACCGTGGTGCGCAGCCGCCCGGCGCGTGCCGCCTCGCCCAGCTTGACCGTGTATCCGGCGATCACGCCCGAGGTCTCCAGCCGTTCGAGCCGCGCCTGAATCGTCGATCGCGCCACCTTCAGCCGCCGCGCCAATGTCGCCACGGATATCCGCGCATCGGCGGAAAGCAGCCCCAGAATTCCCCTGTCGAGTTCGTCCATCCGCCTACCTGACAATTTGACCGGCCATTTCGTCATTATAACGAGGTTGCGCGGCATTTCTATACTTTCAAATGGTGAGAATGTGCCCCATATGGCGCGGACCGAGCGGACAAGGACTTTCCACCCCCGTTCAATGAGCACAGGAAAAGGGCGGCTCATACGCACCTGGCCTGGTTGGTAGAAACGCGTCGTAAGCGTCTCCCGACCCGTCAAGCCGGGGCAAGAGGTGGCTGCGTTCTGTTGGCAGGAGCAAGCCGATGGGACTGTCTAAGACTATCTGGGCGAATCCGTCCGAAATCATCCGTGTCCGTCAACCCGACCATCCGGTTCTGGTCTTCGCGCCCGCCGTGCTGCAGGCGACGGCGCGCCGCTTCATCGCGGGCTTTCCGGGTCTGGTGACCTATGCCGTCAAGTCGAACCCCGACGAGATGGTGGTCGAGAACCTCGTGGCGGCGGGGATCCGCGGCTTCGACGTGGCCTCGCCCTTCGAGATCGACATGATCCGCCGCCTCGCGCCGGGTGCCGCGCTGCATTACCACAACCCGGTGCGCGCGCGCTCCGAGATCGCGCATGCGGTCAAGGCGAACGTGAAAACCTGGTCGGTCGATTCGCACAGCGAGCTGGACAAGCTGATCGAGATGGTCCCGACCGAGGGATGCGAGATCTCGGTTCGCTTCAAGATGCCGGTGAACGGTGCCGCCTACAACTTCGGCGCCAAGTTCGGCGCGACGGCGGAGCTGGCGGCCGAGCTGCTGCGCAAGGCGGCGGATGCGGGGTTCATCCCCTCGCTGACCTTCCATCCGGGCACGCAATGCACCGATCCGATGGCCTGGGACGCCTATATCCGCACCGCCGCGACGATCTGCGACGAGGCGGGCGTCAAGGCGCGCCGGCTGAACGTCGGCGGCGGCTTCCCGAACCATCGCACGCAGGGGCCGGCGCCGGTGCTCGAAGACATCTTCGCGCTGATCGACCGGGTGGCGGACGAGGCCTTCGGCGCCGACCGCCCGCAACTGGTGTGCGAGCCGGGCCGGGGTCTGGTGGGCGATGCCTTCACCCATATCACCCGGATCAAGGCGCTTCGTGACGATACCCATGTGTTCCTGAACGATGGCGTCTATGGCGGTCTGGCGGAACTGCCGCTGGTCGGCAACATCGACCGCGTGGCGGTGTTCTCGCCCGAGGGCGTGAAGCGAGAGGGTGACACCGTGGACCGCATCGTCTTCGGCCCGACCTGCGATTCGGTCGACCGGTTGCCGGGGGAACTCGCGCTGCCGGGCGATCTGGCGGAGGGCGATTTTCTGGTGTTCCAGGGGATGGGTGCCTATTCCTCGGCCACCAACACGCGCTTCAACGGCTTCGGCCAGATGGAAATCGTCACGGCGCTGTCGCTGAAGATCTGAACGGCTGCGGAAGATTTTTGGGGCCTCCGCCTTTCGGGCGGGGGCCTTTTGCTGTGCCTAGGATGTGAAATCCGGTGCCGGTGGACAGGGAGAAGGGGGCCAGCCCCCTCGCGCGTTCCGCGCTCACCCCCGGGATATTTATGGAAGAATGAAGGCAGAAGGCGCTTCGGAGGGGGTGAGGCGCACTTCAAAAAATATGCCTCTCTCCTGAAAAGGTATTTGAGCGCGCTCGTGTGGCAAAGCGCCACGCCTTCCGCCTTCATTCTTCCATAAATATCCCGGGGGTGAATTTGCCGTCAGGCAAAGAGGGGGCTGGCCCCCTTTCTTCCATCTCCCGGTGGCGAAGTCCGCGCCTATCCGGGCTCGCCCATGATGAAGCAGGTGGCGGTGCCGAGCGCGTAGAGCGTGCCGTCCCCGGCGCCGCGGATCTCGCCCCGTGCGATGCCGGTCGAGCGGCCCAGATGTTCCAGCCGTCCGGTGCCGATCACGGTGGTGCCGACCGGGATCGCCTTGACCATGTTGACCTTGTATTCCAGCGTTGTCTGGAACTGCCCGCGTTCCAGCGCCGAGATCACCGCGGCGGTCAGGCAACTGTCGAGGATCACCCCATACCAGCCGCCATGCACGCCGCCGAAGGTATTGGTCTGCGCATGTTCGGGGGTGCCGGTCACCTCGACCATGCCCTTTTCGACATGGGTCAGCCGGAAGTTCAGCTGCTGCGCGATGGTCATCGCGGGCACCTCGCCCGCCATCACCTTGCGCAGATAGTCGAGGCCCGGCATGCTGCGCACCACCGAACGGGGCGGGAAATCGGCGGAGGTTTCGGCGAAGATCTGTTCGGACATGGCTCTCTCCCTGTGTCGGAGGGAGATTAGCTTCTTTGCCGCGCGCGAAAAGGGGGCTTTCGCCCCCGTCGGTCAGGCGACCGCGAGCCGCCGGTCCGCCGTGACGCCAAGCGCGGCGCAGACCTTTTGCGTCAGTTGCGGCCGGTTCAGCGTGTAGAACTGGAAGTGGTCGACGCCGCCCGCCATCAGCTTTTCGCACAGATCGACGCAAAGCTCGACCGACAGCTCCTGCTCGCGGCCGTCGCGGATCGCGGCTTCGAAGCGCGATTCGAACCCTGCCGGCACATGCGCGCCGCAGCGCGCGGCAAAGCCCTTCACGCCCTTCCACGACTGGATCGGCAGGACGCCGGGGATCAGCTTCGCGGTGATGCCTTCACGGACACAGGCATCGCGGAAGCGGAAGAAGGTGTCGGGTTCGAAGAAGAACTGGGTGATCGCCGAGGTGGCGCCCGCCTCGGTCTTGCGTTTCAGCCAGCGCACATCGGCGAGGGAGTCCGTCGCCTCGGGGTGCGGTTCGGGATAGGCGCCGCAGCGGATGGTGAAGCGGCCGTCGCGGGCCAGCGCCTCGATCAGCTCGATCGAGGAGGCGAAGCCCTCGGGATGCGCGGTGAAGCGGGGCGCGCCCTTGGGCGGATCGCCGCGCAGGGCGACGATTTCCGTCACGCCGGCCTGATGATAGGCCTCGACGATCTCCATCGTCTCGGCCTTCGTCGCATCGACGCAGGTCAGATGCGCCGCGACCGTCAGGCCGTAGTTCTTGTGGATCGTCGCCACCGCCTCATGCGTCAGCTTGCGCGTGGTGCCGCCCGCGCCATAGGTCACGGAGACGAAATCGGGACGCAAAGGCGCCAGCGCCTGCACCGTTTCCCAAAGCCGGAAAGAGGCGTCGAGCGTCTGCGGCGGGAAGAATTCGAAGCTGACGGCGGGCACGTTTGTCGCCTGCGGCTTCTGATCGGTCGTATTGGTCATGGCGGTCTCCTGTCGGCGGTGCTTGTGCCACATTTTACGATGTGAGACAAATTCATAAAATTCAAGAAAGTCATGAGGCGCGGCACAAGATGAACCTGGAATTCCGGCACCTTCGCACGATCAAGACCATTCATGACGCCGGCGGGCTGGCACGGGCCGCCGACATCCTGCACATCACCCAGTCGGCGCTGAGCCACCAGGTGCGCGGGCTGGAGGATCAGGCCGGGGTCGATCTGTTCGTGCGCCGCTCGAAACCGCTGCGGCTGTCGGCGGCGGGGATGAGGCTGCTGCGTCTGGCCGAGCAGATCCTGCCCGAGATCGACGCGGTGGAGGCGGATTTCAAGGCCCTGCGCGACGGCCGGGCGGGGCGGCTGCACATCGCCATCGAATGCCATGCCTGTTTCGACTGGTTGTTTCCGGTGCTGGAACAGTTCCGCCGCGCCTGGCCCGAGGTGGATATCGATATCCGCGCCGGGCTGGCCTTCAACGCGCTGCCGGCGCTGGCGCGGGAAGAGGTGGATCTGGTGATCTCGTCCGATCCGGTGCAGATGGCGGGCGTGGCGTTCAACCCGCTGTTCGACTATTCGCCGACCTTCATCGCCTCGGTCAACAGCCCGCTGGCGGCGAAGCCATGGATCGCGGCCGAGGATTTCATCGGCCAGACGCTGATCACCTATCCGGTCGACCGGGCGCGCTCGGACGTGTTCTCGATGGTCTTGACGCCGGCCAAGGTGGAACCCCGCGCGCATCGGCAGGTCGAGCTGACGGCGGTGATCCTGATGCTGGTCGCGGCGGGGCGGGGGGTGGCGGTGCTGCCCGACTGGGTGCTGCGCGAGGTGCGCTACAAGCCCGATTACGTCACCCGCCCGGTCACGCCCGGCGGGCTGCGCAAGACCCTTTACGCCGCGACGCGCGAAGAGGACGTGGCCGAAGGCTTCATGGCGCATTTCCTGCATCTGGCGCGCACCGTGCCGTTGGCCTTGCAGCAGGGATGATCTCTGTATCGGAACAATTCATTCCGTGACGAAATGTCGCGCGGGCGCTAGACCGGGCCGGAAACACCCGGAAGCCCCGATCATGACAGCCATTCCCCGTCAGCCCGGCCGCACGGCCAGCGAAACCGTCACGCCGATCCTGATCGCCGTCAGCCTGTGCCATCTGCTGAACGATGTGATGCAGTCGATGCTTTCGGCGATCTATCCGATGCTGAAGGACACGTTCCAGCTTGATTACTGGCATATCGGGCTGCTGACGCTGGCGTTTCAGGGCACGGCCTCGCTGCTGCAGCCGGCGATCGGGTTGTATACGGACAAGCATCCGCTGCCCTGGTCGCTGCCCTTCGCCTCGCTTTCGACACTGATCGGGGTGCTGGGGCTGGCCTTCGCGCCCAGCTATACGCTGGTCGTCATTGGGGCGATGCTGATCGGCTTCGGCTCGGCGATCTTCCACCCGGAATCGAGCCGGGTCGCGCGGCTCGCCTCGGGCGGGCGGTTCGGGCTGGCGCAGTCGGTGTTTCAGGTCGGCGGCAATTTCGGCACGGCGATCGGGCCGCTGCTGGCGGCCTTCGTGGTGGTGCCGCTTGGCCGGACCTCGGTCGCGCTGTTCGCGGTGCTGGCGCTGATCTCGGGCTATGTGCTGTTCCGCGTCGGGCAGTGGTACAAGGCGGTGCTGAGGGCGCGGGCGCGGATGACGCTGGACAAGACCCTGCCGCTTGGCCGCGGGCGGGTGATCCTGTCGCTGGTGGTGCTGACCTTCCTGCTGTTCACCAAGAACATCTATCTGGCCTCGATGTCCTCCTACTACACCTTCTACCAGATCGAGACTTTCGGCGTCGGCACACAGACCGCGCAGGTCATGCTGTTCCTGTTCCTTGGCGCGGTGGCGGCGGGGACGGTGCTGGGCGGGCCGGTGGCCGACCGCTGGGGGCCGATGACGGTGATCTGGATTTCCATCCTCGGCATCCTGCCCTTCACGCTGGCGCTGCCGCATGTGGGGCTGTTCTGGTCGGGGGTGCTGTCGGTGATCATCGGGCTGATCCTCGCCTCGGCCTTCCCGGCGATCGTGGTCTTCGCGCAGGAGCTGGTGCCCGGGCGGGTCGGCATGGTCGCGGGGATCTTCTTCGGACTGAGCTTCGGCTTCGGCGGTATCGCGGCGGCGGCGCTTGGGGTGCTGGCCGATCTGCACGGGATCCGGTTCGTCTATATCATCTGTTCCGTCCTGCCGGCCTTTGGCGTGCTGACGATCTTCCTGCCACGGCGGAGCGATTTCGTCCGCGGCACCTGATTCTTCGGGGGGCTGGCCCCTTGGAATCCCCGGCCCGCGCGTGTAAGGCACGGGCCTGAGACGCAAGGAGCGGAACCGATGCAAGGCAGCGCCAACCTCAACCTGATGATCAAGGCCGCGCGCAAGGCGGGGCGGTCGCTCGTGAAGGATTTCCGCGAGGTGGAGAACCTTCAGGTTTCCTCCAAGGGGCCGGGGGATTTCGTCTCCCGCGCCGACCGCGAGGCGGAACGGATCATCAAGGAAGAACTGCGCGGCGCCCGCCCGTCCTACGGCTGGCTCGGCGAGGAAACCGGCGAGGACGCGGGCGAGGATCCGACCCGGCGCTGGATCGTCGATCCGCTCGACGGCACCACGAACTTCCTGCACGGCCTGCCGCATTGGGCGGTGTCGATCGCGTTGGAACACAAGGGCGAAATCGTCTCGGGCGTGATCTTCGACGCCGCCAAGGATGAGCTTTACTGGACCGAAAAGGGGCTTGGCGCCTTCATGAACGAAACGCGGCTGCGCGTTTCGGGGCGCAACCGGATGATCGAATCGATCTTCGCGACGGGCGTGCCCTTCGGCGGCAAGTCGACCCTGCCGGCGACGCTGCAGGATCTGGCGCGGCTGATGCCGACCTGCGCCGGCGTGCGGCGTTGGGGGGCGGCGGCGCTCGACCTCGCCTATGTGGCGGCGGGTAAGTATGAGGGCTATTGGGAACGCGGCATCAAGCCGTGGGATGTGGCGGCAGGTATCCTTCTGGTGAAGGAAGCGGGTGGCTTCGTCGTCCCGGTGCGCGAAGGCCGCGACATCTTCGAATCGGGGGCGCTGATCGCCTCGAACGCGGCGGTCCACGAACCTCTGTGCAAGATCCTGCGCGAAGCGGCCTGATCCGACTTTCTCTGTATTTGTTCACGGCCTGTTCACGCTTGTCGGGCTAGCCTCTCCGGATAACGGAGGGATAGCGATGGCGTGGAAAGCTCATTTTGACCGACCCCTGGAAAGGCTTCGCTGGCCGGACTGCCCGCCTGCGCCGGACCCGGTCGAAAGCTGTCTGGTGCAGATCGACCGTGCCTGCCGGGAGATCGCCTTTTGCGAACTGGCCGATGTGATCGCCGGATCGCGGATCACCGCCCTGCGCAAGGCGCTGTCGCATTGCCGGGAGGAAGAGCGCCGCGACACCGGGGCGGGGGATCTGGACAGCCGCACGGTGGAGGCGGAGCTGGCGTCTTTGGAACAGACCCTGCCGCTGGAACAGGCCTACCGCGCCGATCAACGCGATCTGGCGATCGCCCGCCTGACCGAGGCGCAGAACCGCCTGCGCGGCGGTTGCACATCCGATGCCGAAATGGATGAAACCCTGAAATCCCGGGTGCGGGCGGCGCTGACGATCTCGGCGGCGGAGATGGTGGCGATCTCGCGTGACAGGGCCGTCGCGCGGGTCGCGCAGATCTGGTGATCCCCGCTGGTGCCCTGCGCGCAACGGAACGGGCGCCTATGTTCGGGCGTCGGCCATTGGGTGCGGGTGGCCCTTCTCCCGGGCAGGCAGGGGTTGGTCGGGAAAACGATGCCTGTCCTGAAACGCCCCCATATGCGTCGGTTTCGCACCGTATTCCCCGGAAAACTCGCTTTTCCGGCCGGATCGGGCCGGATTTCCGATGCAGGAGAGGATGGACCTCGCGCAGGATCGTGCTAAGTTCCGGCCTAAATCGCCCCGAGCGGCGTTGATATGGGACAGAACAATGCTTAACGAATTCAAGAATTTTATTGCCCGCGGCAATGTCGTGGACATGGCCGTCGGTATCATCATCGGCGCCGCCTTCACCGCCATCGTCAATTCGCTGGTGTCGGATCTGATCAACCCGATCATCGGCGTGATCACCGGCGGTCTCGATTTCTCGAACCTGTTCGTCAATCTGGGCAGCGGCGATTATGCCTCGCTCGCGGCGGCGAAGGATGCGGGCGCGCCGGTCTTTGCCTATGGCGCCTTCATCACCGCGGTCATCAACTTCCTGATCATCGCCTTCGTCGTTTTCCTGCTGGTGAAGGCGGTGAACAAGATCAAGGACGCCGCGCTGCACAAGGAAGAAGCCGAGGCCGAGCCCGCCGGTCCGACGGAACTCGACGTGCTTCTCCAGATCCGCGACGAGCTGAAAAAGTCGTAAGCCCCAACGAAAAGGCCCGGTCGCAGGACCGGGCCTTTTTCATACGTCCAGTTCCTCGACGAAACGGGCGTTTTCCTGAATATACTGGAACCGCAGCTCGGGCTTCTTGCCCATCAGCCGCTCGACCAGATCGCCGGTCTCGCCCGGGGCGTCGTCGTCGATGGTGACGCGGATCAGCTTGCGGGTTTCCGGGTTCATCGTCGTGTCCTTCAGGTCCTTGGCGTCCATCTCGCCCAGCCCCTTGAACCGCTGCACGTCGATCTTGCCCTTGCCGCCCAGACCCTTGGCCAGCCATTCCTCTTTCTCGGCATCATCCGCCACATAGACGCGCTTCGCCCCCTGCGTCAGCCGGTAGAGCGGCGGGCAGGCCAGATACAGGTGCCCCTTGTCGATCAGCGGCCGCATCTGGGTGAAGAAGAAGGTCATCAGCAGCGAGGCGATATGCGCCCCGTCGACATCGGCATCGGTCATGATGATGATCTTGTCGTAGCGCAGGTCGTCATGGCGGAACTTCGTGCCCAGCCCGACGCCCAATGCCTGCGCGAGATCGTTGATCTCCTGATTCTGGCCGAGTTTCGAGGACGCCGCCCCCAACACGTTCAGGATCTTGCCGCGCAACGGCAGCAGCGCCTGATGCTGCCGGTCCCGCGCCATCTTGGCCGAACCGCCGGCCGAATCGCCTTCGACGATGAACAGCTCGGTCCCCGAGCGGTTGGTGGCCGAGCAATCGACCAGCTTGCCGGGCAGGCGCAGCTTTTTCGTCGCGGTCTTGCGCGAGGTTTCCTTTTCCGCCCGGCGACGCAGCCGCTCCTCGGCGCGCAGCACGAGGAAATCGAGGATCGCCCCTGCCGATTTCGGATCCGCGACCAGCCAGTTGTCGAAATGGTCGCGCACCGCGCTTTCGACCCATTTCGCGCATTCCTCGGTCGATAGCCGGTCCTTGGTCTGGCCGACGAACGACGGCTCGCGGATAAAGACGGAAATCAGCGCGCAGCCGCCCGTCAGCATGTCGTCGCGGGTGATCAGCCCGGCCTTCTTGTTGTTCGACAGCTCGCCATAGGCGCGGATGCCCTTGAGGATCGCGGCCCAGAAACCGGCTTCGTGCGTGCCGCCCTCGGGGGTCGGCACGGTATTGCAGTAGGACTGGATGAAACCGTCGCGCGCGGGCGTCCAGTTGATCGCCCATTCGACCGAGCCGGGCACCCCGAATTTCTCCTGAAAGCCGACCTTCCCGGCAAAGGGCCGGTCCGCATAGGTCGAAACCCCCGTCAGCGTTTCGTTCAGGAAGTCGGCAAGGCCGTTCGGGAAGTGGAACACCGCCTCGGCCGGGGTGTCGCCATCCGGGATCGCGGTCTTCCAGCGGATTTCGACGCCGGAGAACAGGAAGGCCTTCGATCGCGTCATGCGGAACAGTCGCGACGGTTTCAGCGCGAGAGAGCCGAAGATTTCCGGATCGGCGTGAAAGGTCACTGTGGTGCCGCGCCGGTTCGGCGCCGCGCCGAGCTTTTCGACCGGGCCCTGCGGGACGCCGCGGGAAAACCGCTGTTCATACAATTCGCGGTTGCGCGCGACCTGCACGATCATCACGTCCGACAGCGCGTTGACGACCGACGAGCCCACCCCGTTCAGACCGCCCGAGGTCGAATAGGCCTTGTTCGAGAATTTGCCCCCCGCGTGCAGCGTGCACAGGATCACCTCAAGCGCCGACTTGCCGGGAAATTTGGGGTGGGGGTCGACGGGGATGCCGCGGCCGTTGTCCTTGACGGTGACCGATCCGTCCTCATTCAGCTCGACCTCGATGCGGGTCGCGTGGCCGGCGACGGCCTCGTCCATCGCATTGTCAAGGATCTCCGCCACCATATGGTGCAGCGCGCGTTCATCGGTGCCGCCGATATACATCCCCGGCCGCTTGCGCACCGGCTCCAGCCCTTCGAGCACCTCGATCGAGGAGGCGTCATAGGTCTCGGGCTGAGTCGAGAGAAGATCGTCGGCCATGCTGCTCTTTCCCTTGTGTTCGTTGGGTCAAGGGATACAGCAGCTTGGGGGTGCGGGGCAAGCGGCGGGCTTTCGTGCGGCCTGTCTGCCACCCGGGGTTGATTCATGCGCCCGTCCTGAGGCATCCTGTCGCCATATTCCCAGCTTTTTCCTCATGTCCTTTCAATCTGCACGTTCGGTCCTTCCTGTCATTCATGAAGCCGCGCTCGATCCGCGACGTTGGCAGGCGGTGTCCGATGCGCTTGCCGCAACCAGCGGATGCAGCGGCGTCCATCTGATGTTCTTCGACACCGTAAACCCCGATGTGCAGGACTGCTTCCAGACCGGCTATTCCCCCGACAAGATGGCCAGCTTCATGGACTATTACGGCGCCATCAATCCGTATCGCGCGCAATTCGCGCATATGACGCCGCTGGTGGCCCGTACTCCTGCGCAATTGCTGTCGCATCGGGATCTGATGAAGACGGAATTCCATGCCGATTGGCTGCGGCCACAGGGTGACATTTCCGCCGGGGCGGGGATGATCCTGCAACGCGATGCGCGGCGGTTGTTGCTGATGGGCGGGCATATCCGGATGAAGGATCAGGACCGGCTGGAAGCGCCGTGGATGATGCTTGCCAACATGCTTGGCCCGGCGCTGCGCCATGCGGTTGAGCTGAACCACATCCTGTCTGGCCTGCGTCTGGAAAACGCGCTTCTGGCGCAGGGGCTGACGCCCACGGGGGCTGCGATCCTCGTGCTGTCGGACGATCGGCGCATCCTGTTCGCCAACGCGATGGGTGAACGCGATCTGGCCCGGGGCGAGGCTCTGGGGGGCGATCTGTGGCGGCGGTTGCATCTGCGCGACGCCTTGTCGGATCGCGCGTTCGAGGCGGGGCTGCGCCGCTGCCGCCCGAATGCGCCGCCCATCGCATTGCGGGTGGCCGAGCCCGGGACGGGCGCCAGCCGGATCGCGCATCTGCTCCGCGTCGGCCCCGAGGTGCTGCCCTTCGCCGGGATCGACACGCTGCGGCGGACGGCCCCGGACTCGGTCGTGGTGCTGGTCATTCCGGCGGCTTCGGCGGCCGAGACGCTGATGCGGTATCTTGGCCTGACGCTGGCGGAAAGCGAGGTGGCGCTGGCGCTCCATTCCGGGCAGACGCCGACCGAGATCGCCGCCGCGCGTGGGGTCAGCGTGCATACGGTGCGTTCCCAGACCAAGGCGGTTCTGGGCAAATGCGCCGTCCGACGGCAAAGCGAACTGGTCGCGCTGATCGGACGGCTGGTGCGGTGAACGCGCCGCGCAGTGCTGCGCGGCGCGCAGGCCTCACACGCGCTTGCGCCGCCGCAGCGCCGCGAGCCCGCCAAGCGCCGCCAGCAGCAACGGCGCCGAGGCCGGCAACGGCACCGCCGGAATCGAAGGTTCGGTATCCAGACGGGTCACGGTCAGCGAGGTGATATACCACGGAAAATTGTCATAGACCTGCTGATATCCATCATAATTTCCCTCCGAATCATAAAGTGTACGATATTTACTGCTGGAGAACTCTCCAAAGATGGCATCGTGGAATTCTTCTCCAGAAACAAAAACGATGGAGAAAGGTTGCGTGAAATCATCCGGGAGAAATGATCCCGAGGAATTAACCCATGCGTAACTTGAGATGGAGTGCTCGTCCCATTCACCATTCGGGCGGTCGAGACTGGCGGAATATCTGTGTGCATAATTCTCAGTGGCCCATTCAGTTGTGATATTCCGTTCGCGCGTCAAATACATGGTGCTGACATATCCGGCGGATATGGACTGATGGACGACCGTATCACCACGGATCAACTCAGAATATTTGATGGCATCCGCCGCGGGCCAGTGAAATGATTGGTAATCATATTGGTATGTTTCGTTCTCCCAGATGTAATGATTGTCTGGTTCTCCGATCTCATAGCGGAGCACCCATGTAACGGGTGTTCCCGCATAATCATAGTTGTATTCGTCGGCGTTGACGAATGGCACGCCCTGACCATTTTGACCCCAGTCCTGTTGGAGGCGGTAAATTTCGACCCCCGTGTATACCGCCTGCATGACCGCCGCTTGTGCGGGTGCGGCCAGCAGGCCACCTGCCAGAATGATTGAACCGAATCTGAACATCGTTCACCTGTCGCTAAGAATGAATGCGGCCAAGATGAATCCTGCGAAAGGATGGCGCATCGCCCAGATGGGGTATGCCGCACCCGTTATGCGGGTTCTTTTGCGGCCCGTGTTTGCGCCGGACGTGCCGGCCGCCGGGGCGGGCGCTCAAGGGAGGGGCCGGTGGCGGTGACGCCCGGGCCGCTCCACGCGATCACCCCGGCGGCAGGCCAGATTCACCGCGCTCATCTCCCGGCGCGCGAAGATTGCGCATCGCGCCGGAGATACCGGCTCGGGACGCGATCAAGGCGCCGCCGTTCCGCAATCCCGGCAAAACCGGGTAAAAGAACATCGCAGGTGCGGGTTTCCGGGGGTATCTTGATGCGTGTCAAGGAAGCCTCGCCGCGCCTGTGCCAAGATGCCGCGATAGTCGGACAGGAGAACAATACATGGAAGACCGGATCGCCAGCGAAGCCATCACCCCCGAGGAAAATGCGGCCCCGCCAGCGCCCGCAACCGGGGTGGCGGTGGCCGAAACCGAAGCCCCCGGGGAAGGTCCGCTGCACGGGCCGCAGTCCTTTCCCAAGCTCAATCCGGACATGATCCGGCTGGCCTTCGAAAGCGGCAAATATCCCTATCCGCGCCGCATGGGGCGCCCGGCCTATGAAAAGGAAAAGGCGCACCTGCAGGCCGAACTGCTGAAGGTGCAGCTTTGGGCGCAGGAGACGGGGCAGAAATTCGTCATCCTGTTCGAGGGCCGCGACGCGGCGGGCAAGGGCGGCACGATCAAGCGGTTCATGGAACACCTGAACCCGCGTTTCGCCCGGGTCGTGGCGCTGAACAAGCCCTCGGAACTGGAAAAGGGCCAGTGGTTCTTTCAGCGTTACATCGAGCATCTGCCGACGGCGGGGGAAATGGTCTTCTACGACCGCTCCTGGTACAACCGCGCCGGGGTCGAGCGGGTGATGGGCTTCTGCACCCCCAGCGAATATCTGGAATTCATGCGCCAGACGCCCGAATTGGAACGGATGCTCGTGCGCTCGGGCGTGCGGCTCTACAAATACTGGTTCTCGGTCACGCAGGAGGAACAGCGCCGCCGCTTCAAGGAACGCGAGACCGATCCGCTGAAACGCTGGAAGCTGAGCCCGATCGACCTCGCCTCGCTGGACAAATGGGATGACTATACCGAGGCGAAAGAGGCGATGTTCTTCTATACCGACACCGCCGACGCGCCCTGGGTCATCGTCAAGTCGAACGACAAGAAGCGGGCGCGGCTGAACTGCATGCGGCATTTCCTGTCGACGCTGGATTATCCGGACAAGGACCTTGCGCTCGTGACGCCGCCCGATCCGCTGATCGTCGGCCATGCCGCCCATGTGGTGCACAAGTCGGACCATATGCTGGGCGCCGCATTGCATCCCGCGCTGCACGGCCCGGCCCGCTGAGCAGACCGGCCGGACGCGAATCCGGCCGACGCACGGGCACCTCTGGACGGCGACAGGTCGCGCGGATAGCTTCGCGCGACCATGACACAGGCCATTTCCCCGCCGCAGATGCGGCCGAGTTACTATGAACATCTTCGCGCCCTGCTGCTGCTGGGGCTGCCGCTGATCGGGTCCAATCTCGCGCAGATGGGGCTGCATGTCGTCGATACGGTCATGCTGGGCTGGTATGGCGTGCAGGAGCTTGCGGCCGTGGTGCTGGCCTCGGGGCTGTTCTTCGTGCTGTTCATCCTCGGCTCGGGCTTTTCCTATGCGCTGATGGGACGGGTGGCGACGGCGCTCGGCGCGGGCGACGAAACGCAGGTGCGGCGCGATGCGCGGATGACGATCTGGCTGTCGATCCTGTTCGGCGCGCTGGCGATGCCGGTGATGTGGTGGTCGGGCGCGATCCTGCTGGCGCTCGGGCAGGCGCCGGCGATCGCCGCGCTCGTGCAGGAATTCCTGCGCATCGCCCTGTTCGGCATGATTCCGGCGCTGATCGTGGCGGTGATGAAGGGCTATCTGAGCGCCTTCGAGCGCACGCGGGTCGTGCTTCTGGTCACGGTCGCGGCGGTGGCGGTCAATATCGCGATGAACTGGTTGTTCATCTTCGGCAATCTCGGGATGCCGCGGCTTGGCCTGCGCGGCGCGGCGATCAGCTCGGTCGTGGTGCAGTCGCTGACGGCGCTCTTGCTGCTGGCCTATGCCGCCCGCGTGCCGGAGCTGCGCCGCTTTCACCTCTTCGCCCGCTTCTGGCGCCCGGATTGGGAGGCGTTCCGGGCCGTCGCCCGTGTCGGCCTGCCGATCGGCATCACCTCGGTGTTCGAGACGGGGTTCTTTCAGGCCTCGGCGATCATGATGGGCTGGATCGGCACGGCCCAGCTTGCGGCGCACGGGATCGTGCTGCAGCTCGCCTCGCTTGCTTTCATGGTCCATCTGGGACTGTCGAACGCGGCCACGGTGCGGGCGGGGCGGGCGCTTGGCGCGCGCGACATCCCCCGGCTGCGCGACGGGGCGAAGGTGGCGCTGGCATTGTCGCTCGGCTTCGGGCTGGTGACGGTCGCGGCCTTCGTGCTGGTGCCGCGGCCGCTGCTGGGGCTGTTCCTCGATCACGCCAATCCGGAATCCGAACGGATCATGATCGTCGGGGTCGGGCTGCTGGCGGTCGCCGGGCTGTTCCAGATCTTCGACGCGACGCAGGTGGTGGCGCTCGGCCTGTTGCGCGGGATGCAGGATACCCGCGTGCCGATGTGGATCGCCGGCGGCAGCTACTGGCTGGTGGGGGTCCCGGCAAGCTATGTGCTGGCCTTCCCGCTCGGCTATGGCGGGGTGGGGCTGTGGCTCGGCCTGATGCTCGGGCTGATCTGCGCGGCGACGATCCTGATCGCGCGATTCTGGCGCGGGCCGTGGCTCCGGCCCGCGTGAGGCCGCAGCGCGCAGGACCCACGGCCATAAAATCGGCCTGACTCAACAAGTTGAAATCAGTTTCAAATCCATGGCACGAACCGCATCCGTCAAGAGCAGCTTTCAGGAATACCCGGAACGCCCTGATGCTTTCATCTTTCCATAAATATCCCGGGGGTGAATTGGCCAAAGGCCAAGAGGGGGCTGGCCCCCTTCGCCCTCACCACATGCGCCTCCGTCCCGGGATCAGGCGCGACCCGAAGCGGGGGAATACCCCCGCACCGATGATCGACCCGCTTACTTCAGCCCGTCGCAGAAGGTCTTGATCCGGGCGCAGGCCTCGGTCAGGGCCTCATCCGAGGTGGCATAGCTGATACGGAAGTTGGGGCTGAGCCCGAAGGCCGCGCCGAAGACCACCGCGACCCCGGTTTCCTCAAGCAGCGCCGAGGCGAAGGCCTCGTCATCGGTGATCTTCTCCCCGCTTTGCGAGGTCTTGCCGATGCAGCCCGCGACCGAGGGGTAGACGTAGAACGCGCCTTCGGGCGTCGGGCAGGTGATGCCGGGGCAGGCGTTCAGCCCGGCGACCACCAGATCGCGGCGGCGCTGGAACACGGCGAGGCTTTCGGTGATGTAGTCCTGCGGGCCGCTCAGGGCCTCGACCGCGGCATACTGGCTGACCGAGGAGGGGTTCGAGGTCGATTGCGACTGCACCTTGCCCATCGCCTTGATCAGCGCCTCGGGCCCGCCCGCATAGCCGATCCGCCAGCCGGTCATCGCATAGGCCTTTGACACGCCATTCACCGTCAGCGTCCGGTCATACAGCGCCGGCTCCACCTGCGCGGGCGTGGCGTATTCGCGGCCATCGAACAGCAGGTGTTCATACATGTCGTCCGACATCACCCAGACATGCGGATGGCGCAGCAGCACATCGGTCAGCGCCTTCAGTTCCTCGCGCGAATAGGCCGCGCCGGTCGGGTTGGAGGGCGAGTTGAAGATCAGCCACTTGGTCTTCGGCGTGATCGCGGCCTCAAGCTGCTCGGCCGTGATTTTGTAGCCGGTCTGCAGGTTGCCTTCGACGAAGGTGGGCGTGCCGCCGGCCAGCAGCACCATGTCTGGGTAGCTGACCCAGTAGGGCGCGGGGATCAGCACCTCGTCGCCCGGGTTCAGCGTGGCGACCAGCGCGTTGTACAGCACCTGCTTGCCGCCGGTGCCCACGGTGACCTGCGAGGGCTTGTAGCTCAGCCCGTTTTCACGCGCGAATTTGTCGCTGATCGCCTGTTTCAGCTCGGGGATGCCGTCGACGGCGGTGTATTTGGTCTTGCCTTCCTCGATCGCGCGGATCGCCGCCTGCTTGATGTTGTCGGGCGTGTCGAAATCCGGCTCGCCCTGGCTGAGGCTGATGACATCGCGTCCGGCGGCTTTCAGCTCCCGCGCCTTGTTGCTTATCGCGATGGTGGACGAGGGCTTCACACGCGCCAGCGTATCGGAAAGGAAGGCCATTTCGGGATGCTCCGGTTGAGGGGACGACCGGGACCAATCCTTACGCTGCGGCGGGGGGCCGATCAACTGCGATATGGCTTGACGGGACGGCAGCAGCGGGGCACCACGGCGCAGGATACAGGAGGGGCGGATGACCGAGACACCCGAAGCGCGGCTGAAACGGATGCGGATGCGCAGCTGGCGGCGCGGCACCAAGGAAATGGACATGATCTTCGGCCCCTGGGCGGACGGCAACCTGGCGGATCTGGATCCGGCGCGGCTGGACCTGTTCGACCGGCTGCTGGAGGAGAACGACCAGGACATCTACCCCTGGATTACCGGCGCGCAGCCCTGTCCCGCGGTCTATGCCGATCTGATTGCGACGATCGGCGCCTTCGCGCGGGCGCGCCACGGCCGCGCGAGCGTCTGAAAGGGGGGGCGCCGCCCATAATTCTACGCCGCTTAACCGAATTTTGGGATTCCATCCCCACTCTCCTGTTCAGGCGCAGAGGACGGAGAGTGTGATGAGCTATATGGCACCCGGAAAGGCGACCGGCATGGCCGGGGGGGAGGTCGCGCCCGCGATCCTGCAGGCGTATCTTGATACGCTGGCTCTGGTGGAACGGCTGCACCGGCTGCTGCTGGATGTCATCAAGGACGAATTCGAAAGGGTCGGCGCGCTGGAAATCAATCCGGTGCAGGCGCTGTTGCTGTTCAACATCGCCGGGAACGAGGTGACGGCGGGCGAGCTGAAAAGCCGCGGCTATTATCAGGGCTCGAACGTCAGCTACAATCTCAAGAAACTGGTCGAGGCGGGCTACATGCACCATCAGCGCAGCGATACGGACCGCCGCTCGGTCCGAGTCAGGCTGACGCCCAAGGGCCATATGCTGCGCGAAACGGTCGCCGCGATGTTCGCCCGCCACGCCGAAACGCTGGAACAGCGCGAGGTGGTCAGTCTCGACACGCTCGACGCGCTGAACCACGCCCTGCGGCGGATGGAACGCTACTGGACCGACCAGATCCGCTATATCTATTGACCCGGCAGGTGCGGTTGCAATGCGCTTTGAGGCTGCCTGAATGGACCATCTACGCTTCGCTTCGTGAGGGATTGGTCCAGAACCGCGGTCGAAGTGCCGGCGGAGAGGGCGCAGGGGGGCGCCGCCCCCTCGCGGCCAGTGCCGCTCACCCCCGGGATATTTGAGGAAAGATGAAAGGGAAAAGGCCGAGGATGTGGTGAAAACGCGCATCTGTGGCGTCATCTGGGAAATACTGTGGCGGCATCTGGGAAAAAACTTCTCCATGAAGCCGTCAAGAAGGCGTAGGCGCGCATGAAGCCTTCAGATATGGTCGCCTGAGAGAGGGGTGTTCTCCCGCGTCTTGGCCGGGCCGGGTTTTCACACACCCTCGGCCGAGCCTGTGTGAAAACTGGGTTCCGGCGACGCGGCGGAGAACGTTGTTACCTTCGGCAGCCCATAGGTCCACGTGGTGCGCGTTATCTGACTCACTCCGGCACTTCTGGTGAGTTTTCTTCCAAGGTATTTTCATAGGGCCGAGTTTTGACACCCCCGGCCCTTTGGTGTGGCACTGAAGCGGGGCCGCAACCTGTGAAACCTTCCGGTTTCATTCTTCGGGAAAAGCGGGGGCTGACGCATTCGCGTTTTCAGGGCGCGCGCGGTAGACCGGCGGTGATGATCGGGGTGGCAAGATCAGAATGCCTTTGGGATCCGCGACCATGGTTTCACCTCCGGTCCCGGCCGCGTTCTCATGACTGTGATGAAACGGGAGCACCGCTGCCGGCCTCGGGACTTGCGCTGCGACGTCCGCTCCCGCAGTCTCGCATCAATGCGGCAAGCGGAGGCGGGAATGCAGATCGATCCACCTGTCAATCTTCTGGGCGGTCCACTCGAACCCTGTTCGGTCGCGCCGCTGACGGGGTTTTTCCGCGACGGCCATTGCAATACCTGTGCGCAGGATCAGGGGCTGCATACGGTCTGCGTGATCGTCGATGCCGAGTTCCTTGCCTGGTCGAAATACGTGGGCAACGACCTGACCACCCCGCGTCCGGAGTTCCGCTTTCCGGGGCTGAAATCCGGGGACCGCTGGTGCCTTTGCGCGTCGCGCTTTCTTGAGGCACATGAGGAAGGCTGTGCGCCGCAAGTGGTGTTCGAGGCGACGCATCGCCGCACGCTCGAAGTCGTCCCGATCGAGATCCTGCGCCTGCACCGGATCCTCTGGCCATTCTGATTAAGTTGAAGTGAAAACTTCAGTTTTTCTTACAAGTACAAGATAAATATACAAATAACGCGAGTTTTGATGATCGGGAAAATGACCGAAACCCCTCAGACCTCCGCCACCGGAGTCCAGAGCACGTCGTCGATCCGCGGGGCCGAGGTCGCCAGCATCACCAGCCGGTCGAAGCCGAGCGCGATGCCGCTGGCCGGGGGCATGTCGGCGAGGGCGGCGAGGAAATCGCCGTCGATCGGATAGCGCTCGCCGTAAAGGCTTTCCTTCTCGTCCATCTCCAGCTCGAAGCGGCGGCGCTGTTCCGCGGCATCGGTCAGCTCGCCGAAGCCGTTCGCGAGTTCCACCCCGCAGGCGTAAAGCTCGAACCGTTCCGCCACCCGGTCGTCGTCGGGGGCGGGGCGGGCGAGCGCGGCCTCGGCCGCCGGATAACGGTCGAGCAGGGTCGGCCGACCGTGGCCCAGATGCGGCTCGACCTTTTCGACAAGGATCTTCGACAGCATCAGCGACCAGGTATCGTCGTCCTTCACCGCGATCCCCCGCGCTCGGCATTGCGCGCGCAGCGCATCGGCATCCGTTTCAGCGCCCTGACAGGTGGCCAGAAGGTCGATCCCGGCGTGACGGTCGAAGGCCTCGGCGACGGACAGCCGCTCGAACCGGGCAAAGGGATCGCATTCGATGCCGCGAAAGCGGAACCGCGTCACCCCCGCCGCCTGCGCGGCCAGCATCACCATCGCGTGGCAATCCTCCATCAGGACGGTGTAATCCTCGCCCACGCGATACCATTCCAGCATGGTGAATTCCGGCGAATGCAGCGCGCCGCGCTCGCGGTTGCGCCAGACATGGGCGAAGGCGAAGATCCGCCGCTCCCCCGCCGCCAGCAGCTTTTTCATCGCGAATTCGGGCGAGGTGTGCAGATACATCGGATGCGCGAGGCCATCGTTGCCGATGGCATCCGTGCGGAAGCCGTGCAGATGCGTCTCGTTCCCCGGGCTGATCTGAAGGGCCACGGGATCGACTTCGAGGAAGTCCCTTTCGCCAAGCCAGCCCCGGATCGCCGTCTGGATCCGGTTGCGCGCCAGCAGCACGGGCCGGCGATCAGCGTGACGGGAGGCTTTCCACCAAGGCGTTTCGGGCAGCGTTTCAGGCATGATCGCGGCTTTCGACTGGAAATTCGGTTGCGGATGGTTTAGGCGCTCAGCCATCCGGGCGCCAGAGCCTGCCTCAGAACAACAAGGACCGCAACCAATGGCTAAAGTCATCGCCTCCTCGATCCGCAAGGGCAACGTCATCGACATGGATGGCGTTCTCTATATCGTGCTGACCGCCGAAAACGTCCATCCGGGCAAGGGCAACTCGGTCACCCAGGTCGAGATGCGGCGCATTTCGGATGGCGTGAAGGTGTCGGAACGCTGGCGCACCGTCGATACGGTCGAAAAGGCCCATGTCGACGAAGAGGAATACGATTTCCTCTATGAAGACGGCGAAGGCTACCACTTCATGAACCCGGCAACCTACGATCAGATCGCGGTTTCGGAAGACGTGATCGGCGATGCCAAGGTCCACCTGCGCGACGGCATCCGCGTCTGGCTGCTGACGCATGAAGGCACGGCGCTGTCGATCGAGCTGCCGCAGAAGGTGACGGTCGAGGTCGAGGAGACCGAGCCGGTGGTCAAGGGGCAGACGGCCTCCTCCTCCTACAAGCCCGCGGTCTGCACCGGCGGCATCCGGGTCATGGTTCCGCCGCATATCGGCGTCGGCACCAAGATCGTCATCAACACCGAGGACAATTCCTATTCCGAACGCGCGAAGGACTGATCCTTCCGGCGATACGGTTTCAGCGGGCACCCTTCGGGGTGCCTTTTCTTTCGGGGGATCAAATGGGCGATGTCTTCCTGCGGCCGGGGCGGGACGGGGACCGGGCGGCCATCGCCCGGATCTGGCACGACAGCGCCGGTTTCGCCGGGGCGCCGTCGCTGCCGTCGTGCGACTGGCTGCGCCAGCGCGTCGATGCGCTGTCCGGCACGGTCTGGCAGGTCACGGTGGCCGAGGACGAGGGCGGGATCGTGGCTTTCGTCGCGATCGAGCCGGACCGGGCCATCCTGTCAGAGCTTTTCGTGCGGCCAGACCGGATCGGGACAGGGCTGGGGGCGAAACTGCTCGGTCACGCCAGGGCGCAGATGCCGGCCGGGTTCACGCTGTATACCTGGGCCGGAAATGCGGCGGCGCGGCGCTTTTACGAACGCGCGGGGCTCGTGCCGACGCATGAGGGCAGGCATCCCGAACGCGGGCATCCGGTCGTCCATTATGCGTGGAAACCGCCCGTCAGCTCTTGCGCAGGCGGATGATGACGTCGACGCGCGTGATCTCGGCCCCGGCCGGCGCGGCGGGCACGCGGGCGAGTTCGAGTTCCTCCGCCGGGGCGTCGGACAGCCGGTTTTCCTCTTCCCAGAAGAAATGCGGATGGTCGTCGGTGCGGGTGTCGAAATAGCTGCGCCCGGCGTCGACGGTGATCTCGCTCATGATCCCGGCTTCGCAAAAGGCGCGCAGGGTGTTGTAGACGGTGGCGAGCGAAACCTGTTCGCCGGAATCCCGCGCCGCGGCATAGAGCCCCTCGGCGGTCACATGGCGGTTGCGCCCGTCCCCCACCAGAAGCGTGGCGAGCGACAGCCGCTGCCGCGTCGGGCGCAGGCCGCCGCCGGTCAGCCACGCCTCGCCGCGTTCGCGGGCCAGTGCCGTGATGTTGTCGCACATCTCATCCATTCTTCATATATAGGCTCCGGCCCTTGTGCCTGACAATGGTCAATATCCCGCCGGTTCCGGGCGCAATGTCGCGGGTTGGCGCGGCACTTGCACCGGGACGGCGCCGGGTGATACAGGGGGGAAACAACCATTTGGGGGACGATCGCCTATGACGGGCTTTCCGACGAGCTTCGGGAAAGATGACCTGCTGAAATGCGCGCGCGGCGAGCTGTTCGGGCCGGGAAACGCGCAGCTTCCGGCACCGCCGATGCTGATGATGGACCGCATCACCGACATTTCCGCGGATGCCGGACCGCATGGCAAGGGCCATGTGGTGGCGGAATTCGACATCACTCCGGACCTGTGGTTCTTTGAATGCCATTTCCCGGGCAATCCGATCATGCCGGGCTGCCTCGGCCTTGACGGTCTGTGGCAGCTGACGGGGTTCAACCTTGGCTGGCGCGGCTGGCAGGGGCGGGGCTATGCGCTCGGCGTGGGCGAGGTGAAGCTGACCGGAATGGTGCGTCCGGACCGCAAGCTGTTGACCTACCGCGTGAATTTCACCAAGGCCGTGCAGACCCGCCGGCTGACCATGGGCGTCGCCGACGGGATCGTCGAGGCCGATGGCGAGGTGATCTATCAGGTCAAGGATATGAAGGTCGCTCTTTCCGAGAGCTGAACCAGTGAAGGAGGCCATCATGCGCCGCGTCGTCATCACCGGGCTGGGCATCGTCTCGCCGATCGGCAATTCCGCCGCCGAGGTCACCGACAGCCTGAAGGCGGGCCGGTCGGGCATCACCGCGAACGCCGATATGGCGGAACGCGGCTTCCGCAGCCAGATCGCGGGGGCGGTGAACATCGACGTCTCCGAACACGTGGAAAAGCGCACGCTGCGCTTCATGGGGCCGGGGGCGGCCTATGCCTGGATCGCGATGGATCAGGCGATCCGCGACGCCGGGCTGGAGCCCGGCGATGTGTCGAATATCCACACCGGGCTGATCGCCGGGTCGGGCGGGCCTTCGACCTCGGCCATGTTCGCGGCGCATCAGGTGGTGCTGAATTCCGGTTCGCCCAAGCGGATCGGGCCGCTCGCGGTGCCGAAATGCATGTCCTCGACCATTTCGGCGAATCTGTCGACGGCGTTCCGGATCAAGGGAATCAGCTATTCCATCACTTCGGCCTGCTCGACCTCGCTGCATTGCATCGGGGCGGCGGCGGAACAGATCGCCTTCGGCAAGCAGGACGTGATGTTCGCCGGCGGGGCCGAGGAACTGGACTGGACGTTGAGCTGCCTGTTCGACGCAATGGGGGCGATGTCCTCGAAATACAATGCGACGCCGGACAAGGCCTCGCGCGCCTTCGACGCCGGGCGGGACGGATTCGTCATCGCCGGCGGCGGCGGCATCGTCGTGCTGGAGGAATTGTCGCACGCGCTGGCGCGCGGTGCGAAGATATATGCCGAGGTCACGGGCTTCGCCGCGACCTCGGACGGCCATGACATGGTGGCACCATCGGGCGAGGGCGGCGAACGCGCCATGCGGCTTGCGCTCAAGGGCCTGCCCGACGGGCGCAGGGTCAGCTACATCAACGCGCATGGCACCTCGACCCCCGTCGGCGATGTCGGCGAGGTGGAGGCCGTGCGCCGCGTCTTCGGCCGCGGGCATACCCCGCCGATCAGCTCGACCAAGTCGATGACCGGGCACAGCCAGGGCGCGACCGGCGCGGCGGAGGCGATCTACTGCCTGCTGATGCTGCAGGACGATTTCATCGCGCCGTCGATCAATGTCGAAACGCTCGACCCCGCCATCGACGCGGGCGAGATCGCGACGAAACGTGTGGACAACGCGGGCCTCGACACGGTGATGACCAACAGCTTCGGCTTTGGCGGCACCAACGGGTCGATGCTCCTGTCGAAATATCTGGGGTAAGGGCCTATGGCTGACTTGATGAAGGGCAAGCGCGGTCTGGTCATGGGCGTTGCCAATGACCATTCGATCGCATGGGGCATCGCCAGGGCGCTGCATGCCGAGGGGGCGGAGCTGGCGTTCTCCTATCAGGGAGAGGCCTTCGGCAAGCGCGTCGCGCCGCTCGCCGCCACGGTGGGATCGGAATTCCTGCTGGACGTGGATGTGAACGACGATGCCAGCCTCGACGCCGCCTTCGCGCGGCTGAAGGGCGAATGGGGCACGATCGACTTTCTGGTCCATGCCATCGCCTATTCGGACAAGAACGAGCTGGCCGGGCGCTTCGCCGATACCTCGCGCGAGAATTTCAAGAATTCGATGTGCATCTCGGTCTACAGCTTCATCGACGTGGCGCGCCGCGCGGCCGAGATCATGCCGGATGGCGGTTCGCTGATCACCATGACCTATGGCGGGTCGCATCGCGTGACGCCCTATTACAACGTCATGGGTGTGGCCAAGGCCGCGCTGGAAAGCTCGGTCATCTATCTGGCGAACGACCTCGGCCCGCAGGGGATCCGGGTCAACGCGATCAGCCCCGGCCCGATGAAGACGCTGGCGGGCGCGGCGATCGGCGGGGCGCGCAAGACCTTCCGCCATACCGAGGCGAACAGCCCCCTGCGGCAGAACGCGACGCTCGACGCCGTGGGCGGCACGGCGGTCTGGCTGTGCTCGGATTACGGCAACTGCTCGACCGGCGATGTGGTCTATGTCGATTGCGGCTACCACGTCCTCGGCATGCCGCAGCCGGAAAACCTGTAACCGCGCGCGCTTCCTGCCGTCGTTTTTCCATAAATATCCCGGGGGAATCCTTGCGGCCCTGCCGCAAGGATGGGGGCGGCGCCCCCCGCGACGCGGCCCAGAGGCATCAACCGGCGATCTGTGCGATCCACGCACGCAGCGCCGCCAAGGCCTCGGGTTCGTCGAGGAAGGGGACATGGGCGCGGTCCGGCACTTCGGCATGGATCATGTCGGGACGGCGGCGCAGCATTTCCTCGACGGTCGCGCGGCTCAGCAGGTCCGAATTCGCCCCGCGGATCACGCAAAGCGGCAGGCCCTCGCAGGCGTCGAACAGGGGCCATGCTGTGGGCGCCTCCTCGCCCTTGAAGGCGTCGATGAAGGGCTGACGCAGGGCGGGGTCGTAGTTGATGACCGGGCGGCCGTTGCGCTCGATGTAATGGTGCTGCGCCTCCGTCACCCACCGCCCCTGTGGCACATTGGCGAAACCCACCTTCATATGGGGCAGCTTCTCGATCAGCTCCGGCATGGATTTCGCCGCCGGATTGCGCCCGAGATAGTCGAAGATCTTCATCAGCCCCGCATGTTCCAGCACCGGCCCCACATCGTTCAGGCACAGCCCCGTCATCCGCGCCTTGGCGGTATAGGCCAGATACATCCCGATCAGCCCCCCGCGCGAAGTGCCAAGGATCGCGGCCTTCGCGACCCCCAGATGATCCAGCAGTTGCAGCGCATCCAGCCCCTCGCGCATCACCGTATAGGTCTCGGCCCCGGTGAAATCCGAGGCGCCCCGCCCACGGTAATCCATGCGGATCAGGCGGCAGCCGGTCAGCCAGGGCGCCACATAGTCGAAATCCTCCATCGTCCGCGTCAGCCCGGACAGCGCCAGCACCGGCAGCCCCGCGCCCTCGTCGCGATAGGCCAGCCGCGCCCCGTCATCGGCGGTGAAAAACTGCACCATCTTCCCCCCATCTTCCCTATGTGTCCCGCGCATTCGCCCTTAACATAGGCGCAAAAACGGAGACCGTCATGCCCGACAGACTGGAAGACCTACAGGCAAGCCTCGCCCGGATCGAGGCGCAGATCGAACAGGAATGGGAGGCCCGCCGCGCAAAGGCGCGCTACCGGATCGAAAAGGGCCGGGTGATCTTTGAAGAAGACGTTCGCGCCGCCCATCGCCGCGCCCGCGAAAGACTGTGGAGTTTCCTCAAACGCACCAATGCGCTGGTCGTGCTGACCGCGCCCTTCATCTACGCCTGCATCATCCCCTTCGTCCTGCTGGACCTGTTCGTCACCGTCTATCAGGCGGTCTGCTTTCCGGTCTATGGAATCCAGAAGGTGCGGCGGCGCGACCATATCGTGATCGACCGGCAATATCTGGGCTATCTCAACGCCTTGCAAAAGCTGAACTGCGTCTATTGCGGCTATGGCAACGGCGTCATCTCCTATGTGCGGGAAATCGCCGGCCGGACGGAAAAATACTGGTGCCCGATCAAGCATGCCAGCCGGGTGCGCGGAACCCACCGGTTTTATTGCGATTTCTGCGACTATGGCGATGCGGATGCCTTCTGCGCCAAGCGCGAGGAACTGCGCGCCGAACTGCGCAAGGTCGAAGACAAATAGCCGTGTGCAAAAACGCATCCGGGGTAACACTTTTGTGGGGAACCTTTCGGCGCGCGCGACATTAATCCTTCGATGCTTCATGCTGCTCATGCGAAACTCGCCAACAGTTGAGTTGGGTGGGAGACCCGGGGGACTACTGGCCATGGCACTCGACGGAATGAATGACGATACCTTGCCGCGCCAGGCGATGCGCGCGGAATATCTGGATGCGGAAACCGAGGCGGAGCTGGCACGCGCGTGGCGCGACCGGCGCGACGAAACGGCCCTGCACCGGCTGGTGACGGCCTATATGCGGCTGGCGATCGCCATGGCGGCAAAGTTCCGCCGCTACGGCGCGCCGATGAGCGACCTGATACAGGAAGCCTCGCTTGGCCTGATGAAGGCGGCGGACAAGTTCGACCCCGACCGCGGGGTGCGCTTTTCGACCTATGCGGTGTGGTGGATCAAGGCCTCGATCCAGGAATTCGTGATGCGCAACTGGTCGATGGTGCGCACGGGGTCCACCTCCTCGCAAAAGGCGCTGTTCTTCAACATGCGCCGGGTGCAGGCGCAGATCGAACGCGCGGCCGAGGCCGAGGGCGTGTCGATCGATTCCGCGCAGATCCGCGTCCGCGTGGCCGAGGAAATCGGCGTGCCGCTGGCCGATGTGGAGATGATGGAGGGGCGGCTCTCCGGCTCCGACCTGTCGCTGAACGCGACGCAGAACTCGGATGACGAGGGCCGCGAATGGGTCGAGACGCTGGAAGACGACGGCGCCACCCCCGAGGAGCGCGTCACCGAAACCCATGACGGCGCGCTGATCCACAACTGGCTCGCCGAGGCGATGGGCCGGCTGTCGTTGCGTGAACGCTATATCGTCACCGAACGGCGCCTGACCGATGCGCCGCGCACGCTCGAAAGCCTCGGCGCCGAGCTTGGCCTGTCGAAGGAACGCATCCGCCAGCTTGAGGCGCAGGCCTTCGGCAAGATGCGCAAGTCGCTCGAATCCCGCAGCGAGGATATCGCCAGCCTCTTCGCCTGACCCGCGCCCGCCGCCGTGCTTGCACAGCGCGGCGGGGCCGCATAAGTCTGGGCGGGTGATGGAGGCTGCGATGCTGGCTGGGAAACGGATTCTTCTGATCGTCGGCGGCGGCATTGCGGCCTACAAATGTTGCGAACTGATCCGGCTTCTGCGCGGGCAGGGCGCGGCGGTGACGCCGGTGATGACCCGCGCCGCCGAGGAATTCGTGACGCCGCTGACGATTTCGTCCCTTGCGGGCGAGGTCGCGCATCGCGATCTGTTCGACCTGACGCATGAGGCCGAGATCGGCCATATCCAGCTGTCGCGCTCCGCCGATCTGGTGGTCGTGGCGCCCGCTACCGCCGATCTGATGGCGAAGATGGCGGGGGGGCTGGCGAACGACCTTGCCTCGACGCTGATCCTTGCGACGGACAAGCGGGTGCTGGTCGCGCCGGCGATGAACGTGCGGATGTGGGACCATCCCGCGACGCGGCGCAATATCGCCACGCTGCGCGGCGACGGGATCCTGTTCACCGGCCCGAACGAGGGCGACATGGCCTGCGGCGAATACGGGCCGGGGCGGATGGCCGAACCGCTGGAAATCCTTGCCGCGATCCGCAGCGCGCTGGCCGACGGGCCGCTGGATGGCCGGCACGTGCTGGTGACCTCGGGCCCCACACATGAACCGATCGACCCGGTGCGCTACATCGCCAATCAATCCTCGGGTGCGCAGGGCACGGCGATCGCCGCGGCCTTGCGCGATCTGGGCGCGCGGGTGACCTTCGTCACCGGCCCGGCGCAGGTGCCGCCGCCGCAGGGCGTGACGGTGGTCCGGGTGGAAACCGCGCGCGAAATGCTGCTGGCGGTGGAGGCCGCGCTGCCCGCCGAGGCGGCCGTCTTCGCCGCCGCCGTCGCCGACTGGCGCGTGGCGAATGCCGCCGGGCAGAAGATGAAGAAGGACGGCTCCGGTCGCCCCCCCGCACTGGAATTTGCCGAAAACCCCGACATTCTGGCGACCGTCTCGCGGATGGGCGCGGGGCGGCCGCGGCTCGTCGTGGGCTTCGCCGCCGAAACCCATGACGTGGAACGCCACGCCACGGAAAAGCGCATCCGCAAGGGCTGCGACTGGATCGTCGCCAATGATGTCAGCCCGGAAACGGGCATCATGGGCGGCAGCGAGAACGCGGTCACGATCATCGACGCCGACGGCGCCGAGCATTGGGACCGCATGAGCAAGACCGACGTGGCGCGCAGGCTGGCGGCCCGCATCGCCGACAGATTGAAAAGGGAATGAGCATGGTGCGACCGATCGTTCGGGTGGTGCATGAGGATTGGGCGGATACGGCGATCGCGCTGCCGCGTTACGAAACCGCCGGTTCGGCCGGGGCGGATATCCGCGCGAACCTGATGCCCGACGACCGGGCGCAGGGCTTCACCATCTACCCGATGCAGCGCGTGATCGTGCCGACGGGCCTGCGCGTGGAAATCCCCGAAGGGTTCGAGATGCAGATCCGCCCGCGGTCCGGCCTTGCGCTGAAACACGGGATCAGCCTGCCGAACACGCCGGGCACGATCGACAGCGATTATCGCGGCCCGCTTGGCGTGCTGCTGATCAACTTCGGGCGCGAGCCCTATGTGATCCAGCATGGCGACCGGATCGCGCAGGCGGTGATCGCCCCGGTGGTGCAGGCGCTTTACGAAATCACCGACGATTCCCTGACCGAGACTTCGCGCGGCGCCGGAGGTTTCGGTTCGACCGGGAAACAGTGAGGTGGCCTTCACCCCCGAGGAACTGGACCGCTACGCCCGCCACATCCTGCTGCGCGAGGTGGGCGGCACCGGCCAGCGGCGGTTGAAGGAGGCACGGATTCTGGTCGTGGGGGCGGGCGGTCTTGGCGCGCCGGTCCTGCTTTACCTCGCGGCGGCGGGGGTGGGGGCGATCACGCTGGTCGATGACGATCACGTCTCGGCCTCGAACCTGCAACGGCAGGTGATCTTCCGCAGCGAGGACATCGGCGCGCCGAAGGTCGCTGCGGCATCCCGGGCGCTCGCGGCGCTCAACCCCTTCGTCGCGGTCACGCCCGTCATGGCGCGGTTCGATGCGGCGCTGATCCCCGGCCATGATCTGGTGATCGACGGATCGGACAATTTCGAGACCCGGCATCTGGTCAACCGCGCCTGCGTCGCGGCGGGGGTGCCGCTGATCTCGGGCGCGATCGCGCAATGGGAAGGGCAGCTCAGCCTTTTCGATCCGGCGCGGGACGCGCCCTGCCTCGCCTGCGTCTTTCCGGTCATTCCGGCCGAAGGCCTCGCCCCTTCCTGCGCCGAGGCGGGGGTCATGGGGGCGCTGCCGGGCATCATCGGCGCGATGATGGCGGCCGAGGCGATCAAGGAGATCACCGGGGCGGGCGCCACATTGCGCGGCCGGCTGCTGATCCACGACGCCCTCTGGGGTGAAAGCCGCGATATCCGGATCAAGCGCGATCCGGCCTGCCCGGTCTGCGGTCGCGCACATGGGGCGCCAACGGCGCAGAGCTGACACAGGCAGCCCGCATCGAAAGACACCGCCCCCTCGTGCAGGCATTCCGTCCCGCGCGCCGAATAAGCGCTCCGACGGAACCAGAGACCGTCTTTCACCCATCATCTTTCCAAAAATATCCCGGGGGTGAATTGGCCGAAGGCCAAGAGGGGGCTGGCCCCCTTTCTCCCTGTCCACCCGCGCCACCTTCCGATGTCAAAACCCCCCGCGCCAAAGGAAAGGCCGCGGCGCTTGCGCGCCGCGGCCCTGAAGGGCGGGACCCGAAGGCCCCGATCTCCCGGATGATTACATCATGCCGCCCATGCCGCCCATGTCGGGCATGCCGCCGGCCGGAGCCTTCGGCTCGGGCTTTTCGGCGATCATCGCTTCGGTGGTGATCAGCAGGCCAGCGACCGAAGCGGCGTTTTCCAGCGCCGTGCGGGTCACCTTGGCCGGGTCGATCACGCCGAACTTGAACAGGTCGCCGTATTCCTCGGTCTGGGCGTTGAAGCCGAACGAGGTCGATTCCGAGTCGCGGATCTTGCCCGCAACCACGGCGCCGTCGACGCCCGAGTTTTCCGAGATCTGACGCAGCGGCGCTTCCAGCGCGCGGCGGATGATCGAGATGCCCACGTCCTGATCGGCGTTTTCGCCCTTCAGGCCTTCGAGCGCCTTGGTCGCCTGCACAAGCGCCACGCCGCCACCGACGACGATGCCTTCCTGCACGGCCGCACGGGTCGCGTTCAGGGCGTCATCGACGCGGTCCTTGCGTTCCTTCACTTCGATCTCGGTCAGGCCGCCGACGCGGATGACCGCGACACCGCCCGCGAGCTTCGCCACACGTTCCTGCAGCTTCTCACGGTCGTAGTCCGAGGTGGTTTCCTCGATCTGCGTGCGGATCTGGCCGACGCGGGCTTCGATTTCCGCCTTCTCGCCGGCACCGTCGACGATCGTGGTGTTCTCTTTCGAGATCGAAACCTTCTTCGCACGGCCGAGCATGTCGACGGTGACGTTTTCCAGCTTCATGCCCAGATCTTCCGAGATCACCTGGCCGCCGGTCAGGATCGCGATGTCCTGCAGCATGGCCTTGCGGCGATCACCGAAGCCCGGCGCCTTGACGGCGGCGATCTTCAGCCCGCCACGCAGCTTGTTGACCACGAGGGTCGCCAGCGCTTCGCCTTCCACGTCCTCGGCGATGATCAGCAGCGGCTTTTGCGACTGGATCACGGCTTCGAGCAGCGGCACCATCGGCTGCAGCGACGACAGTTTCTTTTCGTGCAGCAGGATGTAGGCGTCTTCCAGATCCGCGACCATCTTGTCGGGGTTGGTCACGAAGTAGGGCGACAGGTAGCCGCGGTCGAACTGCATGCCTTCGACGACTTCGACTTCGGTTTCCATGCCCTTGTTTTCTTCGACGGTGATGACACCCTCGTTGCCGACCTTCTGCATCGCGTCAGCGATGAAGCGGCCGATCTGGGCTTCGCCGTTGGCCGAGATGGTGCCGACCTGCGCGACTTCGTCGCTGTCCGCGACGGGGCGCGAGGCGGCCTTGATCGCCGCGACGACCTTGGTGGTGGCCTGGTCGATGCCGCGCTTCAGATCCATCGGGTTCAGGCCCGCGGCGACCGACTTCAGGCCTTCGCGGATGATCGCCTGCGCCAGAACGGTCGCGGTGGTGGTGCCGTCGCCGGCTTCGTCATTGGTGCGTGCGGCGACTTCTTTCACCAGCTGCGCGCCCATGTTTTCGAACTTGTCCGAAAGCTCGATCTCTTTCGCCACGGTCACACCGTCCTTGGTGATGCGCGGCGAACCGAACGACTTGTCGATGACGACGTTGCGGCCTTTCGGGCCGAGCGTGACCTTGACCGCATCCGCGAGGATGTTGACGCCCTTGAGCATCCGGTCACGGGCATCGGTCGAGAATTTGACGTCCTTGGCTGCCATTGTTCAGGCTCCTTAAATTCTTGGGAAATCAGGGGTCGCCGATCGCTGGATCAGGCGATGATCCCCATGATGTCGGATTCTTTCATGATCAGCAGTTCTTCGCCGTTCAGGGTCACTTCCGTGCCCGACCACTTGCCGAAGAGGATGCGATCGCCAACCTTGACGGAGGGCGCGATCAGTTCGCCCGAATCCTTGCGCGCGCCTTCGCCGACCGCAACGACTTCGCCTTCGGCGGGCTTTTCCTTCGCCGAATCCGGGATGATCAGGCCACCCTTGGTCTTGTCGTCGCTTTGCACGCGCTTGACCAGCACACGGTCATGAAGCGGTTTGAATGCCATCTGGAGATACTCCCTAAGGTTCCAGGTTCGAAAGGTTTTAGCACTCGCCTCTGGTGAGTGCTAACGATGCGGGAGTTAGTCACGACCCCGGGTGGCTGTCAACAGCGGATGGCGGAATTTTTTGTGGCAGGCGCGCCATGGTCCGGGGCTGCGGCGGAAGGCGGCCGCGGCGCAAGAAAAAACCGGCGCGATGGCGCCGGTTTCGGGTGGATCAACTGTCCGAGGTTTCCTCGATCTCCTCGGTCGTCTCCTGCGCGGATTTGGTGGGCCAGAACGGGCGCAACAGGAAATCCGGCACATGGTCGCCCATGCCGACCACCACCGGGCCGTCGTCCCGATCGCGGCCGCGATGCCGGTCGCGGCGATTCTCGTCCCGCCGGGGCTCGTGGCTGCGCTCGGCGCGGCGCGGGGTCTCGGGCAGGGGGATCGGCGCTTCGGCGACGGCCTCGGGTTCCGCGGCCGCAACCTCTGCGGCCGGGGCGGGGCGGGGCGCCTCTTCACGGTCGCCGCGGCTGCGCCGGACCCGGCCGCCACGGCGGCCTTCCTTCTCTTCGCTGCGGCGCGGCTCGCGCTGGCTGCCCTCCGAGGGGGTGAAGCCTTCGGGCGGGTCGACGCGCGGGATCTCGGTCTTCAGCAGATGTTCGATCTGGCTGAGGTATTTGTCATCCGAGGGCGTGGCAATCGAGATGGCCGTGCCCTTGCGCCCGGCGCGGCCGGTGCGGCCGATGCGGTGGACGTAATCCTCGGCATGGCTGGGCAGGTCGTAGTTGAACACATGGCTGACGGCGGGAATATCAAGCCCCCGCGCCGCCACGTCCGAGGCGACGAGGATCTGCAGGCTGCCATCGCGGAAGGCGTCGAGCGTCCGGGTCCGCTGCGACTGTTCCAGATCGCCGTGGATCGGCGCCGCGTCGAAGCCATGCGCCTTGAGCGATTTGGCCACGATATCCACATCGACCTTGCGGTTGCAGAAGATGATGGCGTTGGTGCAGGCGGCCCCCTCGGCAGCGATCAGCGCGCGCAGCAGCTCGCGCTTGACCTTGGCGGTCTGGTCCTTGCGCGGCGGGGTGACCTGCACCAGCTTTTGCGTGATCGTGTCCGAGGCGCTGGCCTGCCGGGCCACTTCGATCCGCGCCGGGGCGTGCAGGAAGGTGTTGGTGATCCGCTCGATCTCCGGCGCCATGGTGGCCGAGAAGAACAGCGTCTGCCGGGTGAACGGGGTCAGCTGGAAGATGCGCTCGATGTCGGGAATGAAGCCCATGTCGAGCATCCGGTCCGCCTCGTCCACCACCATGATCTGCACGCCGGTCAGCAGCAGCTTGCCGCGCTCGAAATGGTCGAGCAGCCGGCCCGGCGTGGCGATCAGCACGTCGACGCCGCGGTCGATCAGCTTTTCCTGTTCGCCAAAGGACACGCCGCCGATCAGCAGCGCCTTGGTCAGTTTCGTGTATTTCGCATAGACGTCGAAATTCTCGGCCACCTGCGCGGCCAGTTCGCGCGTCGGCGCCAGCACCAGCGAGCGCGGCATCCGCGCCCGGGCGCGTCCATGCGCAAGTCGCGTGATCATCGGCAAGGTGAAAGAGGCGGTCTTGCCGGTCCCCGTCTGGGCGATCCCCAGCACGTCGCGGCCTTCGAGCGCGGGCGGAATGGCCCCGGCCTGGATCGGAGTCGGCGATTCATAGCCCGCCTCCTCGATGGCCTTCATTACTTCCTGGTCCAGATTCAGGTCTGAAAACTTGGTCATGTGCGTCCTTGATGACGTGGAACGGTTCCACGCAAAAGAAGGGACGCAAATCTCCGGGCGTCCCGGGCGAAATGCCGCCGGGGTGCAGCATGGCGTTCCCCCTACTGCAAAACTCCGTCTGCGTCAATGAAATGCCCCGATTTTCAGCCGCCGCCCCCGGTTCGGGCCGTGAAACCCGGCGCGGAGTTGACGCCGCGCGCGGGCTCTGGCAGGGGAAGGGGCAACAGAGGAAGCCGAAAATGAACCTGTTTGCCGATATGCGCGTGGCGGTGATCGCCGCTCTGGACGAGATGGTTGCCGGGGGCACGCTGCCCGCCGGTCTCGACACCGCCAACGTGACGGTCGAACCGCCGCGCGATCCCTTGCATGGCGACATGGCGACGAATGCCGCGATGGTGCTGGCAAAGCCCGCCGGGCTGAAGCCGCGCGACATCGCCGAGGAGCTGGCCGCGAAACTCTCCGCCGATCCGCGCATCACGCTGGCCGAGGTCGCCGGGCCGGGGTTCCTGAACCTGCGGCTCGATCCCGCCGTCTGGGCGGATGTGACGCGCGCCGCGCTGGCCGCCGGGAACGATTACGGCCGGTCCGATCTGGGCCATGGCATCAAGGTCAACGTGGAATTCGTCTCGGCCAACCCGACCGGGCCGATGCATGTGGGCCATACCCGCGGCGCGGTCTTCGGCGATGCGCTGGCGAGCCTTCTGGATTTCGCGGGCTATGACGTGACGCGCGAATACTACATCAACGACGGCGGCGCGCAGGTGAACGTGCTGGCGCGCTCGGCGTTCGAGCGTTACCGCGAAGCGAACGGGCTGGAACCCGAGATCCGCGAGGGGCTCTATCCCGGCGACTACCTGATCCCGGTGGGCGAGGCGCTGAAGGCGAAATACGGCGACAGCCTGCTGAACCAGCCGGAATCCGTCTGGCTGGATGATGTGCGCGAATTCGCCACCGCCGCGATGATGCAGATGATCCGTGACGATCTGGCGCTGCTCAATGTGACGATGGATGTCTATTCCTCGGAAAAGGCGCTGTACGGCACCGGCAAGATCGAGGATGCGCTCGGCCGGCTGGAATCTCTTGGCCTGATCTACGAAGGCGTTCTGGAACCGCCCAAGGGCAAGCTGCCCGAGGATTGGGAGGAACGCGAGCAGACGCTGTTCCGCTCGACCTCCTTCGGTGACGACGTGGACCGGCCGGTGAAGAAGTCGGACGGAAGCTGGACCTATTTCGCCCCCGACATCGCCTATCACTACGACAAGATCGAGCGCGGTTTCGACCAGCTCATCGACGTGTTCGGGGCCGACCACGGCGGTTACGTCAAGCGGATGAAGGCCGCCGTCGCCGCGCTGTCGAACAACCGCGTGCCTCTGGACATCAAGCTGATCCAACTTGTGCGGCTGTTCAAGAACGGCGAGCCCTTCAAGATGTCGAAGCGCGCCGGCACCTTCGTCACGCTGCGCGATGTGGTGGAGCAGGCGGGGGCCGATGTCACCCGCTTCCACATGCTGACCCGCAAGAACGACGCGGCGCTCGACTTCGACTTCGACAAGGTGCTGGAACAGTCCAAGGACAACCCGGTCTTCTATGTGCAATACGCGCATGCGCGTGTGGCCTCGGTCCTGCGCAAGGCGGCGGAGGCGGGGATCGACGTCTCGCCCGAGGCGCTGGCGAAGGCCGATCTGTCCGGCAACACGCATGAGGCCGAACTCGCGCTGGTGAAGAAGATCGCCGAATGGCCGCGTCTGGTCGAGATCGCCGCCCGCGCGAATGAACCGCACCGCGTCGCCTTCTTCCTCTACGAGATCGCCTCGGACCTGCATGCCCTGTGGAATCGCGGCAATGAGGAGCCGGGCCTGCGTTTCGTGCAGGACGATTCCGACATCTCGGCGGCGAAAATCGCCCTTGCAAAAGCCTGCGCGGTTGTCATTTCGGCCGGCCTTGGTATTCTCGGGGTCAAACCGGCCGAAGAGATGCGCTGAAGCGCGCCAGCGCCGGGTCGAGGCAGAGACCGGAAAACCGGCGATGAGGCGAGCATGGTCAGCTATCACGATCGCGACGGCGGAGGGTATCCCTATGACGGCGACGGGGTTCCGTCCGCCCCCGAACCCGCGCCCCTGCACGGCATCGCCGAGCCGGTCTCCCGCTGGGTGCAGCTTGCCGGGGCGGCGACCTCGATCGCGTTGATCCTTGGCGTCGTGGTCTGGGGCTACAAGCTTGCCGTGCGCGATGTGTCGGGCGTGCCGGTGATCCGCGCGATCGAAGGCCCTTCCCGCATCGCGCCCGAGGATCCGGGTGGCGATCTGGCGCGCCATGTCGGCCTGTCGGTGAACGAGGTGGCGGGCAAGGGGCTTGCCGCGCCGGGGCCGGAGCGTGTGGTCCTTGCGCCGCCGCCCGACGGTCTGTCCGATGATGACGCGCCGATGACCGGGGTGCGCTCGCTCGTGAAGGTCGAGCGGGTCGAGCCCGAGGGCCTGCCCGTCGCCGAACCCGCTACCGCGCCGGTTCCGCAGGTGCCGCAGGGCACCGCCCTTGCGATCGAGGATGAGGTCGTGCCCGTCGACGGTCCCGAGGCGCAGGAGGGGGCTTCGGCCGCGCAGCTGCGTTCCGCCGCCGCCGAGGCGTCGAAGGTCCGCCCCGTTCCGCGCACGGTCCCGGTCCTGCCCGATGACATCGTGCAGCGCTCGACCGTGACCGAGGGGGTCGTGGCCGATACCTTGCCGGGGCTGAAGACCTCGCCCCGCCCGATGCAGCGCCCGGGCGCGCTGCGCACCGCCGCCAAGACCCCGGCGAAGGCCGAGGCGCCAAAGCCCGCCGCGCCTGCCGCCCGCCCCGCTCCGGCCGATGAGATCGACCCCGCAAGCCTGCCCGCCGATGCCCGCGTGGCGCAGATCGGTGCCTTCGACACGCCGGAACTCGCCCGCGCCGAATGGGACCGCGTCGCCGCCCGCGCGGGCGAGCTGCTGACCGGCAAGCAGCGCATCGTGCAGGAGGCGCAGGCCAATGGCCGCACCTTCTACCGGCTGCGGGTGGCGGGGTTCGACGGACTTGACGCCTCGCGGCGGTTCTGCGATGCGCTCAAGGACAAGGGCGTGAACTGCATCGCCACGGTGGCGCATTAAGACGGCGGCGCCAGGAAGGACTTCCGGGATGACGAAGACGGTGACCGGGGCGACGATCCTTGGCTGTGCGGGGCTGACGCTCGATGCCGGGGAACGCGCGTTCTTCCGTGAGGCGGACCCCTGGGGCTTCATCCTTTTCGGGCGCAATGTCGACGGGCCAGAGCAGCTGCGCCGCCTGACCGGCGATCTGCGCGCGGCGGTGGGGCGCGATGCGGTCATCTTCATCGATCAGGAAGGCGGGCGGGTGCAGCGTCTGCGCGCGCCGCACTGGCGCGAATGGCTGCCGCCGCTGGAACAGGCGGCGCTGGCCGATCCGGTGCGCAGCTTCTGGCTGCGGGGGCGGATTCAGGCGGCGGAACTGCGCGATGTCGGTATCGACGGCAACTGCGCGCCGACCTGCGACATCGCCGGCCCTGAGACCCATCCCTTTCTGCGCAACCGCTGCCTTGGCACCGATCCCGAGGCCGTCACCCGCAACGCCCGCGCCACGGCGAACGGGCTTCTGGCGGGGGGCGTCCTGCCGGTGATGAAGCACATGCCGGGCCACGGCCGGGCCGAGGCCGACAGCCACAAGGATCTGCCGCATGTCGAGGCCAGCCATGAGGATCTGTCCGTCTGGGATTTTGAACCCTTCCGCGCGCTGTCGGACCTGCCGCTGGGGATGACCGGGCATATCCGCTTCACCGCGCTGGACCCGGCGCCCGCCACGCAATCCGCGCGGATCGTGTCGCTGATGCGCGACGAGATCGGCTTCGACGGGCTTCTGATGACCGACGATCTGGGGATGCAGGCGCTGTCGGGCACGATGGGGGAACGGGCGGAGGCCTCGCTTGCCGCGGGATGCGATGTGGTGCTGCATTGCAATGGCGACCGGGCCGAGATGGAACAGGTGGCGGATCGCGCGGGGCGGCTGTCGCCCGCGGCCGCGCGGCGCGCCGATGCGGCGCTTGCCGCCCGCGTCGCGCCGGAAAAGATTGACATTGCCGCTCTGGATGCCGAACTGGAAGGACTTCTGGGCGGCGGATTGCATGGGTGACGAAACCGATCCAACAGCGGACCCGACTGTCAGCGACCGGCTTGCCGCCGAGGCGCTGATCATCGACGTCGACGGCTACGAAGGGCCGCTCGACCTGTTGCTGTCGCTGTCTCGCACGCAGAAGGTCGATCTGCGCAAGATTTCCGTGCTGGAACTGGCCGAGCAGTATCTGGCCTTCGTCACGCAGGCCAAGATGCTGCGCATCGAGCTGGCGGCCGATTATCTGGTGATGGCGGCGTGGCTCGCCTTCCTGAAATCGCGCCTGCTGCTGCCGCCCGATCCCGAGGCCGAGGGCCCGAGCGCCGAGGAACTGGCCGCCCATCTGGCCTTTCAGCTCGAACGTCTGCAGGCGATGCGCGAGGCGGCGACACGGCTGATGGCGCGCGACCAGCTTGGCCGCGATTTCTTTGCGCGCGGCGAGACCGAGGGCATCGCCCGCATCCGCGAGACCAGCTACGACGTTTCCTTGCTGGATCTGATGCAGGCCTATGCGCGGATCCGCACGCGCGACGAATTCCGCCCCTATGCCTTCGACCGCAAGAACCTGTTCACGATGGAGCAGGCGCTGGAGCGGATGCGCGGCGTGGTGGGATTCGCCGGCGAATGGACGGATCTGTCCACCTATCTGCCCGACGGCTGGGGGACGGAGCCGAAGCGGCGCCGCTCCGCCACCGCGGCGACCTTTGCCGCCTCGCTCGAACTGGCGAAACAGGGGCAGATCGAGATCCGCCAGCAGGACACTTTCGCGCCGATCGCGATCCGGGCGCGCAGCTTGCCCAGAGGACACTGACATGACCATGCCTTTCGACATCCCGCCGATGGGGGAACAGGAACGGATGGTGGAGGCGATGCTCTTCGCCTCGGCCCGCCCGCTGACGCTGCGCGAGATGGAAAAGCGCATGCCGCAGGGCTGCGACGCCGCCGAGGCGCTGGCCGCGCTGCGCCAAAGGTATGAGGGCAGGGGGGTGCAGATCACCCGCGTGGGCGAGGGCTGGGCCTTCCGCACGGCGCCCGATCTGGGCTTTCTGATGCAACAGCAGATCGCCGAACAGAAAAAGCTGTCACGCGCCGCGATCGAGACGCTGGCGATCGTCGCCTATCACCAGCCCGTCACCCGCGCCGAGATCGAGGAGATCCGCGGCGTCGCCGTTTCGCGCGGCACCATCGACCAGTTGCTTGAACTGGAATGGATCCGATTCGGGCGCCGCCGCATGACACCGGGCCGCCCGGTGACCTTTGTCGTGACCGAGGAATTCCTCGACCACTTCGGCCTTGAAAGCGCGCGCGACCTGCCGGGGCTGAAGGAATTGCGCGCGGCGGGGCTTCTGGACAACCGGCCGATGCCGGGCATCCTGCGCAGCGAGGAAGAGCCCGGTGCAAAGGGCCAAAGCGAGATGTTCGAGGAATAGTCAGGCGCGGAAGTTCTTGGCGAGCTTCAGCCCCTGTCCCTGATAGTTCGAGGCGATTCCCGCCCCGTAAAGCCTGTCGGGCCGCGCCGCCATCCGTTCATAGACCAGCCGCCCGACGACCTGCCCGTGTTCCAGCACGAAGGGCGCCTCGTGGCAGCGCACCTCCAGCACGCCGCGCGATCCGGTGCCGCCCGCCGCGCGATGGCCGAAGCCCGGATCGAAAAACCCGGCGTAATGGACGCGGAATTCCCCCACCATCGCCAGATAGGGGGCCATCTCGGCCGCGTAATCGGGGGGAATCGTCACCGCCTCGCGCGAGACGAGGATGTAGAACGCGCCGGGGTCGAGGATGATCCGCCCGCCCGTGGTATGCAGCTCTTCCCAGAAATCCCCGGCGACGTAATGGCCGATGCGGTCGAGGTCGATCACCCCGGTATGCGGCTTTGCCCGGTAGCCGACCAGATCGCCCTCGGCCGGGCGCAGGTCGACGGAAAAGCCCAGCCCCGCGTCGATCACCGGCGTGCCGGTGACCAGCGGATCGGCGGCATGCAGCGCCGTCAGTTCGGCATCGTCCAGCGTCGCATGCCCTTCGCGGAAGCGGATCTGGTTCAGCCGCATCCCGGGCCGCACCAGCACGGAAAAGCTGCGCGGGCAGATCTCGGCGTAAAGGGGGCCGTGGTAGCCCTCGGGGATGCGGTCGAATTCGGTGCCGCCGTCGGTGATCACCCGCGTGAGCAGATCGAGCCGCCCGGTCGAGCTTTTGGCATTGGCGACGGCGGTGACGCCGCGCGGCAGGGCCAGCCCCTCCATCAGCGGCAATAGGTAGACGCAGCCCTTTTCCAGCACGGCCCCGTGGGTCAGGTCCATGCGGTGCATCTCGAAATCGGCGAGCTTGTCCGCCACCTTCACGTCCCGCCCGGCAAGGAACGAGGCCCGCACCCGATAGGCCACCGCGCCGAGCCGCAGGTCGAGGCTGGCGGGCTGGATCTGCGCCCCGGTGACCTCGGTCGCGGCGGTGATCTCCTGCCGGGCGATCATGCGGCGGATGGCACTGTCGGGCAGAACTCCGGGCATCGCGGTTTCCCTTGTAAGAGCGCATATGCGAACGCCCACCCCGAAGGGTGGGCGTTTCGTGATGGTCGGGCCGGTGAGATTCGAACTCACGACCTTCCGCCCCCCAGACGGACGCGCTAACCAGGCTGCGCCACGGCCCGACACGAGGCGCATATAGAGGCATCGGGGCGTCGGGCGCAAGCGGCAAAACGCATCTTTTCGCAGCCTCTTGCGGGTTGTGCGGGACTAGTGGCGGAGCGCGGTCGGCGGCGCGGCAAGCCGGTCGCGCAGCGCCGCCATCCGGTCGCTGAGCGCGAGCAGGCGGACCCGTTCCACCGTGGTCAGATCGCCTTCCATCCCGTGCAGCAGGGCCATGAGCGCGGCAAGACCGGGGGCTGGCTCAAGGGGCTCCGGGGGTGCGGCTTCGGGCGCGGCGCCGAAGGAAACGACCTCGGCGGTATCATCGTCCTGCGGCACGTCCGGGGCGAAGGGGGCGTCGGGAATCTCTGCTTCCGGTGCGGCAAGAGTGTCGGGAACCTGCACTTCCGGCTCGGCAGGGCTTTCCGCCTCCGGCGCGGAAATGGAATCGGTGACCTCTTCCGCGAAGGTGGTGTCGGTCGCTTCCGCCTCCGGCTCGGGATCGGCGAAAAGCTCGTCCGGCGGGGTCCGATCGGGGAAGGGCACGACGCGCGCGGGCGTTTCCGCCGAATCCCCGGCGGGCTCGTCCAGCCGGATCGCGGCGCGCGCGGTCACGGCGGAAATGCCCTGTTCCTTGAGGATCTTCTGCACGCCACGGATGGTCAGCCCGTCCTCGTGCAGCAGCTGCTTGATCCCCGCCAGCAGCGCGACATCGCCGGGCCGGTAATACCGCCGCCCGCCCGCGCGCTTCAGCGGCTTGATCTGCGGAAAACGGCTTTCCCAGAAACGCAGCACATGCGTGGGCGTGTCCAGCAGCAGCGAAACTTCGGAAATCGTGCGGAAAGCGTCGACCGATTTCGTCATGGCGACGGTCCTGTTCTGTTCGGGCGCCGTGCCGCGGCGCCTGTTTCATTCGGAGCCCGCCGGATCCGGCGCGGACGGCCCCGGGGGATCAGCGCGTGTTGCCCGCCGCCACGCGATCCTTCATCAGATGCGAGGGGCGGAACGACAGCACCCGCCGCGGCGAGATCGGCACCTCTTCCCCGGTCTTCGGGTTGCGCCCCATGCGCGAGGATTTTTCCCGCACGGAGAAGGTTCCGAAAGACGAGATCTTGACCGTTTCGCCGCGCACCAGCGCATCCGACATATGCTGCAGGACGCTTTCGACGAGCTGTGCAGATTCGTTGCGCGACAGGCCGACCTCGCGGAACACGGCTTCGCTCAGGTCCATGCGGGTCAGGGTCTTGTCGGACATGTCATCCTCCGGTGTGGTTTGCGCCACGATGCGGTCAATGAAATCCCGAGTCAATATCAATGGCTTGCGCGAGGGTCTGCACAAGCCATCAAAGGCCGCCGCGCCTACCAGCGCAGCACCACCGAACCCCAGGCCAGACCGCCGCCGATCGCCTCGGTGACGATGACATCGCCCGGCTTGATCTGGCCGCGTTCCCGCCCGACCGAAAGTGCCAGCGGAATCGACGCGGCCGAGGTGTTGCCGTGGTCCTGCACCGTCAGGATCACCCGGTCCATCGGCAGGCCCATCCGGTCCGCGGTGGCCGAGATGATTCGCAGATTCGCCTGATGCGGCACGATCCAGGAGACATCGGCGGCCGTCAGCCCGGCCTTGTCGAGCGCGGCATGCGCGGTTTCTGCCAGCTTGATGACGGCATGTTTGAAGACGGCATTGCCCTGCATCCGCAGATGCCCGGCCTGCCCGTTGCTGGACACGCCGCCGTCGACATAGAGCAGATCGCGATAGCGGCCGTCGGAATGCAGATCGACGCCGAGGATGCCGCGGTCGGCCGGTGTGCCGGCCTCTTCCGCCGCCTCGAGGATCAGCGCGCCCGCGCCGTCGCCGAACAGCACGCAGGTGGACCGGTCGCTCCAGTCCATGATGCGCGAGAATGTCTCCGCGCCGATCACCATCACCCGCTTCGCCTGACCCGACAGGATCATCCCGTTGGCATTCGCCAGCGCAAAGACGAAACCGGCGCAGACCGCCTGCACGTCGAAGGCAAAGCCCGAGGTGCTGCCAAGCCCGGCCTGCACCATCGTCGCGACCGAGGGGAAGGTGAAATCCGGCGTCGAGGTGGCGACGACGATCGCGTCGATCTGATCCGCCGTCATGCCGGCATCGGCCAGCGCCGCCTGTGCCGCCCGGATCGCAAGCTGCGAGGTGTTTTCCCCCTCGGCGGCGAAATGGCGCCGCTCGATCCCGGTGCGGGACCGGATCCATTCGTCGGTGGTGTCGAGGCTCTTTTCGAATTCGGCGTTCTCGACGACACGTTCCGGCAGGTAGTGGCCGACGCCCCGGACCACGGCTCTTGTTATCATTTGGCGGACTCGTTGCTGGCCATTTGGGAAGGCGCATCCTGCCCCGCCGCGATGGCAGAGGCAACCCGTGCCGCGAGCCGGTCGGCGAAACCGGACTTCGCCAGCCGCGCCGCAAGCTCGATCGCGGCGGCGACGCCGGTGGCATCGGCCCCGCCATGAGACTTGATCACGGTGCCGTTCAGGCCCAGAAACACGCCGCCATTGGCCCTGCGCGGGTCCATCCGCGCGCTCAGCCGTTTCAGCGCCCGCATCGCCAGCAGCGCGCCGAGCTTCGCCATCCACGAAGATGTGAACGCCTCGCGCAGCAGGCGCGACGCCATCTTGGCCGTGCCCTCGCCGGTCTTCAGCGCGACATTGCCGGTGAAGCCGTCGGTCACGATCACGTCGACCCGATCCGAGGGCAGGTCATTCCCCTCGACGAAGCCGATGAAGTCATAGGCGCCCCGGTCCTGCGCGGCGGCGATCAGCTCATGCGCGGCGCGCAGCTCGGCGTTGCCCTTGTGCTCCTCGGTGCCGACGTTCATCAGCCCGACGCGCGGCCGTTCCAGCCCGAGCGCGTGACGCGCATAGGAGGCGCCCATCAGCGCATAGGTCAGCAGGTCGGGCGCATCGGCCCGCACATCCGCCCCCATGTCGAGCATGACGTTCCAGCCGCTCGGGTTGAACGAGGGCCAGAACGAGGCGATCGCCGGCCGGTCCACGCCCGGCAGCTTGCGCAGCCGCAGCATCGACACCGCCATCAGCGCGCCGGTATTGCCGCAGGAGACGGCGACATGGGCGCGGTGGTCGCGCACCGCCTCGACCGTCGCCCACATGGAGGTATCCGAGCCGCGCCGCATCACCTGCGCGGGCTTGTCGTTCATCGTCACCACGGCCTCCGCATGCACCAGCGTGCAGGCGGCGCCGATCCCGGCCTGGGCGATCAGCGGCGCGACCTCGGATTCGCGTCCGTTCACGATAAAGCGCAGCGCGGGGTTGGCCTTCAGCGCGATCGACATGCCTTCGACGACGGCCGAGGGACCCCGGTCGCCGCCCATGGCGTCAATCGAAACGACAATCGCGCCGGAAACATCCGGCGCGGTGACCGCCTTCCGGCGGCCCTGCGTGTCGGCAGTGTCTGTCTGGCCCCCGGCCTGCGTCCGTTCCTGCTCTGGCAGCATCATCGGCGGGTCCGGGCGACGGGCTTACGCCGCGTCGTCGTCCAGATCGACCTCGGCGGCTTTCGCCACCACTTCGCGGTCGTCGTAGTGACCGCAGGCGCCACAAACGTGGTGCGGGCGCTTCAGCTCGCCGCAGTTCGGGCATTCCGCCGGATTGGCGGCAACAAGGGCATCATGCGCACGGCGCATGTTGCGGCGGGAGCGCGTAACTCGGTTTTGCGGGACAGCCATGTCTCAACCTCAAGTGCTGGCGGGCCAAGGCCCTGATTTACTGGAGTTTCGTCACTGGCGCCGAACTGCGGACCGGGTGCGAACCCAAACATCGAATGAGGCCGGGAACATACTGCGATTCCCCACGGTTGCAAGTCCTTTCTTGCCGCCTTGCCGGGGTGGCCTCCGCTGCCCCGGCAAATACCCGGAAAACCGTCACTTTTCGCCGTCTTCGCCGTCTTTTCCGCGTTCGATCAGGCTGCGCAGGGCGGCAAAGGGGCGGGTATCCTCGTCGCGCAGCGGCGTCGCGCCCGGCTGGGTGAAGACCTTTTCGCCCAGTTCCGCCCCCTCCGCCCGCGGATAGAGCGGCAGCGCCAGTTCCAGCACCTCGAGCGCCACCGCCGCAAGGTCGATCGCCGCGGGCAGGGGCTCGGCGGTGTCGTCCTCGGGCATCTCGACTTCCTCGCCCTCGGGCTCGGGCATGTCGGCCAGATAGCGGCGCGTCACGGTTTCGTGCAGGGTGGTGTGGACGGGGCTCAGCGTCACCACGCAGGGCTGTTCGACCTCGGCGTCGAAATCCGCCTCCAGCAGCCAGTCGCTGCGGCCCTTGGGCGTCAGCATGCCGCGCAGGCGCAGGGCGGGCAGGGCGGTGATCCCGGCCCATGCGGCGATCGCCGCCCGGGTCTGCGCATCCGGCTTCAGGTCGAAACGGTTGGGCTTGCGCGTGGCCAGCTCGGCCGTGCGGACCGGATGCGACCAGGGCGGCGGGGCGTCGGGGGAAAGCTCGGGCATCTGGGGACCTTTCGGATCGGGCGGCGTGGATCGGCGCGCCCGGCGCATGGTGCTTGAGGGCCGGGCCTTGTTGTTGTAATCGGGATAAAAGGCCACAGGCCACGAGGCAAGAGGGGTATGCAGGTGAGCACCGGAACCGTGACGCGGAAGCGGCGCGCCGCGCAGGCGCTGATGCTTGTGGCGGCCCTGTTCTTGGCCGGCTGTCAGGCGGTCTATCGCAATCACGGCTATGTGCCGACCGAACGCGAACTGGCGCAGGTCGTCGTGGGCAAGAGCACGCGCGACGATGTGGCGGCGGCGATCGGGCGGCCGTCCTCGACAGGCGTGCTGGAAGGCTCGGGCTGGTACTACGTCGGCTCGCGCTGGCGCTACTTCGGCGCCCGCGCGCCGCAGGAAATCGAACGCGAGGTGGTGGCGATCAGCTTCGGCCAGAACGGCGTCGTGTCGAATGTCGAACGCTTCGGACTGGAAAAGGGCGAGGTCGTCGTCCTGTCGCGGCGCGTGACCGATTCGAACATCGGCGGCACCGGCCTGATCCGGCAGTTGCTGAGCAACGTCGGTCGGGTGAACGCCGGACAGCTTGTGGATTCGCCCGGCAACCGGAACTGACCGGGTTTCGGGCAAACCGGGCCGCGCCGGGGCAAAGCCCGAACGTCGCGGCGCTTTCACGTTTGCCGGGTAAGGTCCTTGTCGTATGGTGCGTCGGGGAGCCGGCTCGGGGACAAAGATGTTTGCGCTGGCAAGAGGCCGCTACGCGGCACGTTTCGCGAAGGACGAGGCCGATCTGCGGGCGGCGCAGGCGCTGCGCTGGCGCAGCTTCATCGGCCGATGCGACGACGCGGCGGCCGCGGGGCGGCGCGATGCCGACGCCTTCGACGGAATTTGCCAGCATGTTCTGGTCGAGGAGGTGGCGACCGGGCGGCTGGTCTGCTGCTACCGCATCCTGCCCCTGCGCGACGGCGGCGACATCGGCCGCAGCTATTCGGCGCAATACTACGAACTGTCGGCGCTGCGCGGCTATGGCGGCCGGATGGTCGAGATGGGGCGCTTCTGCCTCGATCCCGAGGCGCACGACCCCGATATCCTCCGCGTCGCCTGGGGCGCGATGACGCGCTATGTCGACGAAAAGGGCGTGGAGCTGCTGTTCGGCTGTTCCTCCTTCTCCGGGACCGCCTGGCAACGATATGCCGATGCCTTCGCGCTGCTGGCCGATCGCCACCTCGCCCCGCCGCGCTGGCTGCCGCGGATCAAGGCGCCGCGCGTCGTGCGCTATGTGCGGGCGCTGGCCGGGCGCGCGGGCGATCCGCAAAAGGCGATGCGGGAAATGCCGCCGCTCCTGCGCAGCTACCTGCTGATGGGCGGCTGGGTCAGCGACCATGCGGTGATCGACCCGGATCTGAACACGCTCCACGTCTTCACCGGGCTGGAAATCCGCGCGATCCCGCCCGCCCGCGCCCGCGCGCTGCGCCTCGTAGCAGGGTAGGGGTCGCCCCGTCCTGTTCACCGCATCCACGGAACGCCCGAATCGTCCCCTGCCTTCATTCTTCCATAAATATCCCGGGGGTGAATTGGCCAAAGGCCAAGAGGGGGCTGGCCCCCTCCCTTCCTCTCCACTCACCCCGGCGTTCCCGAAATGCGCCCGCCGAAAAACGCCGGGCCGAAGCCATCCCCGTTGACCTTTCGCGGTGCCGCCTGTAGCCCGCTTTCATGGCACGCGCACCCCTTCTGCAACTCACCGACATCTCGCTGACCTTCGGCGGCAATCCCGTGTTCGACGGGCTCGATCTGGTCGTCCAGCAGGGCGACCGGGTGGCCCTTGTCGGGCGCAACGGATCGGGGAAATCCACCCTGATGAAGGTCATGGCCGGGCTGGTCGAGCCCGACCACGGCGAGCGTGTGGTCCCCTCGGGCACGCGCGTCGGCTATATGGAGCAGGAACCCGATCTGTCGGGCTTCGCCACGCTTGGCGACTTCGCCGCCTCGGGTCTGGACGACGCCGATCACTACCGGGTCGAGATGGTCGCCGAGGGGCTGAAATTCCGCCCCGATGCGGATGTGAACACCGCCTCGGGCGGCGAACGGCGCCGCGCGGCGCTGGCGAAACTGCTGGCCGAGGCGCCGGAGCTGATGCTCCTCGACGAGCCGACCAACCATCTCGACATCGAGGCGATCGCCTGGCTCGAAGCGCAGCTGAAAGACACGCGGGCGGGCTTCGTACTGATCTCGCACGACCGGGCCTTTCTGCGCAATCTGACGAAGGCGACGCTCTGGATCGACCGGGGCGTGGTGCGGCGGCAGGAGAGGGGCTTCGAGGCCTTCGAGGAATGGCGCGAGCAGGTCTGGACCGAAGAGGACGAGGCGCGCCACAAGCTCGATCGCAAGATCAAGGCCGAGGCGAAATGGGCGGTCGAGGGGATCTCGGCCCGGCGCAAGCGCAACATGGGCCGGGTGCGCGCCTTGCAGGATCTGCGCGAACAGCGCGCCGGACAGATCCGCCGGCAGGGCGTCGCCGCGATGGAGATCGATTCGGGCAACCAGTCCGGCAAAAGGGTGATCGAGGCGAAGGGCCTGACCAAACGGTTCGGCGACAAGACCATCGTCGAGAATTTCGACCTGCGGGTGATGCGCGGCGACCGGGTGGCCTTCGTCGGGCCGAACGGCGTGGGCAAGACCACGCTGCTGAAAATGCTGACCGGCGAAATCGCGCCGGATGCGGGCACGGTGACGCTTGGCACCAATCTGGAAATGGCGGTCTTCGATCAGGCGCGGGCGACGCTCGATCTGGACATGACCCTGTGGGACGGGCTGGTGAACGATCCCGACATGCGGGTCTCGGGCCGCGCCGATCAGGTCATGGTGCGGGGCACGCCCAAGCATGTGGTGGCCTATCTCAAGGACTTCCTGTTCGACGAATCGCAGGCGCGGGCGCCGATCGGCTCGCTGTCGGGCGGGGAACGCGCGCGGCTGCTGCTGGCGCGGATCATGGCGAAACCCTCGAACCTGCTGATCCTCGACGAGCCGACGAACGATCTGGATGTCGAGACGCTGGACCTGTTGCAGGACGTTCTGGGCGACTATCCGGGGACGGTGCTGCTGGTCAGCCACGACCGCGACTTCATCGACCGGGTGGCGACGACGACCATCGCCATGGAAGGCGACGGCCGCGCCACGGTCTATGCCGGCGGCTGGAGCGATTATCAGACGCAAAAGGCGCTGAGCGCGGCGGAGGCGGCGGCTCCCGTGGCCCCCGCCGCGCCGAAGCCCGCGCAGGCGGCGGAAAAGCCCGCCGCGCCCGCCCGCAAATCCGGCCTGAGCTTTACCGAAAAGCACCGGCTGGAAGCCCTGCCCGAGATCATCGCGAAGCTGGAATCCGAAATCGGCAAGCTCGGCACGCTGCTTGCCGATCCCGACCTGTTCAGCCGCGAGCCGGTCAAGTTCCGCAAGGCGACCGAGATGCTGTCGGATCGGCAGGCGGCGCTGGCCGCGGCGGAAGAGGAATGGCTTGCCCTCGCGGAAAAGGAACAGGGCTGAGGCCCGCCGGAATCCGCTTTGTGTGACATCGCGTCCCGTATAGGCTGAGCCAAATTCCGGGGGTCAGGCTTGGCGGATATTCAGGGGAAACCGGCGCGGCGATGCGCCGCGGACAGCAGCCGCGGGCCGCTGCGCATCGACCTGCGGAAGAAACACCACGACATGAGGGACGGATGAAGCGCGCGTCTGGTTGGGGGCTGGCGGCGGCGCTGGCCGGTCTTCTGTCGGTCGGGTCGGCAAAGGCGCAAGAGGTCGCCGCCATGGACCCGGCGACGGTTCCCGTTCCCTCGGGGCAGGAGGTCCACTGGGTCGAGACATTGCACGACCTGCAGGGACCGGCGGGACTGACGTTGCGATTCCGGTTCGTGGCGCCCGGCCTTGGGACGGATTCGGCGGTGTCGCCCGAACAGGTCGAGGACGACATGCAGGCGCTGTGCAACGACTACGCCCTGCCGCGCGTGTCCAACACCGGCCCGCAACCCGCGCAGATCGTCATCAGCCTGTCGAGCCGGGCGATTCCCTTCGGCTCGGCCGATGAAACCGTCGCGCAGTATTTCGATGCCTTCTCCATCGTCGACGGGGCCTGCGTCTGGGAGCTGTTCTGACAGGTGGCGGACGGGGTTCCGCCGATCCGCCGTCATGAATCCGCCGAATGGACGAATTGAGCGCTTCACGCTCGCGCGACGAGGATATAGCCTTGCAACGGGTTGGAATTGGCCGACTCGTGACATGATCGAGCAGATGGATCCCGACCGAAGCGTCACCGGACCTCCCTGTTCCATTGGAGTGAAAAATGTCGAAAGCTCTTATTGCCGTCGCTCTTGTTGCCTTCGTCGCCGCCTGCGCGCCGAAACCCGAACCGGTTCCGCCGGCGCCCGCTCCGGTGACCACCGAACCGACCTATCACAGCAAGCTCTGATCGGTCTGGCCGGGGGCGGGGCGCAAACCCGCGCCCCCGGCAATTCCGGCCCGGCGAAGGCCGGATCCTGCGGGGCAGGTTGCGTCCCGCCGGCAGGTTGTGCGATGCCTCCGCGCAGGAGGTGATTCCATGCTCAAACATCGCGGCTTTCCGGGCCGTCTTCCCGGGACCGATCATCAGTTCATCATCCGCCGTGCCAACAAGGCCGGCGCGACCAAGATCGTGCGGCGCGAAAGATATCGTGACCGCTCGCCCGCCGACCGCCGCGCCGATGCGGGGTTCATGGCGGCGCTGTGGGACCATTTCGGCGAAGAGCCGTTCGAGCGCGGTAATCTCGATGCCGGCCGGCTGAGCTGGCTGATCGGCCGCGAGGTGGTTCCGGCGGCCGAGCCCTTCGATCCCGCCTCCTACGAACAGCTTCTGAAAATCGATCTGAAACGGGCGCAGGCGTCCTTTCCCGAGGTCTTCGCCGATCCCGACGCATTCGATTGGGGCGGACTCGACGAAGATGAGGACGATTGAGCGTCATCCGGCCAGCGTCGCGCATAAAATGGCAGCTTGTCGCCGATCCGTGCATGACCGCGCGGTTTGGTTTTGCCAAGCGCCCCGCGCGGCGGCAGTCTGGGGGGGCTTCATGTGCCTCCGTTCCATCTGCCCGGTTCCGGGAATGCACGCCGGAACATGACGCGATTCACATCCCTACCCCTTCCTGTGCCTCGCGGGCCGGTCACAAGCCGGTCCGCTTTCTTTTGGGGCCGGTCGGCAAGCCTCCGCTCAGCCGCGATCGTGATCGGAGCGGCGTTGAAACTTGCGGTTTTTCTTGCAAACTGCGTGCATTAAACTACCTGCAAACAACAACGCTTTTCGGAGGCAGATCTCTATGCGTAGCATTCACCTTATCCTTGCCCTTGCGGCGGCGACGGCTGTGGCCGGCTGCGAAAGCCAGGGTGGCCGGGCTCTGACCGGCGCGGGCGCGGGCGCGATCATCGCCGATGCGACCGACCAGAACATCGTCGCGGGCGCCGCTCTTGGCGCGCTGGCGGGCGGCGCAAGCTGTAACGCCGGCATCGGCGGCTACTGCCGCTGATCCTGGCCGGAAGGCCGAGACATCGGATACCATCGGCGCAGCCGCGCCGGTGGTATTTTCATGTGATGGGAGCCGTCAGCCGCCCACGCGGTTCTGCCGCGCCGGCGCATTGCGGATTTCCTCGCGCCGGATCGGCATCTTGTCGATCGAGCTGGCGATCTCGCGGCCGTTGCGCGGGGTGGGCCTGCGCTGCGCGACGGTGCCGTCCTTCTCGATCAGGACGATGGAGAACCCGCGCGGGCGCAGGGTGCGGCGCACGTCGCTCAGCGTGCCCGGCTCGGTATCGGTGATGATGATGACATCGCGCGCCGCCAGATCGGGCCAGGCGGCCTGCAGGGACCGCATCTGTTCCTGAAAGGCGGGGTCGTCGGCGCTGTCGGCAAAGACCACCACCGGGCGCTTCTGCCAGATGAAATCCTGCAGACTGACCCCCTCGGAGGAGATCGGGGCGAATCCCTCCGCCTCCTGCGCATGAAGCGCGCCCCCGGCGGGAAGCAGCAGGGGTATGGCAAGGAACAGGGCGGCGGCAAGCCGGAGCGTTCGGATCATCTGGATCTCCTCTCCCGCAGATATAGGAAGCTTTGGCCCCCCGCGCCATGCCTTTGGGTGCAAGAGTCGCCTCGCTTTCGGGACAGGGGGCTGTCGCGGCGTCATCTTGACCCTATCGCTCGGCCGCCCGGGCGGGTTATGCTTGCGGCATGGACAAGCCGCTTTCCCTTTGGACAAGGATCTCCGAAGCGATCGCCGCCCTGACCCGGGGCGAGGGGCTGGCGTCCGTCTTCGACCATCTGCGCGCGCCGCCGGAACGGTCGGTCGCCTTCACCATCGCGGTCATCGCGCTTGGGGCGAAGATGGCCAAGGCCGATGGCCGCGTCACCCGCGACGAGGTGGCGACCTTCCGCCGCATCTTCCGCATCCCGCCGGGGGAAGAGGCGCATGCCGCCCGGGTCTTCGATCTGGCGCGGACCGACATCGCGGGGTTCGACTCCTACGCCCGCAAGATCGCCGCCATGTTCGGGCCGCGCAGCCCGGCGCTGCGCCACGTGCTGGAAGGGCTTTTCGCCATTGCCGTCGCCGACGGCGACTATCACGAGGGCGAGGAAATCTTCCTGCGCGAAGTCACGCGGATCTTCGGCTTCGACGAGACCTGTTTCCTGTCGATGCGCGCGGGCTTTGTGCCGGATGCGGAGCCGGACCCCTGGACGGTTCTGGAACTGCCGCCCGGCACGCCGATGGATCAGGTGAGGGCGCGCTGGAAACGCGCGGTGCGCGAGGCGCATCCCGACCATGCCATCGCCAGCGGCCTGCCGCCCGACGCGATCCGCCTGGCCGAGGAACGGGTCGTCGCGCTCAACCGCGCCTGGCAGCAGATCCGCGAGGGGGCGCAGGATGCGCATCGCCACCTATAACGTCGAATGGTTCAACGCGCTGTTCGACCGGCGGGGCAGGCTGCTTGACGATGACGAAGGATCGGCGCGCTATCAGATCACGCGGGCGCAGCAACTTGGCGCGCTCGGCATCGTCTTCACCGCGGTCGATGCCGATCTGTTCCTTGTGGTCGAGGCGCCGGACGATGCCGACGATCACCGCACCGTCGATCAGCTCGAACGTTTCGCCGCCCGCTTCGGTTTGCGGCAAAGACGCGCGCTTCTGGGCTATGCGAATGATTCGCAACAGGAAATCGCCCTGCTTTACGATCCGGACGTGGTGACCGCCGTGCATGATCCCGATCCCGGCACGCCGGATTGCCCGCGCTTCGACCGGCGGCTGAGCATTGATCTGGACATCGACGACCGGATGGACACGGTGATCTTCTCGAAACCGCCGCTGGAGGCGCGGATCACCGCCGCGGGGCGCGAGCTGCGGCTGATCGGCGTGCATATCAAGTCGAAGGCCCCGCATGGCGCCGCCGATCCCGCCGCGCTGGTCCGCGTGGCGATCGAGAACCGCCGCAAGCAGCTTGCCCAATGTATCTGGCTCCGCCGCCGGATCGAGCAGCGGCTGGATGCCGGGGACAGTTTCGTGGTGCTCGGCGATTTCAACGACGGGCCGGGGCTCGACGAATACGAACGGCTGTTCGGGCGTTCCGGACTCGATATCGTGGTGGGCGAGGGGCTGCCGCCCGAGCGCCGCCTGCGCGATCCGCATGTGAGGCTGAGCCGCGATCACCCGCTGGCGGCGCAACCCGCCTCGGCGCGGTTCTGGCGCGGCGACCTGCATCAGTATTTCTCGGCGATGCTGGACTACATCCTGCTGTCGCCCGATCTGTGCGCGGCGGCGCCCGTCTGGCGGATCTGGCATCCGTTCGACGATCCGGCCTGCTACCGGGTGCCGGAACTGCGCGAGGCGCTGTTGCAGGCCTCGGACCATTTCCCGGTCAGCTTGGACATCGCGCTCTGATGGCCTATATCCGGCGCATGAGAAGAACCCTGACAGCCGCTGCCCTGATCGCCTGCCTGAGCCTGCCCGTCCATGCGCAGGACACCGATACGCAGGATGGCGACGCGACCGGCGACATGGCCGAAGGCCGCAGCCTGGTCGAACGCGGCGTCGAACTGTTCCTGCGCGGCCTCTTATCCGAGGTGCGCCCGAAGCTCGACGAGATGAGCGGCGCGATGGCCGAGGCGGCGCGCCAGCTCGGCCCCGCCTTGCAGCAGTTGCAGGCGCTGATCGACGATGTCGGCAATTACGAGGCGCCCAAACGCCTGCCGAATGGCGATATCGTGATCCCCCGCAAGCCCGGCGCACCGCCGCCGCCCGCCCTCTCCCCGCCCGCGCCCGCGCCCGATCCCGGCGCCCCGGAGATCGAGCTTTAGCCGGCGACCGAAACCATCGGGCCGCGCAGACACTGTCCGGAAAACCGCGCTCCGTTCGTGGGGTACGATCTTGCCATGTCGGCAACCCGCTACCTGCCGGAAACCGATCCGCAGCCCTGACTTCCCGCCTTCATTCTTCCCTAAATATCCCGGGGGTGAGCGCGCATGCGCGAGGGGGCTGGCCCCCTGCGACGCATCCGCCATAAACCCCGCTCAGACCCGTTCCACCGCCGTCGTCGCCTTCAGCGTGCTCGCCAGCGCCTGGAACCGGGCCTCGGTCACCTCGCCGAACAGCGGCGCGCCGCGATCACTCAGCTTCAGCACCAGCTGGTTCTTTTTCTCCCGGTAGTCGAGGCTCGCCACCTCGGTCAGGTTCGGGGTGGAGAACATCGCCCCGAAGCGCATCGCCTTGCCAAGGATCTCGGCCTCGTTGATCTGTTCGGGGCTCAGCAGCGAGAAAAGCGGCTCGAACCGCGAACCGGCGCGGGAGTTCTTGTAGCGGTGCAGCAGCGCGAGGCCGATGAACACCCGCTCCGGATGGCTCAGCGCGGCCATGTTGGCGCGGGTCACATTGTCGAAGCACGCCTCGGCCCGGTAGTCGGGATGGGTGCGCCAGGTGGTGTCGTGCAGATAGCAGGCGGCCCGGTGCAGGCGGTAACGTTCGGGCGAGATCCGCCCGAAGACCGGCGCGATGAATTTGTGCAGCGTCTTGGCAAAGCCCGGCACGCGCGCCTGGGTCTTTTCGGCGTAGCGGCAGGCCTCGATCAGCGGGTCGCGGATGCGCAGCCGTTCGGGCATCTGTTCATACAGCAGCCCCTCGCGGATCCCGAAGGAGGAAACGTCGATCTCCTTCGGCTTGAAGGTCTCGATCAGCTCGCGCAGCACCAGACTGGCCAGCGGCACCAGTTCCATCCGCGCGGCCGAGGTGCCGGTCTGCGCCCGCAACTGGCCCAGATCGCTCTTCTCGATCCAATCGAGGGTTTTCAGCAGGCTGTCCGGCTCCATCCGGTACTCATGCAGCACCAGCAGCGGATAGCCCTGCCGTTCCATGTCGAGCCGCGCGATCGCCCGCCACGAGCCACCCACCAGATAGATCCGTTCATGGCCAAGCCCGACCGTCGCCACCAGTTCCGCCATGACATTGCGGACATGCGCGATCAGGTCCTTGCGGCCGCCCTTCACCTGCTGCAACCGGAACGGCCCGAGCTGCGAGGTCGCCCGCCGCCCGACGGTGCCGTTGCCCACCTCGGCCAGTTCCATCGAGTTGCCGCCAATGTCGCAGATCAGCCCCTGTGCATCGGGCCAGCCAAGGAACACGCCCTGCGCGGATAGGCGCGCCTCTTCGGGACCGTCGATGATATGCAGATGCAGGCCGGTTTCGCGTTCCAGAAGAGCGCGGAATTCCGGCCCGTCCTCGGCATCGCGCATCGCCGCCGTGGCGACAACGGTGAGCGGGCCGATATCCAGCCCCTTCGCCACCGCGGCGAAGCGGGTCAGCGCCATCAGCGCGCGTTCGCGCCCCTGCGGATTGAGACGGCCGGTTTCCGCCAGCCCCTGACCCAGCCCCGCCATGACCTTTTCATTGAAGAAATAGGCCGGCGAGCGGGCGGCGCCATCGAAAACCACCATCCGGATCGAGTTCGACCCGACATCCACGACACCGACGCGACTGAGCGCGCGCGCGGAAGGGTCGTCGAACAGCGGTTTTCCGAACGGGTCCCAGTCGTCGGCGTCTGGCGCCACACGCGGGCCTTCGGTTGATGCGTTCATATTATCGTCCTGCCGTGAGTCGCTCTCGGGGGCTCGCGCGTAACCTATCCGCTACTCGGCCCCATGGGCAAGCTCGGGAACGTCCTTGGCCCCGGCCGAGCCGCGCCCGGAAAGGGAAGGGTTCTGCATGAAGAAGAGGTGGCAGTTGAACAGATCCTGTCCCTCGGGCAGGTCGCGCACGAACTTGCCGTCGGGTTGCAGCACCCAGCTTTGCGCCTCGTCGGCCATGTTGGCGGCCATGATCTGGCTGACGATCTGCGCCTTCACGGTGTCGTTCTTGGCCTCGACCAGCGTTTCGACGCGGCGGTTGAGGTTGCGCCCCATCCAGTCGGCCGAGGACAGGAACACCCGCGCGTTCTTCGACGGCAGGCCGTGGCCCGAGCCGAAGCAGACGATGCGCGAATGTTCGAGGAAGCGCCCGACGATGGATTTCACCCGGATGTTTTCCGACAGCCCCCTGATGCCGGGCCGCACGCCGCAGATGCCGCGCACGACAAGGCTGATCTTCACCCCGGCCTGCGAGGCGGCGTAAAGCGCGTCGATCACCTCGGGCTCGATCAGGCTGTTCATCTTGGCCCAGATCTCGGCCGGGCGTCCGGCGCGGGCATGTTCCGCCTCGATCCCGATCAGTTCGATCAGCCGGGGCTTCAGCGAAATGGGCGAGATGGCGAGGTTCTCGAGCCCCTCGGGCTGCACATAGCCCGACAGGTAGTTGAACACCTTGGTCGCGTCGCGGCCAAGCGCCGGGTCGCAGGTGAACAGGCTGAGGTCGGTGTAGATCTTGGCGGTGATCGGGTGGTAGTTGCCGGTGCCGAAATGCGTGTAGGTGACCAGATGTTCACCCTCGCGGCGCACCACCGTGCTGATCTTCGCATGGGTTTTCAGGTGCATGAAGCCGTAGACGACATGCGCGCCGGCGCGTTCCAGACGGCGCGACTGGCGGATGTTGGCGGCCTCGTCGAAGCGCGCCTTGAGTTCCACCAGCGCGGTGACGGATTTCCCGGCCTCGGCCGCCTCGCACAGGGCATCGACGATCGGACTGTCCTTCGAGGTGCGATACAGCGTCTGCTTGATCGCCAGCACGTTCGGGTCCTGCGCCGCCTGTTGCAGGAAGCGGATCACCATGTCGAAGGTTTCATAGGGGTGATGCAGCAGCATGTCCTTTTGCCGGATCGCGGCGAACATGTCGCCGCCGTGGTCCGTCACCCGTTCCGGGACGCGCGGCGTGAAGGGCGGCCAGAGCAGGTCGGGGCGCGAGGACAGCACCAGTTCCTTGAGGTCGGCGATGCCGAGGAGGCCGTTCACCTCGACCACTTCGTCGGGGTTGACGTGCAGCTCATCCATGATCAGCGCGCGCAGCGCCGTGGGGGCGCCCGCGGTGATGTGCATGCGGATCACCTGACCGCGCCGGCGGCGCTTCAGCGCAGTTTCGAATTCGCGCACCAGATCCTCGGCCTCGTCCTCGACCTCAAGGTCGCTGTCGCGCAGCACCTGAAAGGCGCAGGAGCCGGTATCGGCATAGCCCGGGAACAGCGAACCGAGGTTGAGCAGCAGCAGTTCCTCAAGCGGCAGATAGCGCGATTCCCCCGGCAGCCGCACGAAGCGCGCGATCTGCTGCGGGATCGGCAAAAGCGCCTGCATCCGGCGCCGGTCGGTGTCGCGTTCCAGCTCCAGCGCCAGACAGAAGCCGGTGTTGGGGATGAAGGGGAAGGGGTGCGCCGGGTCGATCGCCAGCGGCGACAGCACCGGAAAGACGTTCGACAGGAAATATTCGCCAAGGAAGGCGCGATCCTCGCGCGTCAGCTTGGCGCGGGTCAGCAGGTGGATGCCCGCTTCCTCCATCCCCGCGCGCAGGGCGTTCCAGGTGCTTTGTTGCGTTTCCATCAGGTTGCGCGCATCGGCGTTGATCAGCACCAGCTGTTCCGAAGGCGTCAGCCCGTCGTCCGAGGGCAGCGCATTGCCTTCGCGCACCAGCTCCATCAGGCCGGCGACGCGGACGGAATAGAACTCGTCCAGGTTGGTCGATGAAATCGACAGGAACCGCAGCCGTTCCAGCAGCGGAACGCGGGGATTCTGCGCCTCTTCCAGCACCCGCCAGTTGAAGGCGAGCCAGCTCAGCTCGCGGTTGAAGAACCGGCGCGGCCCCGCGAAATTCTCTGCGGGCAGGTCGGCGGGGGCGGGGAACGGGGAGTTCAGGAAATCTGCGTGGGTCATGATGCCGCTTCTATGGCGTGCGATTGTAATGCTGTTGTGACAGTCTTGACCGGCTCAGGCGAAACTGTCCAGAACCTCGGCCGCCATCGCGCGGGTGAGGGGGCGCCCCTCGGCGACGGCGCGCGCATCGAGCGCCGCGACCAGCCGCCGCGCGGTGCCGAGCGAACGGTCCATCCGGGTGACGAGCCATGGGATCAGGCTGTGCGGCACCTTGGTCTGCCGGTCGTTGAACAGCTTGACCAGCACCGCCGACAAGAGCGCGTCATCGGGCGCCGCGATGCGGACAAGGGCCGTCGCCTCCATCCGGCTCAGCAGGTCGGGCAGGCGCAGGCCCCAGTCGCGCGGCGGCGCAAGGGCGGTCAGCAGGAGCCGCCCGCCCTCGGCCTGCATCAGGTTGCACAGATGAAAGAGCGCCTCCTCGGCCCCGGCAGCGGCGGTCTGCTGCGCATCCTCGATCACCGCGGCGCGGGCGCGGGCAAGGCGGGGGGCATCGGCATCGGTCAGGTCGCGGGCGGCAAGGACGGGGGCTTCCTGCGCCTCGGCCCAGATGGCGGCGAGGTGGGATTTCCCCGCGCCCTCCGGCCCGGTCAGCAGCATCCGCCCCGCGGGCCAGCCCGCCGGCGCGTCAAGCGTCGCCAGCGCCAGCGCATTGGCCGGGGAAACGAAGAAATCGTCCCGGCCCCGTGCCTGCCGCACGGGAAGATCGAGGATCATCTGGCGCGTCATGCGGTCCGGTCCTTCTGGCCGCCCTTACGGTTCGGCGGGCGGGCGATCATCAGCTTCGAGGCCCAGATAGAGCCGCCCCTGCAGGTAACGGTCGAGCGCGGCGCGCGCAAGCACCCCGATCACCGCCGCGACCGGAACCGCGACCAGCATCCCCACGAAGCCGAACAGCGTGCCGAAGGCCGACAGCGCGAAGATCAGCCACAGCGGATGCAGCCCGATCGAATTGCCGACGAGCTTGGGGGTGATGACATTGCCTTCCAGAAACTGCCCCACGGCGAAGATCGCCACGACGATGCCGATGGAAAACCAGTCGCCCCAGAACTGATACAGCGCCAGCCCGATCGACAGCCCCCCGCCGATGATCGCGCCGACATAGGGAATGAAGGTCAGCAGCCCGGCGATCGCCCCGGCGATCAGGCCGAAGTTCAGCCCGGCGAGCATCAGCGAAATGGCGTAGAACGTGCCGAGGATCACGCAGACCGACACCTGCCCGCGCACGAACCCGGACAGCACCCGGTCGATTTCCCGCGCCAGCGCGCGGATTTCCTCGGCATGGTCGAGCGGCAGCCAGTCGTTGATCCGCGTCAGCATCTTGTCCCAGTCGAGCAGCATGTAGAACGTGACCACCGGCACCACGACGATGAAGACGAGGAAGTTCACCACCCCCATCGCCGAGGTCAGCACCGTCTGCGCCAGTTGCCCGCCGCGGGCCTTCACCGCCTCGCCGACCGAGTTCAGCGTTTCATAGACGACCGAGCCGCGTTCGTTCATCGAGGGGAATTTCTCGGACAGGAAGACCTGCAACTGTTGCGCCATGTCCGGCGCCGTCGCCACAAGCTGCGTGAGCTGATGCACCAGCAGCGGCACCACGGCGAGCCCGAGGATGACGAAACCCAGCGTGGCCACAAGCCCGATCGTCGCCGTCGCCCAGACCCGCGACATGCCCCATTTCTCCAGCTTGTCGGCCACCGGGTCGAGGAAATAGGCGATCGCGCCGCCCAGCAGGAACGGCATGATGACGGAACCGAGCAGCCAGAGCGCAATCAGGAACAGGACGCCGGCGACGCCCCAGTAGATCATCTGCTGCCTTGCGGGCAATGCCATGGCGCGTCTCCGTTCGTTCCCTGTCAGACGGGCATTTCTGCCAGCCCTTTCAGGAGGCTTCAAGGAGATTGCCGGAAACGCGGGCTGAAATCGCCCGCGTCCGGGTCAGAGCCGGCCCTGCCGCTGCTGGATCATCATGAAGGTGTCGTAATTGTATTCGGCCACCTGGCTCCACAGATACCAGTCGCTGCGGAAATCCTTGATCGAGCCCCAGACCTTCTTGAACTCGGGATTGGTGGCCTCGATCTCGGCGTAGGTCGCATCGGCGGCGTCGAAAGAGGCCGACATGATCTCGGACGAGAAGGGGCGCAGCTGTGCGCCGTTCGCCATCACCGATTTCAGCGCGCGGGCGTTCTTGTAATCGTAATTCGCCAGCATGTCCTGATCCGTCGCCTGACAGGCGATGCGCAGGATGTTCTGGTAAAGCGGCGGCAGGCCGTTCCATGCGTCCTGATTGAACAGGAAATGCACCGTCGGACCACCTTCCCACCAGCCGGGATAGTAGTAATAGGGCGCGACCTTCTGAAAGCCGAGCTTTTCGTCGTCATAGGGGCCGACCCATTCGACGCCGTCGATCGTGCCCTTTTCCAGCGCGGCATAGATGTCGCCCGCCGGGATCTGCTGCGGCACGACGCCAAGCCGTTCCATGATCTTGCCCGCGAAGCCGCCGACCCGCATCTTGAGCCCGCGCATGTCGTCGAGGGTGTTGATCTCCTTGCGGAACCAGCCGCCCATCTGGGTGCCCGAATTGCCGCCCGGCAGGCCATACAGGTTCTGCTTCGCAAGGAATTCGTTGAACATGGCGATGCCGCCGCCGTGGTAGTGCCAGGCGTTCATCCCGCGCGCATTGAGCGAGAAGGGAACCGCCGAGGCCAGCGCCCAGGTCGGATCCTTGCCCCAGTAGTAATAGCAGACCGAATGGCAGCACTCGACCGTGCCGTTGGCGGTCGCATCCGCCGCCTGAAGCCCGCCGACGATCTCGCCCGCGGCAAAGACCTGGATCTGGAACTGGCCGTCGGTGGCTTCCTTCACCATCCGCGCCATGGTTTCGCCCGCGCCGTAGATCGTGTCGAGCGATTTCGGAAAGGATGACGTCAGGCGCCAGTTGATCTTGGGATTGGCCTGCGCGATCGCGGGGGCGGCCAGTGTGGCGGCCGCACCGCCGATCGTGCCGCCGACGGCGGCCTTCGTCAGGAACGAACGACGATCCATGGTAATCCTCACTCTGCGTTGAAAAGGCCGCATGTCGCGGCCATTCTGCGGTAGCGGTCGCCCCGCCGCATCCGGCGGGACGACCCGGCGGGGATCAGAGAGTGCCCTGCCGCTGCTGGATCATCATGAAGGTGTCGTAATTGTATTCCGCCACCTGCTGCCACAGATACCATTCCTTGCGGTATTCCTTGATCGAATCCCACAGGGTCTTGAACTCGGTGTTGGTGGCCTCGATCTCGGCGTAGACCTCGTTCGAGACCTTGAAGCAGGCTTGCAGGATCTCGGACGAGAAGGGCCGCAGCTGCGCGCCCTGACCCATCAGCTTGATCAGCCCCTTGGGGTTTTCCCAGTCGTATTGCTGCAGCATGTTCGCGTCGACCGCCTGACAGGCGGTGCGCAGCAGCGACTGATAGGCCTTCGGCAGGCCGTTCCACGCATCGAGGTTGAACATGAAGTGGACCGAGGGGCCACCTTCCCACCAGCCGGGATAGTAGTAATAGGGCGCGACCTTGACGAAGCCGAGCTTTTCGTCATCCGCCGGACCCACGAATTCCACCGCGTCGATGGTGCCCTTTTCCAGCGCCGCATAGACGTCGCCGCCCGCAAGCTGCTGCGGCACGACGCCCAGACGCTCCATGATCTTGCCGGCGAAGCCGCCGACCCGCATCTTGAGCCCCTTCAGGTCGTCGAGGGTGTTGATCTCCTTGCGGAACCAGCCGCCCATCTGCGTGCCGGTGTTGCCGCCCGGAAAGCCGATCAGATTGTCGCGCGCAAGGAACTTGTTGTAGAGGTCGATGCCGCCGCCGAAATACTGCCATGCGTTCATGCCCCGCGCCGACAGCGCGAAGGGAACCGCCGAGCCGAGCGCCCAGGCCGGGTCCTTGCCCCAGTAGTAATAGCCCACGGTGTGGCAGGCCTCGACCGTGCCGGCCGAAACGGCATCCGCCGCCTGCAGCCCGCCGACAAGCTCGCCCGCCGCGAAGGACTGGATCTGGAAGTTGCCGTCGGTCGCCTCGGACAGACGCTTGCCAAGTTCCTCGGTGTTGCCGAAGAGCGTGGAAAGCGACTTCGGGAAGGAGGAGGTCATCCGCCAGGTGATCTTCGGATTGGCCTGCGCGATCGCAGGGGCGGCCAGAGCGGTCGCGGCAGCCGAGCCGAGCGCGGCTTTGGTGATGAAGGAACGGCGATCCATCGGGATACCTCAAGCAATGAAACGGACAGACGCGGCAGGCTCGCCCCCGCGGCGGCGCGAACCTGTCAGCTTGCGGGGCGGCTGTCCAGTCACAGAATGACGTCGATTTGGATTTTTACGCAATAATCGTGCGGAAAATCCCGGCATCCGGGTAATGCAGGCGCTGTTCCGGCCTAGCTGCGCGAATCGGGAAGTTGAATCCGCGCCACCTGTTCGGCGATCGGATCGACCGACAGCGGATGGGTCTCCGAGGCATGCGCAGCCGGATCGCCGATTTCCTGCCAGCGGCCGCCCTTGTAGATTTCCAGTGAATCGAACTTGGCCTTGTAGCCCATCTTGCGCGATCCGGGCACCCAGTAGCCCAGATAGACATAGGGCAGCCCCGCCTGCCGCGCGATTTCCACGTGGTCGAGCACCAGATAGGTGCCAAGGCTGTCCTCGCGCCGGTCCGGATCGTAAAAGCTGTAGACCATGCTCAGCCCGTCATCGAGGACATCGGTCAGGCAGACCGCCGTCAGCGCCCGGGTGGTGCCGGGCGAAGCCTCGGTCTCGCGGTATTCGATGACGCGGGATTTCACCGGCGTCTCCTCGATCATCGCGGCGAATTCGAAGATGTCCATGTCGGCCATGCCGCCATCGGCGTGGCGCCGGTCCAGATAGCGGCGAAAGAGGGCGAACTGTTCCTCGGTCGCCCAGGGGCTGGTGGCGGTGCGCTTCAGATGCGCGTTGCGGCGCAGCACCTTGCGTTGCGTCCGGTCGGGGTGGAAATCCGCGACCCGGATGCGCGCCGACAGGCAGGCCTGACAATCCGCGCAGGACGGGCGATACAGCACGTTCTGCGACCGCCGGAAACCCTGCCGCGACAGCGCGTTGTTCAGCTTTTCCGCCCCGTCGCCCTGCAACGCGGTGAACAGCTTCCGTTCCGCCCGGCCATCCAGATAGGGACAGGTCTGCGGCGCGGTCACGTAGAACTGAGGAGCAAGCGGAAGCGAGTGGCGCATAGTGTCTCTGGCAATGGGCGGTTTGCGGTCCGCGGGGAAGGCGATCCGGCAAAGGCTATCAACAACACCCCGACCCGCCAAGCATTTTGCACCGTCCAGATGGGAAACGCCCCGCCGAAAACAAGGCGGGGCGCGGATTTCCGGCAGGGAAATCGTTCACATTTTATTGGCCGGGCCGATCCTGATCGGGGTTCGGGGTGTCCGGTGCCTCGCTCCGGGCCGGGGTGGCGGCGGCGCGGGCACGCTCTTCCATGTATTGGTCGAACTCGGCCTTGTCGCGCGCTTCGCGCAGACGGATCAGGAAGGCCTCGAAATCCTCCTGCTCGCGTTCCAGCCGGGCGATGGTTTCGGATTTGTAGCTGTCGAAGGCGCGGTTGCCCGTCGGACGCGACAGATGCAGGTTCATCCGCCCGCCGCAGCCAAAGCCGGAACGCTCGCGCCGCGATGACCGCCAGCGGAACCGGCCGGTGAACAGCGCGAACCCCAGAACGAGCAGACCAAGCGGCCCGCCGAAGGTGAAGACTGCGACCGTCGCCGCGATCCAGGAGATGGGCGCGCGGTCGTCCATCCAGCCGAGGGCACGGGAAAGCCAGCCGGGACGCGCGTCAGAAGGGGAGTAAGCGTAGGACAAGGGGACCTCCGATCCGGATGTGAATGACGTTTACATGATCCGAGATGGGACGGCTCCGGTCCTCCGTCAAGGGCGATGTGAATGTTTTTTACATTGCCCCTTCGATGAAGTCGGCAGGCTCCGCCCCGGTGATCCGCAGAAGGTCCGCGGGCGCGATGGAAAAGATGTGGCGCGGCGTGCCGGCGGCGGCCCAGACCGTGTCGAAATCACTCAGCCGCGGGTCGTAGAAGCAGCGCACCGGATGCAGATGCCCGACCGGCGAGACGCCGCCGATGGCAAAGCCGGTCTCGGCGCGGATCAGCTCGGCGTCGGCCTTGCCCAGGGGCTCGCCCGCGACGGCACCGGCCTTTGCCGCGCTGACGCGGTTGCCGCCCGCCGTCAGGAACAGCACGACATGGCCCGTCCCCTCGGTGCGGAAGATGATCGACTTGACGATCTGGTCGAGGGCGCATCCCGCGGCTTGCGCCGCCTCGGCCGCGGTGCGGGCCTGCCCGACCTCGCGGATGGTCGCGGCAAGGCCCGCCTCTGTCAGCGCGGCCTCGACCCGTTTCAGTGATTTGCTCATGTCCGGTCTCCTGTCCGGTCTTTTTGCCGCGCCGCAGCGCCGATGAAAAGCCCATTGACCCGCCCGGCGGCGCAGGGGCATCGTGCCCGCATGACCTTCGCCGATGCCCTGACCCGTTCGCCCATTCCCTTCGAGCCCGGCCGGGGCGCCGATGTCGCTGCGCTGTTCCCCGACCTGCCGCCTGAATTGCGCGAGGTGATCGCCGGGGCGGCGGGCTGTTCGCCCTATCTGGCCGGGCTGATGGAACGCGACCGCGACTGGCTGGCCGGGGCGCTGGCGGGCGATCCGCAGGCGGCGCTCGCGGCGGAAATCGCCCGGATCGATGCGCTGCCGCCCGAGGGGCTGGGGATCGGGCTGCGGCAGGCGAAACGGCGCATCTCGGCGCTGACGGGGCTCGCCGATCTGGGCGGGGTGTGGGACCTCGAACAGGTGACCGGGGCGCTGACGCGGCTCGCCGATCATGCCGTCGGCCGCGCCATCCGCACCGGCGTCGAGGAGGAGATCCGCCGAGGCCGGCTGCCCGGCGCGACGCCCGCCGACGCGGAAACCGCGGGCGGGATGGTGGTGCTTGCGATGGGCAAGATGGGCGCGGGGGAGCTGAACTATTCCTCGGACATCGACCTGATCTGCCTCTATGACGAAACCCGCTACGATCCCGCCGACCGGGTCGAGGCGCGCACCGCCTTTGTCCGCGTGACGCGAAAGATGGCGGGGCTGCTGTCGGAACATACCTCCGAAGGCTATGTCTTCCGTACCGACCTGCGGCTGCGCCCCGATGCCTCGGTCACGCCGGTCTGCATATCGATGGCCTCGGCGGAGCTGTATTACGAGGCCGAGGGCCGCACATGGGAACGCGCGGCCTATATCAAGGCGCGCCCCTGCGGCGGCGACATCGCGGCGGGGGACAGGTTCCTGCGGACGCTGACCCCCTTCGTCTGGCGCCGGCATCTGGATTTCGCGGCCATTCAGGACGCGCATGACATGCGGCTGCGGATCCGCGACCACAAGGGGCTGAACGGCCCGCTGGAAATTCCCGGCCACAACATCAAGCTGGGGCAGGGCGGCATCCGCGAGATCGAATTCTTCACCCAGACCCGGCAGCTGATCGCCGGGGGCCGCGATCCCGATCTGCGCGGCCGCGCGACGGTGCCGGCGCTTGGCAGTCTGGCGCAAAAGGGCTGGGTGCCCGAAATGGTCGCCGAGGAACTGACCGACCATTACCGCGCCCACCGCGAGGTCGAACATCGCGTGCAGATGGTGAACGATGCGCAGACGCATCTGCTGCCCACGACGCCCGAGGGTCTCGACCGCATCGCCCGGATGATGGGGGAGGCGGATACCGCCCGCTGGATCCGCACCCTGCGCGACCGGCTCGAACGGGTCGAGGAACTGACCGGCGATTTCTTTGCCCCGAACGAAAGCTGCGGGCGGCCGGAGCTGAGCGATGCCGCCGAAACGCTGGTCGAGGGCTGGCGTAGTTATCCCGCGCTGCGGTCCGAACGCGCCCGCGCGATCTTTCACCGGATCGAGCCGGAAATCCTGCGCCGCCTGCAACGCGCCGCGAACGACGAAGAGGCGCTGTTGCGGTTCGATGGATTCCTGCAGGGGCTTCCGGCCGGGGTGCAGCTGTTCTCGCTCTTTGAATCGAACCCGCAACTGATCGACCTGATCGTCGACATCTGCGCCACGGCGCCGGGGCTGGCCGCCTATCTGTCGCGCAATGCGGGCGTGCTGGACGCGGTTCTGGGCGGCAGCTTCTTTGCCCCCTGGCCGGGCGCCGGGGCGCTGGCCGAAGGGCTTGAGGCCGCGCTGGCGATCGAGCCGGATTACGAACGCAGGCTCGATGCCGCGCGGCGCTGGGCGAAGGAATGGAAGTTTCGGGTGGGCGTGCATCACCTTCGCGGGCTGGTCGATGCGGCGGAATCGGCGCGGCAATATGCCGATATCGCCTCGGTCGCGGTGGCGGGGCTCTGGCCCGGGGTTGTGGCGGAATTCGCCGCGAAACACGGGCCGCAGCCGGGGCGCGGCGCGGCGGTGGTGGCGATGGGCTCGCTCGGGGCGGAGCGGCTGAACGCGGCCTCCGATCTCGATCTGATCGTGATCTACGACGCGCAGGGGGCCGAGGCGTCGGAGGGGCCGAAACCCCTGCCCACGCGTCCGTATTTCGCCCGGCTGACGCAGGCGCTGATCACCGCGATCACCGCGCCGATGCCCGAGGGGCGGCTCTATGAGGTCGACATGCGGCTGCGCCCCTCGGGCCGGCAGGGGCCGGTGGCGACCTCGCTCGACAGTTTCCGGGCCTATCAGATGGAAGAGGCCTGGACCTGGGAACATCTGGCACTGACCCGGGCGCGGCCGATCGCGGGGGACATGGGCCTGCGCGAGGATATCGAGGCCGCGCGTCTGGCCGTGCTGGCCGCCAAGGGCGGCGGGGCGCGGGTGATGCCGGATCTGGCCGAGATGCGCGCGCGGATCTTTGCCGCCAAGGCGCCCGACGGGATCTGGGAGGCGAAGATCGGCCCCGGCCGGTTGCAGGATCTGGAATTGCTGGCGCAGAGCTTCGCGCTGCGTCTGGCGCTTCCGGCGCGCCGGGTCGAGGCGCAGCTGCGCGCGGGTCCCCGCGGCGGCTTCGTCACGCGGGAGGAGACCGAGGTGCTCGCCTCGGCCTATCGCTTCCTGTGGCGGTTGCAGGCGGGCGGGCGGCTGCTGACCGACCGGCCGCTGGACATGGAGGTGATCGGCGAGGGCGGCCGCGCCTTCCTGCTGCGCGAGGCGGGGGAGGAGACGCTTGATGCGCTCCGCGCGCATCTGGACCGCACGACGGTCGCGGTGGCGGAGATCGTAGAGCGCGCGTTAGGGCAGGGCGCCGGGCAAGCCTGAACCGTCGCAGGGGGCTGTCTGCCCCCTCTTTGCCTGTCGGCAAATTCACCCCCGAGGATATTTGCGGAAAGATGAAAGCCAGACAGGGCAGAGGTCTGCCCTCATTCTTTCAGAAGCGGAGGGCGAAAGTGTCCTGCCCGTAGAAGGGCGCGCCCCGACGGAGCGCTTACCGGGGAAGCGCGGCGGCCTCGCGGGCGAGCGCCTCGATCCCCGTCCAGTCGCCGGCCTGCACCTTGGCGTCGGGGGCGACCCAGCTGCCGCCGGCACAGAGCACGTTGGGCAGCTTCAGGTAATCCGGCGCGTTCTGCAGGCTGACGCCGCCCGTCGGGCAGAAGCCGACCTGCGGCAGCGGGCCGCCGAGCGCCTTGATCGCCGCCGCCCCGCCGGAGGTTCCGGCCGGGAAGAATTTCAGCACCGTGTAGCCCCATTCCATCGCGCGCATCACCTCGGAAGCGGTGACGCAGCCGGGCAGCAGGGGCAGGCCCTCGTCCTGACAGGCCTTGACCAGCGTTTCCGTCAGCCCGGGCGAGACGCCGAATTTCGCGCCCGCGGCCTTTGCCGCCTTCACGTCGGCGGGCGTCAGCAGGGTGCCGGCGCCGACGGTGCCGCCCTCCACATCGGCCATCGCCCGGATCGCGTCGAGCGCGACGGGCGTGCGCAGCGTGACCTCAAGCGCGGGCAGCCCCCCGGCGACCAGCGCCGTCGCCAGCGGCACGGCGTGGGGCAGCTCCTTGACCACGATCACCGGGATGATCGGGGCGAGGGCGCAGATCTTGCGGGACAGGGTGGATTGTTCGGCGGGGGTCATGATGGTCTCCGGTTGACTCAGACGACGACGGCGGCGCCTTCGGTGGCGGCACCCACGTTGCGGCGGAAGGCGGCGAAGAGTTCCCGCCCGATGCCATGTTCATTCTTCGACAGATCGGCGGTGACGGGGGCGCGTTCGGCGAAGCCGGGGGCGAGGCAGGTGAGTTCGCCCTTTTCCGCGTCGAGCCGCACGATGTCGCCGTCGCGCAGCCGGGCGATGGGGCCGCCCGCCGCGGCCTCGGGGCTGACATGGATCGCCGCGGGCACCTTGCCCGAGGCGCCCGACATCCGCCCATCGGTGACCAGCGCCACCTTGAGCCCGCGGCCAAGGAGGACCGACAGCACCGGCGTCAGCGAATGCAGCTCGGGCATGCCATTCGCCTGCGGCCCCTGAAAGCGGACGACGACCACGGTGTCCGAGGTGAATTCGTCGCGCTTGAACGCCTCTTTCACCTCTTCCTGATCGGCGAAGACGCGGACCGGCGCCTCGATCACGTGATACTCCGGCGCGACGGCCGAGATCTTGATGACCCCGCGGCCGAGATTGCCGCTGAGCTGTCGCAGCCCGCCCTGCGGCTGGAACGCGGTCACGGCGGGGCGCAGGATCTTGTCGTTCAGGCTTTCCTCGGGGCCGTCGACCCAGGTCAGGTGGCCGTCGATCAGCTTGGGTTCCGTCACATAGGCGGCCAGCCCGTCGCCCGCCACGGTCTTGGCGTCGGCGTTCAGCAGGCCGGCCCTGAGCAATTCGCGGATCAGGAACTGCATCCCGCCCGCCGCGTGGAAATGGTTCACATCGGCGAGGCCGTTCGGATAGACCTTCGCCATCAGCGGCACGACCGCGGAAATGTCGTGGAAATCCTCGATGTCCAGCACGATCCCCGCCGCGCGCGCCATCGCCGGCAGATGCAGCACGAGGTTGGTGGACCCGCCCGTGGCCATCAGCCCGACGATGCCGTTGACGAAGGCGCGTTCATCCAAAATCTCACCCGTGGGGCGGAAGTCATTGCCAAGCGCGGTGATTTCCGCCGCCCGCCGCGCCGCCTGTTCGGTCAGCGCATCGCGCAGCGGCGTGTTCGGGTTGATGAAGCTTGCCCCCGGAAGGTGCAGGCCCATGATCTCCATCAGCATCTGGTTCGAGTTCGCCGTGCCGTAGAAGGTGCAGGTGCCGGGGCCGTGGTAGGAGGCCATCTCGGCCTCCATCAGCTTGTCGCGGCCGATCTCGCCCGCCGCATACTGGTTGCGGACCTTGGCCTTTTCGTCGTTCGGCAGGCCCGAGGTCATCGGTCCGGCGGGGACGAAGACGGCCGGGATATGGCCGAAGGTCGCGGCGGCGATGACAAGGCCGGGCACGATCTTGTCGCACACGCCCAGATAAAGCGCCGCGTCGAAACAGTTGTGGGACAGCGCCACCCCGGCGGCCAGCGCGATCACGTCGCGGGAAAACAGCGACAGTTCCATCCCCGTCTGGCCCTGCGTGACGCCGTCGCACATGGCGGGCACGCCGCCCGCCACCTGCGCCGTGGCGCCGACGCCCTGAAGCGCGGCCTTGATCCGGGCGGGGAAGGTCTCGAACGGCTGATGCGCCGAAAGCATGTCGTTATAGGCGGTGACGATGCCGATGTTCGGCACCCGTCCCTCGGCCAGAAGTGGTTTCTGCGCGCCCATCGCGGCATAGGCATGGGCCTGATTGCCGCAGGCCAGATGCGCGCGCGCCGGCCCGTTGGCGACGGCTTCGTACATCCGGGCAAGATATTCGGCGCGGCGGCTTTCAGATCGTTTCCGGATCCGGTCCGTCACACGGGCGATCGTGGCATTGGTGGGGGCTGAGATCACGGTCATGGCTTCCATCCGGTCGGCTGCGGTCAGGGGTGCGGAGCCGCAAGCGGGGTGCCCCGGCGGGGCAGGGCGCTTGGGCAGCGCTGTCTGGCATGTAGTATGTTAGCGCTAACAAGTCAATTGTCTGCATGTCCCTATAGTGCCCCTGTCGCCGGATGGCACAAGCGGATTCCGTCCCGGCGGGTGCGATGGGCGGCGCGCGGCCGAAAAGCGGGCGTTTTGCGCGGGCTTTCCCGCGCGGCGTCTTTCCTTGGGCGCGGCCGCGCGCTAAGGCGGGCGAAACCTGCCTGAACCCGGAGCCGAAGATGTCCGAAACCGATCCTTCCGATCCGAGCGCCGCCCCGTCCCGCCCCGTCGTGCGGCTGCGCCCGAAGGCCGAGGCGCGCGCGATCCGGCATGGCTTTCCCTGGGTCTATGCGGATGAGCTGGTGACCGACCGGCGCACGCAGGCGCTGACCCCGGGCACGATCGCGACGCTGGAAGATGCCGATCGCCGCGCGATGGTGACGGTGACGGTCAACCCGAAGTCGAAGATCATCGCCCGGGTGATGGACCGCGATCCCGGGGCCGCGATCGACCGCGACTGGATCACGGCGCGGCTGGCGCATGCGCTGGAATTGCGCGCGCGGCTGTTCGAGGCGCCCTTCTACCGGTTGATCCATGCCGAGGCGGATGGCCTCCCCGGCGTCATCATCGACCGTTTCGGCGACACTGCGGTGATCCAGCCGAACGCGGCATGGTCCGAGGCGATGATCGGCGATCTGACCGCGGCTCTGGTCGCGGTGACTGGCGTCACGACGGTGGTCAAGAACGGATCGGGCCGGGCGCGCGGGCTGGAAGGTCTGCCCGAGGAAACATTGGTCCTGCAAGGCGCGGTCGCGGGGCCGATCGCCGTGCCGATGAACGGTGCGATCTACATGGCCGACGTGCTGGGCGGGCAGAAGACGGGGCTGTTCTTCGATCAGCGGCCGAACCATGCCTTTGCCGCGCGGCTGGCGCGCGGGGCGCGGGTTCTGGACGTGTTCTCGCATGTGGGCGGTTTCGCGCTGGCGGCGCTTGCGGGCGGGGCGGAGGCGGCGCTGGCGGTCGATGCCTCGGCCCCGGCGCTGGAGCTTGCGGCCGAGGGCGCGGCGGCGATGGGGGCGGCGGAGCGCTTTGCCACCCGTCAGGGCGATGCCTTCGCCACGCTGGAGGCGCTGGCCGCCGAGGGGGAACGCTTCGATCTGGTGGTCTGCGATCCGCCCGCCTTCGCGCCGAACCGGCAGGCACTGGAGGCGGGGCTGCGCGCCTATGAACGGATCGCCCGGCTGGCCGCGCCGCTGGTGGCGCCCGGCGGCTATCTGGTGCTGTGCTCCTGTTCGCATGCGGCCGATCTGGTGCAGTTCCGCGCCGCCTCGACCCGTGGGATCGGGCGGGGTGGTCGGCGCGCGCAACTGATCCACACCGGCTATGCGGGGCCGGACCATCCGATGCTGCCGCAGCTTGCGGAATCGGGCTATCTGAAATCCCTGTTCTTCCGGCTGGACTGATGCCGGGGGACAAGATCCTTCTGGATGCCTGCGTGCTCTATCCCACGGTGCTGCGCGAAATCCTGATCGGCGTGGCGGGGGAAGGGCTTTACCAGCCGCTGTGGTCGGCGCGCATCCTTGAGGAATGGGCGCGCGCGGCGGCGCGGCTCGGCCCGGAGGGGGAGGCCATCGCGCGGGGCGAGATCGCCACCCTGCGCGCCGCCTTTCCGCAGGCCGAGGTCGCGCCCCGCCCGGGGCTGGAATCGCGGCTGCATCTGCCGGACCCGAACGATATCCATGTGCTGGCATCGGCGATTGCCGGCGGGGCCGAGGCGATTCTGACCTTCAATGCGATGGATTTCCCGCGCGGCACCCTGCGGGCCGAGGGGCTGGACCGCCGCGACCCCGATGGTTTCCTGTGGGAACTGTGGTCGCATCACCCCGACCGCATCGAAGCCGTCACCGGGCGCGTCCGGGCCAGGACGGAACGCCTGTCGGGCCGGCCGCAGCCGATCCGCGCCCTGATGAAACGGGCAAAGCTGCCCCGGCTGGGCAAGGCGCTGGCGGAATAGCGCGGGCGAAATCCGGCGCGAAATGAGGCATTTGCGCGATTTCACGCGGATGACGGCGCTAAACGGCTTTTGCCTCCCCGACGCGCGGGCTAGACTCCGGGGCAATGCGTGTTAGAAGACGAATGTTAGCGATAACAACGGAGCAGCCAATGGTTTCGCGCGTCATTCCGGTGGACGTTTTCGATCTTGTCATCATCGGGGCCACGGGGGACCTTGCCACCCGCAAGATTCTTCCCGGTCTTTACCGCAGGTTTTTCGACGGACAGATGCCCACGGGTGCCCGCATCATCGGCGCCGCCCGGGCGGAGATCGATACCGAAGGCTTCCGCGACCTCGCACGCCGGGCGATCATGGAACATGTGGGCGCGGCGAAACGCGATGCGGTCAGCATCGACGCCTTTCTCGAGGCGCTGGTCTATGTGCCGCTCGACGCCACCGGCGAGGCCGGCTGGGATGAGCTGAAGGCCCTGATCCGGCCCGAGGTGGTCAACGCCTTCTATTTCTCGGTCGCGCCGTCGCTGTTCGGCGATCTGACGGAACGGCTGCACAGCTACGGCATCGCCACGCCGGAAACGCGGATCGTGGTGGAAAAGCCCTTCGGGCGGGATCTGGCCTCGGCCAAGGCGCTGAATGCGACGCTGGCCGCGCATTTCCGCGAACAGCAGATCTACCGGATCGACCATTATCTGGGCAAGGAGACGGTTCAGAACCTGATGGCGGTGCGCTTTGCCAACATCCTGTTCGAGCCGCTGTGGAACAGCCAGTATATCGACCATGTGCAGATCACCGTGGCCGAGACGGTGGGTGTCGGCGGGCGCGGCTCCTATTACGACAAGGCCGGCGCCATGCGCGACATGGTGCAGAACCACATGATGCAGCTTTTGTGTCTGATCGCGATGGAGCCGCCCTATCATTTCGACCCCGATGCCGTGCGCGACGAAAAGCTCAAGGTCATCCGGGCGTTGCAGCCGGTGCCCAGCTCGGACATCGTGCGGGGGCAGTATCTGGGCACCGCGGGGAAAGAGCCGAAATCCGGCTATCTCGAGGATGTCGAGGATCCGAACAGCCGCACCGAAAGCTATGTGGCGCTGAAGGTGCAGGTGGCGAACTGGCGCTGGCAGGGGACGCCGTTCTACCTGCGCACCGGCAAGCGGCTGCGGGCGCGGACCTCGGAAATCGCCATCGCCTTCAAGCAGCCGCCGCATTCGATCTTTGACGATGCGGGCGGCAGCTGGCCGGAAAACATGCTGGTGATCCGGTTGCAGCCGAACGAGGGCATGAACCTCAAGGTGATGATCAAGGAACCGGGGCCGGGGGGCATGCGTCTGGTGCAGGTGCCGCTCGACATGTCCTTCGCCGAGGCCTTGGGCGAGGAGGGGACCGACATTCCCGACGCCTATGAACGGCTGATCATGGATGTGATCCGCGGCAACCAGACCCTGTTCATGCGCGGCGACGAGGTCGAGGCCGCCTGGGCCTGGACCGACCCGATCATCGCCGGGTGGGAGGCGCGGGGCGACCGCCCGCAGGGCTACGATTCCGGGTCCTCGGGGCCGGATGACGCGCTGATGCTGATGCACCGCGATGGCCGCCGCTGGAGGAACATACACGGATGACTTTCCTGGAATATCCCGACCGCGAGATGCTGATGATGGCGCTGGCCGATGCCATCGCCTCGGAACTGCGGCAGGCGCTGGATCTGGGCGACCGGGCGACGCTGTCGGTGCCGGGGGGGACGACGCCGGGGCCGGTGTTCGACATCCTCTCGGCGCTGGATCTGGACTGGGACCGGGTCTCGGTCCTGCTGAACGATGAACGCTGGGTGCCCGAGGACAGCCCGCGGTCCAACACCCGGCTGCTGCGCGAACGGCTGTTGCGCAATCGCGCTGCGGCGGCGCGGCTGGTGCCGCTCTACGCCCCGGCCGACACGCCCGAGGCGGTGATGGCGGAACTGACCCGGGGTGTGGAGGCGGCGCTGCCGATCACCGTGCTGTTGCTGGGCATGGGCGCCGACATGCACACCGCCTCGCTGTTTCCGGGGGCGGATCATCTGGCCGAGGCGCTGGCCGACGATGCCCCGCCGCTGATGGCGCTGCGCGCCGAGGCCGCGGGCGAGCCGCGCATCACCTTGACGGCGCCGGTCCTGCGCGATGCGATGCACTGTCACATTCTGATCACTGGCGGCGAAAAGCGTGACGCGATAGAACGGGCGGAAACCTTGCCGGAGCTTCAGGCTCCGGTGCGGTGCGTCCTTAAAAATGCCACAATCCACTGGGCTCCCTGATGACTCGCTTTGACCCCCTGATCGCCCATGCGGCGGATGTGAAGAACCGGCGGATCATGGATCTGTTCGAAATCGAGGATCGTGCCGCGGATTTCAGCGCCGCCTTCGGCGATTTCCTGTTCGACTATTCGAAAACCGCGATCGACCCCGAGGCGCGGCAGATGCTGCTGGATCTGGCGGAGACATGCGATGTCGCCGGCAAGCGCGAGGCGATGTTTTCGGGTGTCAAAATCAACGAGACGGAAAATCGCGCCGTTCTGCACACCGCCTGGCGCAATCCGGATGCCAGCGTTCTGGTCGATGGCGTCGATGTCATGCCCGCGCTGCGCGAAACGCTGGCCCGGATGCAGGTCTTTGCCGAAGAGGTCCGCTCGGGCGCCTTCACCGGGCAGGGGGGGCGGATCACCGATGTGGTGAACATCGGAATTGGTGGGTCGGATCTTGGCCCGGCGATGGCGACGCTGGCGCTGGCGCCTTATCACGACGGGCCGCGCTGCCATTTCGTTTCGAACGTCGATGGCGCGCATATCCATGACACGCTGGCCGGGCTCGATCCGCAGACCACGCTGGTGATCGTGGCGTCCAAGACCTTCACCACGGTCGAGACGATGACCAATGCGGAAACCGCGCGACGGTGGATGGCGGGCCGTGTCACCGATCCCGCCGCGCAATTCGCCGCGATCTCCACCGCGACCGACCGCACCGCGGCTTTCGGTATCCCCGACAGCCGGGTGTTCGGCTTCGAGGATTGGGTCGGCGGGCGCTATTCGGTCTGGTCGCCCATCGGCCTGTCGCTGATGATCGCCGTCGGGCCGGCGAATTTCGCCGAATTCCATGCCGGCGGGGCCGCGATGGACCGGCATTTCCGCGAAACGCCCTTTGCGCAGAACCTGCCGGTGCTGCTGGCGCTGGTGGGGATCTGGCACAATCAGGTTCTGGGTCATGCGACGCGGGCGGTTCTGCCCTACGATCAGCGGCTGGCGCGGCTGCCGGCCTATCTGCAACAGCTCGAGATGGAATCGAACGGCAAGCGTGTCTCGATGGACGGCGCCGATTTGCCTTACGATTCCGGTCCGGTGGTCTGGGGTGAGCCGGGCACGAACGGTCAGCACGCCTTTTATCAGTTGATCCATCAGGGCACCCGCATCGTGCCCTGCGAATTCATGATCGCCGCCGAGGGGCATGAGCCCGACCTCGACCATCAGCATCTTCTGCTGGCCGCGAATTGCCTTGCGCAATCCGAGGCGCTGCTGCGCGGCCGGTCGCTGGACGAGGCGCGCGAGATGATGCGCAAGAAGGGATTGTCGGGGGCGGAACTCGACCGGCAGGCACGCCATCGGGTGTTTCCGGGGAACCGGCCTTCGACGACGCTGCTGTATCGCAAGCTGACGCCCTTCGCCTTGGGGGCGATCATCGCTCTGTATGAACATCGGGTCTTTGTCGAAGGTGTCATTCTTGGCATCAACAGTTTCGATCAATGGGGTGTCGAGCTTGGCAAGGAGCTTGCAGTCGCGCTGGCGCCGGTGCTTGAAGGGCAATCCGACGGCGCGGGCAAGGACGGATCCACCCGCGCGCTTGCCGAACGTTTTCGCGCCCTGCGGGGCTGATGGCCGTCCTGCTCAATAGGCCGTGAGCAGGCGGTCGAGAAGCGCGCGTTCCTCCTGACTGCGGGTGATCAATGCGTTCGCGCGGGAAATCGGTCCCGTTGGGATTGGGTCTGAAGCATTGTCCGCGGTGGCGTCTTCGATCACGGCGCGTTCGATATCGCTGCCGTGATCTTTCACGATGTCCCATGATGCGCCGCGCCACGCCGCGCGGGCCGTTTCCTGTTCATCCCCGAGCATGCGGAAAAGCGCTGCCGCATTGGCGTGTTCGCCAAGCGCCAGATAGGCTTGGGCACGCAGCTGCGCGGCGGCTTCGCCGTCCAGACCGTCCAGGTGGGCCAGTGCCGCCGCGCCATCCCGTTCCGCGATGGCCGCCCGGGCGAGCGCAAGGCGCCCCGTTGCGGTCTGGCGCACCGTGGCAGTCAGGATATCCGCCGCCGCGGCGCTGAAACCCAGACCGGACAGGCGATCCGCAAGCGATATGCGCAAGGCGGCGGGCAGGGGGGCATCCTGCAGGACCTGCCGATGCGTGAACATCTGCCTGACGAAAATCAGATCGTCCGGAACGCGGCCGAGTTGCGCGATGAGATCGCCAAGCGTCTGGTCGCGGAGGTCATCAAGCCCTTCCTGCGGCCAGCCGGCGAGGGTGTCGAAGGCATTGTCGAAACCGCCGACCGATCCTTCGGCCAGGATCAGCGCCCGGCGCAGACGTTGGCCAAGTTCCGATGCGCCGGTCTGGTGCATCTGCGCGGCAATGTCGTCCCGCGTCTTTCGGTCGATCGCCTGCCCGCGCATCAGGCGGGCTTCCACGGACAGCACGAGGCTTTGCGCCGAGTTGAGATCGTTCCTGACCGGCGCGGCGGAGAGGCTTTCCTCCGCGGCGAGAGGCTGCCCCGACGCCAGCAGCAACTGCGCCTGAGCGATGGCCAGAGGCGCATTTTCGGCCGAACTGGTGCGCCTGAGCGCATTCCGGATGGCTTCGGCCGCGTCGGGTTGCCCGATCTTCAGGAACCGCTCGACGAGAACCGGGCCGAGAATGTCGCGGATTTGCGGGGGCAGGGCGGAATAGCTACTCTGGATCGCCGTCACGTCGATCTGTCCGGAATCCGCGGGCAGACCTCCTCCCATGAAAGCCCAAAGCGCGACCTTGCCGTCACAGGCGGCCATGTGCGAAATCGGTTCGTCCGGCGGGGTCGGGGTGCCGTCGATCACATCCGCCATATAGACGAGTGGCCGGGCAATTGCGCCGCCGATATCAAAGGCCGCCAGCGTCGCTTTGGCTTCGGCGCCGAACCCCAGGGCGATGTAAAGCCGTGCGAGGCGTTCGACGGCGGCGGGATCGGGCCGGTCGAATTCACCGATGAGCCCGTTCTGCCTTTCGGCGAGCTGATCGGTCGGCGGATCATCGGTGACCCAGTTTTCAACGGCAAACCTGTCGTCCGGAAGGCAGGACTGCCCATTGACCAGCAGCCGGGGATACGCATTTTCCTGATCCAGATCGCGATCATAGACCGTCTCGGAACGCAGCGGGATCGGGAGGGATCCGTCGTCGGCCGGATCTCCTTCCGCGAGGGGCGATCCGGTCGCGGGCTTCGGGATCTTGCGCGTGGGATCGACGCTGATGAGGCCTTGCGATGCCGCGCGGCTGAGGCTTTCGAGTAACTGGCGTTCCGCGGCACTTACCCGGGCGCTGCCGTTGGGAGGATTTTCCCCGCGTGGTGATCCGGTCTGCGCGATGTTGTCGGTATCCTCAAGCGGAAGATGGTTTTTCCAAAGTAGGTCAAGATGTTCCGGAATACCGATCCGGCCCGCCGATTGCACGTCACCAGGTGGTGCGGCCTCTGCATCTGCGAAGTCGATCACCACCTGTCCGCCGTCCAGTTGATAGGCCTTGCTGCGAATCTTTTCCCCGGTCTTGATGAAAAGCGTGTTGTTATCGGTGCCGGCGACGACGGACAGGACCCTGTTTCGGGGAATCAGGCGGAAGACGTCCCGGATGTCATAGGTGAAACTCCCTCCCGAGGCGCGCAGGCTGATCCCCCCGTCTCCGTCTTCGATCGTCCATTTCGTTCCCCGTGGATAGGGGATGACGAGGCGCGAAAATCCGTCATGCTCTCCGGAGCGGACGGAGAGTTGCTGCGCGCCCGCACCACCCGCGAGCCCGATCAGGAATGCGCCTGCCCAGATCAACCGTCGCATCATGCCGCCTCCGACCGGATACCCTTCAGGGCATCCTCCAGATCGGAAAAGCTCGGCCGGATGTGATGGGGCATGTTCTGGCGCCCGACCTCGATGCAGATGTTCGTCGGATGATTGCGCAGATTGGACACCAGGACTTCGCGGATCAGCTTGTAGAAGTGGCTGTCCTCATCCGCGGCAAAGCGCATCCGCATGGCGAAAGGGGCGACGAAGCCATAGGCCAGGAACACGCCGAGAAACGTTCCCACCAGCGCGCCTCCGATCATCTTTCCAAGGATTTCAGGCGGTTGATCGATCGCCCCCATCGTCTTGACGACACCGAGGACCGCCGCGACGATGCCAAGCGCGGGCAAGGCATCGGCGACGGATTGCATGGCGTGGCTCGGATGCAGCGCGTGCTGGTAGTTCGTGTCGATCTGCTTGTCGAGCACCTCTTCCACCTGAAGCGGATCATCATAGTTCATCGAGGCTGAGCGAAGCGTGTCGCAGATCATGTCGACCGCGTCGTGGTCTTTCAGGATCTTTGGATATTTCCCGAAAATCGAAGAGGTCTCGGGCGATTCGATATGTTCCTCGATCGCCACGGGATTTTGCCGGACGAGGCGGATGATCTCGAACAGCAGGCACAGAAGGTCGCGGTAATCCGCCGGCTTCCACGTGGGGCCTTTGAAGACCTTCTTGATATCCCTGAGCGTCTGCTTGATCGCCGGGATGTCGTTCGAGAGGATGAACGATCCCGCCGCCGCGCCGCCAATCATCATCATCTCGAACGGGAGGGAATGGAGGATGATGCCGATCTTGCCTCCGGCTGCCATATAGCCGCCGAAGACCATCGCGAAGATCAGGACGATGCCGATGATGCCGATCATTTCAGGGCTCCAGAAGTTGTCGCAAGTTGTCAGCCGGCTCAGTTGACCGGTGCACCGGCGTTTCGGCCGGCGACGATGACGCTGATGGCGTAGGCCGTCTCGGGGTCGAGATGGGCAAAGATCGCCGCTGCAGCCTCGGGGCGCATGCGGCTGAGAAAACCCGAAGCGAATTCCGGAGACATCGCCGCGAAAAGCGGTGCGGCCTCCTTGGGTTTCATCGTTTCATAGACAGTGACCAGCCGCGCGACATCCTGTTCGGCGGCCTTGTCGGCGATGGTTACGGTCGCTGCTAGTTCCCTCTCCGCAGCGTTAAGCGCGGCGAGGCGTTCCTGGACCCGCTTGTCGGCCAGTTCGAGCGCCCTCATGCGGTCGGCGATGACGCCTTCCTGATTGGCGACCTTGCGTTCCCTTTCCCGAAGGGCATTCATCAGCGACAAGGTCCCTTCATCCGCCGCGCAGGACGCATCGTCCCCGGAGGAATTCTGCGCGCTGGCGAAGGCGAATATGGTTCCCATGCCATCGCCAAATCGCACGATGGCCGCGAGGGCGAAGATGCAGGCCAGAGCGGGCAGCATGCCGCGCCGCCGCTTGCGCGGACCGGGAGTGGTTTTTCTCCACGGTGCGCGGATCATTCCGCCGCCTCCATCGAGCCCCTGCTGCGGCGACGGACGGCCCGATGCGGCCGCCGGGGCGAGTCATCCGTCATGTCATGCAAGGAGGCCAGCATGAGTTCTAGCTTTTGCGCCCCCTGTTCCGCGCGATCCGTCAGGCCGACAAGTTGCTGCGCCGAACCGGCGGCGGTCTTTTGTGCCTGCTTCAAGGCGGATGTCATGTCGTCGACCTGCGCGGAAAGGACGGCGATGGCGCCCCCCATCCCGTGTTCGAGCTGGTTGAAACGTTTCAGGCGCCGCGAAAGAATGAAGCAATAGAGGGAGGCGATGACCGCGGCCATTCCCATGAAAACATCGACGATGAATGTGACCGACATGGATTTTCCTCAGTTCAGGACAAATTCAATGATCAAAAGATCCCTGACGCGACCTTCCCCGGTCACGACCTGGATGCGTCGAAGCATCTGGGCACGCATGCGAATCAGGGCGTTGGCATTTTCAAGCTCACCCACATCGACGGCGCGGAGGTAGCTGTTCAGGACATCGGCGACCCGGGGCTTCAGCGATTCGACTTCCTGCTGATAGGCCTGCGGAACTTCGAGCTGCGCGGAAAAGCGCAGATGTCTGGGGGCCTTGCTTCCGAGCGAAATGATCAACGGATCGAGCGCCACATAGGTAATTTCCGGATGGGCGGCCGATTCGGCGACTTTCTCCTTCGGCTTGCCGGAGCCGAAAAGCAGGCCCGAATAGAGCGTATAGAATGTGCCCGCGCCGAAAAGCAGCATCAGGACGGCGCCGATGATCAGCGGCAGGGGCGATTTTTTAGCGGGCGCGTCAAGCGCGGTATCCATCTGGGCCATGAGCCTCACCGAGTTCTTCGATGTGGCCAGCTATAACCCCGGATGAGCTAACCGAATCTTAAGTGGAAAGCGGAATCATCCAGCCTCAGACGGGGCAGAAGTCCGTTCGCTGGAGGTGTGTCATGAAACAAATCCTTGCCTCATGGGAGGCGCTCGATTCGCGTCGGCGCATGATCGTGACAGGGGCGACGATTGCGGTTTTCGTGGCGATACTGGCTCTGTCGGCCATCACGTCCCGACCGAACATGGCTCTGCTTTATGCCGGGCTGGATCCCGCGCAGTCGGGTGAAATCGTCGCGGCGCTGGAAAAACAGGGGGTCGCCTATGAGGTCCGCGGCGATTCGATCCAGGTCGATTCCCGCCGGCGCGATGAACTGCGCATGATGCTCGCCTCCGAGGGGCTGCCCAAGCTGAATGGCACGGGTTACGAGCTTCTTGATTCCCTGTCCGGTTTCGGAACGACGTCGCAGATGTTCGACGCTGCTTACTGGCGTGCGAAGGAAGGTGAACTCGCCCGCACGATTCTGGCGAATCCGGATGTGCGGTCGGCGCGGGTCCATATCGCGCCGGTCGCCGCGACATCGTTCAGGAATGACGCGCGGCCGACCGCCTCTGTCACCGTCACCACGAATAGCGGCGGGTTTTCGGCGCAACAGGCGACGGCGCTGCAGTTTCTTGTCGCTTCCGCCGTTCCGCGGATGAGGCCCGAGGATGTATCCGTCATCGACAGTGTCAATGGCCTGATCGCCACGGGTGCGAAAACGCCCAATCAGCTGGGCGATGACCGCGCGGCCGAGCTGCGCAGGAACGTCGAGCGGCTACTTGAGGCACGGGTGGGTTATGGAAATGCGGTGGTGGAGCTTTCGGTTCAGACCGTCTCCGAACGCGAGGCGATCACCGAGCGGCGTTTCGATCCGCAGGGTCGTGTGATCATTTCCACGGAAAACACCGAAACGTCGAAGCAGGCCGATGCGACGAAGCCGCCCAATGTGACGGTCGCGTCGAATCTGCCCGATGGGGACGCCGCGAACAACGGGCGTTCGCAGTCCCAGGCGTCGGAAACCCGCGAGCGCACGAATTACGAAGTGTCCGAGACCACGCGCGAATTGTTGCGCTCGCCGGGCGACATCAAGCGGATCACGGTTGCGGTTCTGGTCGATGGCGTCAGCGGGACCGATGCTTCGGGACAGGCGACGATCACACCGCGTCCGCAGGAAGAGCTTGATTCTCTTCAGGATCTCGTGGCGTCTGCCGTCGGCTATGATGAAGCGCGGGGGGATGTGATCACCATCCGCTCCATGCCCTTCGTGCCTCTGGGGACCCATGCGGGAACCGAGGCGACGGGGGGACTTTTTGCCGGACAGACCATTGATGTGATGCGTCTCATCGCCATCGCGGCACTGGTCATTGTTGCGTTGGTTCTGGGGCTTTTCGTCATGCGGCCGCTGCTTTTGGGAAAGCGCGACCTCAATACCGTGCCGGATCGCGCGCAACTGGCGAACGCTTCGGATGGTGAACGCGCCGCGACGGCCGAGGCTGAGGATCTACCGCCCAAAATTGTGCCTCTCAACATGCAGGAAATCCAGCTGCCGGAGGAAGCCGCGAGCTCGCGCGGTCAGGATGGGAACGAACCCGTCGCGCGGCTCAAGCGGCTCATAGAAGAACGGCACACGGAATCCGTCGAGATTCTTCGCGGCTGGATGGAAAGCAATGAGGGACGGGCATGACGCTGAGCCGGGTGAAGCTGGAGGCTTTTGAAGCGGATGTCGAACGCGAGGAAAGGATTTCACTCGACGCGGTCGAACTCGAGGCAGCGCAACTGGCGGCTTATGAAAAAGGATATGCCGCTGGCTGGGACGATTGCGGCGCGAGTAAACTGACTGAAGAAGCATCCCTCCGCGCGGAAATCCAGAAAGGTCTTCAGGATCTGATAAAAGATCACGGCAAGTTACGGCAGGAATTCGTGGATGCGACGGAATCCCTTCTGAAGGTCATGCTTGAAAAGATGATGCCGAAGATCAGAAGCGTGTCAATTGAAGAGTTCATCATTCAGAATCTGGATGATGTCCTGGCTGAAAGCGAAAATTCCATCTGCCTGACAGTGCATCCTGACATAATTGAGGTCGTTAAATCGATTGTTTCCGGAAATACGGATCATGTAAGAATCCTTGGAGATACCAGTTATGATACCGGACAAGTTGAAATTTCCTTCGGAGGCGGTGGAATATCCGCTGATCTTGAGAAAATTTTCTACGATTTCCCGATAGTCACAAAGATGGATGAACTCCAGATAGGACAAGATCATGGATGAAAATAGTGCTGTTGGTTCGTCTCAAAGCCCCTTCCTGTCTGTGCCGGTCGAGATCATCGTGTCTGTTGGAAAGGCGCGTCCGACGGTGCGGGATCTGCTTTCCCTGGGACGTGATTCCATTATTTCCCTGGATCGGCGTGTTGATGATCCTGTTGATTTGTACATCGGTGACAAGCTGATTGCTCGGGGGGAGTTGACTGACACATCCGCGGGCGGAGCCGAGTCATTGGCGGTCAGGATAACCGAGATTGTGAATATCCAGGATAATCTATGATCAGCCGGCGATTAATTTGTGCTTTATCCGCGGGCGTTGTCTTGGGGACAATACCTGGCATTGCATGCTCTCAAGGGATATCCATAAACCTTGATGGGCAAAGCCTGTCGACGCAGGCGTTCACCGTTTTTGCGGCCATGACTGTACTGAGCATTTCTCCAAGCTTGGCGATCATGGTGACTTGCTTTCCTCTCATCGTATCTGTTTTGTCCATGTTTCGCCAAGGAATAGGTTTGCAGGCATCTCCTCCGAATTTCCTGATCATTGGCCTGTCTCTGTTCTTGACTTGGTTCGTAATGGAGCCAACTTTTCTGAAAAGTTGGAATGAGGGTGTAGAACCATTTTTGTCTGGTGGCATGGGTAACGATGAAGCCTTTGTGAAAATCACATCGCCTTTCCGGGATTTCATGTCCGCCAGAATAAATGAAGGCACTTTCGATAGTCTTGTCAGCATTTCTACTGCCAATATCGAAGTTAATGATATGCACTCCGCGCCTCTCAGGGTCATGGTTCCAGCCTTCATGTTGTCGGAGATGTCGAGGGCGTTTGAAATTGCCTTCTATATCCTCCTGCCATTCCTTATTGTTGATTTGATAGTGTCGGCAATACTGATGTCTATGGGGATGATGATGGTTCCCCCCGCTATTGTTGCATTGCCTTTCAAACTTGCTTTTCTCGTTGTATCCGATGGGTTTACAAAAATCGCCAAAGCTTTGGTCGAAGGGTATATGTAGTCGGATCTGAACAACCAGTTCACGTCGCTGTGGACTGTCCTGCCTCTGTGGCCGTTCAGGCAGATAATGTCGCGGTAAAAAATGAGATCGGCGAGTATCTTTCGGATATTGTGACCGCGGGTGCAGAGAACGGCGAAGGTAGCATTGCCGATACGGCCCCTGAGGGGACACGTCGCCCGTCTGATTTCATATGTCAGATCTCTGGTTCGATGGCGCTCCGTCGCCTGAGCAGTTTCGCTAGGCTCCAGACCCATTGATTTCAGTCACGCTTCATGATTCAGGCTCTCCCGAGGAGACCTGATTTATGAGCAACCTTTACTGGCTTTCTAAGATCAGATGGCGCGCCTTCGCCCTTTCTTTCCC
>NZ_SAUZ01000051.1 GCF_004022215.1 Paenirhodobacter populi
GACTGAGCAGGTGAACGGTTGCCCATCGAGGCGCCATCGGTTCAAGCCCGATGGGCGACGGTTCGAGAGAACCTGCGAAGGATGCGGATCTGGACCTCTGCATCCTGCCTGTCGAAGTCTCTGGCCATGATGCGCTCGCCCAAAAGCTTGATGCATCTCATCCAATCGTCGGGAAAACAGTCCCCCGGACTGTTTTCTGACCCCCCTCATACCTCCACGCGACTTCGTCGGTGGTATCCGGACCATTTCTTCCAGTTGGCCCGGCCGAACCGCCTTCAGGCACGTAGCGCTTCGTTTCGCGCCTGCAGGCCGGGATCGTGTCCCTTCCAGACCCTGGCATTTCGTCGGGGTGGTAGTGAGGGTCTGCCCGCCATTGGTCCGAGGGCGGGCCCGAACGGCATCGGCACCTCGGGCCGCGATGGCGGCGTGGCAGCCCTTGGTGTCATAGATGCCATCTGCGGTGACGCTGTCGATCCGCTCTTCAGCCGGGATCTGCGCCAGCAAGTCGGGCAGAACGGGCGCATCGCCGATGCGGTTACCGGTCATCTCCACCGCCCGCACCTCCAGCGTATCAGCATCGATCCCGATGTGGATCTTGCGCCGCACGCCATGGCTGCTCGAACCAGTGGCGCAACCTGGCGCGCCCTGCCGCGACTGGCCCCGTGCTTGCGGACTTGCCATTCGCCTTCGCCCGAGAACTTGATGCCCCCTCGCCGGTTCTCTCGAACCGGTGCTGTCCACCAGCAGATGCAGCGGGCCGGACGCCGCACGATACGCGATCTGAACCTTCAGATGCTTCTGCCTGCGGCAGAGTGTGGTGTACTGAGAAGGATCAGCGATCCTTCCAGTGGAAGGATCGCCCGACGAAGGGCACCGGCCAGTCGAGCCCGGACAGAGCCAGCAGGCTCTCCACGAACCCTGTCGTTTGCCGGAGCGGCAGCCCGAACAGCACCTTGAGCGAGAGGCAGAACTGTATGGACGCCGCCGAGAACCGCTCAGGATGACCCGGCTTGCCGTTCGGGGCCGCGAACCACGACATCTCTAGATCCAGCCAGACCATCAGCGAGCCCCGGCGCTTCAGGGCTGCATTGTAACTCGACCAGTTCGTGGTCCGGAAGACAGCGACAGGCTTGCTCATGGCGCCAACCTAACCCGCTGACTCACAAACATGAATCCGTAATCCGACGGGGTAGTGCAACAAAGCCCCACTGGACTGTTTTCTCATCCTCCTCATACATCGCCACGCGATATGACCGCTGTCCGGAAACGTTCTTCTCCGCGATCATCCTCGCTGCAATGCAGCCTCGTAATGATGACAACGCGTTGTGAGTGTGACAGTCTACGATGGCGTCCGCAATGTTATGGAAGCACGCGCCTGCCCTGTATTCTTGGCGATGGCCGCGGGAGATCCCACCCCTGCCCGTTTTTTGTGCGCAGCCGGGGAAATGACACGTATCATCTTGCTCAGAGTTGACACAAATGTTCCGTGGTGTGATGTTTCCGAAACAAACGATTTGCGGTATCGATGGACCTGGCACAACTCTGGCAACGGCTCGAAACCCGATATGACGACTTCCCGCCAAAACTCCGGGAAGCGGCGACCTATGTGCGGGAAAACCCATCGGACATCGCGCTGCACAGCCTGCGGCGCATCGCGCGCGAGGCGGCGGTGTCACCCGGCACGCTGCTGCGCTTCGTGCAATCGCTCGGCTTTCCGGGGTGGGAGGAATTCCAGAACCTGCATCGCGACTGGCTGACCGAGGCGAACGGCGCCGTCTATTCCGGCCGCGCCGACAGTACGCTGCAAGCCGACGGTCCCGATACCCTGATCGCGCAGATCGCCGAGGCCGAGGCGGCGAATGCCGTCTCGGGCCTGCACCCGGAACAACGAGCCCGGCTGAACGCGGCGGCGGCTATGCTGTCGCGGGGCCGGACGGTCGCGGTTCTTGGTCTGCGCAGTTGCCATGCCGTCGCCTGTTCGCTGGCCTACAGCCTGTCGCTGTTCCATCCCGGCACCCGGCTGATGGCGGCGACGGGGGGAATGCTGCTCGACAGTCTCCATACGCTGCGACCGGGCGATGTCCTGGTGGCGATCTCCGTCGCGCCCTACAGCCGCGAAACGGTCGAGGCGGCGCGCTTCGCCCAGAATGCGGGGCTTGAGATCCTTGCGCTGACGGATGCGCCGCTCGGGCCGGTGGCCCGGCTTGCGGATGTCACGCTGACCGCCACGAACGGCGGGCCGGCGCATCTCGCTTCGGTCACCGGGCTGGTCTCGCTGTCGCAGGCGCTCGCCTGCCTCACCCTCGCTTCCCGCGGGGCCGCGGGGCTCGACGCCCTGCGCCGCTATGAGGCGTCCCTCGCCACGCGGTCTTCCTTCCTGCCTCCGGAGAGCTGACATGACATCCGACCCCCGACCGAACCGGACCCATATCCTGCACCGCGATCCGTCGCGCGTGCTGCCCGTCGCAGTGGCGGGCGACGGCCCCTTCGTGATCGACAGCGCCGGGCGGCGCTATCTGGACGCTTCGGGCGGGGCGGCGGTGTCCTGCCTCGGGCACAGCGAACACCGGGTGATCGCGGCGATCAAGGCGCAGCTCGACCGCCTGCCCTATGCCCATACCAGCTTCTTCACCAGCGAACCGGCCGAGGCGCTGGCTGATTTTCTCATCTCCCGCGCGCCCGAGGGGCTGGAGCATGTCTATTTCATCTCCGGCGGATCCGAGGCGAATGAAACGGCGCTGAAACTCGCGCGGCAGTATTTCTGGGAAAAGGGGGAAACCGGGCGGCGCCATTTCATCGCCCGCCAGCAAAGCTATCACGGCAATACGCTTGGCGCGCTGTCGGTGGGCGGCAATCCGGCGCGACGGGCGGTCTACGAACCGATCCTGCTGCCGGTCAGCCATATCCCGCCGTGCTTCGACTACCGCTACCGGCGGGCGGACGAAACACCCGAGGAATACGGCCTGCGCGCGGCGAACGAGCTTGAGACCGAGATCCTGCGGCTTGGCCCCGAAACGGTCATCGCCTTCATCGCCGAAACTGTCGGCGGTGCGACCTGCGGTGCGATCACCCCGGCACCCGGTTATTTCCGCCGCATCCGCGAAATCTGCGACAAGTACGGCGTGCTCTTGATCCTGGACGAGGTGATGTGCGGCATGGGGCGCACCGGCACGCTGTTCGCCTGCGAACAGGAAGGGGTCTCGCCCGATCTGCTGACTTGCGCCAAAGGGCTGGGCGCGGGTTATCAGCCGATCGGCGCCTGCCTGATGTCGGGCGAGATATACGATACGATCACGCAGGGCTCGGGCACGTTCCAGCACGGCTTCACCTATATCGGCCATGCCACCGCCTGCGCCGGCGCGCTGGCCGTGCAGCAGGTGATCGAGGAAGACGGGCTCCTTCGGAACTGCCAGGCGATGGGCGATGCGCTCGGCGCCGCGCTGCGGGACCGCTTTGGCAATCATCCGCATGTCGGCGACATCCGCGGGCGCGGGCTATTTCGCGCCATCGAACTGGTCGAAGACCGGGTGGCGAAGCGGCCCTTCGACCCGAAGCTGAAGCTTCATGCGAAGATCCGCGCCGAGGCGATGGCCGAGGGGCTAATGGTCTATCCGGGTGGCGGCACCATCGACGGCAGGTCGGGCGATCATGTGCTGATGGCGCCGCCCTATATCATCACGCAGGCCGGGGTCGACATGATCGCCACCCGGCTGGCGGCGGCGGTCGACCGCGCCGTGGCCGCGGTGATGGCGTGACGCGGCCCTTTGCCATCGCCGTCGCGCCGAATGGGGCGCGGCGCGGCAAGGCGGATCACCCCCGCCTGCCCCTGACCCTGCCCGAACTGGTCGAAGCCGCCGCCGCCGCCGAGGCGGCCGGGGCCGCGATGCTGCATCTGCATGTGCGCGACGACCGGGGGGCGCATGTGCTGGATGCCGGGCGCTACCGGGCGGCGCTGTCCGCGCTGCGGGCAGAGCTGGGCGACCGGATGATATTGCAGATCACCACCGAGGCCATCGGGCGCTATTCCGCAGCCGAACAGATCGCGCTGGTCGAGGCGGTGCGCCCTGACTCCGTCAGCCTCGCCCTGCGCGAGATATTTCCCGAAGGCGGCGACACGGCGGCACCAGCCGCATTGTTCCGCCGGATGGAGGATCGTGACACACTTTACCAGATCATCCTGTACGACACGGCGGATCTGGTGCGGATGGAGGCATTGCAGGACCGCGGCCTGCTGCCCGAAGGGCCTCTGGCGATCCTGCCGGTGATGGGGCGCTATTCCGGCACTGGGGCCGGAGCGGCGGAATTCGCGGCCTATCTGGCGGCGGGGATCACGCGCCATGCCTTCATGCTCTGCGCCTTCGGCCCCGGGGAGGCGGGGTTCATGGCGCGCGGCGCCGCGCATGGCGGCCATGCGCGGGTGGGGTTCGAGAACAACCTGTGGCTGCCCGACGGCAGCCTCGCCCCCGACAATGCGGCGATCGTGGCCGCCACGGCGCGCCAGACGGCGGGCCGCCCGCTCGCGCGGGCCGGAGACCTGCGCAGGCTGTGGCGTGTGCCGCCCGGGGTGATTGCGGCTGACGGATCGTGCGGGACAGAAACGACAACCGTTCGGATAACCAAAAACGTTCAACAAGGAGAAATGACATGAAACACAAGATTCTCGGTGCAGGTCTTGCCGTGCTGCTTGGCGGCGCCGCCGTTCCGGCGCTTGCGCAGCAGACCTTCGTGACGGTGGGCACCGGCGGCGTCACCGGCGTCTATTACGCCGCGGGTGGGGCGATCTGCCGTCTGGTCAACAAGGACCGGGCGACGCACGGGCTGCGCTGTTCGGTCGAATCCACCGGAGGCTCGTCCTACAACGCCAATGCGATCAAGGGTGGGGAACTGGATTTCGGCATGGCGCAGTCCGACGTGCAATACAACGCCTACAAGGGCGAAGGCGCCTTTGCCGAAACCGGCGCCAATGACAAGCTGCGGGCCGTCTTCTCGCTGCATCCCGAACCCTTCACCGTGCTGGCCCGGCCCGAGGCCGGCGTCACCACCTTCGCCGATTTCAAGGGCAAGCGGTTCAATGTCGGCAATCCCGGCTCGGGCACCCGCAGCTCGATCGACGTGCTGCTCGACGCGATGGGCTGGACCATGGCGGATTTCTCGCTGGCATCCGAGCTGAAGGCCGATGAACACGGCCCGGCGCTGTGCGACGGCAAGATCGACGGCTTCTTCTACGGTGTGGGCCATCCTTCGGCCAATATCCAGGACCCGACCACCACCTGCGGCGCGAAGCTGGTCCCGCTGACCGGCGAGGCGGTCGACGGGCTGGTGGACACCTATCCCTATTACGCCAAGGCGACGATCCCGGGCGGCATGTACAATGGCAACCCCGACGATGTGGAAACCTACGGCGTGCTGGCCACCTTCGTCGTTTCCGCCGATACGCCCGATGATACCGTCTATGCCGTGACCAAGGCCGTCTTCGACAATTTCGACGAATTCAAGGCGCTGCATCCGGCCTTCGCCAACCTCACCCCGGAAGACATGATCACCAAGGGCGTTTCGGCCCCGCTGCATCCGGGCGCGGCGAAATACTACACGGAACAGGGCTGGCTGAACTGATCCGATGACCTGACGGGGCCGCCGGGCGGCCCCGTTTCCCAACCCGGACCGCAGAGTCCGGGAAGAACTGGCCCAGCAACCGACAGGAAGACCGATGACGACGAAACCCGACAGCGAGAGCGTCGATCTCGAACAACTCGTGGCCGAGGTCGATACCGGCGGACGCCACCCCTATGGTCTCGCCGCCCGGATCCTGACGGTGGTGGCCGTGGCATGGTCGCTGTTCCAGCTCTGGATCGCCTCGCCCCTGCCGTTCTGGCTGGGCTTCGGCGTGCTGAACGATACCGAGACGCGGGCGATCCACCTTGGCTTTGCGATGTTCCTTGCCTTCACCGCCTTTCCGGCGCTGAAATCCTCGCCGCGCGACCGGATCCCGGTGCAGGACTGGATCATGGCGCTGCTCGGGGCGTTCTGTGGATCCTACCTGTTCCTGTTCTACGACCAGCTTGCCACCCGCCCCGGCCAGCCGACGACGATGGATATCACGGCGGGGATCGCGGGCTTCGTGCTGCTGCTGGAGGCGACGCGGCGCGCACTTGGCATTCCGATGGTGATCGTGGCGCTGGTCTTCGTCGTCTATTCCTTCGGCGGCCAGCACATGCCCGAGGTGATCCAGCACCGCGGCGCCTCGCTGACGAAATTCGTCAATCACCAATGGCTGACGACCGAGGGCGTCTTCGGCATCGCGCTTGGCGTTTCGTCGAGCTTCGTCTTCCTCTTCGTGCTGTTCGGCACGCTTCTGGAAAAGGTCGGCGGCGGCAACTGGATGATGCAGATCTCGGTCGCGCTGCTGGGCCATCTGCGCGGCGGCCCGGCCAAGGTGGCGGTGGTGTCCTCGGCGCTGAACGGCGTGGTGTCGGGCTCGTCGGTGTCGAACGTGGTTTCGGGCGGGATCTTCACCATCCCGCTGATGAAGCGCACCGGGCTTTCCGGCATTAAGGCCGGCGCGATCGAGGCCGCCTCCTCGATCAACGGGCAGATCATGCCGCCGGTGATGGGTGCCGCCGCCTTCCTGATGGTGGAATATGTCGGCATTCCCTACAGCCAGGTCATCCGGCACGCCCTGCTGCCGGCGTTGTTTTCCTATATCTCGCTCCTCTACATCGTGCATCTGGAGGCGATCAAGATCGGCTCGCAGCCGATCGCCGGCCACCCGATGGACCCGCGCCGGCGCATGATCCGCTGGGGGCTTGGCCTTTCGGGCACGGTTCTGGTGCTGTGTTTGCTTTACTGGGGCGTGCTGGGCATCAAAGCCATCGCCGGGGCCGAGGCCGGGGGCTGGCTCATGGCGGCGGGAGGAGCGCTGTATGTGCTGACGGTTGCATTCTCCGCCCGCTACCCCGATCTGGAAATGGACGATCCGAACGCACCGATCCTGCATCTGCCGCTCGCATGGGACGTGGCGCGCACCGGGCTCGACTTCCTGATCCCCATCGTCGTGCTGCTATGGTGCCTGATGGTCGAGATGATGTCCCCCGGCCTCTCCGCCTTCTATGCCACCGTCTCGGTCATCGTCATCGTGGCGAGCCGCAAGGCGATGGTGGCCTTTTTCCGCAAGCAGGACGTGATGAAGGGGCTGAGGGACGGTTTGACCGATCTGTGGGACGGGCTCGCGCTCGGCGCGCGCAACATGATCGGCATCGGCGTGGCGACCGCCACGGCGGGGATCGTGGTCGGCACCATCACGCTGACCGGGCTTGGTCTGATGATGACCGAATTCGTCGAATACATCTCGGGCGGGGATGTGATCCTGATGCTCGTCATGGTGGCCGCGATCAGCCTGATTCTCGGGCTCGGCATTCCGACGACGGCGAATTACATCCTCGTTTCCTCGCTGATGGCGCCGGTCGTGGTCAGCCTCGCCTCGCAGGCGGGAATGTCGGTGCCGCTGATCGCGGTGCACATGTTCGTGTTCTATTTCGGCATCATGGCGGATATCACCCCACCCGTCGGGCTAGCGGGTTTCGCCGCTGCCGCCATCTCGCGCGAGGATCCGATCAAGACCTCGTTCCAGGGGGCGCTGTATTCGCTGCGCACGGCGATCCTGCCCTTCGTGTTCATCTTCAACCCGTCGATGCTGCTGATCGACGTGCATTCCTGGTGGGAGACCGCATGGCAATGCCTCACCGCGCTGATCGCCATTCTGCTGTTCGCCGCCGCCTCGATGAACTGGTTCGTGACGCGCAACAGGATCTGGGAAACCGTGGCGCTGCTGGTGATCTGTTTTTCGCTGTTCCGGCCGGACTGGTGGCTGAACCAGTTTTCCGACCCCTACGAAAGCCGCCCGCCATCCGAATTCATGCAACTGCTGGCGGAGGCGCCGACGGGGACGCAGTTCCGCTTCACCGTCGAGGGTTATGACCTGATGGGGGACGAGGTATCGCGCACCGTCAACCTGCGCACCATCGACGGCAGCGCCGAGGATCGTCTGTCCGACAATGGCGTGACGCTCACCGCCCTGGGCGACGGGCTTATGATCGGGCCGGTCAGGTTCGGGTCATATGCCGCGCGAATGGGGCTGGAACCCGGTCTGGACGTCACCGGCGTGCTGGTGCGCGCGCCGCAACCCTCGGCGCTGTGGCCAACCGGGCTCGCGCTGGTGCTGCTGGCGGGGGTGGCGCTAAATCAGTGGCGCAGGAAAGGCCGGGCTGCGGCGGCATGTGTTTGACAGGCGCTGTCATTACATTTGTGTTTTTAGTTTGACGTGTGCCTGTTTTGCAGCGGCCTGATGCGCCTTTCGCCAGAGCGACCATGCGATGATGTGAGCGAGTTGGATCTGTCGCTGTGCCATTCGGTTTGCGATGCGACGGATTGGTGGAAGAACGGCTTCAGCCCTCCATCTGGGCGTCGGTCAGCCAGTAAAGATTATTCATCAATCAGGTCTCCTTGCGGTGCCTGAATCACGCAAGAATCCTGAAATCAATGGGTCTGGAGCCTAAATGGCTCAGGAAACCTCTCGCCGTTAGCCGTGCTTCATGATTCACTCTGACCGGCCCACCGCGAGATGTAAAGGTTCGACTGCCGCCTTGATCGAACAGGGGGAAAGGCCACCTTCCAATACTTGACCATAAGGCACCGCGATGCTGCGGCTGCTCGGGTCTGTTATGCGCATTCTGGTCATTCACGCGATGCGTAGAAAACGGCGGCTCTCGGCGCATCGGTCTATTAGGCTGCAACGCAGTTGGTTCCGATGCTGCGGCCGCGACCGGCTGCTTGCTCCGAATCACAAGGCCCCCGCATTTTTTGCTGCGTCACTCCTCGAAGGGCGGCTTTGGAGAATGCGGCATTGCAGCACCCGGGAACGCTGCGCCGCGGCATAGGACTTATCTGACCGGCAGCTCTGGGCCGAGGGTGTGTCAAAACTCGTTGGCATGCTATGCTTTCTCGTTAGCGGGAGATCAGCATGGCGGGTTTCATTGAGGGCGTTCAGCGCAGCCAGACGGTGCTTTTCCCCGAGCGGCTGGAAGACTGGATCGGTGAGGATGATCTTGTTCGCGTCGTTGACCTGTTCGTCGATGAGCTTGATCTGTCTGGCCTCGGTTTCGTGCGGTCGATCTCCGCGCGCACCGGCCGACCGGGGTATCATCCCGCCGTTTTGCTGAAGCTGTTCATCTATGGCTACCTGAACCGGATCCCGTCGAGCCGCAGGCTCGAGCGCGAGGCAGGGCGCAATGTGGAGGTGATGTGGCTGATCGGAAGGCTGGTGCCGGACCACAAGACCATCGCCGAATTCCGCCGCACGAATGGCCGCGCTATCCGCAAGACCTGCGCGCAGTTCGTCGAGCTATGTCGCCGGATCGGCGTGCTGAAGGGCGATTGCGTCGCCATCGACGGGAGCAAGTTCAAGGCCGTCAACAACCGCGATCGCAACTTCACCAAAAACAAGATCGCCAGCCGCCTTGCCCATCTGGAAGCCGATGTCGAGCGCTACATCAACGAGATGGTGCGCCTCGACCGCCAGGAAGCGGGCGAGGCCCGCAGCGAGAAAGTGCTTCACCTTGCCCGCCGTTACGGCCGTATCCGGCAGGAGATCGTGCGGCTGAAGGCAGTGGACAAAGCTCTGGTCGATACTCCGGACGGACAGATTTCCCTGACCGATCCCGATGCCCGTGCCATGGCCACCAGCGCCCGGCACAGCGGTATGGTTGGCTATAGCGAGCAGGACCGTGGCCGCAGTGCGGCCGCGTAAGCCCGCGCAGCGCAGACTGCCGTCGATACCGGGAGCCATATCATCGTCACGCACGAGGTCACGAACCAGGGCTTCGACCGCGACCAGCTCAGCCCGATGGCCACGGCCGCCAAAGACGCTCTCCACCGCGAATACCTGCACGCAATTGCCGACAAGGGATACTTCAGCGGCCCCGAGATCGTCGCCTGCCATGAGGCAGGCATCACTACGACCGTGCCGCGCCCGGCCACCTCGGGCAATGCGGCCAAGGGCATGTATGTGAAGGCCGATTTTGCCTATGACGCGGCACGCGATGTCTATGTCTGCCCGGCTGGCAAAGATCTGATCTACCGCTACACCACCGAGGAACGCGGTGTTCAGGTCCGGCGATACTGGATCAACGAATGCCAGACCTGCACGCTGCAAAGCCGATGCACCACCGGCACGGAACGCCGCATCACCCGATGGGAGCATGAGCATCTGATCGACGCGATGCGCGAAA
>NZ_SAUZ01000052.1 GCF_004022215.1 Paenirhodobacter populi
CGGCCTTCTGGACCTCGATCGTCACCGGGCCGGTCGCCGCCGCTGCGAAGGCCGAAAGCATCCTGCCGCTGATCAACACCGCGCCTTCGCCCGAAGTGTTTGCCTCGACCAGCGTCGTGAAATAGCTATCCAGATCGGTCGCGCGCAGGGTGACGATGCCTTTCGACACCCCGAGGTGCGCATAGCCGAGGACCGGGATGGTGTTGCGTCTTTCGATGACCGACGACGCAATCCGCGCGGCGCGCCGAAATTCGGCAAGCTCGATGGTGGCGCTGAGGCGGATTGCCGACGCGGTGCCGGTGATGGGTTGGTGCATGGTCATGATGCGGCCTCCATCTTTTTGAGCCCGGCGCGCAAGAGTGCATCGACGGCTTCGTGACGGCTTGTTTCGCCCGCCGCCGCACCCCATTCGTCGACCTCGGCAATCAATTCCTCGGGCAATTCTACGATCAAGCGACGCACGCGACGCTCGTTCAGGCGATCCGCGAGGTTTCCGCGGTAAGCTGGCGCGGATCTCACAGCAGCACCTTTATGAGATCGGCTGGAACGCGCGGCGAGACGACATATTTCGCTGGAATGTCGATGCTCTCGCCCGTGGCCGGGTTGCGACCGCCGCGGGCGGCGCGATACTTGACGGTCAGGCGGGACCACGCCGGGCAGGTGAAATTCCTCGCCCAATGGCGTCATGCGCCACGATGATCAGGCTTTTGAGGAACGCCGCAGAGTCCTTCTTGATGTGGCCCTTCGCGGCAAGCGCGTCGATCAGTTCAGATTTGGTCACTGGTTTTCTCCGGTGAAGATGGAAGGGGTTCGGCATCGCCGGAACTGCAAGATGAAGGCGGCTCTACATCTGCCCCATTTCGTCGATGTGCAGTGCAAGGCGCTCCTCCTCGGTTTCCGGGGTGCGCCCAGACCGATAGATTCGCTCGCCAAGGCCATAAAGGCGCCGATCCTCTTCGAAGTCGCGGCAGATACGGTTCCAGAGGCGCTTGAGCCAAGCGACCATCGTTGTTTTCTCCGGTCGTTGCGCAGGCCGAACAGGTCCGAGATTGCGGTGAGGAGCGCCAACGCAGAGGGGGCGCGCGGGAACTGCAGGAAGGGGATCGGCCGGTCTGATCGACCCTCCGCCGGGCGCAGCCGCGAAGGCAAACACCCCCGCCCCGCCGGTCGGGCCGGACGCTGCAGTGAACGGGCTGGGCGTGGCGGGGTAATTCGGCACAAGCATCGAGGGCGCGGGGATCACGATCTGCGACGCTGGCTGGACGGCGGCGGCAAGCGCCCGCGCGGCTTCCTCAGCTTGAGCCACGTCGCCTTCGCACGGGACCAGCTCAACGGTTTGCCGTCCGTGCATTGGTCACCGTCCCGCGCGAAGCCAACCACGGACGCGCCACACTGAACCGCATATAGGGGCTCGTCGTCGCCGTCTGTCGGAGGCAGGGCCACGAGGCGCACCTCGTCCCGGCTCCCGATAATCTGGCCATCAACACCAAGCAGTCCCGGACGATCGGGATCATGAACCGTGGCGCCGGTCGCCGCGCTGACGGCAATCATGGACGCAGGCAATGCGAAGCCGATCCGGCGGAGCGTCGGTCCTTTCGGACGGGTTCTCGAGAGCATTTTGGACGCCTAAATGATGCCCTGTTTATGGGTTATATTTTGGGTCACATACTGGTATACGTCAGTTGGGATAACGCTAATATTTATTGGTATATCGGAAGATTACTAGCGGACTCCCAGTCCGTAATATGTCATTGAAATTATTGATAAAAATCTTGATTTCTGGATGTTACCTGCCCAAACATCCACCCACCTGAAACGCTTGGTTGCGCCTGCATGCTACGGCTTGCGGCTAATGCTTCTTCGGCAATCGCACCCGCCTTCTCTATCGGTTCTCATCGAGGATGAGGGGGCAGCACAGGTATAGGTCGGTGAGGCATGTCCAAGGTTTGCATGCCCTTTCCCAAAATCTCCAATTCGATCCGATCTTGCACGAAGCTCCCCGCGCCGGTCCCCATGAGGGGTCCAAAGTTCAGGACCACCCCCGGCACCTTGGGTCGGTCGCACGGCTTGTCGCCTCGCGAGACGGCCTCAGATTTGAGGCCATGTGCCCTCCTGACTTTTCAGGAACGCTCAGTGCGGGGCGGTTCGTCCATTCTGGACGGAAAGGAACGGTCGCGCCCAACATGCGTTGTTCCCCCGTCATCTTATGGGAACGTTGCGAAATGAATGGCATGGCCGCATGGATATTGGGCGTCCCGGCTCTGGCCGTCGACCTGCTTCATGTGGGGGCCGCCTCGGTCCAGTTGCCGCGTTCTGCCCTCGGGGCATGCTGCTCCTGAGACCAAGGGCGGCCTATTGTGGAACGCCGAGATGTGCCCCGACTGCTTTGCCCTTGTGCAAGCACGGTCAAGCAGCCGACCGCTTCCAGCTTGCGGCCAGAGCCCCCGCGCCGATCATCAACGACCCGCCGATACGGTTGACCGCCCGCTGCACGTTCGGTTTGCGGATCGACTTGCGGGCCGTTGACGCCACCAGCGCGTAGAAGGTGGTGTTCAGAATCGCCAGGACGAGGAATGTCGTCTCGAAAACGACCATCTGCGGCAGGACCGGCTGCGCCGTGTTCAGGAATTGGGGCAGGAAGGCCACAAAGAAGATGATGCTCTTGGGGTTCAGTGCCGTCACGACATAGCTGTGCAGGAAAATCCGCAGCGGCTTTTCTTTTGGCAGGGCCTCGGTATCCATGCTGGCCTCGCCTGCCGCGACGGGCGCGCGCCATAGCTTGATTCCGAGGTAAACCAGATAGGCCGCACCGATCCATTTCAAGACGGTGAACAGCATGGCCGAGGCCGCAAGAAGCGCCCCCAGGCCGAGCATCGAGGCCGTCATGGCGGTGAAATCGCCAAGCGCGACGCCACTGACAGTCGCACGGGCTGCCTTCTTGCCGTGCCCGAGCGCATAGGAGATCACCAGCAGGATCGTCGGGCCGGGAATTGCCAGCAAAACGGCGGATGCGGCGGCGAAGGCGAGCCATTGCTCAAGGGTCATTGCGGTCCTCCTGTTGGAGATTCGAGCAATCCACCGGAAGGAAGATGGCGCAAGAGATTTTTGGAAATACCCGCAGAGCCACCATGCTGACGAGGATTTCATTGCGTCGCAGTCGGGCGGCAGTTCCGGCAATGCAGCGTCCCAGAGGGACGATACCCTGTTCGTTCGCAAAGGGCCGCGCGCCATGGCGCCGTGATGCCAGCATCGCGAAGCAGCCCGCCGCGGCGGAAGGCCGCCATGAAACGGGGATGTGATTGCGCGCAGCTGTCTTCCGTCCCGGATCCGTGACATTGCTTCGCTGAAGCTGATGAACCTCGATGGGAACTCCCGATGCGCCCACACCTTCTCACCCTTGCGGTCTTCTGCGCGCTCGCAATGCCGGCCCTGCCCGCGGCTGCGCAGTTCGCCACGCTGCCGCCGGTCGATGCGCCAATGAGGTTCTCCCCCGCGCAATGCGGCGCACTCCGGGAGATTGAGGGCGGAGTGGCGACCCGCTCGGCCGCTGATATCGAAAGGATCGGTGCCGCGATGGAGGCCAACCAAAATGCGGATCCGGTCGAGGTGGCGCGGATCTCGGGCCTGTCAGTGCCGACGGTCTCGACGATGGGGGCTCTGAACCAGCAGGACGCCATGGCCTTCTCATTGGTGTTCGGATCCATGCTCCGACACTATCATCCCGACCTGCTGATCAAGGTGCTGCGCGAGCGGGCCCCACTCGGTCAGGTGCCGGACATATCCGGCAACCCCTTTGGCATGGCCGTCCTGGACGGCATGCTGAACGCAGCGCAGCAAAGCTATCTGACGCAATGTTCGTGACGGCCGTGGGGGGCACGGTTTCCCTGCGGCTTATCCCCTGAACCCGTCACGGCATGCAAAACCAGAGATGAAGCACGGCTGCCGCAAGCCCGCAGCCATTCGCATGAGAAAATGCCGCGTCGGTGATGAGCGGCCGTTTTCAGAACCGCCGCCAGAGCAGCGCCCGATCGGCTCGCCAATCCGTCTTGGCCTCGTAGGGTTGCCGCGACACGGCGCCTGAAGTTCAAACTGGCTTGTCAGGATGCCGATAGCAGGATCACACCGGCGACCAGCACACCGCAGCCGACCAGCCGCCAGGGGCCGACCTTTTCGCGCAGGATCAGCATCCCCATCAACGCGCCGACCATCATCGACATCTCGCGCATCGGGGCCACAAGGCTGAGCGGCGCGCCCCCCGTCAGCGCCGCCAGCACGAGGATATAGGAGAGCGGCGACAACAGACCCACGCCAATGGCGGTCCACCAGTGCCCGCGCATCGACTCGATGGCGCGGCGGGGATTGGTCAGGACAAGCGGCAACAGCAGGAAAAACCGCAGCAGGTTCGAGAACCAGTCCAGCACCACCGGCGCGATGCCGAGCGCCTTGACCGCATAGGCATCGACAACCGTATAGCCCGCGATCAGCCCGCCGGTCGCGGTGCCCCAGCGGACACCGGCCTGCCCGCCGGAACGGGTGAAGGCGGCAAGCCTGCCTTGCGTGGCGATCAGCAGAAGACCGGCAACGACCAGCGCCAGACCGAGCAGCCCGGTTCCCGTCGGCGTTTCGCCAAGGATCAGGAAGGCCCCGATCGAGGACAGCATCGGCCCGGTTCCGCGCGCGATCGGATAGACCACCGACAGATCGGCCACCTGATAGCCGCGTTGCAGGCACAGGCTGTAGGCCAGATGGATCACCCCGCTGAGCAGGACGAAGCCGATGCCCGCCGATGTCCATATGATCCTGCCCTGCGCCAGCAGATACAGCACCCACGGCGCATAGGCGACGCAGGCGATCAGGTTGTAGGCAAAGACGAAGACCGGCCCGACCGATGCGGCCCGTTTGGCAAGCAGGTTCCAGCTTGCATGGAAAAAGGATGCGAGAACGACAAGGAACAGCGAGGCAAGCGTCATTGAGACCCCCATATGCGCCCATCGGCGCGGTTGATCTCGACGTCTCCTCCCCTGGGCTTTTATCCCTTGGGTGCTGGCCCGGGGAACTCCCCCGGTCTCTGCAACGCTCGGTCCTGCGGCGACCCTCTGGATCGGCCCGGAACCCTAGTTGCCACTCAGTCGATGCCGCATCCTAACCATCATCGGATCGGGGTTTCAAGACCCCGCCAGCAGCAGGGTCTTTCGCGCGCCTGTGCCGCGATCAGCAGGTGGCGCGCAGGGCGCCACCTGCCGGGCAATCAGTAACTCAGGCAGATCTTGCCGAAGTGCCGCCCGGCCTTCTGCCAGGCAAAGGCTTCGGAGATCTGCTCCAGCGGATAGCTGCGGTCCACGACGGGACGCCAGCTGAACACCTCCAGCGCGCGGATCATGTCCTGCTGATGTTCGCGGCTGCCCACGATCAGGCCCTGAAGCGTCGCCTGCTTCGCCATCAGCGCGGCGGTCGGCACCTCGCCGGAAAAGCCGGTCAGAACACCGATCAGCGCGATATGCCCTCCGGGCGCAACGGCGCGGATCGATTGCGCGAGGGTGGCCGGACCGCCGACCTCGACCACGATATCCGCGCCGCGCCCGCCCGTGGCGGCAAGGACGGCTTCCCCCCACTCGGGCGTCGTCTTGTAGTCGATCACCGTATCGGCCCCGAGCGCGCGTAGCCGCGCGGCCTTCTCGGCACTCGATGTCGTGGCGATCACCTGCGCGCCCATCGACTGCGCCATCTGCAAAGCCAGGATCGACACACCGCCGCTGCCCAGCACCAGCACCGTATCACCCGCCCTGATCCGGCCATTGACGACCAGCGCCCGCCACGCGGTCAGCCCGGCGGTGGTCAGCGTCGCGGCTTCCTCATGGCTGTAGCCCCTGGGCGCATGGGTGAAGGCGGTGGCGGGCCGCGTCACGCTTTCCCGCGCGAAACCATCGACGCCGTCGCCCGGCACGGTGCCGAAATCGGTCGGCACCCGATGGCCCGCCTGCCATTCCGGAAAGAAACAGGACACCACCGCATCGCCGACGGCGAATTCGCGCACCCCCGCGCCCACCGCCGTCACCACGCCGGCGCCATCGGCCATCGGGATCAGATTGCCGGATCCTCTCCTCGGTCCGGTGACGACGAGGAGGTCGTGATAGTTGAGCGAACTCGCATGCACCCGGACGGTGATTTCGCCCGCGCCGGGCGCCGCGGCGTCGGGCAGATCGACGAGGCGCAGGTTCTCAAGGCCGCCCGGCGCTGCAAGTTGGATCGCTTTCATGGCGTTTCCCTCCGATTTCAGGCGGGCAGAATGCCGCGCCATTGCCTCCTTCACTAAAGCCGCCGGGGAATTTATTACAAGAACGCACAATTTTCGCCTATACTGACAGAAATGTAAGTAATGACGCCACGGAGACGATATGCGAAGACTGAACAGCAAAAGCGGTTGCGCGGTGGAGGTGACCCTGTCGGTGATGGGTGGAACGTGGAAGCCGATCATCCTGTTCCAGTTGCTGCGGGGCCGGATGCGGTTCAGCGATCTCGGCCGGGCCATTCCCTCGGTGACGCAGCGGATGCTGACCCTGCAACTGCGCGAACTTGAGGAAGCGGCGATCATCACCCGCACCGTGTATCCCGAGGTTCCGCCGCGGGTGGAATATGAACTGACGCCTCTGGGCCATTCGCTCGAACCTGTTCTGGTCGCGATGCGGGACTGGGGACAGGCCTATGCGGGCGGGATGGTCGCACCCCACTGACAGGCTGATCCACATACGATCGCTCAGCGCCGGGGGATGGTTCGGCCTGTCTCGTCTGGCGGCAGGATGGCGGAACGAGTGCCGCCTACAGCACTTGCCGCAGCGCCATCTCTGCCCCGAGCAGCAGCAGAAACCCGAGGAACACTTTCCTGAATGTCGCAAGCGAGATGCGGTTGCGCAGCTTCTGCCCCGCCCACATGCCGATCAGTGCAGGCCCAAGGGCCAGCAGCGACAGCCCCATCATCCCGGCCGAAAACGCCCCATGCGCGCCAAGCGCAAGCGCGAGCGCCACGGTGGACACCGTGAAGGAAAGCCCGAGCGCCTGAACGAGATCGTCCTTCGACAGGCCGAGCGCTTGCAGATAGGGCACGGCGGGAATGACGAAGACGCCGGTTGCGCCGCTGACCATGCCGGTCAGCCCACCGATGACGGGCGACAGCACGGGCTCGATCCGCGACGGGACCGAGAGTTGCCGCGCGAGCAGGCTGTATCCGGCATAGATGACCAGTGCCGCCCCCAGAAGCGTCCTTGCCACGCCCGCATTGCCGCCGGCCAGCCAGGCCGCCCCCGGCACGGTGCCCGCGCAGATCGCCAGCATCATCGGCCAGAACCGCCGCAGGACAGGCCGCAATGCCGGGCCCGCCAGAAGCTGCCAGAGATTGGTGAAGAAGGACGGCACGATCAGCAGGCTCGCCGCGGTCAGGGGCGAGATAAGCGCCCCCAGCACCCCCATGGCAACCGTGGGCAGCCCCATGCCGGTCACCCCCTTGACCGCTCCGGCCGCGAAGAAGGTCGCGAGGATCAAGACGAGGACGGGCAAGGACATGTCGCTCATCGGGCACCTGTCTGACGATTGCCGCCGTCAGACCATTCTTCTGTCGCACGCCGTGCAAGATCCTCGCGATCGCAGATCAGGACAAGCCTGTTGTGATGATCGGAATACTGCACGAGGATGTTGACCCCGGCCCCGGCAAGCGCGCGCGAGATCGCGCCAAGCTGGCCCGGAGTCCCCTGTTTCAGCCTGCGGATCAAAGGTTTGCGGATCGCCACGACCGCGATCCCGGCCTCTGCCGCAGCGCGGGCCGCGGCCTCGCCATCACGGAACAGGAAATGCGCGATGGCCCGGTCGCCATGGCCGAACACCCCGCCACCCTCGAAGGACACGCCGGCGCGGCCCATCGCCTCGCCCAGTTCGGCGAGCGCGCCGGGACGGTTTTCGAGCCGAAACTCAAGGTCGAACATGATCGGGGGCTTCCCTGTGGATGGCGCGGCTGTCGGTCGGAGCCTCGGCGCGGGCGTTCATGCCATAGTCCCGCGTCACCGCCGCGATACGCAGACGGTAATCGGCAAAGACGTGATCGCGGCCGGCGGCCTGCACGCGACGGTGTTCCGCCAGATTGCGCCAGGCCGCAACGGCCGCCTCATCGCGCCAGAATGACAGCGACAGGACCTTGCCGGGGGTGGTCAGGCTCTGGAACCGCTCGATGGAGATGAAACCATCGATGTCCGCCAGCAGCGGGCCCAGTTCCGCGGCCAGATCGAGATATTCGGCCTGCGCCTCACCAGGAACCCAGGCCTCGAAAATGACGGCGATCATGCGCGCACCCCATGCGGCGCCGAGGCCAGTTTGACGAATAGACGGCTTTCCCGGCGGATGAACCCTTCACGTCTGGCAAATTCGTAGTTCTCGCACCCCAGAGGGTCAGCCGCCAACCGCGCGCGATAGGCTTCATACTCCGCCAGTGACGGCAGGGAATAGATTCCATAGGCCGTCGAGGTCGATCCTTCGTGCGGGGCGAAGTAGCCGATCAGATCGGCCCCGCAACGCGGGCTGCATTCCCCCCAGTTGCGGGCATATTGCGCGAACAATTCGCGCCGGTTCGGGTCGATGTCATAGGTGATGACGCAGGTGATCATGGGTTTTGCCTTTCTTGCTGTCCCCCAGCCTATCCGGTTGGAGGCGGCGAATGGTTCGGTTAGGATCGAACCATGAGAGAAGGCCCCGATATCGCCCGCGTGGCCGCCCTTGTCGCGGACCCTGCCCGCAGCGCGATGCTGATCGCGCTGATGGATGGCCGCGCCCTGACCGCGACCGAGCTGGCCGGGCTGGGCGGGATCACGAAGCAGACCGCCAGCTCTCACCTTGCCAAGCTTGTGGACGGCGAGGTGCTGACGGTCGAGGCACAGGGGCGTCACCGGTATTTCCGTCTCGCCGGTCTCCACGTCGCCAGCCTGCTTGAAGCGCTGATGGTCTTTTCCAGCGATGCCGCACCGCCTTTGCGCACCGGCCCGCGCGATCCCGCGCTGCGCAAGGCCCGCATCTGTTACGATCATCTGGCGGGTGAGATGGGCGTTCGGCTGTTCGAGCGGATGCAGGCGGATCACTGGCTGGCGGATGATCTGACCGTGACAGAGCGCGGCAACGACAAGCTGGCCGAGATCGGCCTGAACCTCGGGAACCTGCCCCCCAGCAATCGTCCCCTCTGCCGTGCCTGCCTCGACTGGAGCCAGCGACGACAGCATCTGGCCGGGCGCATGGGCAAGGCCATCCTCGACCGCGTGCTCGCGCTTTCCTGGGCGCGGCGGCTGCCTGAGTCCCGCATCATCTGCTTTAGCCCTGAAGGGGAGCGGGGCTTCAACAGGTGGCTGAGCTGACCGGCGGCTAAGAGCCGAGGCTGTGTCAAAACTCGGCGGCGGGGTCTGTCTGAGGGTGATTTTCCGTGCCGCCCGGCATAGCGACGTCAGGTCTTCCTTTCGCGCGGGTGGCGGCCCGATAAGCCTCGCCAGACGCAGTGCGGCGCCGGAGGTGGGACAGCTGAGCCCTGATCAGGCC
>NZ_SAUZ01000053.1 GCF_004022215.1 Paenirhodobacter populi
CGCGACCCGCGCTATCGGTGACTGGATCAGCTTCTACAACAACCGCCGCCCTCACCAGACGCCTGCAATGCGCACGCCTGCCGAGACATGCAGATCAGCGGCTTAACCGGGGCAGATTCCGCTGGGTTAATACATGGGCGACGTTGGAAGGAAGATTGTCCCGTCGCTGTTGCGCGCAATGAGTTCCTTCGTGCAACCCAACGCCTGGGCAGACCCATCTGGAAGCGCTGGACTGGTTATCACGTCCGAAGTCGGGTCGAGGCGAAGATGAGATGTTTGAAGGCCTTCGGCGAGTGGATCGCATCACGAGATCCGGACCGTCAGACCGCCGAAATCCACATCCGCATCCTTCGCAGGTTCTCTCGAACCCGTGGCGTTCACCTGCTCAGTCATGAACCGCTTCAATGCACTCGGCACTGCCGAGATAGAACGCGTGGCATGACCCCAAAGGGGAAAGGGGGCGGGTGCGGTCACTCCCTGACTTCCCCAACAACACCGGCGGCGAGCCTCAATTATCAACGCTATGCCAAGCTTTTCAAGATTTTCAGATCGAGCCACCCGTCCAGCTTCGTCGGCAACCTCCTGGACCGAATCAATCATACACAAAAGACCGGACACTCTCACTGGAGGTAGACCGCCGACCATTTGCCGAACTCTTCGGACAGGTCACGCCATGGCGCACCCGTCGCGCGATCCAAAGAAGGCCGTCCAAAACAAGCGATGGTCTGCAGGCTTGCGTCCATTCGGATGCCGGACTGCACGAATGAAGACCTTGAAGAATGTCCACTCGACGTCCGAGGTCAGCTTCCGCGCCAAGAGCGCCTCCCACGTAGAGATGATCTTGAATTCACAGACCGCCGAAAGGTAGAGCCCCTTTTGTCAAACACCAACGGGCGTTTCGCATTCAGCCGTCAGCCGATGTGTCGCCGACCTTGAAGACAGGATTGGCGCATCGTCGTTTCCGCTCCCTAACTCAATCAAGAAACAGACCGAAATGGTCCTGCGCATCCGAAAGTTTAGCGATACGTTCGCGTGCGCTTTCTCCCAATGCCGTGCTCACATCCTGCAATAGCAGTGTCAAACCCAAGGTTATTCCCTGCGGCAAGGGCAACACAAACCGCGTCTCGGCAGGATAGCGCAGCACATGCGGCGTCAGGCCTGTGGCCCAATCGCAGAATTCATCCGCGAAGATCACCACATCGACACCCCGTTCCCGAGCCATTTGTGCGAGCAGCGGACCATGCGCACCATAACGGAACGTATCTATCATGATCAGCGTCATCCGCTCATTGGGTGCGGGCAACAGTTCGGCATAGACTCCATCGATTCCGTCGAGGATATGCACCCGGTCCCGTAAATATGTAAGACGCCGGCACAGACCATCCGCCAGAAAATGCATGGTCTGAAAGCCTACCGCATGTACGCTGTCAGCCTGCGCCACAAGATCGACGATCTTGCCCCAAGCACTTGTTTCGCGCAGCGCGTAGGCCGCATCGACGGTGGCGCGGCTAAAGGCACGATCATCGTCGGCCTTGGCCGTGCCGCGCATTTCTGTGACCGAAGCAAACCGCAGATCCATGCGTCGGCTTTCCGGCCCGAAAGCATGGCGGCGCACCTCGGCGCGGACCTCGGCAGCGCTATCAAATCCCAGCTTGCGATAAAAGCGTGTCACGGTCATCGGGCTGATATTCAGCTTGCGGGCTGTCTCGGCACTGGTCTCCAGCAAAATCGCATCGGGACGCGCCAACAGATAGGCCGAAATACGGCTCTCTAACCGGGTGAGACCCGGCTCGGCTTGGGCAATTGCGCTTTTGAGTGTCGAAAGATCGAGTTCCATCCACGTAGTCCTAATCGCTCGGCGCTGCGGAAGGCAACAGTCATGGAAGTTTTGCACAATTATTATGCAAATGCATGATCTGAACGCGGCAATGTTATGGATATCTCTGAAACTTGTTGGATGCTACGCCTCTATCAAATAGCTCTCAAGGTGAGATCACGCGAACAACCCGCACACCGACAGCAAGATGGCTAAAGACACCCCGCGACCAGGACAGGATCGGAAATCGGTCCGGGGGAGCGACGAAGAACGCTTGTTCAGACAGACCGGGCCAAGCAGCAGAAACCCACCACCGGAGGTATCCATGAAGCACCTGACACTTACCACCTGCATCACTGCCGCGATGCTCGCCACTTCGGCCTATGCAGCGACACCTGCCGACACACTGGTGATCGGCAAAGCCGCCGATCCGCAGACCATCGATCCGGGCGTGACGATCGACAACAACGATTTCACCATCGCCTACCCCGCCTATCAGCGCCTCGTCGCCTATGACGTGAAGGACGGCAAAGGCCAAACCACCGTTTCGGGTCAATTGGCCGAAAGCTGGACCGTCAGCCCCGATGGCAAGGTATGGGAATTCAAGCTGAAGCCCGGAAACGTGTTCTCGGACGGCTCGCCGGTCGACGCCGAGGCGGTTCGTTTCTCCTTCGAACGGCTGATGACGCTGGCACAAGGGCCGTCCGAGGCCTTTCCGGCAGGGCTTGCCGTTGAGGCGGTCGACCCGATGACAGTGCGCTTCACCCTGCCCGATCCCTTCACACCTTTTCTTTATACCCTGGCAAATGGCGGGGCCGCCATCGTCAACCCAAAGGTGATGGAACACGAAAAAGACGGTGACCTTGGCCGTGGCTGGCTTTCGGCGAATACGGCAGGGTCGGGTGCTTACATGCTCGCCAACTGGGAAAAGGGCCAATCGATCAAATTGGTGCCGAACCCGCATTACGGTGGCGAAGCTCCCGCGCTCGCCTCCGTCGAGGTGCGGATCGTGCCGGATGCCTCGGCCCGTCGCCTGGCTCTCGAGGCGGGGGATCTGGATATCGCAGAAAGCCTGCCGGTCGATCAGACGGCGGCGCTGGAAGGTGTCAATGGAGTCGAGGTGCAGACCAACCCGAGCCTGCTTGTCACCTATCTTTACATGAACAATGCCAAATCGCCCTTTGATTCCGTTGAGGCGCGCAAGGCGCTGATCGCCGCAGTCGACAAGGATGCGATCATCGAGGGCATCATGATGGGGCAGGCAAAGCCTCTCAACGGGCCGATCCCCGAAGGCATGTGGGGCTATGATGCCTCCATTCCAGCCTCCGAATACGACCCTGCCGCCGCCAAAGCCGCCTTCGCCGATCTGGGTCTGAGCGGCAAGACCGTGACTTTCGCCCTGTCCGAACAGGATGCCGCCTGGCCGATGATTGCCCTTGCCGTGCAGGCCAACCTCGCCGCGGCCGGCGTGAACGTGAAGCTCGAATCATCGGCCAATGCCAGCTATCGAGATCGCCTTGGCGCGGGGGATTTTGACATCGCCATCGGCAACTGGAGCCCCGATTTCGCCGACCCCTACATGTTCATGAACTATTGGTTCGACAGCACCAAGAAAGGTCTGTCGGGCAACCGGTCGTTCTATTCGAACCCGAAGGTTGACGAACTGGTGCGCACTGCCGCCACGACAACTGAGCAGCCGGAACGTGAAGCGCTTTACCAGGAGGCGCAGAAGATCGTTGTTGACGAAGCCGCCTATAACTACCTGTTCCAGCGCAGCTCACAGCTTGCGATGCGGGATAACGTGAAAGGCTACGTGTTCAATCCGATGCTCGAAAACATCTACGATTTCGCGGCAATGTCGAAAACGCAGTAATCGACAGGTAAGACGGTATCGGCGGGAGGAAAGGCCCGCCGATACTGCGGCGTCAGCTTGTATTGACTGTCTCGCCCTGGCGTCAGTCAGAGCCCCCACCCACAGATCAGCACCCTGACGTCAGATCAGGCAGGACGGTGTCCTTCTGCCAAAGGGCCATGTGCCCCGCCAACGGTGCCATGCGCCCCCAATAGCCAACAGGTTACTTCATGAACATTCTCGTGGTTCTCAGACGACGTCTCATGTTCCTCGTCCTCGTCATCTTCGGCGTTTCGCTGATCACTTTCACCATTTCGCATATGATACCTGGCGACCCCGCACGCCTGCTGGCCGGCGACCGCGCCAGTGATGAACTTGTGGCACAGATGCGTGAAAATCTGGGCCTCGACCAACCGCTTTACGTGCAATACGGGCGATATATCGCCGGGCTGGTTCAGGGGGATCTGGGCACCTCGATCCGGACAGGACGGCCCGTGCTCGAAGATATCGTAGCCTATTTCCCCGCAACGCTCGAACTGGTCATCGTCGCGCTGATCTTTTCGATACTCGTGGGGGTGCCGCTTGGTGTAGCCTCGGCGGTATGGCGCAACGGCATCATCGACCAGCTTGCGCGCACCTTCGCAGCAATCGGCATTTCGACACCGGCATTCTGGCTGGGCCTGCTTTTGCTTGTCGCCTTTTACGGGCGGCTAGGCTGGTTTCCGGGCAGTGGCCGGCTGGATGCGGGTATCGCCCCGCCCCCGACGATTACCGGAATGTATGTCTTCGACAGTCTGGTCACCGGCCAGTTCAAGACCATGATCAACGCGATATGGCATCTCGTGCTCCCTGCACTATGCCTTGGCTTCGTGCATGTGGGCGTGATCGCACGACAAATCCGTTCGGCCATGCTGGACCAGCTTTCCGAAGATTACGTTCGCACGGCGCGGGCAAGCGGGTTGTCGAAAGCTCGGGTGATCCTTATCCATGCGCTCCCCAATGCCGCGATCCCTTCGGTGACGGTGCTGGGACTGGCATTCGGGGACCTGCTGTATGGCGCGGTGCTGACCGAAACGATCTTTGCCTGGCCCGGCATGGGGGCCTATGTAGTCAACTCCATTCAGGCACTGGATTTTCCGGCGGTGATGGGCTTCACCGTTATCGTCTCCATGGCCTATGTTCTGGTCAATCTGGCAGTCGATCTGGCTTATATCGCGCTTGATCCCCGGATCAAGGAGGTCGGATGATGGCCGCCATGTCACAATATCTCACGGTCTTCAAAAACCCGGCTTTCGGTCGCACATGGGCGCGTGTGCGCCAAAGTCCGGTTACCGTCACCGGGCTTGTGATGCTGGTGGTGGTGGTCATCTTGGTAGGGCTTTTGCCGTTCTTCCTCGGGACAGATCCGAATGCCATCAATCTGCGCGCTCGCCTGTCTACCCCCTCATGGCAGCACCCGTTCGGCACCGACGAAGTCGGCCGCGATATCTTCAGCCGCGTGATGCATGGCGGTCGGATCTCCATTGGCGTGGCGCTTTTCGTTGTGGCGGTTTCGGCCACCATCGGCACGCTGATCGGGGGTCTTTCGGGGATCTTCGGCGGCAAGGTTGATACCCTTATCATGCGGTTGATGGATATCGTTCTGGCGGTGCCGTCTCTGGTACTGACAATGGCACTCGCAGCGGCTCTCGGGCCAAGCCTGTGGAATGCGATGGTGGCCATCACGCTGGTGCGCATACCAACCTATGTGCGTCTTGCCCGAGGCCAGACTCTCGTTGTGCGTGAGGCAGGCTATATAATGGCAAGCCGCGTCTTCGGTGCCAGATCGGGGCAGCTTTTGGGTCTGCATGTCGTGCCCAATATCATGTCTCCCATCCTTGTTCAGGCGACGCTTGATATCGGCGCGGTGATCCTGATGGTTGCGGGGCTGTCCTTCATCGGCCTTGGGGCACAACCGCCCGCTGCCGAATGGGGGGCCATGGTTTCGGCCGGTCGCGGCTACATCCTCAATCAATGGTGGTATTCGGCCTTTCCGGGCGTTGCCATCCTGTTCACATCGATCGCTTTCAATCTGCTGGGCGACGGCATCCGCGACCTGACGGACCCGCGCCAGAAAGGCCGCTCATGAAGTTGCAACCTTCAGCGCAGAACCGACCCGCAACCGCGGGCCCGATGTCGACCACTCCCGTTCTGTCGATCCGTGGCCTCAGCCTCGAATTCCCTGTCTGGCAAGGGGCGCTCCATGCGCTCGAAGACGTGACGATCGAAATCAATGCCGGCGAAATCGTCGGCATCGTGGGGGAATCGGGTTGCGGCAAATCTGTCACCGCGATGGCCACGATGCGGCTTTTGCCCGAGGCGGCCTATAAGGTCACCTCCGGTGCGCTTTCACTGCTTGGCCACGACATGCTGGCCGCGACCGAGACTGAATTGCGCCATATCCGTGGCTCGGGTGCAGCGATGATCTTTCAGGAACCGCTCACGGCCCTGAATCCGACTCGCCGCATCGGCACATTGATGACCGAAGTAATCCGCGCCCATCGCAAGATCGGCAAAAAAGAAGCACAGGCCCATGCGGTCAAATTGTTGAAGAGCATGCGCATCGCCGATGCCGAGGCGGTGATGAACCGCTATTCCTTCGAGCTTTCGGGGGGTATGCGCCAGCGCATCGTGATTGCACTGGCTTTTGCCAATGACCCGAAGATCGTCATCGCGGATGAACCGACCACCGCGCTTGACGTGACGGTTCAGCGGCAGGTGTTGACGCTACTGCAGAACCGTGCCCGCGATGTGGGGGCGGCGGTCATGCTGATCACCCATGATCTGGGGGTCGTATCGGAATACACGGATCGGGTCTATGTGATGTATGCGGGCAAGGTCGTCGAAACGGGGCCGACCGCAAGCGTGCTGACCAAACCTTGTCATCCCTATACGCATGCGCTTTTGGCGGCGGGTCCGGATCAGGTGGCCCCGGGGGAGGCTTTGGCCTCGATACCGGGCACGCTGCCGGACCTGCGCGAAGATATACCGGGCTGCCGCTTTGCCGACCGCTGCGCCTATGCGCAAGGGCTGTGCCGCACCACGCCTCCGCCGATGCGGCAGGACGCCGGCGGACAAAGCTATGCCTGCTGGATCGAAGAGGAGGCCCAGGCATGAGCATCGCAATCGAACTGACCGATATCGGCGTCGAATTTCCCGTCGGGCGGGATTGGCGCGGCCGCGTGAAAAGCTGGGCACATGCGCTCAACGGGGTCAGCCTGCGCATCGCGCGAGACAGAACGCTGGGCATATTGGGCGAATCCGGCTGTGGGAAATCCACCCTTGCGCAGGTGATGACGGGGCTGCTTGCGCCAAGCACGGGCGCAATCGCAGGCGTATCGGGTGCCGAACGTATCTCGATCGTGCTTCAGGATCCGAATTCCTCGCTTGACCCGCGCATGCCGATCTGGCGCATCGTGATGGAGCCGGTCTTTCTCAAGCAAACCCGCACGCGCGAAGACCTGCGTCGCGAGGCGACCGCGCTTTTGGTCAAGGTGGGCCTGCGGCCCGAGCATATCGACCGCTATCCGCACGAATTTTCGGGTGGACAGCGCCAGCGCATCGCCATCGCCCGGGCACTGTCCAGTGCGCCCGAGATCATCATCCTCGATGAACCGACCTCGGCGCTCGATGTCTCGGTGCAGGCGCAGATCTTGAACCTTCTGCGCGATCTTCAGCGTGAGCACAGGCTGGCCTACGTGTTCATCTCGCATAATGTGTCGGTGATCCGGCATTTCTGCGACGAGGTGGCGGTGATGTATCTGGGCCAGATCGTCGAACAGGGGCCCTCGGCCAAAGTCTTCGCCACGCCCGCGCATCCCTATACCCGCCTGTTGCTGGATGCTGTGCCGAAAATCGGCCGTGGCCGCAGCACCGGCCAGCTCGACGAAACCGAGCTCCCTTCAAACAGGGTCCTGCCTGCCGGATGCTTTTTCCGCAGTCGCTGCCGCTTTGCCGGTGCGGGCTGCGAAAAACCACAACCACTGCGTTTGCTTGAGGGAAACCACAAGCTGCGCTGCCACAAAGACCTGCCTGCGGAGGCATGACAATGAACGCTGCCCCCTTTGGCCACGGCACCTTGCCGCTGGTCGCACTGACACATCCCGCGCTGCGGATAGCGCTTGCCTATGCCACGACCGAGAATTTCACCGGCCGCGTTCTTTACCGGGAAACCCGGGCCTTCCTGCACCCCGATGCCGCCCGCGCCATATCGCGTGCCGCCGACGCCTTTGTCGCGCAAGGGCTGACGCCGGTAATCCTTGATGCCTATCGGCCGGTTTCGGTGCAGAAGGCGCTATGGGCCGTACGCCCCGATCCCGAATTTGTGGCCGATCCCGCAGTTGGCTCTGACCACTCGCGAGGGATTGCTGTCGATATTACATTGGCGCGGGGGAGCGAATGGCTTGATATGGGCACCGCTTTCGATGCGGCGGTACCGCAATCGCACCATGACCGCGGTGATATCAGCGCCGAGGCCACCATAAACCGCACAATTTTGCGCCGTGTCATGGTCGAAGCCGGCTTCGCCGAAAATCCGATGGAATGGTGGCATTACGCCCTGCCCCGGGGTAAAAACTATCCTATCCTTGACGATACCGCCGAATTGCAAGGCTAGCCCGTGTTGACAAAAGGGATTCCCCTGATGGGCGGCCTATGATTCAAGGTCATCTCAACATGGGAGAGGCTTTGGCGCGCAACCTTATTTCGGACGATGAACGACCTTCTTCGAGACCTTCATCCATGCAGTTCGGCAAGTGGTCGTCAGTCTACCGCCAGTTACGCCATTGGATCCTAGGCTCAGGGCTTATTGATCTTATGGTTTGGTCGCGATTCAGGTTGTGCAAGAAGACTGACCGATGAGCAACCTGTTCTGACTGGCGGACGCGCAGATGGCGTGGCTAGGCTCCAGACCCATTGATTTCAGTCACGCTTCATGATTCAGGCTCTCCCGAGGAGACCTGATTTATGAGCAACCTTTACTGGCTTTCTAAGATCAGATGGCGCGCCTTCGCCCTTTCTTTCCC
>NZ_SAUZ01000054.1 GCF_004022215.1 Paenirhodobacter populi
GAACACATTCTTCGCCAGATCGAGCCCGACAGTGGTAATCTCCGACATGACCGCTCTCCTATGTGGATCCTTGCAGGCCCACCTTGGCACACAGATGCCGTCGGAGGGCGGTCACATCATCAGAGCCGGTGAAGCGTAGATCTTACGATCTGGAATGCTTATGAAATTTGCCGCTACCACCGCATTTACGGCATGACTCGCGATGTTCGCCTGTGCCACCGCAGCTGCCGCAAGCCCCACAGAAGGCCTTCACCCAGTATCCGTCCCCGCCGCATCCTGGGCACGTCCGTCCGTCCGTGAGCACTCCAGTCTCTGAACAGTTTTTGCAGGGAGTTCCGGGGTGAACTATCTGTCCCTCACCGGAACAGGCTCTGCACGATCTGATGAACTCGCCGGTGCCGTTGCACGGGTGACAATTGCCCCGCACATCGGTCACGGTGTAGTCTCGGAAAAACCCGCTCTTATAGCTTCGATGAACAGTTGAGCCGTCCCACCGCTTGGCGGTCTCATACGTTCCTCCGAAGAACCCCTTGTGCATCTGTCCAGTCTCGACCGTCCTGCCATTCTTTGTGGTCTTCGTCGTGGTTTTGTTCCCGAAGAGGCCTTGCTTGCCGGTGTAGGTTTTGGTCTTGCCGGTGGCGTGGTTCGTAACGATCGTCTTGGGCTTCCCCGTCCAGGTCGTTGTTCTGCGGATCGACGTTCCGCCGGTTAGCGATGCAAACAGCGTTCCGAAAAAGCCTGTGCTGTTGCGACGACGGGCCATAACGACACCTCATGTTCGGCATAAGAAACGCGGGTGGACGAGCGTGGTCGTCACACTGACTATTCGCCATTAAATCAATAAGAAACGCACAAATACATCGAAAAACTCAGCAGCACTCCCTAATCAAACAGAACGGGATTTTCTCGACGCCGGCATATCCGGAGACATCAACAACAGGGTGGTCGCCATGACGACCATAGCATTTAGGGATGTAGCCCTCGCGGTCGCCCGCCTCCCAGAGCAGGATCTTGATCCTGTCGCCGCGGCGCATGCGGAATATCACCATGACGCCCCCCCCTTGGGGCAAAGCCCAGCTCGCCCTGCGCAATCGCCGCCAGACCATCATGCCCCTTGCGGAAGTCGGCGGGCTTGGTCGCGATCACGATCCGCGCTGCCTGATCCGGGAAGACCACAGCGCTCCCTCAACGCCGCCACCAGCGCCGCGGCACGTGTCGAGCCGCAGTCTGGCGGTAGATGCAGCGTAGCGCCGCCGATCTCAGCACGGATCACCGTGGCAAATGTCACCAGCGATGGAAGGGCCGCGGCCGCGGCTGTGATGATCCCCGCCCCCGCCAAGGCGGGTAGCGCAGCGGAGAGATGGTTCCTCAAGTTTTGATCCGCCGCCATTCCGTCCAATATCTCCTTCAACCTAGCAGCGCGATGCATGCGCTTTTGGCGCGCGACAGTCTAACGATCAGCGTGCCCGAGCCTGATGGCTCATGGCAATACCCTTAGTGAGCCCGCAATTTGGTCCTGGCTTTCGATCTGGTAAGTTTTCTTTCTGCCAGCCAAGTAGGTGCGCAAGTGCTTGGTGCCGACCGATGCTTCTGATGAAGCAAGATCCTTCGGCAGCCGAGCGAGATTCCGTTGCCTATGCGGTCTGTAACGGTTTGTTTTATTACGACATGTCCCCCAGCGGCGGGAGGGCCTTCGAGATCCTTATCGTTTCAAGGCTGACGGTGATGACACGTTGGAACAATCGCAGTGGATAGCCGCAGATCATGGCTGTGCCATATTACCGCTGTAGGGCGATTGCGCGGCAAGGCCAATACGGTATGATATGGTCATACTTTGGGAGCTTTCATGACAGTCAAAACCACCTTGAGCTTCACCGACCGTCACCACCGCTTTCTGACCGAGAAGGTCGGTGCAGGCGTCTTCGCGTCACAATCTGCGCTGGTCGCGGCAGCTCTGGAGCAGATGATCCAAGACGAGGAGGAGCGCGAGATCGCGCTGGGCGTCTTCGCCGACGAGATCCGGAGCAGATTGCAGACACCGCGAGAAGCATTCGTCGAGGGGGACGAGGCGTTTGCCCGGGCCCGCGCTCGGCTGGCCTCTGGTGATCGGTGATCTATCGCATCCGTTTCCATCCTTCGGTAGCTGACGACCTCGATTGGATTGCCGAATGGATCTTTGACTATGCCGGAGCAACCAGCGTTGCAGCTAAGCTGGATGAGATCGAAGCGACGATCCGCAGCCTCGCGCGGACCCCAAATAAGGGAAGCAGGCGCGACGAGATTTCATCAGGACTTCGGGCGATCCCTGCGGGGCGGAAGGGGACCGTTGTGTTCGCAGTCGACGATGATCTGCGTGAGGTCCTTATATACGCCGTGAGTTATGGCGGCGCGGATTGGGTCCGCCGGGGCAAGGCGCGCAGTTGAGTGTGCGTTGCCCGCAAGACCTCAGACTGCTACTGCGGGGCAGGGTGGGACTATTGCCTTGGACATTGCGAAACAGCTCGCAAGGCACGCCCCCGCAACCAGAAATCCTACACTTTGATCAACCTCCTGTTCGCAGGAGGTTTTTTGATGTCCACTCAACCGATCCGCATTCAGGCTCAGCGCCAGAATCCCCGCAAGATCGCCGTGCAGCGTCAGATCGAGGCTCATCCGCTTGCCCTTGGTCGGCACCGGCGTCGCCATGATCTTCCCGATCAGGCTCCGGATCGCTTCCCGTGCCCCGGACTTGCGGAAGGGTTCCGTCAGGCCCGCGATCAGGCTGCGGATCCGTTCGTGGTAAGTGTCGGCCATCTTCGCATGGATGCGGATCGTTGATCCCGTGGCAGGGGTGGAGGCGAGGTCCTTCTGCAGTTGCTTCTGGCGGATATCCAGCTGTTCCATCTTCGCCTTGATCCGCTCGGGCGGCAGACCGGCGGTGAGAGCGTTCACCAGCGTGTCCTGTTCCTTGATGACCTTGACCAGTTCCTTCTCCTTGACCGCCCGATCATCGGTGTGGGTGGCGGCCAGGCGGTTGCGCTCGGCGATGTATTCGGCGGCGAAGACCTTGACGAGTTCGGGATCCATCAGCCGCTCGGAAAGGATGGTCAGGATCCGGCCCTCCAGATCTTGGCGGGTGATGCCGGTGCGGTTGGGGCAGACCGAGGTGCCCTTGTTGCGCGAATTGCCGCAGCCGAAGCGATCCTTGCCGATCGTGGAGAAGCCGCCACCGCAGCAGCCGCATTTGACGAGGCCGGTCAGCAGGAAGCGTGGCTCACGCCGTTCCCAGGCCTCGCGTTCGGTTTGTTCAATCTTGCGGCCTTCCTGGCGGGCCTTCACCTTGTCCCAGAGATCCTAGTCGATGATGCGCAGTTCGGGGACCTCATGGGTGATCCATTCCGCGGGCGGGTTGAGCCGGGCCTAGCGTTTGCCGGTCTGGGGATCCTTGACGAACTTCTGCCGGTTCCAGACCATCTGGCCGATGTAGAGTTCGTTGTTCAGGATGCCGGTGCCGCGCTTCGGATTGCCGTGAATGGTGGATTTGTCCCATTTGCCACCGTGCGGGCCGGAGACGCCTTCCCGGTTCAGCATGTCGGCGATCTTGTTTGGCGATTCCCCGTCGAGATAGGCGTGGAAGATCCGCTGCACGACGGCGGCTTCTTCCGGGAGGATCTCGCGGTCGCCGTTTGAGTTCGCCGTCTTCGGTAAGGCTGCGCAGCACCCTGTAGCCATAGGCGTTGCCGCCACCGGACTTGCCGGCCTCGATCCGGCCGCGCAGGCCTCGGTGGGTCTTGGTCGAGAGATCGGCAAGTGTCGCCGCGTTCATCGTGCCCTTGAAGCCGATGAGCATCTGGGTGATCTCGCCTTCCTGCAGCGTGATTATCTTCACGCCCGCGAAGGTCATGTTGTCGTAGATGCTGGCGATATCGGCCTGTCCCCGGGAAATCCGTTCCATGCCTTCCGCCAGCACGATGTCGAACTTCCGGGCGCGGCCGCCCTGGATCATCCGCTGCACCCCAGGCCGCAGGATTACATGCGAGCCGGAGATCGCGCTGTCCTCATAGACGGCGCTCACGCTCCAGCCCATGCGCTCCGCATATTCCCGGCATTGCCGGATCTGGTCCTCGCAGGAGGTCGGGTTCTGCATATCCGTCGAGTAACGGGCGTAGATCGCAACGCGCAAAGCCATGGGCGTAACTCCGGTATCAAGGATCGTTCAGGTCAGGGGTCGTCACCGCCACGCTCGGTTGCATGGTCTTCGCGGGCGGCATCACGGGCCAGCGCCCGCACGAGCGCCAGAATCTGTTCACGATGCTGGTCCGGCAGATCGCGCAGCGCAAGCATCGGCTGCAGGGCGGGTGAGGGCAGATCAACCGGAGGCGCATCAGCAGCAGGGCTGGTCGCCCCGCTCTGACGCCGCTTCCCGGCAATATGCTTCCTCGCTCGCGCCATCGGCCGAGTGCTCCCGCCCCGCGGCGCCGCAACGGCGGCCGTGGGTTCATATCGATTTGAATGATTGCCGGATCAGGTCCAGCGCTGCTCAGATCTATATAAGGCATGGATTGCTCGCTGATTTGGGAAATGCAGGCGGGATTGGCAGGTCAAAGCGCTATTCTGTGGATAACCTCGCCTCCTTCATGGCATTGGAAAAACTATATCGATTTATTTGATCCGCGAATGAGGCTGGGTGGTGTTGTTCGGGCGGAATCGGCAAAACGGAAAACAGAAATGGCCAAGAATACGGATTTTACACGGCTGCAAAAGAAACGAAAAAATAAAACAACTCATCTTCCTGTCAGGAAAAAGAAATGAAAAACCCGCACCGGCTGAGGTGAAAAAGAAAAGAGTGAAGAAAACGCGCCGGAAATCCGGCGCAAGATACGATAGCCAAGTTTGAAGCTATGACGTTCAAGTTCCTTCGAGGTGATGGCCAATTTTATCTGATTTGATGGTCGATTACGCGTGGTGAAATCCTTATTCTCTTCGAAATGATGGCCGCATTCTGAGACTGTGAAAACCGATAGCCAGAGAGGTTCCTCAGGATGACATCGGGCGGCATGCTCACCTCGAGGCACTACGACACCACCACCAGAGTTCTGCGTCGAGAAAGCCGACCGGTGCCTGGCTGACTCGGGGTTCGTCATCCAGGGTCCTGCCGAATGCCAGCCCGCCGCGATCCATCGCAGCGTTGATCTTTGCCCGCATCTCCGGGACAGCGATGTCGGACATCCGAATGACCCGTTGACCATTCAGGAGCGTAATCACCCGGATCCCGCCAATCTCGGTGTCATCTCCTCGCCTGCGGTGGTTTGATTGCCGCTACAAACGGCTCGTGATCCGCGGTCATGAGCGATTGCATCGGGATGCAGGCATTCGCGATCAGCAAGCCAGCATGTCTGTCACCGGAAAAACGGCACCAGCCACCGGTCGTCGACAGCCAGTCCGAAGACAACATACCGACCACATCAACCAAGTCGTCGCCGATGAAAACTTGCGGGAATGATCCGGGCGGACCAATCCGCACCGCCGCTGCTTGGTTGCCGGGCACACCAAGGGGAGGCGGCTCAAAAGCCCAGTTCATCAGGGCGTCGTAATGGGCATCGGTAATCTTTTTGATCATGGCGATATCCTTGTCATGGAAAACTGGACTGGTGCGGGTCAGCGTCCTTTGCCCTTCCACTCGCGGGCGAACCACCACCAGAGAGTGCTGTCGGCGTAGCCATCGGGCATCGCGGTGACGCGGAGATCGCCGACCAGTCGGCCCTCGAGATCTGGACCGAGGTCGTCGAGAAACCCTTGGAAGGCGTCCTTCACTTCCGGAACCTCGATATCTTCGGGCCGGATGGCCTCGCGACCGCCGCCGAGATTGAACACCGGCAGGCCGGCGCAAAATCCGGTCTCGGGCTGGCTCGCGTAGCGGTGCAAGGCGGCATTGAACCTCTTGCGGTCAGCCATCAGCTGCGATCGCACCGGGGTGCAGGCCTTGCCGATCGTGGCAAGGGTATCGCGGTCACCACAAAAACAGCACCAGCCAAGGCCTGCCGTCGAGAGCCAGCCGGAACGGGTGGTTCCGATCACCGGGCAGGGCCGGCCGTCAACCAGAACCTCCGGCGGCTGGTCGGGGGCGATGATACGCGCCGTCGTGACCAGGGGGCCGGGCCGACCGACTGGTGGCGGATCGAAAGCCCAGAGGATCAGGGCATCATAATGGGAATCGTCGAACGTCAGTGTCATGGCGATACCCTCCTCAAGTGAAAAGCTGTGCGGGGCAGTCGGCGTTGATCAGACCGCGTAGGAGCAGGTGGCCGCATTCCCGCTGTCGACCTCTTTCGGTTCACCGAGTGCGGTGTGAGGGCGCGGTAGCCGGGGAACGCGGTGGGCGCATTGTCTTGGGACCTGCCGTTATCCGGTCGCGGGTGCGTCAACGGGGTGCTTCGCGTGCGGCGCATCGGTCTCTTCAAGAGACGGGATACCGCAGAGGTGCCGATAGATGACGTCGCTTCCGAGGGAGCGCTTCCGCATCAGATCCCGTGCCAAGGCCTCCAGCACAGTCCGATGATCGGCCAGTATCTCACCCGCGCGGCGGTCCGCGCGTTCGATGCGCTAGCGGACCCGGGCTTCGACGACGGGATCGCGCAGCAGAGCTTCCTTGTCCCCGCCATGCCACACCGGCCCCTTGCATCCGAGGCCATAGACCGCTTCGATATCTAGCGTCCATTGGGTGGCCTTCGCCAGATCCGATTGTGCGGGGCCACCGGCGCCAGCCGAGATCTCGCCGAGAACTGCCCGTTCGGCGGCGCGGCCTGCAGGGCAGTAGGTGATCTCGGCCTCGATGTCGGCCAGAAGGCTCTCCGTCTGGCGCGGCAGCTGGGTGATCTGCCCGCCCTCATCCGAGATCATCATCCTCGTGATCTGGCCGAGTTGCAGGGCGGCGCCCGCAACGGCATGACCGGCTTCGTGCAGGGCGATCTGCCACAGGCGGTCCATGTTCTCGGCGTCACTCCCGATATTGAGATGGTCGCAGAGCGTCGCAGCCGTCAGCCTCTTCCGCGCATGTCGCGCGTCGGACCTGGCGGCACGGATCGCGGCATCAATGTCGGCAGGGCTACGACCGACGGCCCGGTGCGACAGCGCCTTAAGCTCGGCGTCCGCGATGTCTTCGCGCAACTGCCGGCGCAGCAAGCCGAGGATGGCACCCGCATCCGGCAGGGGCACCTCGATCTTGAGGTCGAAGCGCCCGGCACGCAGCATCGCCGGGTCCATGCGTTCGGGGTGATTGCAGGCGCCGATGAGGATAACGCCCTCCCGCAGCGCGATGCTGTTCACCTCGCCAAGGAAGCCGTTGATCACCTGCGTCCGGTAGTTGCTGCCGTGCCGGTCGCTGTCCGCGCGCGAGCCCACCGCATCGATCTCGTCGATGAACAGGATGCACGGGGCCAGTCGGCGCGCCTCGGCAAAAGTCTTACGCATCTCGCCGAGATGGCCGGCAGACTGCCATTCCGCGAAGCTGCCGGTGACGCAGGCGATACCGGCGCTGTTGCCCATGGCGCGGGCCAGCTAGGTCTTGCCGGTGCCCGACGGCCCGAAAAACAATGCAGACCGGCTGAGCTCCTGCCAGCTGATCTGACCTTTCTTCCAGGCCAAAAGGTCATCGACCAGCCGTCGTGCGGCGGTGAGCGCAGGCCCGGAGCCGGTCATCTCTTCCAGACGCGGGCCATCTGCCGCGGCGGGCGTGGTGATCGCCAGCAGGCGCTTGACCACGGTATGCAGATCGGGCGCGCGCAGCGCGGCAAGGGCCTGGCTCGAGTCAAGGCGCGCCAGCAGTGCGTCGTCGGGCAGGGCCCGGCGCAGCGCCGGTTCGTCGGTCAGCAACTCCGAGAGCTGCCCGGCGTGCAGATGCGCGATCAGGATATCGGCGCTGATCGGGGGCAGGCGGAACGCCGGGATATCTGCATGTTGCAGATGAACCGGCAAGCGGAGTCCCACCGGCAAGAGCGCGATCACCGGGGTGATCGCATCCATGATCTCGTCGAGATTGCGCAGGAACTTCACTTCGGCGGATTTGCTGACGGCGCCATCGCTCACCCCCGGAACGGTCAAGGCCCGGCCGCCGGTCGGGAAGCAGTGGCGGATCACCTCACTGATCAGGTTCAGATCTTCAACCGGAATATCGGTGAGGAAGGTCATCGCGCCACTGCGCTTCGCGGCGCGCAGTGCCTCCACAGTGCCAAAGGCGGTGGCAAGGCGCACTGCCGTCAGAGCTTTGCGCAGGGGGGTCGGCGCCCAAGGCTCTGCGATATGCTGTGCCTTCTCGGCGAGGTCGTCCTGAATCGCCTCGAACAACTCCGCCAGAGACTTGTCGACATCCTCCAGCTTAGTGGCTTCCTTCGGGGTGTCAGAGATGAGGTGATCGCGGCCGGCATGTCTTCTTAACCTTCTTGGCTAACGAATGACATGATAGTTTCGATGGGTCTGCGCCCCATGTTGCGATATCCGAGATGGGGTCGTTCGGTGTTGTGGTGGACGAGCCAGGCGTCAAGATCGGCCTG
>NZ_SAUZ01000055.1 GCF_004022215.1 Paenirhodobacter populi
CGGTGGAGATGACCGGTAACCGCATCGGCGATGCGCCCGTTCTGCCCGACTTGCTGGCGCAGATCCCGGCTGAAGAGCGGATCGGCAGTGTCACCGCCGATGGGTTCTACGACACCAAGGGCTGCCATGCCGCCATCGCGGCCCGAGGCGCCGATGCCGTTCGGGCCCGCCCTCGGACACCAATGGCGGGCGGACCCTCACTACCTCCGCGACGAAATGCCAGGGGCTGGAAGGGCCACGATCCCGGCCTGCAGGCGCGAAACGAAGCGCTACGTGCCTGAAGGCGGTTCGGCCGGGCCAACTGGAAGAAATGGTCCGGATACCACCGACGAAGCCTGGTCGAAGCCAAGATGCGATGCGTCAAGCTGCTCGGCGAGCGCATCATGGCCAGAGACTTCGACAGGCAGGATGCAGAGGTCCAGATCCGCATCCTCCGCAGGTTCTCTCGAACCGTCGCCCATCGGGCTTGAACCGATGGCGCCTCGATGGGCAACCGTTCACCTGCTCAGTCATGAACCGCTTCACATCACTCGGCACGCCCGAGACCGTCCGCAGGCGCTGACCATAGCCGGGAAAGAGACAAATCCGACCTCATCCCGAATAGCGCAACAAAGCCGTCCGCTCGCGTCGATTATATGCGCCACGGGCAACAGCATGAAGGCGTTTGGATGTACGCGCGGCGACGATCAGCCACCGTATTGGGATCGCTTGGGAAAGAGCAATCCCCAGCGGCGCGCAAGCGATTCGAGTTGGTTCACCATCGCGCGGGAGAAGGGCGTTGCGGCCTGTATCGGCGCGGGGGCGAACCGGTGGGCGGCGGCCCATGTCTCCGATGTGGCGCGGCTCTTCGCGCTGGTTCTGGATCGCGGTGCATCCGGTCTGCGCTATCATGCCGTCGCCGAACAGGGGGTGACATTGCCGGGGCGGTTGCGGCCGGGCTGGGTGTTCCCACGGTCTCGCTTACCAAAGAGGAATCCGGGCGGCATTTCGGCTGGTTCGCGATGTTCGCACAGATGGACATGCCGGCATCCAGCACGGTGACCCGCGAGCGTCTCGGCTGGCAGCCCTCCGGTCCGGATCTGCTGACGGATCTCGGGCAGATGGACTATGGGGATTGATCTCAGGCAGCGCATGCAGAGCCGTTGCCCGTTCCGCCCGGCGTGTATCCGTCTCCGTCAGCTTTACCCGAAGCTGACGGATCATTCCGATCACCGTCTTCCGCGCTTCACCCTCTGCCCGCGCCGATGTCGTCAAGGCCCTGACGATGCGCCCCGGCGGGACGCCATCTCCGCCCTGCCCTGCACATAGGCGCGCATCAACGGCACCCTCTGCGGGCGGAAGCTTTCCTGCATGGGTTCCAGCACAGAGATCCGGTTGACATGGAAGACCCGGTAATCCATCCGCAGCCGGCAATGCGCCAGCAGCATCAGGTTACGATCCCCGTAGGACAGGCCAAGCGGCCAGATCACCCGCTCGGACATGTTGTCCTTCAGGTCGGTGTAGAGGATCCTCACCGCAGTTTCATCCCAACAGGCGTGGCGCAGGACGGCAAGGTCGATGATGGGCGGATCGCGGTCAGGTCCGACGGAAAAGCTGCGCATGACCGCATGCAGCGCCTGACGCGGCTGATCGCCGGGAAGGGTGGCGATGATCCGCGCCATGGCCTCCCGCGCGGCCATGGTCATCTCGGCATCGCCGATCCGGTCCAGCGACTGCACCGCCAGCAACAGCGCCTCGATCTCCAGCCGGGAAAAGCTCTGCGGCGGCAGGGCGGGATCCTCGGTCAGCACATAGCCGACGCCCGCCTCGCCGTCGATCAGCGCGCCCCCGGCCCGCAACGTGGCGATGTCGCGGTAAAGCTGGCGCTGCGAGACGCCGGTCTCGGACGCCAGCCGTCCGGCCGTGACCGGCGGGGGCAGACGACGCAGCACATCCATCAGACGCATCAACCGGTCGGTGCGGGCCATCCTGTCACCTTCTGTCAGCAGGGCTGGACTAGGGATGTGGCGGCAAACAGCAACGGAGTCAAATCATGCTGACCTTCTACCATGCCCCCAACAGCCGATCGACCAGCGTCAAGCAGCTGATCCTGGAACTGGGCATCGCGGATCAGATCAAGACGGTCGAGGTAACGATCCCGCGTCAGGACGGATCCGGCGCACGAGATCCGGCCAACCCGCATCCCGAAGGCAAGGTCCCCTATCTGACCGATGGCGAAGACACGATCCGCGAACGGGCGGCGATCATCCTCTATCTGACCGACCACTTTCCGCAATCCGGGCTGGGCCGTGCCATCGGGCATCCGGAACGCGGGCGCTACCTGTCCTGGCTGGCCTGGTATCAGGGCGTGTTCGAGCCTGTCGTGATCCTCAACTGGGCCGGGGTGAAACATCCGGCGGTCGAGGCTTCGCTGCGCGATTACGACACGGCCCTTGCCCGACTGGACGAGGTTCTGCTGCGGCAACCCTATCTTCTGGGGCAGGACTACAGTGCCGCGGATCTGCTCTGCGCGGCGCCCTTCGCCTGGTTCGGGGATGCGCTTCCCTCGACGCTCGCGGTGCGGAGCTGGGTCGCGCGCTGCGTGGACCGGCCGGCCGTTCGCATGACGGACGAGCGCTGACACACCGTTCGGGCATTGATCGGGCCATCGGCCAGCCAGAGTTCTGGGCGGTCGTGTCCCGGCGTTGTCCGATTGGAACAGTCAGGCAGGGTTGTCGTCCAGCCTGAACACCCTCCCGTGGCTGCATTCGGGATCCTCGATCGTTATCAGATCGCTTTCCTTTAACGGCGGCCTCGCAAGGAATCCTCATTCCGGGATACGAGGGCGCCGTGGTCTTAGGCATGCCACCCTACGACTCATCCGCGCCCGAGAGGAGCGAGCCTGCTTATCAAGCTGCGGGGCGGCTGAACTGCGAAAAGTCCGGGGAACCGGCCGTGCCGGAGGCACCGGACTTGATCCATGGACCTCATGGCCGATCCCCCGACATCTCACCGCGCTTTGCGCGTGTGATTCTGCCGGTTCACAGGCGATTTGGTGAAACCCTGTTCCCGTATCGGGGCCAGCGGGAAGATTCCGGTTCATTCCCGCGAAACAACGCCAGACCCGTTTCATTGCCCGCATCGGGATGTCGTCTAACATGGTTTCGTGGTCGGTTTCCGGCCCGGCAGAAACGATTGTCGCAAACACCTTTTCCGGCCCCTTCGGCGCCGCTTTCAGGAGACGCCATGGAACCGTTTTTCCGTTCCCTTCTTGCCGGGGCTCTGGCCCTTGGCGCCACCGTTGCCAATGCGAATGACATTGGCCCTCTGGTCACGACCGAGTGGCTGGAATCCAACCTGCAGAACCCCGAGGTCCGGCTGATCGAGGTCAGCGTCAACCCCGGTGTCTATGAGCGCGGCCATATCCCGGGCGCGACGAATGTCGTCTGGCACACGGATCTGGTCGATCCGGTCCGGCGTGACATCGCCAGCAAGGAGCAACTCGAAGGCCTGCTGCGCAACGCGGGCGTGAACCAGGATTCGACCGTCATCCTGTATGGTGACACCAACAACTGGTTCGCCGCCTGGGGCGCATGGGTGCTGGATGTCTATGGGGTCGAAAATGTCGCGCTGCTCGATGGCGGCCGCAAACTGTGGGAGGCCGAGGGCCGCCCGCTGGCGACGTCGCCCGCCGCGCTGGCAGCAGGCAATATCGCTCTGAAGGAGGCGAACACCGATCTGCGCGCGCTGCTGCCCGATGTCGTCGCGGCGGTGGACGCAGGCGATCACGTGATCGTCGACATCCGGTCCCCGGATGAATTCAGCGGGAAGGTGATCGCCCCCGAGGGCTTCAAGGAAACCGCCATCCGCGCAGGCCATGTCTCGGGTGCGGTGAACGTGCCATGGGGCAAGGCGGTGCAGGAAGACGGCCGCTTCAGATCGCCCGAGGAACTGAAGGCTCTCTATGCCGAGGCCGGGGTGGATGGTTCCAAACCCGTCATCACCTATTGCCGGATCGGTGAGCGGTCCTCGCACACGTGGTATGCGCTGAAGAAGATCCTGGGCTACGATGTGCGCAACTATGACGGATCGTGGACGGAATACGGCAATGCCGTGGGTGTTCCCGTCACCAATCTTGCGGGCACGGTCTGGACCGGACAATAAGCCGTCCCTGTCGGCCTGCCCTTGGGGCGCGGCATTCGCCGCGCCCTCTTCATGTCGGAGACTTCATGACATTCAATCGCATCCTTCCTGCGGCGGTCTTTCTGGGGGCGCTGATCGTGCTGTTTCTGGCCTTGCCTGCGCGCGACCCCTTGGGACGGCCTCTGCCGGTGGCGCTGGCGCTTGGCGCGGCGTTCGGGATCGTGCTGCAACGGTCGCGCTTCTGTTTCTGGTGCAATGCGGCGGACTGGTTCCGCGACCGCAACCCTTCGGGACTGATCGCGATTCTGGCGGCGTTGGCGGCGGGTGCGGTCGGCCATTGGGTGATCGCGGGCGCGTGGTTGCCCGATCCCTCCACCGGGCGCCTTCCACCCGATGCCCATATCGGCCCGGTGTCTTTGACGCTGGCGGCGGGCGCCTTTGTTTTCGGTCTGGGCATGGCGGTCAGCGGATCGTGCATCTCGGCGCATTTCTACCGGCTGGGAGAAGGGGCCTATGGTTCCGTCATCGCGCTGGCCGGAGCGGCGGTGGGGTTCGTTCTGGGCTTCCTGTCGTGGAACTGGCTGTGGCTGAACGATGTGATTTCCGCCCGGGTGATCTGGCTTCCCGCCTTTCTCGGCCATGACGGGGCGCTGGCTCTGACGTTGGCCCTGATCGGCGCGCTCTGGCTGATCCTGCGTCAGCGCGGGGCAGGGGCCTCCACCCCCGCCGGGCGCTGGCCCGGTGTTCTGGGTGGCGTGCTGATCGGGTTCATCGCGACGCTGGCGTGGTTCCGGATAGGGCCGCTTGGGGTGACGGCCGAGCTCGGTTCCCTCTCGCGCACGGCGGCGGTGGATCTGGGCCTGTTGCCGGATACACTTCTGGGGTTGGACGGGCTGAGGGGCTGCGCCACCGTGGTCAAGGAAGCTCTGCTGTCGCGCAATGGCGTATTCGTCGTCGGGCTGGTGCTGGGCGCAGCGGCAGCGGCCCATGCGGCGGGCGACTGGAAGCCCGCCTTTCCCGCCGTGCGCGACGTGCCGCGCCTGTTTCTGGGCGGCGTGATGCTGGGCTGGGGGGCGATGGTCGCGCTTGGCTGCACGGTCGGGGTGATCCTGTCGGGGATCATGGTCGGCGCCCTGTCGGGCTGGGTGTTTGCCGTCGCCTGCCTTGCGGGAGCATGGACCGGCTGGCGCCTGCGCGCTGTGCGGCAGAGCGTGTAACGGGGGCACGACCACGCATCGGACGAAGTGCAATGGTGTCGCCCCTGATACGCATCGGGGCTGCAGATGCAGGTTGCCTCCTAGCCGGGCGACATCTCTTGATGGCGGCAGACCGAAGAGGCGTGCTTCCTGTTCGACAACCCCGGCGATCACGCCTCCGCTCGCCCGGAAGTGGACAGGGGCGCGCTGCGGGATTTGCTGATCGGATCACTTCCGGCCAGGACGATCAGATGCGGCCGGAAGGTCACGTTGTGCCAAGGGTCGTTTCCAACTGCAGGCCACCCGATGCAGAACGAATTCGGCGGCAAACCGGCTAACAGGTCGGTTATAGATATCCCGAGCGCCGTCGATCTGTTCGATACGGCCTGCCTGTATCAGCACGACCCGGCTGGACAGCGCCAGTGCCTCTTCCTGATCATGGGTGACATAGACAATCGTCAGGCCAAGGCGATTATGCAGATCGCGCACCTCGGCGCTCCGAGGCCTCGCGCGCTTTTTTGGCGCAACATCCGTCGGACCGTCGACGCTCTCGGTATCGTCGACGTCCAAGGGCTGGTTCACGGCAATCTCTCAACTGTTTCACTGATGACAGAAGGCGCGGAAGACCCCGACTTCCAACTTACCGGCTTCGAATGGAGCCTCTGGTTCTCCGCCGACAGAGCCGAGCGTGCGCATGCCAGACCGGGCGAAAGCTCTGAAGCCATCCGCGCCAGGCGCTACTCATTCGAAGAGGACTGGAGGGCGCTCGGCCGTATGACAGCGCGATGCCTCGATGCGGTCGTGCGCGCGTCGGGCGACATCCGGACCGCGGGTAATTCCGAGACCGCAATTCCCCTCGGTCTCGCCGAGCGCGCGCTTCTCAAGCAGCTTGTAGCACCGACACTGTTCGACAAGCTCGATGCCATTTCGATCGCCCGGGCAATCGATGACATTGTCGCCGAAGTTGGCAGGCCCGGCTCGGCCCGCTCAGGCAGCTTCATTCTAAACTTTTCGCAAAACACCGGGGTGGGAGATGCTGTTTATACAGTCACCGATGGAGCGATTCCGGCGGATGAATATCGCGACCAGCTTGACTGGGTGCGCGCTGATCTCGACCGCGGCGTTGCGCTGTTTGTCCCGCGCGGGTTCGATCCCGGGCAGAGCCGTCTCCAGTTGGTAAGCGACCAAATGGTCTACACGCTTGCTCCGCTCCGCCAGGACGGGACTGCTGCTTGGGACGTTGCGGTTTGTTCGCAGATTAAACCCCGCAGCGACGCCCTACGCATTGGGGGGCATGAAGAACATGACCTCGTCCAGCCGATCACAGTTGCTACGACGGTACGTAGCGGAACCGATTTGCGCGCCAGACTCGGTCCCGAAGCGCTTGACTTGAGGGGCTTTGCCACGACTGGGAAAGGAGTCATGGCTCACGGCCAAGGCGATCTGGTACGCCAAGCTCTCCTACTCATCCAGATCGTCGAAGCGATCATCAAGTCACTTGAAGTGTACCCGCTGGAGATACTCGAAATCGAGCGCAGGGACGGCCGCCACTATGCTATCGTCAGGGCCGGGCCAGATCATGATCGCGACAAGATCGCGCGGAAGGTCGGCTTGGTCGACACCAAGAATGCGCTCAAACGTCTGTTCGAGGACAACCATCGCGACGGTGATGCCAAGTGGCGTATGTCACAGGCGGCGACGCAAGGTGCCAGCCGCGCCGGCGATATTATCGCAACATTCATCGAATTGCGTGAGCATCGTGGCCGCCATGGGTATTGCTTCGAGATAGATGAGGCCTTGCCACAAAACGGCCCGTTCTTCCTGCGAACAGAGCGTGATACTGGCACCGAAGGGGTGATCACCGGAACATCAAGGCGCTTAGCGCACGCGTCGATCTTGCCGAGATGCTGGCAGATCCTTGTCGCGTCCGACGCTCGAGTCGCGAGGCGCTCGATGAGGTTGCGCAGGCCGATGAGCATTTTCAGGATCTGGATCTTCCCAAGCGTTCGGCGCTCAACGCACTCTGGTCTACGCTGCCCTCATATTACGTTGTCGGTCCGCCGGGCGTGGGCAAGACCCGCCTCGCTACCGAGATCGTCCCGCCGTCGCTTCGCCCAGGATCGCCCGACCCGGATTTTACTGACCGCGCAGGGGCATGATGCGCTCGATCACCTTCAGGCGGAGGTGCAGGCGACGCTCCACGCCACCGCGAGTGAACGACGCCCCCGAAGCGATCAGGATCTCCACGCTACCGGACTCGACTACTTGCGCCACCTCTCGGAAAGCCCGATCGCCCGCGATGCACCAGGGCCGTTGCGCGTCCGCGTAGTCCAATTGCTCAACGCTGGTCAGAGGCTTTCCAGGTCGAAGGATGCTGTCGAGAGGGATGATCGAGTCGCACTAAATGCTGTCTCCAGCCTCATCCTCGACGCCGCCAATATTGTCATCTCCACCGCCAATTTTTCAAATGTCGAGCGCTTGGTCGAGACGCGCGTGCAATTCGATTGGGTGATTGTCGAGGAGGCCGCCAAGGCAACCGGACCCGAACTCGCCGGTCCCATGATGTTGTCCGGACGCCGGCTGCTGATCGGCGACCATCACCAGCTTCCCCCGTTCGAAGCCGACCGGCTGGTCAAGGTGCTCCAGAACCACGCGTTGGTCCTCCAGGCAATCGAGCTGTCCGAGCAATATGTCGGGCTGTTACTGCGGGACGGTGACACCGCAGAGCTCACCGCGCTGCTCTGTTGCACAAATCAGCTGAAGTCCGAGGCTTGCCTTTCCCCGAAGGGACTTATGCCTTGGGTTCCGTTACGGGGATTCCGAGCGCGGTGAAGCCGTTCAGGACGGCAACTCGGACTTGGAACTCCGCGACCTGACGGTCGAAGTCTCGGGCGGACAGGCGCTGGCCCAGCAG
>NZ_SAUZ01000056.1:2500-7841 GCF_004022215.1 Paenirhodobacter populi
GACGTGGTACTCTGCGAAAAGTCCTGGGGAGCTGAGAACAAGCTTTGATCCAGGAATGTCCGAATGGGGAAACCCACCTGAATGTTCGTTGTAATCGCTTTGCGGTTTACAGCGGGCATGAACAGGTACTTTTAGCCTGAATCCATAGGGTTAAAAGAGCGAACCCGGGGAACTGAAACATCTAAGTACCCGGAGGAAAGGAAATCAATTGATACTCCGCTAGTAGTGGCGAGCGAACGCGGACCAGCCGAGCCTTGAGAACGAGCAGAACAGTCTGGAAAGTCTGGCGATATGGGTGACAGCCCCGTATGCGAAGTTTGATGGGACGTATTAAGTAGGGCGGGACACGTGAAATCCTGTCTGAAGATCGGGGGACCACCCTCGAAGGCTAAGTACTCCTTACTGACCGATAGCGAACCAGTACCGTGAGGGAAAGGTGAAAAGCACCCCGACGAGGGGAGTGAAACAGTTTCTGAAACCGGACGCCTACAAGCAGTCGGAGCATCCTTGAGATGTGACGGCGTACCTTTTGTATAATGGGTCAACGACTTGGTCTGTCGAGCAAGCTTAAGCCGTTAGGTGCAGGCGCAGCGAAAGCGAGTCTTAAAAGGGCGATGAGTTCGACGGATCAGACCCGAAACCGAGTGATCTAGCCATGTGCAGGATGAAGGTTGGGTAACACCAACTGGAGGTCCGAACCGACACCCGTTGAAAAGGGTCCGGATGACGTGTGGCTAGGGGTGAAAGGCCAATCAAACTCGGAGATAGCTGGTTCTCCGCGAAAGCTATTTAGGTAGCGCCTCGGACGAATACCCTGGGGGGTAGAGCACTACATGGGTGATGGGGTCCCACAGACTTACTGAGCCTAAGTAAACTCCGAATACCCAGGAGTACTATCCGGGAGACACACGGCGGGTGCTAACGTCCGTCGTGAAGAGGGAAACAACCCTGACCAACAGCTAAGGCCCCCAATTCGTGGCTAAGTGGGAAAGCATGTGGGATTTCCAAAACAACCAGGAGGTTGGCTTAGAAGCAGCCATCCTTTAAAGATAGCGTAACAGCTCACTGGTCTAGTCAAGAGATCCTGCGGCGAAGATGTAACGGGGCTCAAGCCACGAGCCGAAGCTTTGGATGCACAGCGATGTGCGTGGTAGCGGAGCGTTCTGTGATATAGAACGCTGCCTCCTTGCTCCCTTCGGGGAAATTGGAGGCACTGTTCTGACTGTGAAGCCGGGCTGTAAGGCATCCGGTGGAGTGATCAGAAGTGAGAATGTTGACATGAGTAGCGACAAAGAGGGTGAGAGACCCTCTCGCCGAAAGTCCAAGGGTTCCTGCTTAAAGCTAATCTGAGCAGGGTAAGCCGGCCCCTAAGGCGAGGCCGAAAGGCGTAGTCGATGGGAACCAGGTTAATATTCCTGGGCCATGTGGTGGTGACGGATCTTCAGGGTCGTTCAGTCTTATCGGATTGACTGGGCGGCTGCGAGGTCCCCGGAAATAGCCCCACTATCGGACCGTACCCTAAACCGACACAGGTGGACTGGTAGAGAATACCAAGGCGCTTGAGAGAACCACGTTTAAGGAACTCGGCAAAATGCCTCCGTAAGTTCGCGAGAAGGAGGCCCCATTCTTACGCAAGTAGGGGTGGGGGGCACAGACCAGGGGGTGGCGACTGTTTACTTAAAACATAGGGCTGTGCGAAGCCGTAAGGCGACGTATACAGTCTGACGCCTGCCCGGTGCTGGAAGGTTAAAAGGAGGGGTGCAAGCTCCGAATTGAAGCCCCAGTAAACGGCGGCCGTAACTATAACGGTCCTAAGGTAGCGAAATTCCTTGTCGGGTAAGTTCCGACCTGCACGAATGGCGTAACGATCTCCCCGCTGTCTCAAACGTGGACTCAGCGAAATTGAATTGTGTGTCAAGATGCACACTACCCGCGGTTAGACGGAAAGACCCCATGAACCTTTACTCCAGCTTTGCACTGGCATCAGGATTGTGATGTGCAGGATAGGTGGTAGGCTTTGAACCCGGGACGCCAGTTCCGGTGGAGCCTCCCTTGAGATACCACCCTTCGCACTCTTGATGTCTAACCGCGGCCCGTTATCCGGGTCCGGGACCCTGCATGGTGGGGAGTTTGACTGGGGCGGTCGCCTCCCAAATCGTAACGGAGGCGCGCGAAGGTTGGCTCAGACCGGTCGGAAATCGGTCGTTGAGTGCAATGGCAGAAGCCAGCCTGACTGCAAGACTGACAAGTCGAGCAGAGACGAAAGTCGGCCATAGTGATCCGGTGGTCCCAAGTGGGAGGGCCATCGCTCAACGGATAAAAGGTACTCTGGGGATAACAGGCTGATGATGCCCAAGAGTCCATATCGACGGCATCGTTTGGCACCTCGATGTCGGCTCATCTCATCCTGGGGCTGGAGCAGGTCCCAAGGGTATGGCTGTTCGCCATTTAAAGAGGTACGTGAGCTGGGTTTAGAACGTCGTGAGACAGTTCGGTCCCTATCTGCCGTGGGTGTAGGATACTTGAGAGGAGTTGCCCCTAGTACGAGAGGACCGGGGTGAACGGACCACTGGTGGACCTGTTGTCGTGCCAACGGCAGTGCAGGGTAGCTATGTCCGGACAGGATAAACGCTGAAGGCATCTAAGCGTGAAGCCCCCCTCAAAACAAGGTATCCCTTGAGGGCCGTGGTAGACCACCACGTCGATAGGCCGGAGATGTAAGCGCGGTAACGCGTTCAGTTGACCGGTACTAATTGCCCGATTGGCTTGATTTGATCCAGTAGCAGCAAGGCTCAGATCAAAACATGCATACATACATAGTGAAACGCCGCGCGGCACCGCGCAGCAACTTGACCTGGACAAAGGCTTCTTCCCCGGTTTGGTGGTCATAGCGCTGGCTAAACACCCGATCCCATCCCGAACTCGGCCGTTAAGGGCCAACACGCCAATGGTACTGCGTCTCAAGACGTGGGAGAGTAGGTCACCGCCAAACCTGGCAAGAAGCCAACATACGTTCTCTCAAAACGAAACAGCCGCGAAAACTCAATCAATACGCGGACCAAACCAAACACCAACGCGGGGTGGAGCAGCCCGGTAGCTCGTCAGGCTCATAACCTGAAGGCCGCAGGTTCAAATCCTGCCCCCGCAACCAATACTAATTCTACAATATTATCAATGCATTGAAGATCGGCGTCTGCTGATTGCGCACTGTTTGCGCCTCCACGCCCCGCCCTGCGCGGGGCTTTTTGCATTTGGGCGGCCGCGCAGACAACCTCATGTACCGGCAACCCGCAGGCCAGACGCAGCAGGCTTGCCAGGGCGCCGTGAAGATGGATCGCAAGGCCGGGTTTGCCGCCTTCCGCTTCCTCGGCTGAAACCGGCACCAGCTCCACCTTCTCGATCAGCGCCCGCAGCGCTTCCTTCGCCTCGTCCATCCGTTCGGCGTCTGCAAGGCCCGCGATCAACTGGCCGATCCGGGCGCGATAGGTCTGCGCCATGCCCGGATGGATCCTGAGCGGATCCGGGGCAGGGGAGGCGGAGAGCTTGCGCTCCAGATCTTTCCGGCGGGTGTCGAGGTCGATCATCCGGTCCTTGACCTGATCGGCGGGAACCCCGGCGAGGATCGCATCGACCAGCTTCTTGTGATCGGCGTTGACCTGGCGCAGCTCCTTCTCCAGCTCGGCGCGTCCGGCCGCGCGGGTGGACTGTAGCCGGTTGCGCTCGGCCGTGTATTCCTCGCAGAAGATCCGCACGGCGTCTTCGTCCATCAGGTGGTGTTCAAGCGCCTCGAGAACCCGGGCTTCCAGATCTTTCTGCTTGATGACGCTCATATTGGTGCATGCCGCCGAGCCCTTCTTGCGGGCAGTCGAGCAGCCGAAGCCGTCCTTCGACACCTTGGAGAACCCGCCGCCGCAACACCCGCAGGACATCAGGCCCGAGAACAGGAACTTCGGGCGGCGCCGGTCCCAGATCGGCACATCGGTGTTCTTCGTCTTCATCGCGCCCTGGCGTGCCTTGACCCGGTCTCAGAGGTCATCGGGGATGATCCGCAGATGCGGCACGGCCACTTCGGTGACCCGGTCTTCCGGGTTCAGCCGCGAGTTGCGTTTGCCGGTGTCCGGATCCTTGCTGTAGTGCAGCCGGTTCCAGACCAGACGGCCGATGTAGAGCTCATTGTTCAGGATGCCGGTGCCGCGCGCGCGGTTGCCGAGGATGGTCGAGGTGCCCCACCAGCCGCCGCGTGGGCCGGGGATCTTCCCGAGGTTCAGCGCTTCGGCGATCTTCCCGGCAGAAATGCCCTGCGCATAGTCGGCGAAAATCCGGCGGATGACCTCGGACTCGGTACGATTAATGGCGCGATCGCCATGTTCCGCCTTGCCACCCACATTGACCCCGGGCAGCACATCGTAACCATAGGCATTGCCGCCGGCGAGCTTGCCGTCCTTCACCCGCCCCTTCTGGCCGCGATGCGTCTTGATGCCGATATCGCGCAGCAGGATCTGGTTCATCGTGGCCCTTCATGCCGATCAGCATCTCGGTGACCTCGCCCTCGGTCAGGGTGTGGATCCGGATGCCCTGATGCTCCGTCGTTCATGGAACTTCGCGATATCGGCGAGCTTGCGCGACAGCTGGTCGAGCGCCTCTGCGAGAACGATGTCGAACCTGCCGGCCTTCGCATCGCGCTGCAGCGCCTCGATCCCGGGGCGGAACATGCTGGCGCCCGAGATCGCCCGGTCCTGATAGATGCCGCTGATCTCCCAGCCCTCGCGGGCGGCGAGATCGCGGCAGGAGTCGATCTGGTCCTCGATCGAGGCATCGCGTTGTTTGTCGGTCGAGAAACGGGCGTAGATCGCCACGCGCAGTCTGGGCTTGGTCATGGAGCGTCTCCTTCGAGGCGGAAGGGATCAATCGGGATCGGCGGCATGGTCGGTGCGGGCGGCTTCACGGGCGAGCGCGCGCAGGAAATGGTGGAACAGCTCACGAGAGGCATCGGGGAGAGGAGCCCCATGCTGCGCGCCGGGTCGATTCCCGGCAAGAGGCTTGTTGGCCGGGGAGGGCGAAGGGGCGGGGATACCCTGCTGAGATGCAGAGATCTGAGAAGCGGTGGCGGGGGTCTTAGTAGATGCCGACGGGGCAGGGGAAGCAGCCAAAGGCGACGAGACAGATGCCGAGGCGACGGCCGCCGCCTGCGCGGTGCCTTCCCTGTCGACATGTCTTCTCCGGTCCCGTGCCATTGGCAAAGGTTCTCCCCGCGCTCCCGGCGGCTGTTCCGGGGCGTTCTCTGATGATGATCCTGATCGGGAAAGCTCCCGTGCTCGTTGAGAGGATTATAGGGCATCGG
>NZ_SAUZ01000057.1 GCF_004022215.1 Paenirhodobacter populi
CCTGCTGGACACAAAGCCTTGGCTGACCGAACATATTACGAGCCTGAAGTCGGCAGCTGGGCGCGGCCGAAACTTGGCCGCCCGCCCTGCGGGTCGACGAGGACCGGCTCGTAGCTGCCGGTCACCGCCGGATTGCAGCCCTCGCGATAGCTTCCACTCAACGTTACACAGCCCGGTCAAAGCGACATGAGCTGCACTTCGAGCAAAGCTGAAATTGAATGGCGCAAGCCTAAGTCACTGGAGCCTCATGGTGCAAAGAGAGCTTTTCATCGCACCATAAACCCGGAAGCAAGCACCTTGAACGCCTCTTGCGCCCTGGGAAGGGTTGCGGGTGGGTCGTCGCTGGCCGCGATCCAAAGCGCGGCATTGAGAGCGGCCCCGTTCAAAAGCCGTGCCGCCGCCTCTATGTCGACGGACTTCAAAAGCCCTTGCGCAGACAAGGCGATTAGCGCGTTTCGGGTTTCCTCAAGGCAGGCATTCTGGCTTGGCCATTGCGAAGGGTCACCCAGGACGGCGGGTCCGTCCAAAAGCACGATCCGCTGCACTTCGGGATCGAGCGCGGCTTCAATATAGGCGGCTCCTTGCGCCTCAAGTGCGGCCCATCCGGTTCCTGCGCTCTCCCCGGCTTGCATGGCACGTGCTGCCATCTCGCCATCAAGCTGCGCCACAACCGCAGCCAAAAGCCCCTTCTTGTCGCCAAAGTGATGATAGAGCGCGCCCCGTGTCAGGCCCACCTCGGCCGTCAGATCGTCCATTGAAGCGCCTGAGAAGCCCTTTTCTGCAAATGCTTTTCGTCCCGCCGCCAGAAGCCGGTCCCGGGTTTCGGCCATCATGGAGGCGCGACTCCTGGACTGATTTTGCGTCATCCTGTTGACCCTCGTGCTCTGGGATTGACATACGCTGCGTATGTCTATTATACATACGTAGCGTATATGAAATGCGTTTCCTTGTGAAGCCGCACCATAAAAAGGGCGAAAGCATGACAACTCCCACCCCCATTTTCCCAGCCAACCGTCACGCGCTTTATGAGGAGCATGGCTATTCGGCCGCTATCCGCTCCGGCGATCTGCTTTTTGTGTCTGGGCAGGTGGGCAGCCGGGAAGATGGCAGCCCTGAGCCGGATTACACCGCGCAAGCCCGCCGCGCCTTCGCCAATCTCGAAGCCGTGCTCGCTGCAGCGGGATGCAGTTTTGCGGATATTGTCGATGTGACCAGTTTTCACACTGACCCGGAGCAGCAGTTCGGGGCCTTCATGGAGGTGAAAAAAGCGGTTTTTCCGCAGGCACCTTATCCGAACTGGACTGCCGTCGGGGTGAACTGGCTTGCGGGTTTTGATGTCGAGATCAAGGTTGTGGCGCGCGTTCCAAGAACCAGGGGCACGAATGACTGATCGTCCTCGTGCAACAGCTGACCGCATTGAGATGCCTGACGTCCAGCCGCTGCGACTGTCCGGTGATGGCACGAACCGAGTCTGCTCGGTGCGTTGTTCAATGGCATCGTGGCGCAATGTCGTATCCTGAGCTGAATCCCCGCCGCAAGCCTGATGTGCTTCACGGTGATAGCTGCCTTGGCCGTCGCGCCTGCGAACCAAAGCACGATGACCAAACTGAAGCGCTCCACTGCGTCGCCGAAGGCGAGATCGGTCGCTACGTGCGGCCCAAAGCTGCCGATCGTTTTGCTCCGCAGCAAGCACCGGGCGAGTAGGGTATTAGGTCGCCATAGTGTGGTTGATCAAACGCTGAACAGCAAAGCGGCCACTTCCGCGATCTGCGAGGAAGGTGCGAGACGGAGCTTGGCACAAAGCCTAACAGGCCTTTCATGCCATCGCGCATGAGGGCGTATGGCGAACTGTCAGGCGCGAAGCCCGTTCATGAGCTCAGAGAGCGCCTGTCTGTAGTCATACCCCATATCACCGCCTGACCTGTCGCTCTTGCCGTTCATCGCCATGGCGACAGCGATGGCCGCCCCATGGGTGAAATCGACCAGAATGCCGACCCAAAGCCTTGATCGCTGTGGCGTCATACCATCGACGATCAGAAGCTGTCGGATGGACTCTGTGATCCGCAGTGCTTCCTGCGGAAAGGCCTTTGGGTGGGCGAAGATCAGCAGGGTCAGATCGGGGTGGCTCAGGACCCTTGCGTGGTAGGCCAGCAACATTTCCTCGATCCTGGTGCGGGGCGTGCCCTCCTTCGGGTCTGAAACGCCGGAATAAGCCAGGTCCGCCATGGCGGAAATCAGGCCGTCACGATCCCCGAAGTGATGGTAGATGGTCATAGGGTTCACCCCCAGACAGGCGGCCAAAGAGCGCATGGTGAAGCCTTCGCTACCGACAGTTCCGAGCAGGTGAATGGCCTCTGCCAGTATCTTCTTGGAAGAGACGCTCTCCGCATCACGCCCCGGTCTGCCTCTGGGCCGGCTCATGCGGGGATAATGTACCGGGACTGTACCAGCCCCGATGGAAAGCTGCGGGTGGTCTCGTGAACCAGCGCGATGTCGCCAGGAAGTGAGTCAAACAGCCGACGCCCTTGCCCGAGCAGCACAGGAACAGTGGTAATCACCATATCGGCGATCAGCCCGGCCCGCAGAAAGGACTGGATGACACGTCCGCCATCGACATAGACGCGCCGCACGCCTTCGGTCTCGAGATCCTGCATCACCTGCGACGGCGCCGCATCTGTGAACCGCACACGGGGGCCGGTCGGCTGACCGGCTTGTTTCAGAGTGGCGGAGAGGACGACCACCGGCCGGGTATAGGGCCAGGGCGTGACATCCCTCATGCTTTCATAGGTGCCACGGCCCATGACGACGACATCCTTGTCGTCGATGAAGGCATCATAGCCATGATCCTCGGCGGGATCGTCACGCTCGAGCAGCCAACCGATGTCTCCATCCTCGCGCGCGATGAATCCGTCAAGGCTGGTGGCAATGAACACATGGCTCGTGACCATCCGACCCTCCTATTATTTATACTATGTATAATTAATCACACCTGAGGGGGGCATCGTCAATCCCTCAAGCGTCAACACTGCACCGGGCGGGTCGGCAACCCGCGGTGTCGAAACCCAGACTCCAGCGACAAATGACCGAAATCTGCATACTGGCTGGTTGCCTACGGTTGGAGTGCCACCCTGATGAAAGACCCCGCAGATCAGCGGTAATCGCCAAGCTCGGCCCATATTGGACGGCCACCGTTTGGTTCTGCTACCCTGCAGCATTCCCCGAAGCCGACGCTCGAATTTGATGCAGCGTGGAATGCCGCCGAACCCCTTTTCTGGACGCAAGCGACCATTCACCCGAAGCAGGCAACCTACACTGCACGTCTCAATTCGCTGGAGGCTTATGACGGTGTCCCCTCCCGACCTCAGGTATCGAGAAACAATGCCCGGTGGGCACGGGGCTGGCAGCGCAGGTATTGCGGCGCGGCGTGGACCTGTACGCCCAGATGCGCCGCTGCGTGCCAGGGCCAGCGCGGATCGTAGAGGATCCCGCGCGCAAGGGCGACCATGTCGGCATCTCCCGTCGCCACGATGGACTCGGCATGGTCGAAAGCGGTGATCAGTCCCACCGCCACCACCGGCATGTCGACCGCCGCCTTGACCGTGCGGGCCAGCGGCACCTGATAGCCCGGCGCGACGGGGATCTGCTGTCGCGGATCCAGACCGCCGCTGGAGACATGGATGGCCGCGCAACCCCGCGCGCGCAGTTCCTGCGCCAGCGCAATGGTCTGGCCAATGTCCCAGCCTCCCTCGACCCAATCAGTGCCCGAGATCCGGACCGAGACCGGATAATCGTCCGGCACGACAGCCTTCACCGCGTCGAAGACCTCCAGCGGAAACCGCATCCGGTTTTCGAGGCTGCCGCCATACGCATCCTCGCGATGGTTCGACAGGGGCGAGAGGAACTGGTGCAACAGGTAGCCATGCGCGGCATGGATCTGGATTGCGTCGACGCCCAGACGCAGGCTGCGCCGGGCCGCCTCGGCGAACGCATCGCGGATGCGATCCATCCCGGCCTTGTCCAGTGCCTCGGGCGCGTTCCCGTCGGGGGCGAAGGGCTGCGCAGAGGGCGCGACGGTCTGCCAGCCGTTCGGCCGTCCGGGCGGGATCTGCGCCCCGCCCTGCCAGGGCTTGTCGGTCGAGGCCTTGCGCCCGGCATGGGCAAGCTGGATCGCCACCGGAATATCCGACCATCGCCGGATCGCCTTCAGGACCGGGACCATGGCGGCTTCGGTCGCGTCATCCCACAGGCCGACATCGGCATAGGTGATGCGCCCTTCGGGGCTGACCGCGGTGGCCTCGATGGTCAAAAGCCCCGCCCCCGACAATGCAAGCTGGCCAAGATGGATCATGTGCCAGTCGGTCATCCGGCCTTCCTCGGCCGAATACTGACACATCGGCGCGATGACCACGCGGTTCGGCATCATAAGGCTGCCTGCGGCGATGGGGGTGAAGAGTTTGCTCATGGTTCGGCTCCGTCCGGGAGGATCAGGGGAAAGGCTTGCCGCGAAACCAGGGGATTGGCCGCTGCTGCGGAACCCCGGCCGACAGGCCAGTTTCGAGACAAGGATGAGTATCGCTACGCTGTCCGTTCGGTCAACGGCATGAGCGGTCCTTTCCGGCCGACCAGACAGGCCTTATGCCGCAATGCAGCCTTTTCGTCACCGGCTTTTCATGCCGCTCGCGGCAACGCCGACAGGTGAGGGCCGCCCAGGATGGCAGGCCCGCCCACTACGGACCAGGAAACCAAGGACTGGCGATGCGTTATCCCTGCAACAGCCGGGAGACCGCTTTCCCCGTCGCTTTGGCCGAGCTTGGGTTCTGCCCCGTCACCAGCCGCCCGTCGGTGACGACATGCGAGACGAAGGGCAGCAACGCCTTCCGGTAGAGCGCACCTCGATTGATCATCTCGGCCTCGGCATTGAAGGGCATTGCCTTCGACACCCCGGCCAAGATTTCTTCGTGCCAGGAGAACCCGGTGACACGGCGGCCCGCGACGAGGAGCGAGCCATCCGAGAGCCGGGTGTTCAAGAGCCCGCAATAGCCGTGGCAGATCGCGCCGACCACGCCGCCCTGTTCCCAGATCACGCGGGTGAGATTCTGCAAGCCGTCGCTGTCGGGAAAATCCCACATTACGCCGTGCCCGCCGGTGAAATAGATCGCGTCGTAGGCGGCCGGGTCGATCCGGTCAGGGGCCGCAGTCTGCTCCAGCAGAGCCATCCGGGCCGGATCGTCCCGCCAGGCCTTCGCCGAGGCGTCCAGCAGTGGCCATTTCAGCGCGCGGGGTTCCAGAGGCGAGCGGCCGCCCTGCGGGCTGACCAGGTGCTGCTCATGGCCCTCGGCGGCGAAGATGTCCCAGGCATGGGTCAGTTCCGACAGCCACAACCCCGTCGGATGCGTCGGATCGTCGTAATGCGCGACATTGGTCACGACATGCAGGATGCGTTTCATTGCCGTTCCCTCATCTCACCCCGCGGGCCCGCAACCATGCCCGGTATTTGTGGCTGCGCCAAATGGTTCTGATCTGGTCGAGGACCGCCACGCCGGGCGTCCAGGCGCCGGGCTTCGGGGGCTTGCCTGCGCCCAGGCGGCGCAGTTGCAGTTTCGCCATCGCCATGGTGGCGAGGCTGGAGAGCGGTCGGTTCTTCCAGCGGATCACCGGCACCTCGACGACCGCCTCACCCTCACGCCAGCGGTTCGGCAGGTCGGGCGCATAGGCCAGCGACTGCGCAAGGCCCACCATGGCCACGCCCGCGCGGCCATCTTCGGGGGCCAGCGCGGCCTCGGCCGTGGCGCGGCGGCGGATGCCGCCGGTCACGAGGATCGGCATCCGGGCAACCGCCACGATATCCCGGGCGAAATCGACGAAATAGGCCTCGCGCGCCCGGGTGGAGGCGGCGGCGGGGCGGCCGTGCATGGCGGGGCTTTCGTAGCTGCCGCCCGAAAGCTCGACCAGATCGACCGGCAGGTCGTTCAGCATCCGCACCACCGCAACCGCATCCTCGGCACTGAAACCGCCCTTCTGGAAGTCGGAGGAGTTCAGCTTGACCCCCACCCCGAAGCCGGGCAAGACGCGGGCGCGCACAGCTCGGACGATTTCGACCAGCAGCCGGGCGCGGTTCTCCAGAGACCCGCCCCATTCGTCTGTCCGCAGGTTGGTCAGGGGCGACAGGAACTGGCTGAGCAGATAGCCATGGGCCGCATGGATCTGCACGCCATCGAACCCGGCCTGTTCCGCCAGCGCGGCAGTCTCGGCGAAGCGGGCGATCACGCCATCGATCTCGGGCCCGGTCATGGCACGGGGTCTGGCGAACAGGCGTAAGGCGCCCTCCATCTGCATCGGCACCGCTGAAGGCGCAATGGCCTCGGGCGTGGTGCGGGCAAAGACCTGTCGGCCCGGATGGTTGATCTGCATCCACAGCCGCGCCCCATTCACGCACCCCGCCGTCGCCCAGTCCCGGAACGGCTCAAGCGGCTGACGGGCATCGAGGATCACCCCCGCCGGCCCCGTCACCGCATCGGGGGCGACCATGACATTGCCGGTGATGATCAGCCCCGCGCCGCCCTCGGCCCATCGCCGGTAAAGTCTGCGCAGGCTCTCGCCCGGCAAGTGGCGGAGGTCGGCCATGTTTTCCTCCATCGCCGCCTTGGCGATGCGGTTCGGGATGGTCTGACCGTTCGGCAGGCGAAGCGGCTGGAACAGGGGGGATTGGGGCGTATCCGGCATGCGGCGCGATCCTTTCTTGTCGTGTCGCATCGGGATATAGGGTTTGAACCTAGGTTGAAGGTCAAGGGGGGCGAAATGAAGATCGGCGAGATTGCCAATGCGGCCGGGGTGACGACCTCCCGCATCCGGTTCTATGAGAAGCGCGGCATCATCGCCCCTGCCGCGCGTGGTCCGAACGGCTATCGCGATTACCCCGAGGACCTGATCGCGCTCCTGCGCTTCATCGAACAGGCGCAGGGTCTGGGTTTCACCCTGCGCGAGATCGCCAGCGTCGAGGTCCGCTCCGGCCCGCATCCGATCTCCTGCGCGGAAGCCATCGGTCTGCTGGCCAAGAAACGCGACGCGGTCGATGCGCTGATCGCCGAGGCCGAGGAGCGCAAGCGCCGGATCGACAGTCTGATCTCGGAACTGCAGGAGAGCCAGGCCAGGTCGGAGGACTGAGGTCAGATCGGCCGAGGGTGTGTCAAAACCCGTTGGCATGCTATGCTTTCTCGGTAGCGGGAGATCAGCATGGCCGGTTTCATCGAGGGCGTTCAGCGCAGCCAGACGGTGCTTTTCCCCGAGCGGCTGGAAGACTGGATCGGTGAGGATGATCTTGTTCGCGTCGTTGACCTGTTCGTCGATGAGCTTGATCTGTCTGGCCTCGGTTTCGTGCGGTCGATCTCCGC
>NZ_SAUZ01000058.1 GCF_004022215.1 Paenirhodobacter populi
CCTCAAGGCGATCAGGAAAAAGAACTGTCTGCCCCCGCGCAACGCCTTCGATGAAACCCGACATCTCGATCCCCCGCAGCCATTACAAACTCTACCATAGAGCGGAGTTTCCACACAGCCTCGGCTCTGATCATTGATGAGGCTGCCTGCGCTATATCTGTGGCTCTGGATCCCGCCGATAGTGGCAGCCAAGCGGACGGTCAGCGGCTTCAACGGCCCGGTTGCTCCCGCCAGTTCAACGGCAAGCGAAAAGTCGTTGCAAAGCCGATTTCCCCGGATCGCGTTATGCGCAATGCACGGCTTTCGGGGGTGCGCATCAGCCACCCCTGTTCAAGCGCATTTCCCAGAAGAGCCGCGCCAAGCTGTCCAGCGATGTGAGGACGCCGTTCGCTCCAGTCGAGACAGGTCCTACAGAGAGGGCGGCGAGCGTGCAGGGCCTCAGTATTGATTCCGAAATCCGTTAAAAAACGGCGACCGCAATCCGTCACGAGTCCGGCCCCGTCCGATAGGATCACATGCCCTTCACGGACCAGACTGTCGGCCAATGCCAGAGCGAGCCGCCCCGCAATGTGGTCGTAGCAGGTCCGCGCAAGCCGCAAGGCGGCGTCCTTGGGACCGATGGGGTGATGCCGCTTCGGCCCCGCAACTGCCAGAACTGACAATGCATGGATCGCCTGCGCAACTTCGGGTGAAGCCAGCCGATAGTAGCGGTGCCGACCTTGCCTTTCTACCGCAAGAAGCCGGGCTTCGGTCAGTTTGATCAGATGCCCACTGGTTGTCTGTGGGGTCACGCCTGCGTGGCGGGCAAGTTCTCCCGCCGTCAATGCCTGACCTCCCATCAGAGCAGCCAGCATATTCGCCCGCGCTGCATCCCCGATCAGATGCGCCACCTCTGCGACGGTATTTCCTGATGCCATATTCGCCATGGCCGCAATCTATCCGGGAAAGCTCCGATTGTCTGCGCCGGACATTTCGGTATCTGCCGAAACATGGTGGCCTTCGGAAGCGATAAGGAAGGCGGGCGTCTCCAACGGCAAGAGGTTCCCTATGAGCGAGATCACGACATGGATGACGGGCATCCTGATGTCCTACGCCGCGTTCCTTCTGGCTATCGCCAGCCCCGGTCCAAATGTTTTGGCTGTGATCGGCACATCCATGCGTATTGGGCGAAAATCAGGCATTGCGCTTGCGACCGGCGTCGCGGCTGGATCATTAGCCTGGGCTATGCTGACGGTTGCTGGGTTGACCGCGTTGCTTGCAACCTGGGCGCCAGTGCTGACGGGGATCAAGATTTTTGGAGGATTCTACCTGCTCTGGCTTGGCTATAAGGCGCTCAAATCAGCCTCTTCCACCCATGACCTTGAGGCGAGAATTCTGACTGGAGGGCCGCGCAGCCTGACGGGATACGCCCTGCGGGGCTTCACGATCCAGATGAGCAACCCGAAAGCCGTTCTGGCTTGGATCGCCATAGTTTCGCTAGGCTTTCAAGATGGAGCGCCCGTATGGGTCGGTCTTGTGATCGTCGTTGGCACCACATTGCTGTCGGTTGCAATTCACATCCTCTATGCGGTGGCCTTCTCGACACCGGCCATGATCCGCGCCTATTCCAAGGCCCGCCGTTCGATCCAGATCACGCTTGGCGTCTTCTTCGGCGTTGCAGGTGCAAAGCTGCTGCTCAGCGAGTTATAAGACGTGCCCGACCGTCCAAGGTGAAGGTTTTTCGATGCGGGCCGCTGTGCGTGGCTGGAGCCGGGCATGACCTCGGCCCGCGTTGGAAAACCTCCCAAGGACGAAGCCGCGGGGGCCTGGCGCGGTCTATGGAGAAAGAGCGCTGAGGGTGGGGTCGGCCATGAAGATCGGGAAGGGCCGGAGGTGCGATTGTGGTGCGCCCCGGGAGGTTTTGCCCGAGAATCGTGATGTGCAGGCGGCGCGATCGTAGTGGAGCCCGTCCATTTCCAGGCGTTCATGCCGCTCTGGACGAGCGCCAGCAACCCAGCTCCTGAACGGGAGCCGGTGTCGGGTCGACGGAGATGACGGACACCTTGTCATGATCATGCGGCCTGCTCCCATGGCGGTGCCCGCGATTGCGGCTTTTGCCCACGCCGGAAGATCTCGATGATCCGCATCGGGCCGCCACAACAGGGGCAAGGTTCACGCAAGGTGAGCAGGCTGATCTCTGCTGCGGTCTGTGGGGCAGTCTCAGGTTCTATCGCCCCGAGGAGGTTGCGGATCTTCTCGATATTGGCCTTGCGGGCGGCGCTGGCGAGCAAACCGTAGTGCCGGATCCGATGTAAGCCGTCCGGCAGGACGTGGATCAGGAAACGGCGGATGAACTCGTCGGTGGACAGCCGCATGACCTTTTGCCGATCGCCCTGCCTGATACGGTAATCTTTCCAGCGGAAGGCCACCGCCTGGGCGTCCGCGCTGACAAGGCGCGCGTTCGATATGGCAACACGGTGGGTGTAGCGGCTGAGATAGGCCAGGACGGCTTCGGGTCCGCCGAAGGGCGGTTTGGCATAGGTCACCCATTCGGATTTGCGGAACGGTGCGAGCCAAGCCGCAAAGGTCTCCGCGTCTGCGAGCCCTGCCAGATCCCCGAAGAACATGAGTTCCCCGGAGTAATGCAAGGCGAGAAGCCCCTCGATGAACAGGCGCCGGAACAACCGCGACAGCACCCGCACGGGCAGGAAAAAGCCGGGGCGACAGGCGATCCAGCGGGAACCCTCGGGAGACAGACCGCCGCCCGGGATGATCATATGAATGTGGGGATGGTGGGTCAGAGCCGAACCCCAGGTATGCAGTACGGCTGTCATGCCGACCTTCGCGCCGAGGCGCTTTGGATCGGCCGCGACGGTCATCACTGTCTCTGCCGAGGCGCGGAACAGCAGGTCATAGACCGCCTTCTTGTTCCAGTATGCGATCTGCGCGATCTCGGCCGGCAGCGTGAATACGACGTGGAAGTATTCCACGGGCAGCAGATCATCGGCGCGCGCAGCCATCCAGTCGCGCGCCGCCGGTCCCTGACACTTGGGGCAGTGCCGGTTCTTGCAGGAATTGTAGGCGATGTGCCGGTGCCCGCATTGGGCACAGCCAGCCACATGCCCGCCGAGCACCTCGGACCGGCAGGCTTCTATCGCCGACATCACCTTGAGCTGGGTCAGGCTGACATGGCCGGCATTGCCCTGCCGCCACGCAGGACCATGGGTGCGGAAGATGTCAGCCAGTTCCAGCTTCGGACGGTGCACGCCGGCCCGGGGCTATTGCAGATGTCCCGGGCCGCTATGGCCTTGCAGCTTCGAGAGCGCTTCGAAGGGGCTGACGGTGTTGCGGATCGTCTTGGTGGCAACATGGGTGTATTGGGCCGTGGTGCTGAGCTTGGCATGCCCCAGCAGCACCTGGATCACGCGGACATCGGTGTCCGCCTCCAGAAGGTGTGTCGCGAAGCTGTGGCGCAGGGTGTACAACGTGGCGGCCTTCTTCACCCCCGCCAGAGCCTTGGCCTCGGCAAAAGCACGGCTCAGCTGTCGCGGGGAGATCGGATTGATCCTGGGCTTGCCGGGGAACAGCCAGCCCTGGGGTCGCGCCTCACGCCAATAGGTGCGCAGCAGATCCAGCAGGCTGGGCGAGAGCATGACCTTGCGGTCCTTCTTGCCTTTGCCCTGCTCGACATGGATCAGCATCCGGTCACTGTCGATGTCACCGATCTTGAGATTGCAGACCTCGGCCGCCCGCAATCCCGCGCCATAGGCAATGCTGAGCGCGGCCCGATACTTCAGCCCCGGTCCCGGCGCGGCCATCAGGATGTCGGAAACCTCCTCCACGCTGAAAACCACGGGGAGCCGGCGAGGTTCGGATCGAAACTGCATGAACCGCTTCATATCTTCGCGCCCGCAGGTCATCCCGAAAAAGAACCGCAACGCCACGATGCGGGTGTTGAAGGTCGAGGGCGTGACACCTGCATTGGCCATATGGAGCTGGTAGGCCCGAAGCTCCTCCGCCGTGGCCGTATCGGGAGAGTGCTTCAGGAAGGCTGCGAAATCCTTGATGGCACGGATGTGGGACTGCTGAGCTTTCTCGCCCATGCCCCGGATGCACATGTCTTCGATCATCCGCTGGCGCAGCGGGGTAGTTCGTTCCTCCGTCATGGAAACCTCCTGTCTGATGAAGGGGAAAGTCCCCGATCGTCAGACAGAAATGCCCGCAGCCAAATGCACGTTGCTCACATCATCGCTGAACGCTCGCCAAGGGCACCAATGCCGCGGAGCGGCTTCGTCCAAGGGCTCCTTTCTGTCGATGTGTCATAGCGCCTCCCGATTTGATCGGGACCGGGCTCTGGTCCTGCGGACGGGAGCCTGCCAGAGCAGTCTCCCCCCTACGGGCAACGATCCCATGGCGCGAGGGCGACGATGCCGGAGCTCCGATGACAGGCCGCAGGCGATGGCGGCGAAGGGCGATCGCACCGTCCCGCCCGATCCGACTCAGGCGCTGGACCGGTTGTGCTTGGCAGCTCTGCGGACAAAGCTGCCGGTCAAGTCGCAGCACCTACCGCCTTATTCTGCGGATCAACCTGCCGTCGATTGCCAGAAGGCCCGCGCCGATCAGCGCGAGTCCGGCGTAGTGCCGCGCCGCCAGAGCCTCGCCCAGAAACAGCGCGCCGAGGAGGATGGCGCTGACCGGAATCAGCAGGGTGACAAGCGCGGTGTTGACCGCACCGGCGGAGGCCAGCAGCCGGAAGAATATCACATAGGCCAGCGCCGTCGAAACAACAGCCAGCGCAACCACGGATTCGATGGCCGCAGCACTCGGGATTGCGAGGGTCCACGGCTGGTCAATCAGAGACGCCAACGGCACCATCATGATCGTCGTCGCCACCAGTTGGCCCAATGCGACCTGCGCCGGAGAAAGACCCATCGACCGGAACCGGCGTCCATAGGTTCCGGCCAGTCCATAGGACAGAGCAGCGCCAAGGCAGGCCAGCATTCCGGTCAGGGCAAAACCACTCCCGTCCAGCAAGTTGCCCCCAAGCAGAACCACAACGCCGAAAAAGCCGAAGGCAATCCCAAGGGCCTTGTTCGGGGCCATGCGTTCATCCGCGAGACAGAAATGCGCGATGATGATGGCAAAGATCGGCGTGGTCGCGTTCAGGATCGACGCCAGACCGCTGGGAATCATAGTCTGCGCCCAGAAAGGCAGGCTGAAGGGCAGAAGGTTGTTCAGAACGCCCATGATCAGAAAGGCAGGGATAGCCTTGCCTCTGAACGGCCATGCCTCGCCCATGATGCGCAGCACGAACACCAGCGCGAGGGCGGCAAGGCCGGTGCGGGCCAGAACCACTGTCAGCGGCGGCAGTTCCCGCACCGCCACGGCGGCGAAAAAGAACGCACCGCCCCAGAGAAGGGAGAGCAGGAACAGCAGCGCCCAGTCGAGATATGTCATCCGCATCGTCATCATCCGTCTTTTTTCTGTTGCGCCTGCTTACCCCGCATCGGGATTTGGCGTCTGGCAGTTTTCGGACCTCATCATCCGGCCCGTCTCGCGCAAGCAACGGCATCTGCTGTAGCCTTGGGCCATGCTCGATTTCGACACATGCAACGAGGCGCGGCTGCGGCGCGATCCTGCCTATGACGGGCTGTTCTTCACGGCGGTCCGGACGACCGGCATCTATTGTCGGCCCGTCTGCCCGGTGAAGCATCCGCTGACGAAGAACGTCTCCTACTATCCGACCGCTGCGGCGTCGGAACGGGCCGGATACCGGCCCTGCCTTCGCTGCCGCCCGGAAACCGCGCCTTTTTGTCCGGCATGGAAAGGCACGAAAACCACGGTCGAGCGCGCCTTGCAGATGATCGAGGACGGGGTGCTTGACCACGGCACGGTCGATGCCTTGGCCACGCGCCTTGGCATCGGCAGCCGTCACCTGACGCGGCTTTTCGTTAGGCATGTTGGCGCATCGCCTGTGGAGACGGCCCAGACGCTTCGGATTGGCCGGGCCAAGAGGCTGATCGACCAGACCGACCTGTCGATGACCGACATCGCCATGCAGGCAGGCTTCGGCAGCATCAGGAGCTTCAATGCGGCTTTTCTGAAGCTCTATGGTAGGGGGCCGTCCACCCTGCGCAAGCAAAAGCGCCAATGACAGCAAAGAACTCGCTTTCTGTCGATCTGTCATAGCGCCTCCCGATTTGATCGGGACCGGGCTCTGGTCCTTCGGACGGGAGCCTGTCAGAGCAGTCTCCTCCCTACGGGCAACGATCCCATGGCGCGAGGGCGACGATGCCGGAGCTCCGATGACAGGCCGCAGGCGATGGCGGCGAAGGGCGATCGCACCGTCCCGGCCGGGCTTCCTGCAGCGGTGTGATCCGGC
>NZ_SAUZ01000059.1 GCF_004022215.1 Paenirhodobacter populi
GCAACCGTTCACCTGCTCAGTCATGAACCGCTTCACATCACTCGGCACGCCCGAGACCGTCCGCAGGCGCTGACCATAGCCGGGAAAGAGACAAATCCGACCTCATCCCGAATAGCGCAACAAAGCCCGAAACCACTATAGCTGTTGATGACCTAAAGGCATGGCTTTCATCAAAAGGGCTAGCGCCTAGGTTTTTCTTTCCACAAGGGAGGCCGGAAGGTTTCAGAAACCCCGAGCATCCAAGGTATTCACCAAAGCTCGCCTGCGCTGTCGCTGCATGGGAGGCAGTGAAAAGCGCGAAGCCCAATATGAGCCCCAAAGCCACTGTTGAGGAATGGATTCGGTCGAATGCCGTTCGGTTTAAAATGGTGGGTGCCGATGGCGTCCCCACGTCGAAGGCAATTAAAGAGGTGTATGCGGTGGTCAACTGGGCAACTTCTGGTGGGGCTATGCCAACCTCTATAGGGGTTAAGGACGATGACGCTCAACATGATGAAAATACCGAAAATTTTCAGAAGTCATACAACAGGCCAGACTTGGAAATACCGTGTTGAAAGCCTAAACGGTTCAACCGTCTGCTCGGTTCTACCTAGACCGCTTGCTTTTCGCGCACATCCTGTGGACGAGTTTTCTTAACCTGCATATCTATTCGGCCACGGTATGTGCCGCCACCCTATCAGCCGTAATCACACATGATTGAGGCCGGCCAGTGGCAAACATCGACTATCAATCGCTGCACGCATCGACGGCGGCTGTTGATCCCCTCCTGACCGGGAAAGAGGCCGTGCCGCTTCTCGGCATGAGTTATCCGACCTTTCTCCGCAAAGTGCGCGAGGGCATGATTCCGAAGCCGCTCAAGTTGGGGGCTTTGTCTCGCTGGCCCCAGTCGGAAATCCTCTCCGTTATCGAGAAGGCAAAAGCCGCTCGCACCGCCGCATAATCAAACCGCCACCCTCGGGCAGAAGGGCGGCGGCGATATTGATTTCAGTCGCTGGATACCATTGAAACATAGCGTCCAGCGCCCCGGCCCCCAATCCCATTGAGGCCGAGCATGGCAAATTCTGATCGCTGGTATTCCAGCACGACGCAGGTTTTCTGGACCTGCAAGGCGCTCATCGAGGGCGCACCCTCAGCACCAAGACCGAAATCCGCGAGGTGAACGGTTGGCGGCTTGCTGCCGTCTGCCTCAAGCTGGCGCGGAAATATCACTGGCCGATCCTGACCGAATACCGCGGGCCGGAGAACATTGCCCATTACCGGCTTGCGCCCGGCACTGACATTTCCCGGCTGAAATTCCCGCCGAGCGCGAAGGCGCTTTCGGAAGGCAGTGCGCAATGATGGACCTGGGCACCATCGCCAAGAACAGCCGCGAGGAAATCCGGCTGACCGTCGAAACCTTCAAGGGCATGGAGTTGGTCAATATCCGCGTGTGGTATCAAGACACCGCAGGCGAATACCGTCCGGGCCGCAATGGCATCGCCTTCAAGCTGGAACTCCTGCCCGAGGTGCAGACCGCCTTGAGCAAGGCCCGGAAAGGCGGTGCGGCATGACGGACCCGACCACGCCCGAACTGCTGGCGGCCGCCGCGTCCGTTGCCCTGACTGGTCGCAGTATCATCGAGAGGACCGACCGGACCAGCTTCCGGGATGTGTGCAAGACGCTGGACGCCTTGCATGAACACCTCGCCGTTGCGGGTGGCTCGCTGCTGGTCCTCGCCGATCGGCTGGATTGCAGGGCCGATGTGGCGCTCCTGATTTCCGAGGGGCAGGCTCGCCTTGCGGCCTTCCGGGCCTGCGCCGGGATGGAGGGGCGGGCATGAGCGCAGACGCTTTCCGCATCCTCTATCTTCGCCGCCTTCACGGGCTGACCGAGGCGCAGGCGCAAATCCTCGCCGGTTTGATCTGGGGAGTGATGCCATGACCGAGGCCAGACGCATCACCCATGCCCTGCAAGGGCGCTGGTGCGGCCGTTACGGGCTATGCCGCTGCCCCGCCCATAATGACCATGACCCCAGCCTGACCGTGGCCGACGCGCCGGACGGGCGGTTGCTGCTGCGCTGTCACGCGGGCTGTGACTTCCTGTCCATTCTGGACGCCCTGCGGGGATTGGGCATCGTAGAGGGGCATGGAACCATTCCCCGGACAGATCCGGCCGAGATGGCCCGGCCTGAGGCCGAGGAACGCCGGGAGGCCGAGAAGCGGGCGAAGCAGGCACAACGCTGCTGGGCCGAGGCGCTGCCGATCGGGGGCACCATCGCCGAAACCTACCTGCGCGAGGCGCGGGGCATCACCTGCCCCCTGCCGGACACGCTGCGGTTTCATCCCCAGTGCTGGCACGGCGCGACCGCCCGGCCCCTCCCGGCAATGGTGGCGCTTGTCCAGGGCGTTGCGCATTTCGCGGTGCACCGGACCTTTCTGCAGTTGGACGGCAGCGGCAAGGCCGGCGTGCAGCCCGACAAGATGATGCTGGGGAACGTGACGGGCGGTGCTGTGCGAGTCGCTGACGGGCACGACGCCCTAGCGGTGGCCGAGGGCGTCGAAACGGCCCTGAGCCTGCCCTGCGGCCCGCTGCGCGGCTCCGTCGCCGTCTGGGCTGCGCTGTCTGCGGGCGGGATGAAAGCCCTGCGGCTGCCCAGCCGCCCGGGCACCCTGATTGTCGCGACCGACGGTGACGAACCCGGCCGCGCTTCCGGCGCCGAACTGGCCGCGAAGGCCGGGGCGCTGGGCTGGACCGTCACCATGCTTCCCGCCCCCGAGGGGGCCGATTGGAACGATGTAATCCGAGATCCGAAAGGGGTCCGCGCATGACCGCGCCCATGTCGAATATCAACCCCGCCTTCGCGGCATCCGTGACCCTGAAGGTCCGCAGCCGCTCTTGCGGGAAATTCCTCCGGGTGAAGCTTACCCGGTCGAGGCCTACCGGGGACAATCCGCAGGAACTCGCCCCGGTGCGTCTGCCGCTGTCGCAGGGTGCGCGGGAATTGCTCTGGCGGTTCTATCAGGCAGGCGAGGCGGCGCAGGCCACCGGACGCCAGATGGAGCATGTGCGGTCCTACGGATCCAAAGCCGCGGAACAGGCGGCGCGCATCGCCGGGGTGCAGACCCTCTGGGGAGGCGTCGAGGCGCCCGAGGTCACGCCCGAGGCGATGGGCTGGGACAACGGCACGGTGCGCGGCCTGGGGCATGTGGTGTCGCCCAATGGCGGCGCAGATCCGGCGCGCCTCTCGGCCGCCCGCACCCTCGATCAGCACGGGATCCAGACGACAGCGAGGCAGAAGGTCGGGAACGATACGTTGCGCCGCATGGAGGCCGCAACCGGGGCGGGCCGATCCCGTCTTTCTGCGCAGGATGAACAGTTCACGCAGGCCGCCCTGTGCGCGCTGGGCACGGATGCAAAGCGCGCCACGCCCGAGGTGTTGGAACAGACGCAACGCCGGATTGGCCAGGTATTCGATGACGTGCTGGGGAATGTGAGCATCCGCCCGGATCCCGGCGTTTCGCAGCGGGCGACCGCCGCAATGGATACCTACCGCGAGCTTGCCCCGGCGACCGAGGCCGCGCCGCTTATCACGAATGTCGGTCAGCGTCTCATCGACGCGGCATCATCCGGCCAGAACATCGCGGGGCAGACCGCCCGTGCGTGACGCTCGCAGCTTTCCCGTGCGCTCAAGTCAACCTCGGAAGCGACCCGATCGGCGGCGTCCGAATTGCTTGAGGTGCTGGACGATGCCACCTCGCAGGCCCTGACGGCGTCCGGTCGTTCGGACGATGTGCAGCGGCTCGCCACGGCGCGTCGGCAATACCGGGATTATCTCGCCGTCGAACGGGCGATGGCCGGCGCTGGCGAAGACGCGGCGATGGGTATCATCACACCTACGCGCCTCCGTTCGGCGCTGTCCGGTCAAGGTGCACGCGCTTACACGCAGGGGCGGCGGGGCGATATGGGTGACCTCGCGCGGGCCGGTGCCGCGGTCCTCGGGCGGCCCAGCTCGTCGGGGACCGTCGAGAACGCGGGGACATACCTGCGTGCGGGACTTGGCGTTCTGGGCACCTCTGCTGCGCATGCGCTGGGGGCTGGACCCCTGGCGTCGTCGGCCATGGGGGTGGCTTCCGCCGGTGCGCCGACCGCCATCAATCGGCTGATGACGACCGGTCCCGCGCAAAGCTACCTGTCGAACCAAATGGTTTCCCCCCTCAATGCACTTGCTGGCACCACGCCCGGTCGCATCTCACCCGCCGCTTCTTCTGTGCTGAATGCACTTTTGAGCCAACCCTAGGCCGGGGCATGCGCGGGTGGGTTCGATCAACTCGCCCGCTGGCGCAATAAAATAGGGGAATTTACGGGATGACCGGGGAAGAACTTGCCGAAATCCGCCTGGCTGCGGGTCTGACACAAGCCAACCTCGCCCAGCGCGCAGGAATCGGCCGCCATGCCGTCAGCGATTGGGAGAACAAGCCCCGCGTCGATCGGTATTCATGGGCCGTGCAGCGCATGGGGAAGGTGCTGACCTTGCCTGAGCCGGAACGCAGCCCGCGCCCCTCATGGCAGGAACAGGCAGACGCGCAGGCAGAGGCGGCTTTCATCGCACAGGTGGCACGGATCAAAGCCCGCGCCGAGGCGATTGCCGCAAAGCGCCGGGTGCCGTGCGGCGCCAAGACCCGGAAAGGCACACCCTGCCGCTGCAAGAGCGAACCCGGTAAGCGGCGGTGCAAGTTCCACGGCGGCATGTCCACCGGGGCGCGGACGCCCGAGGGTATTGAGCGGATCCGGGAGGCACAGCGGAAGCGCTGGGCGCGGTGGCGGACGGAGAAGAACAGAACGCAGCCCCCTACAACCCCTTGCATTTGAAGTAGTTCACCTGACGGGATTAACGCCTCCCAAGGGAATCCACCCTCTTTTGTCGTCATGGCGATCTGATTGTTGCCTATGTCGTTTCAGGAGAATCCAATGTTTTACAAAGCCATCTTCATTGCGCTGGCGTCCTCGTGCAGCCTCGCAGGTTGTGCGACGCTCACGAATGATGAGAATGTTCCCGTCGCGCTATCCTTCAGCACGGGTGACTCCGGGGCGTGCGCCCTGAGCAACAAGCGCCAGTCGCAGAAGGTGAGCATCCCGACCGTCGCCCAGGTGCGCCGCTCTGATGACGCTCTGCAATACAACTGCAAGACCGCACACGGCAAAGAGGCCGTCGGCGCCATCCCCAGCACCATGGGCGGCAAGATTGTCGCAAGCGCGGTGTTCCTCGATTTTGGCATTGTCGATTCCATCACCGACAAGCATCGCGAATATCCGGCCAGCTACGTCATTCCGGTTGAGAAGTAAGACCTCTGGGGCGGCCTCGATGGAGGCCACCCGAACCACCCGAGTTGCTTGGTAAATATCAAGTGCCGCCTCGCGGGGTGGGCTGATAGGCGAGCAATCGACATATCAAAGCCCGATGCAGGGCTTTGGCACATGGCCTGAGATTTTCAGGTCATCCCCACCCAGCGCCTGACGGATTCGCCGCACAGTAACGCGCGCGCGGGGGGGTGGGCTGATAGGGCATGCGGCCCTGTGCCCCGGCACTTCCCGAAGATATACGCGCCCGTGCGCTGACTATTACGCCTGCCGGGTTTTCCATAGCCATGACGCCCTGAGAACGGCGGTGCGAAATTGGTCCACGGAAGCGGCGGCCTGATGCTGCTGCGGGCGGCGTAAAAGTCGTCCAGTTTTCCCTTTCTGCGGTAGCAGGGAGGGCGTGGGGATTTACAGCGTGGAGCT
>NZ_SAUZ01000060.1 GCF_004022215.1 Paenirhodobacter populi
GGGCCGACAATTCTGTGTGTTGATCTGCATTGCGGCCAGTCCCCAGGCGGTCATTTCGGCGACGAGGCCGCGGCTTGCGCGGTCGAAGGCCTCGACGATATCCTCCGTGCGGGTGGTCGGGCTCGTGTCGGCGCGGGTGAAGCGGCCCTGTGCCACCACGCGGGCATCGGCTTCGCGGATCACGCTGGCGTTGACGGACAGCCGGACGACCGCCCCGCCGCCCGAGGCCTCGGCGTTGAAATCATTGATCTCGCTGATCACGGTGTAATCCGACATGGTGCCGACCGGCGCGCGGCCGACATGGCGGAAGGCGTCGTAGCGGCTGAAATCGCGGATCAGCAGCGTTTGCAGCGTGACCGGCACCGTGTCGCCCCACCGCGCGCCGGGCAGGTATTCCGCCTGCAGGGCCGAGGGCCGGATCATGATCCGGTCGGTGTCCAGCACGCTGCGCGATTTCGGCTCCTCGATCACCAGATCCCCGACCGGGCGCGCGCGGCAGTGCATCGGCGTATCCGCCGCGGGCATCAGTTCGAAGATATTGCGGTCCGGCTCGCCCAGCAGGGACGACAGCGGGGCGCAGGCGGACAGCGAGGCCATCAGCAGGACGGGCAGCGCGATTTTCGGGATGCGGGGCATGGCGGGTTCCTCAGCGGCGGAATTCGGGCACTTTCTGCCCGGAAAGCAATTGCGACGGGTTGCGGCGCAGCGTGGTGACAAGCTGATCCATGTTCGCGATCAGCCCCTGCATGCCGCTTGCCGCGCGGGTGAACTGCGGCAGGCCGTTGCGGGTGAAGGCCTCGACCGGCGTGCGGGCGCCGTCGATCATGCCGCGCAGGCTGGCGAAGGCGCCCTGCGCCGAATCCGCCGCGCCGCGCAGCTGCGACATGATCTCGGGCAGATCGTCCGAAACCCGCGCCAGAGCGGTGTCGAGACTGCCGAGCGTCTGGCGCAGATCCCGCACCACCGGGCCGACATCGGTGTCGATGACCCCCGACACGCCGTCGAACGTCCTTTGCGCGGCGGCGAGCGTGTCGCGGGCCTGCCGGGCGGTGTCGGGAACGGTGTCCCCGAGCGCGGCGGCGGTCGTGTCCAGCCTTGCCGTCAGCGCCGCCAGATCGCCCGAGACGTAATCCCCGATCCCCGCCGCCGCGCGATTGCCGGTCTCGATCAGACCGTCCAGATTGGTCGCGGTTTCGGTGAACTTCTTCAGCGCGGTATCGGCGCTGGCCAGTGTCTGCCCGGCGGATTCGCCCAGACCGTCGAGTTTCCCGCCGAAGCCCGAAAAGGCCGTCACGGTCGACGAAACGGCATCGGTCGCCTGCGCGATATCGGTCAGCGCCTGGTCCAGATGCGCGCTCGACCGTTCGACATTGTCGAGGATCCGGCTGACCCGGTTCTGGTTTTCCTCGCCCAGCAGCTGGGTGAGCTGTTCCGACACCATGTTCAGCCGCTCGATCATTTCCGGCCCGTGACTGCTGAGCGATTGCAGCACCGTCGCGCGGGCGGGGATCACCGGCACGCTGTCGCCCGAGGCCGTGCGCAACAGCGGCGCCGCCGCGCTGCCCGCCGAGATGGCGACGATGTTGATCCCGGTGACGCCCTGCGGCATCAGCGCGGCGGCGGAATCGGTGCGGACCGGGGTATCCTCCTGCACCTCGATCCGCACCTGCACGCTGCCGTCGCCGCGATCGGCCATCCGCATGTTGATCACCTTGCCCACCGGCAGCCCGGCGAAGGTGACGCTGGAGGAGACGTTCAGGCCGGACACCTCGGGGAAATAGATGTCGTAATAGGCGAACTGCCGGTTCACCTGCAGCTTGGCGAACCAGATCAGGAAGGCCAGAATTCCCACGAACCCCGCGATGGTGAAGGCCCCGATCAGGGTGTAATTGGCTTTGGTCTCCATCCCTATTCACTTTCCGGTTCAAGGTGGAAGGCGGCATGGGCCCGCGGCCCGTGGAAATATTCGCGCACCCAGGGGTGATCGACGCGCATCAGCTCGGCGATCGTGCCGGTCACGAGGACCTTCTTCTCCGCCAGCACGGCGATCCGGTCGCAGCAGGCATGCAGCGTATCCAGATCATGCGTGACCAGCACCACCGTCAGGTTCAGCGCATCCCGCAGCCGCAGGATCAGCCGGTCGAATTCATCCGCCCCGATCGGGTCGAGCCCGGCGGTCGGCTCGTCCAGAAAGACGATCTCGGGATCGAGCGCGAGCGCCCGCGCGATCCCCGCGCGCTTGCGCATCCCGCCCGACAGATCGGCGGGATATTTGCCGTTCGCATTCCACGGCAGCCCCGCCATCGACACTTTCAGCTGCGCCAGCGCCACCCGGTCGGCCTCGGACAGCCCGGGCACCGCGCGCAGCGGCACCTCGACATTCTCGCACACCGTCATCGAGGAAAACAGCGCGCCGTTCTGGAACATGAAGCCCCAGCGGCGTTCCAGCGCCGCCCGGCTTTCGGCATCCAGATCGCCGATGACCGAGCCCAGCACCTTCACCGTGCCCGCAGCGGGCCGGATCAGCCCGACGATCGCGCGCAGCAGCACCGACTTGCCGGTCCCCGATCCGCCGACGATGCCAAGGATCTCGCCGCGCCGGACATCCAGATCCAGCCCGTCATGCACCACATGCGTGCCGAAGCGGTTGACGAGGCCGCGCACCTCGATGACCGTTTCGCCCTGCCCTTTCCCATCCGGCGCGCTCACATCCCCACCTCGGAAAAGAAGATCGAGAACAACGCATCGGCGACGATCACCGCGAAGATCGCCTGCACCACCGAGGTCGAGGTCATCATCCCCAGCGACGTGGCGTCCTTGCCGACCTTCATCCCGGCGCGGCAGCCGACGATCCCGATGATGACCGCAAAGACCGGGGCCTTCGACAGGCCGACGATCGCGTGCTTGACGCTGGTCTCGCCGACCAGCCGCTGCGTGAACATCGAGGGCGAGATGTCGAGCGCCACCCACGACATCACCCCGCCGCCGATCAGCCCCGCGACGTTCGAGATCAGCCCGAGGATCGGCAGCATCAGCACCAGCGCCAGCACCCGCGGCAGCACCAGCATCATGTCCGGGTCGAGGCCGAGCGTGCGCATCGCGTCGATCTCCTCCTGCATCTTCATCGAGCCGATCGAGGCGGTCAGCGCCGAGGCCGTGCGCCCGGCGACGACGATCGAGGTCAGCAGGATCCCCAGCTCGCGCAGCAAGGAAATCGCGATCAGGTCCACGACGAAGATCTCGGCGCCGAAGCGGCTGAGCTGCGAGGCCCCCTGAAACGCCAGAACCACCCCGATCAGAAAGGACATCACCGTCACGATCGGCACCGCGCGCAGGCCCATCTCCTCGCAATGATAGACCAGCGCGGTCAGGGGAAATTCCCGCGGATGGCGGAGCGCCCGCCACAGCGCCGCCAGAAAGCGGCCAAGGTATTCGCCCAGATCGGAAAACTGCTCCGCCAGCCCGACCGTGGCCCGCCCGACCGTGGCAAAGGCCGCCCGCCACCCGGTCGGCGCCGGAGCCGGCGGATCGGGCCGCGGCAGCGCCTGCTCCGTCGCCGCGACAAGCTGCGCATGCGCGGGACTCAACCCCTCCAGCACAACCCCGCCCGCCCGCAGCCGCAGCAGATACCACGCCCCCGCCGTGTCCAGAAAACCCACATCGTCCAACCTGACCCGCCCGGCGAAAGCCTCCGGCGC
>NZ_SAUZ01000006.1 GCF_004022215.1 Paenirhodobacter populi
CGCTCTTCGCCAGCGCCGTCGAGGGCGCGACGATGTGGCTGTAGTCGCCCGCCAGAGACACGATCAGATCGGCCAGCGGCTCGGCCAGACCATGCGCATAGGCGGCATCGTCCGCCACCAGCACCTTCGCCACGCCGTCGAGCGCCGCGACCGGGCCCGCATCGACCCCCTGCCCCGCCACCAGAACCGTCACCGGGCCAAGCGACTTCGCCGCCGTCAGCGCCTTCGCCGTCGCGTCCAGCGCCACCGCGCCGCCCTGCACTTCCGCAATCAGAAGAACCGCCATCAGATCGCCCCCGCTTCCTTCAGTTTCGCCACCAGCTCGTCGACCGAGCCGACCCTGACCCCGGCCTTGCGCCCGGCGGGCTCGGCCGTCTTCACCACCGTCAGCCGGGGGCTGACGTCGACGCCATAATCGGCGGCGGTCTTCTCGGCCAGAGGTTTCTTCTTTGCCTTCATGATGTTGGGCAGGCTCGCGTAGCGCGGCTCGTTCAGCCGCAGGTCGGCGGTGACGATCGCCGGCAGCGTGACCTCGATCGTCTGAAGCCCGCCATCGACCTCGCGCGTCACCTTGGCCTTCCCGCCCTCGACGGTGATTTCCGAGGCGAAGGTCGCCTGCGGCCAGCCCAGCAGCGCCGCCAGCATCTGTCCCGTCGCGTTCATGTCGTTGTCGATCGCCTGCTTGCCGGTCAGGATCAAGCCGGGCTGTTCCTCTTTGGCCACGGCAGCCAGGATCTTCGCCACCGCCAGCGGCTCGATATCCGTGCCCGCATCCTCGGAGGCCACCACCAGTACAGCCCGGTCCGCCCCCATCGCCATCGCCGTGCGCAACGTCTCCTGCGCCTGCTTCACCCCGATCGACACCACCACGATCTCCGACGCGACGCCCTTCTCCTTCAACCGGATCGCCTCTTCCACAGCAATCTCGTCAAACGGATTCATCGACATCTTCACATTCGCAAGGTCGACGCCGCTACCGTCCGCCTTCACGCGGACCTTCACATTGTAATCGACCACGCGTTTCACGGGCACTAGGACCTTCATCGGTGGTGTCTCCCTTTCGTTTCCGCCACGGCGGGCGGCGGGTCATGGTTTCCGGAATTTGTTACTAGAGCCACAGCGACAGGAACAGCGCAAAATCGACGCCTTTCGCCTTTGCTACGTCACGTTCCTTCGCGGTTCGCGCCCGGCACCCAGAGGATGTCGGCCCTGCCTTCGTCATTGGCGATGCGCCCGGCGGTAAAGAACCAGTCGGACAGGCGGTTGAGGTAGATCAGCGCCTGATCGTTGACCTCCTCGGCCACGGCAAGCGCCACGGCCTCGCGTTCCGCGCGGCGCGCGACGGTGCGGCACAGGTGCAGATGCGCCGACAAGGCGCTGCCGCCGGGCAGGATGAAACTGCGCAGGGGGTCGAGCCGCGCGATCATCGCATCCATCTCGCTTTCCAGCCGGGCCACCTGCGCGGGCACGATGCGCAGGACGGGGTGGCCCGCCTCGCCGTCCCGCGCCATGTCCGGCCGGGCCAGATCGGCGCCAAGGTCGAACAGGTCGTTCTGGATCCGGGCGATGGCCGCGGCCATCTCCCCGCCGGCATGCAGCCGCGCCAGGCCAAGCGTGGCGTTCAGCTCATCCACCGTGCCATAGGCCGCGACCCTCGGCGCATGTTTCGGCACGCGCGCGCCATTGCCAAGCGCGGTTTCGCCCGCGTCGCCGGTCTTCGTATAGATCCTGTTCAGAACGACCATCGCCACCCCCGTTAGAATTTGTGGCGCATCAGAATGAACAGCACGATCAGCCCGAAAGCAACCACCTGCGCGGCGATCCGCAACTGCTTCATGCGGCGGATGTCCTGCTCGCTCTGACCACGCCCCCAGACCAGCACCCCGGCCAGCAGAACGAAGATCACCGCCACGCAGGCGCCCAGCATCACCAGAAGATTTGGATTTTCAAACATCTTTGCCTCCTCCTTTCGGGAAGACTAGCGGCATGGCGCCGAAATGCGACCGGAAAGTCAGGCACCCAACCATCCTAAAGAACGCCCTGCTCCCTTCATTCTTCCATAAATATCCCGGGGTGAATTCGCTGAAAGCGAAGAGGGGCAGCGCCCCTGCAACCTGTCCACCCGCGCCTCAGGCCTTGTTGAGGAACCAGTCGCGCAGACGCGGCGGGGCAAGGCGACGCAGCCATGACGCCAGATGCGTGGCCCCGGTGACGTAGTAATGGGATTTGGGGTTCGGCGCCTCCAGCGCGCGGAGCAGCGCCGCCGTTACCGCGGCGGGCGGCAGCTCGAACCTGTCGGGCTTGTCCGAGGGATGGTAGAGCCGCTTCAGCAGCGAGCCTTCGTATTGCGCCCGCCGGGCCGAGGCGCGCCAGTCTACCCATTTCTCGAAATGCGGGATCGAGTTGCGGCGGAACGCGGTCGGGATCGGACCGGGGTTCAGCGTGATGACCCGGATCGGCGTATCGCGCATTTCCAGACGCAGCACATCGGTCAGCCCTTCCAGCGCGAATTTCGTGGCGACATAGGACCCGCGCCAGCGCGCCGCCACCAGCCCGAGGACCGAGGAACAGTTCACGATCCGACCCGACCCCTGCGCCAGCATCACCCGGATCGCGCGGGTGGTCAGGTCATGCAGGCCGAACAGGTTCGTCTCGAAATTCTCGCGCAGCGCGCCCACCGGCAGATCCTCGACCGCACCCGGGCAGGCGAAGGCGGCGTTGTTGTACAGCGCGTCGAGCCGCCCGTCCGTGATCCGCATCGCCTCCTCGAACCCTGCGGCGATCGAGGCGGGATCGGCCATGTCGATGACAAAGGACGTCAGCCCCTCGGCCCGCAGGCGTTCGCAATCCTCCTCCCTCCGGCAGGTGGCAAGAACAGTCCATCCCGCCTTGCGCAGCCCAAGCGCCGCATCATGGCCGATGCCCGAGGAACAGCCGGTGATCAGGATGGTCTTCATGCTTTCCCCTTTCGCCACGCCGTGACAATGCCGCGCGCCGCCCTAGAATGAAAGCGCCCGAACGAGGAGAATTTGATGAAAGCCCGCCCTTCCCTGACGACCGGCCCGATCGGCCCGGCGCTGCTGCTTTTCGCGCTGCCGACGCTGGGGTCCTCGGTGCTGCAATCGGCGAACGGGTCGATCGACGCGGTCTGGGTGGGCCGGCTGATCGGGGAAAACGCGCTGGCGGCGACGACGAACGGCAACCTCGTGCTGTTCCTGCTGACGGCCTTCGTCTTCGGCTTCGGCATGGCCTCGACCATCCTGATCGGGCAATCGGTGGGGCGCGGCGACATGGTGGCCGCGCGCGAGGTGGTGGGCACGGCGATCGGCACCTTCGTGCCGCTGACGGCGGTGATCGCGGTGCTGGGCTGGATCTATGCGCCCGATCTGCTGGCGGCTCTGGGCACGCCCGCCGAGACGGTGCCGCTGGCGATAGACTTCCTGCGGGTGATCTTTGCCGCGATGCCGGCGGTGCTGATGCTGACGCTGCTGATGATGGCGCTGCGCGGGTCGGGTGATGCGGTCACGCCGCTGATCTTCATGGCGATCGCGGTGGTGCTGGATACGGTGCTGAACCCGATGTTCATCCTCGGGCTCGGGCCGCTGCCGGCGATGGGGATCGGCGGGTCGGCCCTTGCCACGGCGCTGGCGAATTACGTCAGCCTGATCGGGATGCTGATCTATATTTACGCCAAGGATCTGCCGCTGCGGCTGCGCGGGGCGGAAATGCGGCTGCTGATCCCCACGCCCTCGGTGCTGAAGCTGATGCTGTCCAAGGGACTGCCGATCGGGATCCAGATGGTCGTGGTATCGTCGTCCATGCTGACGATGCTGACGCTGGTCAACCGCGAGGGCGTGGATACGGCGGCGGCCTTTGGCGCGACGCAGCAATTGTGGACCTATGTGCAGATGCCCGCGATGGCGCTTGGCGCCGCGGTCAGCGCGATGGCCGCGCAGAACATCGGCGCCGGGCGGTGGGACCGGGTGCGGCGGATCACGCAGCTTGGCATCGGCTACAACATCGTGCTGACCGGCGGGCTGGTGGTGGCGCTGTTCTTCGCCGACCGCTGGGTGATGGAGCTGTTCCTTGCCCCCGGCAGCCCGGCGATCGAGATCGGCCGGCATATCGGTCAGGTCTCGACCTGGGGTTTCATCTGCTTTGGCGTGACGATGGTGCTGTTCGGCACGATCCGCGCGAACGGTCAGGTGATCTGGCCGCTGATCATCCTGTTCGTGTCGATGTATCCGGTGCGGCTCGGCTTTGCCTTCGGGCTGCGGGACTGGCTTGGCACGGATGCCCTGTGGCTGAGCTTCCCGGCGGCGATGGTCTCGACGCTGATCATGGCGACGGCCCTGTATCTGCAGGGCGGGTGGCGCAAGGCGCCGGTGATGCGGTTCGACGATAGCCGGATCAAGTCCGCGCCGGCCGAAATCTCGGTCGTGGCCGAGGGCGCGCCCGCGCGGAACCCGAACGCCCCCGCGACCGGGCAGGCGCCGAACATCTAGTGCCAGCGCAGGTGGTGCGCATCGACCCCGAACCAATAGGCCGCGCCGACCCAGACCGAGACCCACAGCGCCGCCCCGATCGCATTGGCGATGAGGAAGCGGCCCCAGTGCATCCCCGCCGTGCCCGCCGCGACGCCGTTCAATTGCCGCAGCACCGCGACGAAGCGCGCCGCCATCACGATCCAGACGCCATGCCGCCGGATCACATGTTCGACCCGCGACAGCCGCGCATCGGTCAGGCCGATCTTCGCCCCATAGCGCAGCACGGCGGGCCGCCCCAGCCTGCGCCCGATCAGATAGCCGGTATTGTCGCCCAGAACCGCCGCGGCAAAGGCCGTCAGCCACAGGGGCAGCAGCGCCAGATCCCCTTTTGCCGCCAGCGTCCCCGCCAGCAGCAGCAGCGTTTCCCCCGGCAGGGGCACCCCGAGCGATTCAAAGAACAGGTCGCCGAAGATCACCGGCAGGCCGTAGGAATGGAGGGTCTGCTCGACCCAGGAAAAGGAACAGCACATGCGGGCCTCCGATCGGTTCGGGCCAGTCTAGCCCTATCCGCCGGCTGCGCGCCAGATCCCGGAAAGGCCCGGAAAAGCGGGGATTTCCGCGAAACCGCATTGCCGCGCCGGGTCCTCCGCCCCATATTCTGGGCAAACCGATGCGCCGGTGCGATCCGGCGCGGGACCGGGCATGCGAAGGAATGGGACGACCCATGGCTGACGACAACAAGACACCATATGAGGTGCTCGGGGTGGCAAAGACCGCCTCGGACGCCGAGATCAAGAAGGCCTACCGCAAGCTGGCGAAGGAACTCCACCCCGATCTGACCGGAGGCGATGCCGCGAAGGCGGACAGGTTCAAGGCGGTTTCCGCCGCCTACGACCTGCTGCGCGACGCGGAAAAGCGCCGCCGCTACGACGCGGGCGAAATCGACGCCAGCGGGCAGGAACGGCCGCAGGAACAATATTACCGGCAATATGCGGAAAACGACCCCTCGGGCCGCTACGAATACGAAGGCGGCTTCGACGATCTGGGCGATCTGTTCAAGAACGCCTTCCGGGGCGGCGGCCGCAGCCGGGGCGGATTTTCGTCGGGCTTCGGCGAAGATTTCTCGCACATGAAGATGCGCGGGCAGGATCTGCATTTCCACATGGAGATCAGCTTCCGCGAGGCGGTCGAGGGCGGCAAGAAGGCCGTCACCCTGCCCGAGGCCGGGCGGCTGGAAATCACCATCCCGGCGGGGATCGAGGATGGCCAGACCCTGCGGCTGGCCGGCAAGGGCGGTCCGGGCGCCAATGGCGGCGCGCCGGGCGATGCGCTGATCACCATCTCGGTCGCCGAGGATCCGGTTTTCACCCGCGACGGCGACGACATCCACATGGATCTGCCCGTCTCTATCGACGAGGCGGTGCTGGGCGGCCCGGTCGAGGTGCCCCTGCCCGGCGGACGGGTGCGGCTGAAGGTGCCCGCGAACTCCTCCTCGGGCCGGGTGATGCGGCTGCGCGGCAAGGGCGTCGTGCGCGCGAACGGCCGCGCCGGGGATCTTTTGGTGACGTTGAAGGTTGTCCTGCCGCAGACAGAGGATCCCGCGCTGGCAGAGGCGATCCGCAAATGGCGGGCGGAGCATTCCTATGACGCCCGTGCGAACTGGGAGGGCAACCGGAAATGATGACCGAAACCGACATCCTGACCCGGATCGACCGTCTGACCCATGACCGGCTGACGCTGTGCGTGACGCGATCCTGGGTGCGGCCGCGCCGCTCGCAACAGGGCGTGGTCTATGACGACACCGACCTTGCGCGGCTGCGGCTGATCGTCGAGCTGACCGAGGACATGGCCGTGAACGACGAGGCGGTGCCGCTGATCCTGAACCTGATCGACGAGGTGACCACCCTGCGCCGCGGCATGCGCACGGTCGAAGGCGCCCTGCGCGCCGAGGGGCTGGGCGAAAGGCTGCTGGCCCGGATCACCGCCATGCAGGACGACGGGCGCGAATGACGGGACTGGCCGAGGCCCTGTCATCCCATTTCACGTTGCTGGCGGTGCCGGTCGGCCTGTTGCTGCTGCACGGCACCGCCGTCATTCTGGCCTTTCGCGCCATCCGCACGGCCCGCACGCCGCAGGGCGCGGTGGGCTGGACGGTGTTCCTGATCGCGCTGCCCTATGTCGGCGTGCCCGCCTATTTCATCTTTGGCGACATCCGCTATCCGGCGATGATCCGCGACCGCAAGCTGTCCGAGGCGGCGGCGCGGCTGCGCAACGCGCCCGAGGCCGATGTCGGCGCCCCGCCCCTGTCGCTGCATGCCTCGCATCTGATGGCCGGGTTCGAGGCGATCGCCGCCCGTCCCGCCGTCGGCGGCAATGCGGTCGAACTGCTGATCGAAAGCCGGGTGGTGTTCGAAACGCTCTTCGCCTCGATCCGCGAGGCGGAGCATTATGTCCTGATCGAGACCTATATCCTGCGCGACGACGGGCTGGGCCGGGCGCTTCAGGACCTGCTTTTGGAAAAGCGCGCGCAGGGGGTGCGGGTCTGCGTCCTTTACGATCCGGTCGGCAGCTACGGGCTGCACCGCAGCTATCTGGACCGGATGCGCGAGGGCGGGATCGAGATCAACAACTTCCATGCCCGCCACCCGCAGCGGCGGCTGTCGCTGACCCGGGTGAACTTTCGCAACCACCGCAAGATCGCGGTGATCGACGGCAATGTGGCCTTCACCGGCGGCTACAATATCGGCGACGAATATATCGGGCGCGATCCGCGGCTGGGTCCGTGGCGGGATACGATGATCCGGCTGGAAGGGCCGGTGGTGGATCAGCTGCAACTGCATTTCGCCGAGGACTGGCACTGGGCCACGGGCGAGGTGCTGGATCTGGAATGGCGCCCCGACGTGAGCGGGCTGGTGCCGGCGCTGGCGCTGGCCTCGGGGCCGTCCGACGCACAGGAAACCGGGGCGCTGTTCTTCACCCATGCGATCACCGCGGCGCGACAACGGCTGTGGATCGCGTCGCCCTATTTCACCCCGGACACCGGGCTGATGCAGGCGTTGCGGCTGGCCGCGCTGCGCGGGGTCGATGTGCGGATCCTGATCGCCGGGGAGCGCGACCACTGGCTGGTCTGGCTCGCCGGCTTTGCCTTCATCGAGGCGATGCGCGGTTCCGGCGTGAAGATCTACCGCTATTCCGCGGGGTTCATGCACCAGAAGGTGGTGCTGGTCGATGACGACATCGCCGCCGTCGGCAGCCACAATCTGGACAGCCGTTCCTGCCGGCTGAATTTCGAGGCCTCGGTCGTGCTGGCCGATCCGGCCTTTGCCGCCGAAGTCGCGGCGATGCTTGAAGAGGATTTCAGCCGGGCGCGGCTGTACAGCCGGCCGCTGGCCGATGCCTCATGGCCGCTGCGCATCGCGGCGCCCGTGGCGCGGCTGTTCGCGCCGGTGCTGTGATCGGGCAGCGGGCGGGTGTTTTCCCGTGAATCGTTGGTGCTGTGACTGGCGGCGCGGCGGGTTCCATTCATTGAATCGCCGGTTCAGACGGATGGGGAGAAGGGGGCCAGCCCCCTCGCCCGTGTCCGTGCATTCGGCGGGCCGATCTTCCACCGGAAGATCGGCTTGTCCGCCTCATCCCGGGATATTTGAGGAAAGATGAAAGGGAGGAAGCGGGCCGGACGGTTCTGGAATGCGCGTTTAGTGCGCATCCATACATTTTCGTGATCGCCGGACAGGCAAAAGCGGGCTGAAGCGCCGTCTCTGGCGGGTTTTGTTGACTCGTCGGTCAACATCACGAAACCGTTTCCGGGTAGCCGCCAAGGGGTCCGGATGCCTTCCGCTCTGATTGCCTATGTGCGCTTTGTCGATGGGTTGAACGCCCGCGTCGGCAAGGTCGCCATGTATCTCATCTACGTCATCATGGGGATCATGCTGTTTTCCTCGGTGACGAAATTCCTGCATGTGCCCGCGATGTGGACGCTTGAAATGGCGCAGTTCACGCTGGTCGCCTATTACATGCTGGGCGCGCCGTGGACCCTGCAAGGCAATGCGAACGTCCGGATGGACCTGTTCTATGCGCGCTTCAACCGCCGCGGGCAGGCGATCTGGGACGTGTTCACCGTCTTTTGCCTGATGTTCTATCTGGGCTTCATGCTCTGGGGCGCCTTCGACAGCACCGCCTATTCGATCGCCATGAACGAGCGCAATCCAAGCGCCTGGCGACCGCCGCTGTGGCCGGTGAAGCTGATCATCACCGTTTCCTTCGCGCTGATGCTGTTGCAGGCGATCTCGATCCTGATCCGCGACATCGCGACCGTGCGCGGAAAGGAAATCTGATGGATTACAATGCCATCGCGCTGCTGATGTTTGCCACCATGCTGCTGATGATGATCACCGGGCAGCGGGTCTTCGGGGCCATCGGTTTCGTCGGCGTGGTCTTTGCCTTCTTCCTCTGGGGGGACGGGGCAACGGACATGGGCTTTCAGGCGGTCATCAAGGTGATGCGCTGGTCGGCGCTGCTGACCCTGCCGATGTTCATCTTCATGGGCTATGTGATGAGCGAAAGCCGCATCGCCGACGACCTTTACCGAATGTTCCACGTCTGGTTCGGGCCTTTGCCCGGGGGGCTGGCGATCGGGACGATCCTGCTGATGGTGATGATCTCGGTGATGAACGGGCTGTCGGTCGCGGGGATGGCGATCGGCGCGACCATCGCCCTGCCCGAGCTGCTGCGGCGGGGCTATGACAAGCAGATGATCTCGGGCGTCATTCAGGCGGGGTCGAGCCTTGGCATCCTGATCCCGCCTTCGGTCGTGCTGGTGCTTTACGCGCTGATCGCGCGCCAGCCGGTGTCGAACCTGTGGCTGGCGGGGGTGATGCCGGGGCTGCTGATGGCGGCGCTGTTCGTCGTTTACATCGTGATCCGCTGCGGGCTGAACCCGCTGCTGGCCCCCGCCATGGCGGCCGAGGAACGGGCGCGGATCACATGGTCCGAACGGGTGCATCTGCTGCGCGCGGGGCTGCTGCCGCTGTTCATCTTTGTCGCGATGATGGTTCCGTTCCTGAACGGCTGGTCGAGCCTGACGGAATCCTCGGTCATCGGGGTGCTGGCGACGCTGCTTGTCGCCGCGATGAAGCGCAAGCTGACGTGGCGGGTGATGCATACGGCCACCGTCTCGACCCTGCAGATCACCGTGATGTTCATGATGATCATCACCGCCGCGCTGGTGTTTGGCGCGGTCTTCGACGGGCTGGGGGCGGGGCGGTCGATCCAGCGGTTCTTCACCGACGATCTGGGGCTGGCGCCGTGGCAGATCATGGTGCTGATGCAACTCAGCTTTCTGGTGCTGGGCATGTTTCTTGACGATACGGCGATGCTGGTGATCGTCGCGCCGGTGTTCATCAGCCTGACCAAATCCCTGGGCTTCGATCTGGTCTGGTACGGGATCATGTACACGATCACCTGCCAGATCGCCTATCTGACGCCGCCCTTCGGCTACAACCTGTTCCTGATGAAGGCGATGGCGCCGCCCGAATTCACCATGCCGATCATCTATAGATCGGTGTTCCCCTTCGTTCTGATCATGCTGCTGACGCTGTTGCTGGTCGGCATTTTCCCGGACATCGCGCTGTGGCTGCCGCGCACGGTTCTTGGATATTGAAAATAATAATCAACAAGGAGTTACCCATGACAACCAGACGGAAGTTCCTTACAAGCGGTGCACTTGGTGCGGCTGCGGCCGGGCTTGCGGCGCCGGCGATCGCGCAGACCACTTCGGTCAAATGGCGGCTCCAGACCTATGCCGGGGCGGCGCTGGCCGAAGAGGTGGTGAAACCCGCCGTCGAGGCGATCAACACCATCGCCAACGGCGAACTGGAGATCGAGCTGTATACCGCGGATCAGCTTGTCCCGACGACCGAGCTGTTCCGCGCGATGCAGAACGGCACGATCGACGCCGTGCAGTCGGATGACGATTCCATGGCCAGCCCGACCGAGGTCACCGTCTTCGGCGGTTACTTCCCGCTGGCGCTGCGCTATTCGCTGGACGTGCCCGCGCTGTTCAACAGCTGGGGCCTGAAGGAGATCTGGGAAGAGGAATATGCCAAGGTCGGGATCAAGCACATCTCGGCCGGGTCCTGGGATCCGTGCCACTTCAACATGAAGGAGCCGATCAATTCGCTGGCCGACCTGAACGGCAAGCGGGTCTTCACCTTCCCCACCGCCGGGCGGTTCCTTGCGCAGTTCGGCGTCATCCCCGTCACCGTGCCGTGGGAAGATGTCGAGGTCGCCTTGCAGACCGGCGAACTGGACGGGCTCGCCTGGTCGGGGATCACCGAGGATTACACCTCGGGCTGGTCCAAGGTCGCGCCCTATTTCCTGACGAACAACATCTCGGGCGCGTGGATCGGGCATTTCTTCGCCAATATGGACCGCTGGAACGCCCTGCCCCCGCATCTGCAACAGCTGGTGCAGACCGCCTTCGATCAGTCGCATTACCAGCGCCAGTGGTGGTACTGGGCGGGCGAGGCAAAGCTGCGCGTCGAGGGGACCGACATGACCCTGACCTCGCTGCCGCCCGAGGATTACAAGAAGATCGAGGATGCGGCCCGTGTCTTCTGGGATGAGGTCGCCGCCGAAAGCCCGATCAAGGCAAAGGTCGTTGACATCATCAAGCAATACAACGACGTGATGGAAAAGGCGGGGGCGCCCTACCGTTCCTGATCCGCAAAATGGCCGGATACCGCGGCAACCCGGTATCCGGCCCAATCGGGCAGGCCGCGACGCCTAGCCCTTCAGCCGCATCGCCGCGAACAGCACCGCCTTGCCCGCCTGCAAGGCCAGTTCGGCACGGTCATGCTCGCTTGGAAAGGCGAAGCTGCCGCCTTCGCGCAGATCGTCGAAGGACAGCGTCTGCCACAGATCCTCACCGTATCTGCGGGTGATCTCGCGCAGGCCGGGTTCCAGTTCCTCAAGCAGGCGCAGCCGCGTGGTGCGATTGTAGACATCGCCCGATTTCTTCAGGTTGGGCCAGTCGAGCCCGGCGATCTTTTCATTCAGGTCATAGAACCGGATGTCCGAATTGCGCACGCAAAAGCCCATCATCTCGGACACCGCGGAGGAAAAGGTCGGGTTGTCCTCGGGCATCGAGCGCGTGGGCGAGCCGTTCATCCGCAGCCCCGTCACGTCGAGGAAATCCGCGACGATATCGCCGTCCTTCAGGTGCGGCCGCGCATAGGGCCGCACGCTGATATGCTCCCCCCCGAAGCGGTCGGCGAAGGCGTCCAGAACCGGCAGATAATCACATTCCCATTTGTTCGCGTCGAGGTAGCGCAGCGGCCAGGGCTTGATGTCGCCGGTCTTGACCCGCTGCTTGTAAAGCGCCTCCATCAGATGGTCGGGGCGGCGCAGATAGCAGACGATCCGCACCTCCATGTCCAGATGCCGGGTCAGATGGTCGAAAAGCCGGCCGGGCACGCGCTTGTGGAACAGCTCCTCGGCCGACAGGATGTATTTGTCATAGCCGCGCGCGGTGATTTCCGCGACCACCGCGTCGGCGCGCGGCGTGTCGGCCGCGTCGCTGCGCAATTCCCGCGCCAGCTTGTTGTGATCGCTCCACTCCCGCACCGCCGAGATATAGGAAATCCCGGACTCCCGCAGCAATCCTTCGTTTTCCCGCAGGAAATGCTGGATGGAGGAAGATCCGGTCTTCTGTGTCCCGACATGGACGATAAGCATTGCTGTTCCCTTGCTCCCGTGCCGGGCGGCACGGGACCTTGATACCGATCGGATGGCCGCGCGCAAGCGGCGCGATGATCGGCGCAGTAAGCCATCAGATGCCCCCCGCTTCAAGCCGCGTCCCGCCCGGCCGCGCCGGGCGGGACGAAGGCGGGATCAGCGCCCGAGCCAGCCTTTCAACGTGGCCTCGGTTCCCTGTTCCCACAGGGCCGTAAGCCAGCGCGCGAAGGGCGCGGCGAAGGCCGGATTGCGGCCGAGGTCGCCGTAGATGTCGGCCATGCCCAGCCATGTCGCCGGATCCCCCTTGGCCAGCGCCGCCACCGCAGTCAGCCGGTCCCAGTTCGGATCGTTCGGCGCGATCGCCTGACCGGAATCGGTGATGCCCGCGCAATAGCGGCACCACAGCGCGCTTTCCAGCGCCAGCCCCTCGACCGGCAGCCCCCGGGCCAGCCGGTCGGCGATGGTCGGCACGATGAACTTCGGCTGCCGGTTCGAGCCGTCAAGGCACAGCCGCCGGATCGTGTCGCCGATCTTCGGATTGGCGCAGCGTTCCTTGACCTTCTCGAAATAGGCGGTCAGGTCGGTGCCCGGCACCGGCGGCACGACGGGGATGATCTCCTCGGTCTCGATCTTGTCGAGGAAGGCGCGCACGAGCGGGTTTTCCATCGCCTCATGCACGAAATGGATGTCCATCAGGCCCGAGGGATAGGCGATGATCGCGTGCCCGCCGTTGAGGATGCGGATCTTCATCATCTCCCACGGCGTCACGTCGGCGACGAATTCGACGCCCGCATCCTCCAGCGGCGGACGGCCGGCGGGGAAGTTGTCCTCAAGCACCCACTGGATGAAATCCTCGCAGAAGACGGGGCTGTCATCCTCGATCCCCATCTCGCGGATCAGCGCGCGTTCGCGGTCCGAGGTGGCGGGGGTGATCCGGTCCACCATCGCGTTGGGAAAGGCGACATTGGCCGCGATCCAACCGGCCAGTTCCGGGTCCGACAGGCGGGCGGTTTCCACCACCGCCTCGCGCGTGACGCGGCCGTTGTGGGGGATGTTGTCGCACGACATCACGGTGAAGGGCGGGATACCCGCCGCGCGGCGCGCCTTCAGCGCGGCGACGATCAGGCCGAAGACCGTCTTCGGGATGAAGGGCGTCTTGCCGTCGGCGGCGATGGCCGGATGGGTCGGGTCGAAATGGCCGGTCGCGGCGTCGATGAAATAGCCGCCCTCGGTGATCGTCAGGCTGGCGATCCGGGTTTCCGGATCGGCGAGTTTGGCGATGATCGCGGGGGCATCGGCGGCGGGCAGATAGTCGATCATCGCGCCGACGATGCGCGGATTCGATGCGCCCGCCGATTGCTCGACCACCGAATAGAGGTAGTCCTGCGCCGCCAGCACGTCGCGCATCTGCGCGTCGGAGGGCAGCACCCCGGCCCCGACGATGGCATAGTCGAAGCCCTTCCCCGCATTCATCAGCCGGTCGAGGAAGACCGCCTGATGCGCCCGGTGGAAATTGCCGAGGCCGAAATGGACGATCCCGCCCTTCAGCGCCCCGCGGTCATAGCCCGGCTTCGGAACGGCGAAGGCGGGCAGGTTGGTTTCGGTCAATCTGGTCATGGTCAGCTCATCCAGTTGCCGCCATCGACGTTATACGTCTGGGCGACGATGTAATCGGCCTCCGGCGTGGCCAAAAAGATCGCCATGCCGGTCAGGTCGCGCGCGGTTCCCATGCGGCCGAAGGGGACGGCGGCGCCGACCTCCTGTTTCTTCTGGCCGCGGGGCTTGTTTTCGTATTGGGCGAATTTGGCATCCACCCCGTCCCAGTGTTCGCCGTCCACCACGCCGGGCGCGATGGCGTTGACGTTGATCCCGTGGGCGATCAGGTTCAGCCCGGCGGATTGGGTCAGGCTGATGACGGCGGCCTTGGTGGCGCAGTAGACGGCGACCAGGGGTTCCCCACGCCTCCCCGCCTGCGACGCCATGTTGATGATCTTGCCCCGCCGCCCCGAGGCGATCATGTGCTTCGCCACCGCCTGCATCGTGAACAGCGCGCCGCCCACATTGATCGCGAAAAGCGTGTCGTAGCTTTCGCGGGTGATTTCCGTGATGGGCGCAAGGTCGAACAGCGCGGCGTTGTTGATGAGGATGTCGATCCCGCCCATCCGTTCGACCGCCTCGGCCACGCCCGCGTCGATGCTGTCCTGCTGCGTGACGTCCATGACGACAGGCACCGCGCCGATTTCCGCCGCCGTGTCGGCGACCCGTTCGGCGTTGATGTCGGCGATGGCGACCATCGCGCCTTCGCGGATATAGGCCTCGGCAAAGGCCCGGCCGATGCCGCGCGCCGCCCCGGTGATCAGGGCCGTTTTTCCAGCGAGCCTCATACCGCCAACCCCTGTTCATCGAATTTGTAGATGCGCCCCTCGGCGCCCGTCAGGAACAGCTCCTCCCCCACGGTCACCGGGAATTCACCGGGGGAGCGGGCGACGATATGGTTGCCGTCCTCCAGCGTGATGTGCAGGTAGGTGTCCGATCCCAGATGTTCGGCCACGGTCACCTTGCCCTTCACCCGGCCTTCGGTGCGGGAAATCACCCAGTCCTCGGGCCGGATGCCGATCACATGCGCCCCCCGCCGCGCCGCCGTCGCGCCGCCCAGAAAATTCATGTTCGGGCTGCCGATGAAGCCCGCGACGAACTGGTTGACCGGCTTGTGATACAGGTCGAGCGGCGAGCCGACCTGTTCGATCCGCCCGGCGCGCAGCACGACGATCTTGTCGGCCATGGTCATCGCCTCGACCTGATCGTGGGTCACGTAGACCATCGTGGTCTTGAGGTTGTTGTGCAGCTCGGAAATCTCGACCCGCATGTTCACGCGCAGCGCGGCGTCGAGGTTCGACAAAGGTTCGTCGAAGAGGAACGCCGAAGGCTCGCGCACGATGGCCCGGCCGATGGCGACGCGCTGGCGCTGCCCGCCCGAAAGCTGGCCGGGGCGGCGGTCCAGATAGGGGCCGAGGTTCAGGATCTCGGCCGCGCGGGCCACGCGCTTTTCCTGTTCCGCCTGCGGCATGCCCGCCATCTTGAGCGGAAAGGCGATGTTCCGGCGCACCGACATATGCGGGTAAAGCGCGTAGGACTGAAACACCATCGCCAGACCGCGCCGCGCGGGCGCCTCGCCGGTCACGTCGCGCCCGTCGATCAGGATCTGGCCCGAGGTCACATCCTCCAGCCCCGCGATCAGCCGCAGGAGCGTGGATTTCCCGCAGCCCGAAGGCCCGACGAAAACGACGAATTCGCCATCCTCGATGGTCAGGTCGACGCCCGGAATCACCTCGGTCTCGCCGAAGGTCTTGCGCACGTTTTTGAGGGTAATGGCTCCCATCGTGCTTCTCCTATTTCACCGCGCCGAAGGTCAGGCCGCGGACAAGTTGTTTCTGGCTGAACCAGCCCATGATGAGGATCGGCGCGATGGCCATGGTGCTTGCCGCCGAAAGCTTGGCGTAGAACAGGCCCTCGGGGCTGGAATAGCTGGCGATGAAGGTGGTCAACGGCGCCGCCCGCGAGGTGGTCAGGTTCAGCGTCCAGAACGCCTCGTTCCACGCGAGGATGATGTTCAGCAGCATGGTCGAGGCAATGCCGGGAACGGCCATCGGCGTCAGGACGTAGCGGATCTCGTTCCACAGGCTCGCCCCGTCCATCCGCGAGGCCTCGAGGATCTCCCCCGGAATTTCGCGGAAATAGGTGTAGAGCATCCAGATAATGATCGGCAGGTTCATCAGCATCAGCACGATCAGCACGCCGGTGCGGCTGTCCAGAAGCCCCATCCGCTGGAACAGGATGTAGATCGGGATCAGCACGCCGACGGCGGGCATCATCTTGGTCGACAGCATCCACATCAGCACGTTCTTCGTCTGCTTGCCGGGCTGGAAGGCCATCGCCCATGCCGCCGGAATGGCGACCAGCAACCCGAGCGCCGTCGAGCCGAGCGCGATGATGACCGAGTTCATGAAATGGCTGAAATAGTCGGAACGCGCCTGCACCTCGCGGTAATTGGCAAGCGTCCAGTCGAAGAACAGGAACTTGGGCGGGGTGGCGACGGCGTCGCCCTCGGTCTTGAAGCTGGTCAGGATCGTCCACAGGATCGGGAAGAAGATGAGCAGCGCCACCCCCCATGCGAGGCAGGTGAAGATCCACTTGCGGGTATTGGTAACCTTGCGTGCCATGATGTTCCCCTAGTCCAGCGTCTTGCCGATCATGCGCATCAGGAAGAAGGCGACGATATTGGCGAGGATGACGGCGATGATGCCCCCCGCCGAAGCTCCGCCCACGTCGAACTGCAGCAAGGCCTGCGTATAGACGAGGTAGGTCAGCGTCGTCGTCTGATAGCCCGGACCGCCGTTGGTGGTGACGAGGATTTCCGCGAAGACGGACAGCAGGAAGATCGTCTCGATCAGGATGACCACGGTGATCGCGCGGCCCATATGCGGCAGCGTCAGGTTGGTGAACCGCGCCCAGATGCCGGCGCCATCCATCTCGGCCGCCTCGACCTGCTCGCTGTCCAGCGATTGCAGCGAGGTCAGGAAGATCAGCGTGGCGAAGGGCAGCCATTGCCACGACACGATCACGATGATCGAGAACAGCGGATATTGCGACAGCCAGTCCACCGGCTGCGCCCCGAAGGCGCGGGAAACCTGTCCGAGCAGCCCATTCACCGGGTTCATGAACATGTTCTTCCACACCAGCGCCGAAACCGTCGGCATGACGAAGAAGGGCGCGATCACCAGAATCCGCACATAGCCCTGCCCGAAGATCGGCTGGTCGATCAGGATGGCGATCGCGATGCCCCCGATCACCGTGATCGCAAGGATCCCGCCGACCATGATCAGCGTGTTCTGCAGGGAAATCCAGAACCCCGGATCGGACAGGAAATAGCGGTAATTGCCGAGCCCGGTGAATTCCTCCATCCCCGGCATCAGCAGGTTGTAACGCTGGAAGCTGAACCAAAGGGTCATTCCCAGCGGCACGATCATCCACAAGAACAGCAGCACGACCGAGGGCGCGACCATCAGGCGCGCGAGCGATCTTTGATGCAGAGTCGCCATGATGGCCTCCCACGAAGACGCGGCCGGGCGGCACCGCCGCCCGGCGCCGGATCACTTGATGTAGCCCGCGCGGGTCATTTCACGCGTGGTCAGTTGCTGCGCCGAGGTCAGCGCCTGTTCGGGCTTCACCTGCCCCGCGACCGTGGCCGCGAACTGTTGCCCGACCGCCGTGCCGATCGCCTGGAATTCGGGGATCGAGACGAACTGGCCACCCGTGTAGGGCGTTTCCTTGACCGAGGACTGATCCGTGTTCACCCCGTCAATCGAGGCAAGCGTCAGCTTGGCGAAAGGCGCGTCCTTTTCATATTCGGGATTGTCGTAGAGCGAGGTCCGCGTGCCCGGAGGCGCGGCGCGCCAGCCTTCCTGCGCGGCGACAAGCTCGGTATAGCCCTTCGAGGTCGCCCAGGCGACGAATTCCTTGGCCGCCTCCGCCTTGGTGGTCGAGGCCGGGATGCCGAGGTTCCACGACCACAGCCAGTTGCCGTGATTGTCCACGCCTTCCTTGTTCGGGAAGCGCGCGAAGCCCACCTGATCGGCGACCTGCGATTCCCCGGGATCGGTCACGAAACTCGCGGCCACGGTGGCGTCGATCCAGATGCCGCATTTGCCCTGCTGGAACAGCGCGAGGTTTTCGTTGAACCCGTTGGTCGAGGCGCCGGGCGGGCCGGCCTCAGCCATGATCGTGACGTAATCGGTCAGCGTGTCGTGCCACTCCGGCTGGTCGAACTGCGGTTTCCAGTCCATGTCGAACCACGATGCGCCATAGCTGTTCGCCATCGCGCTGAGGAAGGCCATGTTTTCGCCCCAGCCCGCCTTGCCGCGCAGGCAGATGCCGTAGATCTCGGCGGATTTGTCGGTCATCGCGCGGGCGGCGGTGAAGATCTCGCCCCAGGTGGGCGATTCGGAAATCGTCACGCCGGCCTTTTCCGCCAGATCCTTGCGATACATCACCATCGCCGATTCGGCGTAGAAGGGCGCGGCGTAAAGCGTGTCCTCGACCGAAAGGCCGCGCCGGACGGCGGGCAGCAGGTCGTCGGCGTCGTAATCCTCGGGCAGGCCGTCGAGCGGCAGCAGCCAGTTCTGCTTCGCCCAGATCGGCACCTCGTAATTGCCGATGGTCACCACATCGTATTGGCCGCCCCTCGTGGCGATGTCGGTGGTGACGCGCTGGCGCAGGATGTTTTCCTCAAGCGTCACCCATTGCAGCCGGATGTCGGGGTGTTTCGTCGTGAAATCGCCGGTCAGCTTCTGCATGCGGATCATGTCGCCGTTGTTCACGGTGGCGATGGTCAGCGTGGTCTGCTGCGCAAGGGCGGGCAATGCCAGAGCGGACACGGCACAAGCTCCCAGAAGGGAGCGAATGAGCATATTCATTGGTGAACTCCTCCTCCGATGCGGCAATTGCCCGCACCATTGGCAAATGCTCACTTCGGATGGTAGATTTGTCAAACGATTTTTGGATCGCCGGTCCGGTGGCCCATATGCAGCGGGGGAGACATGCGGGACGACAGGAAGCTGGAACAGGCGGCGCGGGCGGCCTGGCTGTCCTATGTGGCCGGGCGCACGCAGGACGAGATCGCGCAGGAAATGGGCGTTTCCCGGCAGACGGCGCAAAGGCTGGTGGCGCAGGCGATGGCGGCGGGGCTGGTCAAGGTGCGGATCGACCATCCGCTGGCGCAATGTCTGGATCTGGCGCGGCAGGTGAAGGACCGCTTCGGCCTGCGCCGGGTCGAGGTCAGCCCGGCCCTCGCCGGAATGCAGGGCGTTGCCATGGCCGTCGCCGACCTGATCGAGACGGAGCTGTCGCGCCGCGATCCGATCACGCTGGCGATCGGCACGGGGCGGCACCTGCGGGCCGGGGTGGCGCAGATGTCGCGGCTGGACTGTCCGCAGCACCGGATCGTCTCGCTGACCGGGAACATCGCGCCGGACGGCTCCGCCGCGCTCTACAACGTGCTGTTTTCACTGTCCGAACTGGTCACCGCGCGGAGCTTTCCGCTGATGGTTCCGGTGATCGCCACCACCGCCGAGGAACGCGAGGCGATCCACCGCCAGCCGGGCAACATCCGGGTCATGGAAATGGCGCGCACGGCGGATATCGCGCTGATCGGGCTGGGCTCGATGGGGCCGGATGCGCCGATCGCCAAGGACGGCTTCCTGACGGTGGCGGAGGTGATGGAGCGGCGCGCACAGGGCGCCGTGGGCGAGATCCTCGGCAATGCCTATGACATCGAGGGGCGCTTCCTGCCGGGGAACGAACGTGTCGCCTCGGCCCGGTTGCCGCCCCCGGACCGGGCGCTGATCATCGCCGCGGCCTCGGGCGCGGAAAAGATCGACGGCATCTGCGGGGCGCTGCGCGGCCGCCTGATCAACGGCCTCATCACCGACGAGACCACGGCGCGCGCGCTGCTCGACCGCTAGGAGGGCTTGCAATTCCGCGCGCGGCTTGCATCGTGGGCGCCGACGCCCGCGCGGGCCGGATGATCGAAAGGAACGGACATGTATCTGGGCATCGACCTTGGCACCTCGGGAGTGAAGGCTCTGCTGATGGATGCGGACCAGCGGGTTCTGGGCTCGGCCACGGCGGGGCTGAGCGTCGCCCGCCCCCATTCCGGCTGGGCCGAGCAGGAACCCGCCGACTGGATCGCGGCGACGGAAACCGCCATCGCCACGCTTCGCGCCCGGCATGACCTGTCCGCTGTCGAGGGGATCGGTCTGTCGGGGCAAATGCACGGGGCGGTGACGCTGGACGCAGCCGACCGGGTGATCCGCCCGGCGATCCTGTGGAACGACGGCCGGTCGCAGGAACAGGCGGCGCGGCTGGACGCCGATCCGCGGTTCCGGGCGCTGTCGGGCAATATCGTCTTTCCGGGCTTCACCGCGCCGAAGCTCGTCTGGATGGCGGAGAACGAACCCGCGCTGTTCGAGCGGGTGGCGATGGTGCTGCTGCCCAAGGATTACCTGCGCCTGTGGCTGACCGGCGAACATGTGGCCGAGATGTCGGATGCCGCCGGGACAAGCTGGCTCGACACCGGGGCACGGCGCTGGTCCGGGGATCTGCTGGCGGCTTCGGGGATGCGGATGGACCAGATGCCCCGGCTGATCGAGGGGACCGAGGTCTCGGGCGGGCTGCGCGCCGATCTGGCCGGCGCGTGGGGGATGAAGCCCGGCATTCCGGTCGCGGGCGGCGCGGGCGACAATGCCGCCACCGCGATCGGCGCGGGAACGGTGGCGGTGGGGCAAGGGTTCGTGTCGCTTGGCACCTCGGGGGTGCTGTTCGCCGCGACCGACCGCTACCTGCCGCGACCGGAAAGCGCGGTCCATGCCTTCTGCCACTGCCTGCCGGGGATGTGGCACCAGATGGGGGTGGTGCTGTCGGCCTCGGCGGCGCTCGAATGGCTGTCGGCGCTTCTGGGGCAATCGGCGGCGGATCTGACCGGCGCGCTCGGCCCGGATCTGAAGGCGCCGGGCGAAGTCACCTTCCTGCCCTATCTGTCGGGCGAACGGACGCCGCATAACGACGCCACCGCGCGCGGGGCCTTTGTCGGCCTGTCGGCCAGTTCCGACCGCAATGCGCTGACGCAGGCGGTGCTGGAGGGCGTGGCCTTCGCGCTGGCCGACAACCTTGCGGTTCTGCGCGCCGCCGGATCGGACCCTGAGGCGTTTCTGGCGCTTGGCGGGGGCGCACGGTCGCAATATTGGCTGCAGGTGATCGCAACGGCGCTGAACCTGCCGCTGCTGCTGCCGGAAAGCGGCGATTTCGGCGCGGCTTTCGGGGCGGCACGGCTTGGCATGATCGCGGCGACCGGCGCGGATCCGGTATCGGTGTGCACCGCGCCCGTCATCGCGGCGGAGATCAAGCCTGTCGCGGCGCTGAGCGGGGCCTTTGCCGACCGGCTGGCGGTGTTCCGCGAGCTTTACGCGGGCGCCACGCATCCGGGGCAAGCTTAGGCGGAGGGGGCGCAAGGGGGCGCTGCCCCCTCGCCCGTTCCGGGCTCACCCCCGGGATATTTATGGAAGAATGAAGGCCGCAAAGGCAGCCCGCGCGGTCAGAAATCGAGATTCTCGACGTTCAGCGCGTTCTGCTGGATGAAGTCGCGGCGCGGTTCGACCACATCGCCCATCAGCTTGGTGAAGATGTCGTCGGCCTCGGCCACATCCTCGACCCGCACCTGCAACAGCGTCCGTGCCGCCGGATCCAGCGTGGTTTCCCAAAGCTGTTCGGGGTTCATCTCCCCCAGACCTTTGTAGCGCTGCATCGTCAGGCCCTTTTCGCCCTCGGTCAGGATCGCCTTCAGCAGCGCCAGCGGACCGTGGATCACCTGCTCGCGGTCCTTGCGGATCAGCGTGGCGGGCAGGCTGTAGACCTCTTGCAGCATCTCGGTATGGCCGGCGAGCTTGCGCGCCTCGGCCGAGCGGAACAACGCGCCGTCGAGCGTGCGGTGTTCCTCGACCCCGCGCAGGACGCGGGCGAAGCGCAGGCCGTGATCCTGCGTCGGACGGCCGGACCAGCCGCGTTCGTATTCGACCGCGACCTCGTCCAGACGCTTCGAGACCGCATCCGCGACGCCCTGCGCATCCGCATCGACCCGGCCCGGCACCAACGCCCCGGCGATCGCCGCCTGTTCGAGGATGTTGATCGGATAATGCGTCGGGAAGGCCTGAAGGATGCGGCGGATCAGCCGCGCTTCCTCGACGATGCGTTCGAGGTCGGCGCCCTTGATCTGCTGCCCGTCGCCAAGGATCAGCGTCGCCCCCTCGACCCCCTGATGGATCAGGTAGTCGTCGAAGGCGGCCTGATCCTTGAGATAAACTTCGGACTTGCCCCGCGCGACCTTATAGAGCGGCGGCTGCGCGATATAGAGATAGCCGTGTTCGATGATCTCCGGCATCTGCCGGAAGAAGAAGGTCAGCAGCAGGGTGCGGATATGGGCGCCGTCGACGTCCGCATCCGTCATGATGATGATCTTGTGGTAGCGCAGTTTGCCGATGTTGAATTCGTCGCGCCCGATACCGGTGCCAAGCGCGGTGATCAGCGTGCCGATCTGTTCCGACGACAGCATCCGGTCGAACCGCGCGCGTTCGACGTTCAGGATCTTGCCGCGCAGCGGCAGCACCGCCTGGTTCTTGCGCTCGCGCCCCTGCTTGGCCGAACCGCCGGCCGAGTCACCCTCGACCAGGAAGACCTCGGACAGGGCCGGATCCTTTTCCTGACAATCGGCCAGCTTGCCGGGCAGCGAGGCCACGTCCATCGCCGTCTTGCGCCGGGTCAGTTCGCGCGCCTTGCGGGCGGCTTCGCGGGCAAGCGCCGCCTCGACGATCTTGCCGACGACGATCTTGGCTTCGGCGGGATGCTCCTCGAACCACTCGGCAAGCTTTTCGTTCACCAGATTCTCGACCGCCGGGCGGACTTCGGAGGAAACCAGCTTGTCCTTGGTCTGGCTGGAGAATTTCGGGTCCGGCACCTTGACGGACAGAACGCAGGTCAGCCCCTCGCGTGCATCGTCGCCGGTGAAATCGACCTTCTCGCGCTTGGCGATGCCCGAGGTCTGGGCATAGGTGTTGATCGTCCGGGTCAGCGCGCCGCGAAAGCCCGCCATATGGGTGCCGCCGTCACGTTGCGGAATGTTGTTGGTGAAGGGCAGCACGGTTTCATGGTAGCTGTCGTTCCACCACATCGCCACCTCGACCCCGATGCCGCGCACGTCGCCGGTCATGTAGATCGGTTCGGGGATCAGCGCGTTCTTCGACCGGTCGAGGTATTTGACGAATTCCTTCACCCCGCCTTCGTAATGCAGATCGACCCGCAGCGGCTCGGCCGGGCGGAGGTCTTCGAGCAGGATCTTCACGCCCGAATTCAGGAAGGCGAGTTCGCGCAGCCGCGTTTCCAGCGTCTTGAAGCTGTAGTCGAGGTTCAGGAAGGTGCCGTCCGGATCGTTGGTCTTGGCCGAGGCGAGAAAGCGCACCTCGGTCCCGCGGCCGCCGGGCTCCTCGCCGATGACATGGACATGCTCGACGCATTCGCCCTTTTCGAACCGGGCGAAATAGATCTTGTCGTTGCGCCAGACCTTGAGTTCCAGCCAGTCGGACAGCGCGTTGACGACCGAAACGCCCACGCCATGCAGACCGCCCGAAACCTTGTAGGCGTTGCCGCTTTCGTCCGTGTTGTTGAATTTGCCCCCGGCGTGGAGCTGGGTCATGATGACCTCGGCCGCCGAGACGCCCTCTTCGTGGTGGATGTCCACCGGGATGCCGCGCCCGTTGTCGCGCACGGAAACCGAGCTGTCGGGGTGGATCACGACATGCACATAATCGGCATAATTCGCCAGCGCCTCGTCAATCCCGTTGTCGACGACCTCATAGACCATGTGGTGCAGGCCGGAACCGTCGTCGGTATCGCCGATATACATGCCCGGCCTTTTGCGCACCGCCTCCAAGCCCTTGAGAACCTTGATGGAATCCGCGCCATATTCGGACTTGTTCTGGGTCTGCTCGGTCATCCGCACCAATCCTGTGAGTTGCTGCGGAGTTTTAGCGGTTCAGCACGGGAATGTCACGCCAAACACACAAAATATAGGGGGATCATCCCTGCCCCGGCAGGGTCAGCGTTCCATCTTCGTTCAAGGGCCAGTAGGGGTTCCAGGCGATCTCCCAGACATGGCCGTCCGGATCGCCGTAATAGCCGGAATAGCCGCCCCAATAGGTCTTGGACGGCGGGCGGATCGGATCGGCCCCCGCGGCGACCGCCGCCGCATAGGCCGCATCCACATCCTCGGTCGAGTCGAAGTTCTGCGCCAGCGTGAAGCCCCCGGTGCCAAGCGGCACCTCGGGCCGGCCCTGATCGACGGCCAGATCCCGCAGCCCGAACAGGCCGAGCGCCATCCCCTGCATCTGGAAGAAGGTCACGGCGGGCGTCGCCTCGGCCGGGGTCCAGCCGAGCGCCTCGTAGAAGGCGCGGGATTTCGCCAGATTGCGCACGCCAAGCGTGATCAGGGTCACGCGCTGCACCGGATAGCTCATGGATCGACCTCCCGTATCGCCGAAACGCCTGCGGTTTCGGACACTTCCCAATATTGCGCGCGCGGGCCGAGCGGCTCGAACAGCTCCGCCCCCGTGCCCGTCATGAAGACCTGAGCGGAGAGCGCGCATATCTCATCATAGAGAGCGCCGCGGCGATTTGCGTCAAGATGCGCCGCGATTTCATCGAGCAGAAGCAGCGGCCTTTCGGCCGCAAGTGCCCGCGCATTCGCCAAAAGCAGCGAAATGAGCAGCGCCTTCTGTTCCCCCGTCGAACAGAGCGCGGCGGGCGTCGCCTTTTCGGTATAGACCGCCTCGAGATCGGCGCGGTGCGGACCTTCGAGCGTGCGGCCCGCCGCCATGTCGCGCCGCCGGTTCGCGGCGAGCGCGGCGGCCAGATCCTCCGGCCCCTCGCCGGTGATCGACAGATGCGCCGCCGGGAAGGCCGTCACTGCATCCTCCTGCGCCGCCGCGATCCGGGCCAGCGCCTCGGCCCGGCTGGCGCGGATGCGGGTCGCCGCCCCGGCCATGCGGGTTTCCAGCACGTCATACCAGGCGCGGTCCTGCACCTGATCCTTGAGCAGCCGGTTGCGTTCGCGCATCGCCTTGTCATAGGTCAGCGCCGCCTCGGCGTGGTCGGGATCGAAGGACAGCGTCATCCGGTCGAGGAAACGGCGCCGCCCCTCGGCCCCCTCGATCCACAGCCGGTCCATCGAGGGCACGAGCCACAGGATCCGCGCCAGCCGCCCGAGCGCAAGCTGCGGCGCCGCCTTGCCGTCGATCAGGGTTTCGCGCGATTGCCCCGGCAGGGCGGAGGTTTCCACCTCATGCCCCGACAGATCGGCCCGGACCTTCCAGCCCACGCTTTCCTGACGCCGGATCAGTTCCTCGGCCGCCGCACGGCGCAGCCCCCGGCCCGGCGACAGGAGCGAGATCGCCTCGATCACCGAGGTCTTCCCCGCGCCGTTCGGCCCGAACAGCGCCACGGGCCGTCCGTCGAACAGGAAATGCGCCCGCCGGTGCGAGCGGAACTGCAGCAGCGTCAGTTCACGAAGCGGTAGCGTCACACGCGCATCGGCATGACGACATAGACAGCCGAGGTGTCGTTGCCTTCACGCATCAGCGTCGGGTCGCCCGAGGAATTGAACAGGAAGACGGCATTTTCGCGGTCCACCTGGCTGGCGATTTCCAGCAGGTATTTGGCGTTGAAGCCGATCTCCAGCCGCTCGTCGCCATAGGCCACGGCCAGCTCTTCCTCGGCGGCGCCCGCGTCGGGCGCGTTGACCGACAGCACCAGCCGGTCTTCGTCCAGCGCCAGCTTCACCGCCCGCGAGCGTTCCGAGGACACCGTTGCGACCCGGTCCACCGCCTTGGCGAATTCGGCCGCGTCGACCTCAAGCCGGCGGGTGTTGCCGGTCGGGATGACGCGGGTGTAGTCGGGGAAGGTGCCGTCGATGACCTTGGAGGTCAGGGTGATCGCCGGGGTGGCGAAGCGGACCTTGGTTTCGCTGACCGAAACGGCGATGTCGGCATCGTCGTCGTCCAGCAGCTTGCGCAGCTCGTTGACCGTCTTGCGCGGCACGATGACGCCGGGCATGCCCGCCGCCCCTTCGGGCAGGGGCGCGTCGATCCGCGCCAGCCGGTGGCCGTCGGTCGCAACGCAGCGCAGGACCGGACCTTCGTCGCCCTGCGCGACATGCATGTAGACGCCGTTCAGGTAATAGCGCGTCTCTTCGGTCGAGATGGCGAATTTCGACTTGTCGAACAGCCGCCGCAGCACGCCCGCCTTGGCGGTGAAATTCGCCGCATATTCGGCGGTGGCCATGACCGGGAAATCTTCCTTCGGCAGGGTGGCGAGGTTGAAGCTCGACCGTCCCGCCTGAATCGTCACCCGCCCCGCGGCCGGATCGTCGGTCAGCACGACCAGCGCGCCATCGGGCAGCTTGCGCACGATTTCATGCAGCATCACCGCCGAAACCGTGGTCGCGCCGGGGCGTTCGACCTGCGCCGGGGCCTTGTCCACCACCTCGATGTCCAGATCCGTCGCGCGGAAGGAAACGGTGTTTCCCTCGGCCTCGATCAGCACATTGGCAAGGATCGGGATCGTGTTGCGGCGTTCGACGACCGATTGTGCCTGCGCGACGGCCTTGAGCAGTTCAGCGCGCTCGATGCTGATCTTCATCTGTCTTCCTCGGGATGTCGCGGACGAAAGCGTGACCCCGCCCGCACCGCACAAGTTTCACCGGACTTTCAACCGCTTTGCCGGGAGCGTCAAGAGTCAGCGGTCACGACTCCAGCAGACGCCGCAGCAGATCCACATCCTCGGTCAGCTGGTGGTCGGAAACCATCAGTTCCTCGATCTTGCGGATCCCGTGCATGATCGTCGTGTGATCGCGCCCGCCGAAGCGGCGCCCGATTTCCGGCAGCGACCGGGTGGTCAGCTGCTTCGACAGATACATCGCCACCTGACGCGGCCGGGCGATGGTGCGCAGTCGCTTCGGCCCGATCATGTCGGACAGGCGGACGTTGTAATGCTCGGCCACCTTGCGCTGGATCTCCTCGATCGTCACCTTGCGGTCCGAGGCGCGCAGAATGTCCGTCAGGCATTCCTGCACCAGATCCAGCGTGATTTCCTTGCCGACCAGCGAGGCGAAGGCAAAGAGACGCGTCAGCGCCCCTTCGAGCACGCGGACGTTGGTGGTGATCCGGTGGGCGAGGAATTCCAGAACCCCGTCGGCCATCTTCAGCCCGGAATACTGGACGCGGTAGGATTCGGTCTTGGTCTGCAGGATGCCAAGCCGCAGTTCGTAGTCGGTCGGATGCAGATCGACGACCAGACCGCATTGCAGGCGGCTCCGGATCCGTTCTTCCAGATCCTTGATCTCGCCCGGCGCGCGGTCGGCGGAAATCACGATCTGCTTGCCCTGATCGACCAGCGCGTTGAAGGTGTGGAAGAATTCCTCCTGCGTCGAATCCTTGCCGGCGATGAACTGCACGTCATCGACCATCAGCACGTCGACGGAACGGAACATCCCCTTGAAATCCATGATCTGCCGGTCGCGCAGGGCCTGCACGAAGCGATACATGAACTGCTCGGCGGAAAGATACAGCACCCGCATGTCGGGGCGGCGGGTGTAAAGCTCATGCGCGATGGCATGCATCAGGTGCGTCTTGCCCAGCCCCACGCCCCCATACAGGAACAGCGGGTTGAAGGACACCGGCCCGCCTTCGGCCACGCGGCGCGCGGCGGCATGGGCCAGCTCGTTCGGCTTGCCGACGACGAAGCTGTCGAAGGTGAAACGCGCGTCCAGCGGCGCGCCGGGAAGCTCGTCATCCCCGGTGCGGATCGGCGCGGCAGGCTTGCGCGCCGGCGCGGCGGGACGGCTGACCTCGGTCGCCGGGATCGGGCGCAGATCGGGGACCTGAAACTCGATCCGTTCGACCGCAAGGCCCGAAGCCCGCAGCTCACGCAGGATCGGCTCGCCGAAATTGCGCGACACCCAGTCGCGCATGAATTTCGTCGGCGCCTCGACAGAGGCGATCCCATCCGTGACCCCGATCAGGTTGAGAGGCTCGATCCATGTCGTGAAATTGGTCTTCCCGACATTCTTGAGAAGTTCATTTCGGACCCGCCCCCAGGATTCTTCGCTCATCTTCTGCCTTCAGCATTGTTCGCCTGTCGTTCCTGCCGTCAGGGTGCAAGAAGCTGCCCCGCCAAGGCGGGTTGCAGGATCAAACATGGACCAAGGCCCGCCATCAACAGACGGTCCCCATGCCGAAAACGGAGAGAGCAGCCTCCCCTCGAATCGGAATCACACCCATACTGCCCGAACGATCGGCTTTCTTCTTTGTCTGGCAGACTTTAAATGCCCGTCTGGCAGCATGGATGCGTCAAGTCCCCCAAGGCGACTGGAATCGCTCAGCCAAGCTAGCAAGCCGGCGAGGGCGGCTGCAACCGATCTTCGCGCTTGACGCGGGAATCCATGAAACGAATCCCCCGGCCGGGAAATGGCGCAACAGAAACCATTAATAATTTGATTTACCTTGCAAAAACAAAAAGGGCGCCCGAGGCGCCCTTTCGATAAACATTTTCTGGATACGGGCTGAAATCAGTTCGCCGACAGCGCCTTAACCCGCGCCGAAAGACGCGAGACCTTGCGCGAAACGGTGTTCTTGTGCAGCACGCCCTTGGTCACGCCACGGGCCAGTTCCGGCTCGGCGGCCAGCAGCGCGGTCTTCGCGGCTTCGGCGTTGCCGGCGGCGATCGCTTCTTCGACCTTGCGGACGAAGGTGCGGATGCGCGAACGGCGGGCGCGGTTGATTTCGTTGCGGGTCTCGTTCTGACGGGCGCGCTTCTTGGACTGGGACGTATTGGCCATATGTGTTTTCGAACTTCCGGTCTGTTGCAAAAATGCGCAAAGCCCGGATCCCAGTGAACCGGATGATTCTAGCCAGAGCGGGCTTCACGCGCATGTATTGGCGGGGCCTATACGGCAAAACCGCACGGAAGGGAAGCCCGGATTACTTGTCGCGGAACTGCGGTTCGCGTTTTTCGAGGAAGGCGGCCATGCCCTCCTTCTGGTCCTCGGTCGCGAACATCGAATGGAACAGGCGCCGCTCGAACAGCACACCCTCGTTCAGGGTGGTTTCGTAGGCGCGGTCGACGCATTCCTTGGCCGCCATCACGCTGATCTGCGATTTCGCCGCGATCTTCTGCGCGGCAGCCATCGCCTCGGGCATCAGCTGCGCCAGCGGCACGACGCGGGACACGAGGCCGGAACGTTCCGCCTCGGCCGCGTCCATGAAGCGGCCCGTCAGGTGCATGTCCATCGCCTTCGACTTGCCGACGAAGCGGGTCAGGCGCTGCGTGCCGCCGATCCCGGCGATGATGCCCAGATTGATCTCGGGCTGGCCGAATTTGGCGTTGTCGGCGCAGATGATGAAGTCGCACATCATCGCCAGCTCGCATCCGCCGCCCAGCGCATAGCCCGCCACCGCCGCGATGATCGGCTTGCGGGTGCGCCCGATCGAATCCGGTTCGGTGCCGAAGAAGTTGGTGCCGAACATCTCGACATAGGTTTTCGACGACATTTCCTTGATGTCGGCGCCGGCGGCGAAGGCCTTTTCGGACCCGGTGATGACGATGCATCGGACCTTGTCGTTGCCATCCGCGGATTTCAGCGCATCGGCCAGTTCGCCCAGCAGCACCGAGTTCAGGGCGTTGAGGGCTTCGGGACGGTTGAGCCGGATCAGGGCGACATTGTCTTCGATCTCGACGATCAGGGTCTGGTAGGCCATCTGGCTTCGCCTTTCCTTGTTTCGAGGCGAGTCCTAGCAGGACGGCCCCGTGAATCAAGCCTTTCCGGCGCAGGCCCCTTCGGACCGCTGCGTCAGTGCTGGCAATGCGGGCAGTAGAAGGTCGAACGCCCGGATTGCACGATCCGCCGCACCGGCCCGCCGCAGGTGACGCAGGGCTGGTTTTCGCGGTCGTAGACGCGGAAGGCGTGCTGGAAATAGCCCAGTTCGCCCGAGGCCTGCCGATGGTCGCGCAGGCTCGATCCGCCGGCTTCGATCGCCTCGGTCAGGACCGTGCGGATGACCGGCACGAGGCTGGCGATCCGGGCGGCGGAAATCCGGCCGGCGGGTCGGCGGGGGTCTATTCCGGCCCGGAACAGGGTTTCCGAGACGTAGATGTTGCCCAGTCCCGCCACAACGCGCTGATCCAGCAGCGCCGCCTTGATCGGCATCGCCCGCCCCTTCAACCGCGCGACCAGATAATCTTCGTGGAAGTCGTTGCCGAAAGGCTCGGGGCCAAGCTGCGCCAGCAGCCAGTAGGCGGCCTCCCCCTCCGTTGGGAACAGGTCCATCGCCCCGAAGCGGCGCGCGTCGTTGAAGGTCACGCGGGCGCCGCCCTCCATCTCGAACACCACATGATCGTGTTTCTGCGGCGCAGGATGGTCGTGGTGGAAGCCGCCGATCATCGTGCCCGAGACCAGCATCCGCCCCGACATGCCCAGATGGATCAGCAGGCTTTCGCCCCGGTCCAGATCGACGAGGATATATTTCGACCGCCGCCGCAGGCGTTCGACCCGCGCGCCGGTCAGGCGTTCGGCCATCCGCTCCGGCAGGGGCCAGCGCAGATCGGGACGGTTCACGCGGGCTTCGGCGATAATCCGCCCCTCCATCGCGGGCAAAAGCCCCCGACGGACGGTTTCCACCTCGGGCAGTTCGGGCATCTTTTTTCCTGTCGCATTGTCTTGACCGAAAGGGCACCTATAAGAAGAGGAAGATTTCGGGATCGGCAAGAGCGATGACAGCGGAAAACAACAAGACCACCCATTTCGGCTTCAAGACCGTGGACGAGGACGCGAAGGCCGGAATGGTCCACGGCGTGTTTTCGCGTGTGGCCTCGAAATACGACATCATGAACGACCTGATGAGCGTCGGCATCCATCGGCTGTGGAAGGACGCGATGATGGATTGGCTGGCGCCGCGTCCGGGGCAGAGGCTGCTGGACGTGGCGGGCGGCACCGGGGATGTGGCGTTCCGCTTCCTCAAGCGCGCGCCGGGCGCCACCGCCACCGTCTGCGACATGACGGAATCGATGCTGGTCGAGGGCCAGAAGCGCGCCGAGGCCGAGGATATGGCCGAGCGGCTGTCCTGGGTGGTGGGCGATGCGATGGCTCTGCCGTTCGAGGACAACAGCTTCGATGTCTACACGATCTCCTTCGGGATCCGGAACGTGACGCGCATCCCCGATGCGCTGCGCGAGGCGTATCGCGTGCTGCGCCCCGGCGGGCGGCTGATGGTGCTGGAATTCAGCCAGATTCCGAACGACATGCTGCAATGGCTCTATGACCGCTATTCCTTCAACGTGATCCCGGTCATGGGGCAGATCGTGGCGAACGACCGCGACAGCTATCAATATCTTGTGGAATCGATCCGCAAGTTCCCGGATCAGGAGACCTTCGCCAGCATGATCCGCGACGCGGGATTCGAGCAGGTGAAATACCGCAATCTGTCCCTGGGGATCGCTGCGCTGCATTCCGGCTGGAAGATCTGAGATGCGGGAATTTCCGAAATGAGAGGCCCGCACAACATCTGGCGGCTGATCCGCACCGGCGCCACCTTTGAACGCACCGGCGCGATGCGCGAGGCGCTGGAGGCGATGGACGCTCCGCCCCGGCTGCGGCTGGTCGCGCGGATCATGGGCTGGCCATTCAAATGGCTGGGCTACAAGGGCGATCCCGCCCTGCCGCCGGTCACGCGGGCGATCACCGCGCTCGGGCCGGCCTATATCAAGTTCGGGCAGGTGCTTTCGACCCGGCCGGATGTGGTCGGGCCGGATCTGGCGAACCAGCTGCGCGTGCTGCAGGACAGGCTGCCCCCCTTCCCCACCGAGGTCGCCAAGGCGATGATCGCCGAGGAACTGATGCGGCCCGTCGACGCGCTTTTTTCCGAATTTTCGGAGCCCGTCGCCGCCGCCTCGATCGCGCAGGTGCATCAGGCGGTGCGGGCGGATACCGGCGAGAGGGTGGCGGTCAAGGTGCTGCGGCCCGGCATCGAAAAGGCCTTCCGCAAGGATCTGGATGCGTTCCATTTCGCCGCGGCGATGATCGAACGGCTGTCACCGGCGTCGCGGCGGCTGCGTCCCTCGGACGTCATCAACCATTTCGAGGGCACGGTTCTTGGGGAGCTGGACCTGCGGCTGGAGGCGGCGGCCGCATCCCAGTTCGCGGCGAATACGGCGGGGGATGCGCATTTTCGCGTGCCGCAGCCGGTCTGGTCCCTGTCCGGGCGCAGCGTGATGACGATGGACTGGGCCGAGGGCATCCCGATGGGCGATGTCGCGGCGCTGCGTGCCGCCGGGCACGATCTGGTCGCGCTGTCGGAACGGGTCCTGCAACTGTTCCTCAGCCATGCTTTGCGCGACGGCTATTTCCACGCCGACATGCATCAGGGGAACCTGAAGGTCGCCGAAAACGGCGACATCATCGCCTTCGATTTCGGCATCATGGGGCAGATCGACGAATATACCCGCCGCGTCTATGCCGAGATCCTGATGGGCTTCATCCGCCGCGACTATCGCCGTGTCGCCGAGGTGCATTTCGAGGCGGGCTATGTCCCCGCCGACCGCGATGTGAACAATTTCGCGCTGGCGCTGCGGGCGGTGGGCGAGCCGATCTTCGGCATGAATGCGACCCAGATTTCCATGGCGCGGCTGCTGGCCTATCTTTTCGAGGTCACCGAGCGATTCGGGATGGAGACGCGGACCGAACTGATCCTGCTGCAACGCACGATGGTCGTGGTCGAAGGCGTGGCCCGGTCGCTGAATCCCGCGATGAACATGTGGGAGACGGCCCGCCCGGTGGTGGAGACCTATATCCGCGAAAACCTTGGCCCCAAGGCCGCGCTGCGCGATATGCGGCGCACGGCGCTGGTGCTGGGTCATTTCGGCCCGCGGCTGCCATCGCTTTTGCAGGGTCTGCTCATGCGGCGCGACGAGCCAAAGCAGGAACCGCCACCCCGGAGCCGTTCCGCCACCGCATGGCTGGTGCTGGCGGGGGGGGCTCTGGTCGCGGTCGGGGCGATGCTGGGGCAGGCCTTCTGATCAGGCGTTCGCCGCGCGCAGCGCGACGACATCGCCGGGCGCGATCTCCTGCCCGTTGTCGAGAAGAAGCGTCACGCCGCCCGTGCCGAGGCGCACCTCGGTGATCCCGCTGTAAACCTGCGCGGCATTCGCCGAGAGCAGTTCGCCGTTGCTGTAGCTTTCGAAGCTGAAGCTGTAGACCCCGGCCCCGAGCAGGTTGCCCGAGGCGTCGGTGCCATTCCAGGCGACTTCCGAGGCGTCGACCGGGACAGGCAGGCGGGTAACTTCGCTGCCCGAAGCGTTCTTCACCACAAGCACCGCCTGATCCGCGCCCGAAGCCACATCGAAGGCCATGGTCACCGGCGCCGTCCCGTCGAAAAGCGCCGGCGTCTGCGCCAGGGCGCGCATGCCCACCCAATCGGCATATTGCGACATGCCCGACCCGCCGAGCTGCGTTGAAAGCGCTTCCAGAAGGTCGTTGGTCTTCACCTGCTGCTCGACCTGCGAAAACTGGGCCAGCTGCGCGGCATAGTCCGAGCTGTCGATCGGGCTCGTCGGATCCTGATTCTGCAACTGCGTCGTCATCAGTTTCAGGAAGGTCTGGAAATCCGAGCTGATGGTTTCCTTCGCCGTATATGTGTTCGTCGTCGTTGCCGCACCACTGGCGGCCGTTATCGTGGTCATGCTGTCATCCTTTGGTCACATTCTCAGATCCAGCCCACCCGTTACCCGAAGGGTGGCACGGGGCGGCGGGGCAATGCTTTCGGCTTCCGGCGCATCCGCCGCGGTCATCGGATCGGCGGGGCCATCCCGTCTGTCCCGCCCCTGTTCCCCGAAGCTGAAGGTGACCTCGGAATAGCCCACCTGCCGGAAATCCTTTTCAAGCCCGTCGACATGGCGGCGCAGCAGGTCCTGGGTTTCCGGCCTTTCGGCCTGGATGGTGACGTGGAGTTTTCCGTCGTCGGAATGCAGCACCAGCTTGAGATGACCGAGTTCCTCGGGCGAAAGGGCAAGCTCGACCGCACCCTCCGGCGTGATCTGCGCAGCCTGCACGATCTGCTGCGAGACGAGTTGCGCCTGTTGCGCTGCCGAAGCCCCCTGATGGCGGGCGTTGAGCGCCGTGGTCGCCCCATAAAGCGACTGCGCGTCGGCGGAAAATCCGCGCCCCGATGTATCTGAAGAGGGGTCGGATCGTTCCGGGGCGTCGTGGCCATCGCTCATGTCCGGCTGCGGTTCGTCCGCGTCCTGCGAAAGATCGGCAGAGTCCGAATCGACGCCGCCAGCCTGCGAGATATCCCCGCTGTCCCCCGCGCCCTTTTCCTTCGCCGCTTCGGGGATGACCTCGACGGTATCGTCCGGCGTCGGATCGACTGTCATCTCGGCGGCCTGTTCCCGCGTCGGGTTCTGCTGCGGCTCGTCAGCTTCGGAACCCCGCATGTCGGCTGCAACAGGCGACGCGGGCGACTCCACCACCGGGTCGGTATTCGCAATCTCCCCGGTCGCCTGTGTCTTTGCCCCGGTTTCATCGGCGGTCGCGGGCATGGCCAACATCATACCTGCCAGAGCCGGATCCTCGTCCGCAGCCTCCTCCTCCCGCGCCTGATCCAGATAACGGGAAAAATCCTCTCCGGCCATTTCAGGCGCCCTGTTCCTGTTCGCGGGCCGTTTGCCCGGATCGGCGTCGGCGGCCATAAGATCCATCGGGGGAGCATTCATCAATGACCTCGGACTTCTGTCGTTCCGCCGATCATGACCCGGGCAGGATTACTGATTCTTTACCTCCCGCCATCATTCTGGGAAAAATTTCCACAATGGGGTGCCCGATGATCAACGACATATCCGGCGGTTTCCGCCCCTTGCCAGAGGCGACCTCCCGCGGCCGGGCAGAGGAGCTGAAGGAAAAGGCCGTGCAGCTCGAAGCGAATTTCCTGTCGGAAATGCTTGGATATGCCGGGTTCAGCGCGCTGCAAGGCGAATTCGGGGGCGGCATCGGTGAAGAACAGTTCACCTCGTTCCTGCGCGATTCCTATGCCCAGACGATGGCCGAGACCGGCGGAATAGGCCTCGCCGAGACGATCCATCACGCCCTGACGAAAGGCACCGAAAATGCGTAACACCCCGGCCACGCGGCTTTCCGGGATTCTGGAACAGGAACGCCGGGCGATTCTTTCGGGCGATTTCGCCCGGCTGCCCCAGTTGATCGAGGCCAAGGAAAGGCTGACCTCCGCACCGCTCGATCTGTCGCGGGAGGATGCCGCCGCCCTGCAACAGGCCGCGCAGCAGAACCAGCGCCTTCTGTCCGCGTCGCTGCGGGGGGTTCGCAGCGCGCTCAACCGCTTGCAGCAGATCGACGAAGGGGTGCGCGGCTACACCGGATACGACCGCAACGGACAGGCGACCTCCATCCGCCGCAGCGAGGGGAATGTCGAGCGGCGCGCCTGAGCGGATCGTTACAATGCAATGTATCAAAGGCCGGCCGAGAGGCCGGCCTTAGCATTTCATTAGGCCCTTGAATGCAAGGATGACCCCGCATCCCGATGGATGGCGCGGTAAGCACAGCAAACCGCAACGGTCAGAACGCCGCGAGTGCCGTTTATGACGGCTCGTGAAACCATCGGCGTAAAGCGCCGAAATGAAGGACCTACAGAATGACCAGCATTATCACCAATACCAGCGCCATGACCGCGTTGCAGACCCTCAAGTCCATCAACTCGAACCTGGCTTCGGCCCAGAACGAGATTTCGACCGGCAAGACCATCTCGACGGCAAAGGACAACGCCGCGATCTGGTCGATCACCAAGGTCATGGAATCGGATGTGTCCGGTATCAACTCGATCAAGACCGCCTTGGATCTCGGAGGATCGACCGTTTCGGTCGCACGGGAGGCGACCGAGTCGATCGTGAAGGATCTTCAGAGCATTCAGGATCTGGTGGTTCAGGCTCAGGCTGAGAACGTCGACAAGGAGACTCTGCAAACGCAGATCACCAACAAGATGGACAGCATCCGGAACTATATTTCCGGTGCCCAGTTCAATGGGCTGAATTTTCTCAATACGACTGGGGATGACGTCAAGGTGCTTGCCGCGCTCAATCGCGACAACACCGGTGCCGTCAGCACGGATACGATCGATATCGAACGGAACCAGCTCTACGATGGTTCTGCATTCACGGGTGCCCTCGCCGGTCTCGAAGGTCTTGACGTGGAAACCGCCGCTGACGCAACGGCACTTCAAGCGGCTATGACTGCGATCAACAGCGTGCTTTCGGCGACGACCAAGGTGGCCTCCTACTACGGCGCCAAGGAAGCACAGATCGCGAGCCAGTCGGAGTTCATGGGCAAGCTTTCGGACGCGATGACCGCTGGCATCGGCACGTTGGTCGATGCGGATATGGAAGAAGCCTCCGCCCGTCTGACCGCGCTGCAAACCCAACAGCAGCTTGGCATCCAGGCGCTGTCGATCGCCAACCAGACGCCGCAGAACATTCTGGCTCTGTTCCGCTAATGACCAAAGGGGGCGCCGGATTCGGCGCCCCTTATCCGACCGGATCGGTCGGCCGGACTTAGATTGTCTGCCTTTTCACCGCAGGAAGGTTCACCCGTGAGTGTGACATTGATGGCCAAAACGGCCTATGCTGACCCCAATCAACCCACCCGGACGCCCCGAGATACGGAATATGAAGCGTTCGCCCGCGTCACACGCCGCCTGAAGCAGGCGAGCAACCCCGATGCGCATGATTTCCCCGGTCTCGTCAGCGCGGTGCATGACAACCGTCAGCTCTGGAACGTTCTGGCGGCGGATGTCGCGTTGCCCGAAAATCCGCTTCCCGGCGAATTGCGCGCGCGGTTGAGCTATCTGGCAGCCTTCACACGCCTTCATTCCCAGAAGATTCTGGAAAGCAAGGCCTCGGTGGACATCCTCATCGAAATCAATACGTCGATCATGCGCGGCCTGCGCTGCGAAGGAAAGCCGACATGAGCGGCCTTGTCCTGAAGCTGGCCCCGAAGGAAAGGGTTCTGATCAACGGCGCGGTGATCGAGAATGGCGAGCGTCGTTCTCGGCTGGCGATCATGACCCCGAATGCGCATATCCTGCGCCTGCGCGATGCGATCCACCCGGAGGAGGTCAACACCCCGGTGCGGCGCGTCTGCTACATTGCCCAGCTCGTCCTGTCCGGCGATGTTTCCGCGTCCGATGCGCATGTTCAGCTTCTGCGCGGAATCGAGCAGCTCAGTCAGGTCCTGACCGATCATGACAGCCGCAAGCAACTCGGGCTGGCCACCAGTGCCGTTCTGGAAAGTCAGCATTACAACGTCCTCAAGGCCCTCCGCAGCCTGTTGCCGCGGGAGGAACGGCTTCTCGCGGCAGGATCGCGGCCATGACCTACACGCCAGCGATTCCAACGGGTGGATATGCAGGCTGGCTTATCCTCAACCGCACCATGGCCAAGCAGGAAGCCGCCTTCGTTCAGACGGCGGCTTATCAGCGCAACGAAGACTATTTTCGGGAAAAGATCGGCAGCATCACCTCGGCCGAGGAACTTGTCGCCGACCGGCGCCTGCTTGCAGTTGCGCTTGGCGCTTTCGGTCTGGATGACGATATCAACAGCAAGGCGTTCATCAGAAAGGTGCTGGCAGAAGGCACGCAGGCCTCGGATTCTCTGGCGAACCGTCTGAGCGACAAGAGCTATTTCAAACTGGCCGAGGCCTTCGGCTTCGGCGATTATGAAACGCCCCGCACGGCGGAGGCCGGCTTCGCAGACGGAATCCTTGAAAAATACAAGAATCGCCAGTTCGAGGTCGCCGTGGGAGCGGTCAACGAATCGTTTCGATTCGCCCTGACAGCGCAACGTGATCTACCCGAAATCGCGGCGAAATCATCCTCGAACAATACGAAATGGTATCAGATCATTGGATCGTCGCCATTAGCCAGCTTCATGCAGTCAGCCCTTGGCCTTCCCACGGCGATTTCAAGTCTGGATGTCGACCGCCAGCTTGAGATTTACAAGCAGAAGGCCAAAACCCTGTTCGGGACAGACGACCTCGCCGCCATTGTCTCCGGTGATGGTATGGACAAGTTGATCAAATCCTATCTCGTCAGAACCCAGTTGACGGAGGGAACCTCTGCCACAGGGCAATCTGCCGCCCTGCAGATCCTGCAAGGGACTTCCACCAATCTGCTCTCACTGCTTCTCTAAGCTACAGTCTTCGGTAACGGGACGGTCCCAATCAATGGGTTTTGCGCATGTATTATGCACCGGTGGGCAGCGGTTCTGTCCTTTAATAGTTTGATCTGCGTTCCTGTTCATGCGGCCTGCGTCCGAGGCCGCCCCGGGTGCATGCTTCGGTCCGTAGTCAACGCGACGGTGGCCAACATGATGCTGATTCAATGGCATTCCGGTGTGCCCATCTCATTGGCGTGCTCGGCAAGATCGGCATCAGTCATGAGCACGGCATCACTGGAACCGCGTCCCGTGGGGATCTCGAGGGCCCGGGATGTCGCGCTCGCCCGACTGGTTGCGAGAGGGCGTCAGACAGGCCCTCGACTCGACTTTCTTCGACGATGTGAACCGATCAGGATCATCGACAACGGATCGATAGGTCAGCGCAACGACCGCACCGGACATCGACATGAGGCGCAAACAGGCCGGATCCTCATGGGTGAGTTGGCGAACATGCCGCTCAAGACCCGCCAACTCACGCCGCAGCGCCAAGCGCGCGCGGAGCATGGGTCCATGCTCACTGATCACGCAGATCGCGGTCTTCTCCAGCGACACATCCAGCCCGACAAACAGCTTCATCCCGCAGTCCTAATCTAGAATCCGATACGGGAGCGGCGCCAGCTTGCCCTCGACTTTGCAACGATAACGGGCGGGTCGCGGCGCAGGCTACGTTACGGTCAAGCACTTCCACTACGACAGCCACGACCAGCTCCACAGCACCTCGCCGACTTCTGTGCAGCCTACAACTTCGCCCCTTGGCTCAAGACACTCGGCGGCCTCACGCCCTACGAATACATCGGCGAGGTCTGAACCTCAGAGCCTGATCTGTTTCATCTTAAACCCGATCCACCAGATGCCTTTGAACCGCTCCTGATTTGCCGGCAACTGTATTCAGGCTGGTTGAACCTCCCTGAAGCAGGTTCCGGCAAATCAGGAGCGGTTTACGGGACGGAACAGGCCGGGTGTTGCAAAAGGAATCGAACTGCGTTCAGGACTTGAAACGGAACGGGATCTTGCAGATCAGCCCTGACCTCGGCGTGACCGCCCGGCAGGTGCGCACCTGCGGACGGCCAAAACTCGGGGCGAGGGTACCCACCCATAGACCCGAGCAAATGCGGACAGGCCCCGCATCCGGGCCCTTCCACGATGACAGGCGGCGATCGACAGACGAACCGGAGAACTTCCGGGCCGTCGACCTGCCCCGCAAAGAATTACTCAGCCGCGGCCTTGCAGGTGTGGCGCGCGGCGATATCGCCGAACTTCGGCAAGGGCAGCCCAAGATTTTCGCGCAGGGTCGGTCCTTCGTATTCCGTACGGAACATTCCGCGCGCGCGAAGTTCCGGCAAGATGAATTCGGCGACGTCCTCCATGCCGTTGGGCAGGGTCGCGGGGCAGATGTTGAACCCGTCGGCGGCGCCGTTCTCGGCCCATTTCTGCAATTCGTCCACGATGCTTTCCGGCGTCCCGGCAATCGTCCAGCCGGAATTTCCGGCGGCCGCGGCCAGATAGACATCCCGGATCGAGAGGTTCTTTTCCTGCGCCATCTGGTAAAGGTTGTCGGCCAGCGACTTGACCTTGGCATTCTTCGGTTCGGGAACCGGGCCATCGATATCGTAGTCGCGCAGATCGCCGAAATGGTGATACAGGATCGACAGGCCGACGACCGGATCGATCAACTGTTGCAGCAGGTCCTGCTTGGCCTTCGCCTTTTCCATCGTTTCATCCACGTAGAAGGTCACGCCCGGCATGATCAGAAGCTCGGCCGGATCGCGGCCATAGGCGGCGGCGCGGGCTTTCATGTCGGCATAATAGGCCTGTGCCTTCTCGATCGAATAGGCCGAGGAATAGATCACATCCGCCGCCCGCGCGCCAATGTCGCGGCCCGGCTCCGATGCGCCGGCCTGCACGATGATCGGCCGCCCCTGCGGCGTGCGGGCCGAGTTCAGCGGCCCCCGAACCTTGTAGAAGCGCCCCGAGTGATTGAGGATATGCAACTTGGCCTCATCGTAGAACAGGCCGCTTTCCTTGTCGCGCAGGAAGGCATCGGGCTCCCAGCTATCCCACAGGCCGGCCACGACATCGACGAATTCATCCGCCATCGCATAGCGCGTGTCATAGTCGAAATGCTGGTCACGGCCGAAATTCCAGGCCTCCTGCTCGGACCATGAGGTGACGACGTTCCAGCCCGCGCGGCCACCCGAGATATGATCGAGCGAGGCATAGCGCCGCGCGATATGGAACGGGTCATTGTAGCTGGTCGAGGCGGTAGCGACGAGCCCGATGTTCTGCGTGCAGGCGGCGATGGCGGACAGCAGCGTGGTGGGCTCCAGTTCCGCATTCTTCATGCTGCGCGCAGCGGAACCCGGCGGCAGGTCGTCTTCGCGCACCCCCACGCTGTCGGCAAAGAAGATCATGTCGATCTTCTCGGCTTCGGCCTGTTTCGCGACCTTGAGGAAGTGTTGCAGGCTGAGCGCCCCATCCGCCGGCACATCCGGATGCCGCCAGGCGGCAATGTGGTAGCCAAGATAGCGACAGGACAGGCCGAGTTTGATCTGGCGAGTCATGGTCATGTCATTTTCCTTTCCGGAACGGACGACGAGGTCCGCGATAGTTGAAAGAGGGTTCCCGGATGCAGGCCATGCATCCGGGAACGGGTCAGCCCGTATCCCGGTGCCGGAGGTCAGGCGTATTTGTAGCCGGCCTTTTCCATCAGCGATTTCGCCAGGTCGAGATCGTAGGGAATGGGCTTGAGATAGTCGTGATCATATTCCTCGGCAGTCACCGGCATCGGAACGGTGCCGGGCTTCCCATAACCGGCGATGAGGTTCTTGATGATCTGTTCGCGCGGGATCGCATGGCTGATGGCCTGCCGCACATAGACGGCCGCTTCCGCCGCCCGCGACGGATCCTGTTTGCCAAGCGGCGTGTCCACCCCGGTGCCGAAGACCGGATGTTTGAGGTTCAGACAGGTCTGCTGCCACTTGTAGCTGTCGAATGTCAGAACCTTGCCCCAGTCCTCCTCGATGGTGCTGACCAGCGTGCCGATGTCATACATCGGATCATGGGCGTCGATCTCGCCAGCCTTGAGCGCCGACAGGACGGCATCCGCCCCCTGAATGTTGACGACGAAGAATTCCGTCACATTCCCCGTCGTCTCTTTCCAGTAATCCGGGTTCTTCACCATGCGATAGGCTTTGCGCATCGCGTCGAACCCGGCCGGGATCCACGGGCCGGTTCCCACGGCGCCCTTCGCCTCATAGGTCCTGCCGTCCGAGGTGGTGACCGTGAAACCGCTCGTCCAAGTCGAGATCGTGTGCTTGCGGAACTCCTCGGGGCCGATGGACGCATAGGCATGTTTGGGCATGATGCTGATCGAGGTCAGCACGAGCCCCTCGAACAGGATCGAGTATTTCGGCAAGGTCACTTTGATTTCGTAGGGCGAGACCTTTTCATAGGCCTCCTTGGAACCGAAGGTCGAGACCAGCGGGCTGTTCTGCACCGAGGCATAGGCCGGATCGAGGATCGTGTCCCAGGTGTAGATCACGTCATCGGCGGTGAATTCCTCGCCGCTGTGCCATTTGACGCCTTCGCGCAGCTTGATCGTCCAGACCAGACCATCTTCGGATGCGGTCACGCTTTCCGCCAGCGCGGGCACCGCCTTCTTGGTCTCCCAGCTGTCGTATTCCATCAGGGAATTGTAGACTGGGCCGAAGATGTTCGATTCATTGTAGCCTGAGGAATACATGGGCACGAGCGTCGTCGGCGGCTGCCAGCAGGCGAATGCGGCCGAAACATCCGGCCCCGTGGCGCTGGTGATCGTCCAGTTTTCCGGGCGCGGGAAGAAGACCGGATTGTAGGTCGTCGCGTCGAAGCCTTCGAGGTCGGGATTGATCGCGATCACGTCCTCCGGATAGAAGACCATGTGCAGGGGCTGAATATCATACCAGCGGTGTTCAAAGGTCTTCAGGGCTTCGGCCCGCTTCTGCGGATCGGGCGAACTGGAATAGGTCTCCATCGCCTGTTCCAGAATATCATCCTCGACCCGGTAGAAGTTCTTGCCGAAGGGCGGGAAGGCCGCTTTGGAAAACAGCACATCGGGCAGCGGCATCATGGTGCTGTAGTAGATCCGCTCCGAATACATGTCGAAGCCGCCTTCGGTATAGGTGGCGCCGGTTTCATTCGCGCGGCGGCTGATGACTTCTGACGGGGGGACGTAGCTCGTCACCACCTCGACACCCAGTTCGGCGATGTTCTTGCCGATCAGGTCGGTCCAGATCATCCGGGTCTGCTGGTTGTTGAAGATCGTCAGATAGATCTTGAAATGCGGCTCCGCGGCGTGGGCCGGGCTCCAGATCACGGTCGGCACGGTCATGGCGGCGGCACCGATCCCGACCCTTTGCAGGAACTCCCGGCGCGTCGGTTGATTGTTCGACATCTTGTTTCCCTGTTTGTTGCAATGTTGAAGGTGCCGCCGGTTCCTGCCGGCGATCTGTTTTCGGTTCAGCGGCGTCGCGCGCGCGGGTTGGCGGCGTCGGACAGGCCGTCCGCCAGCAGGTTGAACCCCAGCACGGTGATGAAGATCATGAATCCCGGCGCCAGAGAGGCCATCGGCCAGATCTTGAGCGACTGGTAATTGAAGTAGAGCATCTGCCCCCAGCTCACCGCGTTCGGATCGCCGAAGCCGAGGAAAGAGATCATCGCCTCGGCCAGGATCGCGCCGCCGATTTCCAGCGCGATCAGCACGACGATCGAGGGAAAGGCATTGGGCAGGATTTCGGACAGGACGATCTGCCGGCCGCTTTGCCCGCCACACCGTGCCGCCTGAACGAATTCCAAGGTCTTGATCCGCAGGAATTCACCCCGCGTCATCCGCGCGATCGGCGCCCATCCAAACAGGCCGATCATCAGGATGATGACCGTCAGGTTGAAATAGGGCATGGTTTCAAAGGCCGTGCCGGTCACCGCCTTGGACAGCACCCGCACGACCGCAAGGATGATGATGAAGATCGGCACGACAAGGAAAAACTCGGCAAAGCGCATCAGCACCTCGTCGGTCCAGCCGCCGCGATAGCCCGCGATGCCGCCGATCAGGATGCCCGCGCAGCCCGAGATCAGCACCGCCCCCAGCCCCACGACAAGCGCCGTCCGCGCGCCATACAGCAGCTGGGTCAGGATGTCATAGCCCAGCCGGTCCGTGCCGAGCCAGTGGTCGGCCGACGGCCGCGCATTCGCGCCGACCGCATACATCGCCGACTGGTCCTTGGGCGCATAGGGCGTCAGCAGCGGTCCGAAGATCGCCACGATCACCACGAACATCACCAGCCCGAAGCCGACCCGCCCCGTCATGCTCGTCCGCAGGCAACGGCCGAACAAGCCGAAGCGCGCGGGACGGGCTACAGGATCGATGCTGTCGTTCATGCTCGTCATGGCAATTCCTCACTCAAGCCGGACGCGCGGATCGATCAGCGCGTAGAGAATGTCGGTCAGGGTGGTCATCAGGATCAGCATCACCGCGATGACGATGCTGATCCCCATGATCAGCGGATAGTCGAGCTGCTGGATCGCCATCACGTACAGCGCCCCGAGGCCGGGCCATGTGAAGACCGTCTCGGTCACCGGCGAGGTGCCCAGCATCAGTCCCAGCAGCAGGCCGACATAGGTGATCACCGGCAGCATCACCATGCGCAGGGCGTGACGGCGGATGATCTCGCCCTCTTTCAGGCCCGAGGCCCGCGCCGTGCGGATGAAATCCTGCCGCAGGGTATCGATCATGTTCGTCCGCACCAGCAGGGTCAGCGTGGCGATGTTGAACATGGAAATCATCGCGACCGGCAGGACCATGTGCCACAGCCCGTCGAACAGGGCGCTGCCCCACAGAAGCCGCCGGGTCGAGATCGCGCCGTAGCTCGGAAACCATCCCAGCACGAAGGAAAAGATGTAGATCAGGATGATCCCCAGAAAGAAGGCCGGCATGGACTGACCCAGCAGAACCGTTCCCATGACGGTGAAATCCTGCCGCGAATGCTGCCTCCGGGCGGCCCATGTTCCGGCGCAGATCGCGACCGCGACCGACAGGATGATCGCCGGGATCTGGATCTGCATGCTGTGCAGACCCCAGGACCAGATCATGCCGCCGACCGGCAGGTTGTAGGTGATGCTCGTCCCGAAATCGAGCCGCAGCAGATCTCCAATCCAGATGAAATATCGCTGGATCAATGGCTTGTCCAAACCATACTGGGCCGAGATCAGATCGACGGTTTCCTGTGACACACCCGGCGTTTCGGCCAGCATCAGCTCGACCGGATTGCCCAGAGAATTGATCAGGAAGAAGATCACCGCCGAAGTGCAAAGCATCATGATCGCGGCATAGATCAGTCGCCTGAGGATGTAGCGGCCGGTTTCCATGTCATCGGCTCCTGTGTTCATTGCGAACGGGGATCATGGCTGCGGGCTCCCGTCGTGAGACAGGGTGATCTCGGCCCCCGGGATCGCCGCAACAAGGCGGCGGGTGTAGTCGTCGCCCGGCGACAGGAAGATCTGCGCGGGCGGGCCGGATTCGACGACCCGTCCCTTGTGCATGACCAGCACCTCGTCGCAGATCTGGCTCGCGACCCGCAGGTCATGGGTGATGAAGACCAGCCCGACCTTTGTTTCCGCCTGAACATCCGCGAAAAGCTTCAGGATCTGCGCCTGAATCGACACATCGAGGGCGGAGATCGCCTCATCCGCGACGATGACCTGCGGATCGAACATCAACGCGCGCGCAATCCCGATCCGCTGACGCTGACCGCCGGAAAATTCATGCGGATAGCGGTCGAAGGCCGAAGCGGACAGGCCAACCATGTCGAGGTAACGCCGTGCGGCCGCGCGGGCGACGCCGGGCGTTTCGCCATAGGTCACCGGCCCCGCCGTCAGGATGCGCCCGATGGTGTGGCGCGGGTTGAGCGAGGCGAACGGATCCTGAAACACCATCTGGATGGTCTTGCGGTAGGGGCGGAACGCGGCCTCGGGCATCGCCGCGACATCCGCGCCATTCAGGATGATCCGGCCGCCGTCGCAGTCGATCAGCTTCATCAGCAGCTTGCCGAGCGACGATTTGCCCGAGCCGCTTTCCCCCACGACCCCCAGCGTCCGCCCCTTGCGCAGCTCAAAGCTGACGTCATCGACCGCGACGACCCGGCGTTCCTTTGACAGAAATCCGCCGCCGGAACGGTAGACCTTGCGCAGGTTCTCGACCTTCAGGACCACGGGCGTGCCCTGCATCCCCTCGCGCGTGTCGCCCCGCATCCGCGGCACAGCGGCGACAAGCCGCTGCGTATAGGGGTGTTCGGGCCGCGTCAGGACCTTTTGCACGGTGCCCGCTTCGACCAGATGCCCCTTTTCCATCACCAGAACGCGGTCGGCGATTTCCGAAACCACGCCGAAATCGTGGGTGACGAACATCACGCTCATCCCCTTGCGGCGCTGAATATCCCGGATCAGTTCGAGGATCTGCGCCTGCGTCGTGACATCAAGCGCCGTCGTCGGTTCATCGGCGATCAGGATCTGCGGCTCCAGCGCAAGCGCCATGGCGATCATCACCCGCTGCCGCTGCCCGCCGGACAGCCGGAAGGGATATTGCAGCAGCATCAGTTCCGGATCGGGCAGCCCGACCTCCCTCACCAGTTCCAGCGCCCGCGCCCGCCGCGTCTGCGCCGTTCCGACACCATGCGCGCGCATCACCCCGGCGATCTGATCGCCCACCGTCATCAGCGGATTGAGTGCGGACAGCGGGTCCTGAAAGATCATGGAAATCGCCCTGCCCCGCAGATCGCGCAGCGCCTCGGGCGGCTCGGTCAGCAAATCGCGGCCGTCAAAGACGATCCGGCCCGCAACGGGTTTCAGTTGCGGCGGCAAAAGCCCCATAACCGCATTCGACATCACCGACTTGCCGGACCCGGATTCACCGATCACGCAAAGGATCTCGCCACGGCGCAGCTCCACGCTGATATCGCGGACGGCATGGTCACGGTCCATTCCCGCCGGCAGGGAAACGTTCAGACCCTCGATCGCCAGAATGACATCATCCGTCGAAATCACATCCGATCTTTCGATTTGAGCAGAGGCATTCATTTTGCGTCCCTTGTCGATTTCGTCGTGATTTTCATCTGTCTTCCGTGCCGGCCCGGAGTTTCCGGGAAACGGGGCAAGCCTCACCCGCCGCCCGGAACCTGTCGTTCCGGAACGCATTTCCTGCCCCGACGCGGATCACCGGGGGTTTTGCCTCAATGCGAAATGGCTATCCGATCCTCGCTTTGCGAAGCAGCCACGCCCGGTTGCGTCTTCTTGTTCGGCACCGGGTCGAGCCCGAGGCTTTCCCGCAACGTCTTCCCCTCATATTCTGTGTGGAACAGTCCGCGCCGCTTCAGCTCCGGGATGAGCTTGGTGATGAAATCCTCGGCCCCGCCGGGGAAATAGGGCTCCATCAGGTTCCATCCGTCGCAGGCGCCGTTCTCGAACCATGTCTGCATGTGATCGGCGATCGTTTCGACGGTTCCGCTGACCACGCAATGCCCGGAGGAGATGGAGATCTCCTCATAGACCTGCCGCACCGTCATCGGCGTTTCCCGCAGGCGGCGTTCCCATTGGTCACGCGCGCTCTTCACCCCGTTCGATTCCGGCAAAGGCAGCGGCACCAGATCGTCCGGGTCCAGATGGCTGAGGTCGCCGAAGGTCTTGGAAATGAGCTGCATCCCGACCTGCGGATGCACAAGGGATTTCAGCTCGGCCATCCGGGCCTCGGCCTCGGCCTCGGTCGCGCCGATGACCGGCATCATGCCGGGCATGACCAGAACCTTTGCCGGATCGCGCCCGGCGGCGGCCACCCGCGCCTTCATATCCGCATAGAATTCCTGCGCGAGCTTCAGATCCTTCTGGCCGGTATAGATGATGTCCGCGACGCGCGCGCCAAGTTCGCGCCCCGGACCCGAGCTGCCCGCCTGCGCGATCACCGGATGCCCCTGCGGCGAGCGGCGCAGGTTCAGCGGGCCGCGCACCTTGTAGAATTCCCCCTTGTGGTTCAGCACATGCATGCCTTCGGGGCGGAAATACTGGCCCGTCTCCTTGTCGGCGATGAAGGCGTCATCGTCGAAGCTGTCCCACAATCCGGTGACCACATCGACGAATTCATTCGCCCGTTCATAGCGCTGCGCATGTTCCATCAGCGTGTCGCGATTGAAGTTCTGCGCCTCATCCTCGCTCCATCCGGTCACGAGGTTCCAGCCCGCACGCCCGTGGCTGATATGATCGAGCGAGGCGTATTTCCGCGCCAGCGTGTAGGGTTCGTTATAGGTCGTGGAGGCGGTGCAGATCAGGCCGATCTTCGATGTGACCGCGGCCAGTGCGGACAGCAGCGTCAGCGGCTCGAACCTGTCGATATGGCCGTGATAGCTCAGTTCCTCGGCATCGCGATGCGGGATGCGCACGGCGGCGCCATCCGCCAGAAACATGAAATGGATCTTGGCATCCTCGGCCATCTTGATGATGCGGGCATAGCCTTCGAAATCATTCGCGATATCGGGATCGGCGTCCGGGTGGCGCCACCCCGAATTGTGCGCCCCATTCTGCACCATGTTGATGCCGATCTTCATCATGCGTTTCGGTTCCGTCATCTCGGTCTCCCTCACCGGCCCATGACCGGCGTTTGTGTTTCGAACCGCTCCACCGCCTGCGGGCGGAGAGGATAGTGGCAAAGGCAGTTTTCGGGCGTGGCGTGCACGCCGCCCGTTGGGCCCGGCTGGGGGCGCATCTCGACACAGAGGCGGGGAAGGCGGTGGCCGCCCTCGACCACCACCCCATGTGGGTCCATCGTCCGCGCCAGGGCGCGGGCATGGGGGCAGCGCGTATGGAAGGCGCAGCCCGTCGGCAGGGCAAGCGGGCTTGGCACCTGCCCGTCGAGCAGGCAGACGGGTTTCGCACGGGCCTCTTCGGGATCGCCCTCCGCCACGACCGACAGCAGGCTGTCGGTATAAGGATGGGCGGGCGCGTCGCAGATCCGCCGGGTCGGCCCATGTTCGATGAACCGCCCCAGATACATCACCCCCGTCGCATCGGCGAAACGGCTGACCAGTGCCAGATCATGGGTGATGAACAGATAGGTCAGCCCCAGTGTTTCCTGCAGATCGACCAGCAGGTTGATGATCTGCGCCTGAACCGAAACATCGAGCGCGCTGACAGGTTCGTCCAGAACGACGATCTCGGGTTCGCAGATGATCGCGCGGGCGATGGCGACACGCTGTCGCTGGCCGCCCGACAGCTCATTCGAATAGCGATCCAGATGCGCGATGTTCAGGCCGACCTGACGGATCACCTTTTCGATCCGCATCCGCTGACCCTCGCGGGTGCGGTCGATGTCATGGACGATCAGCGCCTCGCGCAGGACGTCGTAAACCGTCTGGCGCGGGTCGAGCGAGGCGCGCGGATCTTGCAGCACCATCTGCATCCGGCGCCGCAACCGGCGCTTTTCCCGCGGCGGCAGGGACTGGATCGGCTGTCCGTCCAGCAGGACCTCGCCCGATGAAACCTGCACAAGACCCGTGATCGCGCGGGCGAGCGTGCTTTTGCCCGACCCGGATTCCCCCACGATGCCGAAACAGGATCCGCGCGGAACGTCGAAACTGATGTCATCGACGGCCAGCACATGGCGGGTCGGCCCCTTGCTGAACAGCGGGCGCGACAGGGGGAACCGGACCGAGAGGTTGCGGATGCTCAGGATCGTGTCCGATCCGGTGACGTCGAAGGGCATGTCAGACCTCCTCCGCGAAATGGCAGGCGACCAGCTTGCCGCCGACGGGGCGCGGCTCGGGCGTCTGCGTCTGGCACAGCGGGCGGCCATGCGTCCGGCCGCAACGGGGCGCGAAACTGCATCCCGGCGGAAACTGACCCAGCATCGGCGGATCGCCGGTGATGGCGGACAGGCGCTTGCCCTCGCCGGCCGCATGAAGCCGCGGCGCCGCCGCGCGCAGGGCGCGGGTATAGGGATGCGAGGGGTTGCGGAAAACCTCCTCGACGGTGCCGGTCTCGACGATGCGGCCACCGTAGATCACCGCCACGTCGTCGGCATAGCGCGACACCAGCCCCAGATCGTGGGTCACCAGCATCATCGCCATCCGGCTTTCCTGCTGCATCCGGCGCAGCAGGACCAGAATCTGCTGCTGGATCGTCACATCGAGCGCCGAGGTCGGTTCATCCGCCAGCAGGATGTCCGGATTCTGCGCCAGCGCGATGGCGATGACGATCCGCTGCTTCATGCCGCCCGAGAACTGATGCGGATACTGGTCAAGACGTTCCTGCGGGTCGGCGATCTGCACGGCGGCCAGCAGCTCCGCCGCCCGGCTGCGCGCCTGCGCCTTCGGCATCGGATTGCCTGACAGGATCGCCTCGATCAATTGCGCGCCCACGGTCATCACCGGATTGAGCGCGCTGGACGCATCCTGAAACACCACACCGATATGCTTGCGGCGCAGTTGTTGCAGGCGCTCGGGCGTCATCGCGCTGACGTCTTCGCCGCCGATGGCAAGGGTGCCGTCGCTGATCAGCGCCTGACCGCGCGGCAGGATGGTGCCGACCGCGCGCAGAAGCGTGCTCTTGCCCGAGCCGGATTCCCCGACGACCGCCAGCATCCGGCCCCGCCGCAGGGTGAAGTTGACGCCCCGCACCGCGGGCAGTGCCCCGGACGCGGTCAGATAGGACACTTCCAGATCACGGCCGGCGACCAGCACATCCTCCGGCATGTCGGGGATGGCAGTCGGCGCCGCCACGGGCTTGCGCCGCGCGGCTTTGGCAAGCCCGCCGAACCAATGCGCCCGACGCGTCTTTGCGGCGGTGGGGTCGTAGATATTCCGCAGCTCCTCCCCCAGCAGGTTGAAGCCAAGCGCCGCAATGGCAAGGAACAGCCCCGGGAACGTTGCCATGTAGGGGTGGCTTCGGATGTAGGACCGGCTCTCGCCCAGCATCGTGCCCCATTCCGGTTCGGGCGGCTGCGTGCCGAGGCCAAGGAAGCTCAGCCCCGAAGCGGTCAGCAGCGTCGAGGCGAACAGCAGGCTCGACAGCGTGACAAGGATGCCCGCCATGTTGGGCAGCACATGCCGCGCCATCACCCGCAACGGCGAACACCCCAGGGCGACGCTGCCCTCGACGAACGGCTCGGCCAGCGTGCTCAGCGCGACGGCCCGGGCGGTGCGGATGAAGACCGGGATCGACACCGTGCCGACGGCGATGATCACGTTCATTGTGCTCGGCCCCAGCAGGGCCACCAGAGCCAGTGCGAAGACAATATCGGGAAAGCTCAGCATGATGTCGACGGCGCGCATCACCAGTTGATCGAACCAGCCGCGGAACCATGCCGCCGCAAGGCCAAGCGGCACCCCGAACAGGAACGCGACCGCCACACCCCCGATCCCGATCCCCAGCGACGAATGCGCCCCTTGCAGGATCCGGCTGAAGACATCGCGGCCCAATTGGTCCGTGCCAAACCAGTGGGCGGCCGACGGCCCTTTCAGCGTCGCCATGAAATCCTGCTTGTAGGGATCGAGCGGCGCGATGAACGGCCCGAACAGCGCGATGAAGATCATGACGGCGACAATGCCAAGGCCGATGGCCCCCTTGGGCGACGACACCAGCCGCCGCAGGACCCGGAAATGCGGCTTGCGGCGCGTGGCAGGGGCGCTGGCCGCGATGCGCGTGCCGGAAAACTCGTTGGACATCGGAAGGGTCATATGCGTCCGTATCCCGTGGCTGCCGACTTTTCGCGGGTGCGCGGATCGAGCCATTGGCCGATCAGGTCGGTGGCAAGGTTGATGACAATGAAGACGGCGGCGAACATCAGCACGCAATACTGGATCACCGGATAGTCGGAGCTGCCGACCGCCTCGACCAGTAGCCGGCCAAGGCCGGGAATGCCGAAGACCGTCTCGGTCACGACGGAGCCGCCCAGCATGCCGCCGAACTGCACGCCGGCGACGCTGACGGCGGCGACCAGCGAATTGCGCAGCGCATGGCGGACGATCACGCGGGTCTCGCTCAGGCCTTTCGACCGCGCGGTGTCGAGGTAGTCCTTGCCCATGACCTCCAGCAGGTTGGCGGTCACGAGACGGCTGAACAGCGCGGCCGGGCGTGTCGCCACCACGATCACCGGCAGGACGAAATGCCAGGGCGTCGCCGCCCCCGCCGCCGGAAGCCAGCGCAGCTCGACCGCGAAAAGCCAGATGCACAGCAGGCCCAGCCAGTAGATCGGCATCGAAATCCCGGCAAGCGTCACGATCGTCACGATGGCATCGAACCAGCCGCCCTGACGCAACGCACAGATCACGCCCGTCACGACGCCGAACAGGATCCCCAGCAGCAGGCCGCCCACGGCAACGATCAGCGTCTTTGGCAGACGTTCGCCGATCTCCTGCACGACCGGCCGGCTGGTGCGGTAGGAAACCGCGATTTCCGGATCGACGACGCCTTTCAGGAAAAGGCCGTAACGCGCGATCGGCGACTGATCGAGGCCAAGGTGGCTGCGGATGGCCGCGACTTCCTCGTTCGTGGCCATGTTCCCTGCAAGCTTGGCGGCAGGATCGCCGGGGATCATGTCGACGAACCAGAACGCAAGGATACTGACCGCAAGAAGCGTCGGTATCGCGACAACGAAGCGTCTGAGGACATACATCCGCCTGCCCTCGGCTCAGTTGCTCGACACGGTGAGGTTGTCGAAGATCATGGTTTCATCCGGACGTATGGCGAAACCGTTGACCCGGTTCGAAACGCCCAGCGCCTGCTTCTGATACCAGAGGAAGACATAGGGATCCTGATCCCAGATGATCTTCTGGACTTCGCCGTAGATCTTTTTCTGCGCCTCCGGATCGACGGTCGCCCGCCCTTCGGCCAGCAGCCGGTCGACTTCGGGATTGCTGAAGCCCGAGATGTTGGTGCTGACGCCCGTCTTGAACAGGCGATAGAGGGTGAAGTCGATGCCCGCCGTCGCGCGGCCGACCATCGTCATGTTGTCCTTGCGCTCAGACAGCGGCAGGCGGCTGTTCGCCGACCAGTTCGACAGATCCATCACCTGCGATTTCGCGTCGATGCCGATCGCCTGCCACTGGGCGACAAGCGCCTGACAGACCTGCGAATCCTTGATGTAGCGGCCATTCGGGCAGGTCACGACCAGCGACAGCGGATTTCCGGGCCCATAGCCCGCCTCGGTCAGCAGGTCCTTGGCCCGCGCCGGATCGAAGGGCTTCGGCGGGAAGGTCGCGCGCAGCTCGTCCTGCGTTCCGGGGCCGACCATGCCGACGGACGGCGTCGCCAGCCCGCCCAGAATCCCCTGGATCATGCCGTCGCGGTCGATCGAGATGTTCAGCGCCTCGCGCACACGCCGATCCGCAAGCACCCCGGAATTGATCAGCTCCATGCTGATCGAAAACATGCTGTCCGGCAGGATCACCTTGGCGAGGCCGGAGTCGTTCACCGCGTCGATCGCATCGGCGGGAACGCGATCGACCACATCCGCCTCGCCCGTTTCGATCAGGGCCATGCGGGCGCCGTCCTCGGGCACCGACATGAAGGTGATCTTCTCAAGCGTGGCGGGCAGCGCGCCCTTGTAGGTGGGGTTCGGGATCAGGCTGAACCGCTCGCCGCCGATGAATTCGTCGATGACATAGGGACCGGATCCGACGGGCTTGCGCCCGTATTCGGCGCCCATCTCGGCATTCGCCTTGACGTCGATGATCCCCGCGGCGCTGTTCGCCAGCAGCATCAGGATATGGCCGTTCTGCTCGGCCAGATGGAAAACAACCGTGTCGTCGCCCTGCGCCTCGGCCCGCCCGAGCGAGGCATAGAGACCTGCGTAGATCGAGCCGCTCTTGGGATCGAGCAGTTGATTGAACGAGGCGGCGACCGCCTCGGCATCCAGCGGATTGCCGTTCGAAAAGACATGCCCCGTCTCGAACCGGACGGTGAAGGTCATCCCGTCTTCAGACCAGCCCCATTCCTGTGCCAGCTGCGGGACCACCTTGCTGTCGGCCCCCATTCGGAAAAGCTGCTCGAAAACCAGCATGTCGACGGCATTGCCGACCGGCAGCGCGTTGACATGCGGATGGAAGGTCGTCGCATCGGCCCCCACGGCGATGGTGATGGTGCCTTCGGCTGCCGCATTCGCCACGACAGGCATCGCCGTCGCGATCATCAGCGCGGCTGCCATCCGTCTGACCGAGAGTCCAAAAGAAAGAAGCGGTTGCATCGAAAATCCTGTTGCTGTGGATGTTCCGCCGTTTTTCCGGGCCAGACGGCCCCGCTCCCACGGCTTCTTGTTTCCGGATGCGGCGACCCGTTTCGGGGCGCCCTCATGAGGAAACGTTGTCGTCCGCTTGACTTTGCGTCAAATTATAAATTCCTGATGCACATATCCTGAGGTTATGGGTCGTGAACTACCGGCAGTTCGAAGTTTTCGTCGCGGTCATCGAATGCGGCTCCGTCACCGCGGCGGCCGAAAAGCTGAACCTGTCGCAACCGGCGGTCAGCAAATCATTGAAATTGCTGGAAACGGAGCTGGGCATCCGGCTGTTCCTGCGTGGCATCAAAGGTTTGCAGGCAACGGATGAGGGGCGATCGCTCTATCTGGAAGCATCGCGGATGACCGACAACTATGCCCATCTCGAAGGGTTCGCGCGCAACCTGCCGCAGATGGAACACGCCCGGCTGGAAATTAGCTGCATGCCCGCCCTGTCCATTTTCTGGCTGCCACAGGCGACCGCGAAGTTCATCCACAGCTATCCGGATGCCACCCTGGCGTTCCGCAGCCGCAGTTCGCCCGAAACCGTGCAGCTTGTCGCGCGGGGGGAGCTTGACCTTGGTATTTCACAGGCGCCTTCCGAGGATGCAAGCCTCGAAAAGATCAAACTTTTCGATCTGAATGCGGTGTGCATCCTGCCGATCGATCATCCTCTGGCGGAAAAGCGTGAAATAGACTTTGCCGATCTGAACGGCCGGCGGATCATCACGCTCAGCGCCCCGGACGAATTGCAGCGCAGCTTTCAGGCGATGATGCTGATGAGGGGCCATTCCTACTCCAGCAAGATCGAGATCTCGCTCGGCTCGATGATGTGCAAGGTCGTCGAGGCGGGCGGCGGCATCGGCCTCGTCGACGAGGAATCGGCGCGCCTGCACGATCCGGGGAAATCGCGGGTGCTGCGCTTCTCGACCCCGATATCGACGCCGATCTATCTGCTGCGAAACGTCAACAAACCCAAGACACTGGTCTCGAAGCTGTTTTCCGAACATATCATCGCGATGGCCGGTTCGCGTGATCCGGGATAAGCGCATGTTCCGGTTCCGGGCTCGCATTCGCCGGCGATCCTTCCCCGGAATTCGGGGGGAGGAGGATGGCGGAAAGATCGCTTCCGAGAGATTTTGAAAGCTGCCCCGGGCATCGGCCTGCATAAATCGCAGTTATGCAGAGTGGAATCCGGATGACTTCAGCTATGCCTGCATGCCGGTTTTTAAGGCAAATGGACAACTGAGATTTATCTTTCCCCTGTTTCCGGCGGGTCGCCCGACTTGGCCGCACCCCTGCGCAGCAAGGGGAGGCAGCGAATCGCGGCGAAAACTCTGCGGTCGGAATCCTTCCCTCTACATTTTCCGTCGAAGGTTGCGCCGGACCGGAGGGACCGGCGCAAAACCGAAGCTAGGCCCGAAATCCGCGGCGCGGACAGGAACAAAACGCCGCGCCCGCGGTTCGCCTCAGACAAGGCAACAACGCGCCGACCGCCACGTCTCGCCCGGATGCGGGACCAAACGCAAGGAGACGGAAATGCCACGCGGAGACAAATCGAAATACACCGACAAGCAGGAACGCAAGGCCGAGCACATCGCCGAAGGCTACGAAAAACGCGGAGTCCCCGAAAAAGAGGCGGAGCGCCGTGCCTGGGCCACCGTGAACAAGGACGATGGCGGCGGCAAGAAGCCCGGCGGTTCCGGCAGGGGCGTGCATACCGGCCATCCGGCCGCCCACAAGGGCGGCGAAAAGGGCGGCGAGGCCTCGGCCTCACGATCCGCGGCCGAACGGTCGGCCTCGGCGAAAAAGGCCGCGGCGACCCGCAAGCGCAACGCCGAACAGCACACCGGGGGCTGAGCATCATGGACTGGAAGCTTTTGAAGGAAACCGACGGCCTGCGGCTATTCGCCGTCGTGCTCGACCGGGATGACGAAGCGTTCGGCGCGATCCAGGACTTCGCTGCGCGGCAGAACATCACCGCCGCATCGGTCAGCGCGATTGGCGCGTTCGAGCGCGCGGTCGTCGGCTGGTTCGACATCGAGACGGAAAGCTACCGGCGCATTCCGGTCGAAGAGCAATGCGAGGTCCTCAGCGCGCTTGGCGACATCGGGGTGGACAAGGAGGGCAAGCCGAGCCTGCACCTCCATGCCGTGCTGGGTCTAGCCGACGGGTCGACCCGCGGCGGGCACTTTCTGGAAGGCACCGTCCGCCCGACGCTGGAGGTCATGGTGACGGAAACCCCGGGACACTTGCGCCGCACGAAGAAAAGCGAGTTCGGGATTTCCCTGCTGGACCTGTCCGCCAGAGAGGCGTGACAGGGCAGCGTCAGCCTGCCAGCTCCCAGCCGCGCATGAGGTCGGCGACGAAGGCCGCATGTTCCCTTTCCCGATCGGCGGAGTCGCGGATGCGCAGCAGATAGGACGGGTGAACGGTCGCGATCATCGGCGTGCCGTCCTCGAGTTTCCCGACCCTGTCCCGCAGCGAGGAAATGGACACAGCCCGCCCGAGCAGGCTCTGCACCGCCGTCGCGCCCATCGCAAGGATGACCGCTGGCGCCACCAGCTTGCGTTCCTGGCCGAGCCACCATTTGCAATGCCGGATCTCGCCGGCGTTGGGGCGTTTGTGAAGCCGGCGCTTGCCGCGCTGCTCGAATTTGAAATGCTTGACGGCGTTCGTCAGAAAGATCGCGTCGCGGGGAATCCCGGCTTCCGCCAGAGCGGCGTCGAAAAGCCGCCCGGCCGGTCCGACGAAAGGACGGCCGGCCAGATCTTCCCTGTCGCCCGGCTGTTCGCCGACAACCATCAGGCGCGCCTGATCGGGGCCTTCGCCCGGAACGACCTGCGTGGCGTCCCGGTAGAGAGGACAGCGCGTGCAGGCGGCCTCCGCCCGGGCCAAGGCCGACAGGGACGAGGCTTCCACTTCCGCGGTCGACATTCCGGCGCCCTCCTGAACGAAACTCCCTGTCCGAACCGATGGCCCCCGCCTTTGTTCCCGATCCGGGCGGAACATAACGCGCGCTGACAGGTTCGGTTCTGAACAGGAGAGGAGATCAACCAATGGCCATATGCGACCAATGCGGCAACGACTATGACAAATCCTTCGAGGTGATCATGGCGGGGGAGACATTCGTCTTCGACAGTTTCGAATGCGCGGTCCACAGGCTGGCACCGGCCTGCACGCATTGCGGCTGCCGGATCGTCGGGCATGGCGTCGAGCAGGCCGACGTCATCTATTGCTGCGCCCATTGCGCGGCGCAGGACGGCGCCACCGCGCTTACCGACCGGGCCTAGCCCCGCCGCCTTCGAGCGTTAAGAGCCAGCGCAGGACAAGGGATTCTCCGGCGTCGAGGCCTTTGAACGGGCGGGAAAAGCGCCGGCGGATTGCTTTCATCTCCGCGCCCAGCCGTCCCTGCGCCCAAGCGTCGATCACGGCGGGATGCACATAACCGCTGCGGCAGACGGCGCGGGTGTTGCGCAGCATCCCCGCCACGTCATCCAGCACCGCGTTGAGCGCCCTTGCCTGTTCGCGCTTGGGTCCGGGCAGATCCGTTGCGCCAAGCGCCAGCGCCGCGGCGACCGTCGCGCCCCAGGTGCGGAAATGCTTGGAGGTGAAATCCGGCCCCGCTGCCGCGCGGATGTAGTCGTTCACGTCCTGCGAGCGGATGTCGTGCCGGCCGCCATCCTCATCCAGATACTGGAACAGGCGCTGCCCCGGCAATTCCTGTATCGCCCGGACGACCGAGGCGATCCTTCTGTCCGACAGCTTCAGGCGCCACTTCCGGCCCGATTTCCCGGTGAAGGAAAAGCGCAGGCGCGATCCCTCGACCTCCAGATGACGCGATCGCAGCGTCGTCAGGCCAAAGCTGCGGTTGTCCCGGCGATAGGCTTCGTTGCCGACGCGCATCAGCGTTTCGTCCAACAGACGGACGACCGAGGCCACCACCCGCGCGCGAGGCAACCCGTGTCGACGCAGGTCCTGATCCACCTGCCGGCGCAGCTTTGGCAAGGCGCGGGCAAAGGCGGTCAGGCCGGAGAATTTCGCCGCGCCGCGACGGACCGTCCAGTCCGGATGGTAGCAATATTGCTTGCGGCCGCGATCGTCCCGGCCCGTCGCCTGAATATGACCCGCCGGATCGGGGCAGATCCACACATCGGTCCAGGCGGGCGGAATCGCCAGCGCCCTGATCCGGGCAAGGACGTTCCCGTCGCGTATGGCCTCGCCCTGCTCGTCGCGGTACAGGAAACCCTTGCCGGCACGCTGGCGCCGATAGCCGGGCTCGGTGTCGCTGACGTAGATGAGATCGGCCTGCTGTCCATCCGAAGGCAGGGAATGATCCGGCGCCGCGCGGCTCATGGCAGAACCGTTTGCGCATTGCGGACCGGGCCTTTTGCGACGCCTTGCCCCATCGCAGACTCCCTCATAGGACTGAAGTCTGGAACCGCTGACATCGCGCATTGTTCCCCGGAAAGGTCGTCCCGGGCACCGATGGTGCCCGGATCACGGGACCAAGACGCAATACAGCGCTGCCGGCGATTACCGGGCGATCGCGGCAATCGTCAGTCGAAACCCCTGAACCCCGGCAGGGTCGCAATGGGCGGGCGCGCGGCCAGTGCCGCCACATCCACCTTCGGGAAAGCCATCTCGGGGCTTGCGGCGCAGATCGCCTCGATCTCGCGGGCAAAGCTCAGCAGGGCCGCATCCTCGTTGCGCCGCCCGATGATCTGCAGGCCAAAGGGCATTCCGGTCTCATCCCGCCCGATGGGCAGCGTGATCGAGGGATGCCCCGCAAGGGTGGAGGCATAGGCGAGCGACAGCCAGTGGTAATAGCTTTCGGTCTTCTGCCCGTCGATCTCTTCGGGATAAAGCTCGTGCCAGTCGCGCGGGGAAATGGTGACGGCCGGGGAGAGGATGAAATCCGTCGTCTCGAAGAACTGCTGCCAGCGGCGGTAATAGCTGGTCTGGTCGGTCAGCGCCCGCGTCACATCCTCGACCGAGAAGGAAAGACCTTCCTCGACATTGGCATGGACGTTGGGGCCATAGGCCTCGGGGGTTTTGCGCAGGCCGTCCAGATGGCCGCCCAGCATGACCACGCCGCGCAGGACGGCAAAGATGCGGTCGGCGCCGGTACAATCGGGATGCGCCTCCTCCACCCGGCCCAGATGGGGGCGCAGATAGTCGATGCGCTTGGCAAAGGCGCGGCGGATGATGCCTTCGGTCAGGGTGAAGCCGAAATCCTCGGTCACTGCCACGCGCCAGCGCGCGGCATCGGTGCGCGCGGGCCGGGCCAGCGTCGCGGGAGCCAAGATGGTATGGCCGTCCACGACCGGGGTCAGCGGATCGGCCCGGTCGGACCGCGCCATCACGGACAGCATCAGCGCCACGTCATCGACCGTCCGCGCCATCGGGCCGGAGGTGGAGAAATGGAAAAGCCCGATCCCCCGCCCGTTGCCCGGCACCACGCCGGGCGATGGCCGGTACCCCACCACCCCGCAGAAGGCCGCCGGATTGCGCAGGCTGCCGCCGGTATCCGACCCGGTGCAGAGCGGCGCCATCCCGCAGGCCAGCGCCGCCGCCGACCCGCCCGAGGATCCGGCGGCGCTTTTCGTCGGATCATGCGGGTTGCCCGTCGCACCATAGACCGCATTGCGGGTATTGCCGCCGAGCGAGAATTCCGGATTGTTGGTCTTGCCCAGCACGATCCCGCCCTGTCCGCGCAGGGCGGCGACGATCGGGTCGTCGGATTTCGCCACATTGTCCCTGTAGATCAGCGAGCCGAAGGTGGTGGGCAGACCGCGGACATTGATCATGTCCTTCACCCCGAAGGGCAACCCCTCCACCGCGCCAAGAGGTTCGCCCGACATCTGCCGGGTCTCGGCGGCGCGGGCCTCGGCCAGAACGGCATCCTCGTCCATCGAGACCACGGCATTGACCACCGAGTTCAGCCGGTGCAGCCGGTCAAGACAGGCCCGCGTCAGCTCGACGGGGGACAGTTGCCGGCGCCCGATCAGGGCGCGGGCTTCGGTCGCGGAAAGGTCTGCGGGATCGGTCATGGCGGTTCTCCGGAAAGGGACAATCAGGCGGAAACGGGCGGCAGGGTGGAAATGTCGGGAACTTCCCACCCCTGCCCCGGCATCGCGGCCAGAAGCTGGCGCGTATAGGCATGTTGCGGATCGTTGAAGACCTGCGCAATCGGACCGCGCTCGACGATCTCGCCCTTGCTCATCACGATCACATGGTCCGACACCTGCGCCGCGACGCGCAGATCGTGGGTGATGAACAGCATCGAAAGACCCATGCGGTCGCGGATCTCGGCCAGAAGGCGCAGAACCTCCTTCTGCACCGAAACGTCGAGCGCCGAGACCGCCTCGTCCGCCACCAGTATCTTCGGTTCCACCATCAGCGCGCGGGCGATGCAAAGCCGCTGGCGCTGCCCGCCCGAGAACTGATTGGGATAGCGGCTCAGCGCCTCCTCCTCCAGCCGCACGATGCGGACAAGCTCGCGCGCCCGTTTCATCGCCTCCGACCGCGACATGCCGAAGTTGACCGGCCCTTCGACAAGCTGATCGCCGATGGTGCGGCGGGGGTTCAGCGAGCCATAGGGGTCTTGAAAGACGATCTGGATATCGCGGCGCAGCGACCGCAGGCTCGATCTCTGCGCGCTGGCGATGTCGCGCCCGTCGACAAAGACCTGCCCGCCCGACGGATCGATCAGCCGCAGCATCGCGCGCACCAGCGTGGTCTTGCCCGAGCCGGATTCGCCGACGATGCCCAGAGTCTCCCCCTCGCGCAGCTCGAAGCTCGCGGGTTTCAGCGCCGCCACCTCGCGCGCGGCACGGCCAAAGCTTGCCGGCACGCGGTAGATCTTTTCCAGCCCCTCGACGCGCAGCACGACGGGCCGGCCGCTGACATCCTGCGTGACCTCCGCCTGCCGGCGCGGCACCGCGTCGATAAGCTGGCGCGTATAGGGATGGCGGGGACGGTTCAGAACCTCTTCCGCCGTGCCCTGTTCGACCACGCGGCCCTTTTGCATGACCACGACCTTGTCGGCGACCTCGGCCACCACGTCGAAATCATGGGTGACCAGCATGATCCCTGCGCCCCGCGTCTTGCGGAGATCACGGAACATGGCAAGGATCTGCGCCTGCGTGGTCACGTCAAGCGCGGTCGTCGGTTCATCCGCGATCAGCAGCGACGGGTTGAGCGCCAGCGCCATGGCGATGACGATGCGCTGCCGCTGCCCGCCCGAAAGCTGATGCGGGTAGGAGGCATGGATGCGCGGCGGATCGGGCATCCTGACTTCTTCCAGCAGGGCGATGGTCTTCGCCTTGCGCTCCGCCTTCGGCATGTCGGTATGGGAAAGGAAGACCTCCTCGATCTGATCGCCCACCGTGTAGCAGGGGTTGAGCGCGGTCATCGGTTCCTGAAAGATCATTGCCATGCGATGGCCGCGCAGCTTGGCGTGTTCGGATTCCGACAGCGTCAGGATATCCCGGCCCTCGAACAGGATGCGCCCGGAGGAAACCTTCAGCGATCTGGGCAGCAGCGACATGGTCGCGAAAGAGGTGATCGACTTGCCGGACCCGGATTCGCCCACGATGCAGACGATTTCTCCGGGTGCCACCTCAAGCGACAGCCCCTCGACCGCATGGGGGCGATCGCCGCCCCGGGGCAGATCCACGGTCAGGTCGGTGATGGAAAGGATCGGTGCGGCCATCAGTTGCGTCCCTCCGGTGCTGTGACATCGCGGATGCCGTCGCCGAACATGTTGATGGAAAAGACCAGCAGGAAAAGCGCCACGCCGGGGATCATGATCAGCCAGCTGTCGAAAAGCAGAAGCTCCTTGCCCTCGGAGATCATGAGCCCCCAGCTTGGCGTCGGCGGCTGCACGCCAAGGCCCAGGAAGGAAAGCCCGGCCTCAAGGATGATCGCATGGGCCATTTCCAGCGTCAGGATGACGATCAAATGGCTCATGACGTTCGGCAGCACGTCCTTCCACAGGATGCGGGGCTGCGTGGCGCCCAGCATGTCCGCCGCGGCGATATATTCCATCGACCGCACCTGCATCGTGGCCGCGCGCAGCACCACCGCGAAACGGTCCCAGAGCAGAAGGCCCATGACCATCGTCACGATCAGCAGAGACCCGCCCAGCAACGAGACCGCCGCCAGCGCCACGAGGATCACCGGCATGGCAAGGCGCACGTTGATGAGATACTGCACGAAGCTGTCCACCCGGCCGCCGAAATAGCCCGCCGAAATGCCCAGGACCGTGCCGATCACCATGGAAACCCCGGCAGAGATCAGGCCGATCATCAGCGACACCCTTGCGCCGTAGATCAACCGCGAAAGCATGTCGCGGCCAAGCGCATCGGTCCCCAGCGGATATTGCCATGTGCCGCCCAGCCAGACCGGGGGGCGCAGGCGCGTGACAAGGCTTTGCCTGTAGGGATCATGCGGCGCGATCACCGGGGCAAGGATCGCGATGAGCACGATGGCCAGCAGGACGGCGCCGGAAAGGATCAGGCCGCGGTGGCGGAGCGCGCGTTGCGCCATCTGCCTGCGGGGCGAAAGCGGGAGTGTCCGGGTCATGGTCATGGCCTCAATCCCTCAGCCGCGGGTCGAGCCACGCATTCAGGGCATCCGCGAGGAAAGTGAAGATGATGTAGAAAAGCGAGAAGATCAGGATCAGCGCCTGCATCGTCGGCAGGTCGTTTCGGGAAATCGACTGCCACGCCAGATAGCCCGCGCCATGCAGCGCGAAGACGCTTTCCGTCACGATCGAACCGCCGAGCATGAAGCCCATCTGCACCGCGGCCAGGCTGACCACCGGGATCACCGCGTTGCGCAGCGCGTGCTTGAACAGGATCTTGCGCGGCGGAACGCCCTTGGCCCGGGCGGTGCGGATATAGTCCGACCCCAGCACCTCGATCATGCCCGTGCGCGTCAGCCGCATGATGGCGGGGGTGGCGTAATAGCCCAGAACGATGGTCGGCAGCACGAAGCCCTTCCAGCTGTCGGCACCCGAGGCCGGCAGCCAGCCAAGGTTCACCGCGAACAGGACGATGAGGATCAGCCCGAACCAGAACGAGGGGATCGCCTGCCCCACCACCGCGATGAAAAGCGCCGCCCGGTCGATCATCGAATTCGGCCGCATCGCCGCCAGAACGCCCATCGGCACGCCCACGAGCAGCGCGAAGGAGATGCCCAGCACCCCCAGCGTCATGGTGATCCGCAACCGGTCGGCGATCAGCGTTGCGACCTCGATCTTGAAATAGGGACTGACGCCGAAATCGCCGCGCAGCGCATGGGCGAGCCAGTCCAGATATTGCACCGCGATCGGCCGGTCATAGCCGTGCTGGGCACGGATCTGGGCGATGATCTCCGGCGTCGCATTCTCGCCCGCCAGAGCCACGGCCGGATCCCCCGCCATATAGATGAGCCCGAAGCTGATGACCGAGACGGTCAACGCCACCAGCGCCGCCATCCCGAGCCGTCCCAGAAGATATCTGAGCATTGCCGCCCCTGTTGTCTTGATTTTCCGGTTCCCGACAAAAGGTGCGCCACCCGCCCTGACGGCGGGGGCGCACAGGATGTCAGGTCATTTCCACGACATGTCGAAGAAGCGAACGAATTCGTCCGGCGTCGGCTCGAAATCGAGGTCGGACGCCATCACGTAATTCGACGTATAGGTCCACAGCGGCACCCAGTAGGCCTCGTCGGCGATGAGCTTGAGCGCCTTGGAATAGTTTTCCTTGCGAACCTCGGGATCGGTTGTGGTGTCGCCGGTCCGCAGCAGGGCCGTCAGCTCCGGGTTCCGCACATCATCGATGGCCGAACCGTCGAAGAATTTCGAGGTGGAGGCGGAGACATCGGCGATGGATCCCGACCCCCAGGTCATGAAGGACATCGGGATCTCGTCCTTCAGCACCTTTTCGGCCAGCGCCGAATACTGCAGGAAGGTCAGGTTGGTCCTGATCCCCACTTCCTCAAGCATCTGCGCCATCGCCTCGGCCGCCTGACGGTCGCGATAGGCATAGAAATCGACGCTGAAGCCGTCGGAATAGCCGGCCTCCGCCAGAAGTGCCTTGGCCTTTTCCGGGTCGTAATCGTAGGTGGTCACATCCTGTTCGCAGCCGAACTGGACGGGATTGCAGATGGAATTGATGATCTCCGACGTCGGCGCGAAGAAGGCGTCACGGATCGCCACGCGGTCGATCGCATGGTTGACCGCCTGACGCACGCGGATGTCGGTGAAGGGTTTCGTGCCCGTCCGCCCCGCAGCGTCGAGCGAGAGATAGCCAAACCGCACCGTTGGCGCCTGTGTGACGGTATAGCCGCCGCGCTGCGCGATACGCTGAGCCTGATCCTCGGGCACCTGCCACATGAAATCGACGGCGCCCGAGAAGAGATCGGCGATCTGGGTGTTCACATCGGGGATGGAGCGCACCTCGACGGTGCCGATATGGGCTTTGCCGCGCGGGCCCGCTTCATGATACCCGTCGAAGGCCTTGAGCGTATAGCCCCGGCCCGGGTCGATCGAGGCCACCGCATAGGGGCCGGTTCCGACAGGCTTTTGCGCGAAGCCCTGCGGGCCGACCTCCTGGTAGTATTGGTCGGGATAGATCTGCAGCGCGCTTTCCACATAATCGAGCGCGGCGGGGAAAGGCGCCTTGAGATGGACGCGCACGGTGTATTGGTCGATCTTTTCGGCAGACCCGATCCAGTTCACCGTGTTGGGCATCGCCACGCCCGTCGCCGGGTCGGAGAAGTGGTTGAAGGTGAAGACCACGTCATCGGCGTCGAAATCCTCGCCATTGTGGAACTTCACCCCCTGACGCAGCTTGAACTCCAGCGTCAGGTCATCGACCCATTCGTAGCTTTCGGCCAGATTGCCGACCCATTCGCCGGTTTTCAGATCGCGTTCGACCAGCGCGTCGAAGACCGAATAGCCAAAGACGGTGCTTTCGCGTGCCGAGCTGAAATAGATATCGGCGCTGTCGAGATCCTTGGACAGGGCGATGCGGACGGTATCGTCGCTCTTGCCGGCCATGGCGGTGAGGGGCAGCATCGCGACAAGCGCTGCCGAGCCGAGAATGCGTGACATGGTGCTCATGTGGTCTTCCTTCCCATTGGTCGTTTCTGTTCAGTATTCCGCAACGGCTTCCGCCCAGGGCATCGTGGTTTCACAGGCGCCGCTGTTGGTGCCGTCCTTGCGGGCGACGGCGACCGGGCAGGCAAAGGCCAGCGGAAAGAAGGATCGCGGGACGGCGATCGTTTCATATTCCCCGCCCAGTGCCGCCAGCACATCCGCGGACAGCGCCGCATCCGCCTGAAGCGTCGCCCCGCCGGAGACATCGATCCGCGGCGTATGCACGGCGGCATCGAGATCGAGCCCGTGATCGGTCATCAAGAGCGCCATCTGCGTCACGGCGGGCAGGATCTTGCGCCCGCCCGATGCGCCAAGCGCCACCCGCAGACCGTCGTTTTCCACGATCACCGGGCAGATGTTCATCAGGCAGCGCTTGCCCGGCCCCACGGAATTGGGTCGCCCCGGTTCGGGGTCGAACCACATGATCCCGTTGTTCAGCAAAAGCCCGGTCGAGGGCGAGACCACCGCCGAGCCAAAGGCCGAAAGCAGCGTCTGCGTCATCGAGATCATGTTGCCCTTCCGGTCCACCACGGCGAAATGCGTGGTGCAGGAAGGGGCGTTGGGCGCATCCGCGCCGGCCTCCGCCACCTCGGTATCGCCGGCATTGGCCAGCCGGTTGCGATAGGCGGCGCGCAGGGCCCCGGCCCAGGCAAGGTAATCCGCCGCGCCGGGGGCGCCCTTGGCCGGGGCGGGATGAGCGGCCTCCAGATGCGCCAGCGTATCGGCCAGCGTCGGCCCTGCGGTCAGTTTCGGCGTGGCATGGATCAGCCCGCCCCTGTGGGCGATGGCAAGCGGCTTTTGCCATTCCGGCCGGTAATCCCGCAGATCTTCCGCGATCATGCGGCTGCCCTTGGCCTGAAGATCGCCGACGAGACTTTGCGCCAGATCGCCCCGGTAGAAATCCTGCCAGCCGGCCTCGGCCAGATGCGAAAGCGTCGCGGCGATCCGGTCCATGTTCACCCGCATGTCGGAAAGCGCCGTCCAGCCGGCGATCTTGGGCCAGATGCCGTCATCAAGGAACATCGCCGCGGCATTCGCATCGCGCGACAGCGCCTGCGCCCGCGATGCGATCATCAGCGCGGCATACCAGTCGATCAGCATCCCCTCCCGCGCGCAGGCGATCGCGGGGGTAAGGAGGTCTTTCCACGGCATGGTGCCGAAACGGTCGTGCAACGTGCCGATCCCAGCGACGGTGCCCGGAACCGCCACGGCCAGCGGGCCATAGACGTTGCGATCGCCCTCCACCGCGCGCCAGGGGAAGAGGTCGGAGGCATGACCGTCAGCCGCCAGCGGATAATCCGCAGGATCGAGCTTTTGCGGTGCGCGCATTCCGTAGTAAAGCGCCTCGACCGGCCCGCCCTCGGGCGCGACCATCATCGCACCGCCGCCGAACGGCCCCGACATCCACGGTTCCAGCACGCCGAGCGCGAAGGAAACCGCAACCGCCGCATCATAGGCATTGCCGCCCGCGCGCAGGATTTCCGCGCCGATCTCGGAGGCGCGGCGGTGCTGGGTGGAGACCACCCCGCCCGTGCTGCTGATGGCGGGCTTGCGCAATTCGGCCCGCAGCGAGGTATTGGTTTCCTTGAAGGCAAGGGTCATCGGGACAGTCTCCGATCAGTCGAAACGGCCCGGGGCAAGCGCCCGGGTCAGGGGAAGCGGATTGCCGGACATCAATTCCGCCAGGATATGGGCCGAGGCCGGCCCCGCGGTGAAACCCTGATGCGCATGGCCGAAATGGAACCACAGGCCGGGATGGCGCGAGGCCTCGCCCAGAACCGGCAGCATGTCGGGCAGGCAGGGGCGGTGGCCGAACCAGGGATCCGCCTCGACCGCGGGGCCCATGTCGAACAGCTCGCGCGTGGAAAGCTCTGCCCGGCGGATCTGCGACCAGTTGACGGGGGCATCCATCCGGGTGAATTCCGCGCCGGTCGTCAGCCGCAGCCCCTGGTTCATCCGGGCAAGGAAGACGCCCCGCTCGGCATCGAACATGGAGATGCGGGGGCCGTTCGCGGCCTCGAAATGGCGGTGATAGCCGCGCTTGCGGAACAACGGGATGCGATACCCCAGCCGCGCGGTGACCTGCGTCGACCAGGGGCCGAGCGCCAGAACCGCGCGTTCGGCCGCCTGCACCCCCTCTTCGGTCCGCACCGACCAGCCGGAACCGTCCTGCGTCAGGCTCTGCGCGTCGCCATAGGCGAAACGCCCGCCCCTTTCGACAAAGAGCCGGCCATAGGCGGCGGTCAGGCCGCCGGGGCTCAGACAGGTCCAGACAGACCCGTAATGGATCGCCCCGGCCAGAGACCGTTTCAGCCCCGGTTCGGCCGCGGCAAGCTCCGCCGCTGTCTCGGTGGCGAAGGGCACGCCGAAGACGCCCTCGACCCGCTGCGCCTCGCGCAGCGCCGCCCCGAACGCGCGCTCGGTGCGGAAGATGCAGCGATACCCCCTGCGCTCGATCAGATGCTGCACGCCCGCCGCCTTGATCAGCGGGGCGTGGTAGAGGTCGGATTTGCCGACAAGCTGGCTGTAGGTTTCCGAGGCCCGCGCATGACCCGCGGGGGAGGAATTCTTCCAGTAGGTCCAGAGCGGGCGGACATGTTCCGGCAATGACGAAAGGTGCCAGTTGACATCATTCGTCCGTTTCAGCGCGACGTCGATCAGCTTCGGGATCGAGCGGGGAAAGGCATAGGGCTCCACCGCCTCCGTCTGGATGGCGCCGGCATTGCCGTAGCTCGTCTCCCGCCCGATGCCGCGGCGATCGACCAGCAGCACCTCGTCGCCGCGCGCCTGAAGGGCCAGAGCCGTCGAGACCCCGACCATCCCCGCGCCAAGAACAATCGTCTGGACCATCTCGTTCCGCCTCAGGCCGTCACGGCGTGGACCTGAATCTCGACCCTGAGCGAGGGATGCGCGAGGCGCGCCTCGACACAGGCGCGGGCGGGGGCGGATCCGGGCACGACCCAGGCATCCCAGACCGCGTTCATCTCGTCGAAGGTGGCGATGTCGGAAAGCCAGATCGTGGCGCTGACGATATCCTTGCGCCCCACGCCCGCCTTGGCCAGCAGGGCGTCGATCTTGGCGAGGATATCGGCGGTCTGCGCCGCCACGTCACCGTCGCGATCATCCGCAACCTGCCCGGACAGCACGACCATGCGGCCGTTCAGCGGCCAGCTTACCGCCATGCTCATCCGTGCGTTGGGCTCGATGCGCTCGATCATCTTTGGTCTTCCCCCATTCAAAATTTCCACTATAGTGGACTTGTATTTCCTATAATGGACGATGACGGGTGTGGAATTCACCTGTCAAGGAGCAAACTGCCTTGAGTTCGGACAATGATGAAAAAAAGGGCGCTCATCGCGCCAAGGGCACGGATCGTGTGCTCGATATTCTTGAATGTCTGGCGATGCAGAATCGTCCCGTCGGCCGGAGCGAGCTGACAGGCCTGACCGGCATGCCCCGATCGACCATCTATGCGCTGACCGATCTGCTTTTGCACCGCAACTGGCTCGAGGAAACCGAGCGGGGGCTTCAGCTTGGTCCGCAGGCCGGGTTCGTCAGCAACGGCTATCTGCATCAGAACGGGTTCGAGCGGCTTGCGCGGGACGTTCTGGCGGAGCTGTCAGCCCGCACCGGCACCTTGACGGAAATCGACGTGGTCGAGGATTGGGTCCATGTCGTGGCCCTGAGCGAGGGGCGGATGGCGCAGGGCTATCTGCGCCCGATCGAAGGCGCGCGCCTGCCGCTGATGCCCACGGCGGCGGCGCGGGTGATTCTGGCCGATGTGCCGCGCGACGTGATCCGCCGCAAGATAGCGGATGAGGAACTGGTGGATGTCTCGGGCAGGCGGATCAGCTGGGAGGGCTTTTTCGAGGACGTGGATCGCGGCCGTCTTCAGGGCTATGTCACCGTCACCGGCTGGCTGGGGGGCACGGTGTCCACTCTCGCCTGTCCGGTCGTGGACGGGCAGGGACGCATCCTCGCCTCGCTTTGCATGATCATCCCCACCGAGGAGATCCGGCGCAACCTGCATTCCTATCTCGTGCCGTTGCAGGAGGCGGGGCAGAAGCTCGGCAATATCATCAACCGCATGTCATGGCCCTATGCCGATCTGAACTGGCACAAGCTGCATCCCGCCAGATCCGCATAGCCGCCCGAACCGCATGCCCGGCACAGACCTTCCCGGGGCTGGCGCCTAACGGCTCAGCTTGCCGAAGGTCTGCGCCAGCCTGCGGGCGATTTCGTCCCAATCGGGGGTATCGTCCGTCTTGTGACGGGTGATGAACTGGGTGCCGATGCGCAAGGCTTGGCCACCGGGCACAGCCGGGTCGGCGCAGGTGCCCAGAAGGATGCCATCTTCGGCGAAGATACGGATCGCCCCGGCCTGCGGGACCGAAGACGGCAACGGCACCAGCAATTGATGCGTCAGGATCTCGTCCGAGCGCCGTGATCTGGATCTCGCAGGCACGTCTCAGATGGAACATGTTGTTGTACATCTCGGTCGCGCTTCGCCCGGCGGCGATCAGCCCGTGATTGCGCGGAACCATGACCGGACAGGACCCCGGATCGGCGATGATCCTTTCCCGTTCGGCCAGATCTAGGGCGATCCCCCCGAAATCATGATGGATGATGCGGTTGAAGAATCGCCGCGAGATCTGGTTGAGCGGCAGGAACCCCTCTTCCATGCATGACATCGCCACCCCGGCACGGGTATGCATGAGCTACGTGGCCTCATGCACCGGCATGTGCAATGCCGAATGGATGGGGAAGCCCCCGGACAGCGGGGGCTGCCTGTGATTACAACAGGCCTGAGCTGCGTCAGGCTGATCGCGCAGGGGCCGAACATGCCTATCGGTGAATCATGCGGCACTGGCAAAGGAAGGCGGCATCGACTTCCGGAGCCAGATCCGCCGGGGATCTGGGACGGGCGCAGGAAGGACTGTTCAAGTCCGTCCGCATGTTGGCCATGATCCGGGAACGGGTCCTGACCCCAGCGGAGGGCATCTGTGCAATCGCGTTTGCCGATTGGCCGGCAGGCGGACCTCCATCCGTTCAGCAAACTGCGCCGTCCCGGCCCCGGGGCGGCGCAGAGACATCCGGGGCAGAGTCACCAGCCCCCGAACGCCCTTTTCTGTTCGGCTTTCCTATTCTGCGGCGAACTGGTTCATCGTGTTCTTGTGCCCGCCCGCCTTCAGCGCGCGTTCTCCCGCGACCATTTCCTTGAACGAATCGCCCAGATCCGAGCCGACCTCGTGCTGGTGCTTCACCGCCGAGATGCCGCGGCGGATTTCCTCACGCTGCACCGTCTTGACGTAGGCGAGCATCTTTTCCTCGCCGAAGTAGCCGCGGCTGAGTTCGTCCATCGACTTCGCCGTCAGGTGGAAGGTCGGCAGCGTGATCAGGTTGTGGAACACCCCCGCGCGGGCCGAGATATCGGTCTGGAACTTCTGCAGGCGGGCATCCGCCTCGCGGCCCAGATCGGTGGCGTCGTAATCGGCCTTCATCAGCTCGTTGCCTTCGGGGTAATCGTCGGCCTTGATCCTGCCTTCCTTGATCCACTGGTCGCGCACCTGCTTGCGCAGGTTCAGCGTCCAGTTGAACGAGGGCGAGTTGTTGTAGGCAAGCTTCGCATTCGGCACCACCTTGCGGATCTCGTTCACCATGCCGGCGATCTCGTCGACGTTCGGGGTGTCGGTCTCGATCCACAGCAGGTCGGCGCCGCCTTCGGTCAGGTTGACGATGCCATCCTCGATCACCCGCGCCCGGCCGGAGCCGTCCTTGAACGGGAAGAGGCCGTTCGGCAGCCGCACCGGCTTCACGAATTCGCCGCCCTGATACAGCGCCAGTTCGCCTTCCTCGATCGGGTTCGCCTCGGTGATCGGCTCGACCTTCAGCCACTTGATGTATTGCGAGGCCAGATCGCCCGGCTCGCGGCTGACCGGCACCTTCTGCGTCAGGCCCGCGCCAAGGCTGTCGGTGCGCGCCACGATGACGCCCTGATCGACGCCCAGTTCCTCGAACGCCAGACGGCAGGCGCGGAGCTTTTCGATGAAATCCTCACGCGGGACGGTGACCTTGCCGTCCTGATGGCCGCATTGCTTGGCGTCCGACACCTGATTTTCGATCTGCAGGCAGCAGGCGCCGGCCTTGATCATCTCTTTCGCCAGCAGATAGGTGGCATGTTCGTTGCCGAAGCCCGCGTCGATATCGGCGATGATCGGCACGACATGGGTTTCGAAATTGTCGATCGCCGCGATGGCCTTGGCGCGTTCGGCCTCGGTCTTGGCAGCTTTCAGCACCTTGAACAGGTCGTTGATCGCCACCTCGTCTGCCTGCCGCAGGGAGACGTAGATCTCCTCGATCAGATCGGCCACGGCGGTCTTTTCGTGCATCGACTGGTCCGGCAGATGCCCCCAGGTGTTGCGCAGCCCCGCGACCATCCAGCCGGAAAGGTAGACATAGGTGCCCTTGGCCGTGCCGCGCAGGCGCTTGATCGACTTGATCATCTGCTGCGCATGGAACCCCGACCAGCAGCCGAGCGACTGGGTGAACTTCGACGGATCGGCGTCATAGGCGGCCATGTCGGCGCGCATCACCCCGGCCATTTCCCGCGCGATGTCCAGATGCGTGTCGTAGGTGTTCTGCAACCGCAGCTGCACGATATCGTCGACCGAAACGCCACCCGGCGTCTGACCCGAGGGATAACGGGCCCGCACTTCCGCTTCGAGTTCGGCGTAGGTCTTGTGATGTGCCATCTTTTCACTCCTCTGTGGCAAATTCCGGTGCGCTCAGTCGAGCGCGTTCAGCACCGCATAAGCGGGCGTGGTGATGAAATCGGGCAGCACCTCGGCGCCGGCCGCCTCTTGCAGGATGCGCGCCGCCGGGGCGTAATGCCCGCGGTGGAAGCCGCCGGGACCGATCCGGCCCAGCACGGCGACGATTTCCGCCTGAATGAGCTCGGCCAGCCAGTCGCGGGTCAGGCTGCGTTCGCCCGAACCCGTCTGGACCTGCGCGCCGTGGCGGATCCATTGCCAGAGCTGCGCACGGCTGATCTCGGCGGTAGCGGCGTCTTCCAGCAGGTGATGGATCGGCACCGCGCCCCGGCCCGAAAGCCACGCCGCCAGATATTCCATCGCGACCGAGATATTGGTCCGCACGCCCTCCTCGGTGATCGTGCCGGTATGCGGCTTGAGCAGCATCTCCGGCTCGATCCGCCATTCCTGACGCTGCCGGCGGATCTGGTTCGGGCCGTGCAGTTCGGCGTCGAAGACCTCCATCGCCACGGGCACGAGGTCGGGATGCGTGACCCATGTGCCGTCATGACCGGCGCGCACCTCGCGTTCCTTGTCCAGACGGAAACCGGCCAGCGCCTCGGCATTGGCAACCGGATCGTCGCCCTCGGGGATTTGCGGCGCCACGCCGCCCATCGCATGGATGCCGCGCCGGTGACAGACCTTGATGAGCCGCGCGACATAGGTGGCCAGAAAGGCGCGGTCCATCGTCACCTGCGCCCGGTCGGGCAGGACATAGCCCGGATGGGCGCGCAGGGTCTTGATGTAGCTGAAGATGTAATCCCAGCGGCCGCAGTTCAGCCCGGCGATATGGTCGCGCAGCTCCCAGATGATCTCGTCCATCTCGAAGGCGGCGGTCAGCGTCTCGATCAGCACGGTGGCCTTGATCGTGCCCGGCGCGATGCCAAGGTAATCCTGCGCGAACAGGAACACCTGATTCCAGAAGCGCGCCTCGTCGTGGTTCTGGATCTTGGGCAGGTAGTAGAACGGCCCCTGCCCGCGTTCGGCCAGCGAGACACCGTTGTGAAAGATGTGCAGCCCGAAATCGAACAGCGCCGCCGAGACGGGATAACCGCCCTGCATCACGTTCGCCTCCTGCATGTGCAGGCCGCGCGGGCGCACCATCATCAGCGCGGTTTCGTCGTTCAGGCGGTATTCCCGGCCGGTCTTCGGATCGTCGAAGCTCAGCCGCCCGTCGCGGTAGTCGATGATGTTCACCTGACCGGCGATCAGGATGTCGAAGCGCGGCGAGGTCGCATCCTCGAAATCCGCCATGAAGACCTTGGCGCCGGAATTCAGCGCGGCGATCATCGTCTTGCGGTCCACGGGGCCGGTGATCTCCACCCGGCGGTCCTGCAGGATCTCGGGCACGGGGGCCACCTGCCAGATGCCGCGGCGGATATCCGTGGTCTCTTCGAGGTAGTCGGGCAGGCGCCCGGCGTCGAAGCGTTCCTGCCGGCGTTCGCGGGCCACCATCAGCGCGTTCAGCTTTTGCCCGAAGCGGGCCTGAAGCGCGCCGATGAAATCGAGCGCGCCTTCCGTCAGCACCCGGTCGACACCGGGAACGTCACGCAGCACGACCGGCCGTTCGGCAACCGATGCGCCGGTCTGGATCAGGGAAGCAGGCGTTGCAAGGTTCATGGTCTCGGCCTTTCTGCTGGATTCGTCCGATACTGTGATGTTAGTAATGTCTCCAAGGGATGGAATAAGTATTTGTAATTAAAGGGTCATGCTGTAACTGTTGTCACAGGGATCCCTTGTAATCTGTAAGGTCTGTCATGTCCGAACGGGGGGAGAAGCTGGTGATCGGGGCGCGGCTGAAACGGCTGCGCAAGACGCTTGGGCTGACGCAGGCGCAGATGGCGCAGGATCTGGACGTCTCGCCCAGCTACATCACCCTGATCGAGGCGAACCAGCGCCCGATCAGCGCCAAGCTGCTGCTGAAGCTGTCGCAGGTCTACGATTTCGCGCCCCGCGACATCGCCGGCGGGCAGGATCTGCAGTTGCAGGCCGAACTGGAAGCCGCGCTGAAGGATCCGGTCTTCGCCGAGACGATTCCGCGCAGCGAGGTGGAGGATGTGGTCAACGCCTCGCCGGCGCTCGCCCGCGCGCTGCTGCGCCTGCACGACCGTTACCGCACGATGGCGATGGCGGCGATCTCGGACAAGAACCCGCTGTCCGACCGCGAGAAGGTCGAGATGCTGGAACAGACCGCCCGCCCGGTCGAGGAGGTGCGCGCCCATCTGCACGCCCGCAACAACCACATCGACGCGCTCGACCGCGCCGCCGAGGCGCTGTCCGAAGAGCTGGAGATGCAACGCCGCGAGCCGCATATCGTGCTCAGCGCGCGGCTGCGCGACCGGCACGGCTTTCGCGTGCGCATCCTGCCGCAGGATGTGATGCCGGAAAAGCTGCGGCTGATCGACCCGCACCGCAAGCATCTGAACCTGTCCGAGCGGCTGGAACAGACCGGGCGGCGGTTCCAGATCGCGGTGCTGCTGGCGCGGCTGGAATATGGCGACCTGATCGAGAAGGAGGCCGAGGATTTTTCCCCCGAGGCGCGCCCCCTCGCCCGCGCGGCCTTTGCCAATTATTTCGCCGCCGCGCTGCTGATGCCCTACAAGCGCTTCCTGCAAAACGCCGAATCGGAGCGCTACGACATCGAATTGCTGGGCCAGCGCTTCGGCACCAGCTACGAACAGGTGGCGCACCGGCTGACCACCCTGCAACGGCCCGAGGCGCGCGGCGTGCCCTTCTTCTTCGTGCGGATGGATCAGGCGGGCAATGTCTCGAAACGGTTCAGCGCCGGGCGGTTCCATTTTTCCAAGTTCGGCGGGTCGTGCCCGTTGTGGAACATCCACAGCTGTTTCGAGGTCCCGGGCCGGGTGCAGACCCAGGTGATCGCCATGCCCGACGGGACGACCTATTTTTCCATCGCCCGCACCGTCGCGCGCCATATCGGCAATTATTCCGAACCCGCCGCGCAATTCGCCATCGGGCTTGGCTGCGACATCGCCTATGCGCCGCGGCTGGTCTATGCGCGCGGGCTGAACCTCGAGGCGGTGACGCCGGTGCGGATCGGGGTGAACTGCTACCTGTGCGAACGGCAGAACTGCGGCTCGCGCGCCTATCCGCCGATCAACCGCCCCTTCCGGTTTTCCGAACGCGAGCGCGGCGTGTCGAGTTTCCATTTCGAGGTGGACGAGGAATAGGGCGGGATCCTGGGTGGAGAGGGAGAGAGGGGGCCAGCCCCCTCGGCGCAAGCGCCTCACCCCCGGGATATTTATGGAAGAATGAAGGGAGAGGGGCCTCAGGAGGCCGCGGTGATGAGGTGGAAGAAGGTGCCGCTGACCCGGCCCCGGTGCGAGCCGGTTTCCGCGACCGTCGCCCCCTCGGCATCCGTGACGCGGGCGAGCGGCGCGTCGGGTTGCGCGAGGATGGTGGAATAGTGGAATTCATGCCCGCGCAGGCGCGCCCCCGGCGCGTGACCGGGCATCGGGGCCGCAAGCTCCGCCAGCCGGTAGCCAAGGTGCATCCGCCGCTTTTCGTAGCTGGTGACGAGGCCGAGCAACCCGGCCATTTCATGGCGCGCGCCCTGGGCGTCGATCAACGCCTGCCCCAGAACCATGTAGCCGCCGCATTCCCCGTGTATCGGCCCGGCGAAGCTGCGCAGCCCGGCCAGAAACCGCCCCGCTGCGGCGATCCGCCCGGCATGGAGTTCCGGATAGCCACCGGGGAGCCAGCACAGATCGGCCTCGGGCGGGGGCTCGTCGGCCAGCGGCGAGAAAGGCAGGATCCCGGCCCCCTGCGCGCGCCAGGCGTCCAGCAGGTGGGGATAGGTGAAGGAAAACGCCGCGTCCCGCGCCAGCGCGATCCGTTGCGCGGGCGGCGGGGGCAGCGTGCCCGGTTCCGGTGCCGTGCCGCCCGAGGCCGCGCGCCGCAGCGCCGCCAGATCGACATGTTCGCGCAGGAAGGCCGCATAGCCCGCGATGGCGGTATCGAGGTCGGGATGTTCCACCGCCTGCACCAGCCCCAGATGGCGCTCCGGCAGGGTCAGGTCGCCCCGTCGCGGCAGCGCACCGAAGACCGTGATGCCCGCATCCTCCAGCGCCAGACGGCACAGCCTTTCGTGGCGCGGGCTGGCGACGCGGTTCAGGATCACCCCCGCCACCCGCACATCCGCCCGGTAGCGCGCCATCCCCACCGCAATCGCCGCCGCCGTCTGCGCCTGCCCCGACACGTCGAGCACCACCACCACCGGCCAGCCCGTCCGCGCGGCGATATCGGCGCTGGCGCCGGTCCCTGCCTCGCCCGCCCGCGCGACGCCGTCGAACAGGCCCATCGAGCCCTCGGCCAGCGCCATATCCCCGCCGCGCGCCAGTTGCGCCGCCAAGAGCGCATCCGGCATCGCCCAAGTGTCGATGTTGAAGCTGTCGCGCCCGCAGGCCGCGCGGTGGAATGCCGGGTCGATGTAATCCGGCCCGCATTTGTAGGGCTGCACGGCGACGCCATCCTCGGCCAGACAGCGCAAGAGGCCCAGCATCACCGTGGTCTTGCCCGCGCCCGAGCGGGGGGCCGAGATGATCAGGCCGGGCGTCATTCCTTCACCGCATCCGCCCGCCCGGCACGAAACCGGCGGTCGTAATCGGCGGCATAGAGGCGGCTTTCGTCGAACCCCTCCTGCGCCAGCGCGGGGCCGACAAGGATCAGGGCCGTGCGCTCCATCGTTTCGCCGACCTCCGCCGCGATGGTGGCAAGCGTTCCGCGCACGATCCGCTGATCGGGCCAGGACGCGCGCCAGACCACCGCCACCGGGCAATCCGCGCCGTAATGGCCCGCCAGTTCCGCCGCCACGGCCTCGAGCCGATGGATCGACAGGTGGATGGCCAGCGTCGCCCCCGTCGCGGCAAAGGCCGACAGCCGCTCGCCCTCGGGCATGGGCGAGGCGCGGCCACCCGTCCGGGTCAGCACCACGCTTTGCGCGACACCCGGCAGGGTCAGTTCCGCCCCCAAGGCCGCCGCCGCCGCCGCGAAGGACGGCACCCCCGGCGTGACGGTATAGGGTATGCCCAGATCGCGCAGCCGGCGGAGCTGTTCGCCCATCACCGACCAGACCGACAGATCGCCCGAATGCAGCCGCGCCACGTCCTGCCCCGCCGCATGGGCCGCCGCGATTTCCGCGATGATCGCGTCAAGGTCCATCGGCGCCGTGTTCACCACCCGCGCGCCGGGCGGGCAATGGGCCAGCACCGCCTCGGGGATCAGCGATCCTGCGTAAAGGCACACCGGGCAGGCGGCGATCAGATCCCGCCCGCGCAACGTCAGCAGATCGGCGGCCCCCGGCCCCGCGCCGATGAAATGGACGGTCATTCGCTTTCCTCCCTTGCCAGTGCGGCGGTTGCCATCCCATCGGCGGAAACGGCGCGCGGCGCCATCAGCCGAGCGCCCGGCCCAAGCGCCGCCAGCGCGCAGGCCTCGGCCACGCTGCCGGTGCCATGCGTGGCGCGGGCGGCGGGGCTGTCGGTCAGCGTCGCGGGCCGGGTCAGCGCCTCGGCGGTGATTTCGGTGACATGATAGCCAAAGCGGCGCAGCGTCTGAATGGCGGGATGGCGCGCCTTGACCTCGGGCACCGCGATGCGGCGCAGGTCGCCCGCCCCCGCCCGCGCCAGCGCGTCAAGGATCGAGGCCGGGCTTGCCGCCTCCCTGAACCCAACCCCCGCGATCATCGCGTCACGCTCCATTGCACCACCGGATAGCTGGCCTTCCAGCCGCGCTTGCGGCCAAGGGGCGCGGCCTCGGACAGTTCCACGCGCAAGAGGCTGCCGCCCGCGCGGCCGTGCCAGATGGTCAGCAAGGCCTCGGTCTCCAGCGTGACGGCATGGGCGACGAGGCGGGTGCCCGCGGGCAGCAGGTCCCACAGCGCCGTCATCAGCGCGGTCTCCGCGCCGCCGCCCACAAACACCGCATCGGGGCGCGGCAGGCCGGGCAGCAGGTCCAGCGCCCGCCCCTCGCGGATCTCCGGATCCACCCCGAGCCGCGCGGCATTGGCGCGGGCGCGGGCGGCGCGGGCGGGATCGGCCTCGACACCCACACAGCGCATCTCGGGACCCGCCAGCAGCCATTCGATCCCGACCGAGCCGGAACCCGCGCCGATGTCCCACAGCATTTCCCCGGCACGCGGGGCCAGCGCCGACAGCGCCAGCGCCCGCACCGGCCGCTTGGTGATCTGCCCGTCATGGTCGAAGAGATCATCCGGCAGACCCGAGGCGCGCGGGATCACCCGGCCCCCGCCCGCCACCGTCAGCGCGACGGTGACCAGCGGGTCGATCACGGTCAGGTCGAAATCCTCGGCCCGCACTATGCGCAGCCGCTCGCGCGGGCCGCCGAGGCATTCCATCACCACTATCCGCGTCGCGCCGAAGCCCTCGGCCACCAGCCAACCCGCCAGCGCCCCCGCCGCCGCCCCGTCGCGCAGGGTGACAAGGGCGCGCAGGCCCGGCGCCAGATGCGGGCGCAGGCGCGCGACCGGCGCGGCATGGAGGCCAAGGCACAGCACCCGTTCCAGCCGCCATCCCATCCGCGCCGCCGCCAGCGACAGCACCGAGGGCGCGGGGAAGGCCCGCCATTCGCCGGGGGTCAGCGCCTCGGCCAGCGCGCCGCCCGCGCCGTGCCAGAACGGATCGCCCGAGGCCAGCACCGCCACCCGCCGTCCACGCAGCGCCAGCACCGGCGCGACGGAGAACGGCACCGGCCACGGGCGCTTGTCCGGATGATCGACCAGCGCCAGATGACGCGGCCCGCCAAAGACCGCCTCGGCCCCCGACAGCGCCGCAAGGCTTGCGCGCGGCAGGCCATCCGGGCCATCCTCGCCGATGCCGATGATCGAAAGCCATTCACCCATGCGCCCTCCTCCCGACCTACGCGGTAAAACCGGCCGAAAAACCCTGTCACCTTCATTCTTCCACAAATATCCCGGGGGTGAGCCGGCATCGCCGGCGAGGGGGCGGCGCCCCCTGCGCCCCATCCCCACAAACCGCGGATCGCGATCTTGAGCCCCGCTTCCATCCCGCGGATATTGATTCTGGGCGGCACGACCGAGGCGAGCCGCCTTGCCGCCGCGCTGGCCGCGCGCGGCCTGCCCGCGATCCTGTCCTACGCCGGGCGCACGGCGGCCCCGCGCGCGCAGCCGGTGCCGGTGCGCACGGGCGGCTTTGGCGGGGCCGAAGGGCTGGCCGCCTATCTGCGCGCCGAGGGCATCGGGCAGGTGATCGACGCGACCCATCCTTTCGCCGCGCGGATCAGCGCCAATGCCGTCGCGGCCTGTGCGGCGGCGGAGGTGCCGCTGCTGGCGCTCGAACGGCCCGCATGGGTGCCCGGCCCCGGCGATCGCTGGACCCGGGTGTCGGATGTCGCGGAGGCGGTGGCGGCGCTGGACATGGCCCCCCGGCGCGTGTTTCTGGCGATCGGGCGGCAGACCCTCGCCCCTTTCGCCGTCCATCCGCATCACTACCTGCTGCGGCTGGTGGACCCGCCCGAAGCCCTGCCCCTGCCCGACTGCACGGTGGAAATCGCCCGCGGCCCCTTCGACCCGGCCACGGATCGCGCCCTGATGGAACGGCACCGCATCGACCTGATCGTCGCCAAGAACGCCGGCGGCGCGGGGGCCGAGGCCAAGCTGATCGCGGCGCGCGCCCTTGGCCTCCCGGTGATCCTGATTGACCGTCCGGCCCTGCCGCCGCGCGATACCGTGGCGACGGTCGAGGAGGTTCTGTCCCGCCTTCATGCCGACCTCGGCGTATAGACCCATCCGCCGACGCGGCGGGTGGCGGAGGATCCGACGATCACCACCGTGCGCATGTCGGCCATCTCGGGCGTCACCTCGCACAGCGGCAGCACCCGCAGCGCCTGCTCGGGCGTCGACACCGCGCGGGCAAGGATCACCAGCCGCTCCGGCGCGCAGGCCGCGCGCAAGACCTCCAGCACATGGCCGAACTGATCGGGCCGCGCCTTTGAACGGGGATTGTAGAAGGCCATGGCGAAATCCGCCTCCGCCGCCAGCCGCACCCGTTTCAGCACCAGATCGAAGGGCTTGAGATTGTCCGACAGGTTGATCGCGCAGAAGTCATGGCCAAGCGGCGCGCCCGCCGCCGCCGCCGCCGCCAGCATCGCGGTGATGCCGGGCAGGACGCGGATATCCAGCCCATGCCATTCGGGATGCGGCTCCAGCGCCTCGAACACCGCCGAGGCCATGGCGAAAACCCCCGGATCGCCCGAGGACACGACGACCACATGCCGCCCCTCCGCCGCCATGCGCAAGGCCGCCGTGGCGCGGTCCATCTCCACCCTGTTGTCCGAGGCATGAAGGGTCAGCCCCGCACGCGGCGCGATGCGGGCGACATAGGGGATATAGCCCACGACATCGGTGGCGCGGGCCAGCGCCCCGGTCACCTCGGGGGTCACCATCGCATCGGAGCCGGGGCCGAGACCGGCGATGACAAGCGATCCGGTCACGGCCTGCGCCCCCGGCCATGCACGATCGCGATGGTGAAATAGGGGACGGGGCCTTCGACCTCGGCCAGCCGGCGCACGGTTTCGCCGGGCATCGTGCCGCGCTCCACCAGCCACGCATCATCGAGCCGCCCTGCCGCCGCCAGCGCCCGGCGCAGGCGCGGCAGATTGCGGCCGATCTTCATCACCACCAGCGCGTCGGTATCGGCGATGCGGCGGGTCAGTTCATCCTCGGGCAGGGTCGCGGGCAGGACGGTCAGCACATCGTCGCCCCAGGTGATTGGCTGCCCCGTCGCGGTCCAGCAGCCCGACATGCCGGGGATGCCGGGCACGACCTCGACACGCTCGCGCGGCAGGCGGGCGTGCAGGTGCATGAAACTGCCGTAGAAGAAGGGATCGCCCTCGCACAGAACCACCACATCCGCCGCCGCCGCCGCCAGACGCGCGGCCCAGAGGTCGTAAAACGCCGCAAGCTGCGCGTTGTAGGCCGGGTCGTCAAAGGGGATCTCGGTCGTGACGGGATATTCCATCGGCCATTCCTCGGCCGTCGCGGGGATCAGGCCCTCGACGATGCGGCGCGCCTGACCGGGGCGGCCGGCCTTGCGGAAATAGGCGACGATGCGCGCCCCGGCCAGCGTGCGATGCGCCCGCAGGCTCATCAGGTCCGGGTCGCCGGGGCCGAGGCCGATGCAGATCACCTTGCCCATCATTCCCTCCGCGAGGCGAGCGCGTTGACCGCCGCCACGGTGATGGCCGAGCCGCCAAGCCGCCCCCGCACCACGCACCACGGCACCGGATTGTCCCCCATCAGCGCCGCTTTCGATTCCGCCGCGCCGATGAAGCCGACGGGGCATCCGATGATCGCTGCCGGGCGGGGAAAATCCGGGTCCTGCAAGCGGTTGAGCAGATGGAACAGCGCCGTCGGCGCATTGCCGATGGCGACCACCGCGCCCTGCAGATGCGGGCGCCACAGCTCCACCGCCGCGGCCGAACGGGTATTGCCCATCGCCGCGGCCAGCGCGGGCACCTGCGGATCCGGCAGGGTGCAGATGACGGCGTTGCCAGCGGGCAGACGGGCGCGGGTGACGCCCTCGCTCACCATCCGCGCGTCGCACAGGATCGGCGCCCCGGCCTCAAGCGCCGCGCGCGCGGCAAGGGCGAAACCGGGGGCGAAGGCGATCTGCGGGGCGAGGTCGACCATGCCGCTCGCATGGATCATGCGCACGGCCACCACCTCTTCCTCGGGGGTGAAGCGGGCCAGATCCGCCTCCGCCCGGATGGTGGCGAAAGAGGCCCGGTAGATCGCGGCGCCATCGGTTTCGTAGCTATGGGGCAAGGGGATCTCTTAGGAATCGGGGTCTGAGGATGTCGCGGCGGGTGAGTCCGCCAAGGATCGGGGTGTCGCCCGGTTTGCCGCGAATGACCAGATCATATCGGCCCTCGCGCCCCGTCAAGGTCAGATCGGCGGGGGCGGGATGCGCGCAGCCCTTGGCGCAGCCGGAAATGTGGAGCGTCGCGCCCTCGGGCAACCGCGCGGCCAGTTCGCGGGCCAGCGCGCGCGTCTCGACACTGGCCGAGAGGCAGCCGGGCGCGCCGGTGCAGGCGCTGATCCGCAGCAGCGGATCGGCGGGATCGGTGATCAGCTCCTCGCGCGGGGCAACATGATCGACGCCTTCCAGAAGCAGCGACCGCCACGGCGTCAGCCGCACCGGCGCCCCGGCCAGATCGCGCAGCAGCGCCGCCGTGATCCGCCCGAACGGCAGGCCGACGCAGAAGCCAAGCGGCCCCGGCCCCGGTTGCAGGGGTGCCCCCGTCAGCGGCGGGACCAAAGCCTCCATCGGCGGGCGCAGCCCCGCCATCCGCCGCGCCGCGCCGCGATGCGCGGCGAACCAGCGCGCCAGATCGACGGCGCGCTGCGGCGCCTCTTCGGCCGTCACCGACGCGCCCATCGCCATCCCGTCGGCGCGTAGGATCAGGCCCCGCTCCGCCCGCTCGATCCGAATGTCCGCCGAGGCACCGCCCAGCACCGCCGCCGCCCCGGTATCCACCGCGAAGCCGAACTTGGCGGGCAAGGGCGGCGCATCCGCCAGCGCGGATTCCAGCGCGGCGACAAGGCGGGGCGTTTCGTCCCCGGTCCAGAGGGGCGTCGTCAGGATGTTGCGCCGCGCCTCGGCCTCCGGGTCGGGGTCGAGCAGGCCGAGCCCTTCCAGCACCGCATGGGCGGCGGGCAGCGCGGCCTCGGTCAGCCCGCGCAGTTGCAGATGCGCGCGGCTGCCAAGGTCGATCAGCCCGTTGCCGTGGTCCTGCGCCAGATCGGCCAGCGCGCGGACGGCCCCCGCCGTCAGCCGCCCGGCATGGGGCCGGATGCGCAGCACCAGCCCGTCGCCCGAGGCCATCGGGCGCAGCGCGCCGGGGCACCATCCCCGGACGGTCATCGCACACCCGCCCGGCGGCTGTTCGACCGCCCGTCCCACAGCCCGGCCCGTTCCAGCGCGGCAAAGCGCGCCTCCAGCGCGGCCAGAGCCTCGGGGTTCGCGGCCTGCATGAAGGCGCGGATCTCCGGGTCCTCCAGCGTCGCGCAATGATAAAGCTCGAACAGATGCGGCGGCACGACCCCCGCCAGATGCGCGAAGGCCGCGAGATGGTCGAGCGTCGCCGCGATCTCCGCCGCGCCGCGAAAGCCGTGGCGCATCATGCCGCGCAGCCAGATGGGGTTGGTGGCGCGGGCACGGACGACACGGGCGATTTCCTCGGCCAGCGGCCGGGCATGGGGCCGGTCGGGCCGCGTGGCGTCGAGATGATAAAGCGTGGGGGCGGCGCCGATCCGTTCCATCGCGGCGGCGAAACCGGCCTCGTGCGCGGCGTAATCCTCGGCCAGCAGCAGGTCGGTTTCCGGCATGTCCTGCACATGGACGAAGGTATCCACCCCGCGCAGCCGGGTTTCCAGCGCCGCGCGGGCGGGCACGCCGGCGGCGGTATGGGCGGAGGCCGCAAGCCATGCCTCCCCCGCCGCCGCGCGGGCCTCGGGCGTCAGGGGGCCGGTGTCGATCGCCAGCCCGTAGCCCCCCGGCGCGGGGGCAAAGACGCGCGGTCCCGGCGGCGCGGCGATATAGGGGTTCATGTCGGCCATCTCGTCCCGCGCCGCCAAGGCGGCGGCCGCCGCCTCGAACAGCCGCGCGAGATCGGGGAACACGTCGCGGAACAGGCCCGAGATGCGCAGCGTCACCTCGATCCTCGGGCGATCCAGCAGCGCCAGCGGCACCACCTCGAACCCCGTCACCCGGTCTGAGGAGACATCCCACACAGGCGCCACCCCCGCCAGATGCAGCGCCATGGCGAATTCCTCGCCCGCCGTGCGCATGGTGGCGGACCCCCAGAGATTGACCACCAGCCCGCGCGGATAATCGCCCTGATCCTGCAAATGGCGGCGGATCAGCTCCCCGGCCAGCTTCACCCCCTGCGCATGGGCGGCGCGGGTCGGCACGGCGCGCGGATCGGTGCCGTAGAGGTTGCGCCCCGTCGGCAGCACATCCACCCGCCCGCGAAAGGGCGAGCCGGAAGGCCCCGGCGCGATCCGCCGCCCCGCCAGCGCCGCGACCAGCGCGGCCCGTTCCCCGGCGAGAGAGGCGGCGTCCGCCACTCCCCCCGGCGTGCCGCGGCCCCAGATGTGCAGCCCCTCGCCGAACTGCGATTCCTTGATGTCGCAGACGAAACGGTCGATGCGGGGCACCGCCTCGGCCGGGCTGGCGTCAGGGGGGATGCCCAGATCGGTTTCGACGCCCGCCCCCCGCGCCTCGTCCCGGATCGCGGCGATCAGCCGGCCGCGCCGCGCGGGGTCCAGCCCGTCGGCCGTCGAATATTCGTCCAGCAGCCGTTCCAGCCGGGCGAGCGGCGCGGGCACCCCCGCCCCCGCCAGAGGCGGCGGCAGATGGCCGAGCGTCACCGCGCCAAGGCGGCGGCGGGCCTGCGCCGCCTCGCCGGGGTCGTTGACGATGAAGGGATAGATCACCGGCAAGGCACCCGTCAGCGCCTCGGGCCAGCAGGCGGCCGACAGGGCCACCGCCTTGCCCGGCAGCCATTCCAGCGTCCCATGCGCGCCGATATGCACCAGCGCATCCGCCTGCCCCTGAAGCCAGAGGTAGAAGGCCACATAGGCATGGCAGGGCACGCGGGAGGTATCGTGATATTCGCCCTCGCGGTCCGGGGCGGCGCCGCGCTCGGGTTGCAGTGCGACCAGCGCCCGGCCCCGGCGGGTGACGGCAAAGGCGAAATCGCCCTCGGGGTCGCCATGCGCCTCGGTCAGCGCCTGTTGCAGCGGTTCCGGCAGGCGGGCCAGCGCGCGGCGGTAATCGGCCAGCGGCCAGATCACCGGGTCCCGGCGCAGCGCCACGTCCAGCTCCGCCCCCTCGGGGTCCGCGTCGAAACCGGCCTCGCGCAGATCGGCCAGCATCGCCTCGGCCGAGGCAAGGACATCAAGCCCCACCGCATGGGCCATCCGGTGCGCATGACCGGGATAGGTCGAGACCACCAGCGCCACCCGCCGCGCCCCGGGTGCGAGACGCGCCAGACGCAGCCAGCCATCCACCCGCGCGACCGTGGCCGCGATCCGGTCGGGCGCGGCGCGATGTTCGGGATGGGCCCATTGCAGATCGGGGTCGCGGGGCGCGTGTTCCTTGAACGACACGACGCCCGCCGGGATACGCCCGTCGACCTCGGGCAAGGCCACATGCATCGCCAGATCGGCGGGGGACAGGCCGCGATCGGCCCCCTCCCACGCGGCGCGGTCCGAGGTGGCGTGGATCACCTGAAACACCGGCGCGTCCGTGGCGTCGAGGGGCGATCCCCCCTCGCTCCGCGCCGAAAAGGCGGTGGCGTTGACCACCGCGGCGGGGGCGAGCCGAGGCAGAAGATCGCGCAGCCAGCGGGCGGCGGCCGGGTCCTTGAGACTGGGCACGAAGGCGCCCACGGCGCGGTAGCCCGAAGCCTCGAACCCCCGGATCAGGCCTGCGACGCCATCCGTATCGGCGGCGGCGGCCCATGCGCGGTAGAAGGGGATGACGATCAGCGGCGCATCCCCCCCGGGCACATCGCCCCCGTCCGGGTGCCACAGCCCGAAGGGCGGCAGGGTCCGCGCCCCTTCGACCGGCCCGGCGGGCAGGCCCGCCGCCTGCGCCATCCGCGCCAGCGCCGCCTGCGCCGCGACCGCACCCCCGGCATCGCAGAGCGTCGCCAGTTCGCGCAGCACCGCCACCGGCACCGTCGAGGCGGCGTCGAGCGCCGGATCCTGCCGCCCGTCCGCGGGCAGCACGGCCAGCGCGATGCCCCGGTCCCGCGCGACGCGGGCCACCTGTTCCAGCCCATAGGCCCAATAGGCCGCGCCGCCGATCAGTCGGATCAGCACGCCTTTCGCCTGCGCCAAGGTGCGCTCGATATAGGTATCGACCGACAGGGGATGCGCCAGATCCGCCAGATTGGCCAATCGCAGCGTCGGCAGAGCCCCCCGCCGCCAGCCCGCCGCGAAAGCCCCAAGGTCGCTGTCGGAAAACGACAGCACCAGCAGATTCGCGGGCGCCTGCCCCAGATCGCGCGGCGTTGCCGTTTCCTCCAGCCCGTGGCTTTCGCGGAACAGGACGTGCATCAGACCAGCGCCGCCCGGATCGCAGCGGCGTCGATGTCGCCCTTCTCGGCGATCACCACCAGCCGGCCAAGGCGCGGCTGCGCGCCCCAGGGCCGGTCGAACTGATGCCGCACGCGCGTGCCCACCGCCTGCACAAGCAGCCGCATCGGCTTGCCGCGGACGGCGACATGCCCCTTGACCCGCAGGATGCGATGCGCGGCGGCCAGCGCGGCGATCCTGTCGGACAGGGCCTGCGGATCGTCGATTTCCGGGATCTCGATCACCACAGTGTCGAAATCGTCGTGATCATGCGGCTCCCCCCCGTCGTGATGCGAGGGACGGGCGTCCAGCCCATCCTCGGCCGCTGCGCTGATGCCCAGAACCACGCGGGCGTCGATCACGCCTTCGGTCAGCGCGAGCATCGGCAGGGGGCGGGGGGCTTCGGCCTCGATCACCGCGCGGGCGGCTGCCAGACCCGCCTCCCCGGCCAGATCGGCCTTGGACAGCAGGATGAGGTCGGCACAGGTGATCTGATCCTCGAACACCTCCGATAGCGGGGTTTCATGATCGGCTTCGGTCCCCGGATGCGTCGGATCGGGGGCGAAGATGCCCGCGGCCACCGCCTCGGCATCGGCCACGGCCACCACCCCGTCGATGGTGATGCGGCTTCGCAGATCGGGCCAGTCGAAAGCCTTCAGCAGCGGTTTCGGCAGCGCCAGCCCCGAGGTCTCGATCACGATATGGTCGGGGCGCGGGTCCATCGCCATCAGCCGCTCGATCGCCGGGATGAATTCGTCGGCGACGGTGCAGCAGATGCAGCCGTTGGTCAGTTCGAGGATGCTGGATTCCGGGCAGTTCGCATCGGCGCAGGCGCGGATCAGGTCACCATCGACGCCGACATCGCCGAATTCGTTGACCAGCACCGCCAGCCGCCGCCCGTCGGGGTTCTGCAACAGATGACGGATCAGAGTGGTCTTGCCGGCGCCGAGGAAGCCGGTGACGATGGTGACGGGGGTTTTCTCAAGGGACATTCTGGATCTCCAGCGGGGGAATGCGGGCAATGGTGTTCTTGCGGATGACCTCGGGGCGCGCGCGCCATGGCACGACGCCATCCGGCGCGGCGTCGTAGGCGCGGATCATGGCGATCAGGTCGTCAAGGTCGCGGTCGGGGTCGAGCCCGCCCTGCACATAGGTCCAGCGCCCCGGCCCGCGCAGCACCACGGCGCAGCCGCGCGTGCAGGCGGACAGGCATTCCTGTGCCCGGTGCGCGATGCCGCGTTCGGCCAGCGCCGCCGACAGGCGCGCGCCGTCGCGGGGGGCGGCGGGATCGGCGCCGGGCGCGCGGCAGGTGGTGCAGACGACAAGCTCCATCCTCTTCCTTTCCGGTTACGGCGGGATGCGCGGGAACCGGGGGCCTGCGGCCCCGTATCGTCCCGACTGCGGCACACCCCGTCCGCATCTTCCAAACGGCACCGCCCATGAATGGATCGGTGCCGGTGCTGGCAGGTCTCCCGGCTTGCGGATGTCAGGGTCGCCCCTGGCGGTCACCCGGCCTTCCCGGCAGAGCCAGTGGCGGTTGGGCGACCTCTCCGGTCACGGTCGCGGGGGCGGCTGCGTTTCGCGCAAGGCTTTCGCATTCCCTCTTCGCCTGCCATAAGCAGGAACCAGCGATGCACCAGCCAAGCCACGCCCCCCCGGATATGTCAAGCAGGCACCGATGACCGAAACCCCGCCCGCCAAAGACGAAGACGCCCGCCGCCACGCCGAAAAGAAGGCGAAGATCAAGGCCGCACGCGACCGGATGATGGCGACGAAGACCGGTGAAAAGGGGCTGGTCGTCGTGCTGACCGGACCGGGGAAGGGAAAGTCCTCCTCGGCCTTCGGGATGGTGATGCGGGCAATCGCGCATGGGATGCCGGTTGCCGTGGTGCAGTTCATCAAGGGCGCGATGGCGGCGGGGGAGCGCGACTTCCTGCTGACGCATTTCCCGGACATGTGCCGGTTCCACACGATGGGCGAGGGCTTCACCTGGGAAACGCAGGATCTGGCGCGCGACAGGGCGGCGGCGCGGGCGGGCTGGGACAAGGCGAAGGAGATGATCCGCGATCCGTCGAACCGGCTGGTGCTGCTGGATGAAATCAACATCGCGCTGCGCTACGATTATCTGGAGGTGGCCGAGGTGGTGGATTTCCTGCGCGACGAGAAGCCCGCCATGACCCATGTGATCCTGACCGGCCGCAACGCGAAGCCCGAGCTGATCGCGCTGGCCGATCTGGTGACCGAGATGACCGTGGTGAAGCATCCCTTCCGCGACGGCATCAAGGCGCAGCCGGGGATCGAATTCTGACCGGGGGCGAGCGGATGGCGCGGCAGGGGGCCAGCCCCCTCTTTGCCTGAAGGCAAATTCACCCCCGGGATATTTATGGAAGAATGAAGGCCATTAAGTCTTCAGTTACCAGATCCGGGCAATTCTGGATATGCGGAACAGGCGGGGACGCCGATGACCGTGAAGGATGAAGGTCTGGCCCGGCTTCGCCGAGCGTCCCGGGTCGGGCCTTTTTGTCTTCATTCTTCCATAAATATCCCGGGGGTGAGCCCGGAACGGGCGAGGGGGCTGGCCCCCTTGCCACCCTAATTCACGCGCGCACGGGCTCGGTTTCGGCGCACCGCCTCAACAGGTAGATGTCCATGATCCAGCCGCGGGTGGCACGGGCGGCGGCGCGGGTGGCGAGGATGCGCGGGCCGGCCTCGGCCAGCGGACCGTGGTCGAGGATCTGGCCCTCCATCCCGACATAGGCCCCCCACCAGATGGAGATGCCCTCGGGCGGCAGGGTGGCGAAGGCGCAATCGCCGTCGAGCATCACGACCAGCGTGTCCACCCCTTCGGGCCAGCCATCCTCGCGCAGGCGCCGCCCGGTGGTGACGAGAAACGGCGCGCCAAGCTCGTTCAGCGGTACCCCATGCGCCGCCGTCAGCACCTGCGGCGACATCAGGCCGGGGATCACCGTCACGGGCGCGCCGAGCCGCGCCGCGATGCGCAGCGAACTGTCGTAGAGCGCCGGATCGCCCCAGACCAGCAGCGCCACCCGATCCGCGCCGGGATGGGCGGCGATGGTCTCGGCCCAGACCCGCGCCACCGCGTCGTGCCAGTCGTTCACGCCGTCGAGATAGGAGGGGTTCGCGGCATCGCGGCGCGGCATCTCGAAACCCGCCACCCGCGTCGCGGGATTGGTCAGAACCTCGTCGCAGATCGTGCGGCGCAGATGCGCCAGCTCGGCCTTCTCCGCGCCTTTCGAGGGGATCAGCACCAGATCGGCGGAATTGAGCGCCCGGATCGCCTGCAGGGTCAGATGCTCGGGATTGCCCGTGCCGATGCCGATCAGAAGAAGTTCCATGCGCGCCTCCGATATCCGCAGACATCGCATCCGGCGCGGCAAATGAAAAGACCGGCGCGGTTGCCCGCGCCGGTCCCTGTCGGTTTCCGCCGGATCAGTCTTCCTTGATCTGGCTGTGCTTCGAGGTGTCCTTCATCCGCACATAGACGATCAGCGAGATGAAGATCATCCCGGTGATGTACCAGTAGAACCCATGTTCCCAGCCGTGGCTCTTGAAGCTGAGCGCCACATATTCCGCCGTGCCGCCAAAGAGGGTGTTGGCCAGCGCATAGGGCAGCGCCACGCCAAGGGCGCGGATATGGGCGGGGAACAGTTCGGCCTTCACCACCGCGTTGATCGAGGTATAGCCGGTGATGATGATGAGCCCCGCCATGACCAGCAGCCCCGCCGTCACCGGATCGGTCGTCGTTTCCAGCGTCGAGAAGATCGGATAGGTGAACAGCACCCCGCAGACCCCGAAGAAGATCATCAGCGGCTTGCGCCCGATCTTGTCCGAAAGCCCGCCCGCGACCGGCTGAAGGCACATGAAGATGAACAGCGTGATGGCGTTGATTTCCGACGCCGTTTCCTTGGAAAAGCCCGAGGTGTTCACCAGGAACTTCTGCATGTAGATCGAATAGGCGTAGAAGGCGAGCGTGCCCCCCGCCGTCAGCATCATGACGGTCAGGGTTTCGCGCGGATGCTTGGTCACCAGCAGCCAGAAGCCGGACTGGGGCTTTTTCTCGGTCTTGGCGTTCTTGTAGCTTTCGGTTTCATCCAGCCCGCGGCGCAGCCAGAAGACGACGACGGCGAGGATCGACCCGATGAAGAACGGGATCCGCCAGCCCCAGCTGTTCAGCGCCTCGGACGACATGGTATTCTGCAGGATCAGCAGCACCGCGATCGCCAGAAGCTGGCCCGAGATCAGCGTCACATAGGCGAAGGAGGAAAAGAAGCCGCGCCGGTTCTTGCCCGCCATTTCGGACAGATAGGTGGCGCTGGCGCCATATTCGCCGCCGACCGACAGCCCCTGCATCAGCCGCGCGACCACCAGCAGGATCGGGGCGAACACGCCGATCGTGTTGTAATCCGGCGTCAGCGCGATGATCAGCGAGCCAAGGCACATCAGCGTCACCGACAGCGTCAGCCCCGCCTTGCGGCCCTTGTTGTCGGCATACATCCCCATCAGCCATGCGCCGATCGGGCGCATCAGGAAGCCCACGGCAAAGACCGCGGCCGAGGACAGCAGCTGCGCCGTCTGGTCGCCCTTCGGAAAGAAGTGCGGCGCGAAATACAGCGCGAAGGCGGCATAGACATACCAGTCGAACCATTCGACGAGGTTGCCGGTCGAACCGCCAATGATGTTCTTCAGCCGCTTGCGGCGGTCCTGCGCATCGGTCAGCCCGGGCGTGATGCCGGCGGGGATGGGCGATGAGGTCATTCGAATCTCTCCTCCTGTTGCGGGCCGGGGATGGCCCCGCGTGCGGATGGACCGGGAGGATCGGGCGGCAATCGCATGACATGGCCGACAGGGCGGCATCATGATCGCTTGCGGTAAACCTCCTCCCCCGAAGGTCCGGCAATTCCGATCCTGTCAAGGTCGCCGAGGATGAAACGGGACGCCAGCCTTGCGCGGCATTTTTGGTAAGCCACTGAAAATAGTCATATTTCCGAAAGAACAAGTGTTCACGAAAGATTGTTTCGCGCAGAATATTGCATGGCGTGCGTCATGTTTTTGCAATATCCTGCACAAATGCGGAAGTTGCCCGGATTCGTCATCGCGCTGATGGTTGCCCTTGTGGCGGCGGGGGTCTGGGCTGTCAGCTCGGCCCTGTTGCAGCGCAAGGCGATGGCGGGCCTGTCCGGCGAGGCGGCGCAGCTTGCCCGGCAGCACAGCCGCCTGATCGACAGCGAGCTGGCGCGGTTCCGGCTGCTGCCGATCGTGCTGGGCGAGTATACCGACCTTGAAAACGCGCTGACCGGGCGGTCGGCGGCGGCGCTTGAGCGGATGAACGGCAAGCTCCATTCGCTCGCCGCGGAAACCGGCGCGCCGGTCATCTACCTGATCGACGCCGAGGGGCGGGTGATGGGCGCCTCGAACGCCGGGACGGAGGAAAGCTTCGTCGGGCGCGACTACGGTTTCCGCCCCTATTTCCGCGTGGCGATGGCGCGGGGCACGGCGGAATATTACGCGGTGGGCGATCTGTCGGGCCGGCCGGGGCTGTTTCTGTCGCGCCGGATCGGGCCCGCGGCGGCGCCGATCGGCGTCGTCGTGGTGAAATACGAATTCGGCGCGCTGACGCGGATCTGGGGCAACGATCCGGGCCAGACCTTCATCGTCGATCCAAACGGGATCATCCTTGCGGCAACGGATCCGCAGGCGGAGCTGCATGTCCTGCTGCCGCTGCCCGCCGCCCTGCGCGAAAACGTCGCCGCCTCGGGCCAGTTCCATGACGCGCCGCTGGACGCCGGTCCCTACCGGCTGGACGACCGGGGCCGGATGCGCGGGCCGGGCGATGCGCTGATGGCCGAGGCGGCCGAGCCGGTCGCGGGCACCGACCTGCAACTGGTCCATCTGCTGCCCACCGGCCCGGCGCTGCGGGCGGCGGCGGATCAGGCGGTGGTGGGGACGCTGGCGATCGTCTCGGCGCTCGGGCTGCTGGCGGGGGCGGTGGGATGGCGGCTCACGCGCGCCGCCCGCGCGGCGGCGGACCGGCGCGCGCTGGAAGCCGCCGTGGCAAGCCGCACCGCCGAACTCAGCACCGAGATCGCCGAACGCGCCCGCGCCGATCAGCGTTTCCGCGAGGCGCGCGAGGAACTGGCGCAGGCGAACCGGCTCGCCTCGCTCGGCTCGATCACGGCGGGGCTGGTGCATGAGATCAACCAGCCGGTGGCGACGATCCGCACGCTGGCGGAAAACGCCCGACATCACCTGACGGCGGCGCGGCTGGACCGGGTGGCGCGGAACCTCGACACCACGGTCGAGCTGACCGCCCGGATCGGCCAGATCACGCAGGAGATGCGCCGCTTCGCCCGGCGCGGGCGCGGCGCGGTGGGGCCGGTGGCGCTGGACGACGTGATCGAGGGGACGATGCTGCTGACCGGGGACCGGTTCCGCAAGGCGGGGGTGCGGCTCGACCTGCCGCCGCGCGGCCAGCCCGTGGTGCTGGCGGAGCGGGTGCGGCTGGAACAGGTGCTGGTCAACCTGCTGCAAAACGCGCTCGACGCCGTGGCCGGGCGGCCGGACCCGCATGTCGCGCTGATCGTCGGCGGCGACGGCGAGGCGCTGACCCTGACCGTCGCCGACAACGGGCCGGGCGTCGATGCGGCTTTGGGCGCCGAGGTGTTCAGCCCCTTCGTCACCGGCAAGGCCGAGGGGCTGGGCCTTGGCCTCGGCATCGCGCGCGACATCATGAAGGATCTGGGCGGCGGGCTGGAACTGGCGCCCTCCCCCCTTGGCGGCGCGGCGTTCACCGCGCGCGTGCCCAAAGCGCGCGTGCCAAATGCATGAGGAGCGGATGATGCGGGTGATGCTGATCGACGACGATCCGGGGCTGCGCGAGGCGCTGGCCGATTCCTTCCTGATCGCGGGGATCGAGGTCGATCTGCACCCCGACGGGCAATCGGCGCTGAACGGCCTGTCGGCGGAGTATCCGGGCGTGATCGTCACCGATATCCGCATGCCGCGCGTGGACGGGCATGGCGTGCTGGACGCGGCGCTGGCCTGCGATGCGGAACTTCCGGTGATCCTGATGACCGGGCATGGCGATATCGCGATGGCGGTGGCGGCGCTGAAACAGGGCGCGTTCGATTTCATCGCCAAGCCCTTCGCCACCGATCACCTGATCGCCTCGGTGCGGCGCGCGCTGGAAACCCGGCGGCTGGTGCTGGAAAACCGCCGCCTGCGCGCCGCGGCGGAGGAGGCCGGGGAACGCTCCCCCCTGCTCGGCGAAACGCCGGTCATGCGGCGGTTGCAGGACACGATCCGGCAATTGGCGAATGTCGATGTGGACGTGCTGATCGAGGGCGAGACCGGCACCGGCAAGGAGGTCGTCGCCCGCCTGCTGCACCGCTGGAGCAGCCGCCGCGCCCGCCCCTTCGTCGCCGTGGATTGCGCCGCCCTGCCCGAGGCCATCGCCGACGAAACCCTGTTCGGCAGCCGCATCAGCCGCGGCCGCATCGCCGAGGCGGATCGCGGGACGCTGTTCCTCGACAATATCGGCAACATGCCGGACGCTTTGCAGGGCCGCCTGCTGCGCGTGGTCGAGGAACGCGAGCTGCCGGTGTTCGGCGGCGAGCCGCGCCGGATCGACCTGCGTATTCTTGCGTCCGCGCGCGAGGACATGGCCGAGGCGGTGGCGCAGGGCCGATTCCGCGCCGATCTGCTGTATCGGCTGGAGGCGGTGCGGCTGCGCATCCCGCCCCTGCGCGACCGGCGCGCCGATATCGGCCTGCTGTTCGCCGCCTTCCTGACCGAGGCGGCGCGCCAGTTCGACCGCCCCTGCCCGCCCATCGACGCCGGGATCGAGGCCCGCCTTGCCACCGACGACTGGCCCGGCAATGTGCGCGAATTGCGCAATTTCGCCACGCAGATGGTGCTGGGCCTGCAACATCCGGATGCGGGTGGGGCGAGCGACCGGCCTCTGGCCGAGCAGATGGACCATTTCGAGCGCGGCGTGTTGCAGGCGGTTCTGCGGCGCTGCTCCGGGGATGTGGGCGAGGCCGCGCGGATCCTGCAACTGCCCCGGCGCAGTCTTTACGCGCGGCTGCAACGGCTTGGCCTTGATGCGGCCGGATTTCGCAAGAAACACTGAGGTGCCGGGTGGATGGCGGGTCAAGGGGGCCAGCCCCCTCTTTGCGCTGACGCGCAAATTCACCCCCGGGATATTTATGGAAGAATGAAGGCAGGAGGCCGCGCGGGGTTTGGGGCCGTCACGGCGGCAATATGCGTGAAGCCGCTTTGCTCCGCCGCCGCGCGCTGCTAGGGCCTGCCGCAGGAGGCGCGCATGATCCTGTTCGACCATGGACCCGATGGGAAACCGGCCTGTTTCGACAGGCCGCGGGAGCTTGTCCGCGCCGATACCGCCGAAGAGGTCCTGCCCGCGCTGGCCCGGGCCGAGCGCGCGCGGCGCGATGGCGCATGGGTCGCGGGCTGGATGGCGTATGAGGCGGGGCTGGCCTTCGAGGAGCGCCTGCCCCCGCGCCCGACCGGGGAGCCATTGTTGCTGTTCGGCCTGTATGACGCGCCCGGCCCGGTGTCGCCCCATGCGGCGGGGCCGGTGCGGCTCGCTCCGCTGGAGCCGCTGATCGGGCGCGTGGATTACGACCGCGCCTTCGCCCGGGTTCAGGCCTATATCGCGGCGGGGGATTGCTATCAGGTCAACCTGACCTTTCCGATCGGCACCCGGCTGCTGTCCGGCACGCCGCGCGATCTGGCCGCGGCGCTGGCCGCGTTGCAGCCCGTGGGCTTCGGCGCCTTCGCCGATATGGGCGCGGGGCCGGTAATCGTGTCGCGCTCGCCCGAGCTGTTCTTCCGCCTGTCCGCCGATGGCCGGATCGAGGCCCGCCCGATGAAGGGCACCGCGCCGCGCCATCCCGACCCCGCGCGCGATGCGGCGACGGCGCGGGGGCTGGCGGCCTCGGTCAAGGACCGGGCGGAGAACCTGATGATCGTCGACCTGCTGCGCAACGACCTCGCCCGCATCGCGCGGGTCGGATCGGTCGCGGTGCCCGAGCTGTTCGCCGTCGAGACCTTTGTCACGGTGCATCAGATGACCTCGCGCATCACAGCGCGGCTGGCGGGGCCGCCGGAGCTGACGGGGCTGATGCGGGCGCTGTTCCCCTGCGGCTCGATCACCGGGGCGCCGAAGATCCGCGCCATGCAGATCATCGCCGAACTGGAGCCGCATCCGCGGGGCATCTATTGCGGCACGATGGGCTGGATGGCGCCCGACGGATCGGCGGCCTTCTCTGTGGCGATTCGCACACTGGCGATCCGCGGGGCATCCGTGACATTGAATGTCGGCGGCGGAATCGTGAGCGATTCCCGCGCCGACAGCGAATGGGAGGAAGCCCTGTGGAAAGCCCGCTACATCGCGCCCCTGACGGGCTGAAGCTGATCGAGACGGCGCATTGGGACGGTGCGGCGTGCCGGTTCCTCGACCGGCATCTGGCGCGGCTTGCCGATGGCGCGCGGCGGCTGGGCTGGCACCTGCCGGTGCTGCGCGGGGCCTTTGCCGGGCCTGCGGGGCGGGCGGCGCGGCTGCGGCTGCTGATCGGCGCGGATGGGGTGGCCAGCGTGGAAACCGCCTCCCTGCCCGCCCCCGTCGCGCGCTGGCATGTCGGGCTGTCGGGGGAACGGCTGCGCTCGGACGATCCGTGGCTGCGGATCAAGTCCACCCACCGCCCGGCCTATGACGCGGCGCGGCGCGCCCTGCCCGGGGGGCTGGACGAGGTGCTGTTGCTGAACGAACGCGGCGAGGTCTGCGACGGTTCGATCACCACCCTCTTCTTCGACCGGGGCGCGGGGATGCGGACGCCGCCGCTCGCCTCGGGCGTGCTGCCCGGCGTGCTGCGGTCCGAGATGATCGCGCGCGGCGTGCGGGAAGAGGTGCTGGTGCCGCATGACCTGCCGCTGGTCCGGCTGTGGCTGGGCAATGCGCTGCGCGGCATGGGCGAGGCGGTCTTCGTGCCCCGCTAACCCTGCCCGGCCGCGAATTTCTGCGCGATCGCCATCACCGCCGCGTGGATCGGCCCGCATGGGATCGCCGGGATCACCGAGGCATCGACGACCGACACGTTGTCGAGCCCCCGCAACGACAGATCAGGCCGCACCACGGCATCGTCCGAGGCGCCCATGGCGCAGGTGGCGACCGGATGGTGATGGGTGATCGCCGCCCTCTGGATAAAGTCGTCAAGGTCGCGCATGCCGGGGCCGGGCAGGATCTCGCCCCCGTTCCAGTCGCGCATCGCCCGGGTGCCGGCGACCATGCGGGCGCGGTCGAGTGCCGCCCGGAAGGCGGTGCGGTCGTGATCGGTGCTGAGGTAGCGCGGGTCGATGCGCGGCGCATCCGCCAGATCCGGCCCGGTGATCGCCAGCTCACCCCGGCTGGTCGGATGGGTGACGCCGAACAGCAGGGTGAAGGTCTCGCCCGGGCCGGGCATCGGGAAGCATTCCGACACCGAGGGCGCGACGACGCAGCCCACGACGATATCCGGCGCGCCGGTATGGACATCGAGCCCGCGCGACGACTGATAGGCGAGCGATTCCGAATGTTGCAGGCGCGAGGGCGCGACGGGCCTGCGCGCCCGGCAGACGACGCCCGCGCCCAGCATGTGGTCGTGCAGGTTGCGGCCAAGCGCGTGCCGCTCCACCCGGCAGGGCACGCCCGCCGCGGCCAGCACCCCGGGGTCGCCGACGCCCGAGCGCATCAGCAGCAGCGGGTCGCCGATCGTTCCCATCGACAGGATCACCTGTCCGGCGGCCAGCACCGTATCGCCCTCGGGCGTGCGGATCTCGACCCCGGTGACGCGGCCCGAGGCGATGCGCAGCCGGTGCACCTCGGCCCCGGTGATCACGGTCAGGTTCGGGCGACCGAGCACCGGGCGCAGAAAGGCCTCGCCCGTCGTCACCCGCCTGCCATCGCGGATCATCAGCGCATTCGGCGCGGCGCCGATCACCTCGCGGCCGTTGTGATCGGGCAGGCGCGGCAGGCCGAGTTCCTGCCAGCCCTCAATATAGCTGCGCACCAGCGGATGGGTCTCGGCCTCCGGGATCGTCACCGGCATCTCGCCCCGCGCCCCATGCAGGGGCGTTTCCGTGGCATAGCCCTCGGTCGCGCGGAAATGCGGCAGCAGGGCATCGTAGGACCAGCCCGCATCGCCGGTCATCGCCCCCCAGCGGTCGAAATCCGCCGGATGGCCGCGCAGGTGGAACATGGCGTGCAACCCGCTCGACCCGCCGACCATCCGCCCGCGCGCCCAGTGATGCACCCGCCCCGCCGTGCCGGGCTGCGGCACCGTGCGGTAATCCCAGTCATAGGGCCGGCGCTGGATCATCGGCCACATCGCCGGATCGAAGATATCGGGATCGGTCGGGAAACCCCCCGCCTCGACCAGCGTGACCCGGCGCGCGGGATCGGCGCTCAGCCGGTTCGCAAGGATGCAGCCGGCGCTGCCCGCGCCAAGGATCAGGACATCGGTCGTCACGGCGGTCCCTTTCGGACATGACCACGGAGGCGGCCGAAGGGGCTCCGGCCGGGCGGGAAGGCATCGGGGGAAAGGGGTCAGCCCGGCTCGAACCCGGTCAGGCCAAGCCGCCCCATCAGTTTCGCCTGCATCGCCGACAGATGCGCCCGCATCGCCTCGGCCGCGCCGGCGGGATCGCGCGCGGCGATCGCCTCGGCGATGGCGCGATGCGCGGCGTCACGGTCGCGCACGCGGGCCTCGGTCGTGCGGGCATCGGCATCGCTGTCGGTGAAGCGCAGGCGCGCATCGGTCTGCACGCAATGCAGAAGGAAGTTCAGCTCGCTCGCCAGACTGTTGCGCGCCCCGGCGGCAATGGCGCGGTGAAAGGCCTGATCGGCCTCGCTCGGCGTCATGTGCGGGGCGGAACTGGCGGCCTCGACGATCTTCGCGATCTCGTCGGGCGAGGCGCGCAGCGCCGCCAGCCGCGCAAGCGAAGGCTCGATCATCAGGCGCATCTCCATCACCTCGAAGGGATTGGTCGACTGCACCATCCGCTTCGGGCTGAGCGCGGAGACCGCCCCCGTGCCACCGGCTGCGCGCCGGCCGCTGCGCGTCTCGCGGATCTCGCCCGCCTCGCGCAGCACGCGCAGGGCCTTGCGCAGCAGATGCCGGGTCACCTGAAGCTGATCGCACAGCACCCGTTCGGGCGGCAGTTCGCCGCTGTCCGGGATCTGCGCGCGCAGCGCCGCGACCAGCTGGTCCAGCCGCGCGTCAGGGGCCTCCGTCGCCGTATCCGTCATCTCTGCCCTTCCGCTGCCCCATGTCCCTGTCGCGGCCCCGTCCGGGGTTTGCGCCAGATCCGGTTGCCGCCAAGCTGCTGGATATTTCGGCGCAGGTCAACCATTTCAACCAAAAACACAGGCGAAATCCTGCAAATGGTTGCATGTTCGGCGCGGCTGCCGTTCCCTGACCCCATCGCCGCAAGGAGACACCCGTGACCGCCGATCCCCGCCCCGCCCTGTTCACCCTGACCACCGGCCCCGTCAACTGCTACCCCGAGGTGCTGAGCGCCCTTGGCCGCCCGGTCAGCTACGACTACGACCCGGTGTTCCAGCGGTTCTACCAAGACCTGTCCCTGAAGCTGCAACGCATCATGGGCGCGGCGACGGTGCCGGTGATCCTGCAGGGCGAGCCGGTTCTGGGGCTGGAGGCGGCGGCCGCCTCGCTCGTCGGGCCGGGCGACCACGTGCTGAACCTCGTGTCGGGCGTCTATGGCGCGGCCTATGGCGGCTGGCTCCGGCCACATGCCGCCTCGATGGCCGAGCTGCGGGTGGACTACGACCGCATCATCACTCCCGATCTGCTGCGGAAGGCGCTGCGCAATCATCCGCAGACCACCATCGTCGCCCTGTGCCATCACGACACGCCCTCGGGCACGATCAACCCGTTGGCGGAACTGGCCGAAGTGGTGCGCGATCACGGCGCGCTGCTGCTGGTCGATTCCGTCTCGGCCTATGGCGGGACGCGGGTGGACCTTGATCTGATCGACATGCTGGTGACGGGGCCGAACAAATGCCTCGGCTGCCCGCCGGGGCTGTCGGTTCTGGCGATCTCGGAGCGGGCGTGGGATCACATGAAGGCCAATCCGGCGGCGCCACGCGGCTCCATCCTGTCGGTGCTCGACTGGGAGAATGCGTGGAAGGCGGGCGCGCCCTTCCCCTTCACGCCCTCGATCGCGGAACTGAACGGGCTCGACGCCGCGCTCGACCGTTACGCGGCCGAGGGGCCGGAGGCCGTCTGGGCGCGCCATGCGCGGACGGCGGCGGCGATGCGCGCCGGGGTGAAGGCGATGGGGCTGGACCTCTGGGCGGCCGAGGAGGCTTTCGCCGCGCCCACCGCCACCGCGATCCGCCTGCCCGAGGGCGTCGACGAAACCGCCCTGCGCGACCTGATGCAGCGGGATTACGGCGTGGTGATCTCGTCGGGCCGCGGCGAGACCTTCAACCGGCTGGTGCGCGTCGGGCATATGGGGCCGACCGCCTGGCCGATGTATGCGGTGGTCGCGCTGACCGCGCTCCACGGCGCGATGTCGCGGCTGACCACCCGCCCCCTGCGCCTCGGCGCCGCGATCGAGGCGGCCCTGGCCGCCTGATCCGGTGCGCATGATCGCAAAAGGGGCGCGCCCGCGCGCCCCTTTTTCCTTATGGTCAGCTGACGACCTTGCCATCCACCGTCATCGGCCGGCCGTCGAGCGACAACGAACACCCCCGCAGCGGGATATCCAGATGGCAGGGCGTGTCGCGCGTGCCCCCTGCCTCGGTGTTCGGGCCGGTCGAGAACAGGAAATTCCCGGCAAAGCAGCGGCTGTCCATGCTCAGCGCCGCCTCCCGGTCATAGAGACCCAGCGTCGTCCAGCTTGCCCGGTGTTCCAACCCCCAGCCGACATGCGCCATCGCATAGGCGTCCGGGTCGTCGAAACTGTCCATGAAGGCCTTCATGTATTCCGCCGTCACGCCCCCCTCGATCTTCGCGACGCGGCCCTTGTCGATGGTCAGCACCACCCGGTCGCGGGCGTAATGCTTGAAGGGCAGCAGGATGTCGCCCTCGTCGATGACGATCACGCCCTCGGCGCTGCCCTCGTCAGGCCAGCGCGCGATCATGCAGCTCGGCCAGTGGTCCCAGCGGCCCGGTTCATCCGCCAGCCCGTATTGCATCAGCACCGGATATTGCCCGAGCGCGCAGCGGAAATCGGTCCCGGCCTTCGAGGTCACGGTCATCACCCGCGCCGGTTCCATGTAGCGATTCGCCGCGATCACCTTAGCCTTCGCCTCGGGCGTCGGGATCATCCGCAGCATCGTCTCCGGCGGCTCCACCGCCAGCAGCATCCGCGTCCCGGTCTTCAGGATCTGCTCCTGCTCCTTGGAAAACAGCAGCTGCATCGTGTCGATCACCATGTCCGCGGCCTTCAGCCCGGCCAGCGCGGCGGTGTTGAACGCCAGGGGCGTCTTGCCCACATAGCCCGACTTGTCGCGGCTCAGCGCCTTGTCCCCGTTGATCGGCGGCAGGTGGATCAGCGTCAGGATCCCGCCCAGCAACCCCACCGCAATCCGCGCGGTGCCGACGATCTGCATGTTGCTGTCGTCGCTCATCAGGATGGCGACCTGCTCGCCCGCCTTCAGGTTGCACTGCTCCAGCACGTTCTTCCAGGCTATCACCATGTCGGCGTCGCTGATGGCCATGCCAATTCTCCTGTCGTTGTTCAGCCGCCGATCGGGCGCAGCGCCCGGTCGTAATGCACAAGCGGCCGGGCCGAGGGCGTCAGCAGTACCTCCTCCACCCGGCCGAGGAAGATGGTATGCGTCCCCTCCTCGATCATGCCCGAAACGGTGCAGCCGATCGCGGCCAGCGCGCCCTTCAGCGCCAGATCCTCGCCCGCGCAGGGCGACCAGTCGAAGGGCCCGAACCGATCGGCCCCCGACAGCCCGCTCTGCCCGGAAAAGGTGGCGCAGGCTTCGTCCTGCCCTTCGGCAAGGATGTTGACGCAGAACCGCCCCGCCCCGCGCACCGCCGGATTGGCCGAGCTCGCCCGGTTGAGACAGACGAGCACCGTCGGCGGCTCCATCGTGACCGAGGTGAAGGCCGTCGCCGTCGTTCCGCGACGCGCCTCCCCGGTGCCGGCGGTGATCACCGTCACGCCCGAGGCGAAATGGCGCATCGCCGTCTTCAGCCCTTCGAGCGGGTCGGAAATGCGTTCCGTGGAAACCTGTGTCATCGAGATCACCTCTGTTCTTGGGATATGCGGCCCACCGGGCCATCTTTGCGCCACGGCAGGCGGCGCAGCAGGATTTGCAGGATCGTCGGGCCGCACAGCACCACGGCGAACAGCCGCACCGTCTGGAACGCCAGCACGATCGAGACATTGGCATGGATCGCCACGGCGATCAGGGTCATCGTCTCGATCCCGCCGGGCGCGGTGGACAGGAACGCCGTCGCCGCGTCGAGCCCGAGGATCAGCGACAGCCCCGCCGCGATGATCCCGCCGCAGATCACCATCACCACATTCGCGCCCAGCACCACCGGCAGCAGCCGCAGCGCATGGCCGACCATCTGGCGGGTGAACAGCAGCCCGACCTCCAGCCCGATGACGATGAAGGTCGCGTCCACGACCATCGGCGGCACCGACAGCCGCGCAAGGCCGAACCCCTCGATCACCGCGCCCAGCCCCATCGGCACCAGCATCCCGCCCGCCGGCATCCATTTCAGCCGCGCGGAGGCCAGCGACAGCCCGATCAGCGCAAGGGTCAGGACCAGCGATCCCGGCCCGTCGTCGCCGGGCGGAAGGATGTCGGACGTGCCCTCGGGCAGCAGTTTCGACACCAGCGTCGCCGCGACGATGACGAAGGCCAGCCGGCAATATTGCATCAGCGCGACGATGCGGCTGTCGATGCCGCGTTCGTGCGCGATGATGACCATGGCGCCCGACATGCCGGGCAGGCTGCCGAAGACGGCGGCATCCGCCGAAACCCCGGCCCATCGGTTCAGCGCCCAGCCCGTGGCGAAGGAAACCGCCACCGTCAGCACCGTCACCAGCAGCACCAGCGGCAGATGCGCCAGCATGTCGGCATAGATCCCGGGCGTCAGCGAGGTGGCGATGAACACCCCCGCCGCCCCCTGCGCCAGCACATAGACCGGGCGCGGGTTGCGCAGCGTCACGCCCGCCGCCGTCGCCGCGACGATCCCCGCCGCCATGCCGCCCAGCAGCGGCGCCGCCGGAAACCGCAGCAGCGCGAACAGCCCCCAGAACACACCGACAAGGCCGATCAGCAAGCCCCATTGCGCCGCCCGGTTTTGCGGGAAAGGGATCATGCGGCGGTCCAGTCGCAGGCCAGCGCGGCCTCGACCCGCGCGGCGGCGGCAAGCGTCGCGCGGTCCGCGCCGCGCCGCCCGATCACCTGCACGCCGACCGGCAGCCCCTGCCACCGGATCGCGGGCAGGGTCAGCGCCGGCATCCGGAACAGCGTCCACGGCGTGTTGAAGACCGGATCGCCCGTGCTGTCGAGCCCGACCGGCGCCACATCGGGGGCCGAGGGTGCCAGCAGCACGTCGATCCCCTCCATCAGCGCCGCCATCCTGCGGGCGTGTTCATCGCGGAAGGCCAGCGCGGCGTCATATTCCTCGGCCGTCACGCCCTCTTTCACGGCCAGAAAATCGCGCGTCACGCCGGTCAGCGCAACCTGTGGCGAGAGGCGTTCATAAGCCAGCGCCGCCGTCACCTCGAACCCCATGACCCGGTGATGCGCGAGATGCGCGTCGATGAACCAGTCGGGGGTTTGCAGGGCCGCGACCTCGACCCCCGCGTCGCGCAGCGCCTTTTCGGCGGCCTCCAGCGCGGCGATGGTGCCCGGCCCGGCCTTGTCGAAGGGCGCCGGGCGGAACAGCCCGACCCGCAGCCGCCCGGCCGGTTCGACCGGGAACAGATCGGGCCGCCACCCCAGAACCGAGGCCGCCAGCCCCGCATCCGCCACCGTCCGCGTCAGCAGCCCGATGGTGTCGAGGCTCTGCGCCAGCACCTTGACCTCGGCCGGGTTGATCAGCCCGTGCGTCGGCTTGTAGCCCACCACCCCGCAATAAGAGGCCGGGCGGATCACCGATCCCGCCGTCTGCGTGCCAAAGCCCAGCAGCGCCATCCCCGCCCCCACCGCCGCGCAGGACCCCGAGGACGATCCCCCCGGCGTGCGCGCCGGGTCAAAGGGGTTGCGGGTCTTGCCCGGGCTCGCCATGGCGAATTCGGTGGTGACGGATTTGCCCAGCACGATCCCGTCGCCCGCGCGGGTCAGCGCGACGCAGGGCGCATCGCAGACCGTCCGCGTGCCCGCATAGCTGGCGTTGCCGTAGCCCGTCGGCATGTCATGCGTGGCGATCACGTCCTTGACCGCCACCGGCAGCCCGGCCAGAGGTCCCCGCGCGCCGCGCCGGTCCAGCGCCCGCGCGGCCGCAAGCGCCTGTTCGGGCGACAGATATTGCCAGGCCCGCACCGCATCCTCGCGCGCCGCGATCCGGTCCAGATAGGCCTCGGTCACCGCCACGGCGCTGATCGTGCCCGCGCGGACGGCGGCGGTCAGGGAAACCGCGTCCAGCGCGCGGATGGCTTCAGAGGAAAGGGTCATCGGGCTGCCTCCTGCATCTGTCCGGGGCGCAGATGCGCCCAGGGGGCGGCGCGCTCGATCTGTCCGGCGAGGGAAAAGAGCGTCTCCTCGTGCCCGAAGCCCGCGCCGAAATGCACCCCCACCGGCAGGCCCGAGGCGAGGAAGCCGAAGGGCACCGACATCGCCGGAAAGCCCGCCGCGTTGAAGGCGCAGGTGAAGGGGCTGTGCGCCCAGAAACGGTCGTAGAAGACGTCGAGCGTGGTGCCCGCGCTGGCCATTTCGCCGTGCCTTGGCGCGGGTTCGGCGGCGACGGGCGACAGCAGCACGTCATAACGCGCGAAGAACCGCCCCAGATCGCGCGCCGTCCGGTGCAACTGGTTGACCGAGGCGAGGTAATCCCCCGCCGTCAGCCGCAGCCCCTCGCGCACCCATTCGGCATTGACGGGTTCCAGCGCGGCGGGCGGGTCGGTCAGACCGAGCGCCGCGCCCCGCGCCATCACCGCCGCCGCGACGGCGGTGCCCGGAATGACCCGCCACGCGGTCTTCAGCGCCGGGCCGTCATAGCCCGCGTCCGCGACCTCCTCGACATGATGGCCGAGGCTTTCCAGAAGCCGCGCCGCCGCCTGCACCCGCGCGACGATTTCCGGATCGACCGGCGTGCCAAGGGGTGAGGCCAGCGTCATGCCGATCCGCAGCGGGCGCGGATCACGCCCCGCGGCGGCAAGGAAGCTGCCCTCGCGCGGCGGCGGACCGTAGGGGTCGCCCTGATCCGGCCCCGCCGTCGCGTCCAGCAGCGCCGCGCTGTCGCGCACGGTGCGGGTCAGGGCATGGGGCGTGGACATGCCGGCGATCGCCTCGACCGCGACGGGGCCGAGGGGGTTGCGCATCCGGCTGGGCTTGAAGCCGAACAGGTTGGTGTGGCTTGCGGGCAGCCGGGTCGAACCCGCGCCGTCCGAGGCATTGGCGAAGGGCAGCAGCCCGCCCGCCACCGCCGCCGCCGACCCGCCAGATGACCCGCCCGCCGAATACCCGTGCTTCCACGGGTTGTGCGTCGGGCCGAAGGCCGCGGGCTCGGTCGCGAAGCTGAGCGCGAATTCGGGGGTGTTGGTCTTGCCGAGGATCACGAGGCCCGCCCGCCGATACCGCGCGACCAGCGTGCAATCGGCCTGCGAGACGCAGCCCCGGAACAGCGCCGATCCGGTCGACAGCTCCATCCCCGCGACATCGAGCCCGGTGTTCTTGATCGCAAAGGGCACGCCGGTGAACGGCCCCTCGGGCAGGCCCGCGTCGATCTGCGCCTGCGCGAGGTCGAAATGCCTGTGCGCGAAGGCGTTGAGCGCGGGATCCGCCGCCTCGATCCGCGCGAGGGCGGTGTCGAACACCTCCTGCGCCGTCGTTTCCCCGGTCCGGATCAGCGTGGCGAGGGCGGTGGCATCTGAACGGTCGTAATCGTCGAAGGACAGCATGAAGGGCCTATCGGATCCGGGCAAGGAAGGCTTCCTTGTCCCAGTAGTCGGCAGTTGCGGCAATCCGGCCGCCTGTCAGGGTGAACATCAGGATGCCCGGCAGGCTGACCGTGCGCGGCGTGGCATCCGCCGCCGCGCGCGGGGTGAAGGTGCCCGCCAGATCGTAGCGCAAAAGCAGGTGAGGACCAGAGGTTATCCGTTCCCGTTCGTGCCAGGCCACATCGGGCAGCATGGCGGCAAGGCCGTTCAGGCCCGCCTCGATCGCCTCGCGGCCCGTGCGTGTCTTGCCCATGGCGGCCTCGTGATGCGTGGCCTCGGGCGCGTAAAGCGCCGCCGCCCCCTGCCAGTCGTGCCGGTTATAGGCCGCAAGGAATGCGGTGACGATATCGTTCGCGTCCGGCATGAGCCCCTCCGGCGAAAGACCGCGCGCCCGGCGGGCACGCGGCATGGCCGCTTACCAGTCCATCCCGGCCAGCGTCTTGACCTGATCGACGAATTTCGTCCGGTCCACCTCGTCATGCAGTCTCGCGCGCAGGCGCGGCGCGGGGCTGGAATTGACGTTCTCGAACAGCGCCACACGACCGGCGAGCGCGCCGCTCGTCATGTCCCAGATGAAGTTCATCAGGTGTTCCTTCTGCATCGCCGAAACGCCATGACCGGGCAGCAGGTCGTTCAGGTAATGGCCGATGTCCGGGTTGCCGAAGGCGCTCTGGCCAAAGCGCATGACCAGCCCCTGACCGCACAGCTCCTGCAGGATATGGATGATGCGCGGATATTCCTGAATCGAGTAGAGCCGCCCCGCCGTCAGCATCCCCACATCCGGGGTCAGGACGCCCGCCTCGGTATAGGTGGCCTTGGCCTCGGCCGCGGTGACAAAGGCGCGCAGGGTCTGCTGATACTGCACCAGCTCGCCCAGCATCTGCTGCACCGCGGGGATCTTGCCGGTGCCCAGCACGTCGAGCACCATCTGCCCGGCGCCGACGAAAAGCTCGGATTTCACCGCAAGCCGCGTCAGCACGTGCCAGTGGGCAAAGACGCAGACCGGCCCATACCACGACATTCCGTCCGGATCGCCAAGGTTGAAGATCCGGTCCTTCGGCACGAAAACATTGTCGAAGACGATGAACTGGTCGGCCTCTTCGCCCATCGAGGCAACCGGATGGTCGAACTTGCTGGCCTCGGGTTGGGACACCATCTCGCGCGAGATCATGGTGATCCCCTCGGCGGCGATCGGCACGGCGCCCCAGACGCAGGCCTCGGGCGGGGTGGTGGCGAGCCCGCCGAGATTGGTGAAGAAGATGTCGTTCGCCTGCGCCGCGATCGAGCCCACGGTCTTGGCGCCCGAAACGTAGATCCCGTCCTTCGTCACCTTCTTCACACGCAGGAAGGCGGCTTCGGCGGCCTTGGGGTTGGACCGGTCGGTCTGCGGCCCGGCCAGGCTTTCCGAGGCGGTCAGGTTGTTCTGCCGCCCGTATTCCATATAAGCCTCGATATTCGCGGCGAAATCGGGATCGCAGCCCTCGATCATCGACTTCTTTTTCCGGAACGTCGGCAGATAGGCCATCAGCCCCGCGACGATCCCGGGCGCGAGGTCGGAGGGACGGCCAAAGGTGCCCCCGGTCTTCAGCGAGGAATATTCGATGATCTTGCGCCGGTCGGTCAGCTCCGCGGGGCTGCGCGGCACCTGCCAGGCGCGGCTGGACAGCTCGCCCGTGGCGGGATCGGTGAAGGTGGTGGCATCGGCGAATTCGGGCCTGAACTGATCGTCGAAGGTCTCGGCCATCAGTTCCGCCCCCTTGGCGAGGCCGGGTTCGTCGAACACCGTGTCGAGCCTGCGCCCGCCAAGATAGATCCGCCGCCCGTCGCGGAGCGATGCGAGAAATTCCGCCCCGGTCTTCAGCCGGCTGACCGGCTTTCCCGCCGGATGGGGCGATGCCGCCGCGTGCTGCGATGTCATGCTGTTCTCCTGAAAATCTGGGCGGGACAGGCCGCCGAACGAAACCACGAGGGTGCGGCAGGCCCGCCGCGATCATCGGAATCAGGTAAACAGCACGACCAATAGCGCGCAACCAAAAACAATGGTTGCAAACTGATTCCGGCAGGATTGCCGATTTTTCAGGCAGCAGCCCGGGGGATTTCCACAGATAAATCTTCGTAATCAGGCAATAATTTCGACTTTTCGTCGGAATCTGCGCAAATTTTGAACAGAGGCGCCGTCCCCCAAGGGGAAAGGCGTCAGCGGGTCATTTTCAACCATTTAATCGGTTGCATTGTGTTGACGACCAAATGACGCCCGATATGGTTGACCCGCCGCATCACACCTGCCGCAGAGCCCGACATGATCCAGTCCCCGCCCCATCCGATCCGGACCGGCGCCGCCTCAGCGGCAATCGGTGGCGGTCTCCTGCGCGGCGCAGCGCAGGATGGGCGCGGTGGCGACCGCCCCGCCCCGCCGCGCAAGGTCGATTTCATGGCGCGTTTCCCAGGACCGGCCATCGAGCCCGCACCACAGCCGCTCGACCGGCATCCGGTCCTGCGCCTCGTTCATCAGATAGACGGCGCCCGTGGCGGCGTCGGACCACAGGGTGAAGCCACCTTGCGCCTGCGGCGCGATGGTGGCCAGATGGTCGGAATACCAATGCGCCAGCTTCACATCGCAGGACAGAACGGTGGCGCCGGTGTTTTCCACGGCGTAATCCAGAGGCGAAAGCCCCTCGGTGCCCTTGCGGTGGTCGCTGTCGGCAAGGGCCGCGGAGGCGGCGGCGGAAACCATGGCTGCGAAAGCGAGGGCTTTCATCGTGACCCATCCCCATTCGGTTGATCCGGGGCGAAATCGGCAACCGACGCATGCGAATGTCAACAACCAAACAGGGAGCCAGAAGATGACGAATGGAAAAGTGAAGGGCCTTGCCCGCCTTCTGGGCGGCGCGGCCCTGGCACTGGCGATCGGCGGGGCGGCGGGGGCGGCGGACCTGACCTCGATCGCCATCCTGACGCCGGAACAGGGCACGGATTACGGCTGGAACCAGCAGGGCATCGAAGGCGCCAAGGCCGCGGGGGCCGCCGCCGGGGTCGAGGTGATCGTGGCCGAGAACCTTGGATACGGCGACGTGCGCCCGACGCTTCAGGAACTGGCCGAGGATGGCGCGGGCCTGCTGATCGCCCATGCGAGCGGCTACAACACCGCGGCGCCCGAGGTCGGCGCGCAATACGACGTTCCGGTGGCGGTGGTCGACACGCCGCAATCGCTGAAGGAAGGGGCGGTGGCGGATTATACCGCCTCGGGCCACCAGGGGGCCTATCTCGCGGGCGTGCTGGCGGCGAAGATGACGCGCACCGGCACCGTCGGCATCGTCGTTTCGGGCGAGCCGCCGTCGTGGAACGCGCAGTCGACGGCCTTCGCCGAGGGCGTGAAGGCGACGCAGCCCGATACGGTGATCCGCTACGCGGTGATCGGCCCGGCGGCCTATTCCGACGCGGCGGGCGGCAAGCGCGTGACCGAATCGCTGATCGCCGCGGGCGCCGACATCATCTTTGGCCAAGGGAACGGATCGTCCTTCGGCATGTTGCAGGCGGTCGAGACCACCAAGGCCACCGATGGCGGCAAGGTGCTGTTCATCGACGTGATCGGCGACAAGACCCCGATCGACAAGGGCTTCCTGCTGTCCTCGGTGCTGTGGAACCTTGAACCCGTCTATGCGGGGATGATCGCCGATGTGAAGGCGGGCATCTACGGCACGCACAACTACGACATCAACCTGAAGGACGGCTCGGTCGATCTGCTGAAGACCGCGAATATCCCCGATGACATCTGGACCGAGGTGCAGGCGGTCCGGCAGGATATCATCGACGGCAAGATCACCGTGACGCCGAAATACGATGCGGCTTCGGTGCACGCGCTGGTCACCGGGAACTGAGGCGGATGGGAAGCGAGGGGGCCAGCCCCCTCGCGCGTTCCGCGCTCACCCCCGGGATATTTGTGGAAAGATGAAAGCCAGAAGGGCTCCGGCGTGAAGGAGAAACAGATGGCCGATCCGGCGCCGATCATCCGGCTGCGGGGGGTGACGAAGCGCTATCCGGGCATCGTCGCCAACGACAGCATCGACATGGAGTTCCGGCAGGGCGAGGTCCATGTCCTGCTGGGCGAGAACGGCGCGGGCAAATCGACGCTGGTGAGCATGCTGGCCGGTCTGCAACAGCCCGACGAGGGCGTGATCGAGGTGGAGGGCGTGCCCACGGCGCTGTCCTCGCCCGAGCGCGCGCTGGAACTGGGCATCAGCACGGTGTTCCAGCATTCGATGCTGGTGCCGACGCTGACGCTGGCGGAGAATGCGGCGCTTGGCGGGCGCTGGTGGCGGAACCCGGACCGGCGCGGGCATGAGGCGCGGATGGCCGAAACCGCCGCGCGGATCGGGGTGGTGCTGACGCCCTCGGCCCTGACCGGAAGCCTGTCGCTTGGCGAGCGCCAGCAGGCGGAGATCGTGCGCGCGCTGATGCGGGGGGCGCGGTTCCTGATCCTCGACGAGGCGACGGCGATGCTGACCCCGCATGACGCGGCGGGGTTGGGGCAGTTGATGCGGCGGCTGGCCTCGGAAGGGGTCGCGGTGGTGTTCATCACCCACAAGCTGAACGAGGCGATCGAATATGGCGACCGGGTCAGCGTGCTGCGCCTTGGCCGCAAGGTCGGCGGTATCGCGCCCGAAGAGATGCGCGCCCTGACCCCCCGCGCCGCGACGGAGCGGATCGTGCATCTGATGTTCGGCGCGCAGGATGCGGCGGTGGCGGCGGTGGCCCCGCCCCCGGTCGGGGCGGATGCGCCGGTGGTTCTGGAATGCCTCGCCCTGCATGTCGCGGATGCGACGGTCCCGGTCAGCGCCATCAACCTGACCGTGGCGGCGGCGGAGATCCTTGGCATCGCCGGGATCGACGGCAACGGGCAGAAGGAACTGGCCGAGGCGATCGCCGGCCAGCGCCCGATCAGCAGCGGGCGGATCCGGCTGGATGGCGCCTTCATCGACGGGCTCGATGTCGGCGGGCGCCGCCGCGCGGGGTTGCGCTACGTGACGGACGACCGGCTGGGCGAGGGCACGGTGGGCGGCTTTCCCGTCTCGATCAACCTGCTGCTCAAGCAGATCGGCGATCCGCCCTTCTGGCAGGGCGGGATCGAGCGCCCGGCGAAGATCGACGAAAACGCCCGCGCGCTGGTGAAGGCCTTCGACATCCGCACGCCCTCGATCCACACGCCCGCGGGCAAACTGTCGGGCGGCAATATCCAGAAGCTGCTGCTGGCGCGCGAGCTGACCGGCAGCGCGCGGGCGGTGATCTTTGCCAAACCGACCTACGGGCTGGATCTGCAGAACATCGCCGCCACCCGCCGTCGCATCCGCGAGGCCGCCGGGCGGGGCTGCGCGGCGATCGTGATCTCGACCGAGCTGGACGAACTGCTGGAACTCGCGCATCGCATCGCGGTGATGTCGCAGGGCCGGATCGTCGGCGTCGTGCCGAACGATGCCGATGCCCGCCGCCGCATCGGCGAATTGATGAGCGGGGTCGCCGCATGACTCTCCCCCGCTTCCTCAAGGTCCTTCCGGCGCCCTCTTTCCCCTCGCACCCCCGCAAGCGGAATCGTGACCTGCTTTCGTGTTTCCATAAATATCCCGGGGGTGAGCCGGCCCGGCCGGCGAGGGGGCAGCGCCCCCTCTGCGCGCCCGCCGTCGGCGATCCGGTCCGCATTCAGGCAAGACGAGGAGGTTCCGCATGACCACGGAAACCACCAACCTGACCTCGGGGGGGCTGCCGCCCCGCCTGCGGGCGGCGCTGGCGACGGCGGGGCTGTCGCTTGGGCCGATGATCGGGGCTTTCGTGCTGTCGGGGCTGGTGCTGCTGCTGATGAAGGTCAATCCGTTCGACTATTACGGCTATGTGTTCCAGCGCGGGCTGCTGTCGCCCTCGGGCGTGCAGGCGACGCTGACGCGGATGGGACCGCTGCTGCTGCTGGCGGCGAGCCTTATCGTCGCCTTCCGGGCGGGGCTATGGAATCTTGGCGGCGATGCGCAATTCCTGATGGGGGCGGTCTTCGTCGCCGCATGGGCGCCCCTGATGGTGCAGCACCTGCCGGTCTGGCTGGTGCTGGTGCTGTCGATGCTGGTCTCGGTGGTCATCGGCGCGATCTGGGGCCTGCTGCCCGCGATCCTGCGCGCCTATCAGGGGATCAACGAGATCATCACCACGCTGATGATGAATTTCCTCGGCATCTCGCTGTCCTCGGCGCTGGTGAAGCTGGTCTTTGCCGATCCCGACACCACCGTGCCGCAGACCCGGACCCTGCCGGTCGGGGACCGGCTGCCGGTGCTGTTCGGCTCGAACGTCTCAAGCGGGCTGGTGATCGGGCTGGTGGTGATCCTTGCGGTCCACTGGATGATGACGCGCACGGCCTTTGGGCTGAAGCTGCGGGTCGTCGGCGCGAACCCGGAGGCCGCGACCCATGCCGGGCTGTCCGTGCCAAAGCTGACCCTTGCGGTCTTTGCCATCTCGGCCGGGCTTGGCGGGCTTGCCGGGGCGGTGGCGATCCTTGGCCAGTATGGCAATGTCCGCGCCGACTGGAACCCCGCCTATGCCTTCACCATCGTGCCGCTGGTCTTTCTGGCGCGGTTCAACGGCTACGCGGCGATCGGCTATGTGTTCCTGTTCTCGGCGCTTGGCATCGGGTCCGAAAGTGCCGCGCGCCGGCTGGACGTGCCGAACTATTTCACGCTGGTCACGGTGGCGCTGCTTCTGGTGCTGCTGGCCGTCACCGAAAGATGGGCCGCGCTCCGCCGCGCCCGGAAAGGGGTCTGAGATGTCCGGCCTGTTCACCGACGCCTTCATCATCGCGCTGCTGGCCGGGGTCGTCGCCGCCACGGTGCCGCTGCTGCTTGCCGGTCTGGGCGAGCAGATTTCCGAAAAGGCCGGGGTGCTGAACATCGGCATCGAGGGGATGATGCTGATGGGCGCCTATGGCGGCTTTTACGTCGCATGGGCAAGCGGGAACCTCTGGCTCGGCTTTCTGGGGGGCGGGATCGGCGGCATGGTCGTCGGCGCGCTGATGGCGCTGTTCTGCGTGCGGATGGGGCTGAACCAGATCGTCGTCGGCATCGCGCTGACACTGGGGGCCGAGGGGGTGACGGCGCTCTTGCATTACGAGCAGTTTTCGAGGCTCTACCCGAGGCTGTCGGTGATGGCGCCGCTGCCCATTCCCGGCCTGTCGCAGATCCCCATCGTGGGCCCGGCGCTGTTCACCCGCGAACCCGTGGTCTATCTGGCCTTCGCGCTGGTGCCGCTGTTCGTCTGGCTGTTCCGCCGCACGCAGCTGGGGCTGATGTTGCAGGCCGCCGGGGACAAGCCCGCGGCGCTGGACACCGCCGGGGTGAGCGTGCTGAAGATCCGCACCATCGCCGTGCTGGCGACAGGGCTGCTGGTGGGGTTCGGCGGGGCCTTCCTGTCGATCGTCGCGGCGGGGGTCTTCGTCCCTTTCATGACGCATGGGAACGGCTTCATCGGCATCGTGCTGGCCATGCTGGCGCGCGGCCGGCCGACATGGGTGATGGGCGGGGCGCTGGTCTTTGGCACCTGCCTGTCGGCCACCACGGCCTTGCAGGTCGCGGGGGTGGATGTGCCCACGGACATCATCCAGATGCTGCCCTTCGTCGCGGTCATGGCGGTGCTGCTGGTCGCGGGGCGCAAGGCGCGCCTGCCCGCCGCTTTGGGCGCGGCCTATGTGCGCGGCGAACGCTGAACCTGTTGCGGGCGCCGCATCCCAAGCCCGATCCGCGCCATGTCAGTGCCCGGCCGCGCGCGGAGCTGTTCCGGCCGATAGGAGGCCTGCGTGAATGCGCGCAGCAAAAGCCCGGCGCTCGACCGTGCCGCGGCCATGCGTTTCTTCGACCGCATCCCCACCGCCAGCAGCCCGGCCCCGTTCAGCAGCCGCGCCGCCACCGGGCCGACCCGCCAGCCGTTCGCCAGATAGCCGCCATAGATCTGCATCCCGTGTGGCATGTTCTCGAAACTCGACGAGATCTTGTGGATTTCCTCGCGCGGATCGATCCCCTCGGCGTAGGAGCTGTAGAGCGGCCCGGAATACAGCGGCCTTGTATGCGTCATCGGCACCGCATCGACGATGGCGGCGCGGTAGGCCGGGTCCTCCATCAGCGTCGCCCAGACCAGATCGGTGCCCCAGCCGGTGAAATGCCGCTCGAACATCGGCAGCAGCCGGCGCAGGTAGCAGGACTTCAGGCAGCAGGCCATCGATTCCAGAAAGGTGCTGTAGCGCAGCCGGAACCCCGGTATCCGCAGCAGGATCGGATAGGAGATGTAGCTTTCGGGCGTCATCGCCGGCTGCGCGATGGTCAGGTCGTAGGCGACGGCGATCTCGAACAGGCGGTTGATGTCGCCCGCCTTCATCAGCAGATCGTCATCGGGCAGCATGATGTAGTCGTAACGGTCCAGCAATTCCGGCCGGGCACGGAAATGCCGGGCGATACTGTCCCATTTGGTGCCGTGGTCGAAGACCGTGGGCAGATCCTCATCGGGGCAGTTCGCCGGATCCTTGGCGTAGGAATTGAGCTGAAGGTCCCAGTTGCGCCGGACCGAGGTATCGGCGGTCCAGCTTTTGTGCAGCGACTTGTCCCCGCATCGGCCAAGGACAAGAAAGCGGCGCGTCGGCGGCCGCAGGGAAGGATCCTGTTGCATAGGGGCGCTCCGATCCGGCGGTCAGGCGACGCCGGCGCGTTCGGGCGTCGCCCCGAATACCGCGGGCGTATCGGGTTGCAGCAGCGGCCATGCGGCATCCTTGGGCGACAGGCTGACCACCGGCAGCGGCCAGTCGATGCCAAGGGCCGGGTCGTCGTGGCGCAGGCCGCCCTCGGCCGCGGGCGCATAGGCGGCGCTGACGGCGTAGAAGACCTCGCAATCCTCGGTCAGGGTCTGGAAGCCGTGGGCAAAGCCCTCGGGCACGAAGAGCATGTGGTGGTTGTCGGCGGTCAGCTCGAACCCCTCATGCTGCATGTAGCTGGGCGAATCGGCGCGCAGATCGACGATCACGTCGAGGATGCGCCCCCGCGTGCAGCGGACGAGCTTTGCCTCCACATCCTTGCCGCGCTGGAAATGCATCCCCCGCACCGTGCCCTTCTGCGCCGAGACGGACATGTTGTGCTGCACGAAATCGGATTTGATCCCGTGGCGGTCGAATTCCTCGCGGCACATCATCCGGGCGAAGAAGCCGCGGTCGTCGCCGCGCGGTTCCGGCTCGATCAGCCAGGCGTCCTTGAGCGTGGTTTCGTGGAAGATCATGCCACGTCCTCCTGCACGGGGGCGGAAAACATCGCCTCCTGCTCCGCATGGAGCGTGTCGATCAGCCGCCCGGCGGGGCGGTCCACATCGGCGAAGGTGATGGGCGTGTCCTTGGCGATGGGCTTGTTGACCTTGCCGCCGATGGCAAGGCCAAGCGGGATCAGATCGTCGGCCCGCATCACCTCGATGTTCTCGAGCATGCCGTAGCATTCGAAACCGCCCAGCTCGGCGATGGTTTCGCCGGGTTGCAGATCCTTCTTGGCGACGGCCACCACGCCCACCGTCGGCGCGCCCGAGGGCGCCAGCACCGCATCGCCGAACAGCACCGCGCGCGCGATGGAGGACGGCACCTCGAAATGGCACAGGTGATAGGGGACGTAGAACAGGTAATAGGGTCCGGGGCCGAGCTTGTAATAGGCAAGCTGGTGCTGCTGCACCGGATCGTCGATCATGCCGAGCACGAAGACACCGGGGTTGGGCCGCGCGCCGATGACGTAATCGACGATGCCCGTCGCCCCTGCGGCCAGATGTTCATCGAGCACCGGGAACAGCGCCTTGACCGCCTCGTCCAGCGGCACCAGCGGCGCATAGGGATCCCCGCCCGAGAAGTCCGGCCCGGTCATGCCGCGCCTGGCCACGCGCCAGCCGCGGCTGTTCGCCATCAACGCCTGTTCGATCGAAATCTTGGTCCCATCGGCGAAAGACGCGGCGGTCGAGGGCAGCATCCCCCATTTCGCCGCGAAGGAGACCTGCGTTTCCGGGTTGCGATAGGGATCGTGCAGCCCCTTGATGCTGCCTGCCAGAACCGGACGCACGCCGATCCCCTCGACAAAGCGCAGAAGGTTGCCCGCGACGCCCGGCTGATCGCCGTCGCCCGCCGTATAGGTCAACCCCATCGCATCGGCCTTGGCCTTCAGCACCGGGCCGATGGTCGCGTCGAGTTCGGCGTTGACGAGGATCGGATGCTTGCCGCCCTCGATCGCCGCCAGTACCGCATGGGCGGAAAATTCCAGCGCGCCGGTCGATTCGACCACCGCGTCGATCCCCTCGGCCGGGCCGAACAGCGTCGGATCGGTGGTGACCGCACGGCCGCCCGCGGCGATGGTTTCGGTGATCTGCTGCGGCGTCGTGCACCATGTGGGCGTCAGGCCCAGATCGCTGAACACCGTTTCGGCGTTGCCCCGGCTGCGGTTCGCCACGGCGACGACGCGCATTCCCGGTGTGGACTTCTCGATCGAGCGCGCCAGCGCCCGCGCCTGCATCCCCGCGCCGACGATGGCGACGGAGATCACCCTGCCTTCGGCCTCGAGCTTGCGCAGCGCATTATCGACGATGATCATGTATCTTTTCTCCGCTGAATTGCTGTCGCGTCAGTCGTTCCAGACCTTCCAGGGCGGCGCGCCGCCGGCCCAGTGGTTTTCCAGCACCTGCTTGTCGCGCAGGGTGTCCATGCTCTGCCAGAAGCCGTCGTGGACATAGCTGGCAAGTTTGCCCCGGTCGATCAGCCGGGCCATCGGCTCGGCCTCCCAGGTGGTGGTGTCGTCGTCGATCAGGTCGAAGATCTCGGGCTCGCAGACGAAGAAGCCGCCGTTGATCAGCCCCCCGTCCCCTGCCCGCTTTTCGCCGAAACCGCGGACCGCGTGGCTTTCATGGTCAAGATCCAGCACCCCGTAGCGGCCCGGCTGCACCACCGCCGTCAGCGTGCACCACGCCCGCGTGTCGCGGTGATGGCGGATCGTGTCGGGAATGTTCACGTTCGACACCCCATCGCCGTAGGTCAGGCAGAAGGTCCCGTCCTGCAGATGTTTCCGCGCCCGCCGGATGCGCCCGCCGGTCAGGGATTCCTTGCCGGTATCCAGAACGGTGACGCGCCAGTCCTCGCCCCGCGCCTCGACCCAGTCGACCTCACCCGTGCCGAGGTCGATGGTGAAATCGCTGCGCGAGGAACGGTAGCGCAGGAAATAATCCCGGATGAAATCGACCTTGTAGCCGCCGAGGATGACGAAGTCCTTCATCCCGTAGTGGGAATAGATCTTCATGATATGCCACAGGATCGGATGCCCGCCGATCTCTGCCATCGGCTTCGGGCGGATCTGCGTCTCTTCGCTGAGGCGGGTTCCGAAACCACCCGCCAGAATCGCTACTTTCATGGAACACCACCACTGACTGTTACGCTTGCATCGCCATCCGGGGTTGCGCTTCGCCGCCCCCGTCCCGCCGGGCCGCGCCCTGCCAGACCAGCGTATCGTCGAGCCGCCCGGCGGCCATATGCGCCTCCAGCACCTTCAGGCGGATCATCTGCGAATTGCGGAAATCCGCGTCGTGGAACTGCATCCCGGTCAGCCCGTCCTTCAGCGCCGCGATGGACTGGGCCAGCGTCACCTGCGGCTGATGATCCGGGGCGAGGCTGCGGTAGAGGCTGAAGTCCACCTGATACGACCGGCTGTCGGCCGGGGCGTCGGTGTTGATGCTGACATCGGTGCCCGGCAGCGCGCCGGCCACCGCCTCGGCCAGTTGACGGACCTGATAGTTGCGGTCCTCGCTGCCGACGTTCACCGCCAGATAGCGGCCGCCCGCCGAGGGATCGCGGCTGATCGCCCAGTCGATGGCGCGGGCCATGTCCTCGGTGTCGATCAGCGGCCGCCACGGCGTGCCGTCCGACAGGACGGTGATCCGCCCGGTCGCCAGCGCCGAGGCGACGAAATCGTTCAGCACCAGATCCAGCCGCAGCCGATCCGACATGCCGCAGGCCGTGGCGAAGCGCAGGCAACTGACGGTCATGTCGCCGTTCAGCCCGGCCAGCGCCCGTTCGGTGCCGATCTTCGATCGCGCATAGGCGGTGATCGGGTTGAGGGGATCGTCCTCCTTGCGCGGGCCGCCCTCGGCGATGCCGTAGACGCTGCAGCTTGAGGCGAAGACGAAATGGCCGACCCCCGCCGCCGCCGCCGCCTTGGCGAGGCTGATGGAGGAGGTCTGGTTGATTTCCTCGGTGATCCGCTCGAACCGATGCCCCATCGGGTCGTTCGAGATCGCGGCGAGCTGCACCACCGCGTCATAGCCCGCGAGCATCTCGGCGGGCAGATCGCGCACATCGCCGAAGAACTGCGCATCGAGTGCCGTCTCCGGCAGTCGTGCGGCGCCGGTCAGGCAATGGGCGAAATAGCCCGCATCGTAGCCGTGCAGAACGGCATCCGGATGCGCCTCGCGCAGGAATTTCGAAACGGTCGAGCCGACATAGCCCATGTTACCAGTAACAAGAACGCGCACATCAAACCTTTCACATGCGGCCCCATGAGGAGGCGGCCGCTAAACTCGTTACACAAAACAGAAGCATCCAGTGGGAGAATGTTTTCCCCGGATGGCGTCGTTGTCTGCGTCCGGATCTTCCGGACTATTCGGTTCAATATCCGGATCGGATCCCTACGAGAAACCGGATGAACGGATCGGGCGCAGAATCACGTCGGATATGCTTGCTGATGCCGAAGCATGGCACGGCCCCAATGACCTGTCCACGCAAATTGCACGGAATGAGGGTGGGTCTTTGCAATCGCCAATTCCAATTCGTTCCTCGGGAGAATTCCGCAAAGGAGCAACTTTTCCCGATGAATTGCGACGGGCTATTGCCGGAATGGCGAAGCTCGGGCACAATTGCGCCATTCCGACTATTCGCGCTGCTGCATGACGGAACGGAACAGGCTGATTTGCCCGGGTGGCCTCCCGCCCGTTTTCCGGACGAAACAGCGGCCTCCCGTAACGATCATATGTTTGACAGGTTGTCGCCATGAATTCCGTATCTGCTGCCGTCTCTCCGGGGCAAGGCCTCCGGCCCCCGTCGAGAGACCCGCATTCCTCCGCAACGCCGTGCAGCGCGGGGGGATTCCGGCCATGAAATCCATCGGGGTGATCCTGCTGTCGACAAGCCTCGCGCTTGTCGCCGTGCCCGCATGGGCCGAAGAAGCGTCGCTGTCCGCCCCCTACCTGCTGGGCCCGCAGGACAAGATCATGGTCCGCGTGCATTCGCTGCGCCGCAACACCGGCGAGGCCTATCCGTGGACACCGCTCAACGGCGAATTCTCGGTGGGCGCGGACGGTACCGTGTCGATGCCCATCCTTGGACGGCTGACCGCGGCCGGTGGCACCACCGAGAGTCTGGCCACCGATATCGGCGAGGCGCTGAAGGAAACCGCCAGCCTGTCGGAGACCCCTTCCGTCGCGGTCGAGGTGCTGACCTATCGCCCGTTCTTCATCATGGGGGCGGTACAACAGCCTGGAAAATATGAATTTGAGCCCGGATTGACCGTCTTGCAGGCGATCAGCATCGCGCAGGGTTTCCTGCGTTCGGCCGATGTCGCCGGGATCGAGCGCGAGGTCATCAGCGCGCAGGGCCAGTTGCGAGCGCTTGGCGCGGAACAGATCGGGCTGGAGGCGCAGCTCGTGCGGCTTGGCGCCGAGGCGGAGGCGGCGGAGGAGCTGGTGTTTCCCGCCGATCTGACCGAACGCAGCTATGATCCCCGCGTCGTCACCGCGATGCGCGAGGAAACGCAGCGGTTCCACGCCAACCGCGATGCCGTCACGACCGAGCTGACCGCGATCGAGGATTCGAAAAAGCTGCTGGAAGAGGAACTCGTCTCGCTCGACGAAAAGAACAAGGCGATGGAGCGGCAGTATGAACTGCTCAGCGAACAGGTGCGGCTGAGCACCGAGCTGCGCGACCGTGGCCTGACCCCCGCCACCCGGCAGATCGATGCGGAAAATTCCCGCGTCTCGGTGCAGAGCATCATGCTCGACGTGCAGCTGTCCAAACTCCGCGCGCAGCAGAGCCTGTCCCGCGCCAGCCGCGATGCGGTGGACGTGCAGGCCCGCTACCGCAAGACCGCGCTGGACGATCTGACCGAAACACGGGCGCTGCTGGAACAGAACCACGAAAAGACCGAGACGGCCCGGCAGCTTTTGCAGGCGGCCTCGCTGCGGGGGCAGGAGGCGCTTGGCGTCAACCCCGACCTGCGGCCGATCTTCAGGCTGGTGCGGCAGACAGCGACGGGGCCAAAGACCTCAACCGTCGAGGAAACGGCCGCGTTGCAGCCGGGCGATGTGCTGCAGGTGAACTTCATCGAGGCGCCCGCGCAGGATACGCCCCCCGGCCAGTGATCACAGCCAGCGGTCGTGCAGCGCGAAGTGGCCCGCCGCGCGGCTGAGCCGCATCCCCGTCGCGAACAGCACGGCCGCATAGAACAGCAGCCCCGCGGGCGCGATCAGCAGCATCTCGGCCAGCGCGGGCAGCTCGAGGGGCGCCAGCCCCACGCGCAGCTCCGTCACCATCAGCGCCATCGCCATCGCGGCGACGGCCATCTTCCAGATATTGAGGATCTGCACCCGCAGGGATAGTTGCGCCAGCCTGCGGACATACAACAGATAGACAAGGAACATCCCGCCGGCGATCAACAGCCGCGCGCCCACCACCCCGTCCAGCGACATCAGCCAGAACCCCGAAGGGATCAGCAGGAGCCGCAGCGCCAGCTCGATCAGGCTGATCTTCATCAGTTGCGCGGGCCGGTCCGTCGCGAGGCAAAAGGAATACAGCGTCTGGTAATAGGGGATCGGCAGCACCGTCAGGGCAAGGAATTGCAGCAGGCTCGCGGCAAGGTGCCAGTTCGGGCCAAGCAGCAGCTCGACGATCAGGTCGGCGCTGACGGCGATGCCCGTGCAGACCGGCACCGAGACCAGCATGACGGCGCGCACCGCCTTGAGAAAGGCCAGCCGCATCCGCTCCGCATCGGTGTTGATGCTGGAAAACGCCGCCATGACCGACTGCATCGCCGGCCCGATGAAGCTTTGCGTCGGGAAGATGGACAGGTCGTTGCCCAGCACATACTGGCCGAAAGTGCCCTTGTCGAGGAACCGCCCCAGCAGGATCCGGTCGAATTGTCCGTTCAGCGCCGTGACGATCTGCGCCGCGGTGAACCAGCCCGCGAAGGTCATGAAATCCGACAGCCGCGACAGCGTCAGCCGCGGCGCATAGGGCGCGAGGATATAGGACACCACCATCCCCGCCACCGCCGCCAGCACCGAATTCGCCACGATCGCCCAATATCCACCGCCATGCAGCACGATGGTCACGGCGAAGGCAAAGGCGAAGGTCTTGCCGCTCAGCTCCACGATGAAGGTCTGCAAAAAGCTGATGTCGCGCGCGAAAACGACCATCGCCGGGCTGGCGAGGCCCCTTGCCACCGGGGCTATGGACAGGGCCAGCAGGACGGGCACCAGCCGCATGTCGGAATAGGCCTGCGCGAAGGGCCAGGCGATGGCCACGATCACCAGCGTAACTATCAGACTGCGCAGCAGGTTGATGGTGAACCCGGTATCCAGATGCGACTTGTCGAAGCTCTGCCGCCGCAGCAGGGCCTGCACGATCGGCACCTCCAGCACCATTTCCACGATTGCGATCAGGCTTGCGGCGATGGCGGTGAGGCCAAAGTCGGCCGGGACAAGAATGCGCGCCAGAATGATGAGCGTGACGAAATCGATGAGCCGTCCGACGAAGCGTGACAAGACCAGCCACCCCGCCCCCTTCATCGCCTTCGCTGCGAGCATGCCGTCCCCCGCCCTTTCCGTTCGGGAAGGCGCCGAGGCATCCCGTCCGACACGGATCCGATACGCTAGCTGACCTGTAAACCCGCGTTTTGGCAATCATTTTCCTCACCCGAATGTGATCGGATGTGTGGCGGGTCCGGATCCGGGGCCGGTGCGGCAGCCGCTGCCTCCTTGCCTGACACCGGCGGATGCCGCCCCGGACGGTGGAATGCGCCTGTCCCCGGATGCGCGACGATCCGCGCATAGCCTGTGGAAAACTCGCATGAATCAGCCGATCGTAACACTTGTTGCGATCTTGGCATTGATTCACGAATCACGCCCCCGCGAATCACCCCATAGACGTGCGCTGACCGGGATTTGTCTGAACATATTACGCCCCCAATCCGCCGTTTGGCCGGTTTCCCCCCGCCTGACCAAGAATAATGCGAGAAAAATTTGCATCCGGATGCCGTTGGGTCACCCCGTTAGGAAGTGTTAATAAATAATGACTTGGGGCCATGACTTCACCAAGGGTCAACCGGCTCCGCCTTCGTCCCGGCTGCGGCAGGGCGCACCGCGGCATAAAATCGTTGATCGGAAGCGGTGCTTCTCATATCCTTAAATTGCCTCACTTTTTAACGAGTAATTCCTCATTTGTAGCTTCGAGGAGATGTGTGTATGGACGCGGCGTTGCACCGCGACAGTGGTGAGATTTTCAGGACGAATACCCCTGACATAGTTAAAGACACCACTGCCGCAATTTCTGTTTCCAACTATGATATTGGACCGAATTCGATAATCTCGAATGTTCCGCCCAGTATTACCGATTTCCAGAACATCCGCGAAAATACCGTCGTTGAATCCGAATATGAATCCGGGTTCTATGAAAAGGCGGGCAAGCGGATTTTCGATATATGCGCGGCGGGTTTCATTCTGTTCATGGCCTCGCCCGTCATTCTGGTGCTTTTGCTGATGGCGCGTCGGGACGGAGGCCCGGCGATCTTTCGTCATCATCGCATCGGGCGCGGCGGCGACAGGTTTCATTGCCTGAAAGTCCGTTCCATGGTGATCGATGCGGAACAGCGGCTTGCCGCCATTCTGCATCAGGATCCGGCCGCGGCGGAAGAATGGCGCGAAACGCACAAGCTCACCCACGATCCCCGGGTTACCTGGTTCGGGCGGTTCATCCGCAAGACCAGTCTGGATGAACTGCCGCAGCTTTGGAACGTGATCCGCGGGGAAATGAGCCTCGTCGGCCCGCGGCCCATCGTGTCGGAGGAGATCGCCCGTTACGGCACCGACTTCGACAGCTATGCCCGCGTCAGACCGGGTATCACCGGCCTGTGGCAGGTCAGCGGCCGCAACGACACGACCTATGATGAACGTGTCGCGATGGACGTGGATTACGCCCGTTCCGTTTCGTTTCTGCAGGACCTGAAAATCCTGCTGCTGACGGCGCGCTCCGTCGCGCTGCGGACCGGACGGTGAGCGGAAAACCAACATGCGGGTGCCCCTCGCGGGCACCCGGAAGCAGGCGGCGGCTTCGTGCCGCCGCTCGCATTGTCACGACCGGCATTTTCAAGACACGCATTTTCATGGCGGGGCTGGCCCGCCTCGGATCCCCTTTCCCCACGGTGGCCGCATGAGCATAGAACCGATCGGCCTCTTCGTGATCGGCATCGGGCTTTTGTGCCTGTTCGCCGATTACCGGAACGTTCTGGTGCTGACGATCTTCGCCACGGTCTTCGGCGCGGCCTCGGCGATGTTCCTGGGATCGGGGAACATTCCGCCGGGCCATGTGCTGCTTGGTCTGTGCGCGGTGGCCATCCTCAGCCGGAAAGAAAGCTGCACGGCCTTTCTGCGCGTCCTGCATCCGGACCGGCCCGGCTTCTGGCTGGCGTCGCTGGTGATCTACGCGGTGGCGACGGCCTTTCTGTATCCGCGCGTCATGGCCGGCTGGACAGAGATCGTGCCGCTCGGCTCCACCGAATTCGACAGCGCGGGATCCACCGTTCCGCTCGGCCCGGTGTCAGGCAACATCACCCAGAGCATCTACATGATCGCCAACCTGCTGTGCTTCGCGCTGGTGGCGGCGGCGGCGGCCTCGCCCGCGGGGTTCCGGGCGGCGGTGGCGGGACTGCTGGCCTATGCGATCGGCAACACCTTCTTTGCGGTGATGGATCTTGCGACCTATTTCACCGGCACCGCGGATCTGATGGGCTTCATGCGCAACGCCCGCTACACGCTGCACACCGAGGCCGAGGCCGAGGGCCTGAAACGCATCGTCGGCGCCTTCACCGAGGCCTCGTCCTTCGCGCGATCCTCGCTTGGGGTTCTGGGCGTGACCGGCACGCTGTGGCTGTGCGGCTACAAGCCCCGGCTGACGGGGGTGCTGGCGCTTGCCTCGCTGGTGCTGACGGGGCTGTCGACCTCGTCGACGGGGCTCGCCGGCATTCCGGTGGCGCTCGGGCTGCTGTATCTGACAGCGCTGTCGCGTTGCGGCACGGCGCCGCGCGCATGGTTCAGCACGGCGGCGGTGATGGCGATTCCGCTGATCGCGCTGCTGCTGACGCTGACGCTGCTGCTGCAACCGGCGATTCTGGCGGAACTGCATGGCTATTTCGACAGGATCCTGCTGTCGAAGATGGACACCGATTCCGGGGTCGAGCGCAGTTCCTGGAACAGCTACGCCATCGGCAATTTCTTCGACACCGCGGGGATCGGGGTCGGGCTCGGCACGATCCGCAGCTCCAGTCTCCTCACCGGGCTTCTGGGCGGGGTCGGCGTGATCGGGACGGCGCTCTATGCCGTGTTCTTCGCCACCGCCTTCCTGCGCAACCCGGGACCGAAGGGCAGCTTCCCCACCGATGTCCGCACCGCCGCGCGCAACGGCTGCCTGTGCCTGATGGCGGGCGATCTGATGGTCGCGACCACGATCGATCAGGGCCTGTTCTTCTACGTCCTCGCCGGCATCGCCGCCGCCCGCCCCGAGGAAGCCGCCGCGCCAAGCCGCGCCCCCGCAGGCGTTTCCACGCAGGGAGGCATCGTCGCATGACCCTCTCCCCCGTTTCGTCAGGCTCCCCCGTTTCGTCAGGAGCGGATTTCACCATCAACGGCCGGTTCCTGACCCAGAAGGTCACCGGGGTGCAAAGGTATGCGCTGAACGTGGTGGCGGCGCTCGACCGGCTCTTGTCGCAGCAAGGCGCCACCGGCCGGATCGTCGCGCCGCAGGGGACCGCGGATCCGGGCCATGCCGCGTTGCCGATGACGGCCGGCGGGGCGCTGTCGGGGCATCTGTGGGAACAGATCACCCTGCCCGCCCGCAGCGAGGGCCGCCTGCTGAACCTGTGCAACACCGCCCCGGCAGTCAAGACGGATCAGATCGTCTGCATCCACGACGCCAATATCTTCACCGCGCCGCAAAGCTACGGGCGCGGGTTCCGGACCGTCTACGGGCTGCTGCAACCGCTGCTGGCCCGGCGCGCGGCGCGGATCACCACGGTCTCGCATTTCTCCGCCCGGCAGATCGCCCGCTACCTGCCGATCCGCGCCTCGGATATCGCCGTCCTGCCGAACGGGCACGAACATGCGCTGCGCTGGAACGCGGAGCGGGCCGAAAAGGCCCCCGCCCTGCTGACCGGCCGGCTTTACGTGCTGGCGATCGGGTCGCAGGCGCGGCACAAGAACCTTGCGCTGCTGGCGGATCTGGCGCCGCAACTCGATGCGGCGGGGATCGATGTGGTGATCGCCGGCGGCGGCGGCGACATCTTCGCCGCGGCAACACTGGCCGCCGCGCCGAACCTGCATCTGACCGGGCCGGTGTCGGACGACGACCTCGCCTTCCTGATGGATCACGCGCTGTGCCTTGCCTTTCCCTCCTGGACCGAGGGCTTCGGCCTGCCGATCGTCGAGGCGATGGCGCGCGGCTGCCCGGTGATTTCGTCGGACCGCGCCAGCATGCCCGACATCTGCGGCGACGCCGCGCGGCTTGCCGCACCCGACGATCCGCAGGCATGGCTGCGGCACATCCTTGAACTGAAAGGGTCGAACACATTGCGCACCGAACTGACCGGACGCGGCCGCGAACAGGTGCGGCGCTTCAGCTGGACCGAGACGGCGGCAGGCTATCTTGACCTGTTGCGCGACCCGGCGCATCTGCCCGAGGCCGCGCCCACCGCCCCGCCCGCGGGCAAGGTCGCCGTCGTCATCGCGACCCGGGGCCGGCCCGAGGTGGTCAGCGCCACGGTCCGCCATCTGGCCGCGAACCAGACGCTGAAACCTGAACGGATCGTCATTTCCTGCACCGATCCCACCGACGCGGGCGACCTTGCCGACCTGCCGGGGGTCGAGGTGCTGACCGGCCCCCCCGGCCTGCCCGCGCAACGCAACACCGCGCTGGCCGCGCTGCCCCCCGACACCGACATGGTCGCCTTCTTCGACGACGATTTCGTCGCCGACCGCGACTGGCTTGCCGTGGCGCTGCGCAGCTTTCGCGACGATCCGGCGCTTGTGGGCTTTACCGGGCGGGTGCTGGCCGACGGGATCGGCGGGCCGGGCATTTCCTTCGGGGATGCCTGCCGCATGGCCGCCGCCCCGCCGCCGCCCTGCGACTGGTCGTGGATCGCGCCCTACAGCCCCTATGGCTGCAACATGGCCTTCCGCTTCCCGGCGATCGGCACGCTGCGCTTTGACGAAAAGCTGGTGCTGTATGGCTGGCTCGAGGACCGCGACTTCGCCGCGGCGCTCGCCCGCCAAAGCGACGGCAGGCTGGCGAAATCCGCCGATGCGCGCGGCGTCCACATGGGCACCAAGGGCGGGCGCGTCAGCGGCCGGCGTTTCGGCTATTCGCAGATCGTCAATCCGCTTTACATGATCCGCAAGGGGACGATGACGCCGGGCCAGGCCATGGGCCAGATCTTTCGCAACCTTTCCAAGAACCTCGTCCTGTCCGCGCGGCCCGAGCCATGGGTCGACCGACGCGGGCGGCTGCGGGGCAATCTGCTGGGGATTTCCGACATGATGAAGGGGCGCATCGCCCCGGAACGCGCCACGGAACTATAACGAGGGAGAAACCATGCCGCTTGAACAGCCGAACATTCCACCGGAACGGTCCCCACCCATTCGCTCCAGACAGGCCGTGCTGCGACGGATCCCGATCCCCGAGCCGCCCCGCCCACCCGCGCAGGCGACGCAGGACGGGCCGGTCGCCCTGATCCGTGCCGTGACGGGGATGATCCGGCGCGGCTGGGTGCCGCTGATGATCTGGACCATCGCCTGCATGATCCTTGCGGCGCTGTATGCCCGATCCCTGCCGCCAGTCTATACGGCGACATCCTCGATCATCCTGCAATCGGTCGGGCAGGCGGGCGCGGCGGGGCAGGATCCGATCTCGCCGGTGACGCTCGACCTCAACCGGGTGGACAGCGAATTGCAGGTGATCCGGTCAGAGCGGCTGCAAGGCCGGGTGTTCGAGACGCTCGGGCTGGCGACCATTCCGGAACTGCAACCGACGCCGCCGGGACCGGTGCGGTATGTGATCGACCTGCTGGGCGGTATCTTTGCGGCCTCCCCCGCCGAGGAAACCGTGCCGGCCGACGACACCGCAGCGGGAACCGAAACCGAGGCCGCCTCCTTCCCCGCCCCCACGGCCGCGCAACAGGCAGAGGAAGTCGCCTTCGCCGCCTTCCGGGACCGCTTTTCGGCACGCCGCATCGGCCAGTCCTACGTGATCGAGATTTCCTATTCCTCCTCCGACCCCGAACTGGCGGCGCGTGTCGCGAATTCCGCCGCCTCCGCCTATCTGCTGCAATCGGTCGCCTTCAAGGCGGGCGTCGCCAGCTCGGGCGGCGAATTCGTGCAGATGCGGCTCGATTCCCTTTCGGCGCAGGTCGAGGATGCCGCCAATGCGGTGCGCGACGGCACCCTGCCGCAGGCCGCTATGCCCGATGCCGATGCGCGGGTGATCGGCGCCGCGCTGCGCCCCCTGTCGCCGTCCGAGCCGCGGCCCAAGCTGATCGTGGCGACGGGCGCGGTGCTCGGCCTGCTCAGCGGGCTGTTCGCGATGGCGCTTGGCGGCGCGCTGGACCGGCGCGTGCACGAGGGCGACAAGCTGGAGCGCGAAACCGCGATGCCCCGGCTTGCCTTCATCCCCGAGGAAAAGCGCCTGACCGGACGGCAGGGCGATGTCGTCGTGACGATCCGCCCGGACAGCGCCTGCGCCCACGGTTTGCGGGACCTGCGCACCGCGATCGATCTGGCCGGCGGGCTGGACCCGCAGCCGGGCGGGCGGATCATCGCGCTGGCCGAATGGGCGCCGGGGTCCGGGTGCAGCATGATCGCGATGAACCTCGCACGCCTGATCCGCGCCGGCGGGCAGGAGGTAACGGTCATCGACGCCGACCTTGACGGCCGCGCGCGCGGGCTGACCGACTGGTATGTGCCGAACCCGGGCCGGACCACGGACGAAGAGGTGGATGCCGATGGCGTCCGGCTGGTTCCGTCGACGGCGCTGCGCGCGCAGTCGGGGGCGATCTCGGACATGCGCGACCGGGGACTGACGCGGCTTCTGGGGCATCTGCAGGCGCGCGGCGACGTGGTGCTGGATCTGCCGCCGCTGGCCGAATCCGCCGATGCGCTGGCGCTGGCCCGACACGCCGATCTGGTGGTGATCGTCGCCGAGACCCACACCACCTTCGACGAGCTGACGCAGGCCTCCGAACGGCTGGGCCGGCTGGGCGTCGCGGTGGTGGGCGTCGCGGTCAACCACCCGCCGGGCCTTGCCGAACGGCGCGGGCTGTTCGCGCGGCTCGGCCTTGGCGATGCCCGGCCGGGCAGCATGCGGCATACGACACGGGCGGCGATTTCCTCGGTCAGGGACGCCTCCGCCCGCAAGCGCGGCAAAACGGTCTGAGGGGGGAACAGCGGCAGCATATTCCGTCGGCAGCTTTCAGAAGATTGCGCAACCCTTCAGCGTGAACAGGTGTGGTATGAGTGTTTCTGGTTTCACTGTGGTCGCCGATAGGCGGCCGACAATGCCGGCCCCGCAGATCGGACGTCGCGGCCTGCGCGTCGCGTTGATCCATTACTGGCTGGTGACGATGCGGGGCGGCGAAAAGGTGCTGGAATCGCTGTGCCGGATGTTTCCCGACGCCGACATCTTCACCCATGCCTACAAGCCAGAGGCGATCTCGCCGGTGATCCGCCGCCACCGGGTCACCACCACCTTCATCAGCCGCCTGCCGCAGCCCGAGAAGCGCTACCGCAGCTACCTGCCGCTGATGCCGCTCGCGCTCGAACAGCTCGACCTGCGCGGCTACGATCTGGTCATCAGCTGCGAGGCCGGCCCCGCCAAGGGCATCATCCCCGCCCCGGATGCGCTGCATGTCTGCTACTGCCATTCGCCGATGCGCTACGTCTGGAACATGTATCACGACTATCGCGACCGCAGCGGGCGGCTGAAGCAAATGGCGATGGTGCCGCTGACCCATTACATCCGCAACTGGGACGCGGTATCGGCGATGCGCGTGGACAAGTTCATCGCCAATTCCGAAAACGTCCGGCGCCGCATCGCGCGCTATTACGAACGCGATGCCGCCGTGGTCTATCCGCCCGTCTCGACCGAGGATTTCACCCCCCTCGCCCCCGATGCGGCCGAGGATTTCTACCTGATGGTCGGTGAGCTGGTCAGCTACAAGCGCCCGGATCTGGCGGTGGCGGCGTTCAACCGGCTGGGACGGCGGCTGATCGTGATCGGCGGCGGCGAGATGCTGGAACAGATCCGCCGCATGGCGGGGCCGACGGTCACCGTCCTCGGCCCGCAACCCTTCGACGTGCTGCGCGACCATTACGCGCGCTGCCGCGCCCTCGTCTTCCCCGGCGAGGAGGATTTCGGCATCGTGCCGCTGGAAGCCATGGCCAGCGGCCGGCCCGTGCTGGCCTTCGCCCGGGGCGGCGCGCTGGAAACCGTGACCGAGGGCGTGTCCGGCCTGTTCTTCGACACCCAGTCCGAGGAATCGATCCTCGACGGCGTGGAACGGATGGACCGCTTCAAGGTCGATCAGCCCGCCATCCTCGCCCATAGCCGGGAATTCTCCGAGCCGCTGTTTCGCGCCCGCATGGGCGATCTGCTGAACCAGTGGCTGCCCGCCGGAGCGATGAAATGACCGGCACGAACAGGCGGATGCGCATTCTGCACATCCTGAACCATACCAACCAGCTGAACGGGCATGTCCATGCGGCGGTCGATCTGGCCTGCGCGCAAAGCGCCGATGGCCATCAGGTCATGATCGCCAGCGGCGGCGGCGATTTCGACGCCCTGCTGGCGCGGGAGGGGGTCGAGACCGCGCGGATCGACCACAACCGCAAGCCGCTGATCCTTGCCGGATCGGTGCTGCGGCTGCGCCGGCTGGTGCGCGACTGGCAGCCCGATGTCGTTCATGCCCATATGATGACCAGCGCGGTTCTGGCATGGCCGGTGTGCCGGCTTGCCGGGGTGCCGCTGATCACCACGGTCCACAATGCCTTTGAGAAAAGCGCCGTGCTGATGGGCCTCGGCACCCGCGTCATCGCGGTGAGCGAGGCGGTGCGCCAGTCGATGGAGACCCGCGGCATCCCCGCGCGCAAGCTGGTGACCGTGCTGAACGGCACCATCGGCACCGTCCGCTTTCGCGGGCGGGAGGCGATGCGGGAACCGCTTGACCATCCCGCGATCCTGTTCGTGGCCGGGCTGCATCCGCGCAAGGGCCTGCCCGACCTGATCGACGCCTTCGCCATCGTCCACGCCCGCCACCCCGAGGCGCGGCTGTATATCGTGGGCGAAGGTCCGTTCCGCGATGCCTATGAGGATATGGCCCGCGCCCTGCCCTGCGGCGCGGCGGTGACCTTCGCCGGCGGACAGCGCGATCCCTCGCCCTGGATGCGCGGGGCGGATATCTTCGTGCTGCCGTCGCATGACGAACCCGCCGGGCTGGTGCTGTCCGAGGCGCGCGAGGCCGGCTGCGCCGTGATCGGCACCCGGGTGGGCGGCATTCCCGAAATGCTGGATCGCGGCGCGGCCGGGATTCTGGTGCCGCCGGGGGACCCTCCCGCCTTGGCCGAGGCGCTGGATCAACTGCTGTCGGATCCGGCCGCGCTGGCCGACTGGCGTGCGAAAAGCCAGATCAACATCGACAACCTGACGATCGGGCGGGTGATGCGCCAGACCCTCGACGTCTATGTCACTGCGCGCGCGGGCAAGTCCCCCCGGCAGCGCGTCGCCGCCTGACCGGCGACAGATCCCTGAGGAGGAGAGAATGCCCCATCCCCTGTCCCGCCGTGCGCTGCTGATCTCGGCCGGCGGCCTGATCGCCATGCCGGGAACCGCCGCGCTGGCATGGGATTCGACCTACGATCCCGAGGCCGATCCGACGATCAGCCGCCGCATGATCTTTGAAGACCAGTTCGCCACGATCGACCCCGCCGTCTGGTCGGCGGGCCGCAAGGCCACGACCTTCGACAGCGGCTTTTACGGCCGGTCCGCCTTCGCCGGGATCGAGGGCGCCGAAGGGTTCAACCCCTATGCCATCGTCGACGATCCGGAAACCGAGAATGGCAAGGCGCTGCGCATCTCGGCCCGCTACATCGGACGGCAGATGGAAGTGCCCGGCTACTACGGCAACGACGATCCGGAATATCAGTGGATCTCCGGCAACCTGCAATCCGCGCGGCCGGACGGGACGATCCTGAAGGGCTGGCGGCGCGGCTATTTCGAGGCCCGGATGCGGTTTCCTGCCCATCCGCTGACCTGGCCGGCCTTCTGGCTGCTGAACGCGCGCAGCATCCTGACCTCGCGCACCAGCGTCGAGGTCGATGTGGTCGAGCACAAGGGCTTCGAGCCGCATCAATACGGCGCCTATCTGCACGAATGGGGCGAGCCGGGCGAACGCCATACCGGCAGCGGGGTCGAGACCGAGGAGGATCTGACCGAAGGTTACAATCGCTATGGCGTGCTGCTGGCCCGCAACCGCTGCATCATCTATTTCAACCGCCAGCCGATCCGTGATCCGGCGACCGGCAAGCCGCAGGTGTGGCTGGTCAACCGATCGGCGGAACTCGACGTCAACAACGACAGGTTCTGGCCGCTGCTGACGCTCGCCCTGCTGCATGACGTGCCCTATCCCGATCCGCTGCGCCCCGAGGATCACGAGGCCCATATGCTGGTGGATTACTTCCGCGTCTTTGCGTGACTCCGGCGATCCCGTTTCCGGATGCGGTTCCGCAGCTGCGAATGCTTTAGCCGCGTCAGGTCAGCATCATGCGGCCGACATGATCATGAATACTGCCCGCGGCGCGATCGGAGGCGTGGAAAGGGGGCCAGCCCCCTCGCGCGTTCCGCGCTCACCCCCGGGATATTTATGGAAACACGAAAGGCAAGGAGCCGAGGGTGTGTTGAAACTCGTCTTTGCGACAACGGCGCGGAACAAAACTCCCCTATGCGGCCATTTTCAGGTCTTCGATGCCAGCCGATGTGCATGCTTGGGCCACATTGGAGAGCATACTTCTCCGAGACATCGCGGGAACAGGTTTTGGCACCCCCCTCAGCCCGTCGGGGGGGGTTTTGAGATGTGTTGGCGCGCTGTCGTGACGGAGTATGCCGGGTCAGCGGGACGGGCCGCTTTCCACAAAATCGATCAGGCGCGGCAGGCAGACCGTGTTCAGGTCATAGTCCGCCACGACCCGTGCCCGGGCGGCGGCGCGTAGCGGCGCATGGGCGGCGGGATCGGCCAGCGCGGCGATCAGCGCGCGCGACCAGCCGGGAACGTCGAAGAAATCGACCAACCGGCCGGTGACGCCATCCTCGATCACCTCGCGCAATGGTCCGGTGTCCGAGGCCACGACCATCGCCCCCGCCGCTATCGCCTCAAGCAGCGACCAGCTGAGGACGAAGGGATAGGTCAGATAGGCATGGACCCGGCCGACCTGCAGGATCGAGATGAAATCCGCATAGGTCACCCGGCCGGTGAAATGCACGCGCGACAGGTCCAGCCTGCCGTCCAGCTCGGCCAGAAAGCGGTCCTTCCAGCTGCCCGTGGCGGGGGCGGGGCCGTAGCTCTGCCCCTCCTGCCCGACGATCAGCACATGCGCCCCGGGGCGGGCCTCAAGAACCTCGGGCAGGGCGCGCAGGAAGGTGTGGATGCCGCGGTATGGCTCCAGCGAGCGGCTGACATAGGTCAGCACCTCGTCGCACGCGCGGAAGGTGCGGCTGCCGTCCGGCAGGGTGTAGCGCGCCGCGGGATCGGGGTGGACCCGCGCCGTGTCGATCCCGTCGTGGCACAGGGTGATCTTGGAACGCAGCTCCGCCGGGAACGTCTGAGCCTGAAACCGCGTCGGCGACAGCGCGGCATCGGCCCCGATCATCGCCTGCACCAGATGCGCCGCGCGCGCCACCGTCGACACCCGGCCGGCCAGCGCCGGGCGCGCGAATTCCGGGTCGAAGCCGCTGTCCAGCCCAGCGCCCTGATACATCCATTCGGCATAGACGAGATGCCGCGCCTCGGGCCAGACCTCGCGCAGGAACAGCGTTTCGCCCCAGCCGGGATGGCCGAAGACCACATCGGGCACATAGCCCTGTTCCGTCCGCATCTGCTGCGCCGCGCGCGCCGCGCGCCAGCCGCGTTCCGCCGATTGCGCATAGCGCGCGCCAAGGCCCTGCGCCGCAGGCTCCCCCGACCAGCGGTATTTCAGCACCGGCACCGGCGCGGGCCGCCTGTTCGTTTCCGCCGTCAGCGCCCGCACATCATGCCCGCGCGCGGCGAGCGCCGGGGCGAGATGCAGGAACTGACCGGGAAAGTTCTGATGAACGAAAAGGACCTTCACACCACCTCGCCAAGCGCAGCCCGGATCAGGGTCCGGGTGTACTCGGTCTTTGGTGAAGAAAAGATTTCCGCCGTCGTGCCCTGTTCGATCATGTCGCCGTTTCGCATCACCAGCATCTTGTGCGACATCGCCCGCACCACCCGCAGGTCATGGCTGATGAACAGATAGGCAAGCCCGTGGCGGCGCTGCAGATCGCGCAGAAGCTCGACGATCTGCACCTGCACCGTCATGTCGAGCGCGGATGTCGGTTCATCCAGCACCACCATCTTCGGGCGCAGGATCATCGCCCGGGCGATGGCGATCCGCTGCCGCTGCCCGCCCGAGAATTCATGCGGATAGCGGTTCATCGCGGCGGGGTCGAGGCCGACCTCCTCCATGATCTCGGCCACCATCACGCGGCGGTCGCGGCCGGGGTCGATCTCATGCACGGTCAGCCCCTCGGCGATGATCTGGCCGACGGTCATGCGCGGGCTGAGCGATCCGAACGGATCCTGAAACACGATCTGCATGTCGCGCCGCAGGGGCCGCAACTGCCGCGCCTGAAGCCCGGATATGTCGCGCCCCATGAACAGGATCGGCCCCTCGCTTTCGATCAGCCGCATCAGCGCCAGCGCCAGCGTCGTCTTACCCGAGCCGGATTCGCCGACGATCCCCAGCGTCTCACCGGCCCGGATGGACAGCGAGGCGTCGTTCACCGCCTTCACATGCCCCGTCACCCGGCGCAGCAGACCGCGGCGGATCGGGAACCAGACCTTCAGGTGATCCGTCCGCAGCAGTTCCGGCGCATCCGCGGGCACCGGCCCCGCCTGCCCTTTCGGCTCCGCCGCCAGCAGCTTTTTCGTATAGGGATGCTGCGGATTGGCGAATATCTCCTCGGTCCGGCCCTGTTCGACGATCTCGCCCTGCGACATGACGCAGACCCGGTCGGCGATGCGGCGCACGACGTTCAGGTCATGGCTGATGAACAGCAGGCTCATCCCCTCGGCGCGTTTCAGATCGGCGAGCAGGTCGAGGATCTGCGCCTGGATCGTCACGTCGAGCGCCGTCGTCGGTTCATCCGCGATCAGCAGTTCCGGCCCGTTCGCCAGCGCCATGGCGATCATCACCCGCTGCCGCTGCCCACCCGAAAGCTGGTGCGGATAATCGGCCAGCCGGGTTTCCGGGTCGCGGATGCCCACCTGCGTCAGCAGCTCGACGATCCGCCGCCGCGCCTCGGCCCCGGTCAGATGCTGGTGCAGTTCCAGACTTTCGCCGATCTGCTTTTCGATCGTGTGCAGCGGGTTGAGCGAGGTCATCGGCTCCTGAAAGATGAAGCTGATGTCGTTGCCGCGCACCCGGCGCAGTTCCGCCTCGGGCGCGCCGACCATCTCATGCCCGTCATAGCGGACCGAACCTTCCAGATACGCGTTCGGCCCCAGCAGCGCCACCGTCGACAGCGCCGTCACCGATTTGCCCGAGCCGGATTCCCCCACCAGCGCGACGGTTTCGCCCTTGTTCACGGTGAAGGACACGCCCTTCACCGCCGGCACCAGACGGCCATCGGCGCGGAAGGAGATACGCAGGTTCTCGACCTGAAGGACGGGGGTCATTTGAACACTTTCCGCGGGTCGAACGCATCGCGCACGCCCTCGAAGATGAACACGAGGAGCGAGAGCATGATCGAGAAGGTGAAGAACGCCGTGAAGGCCAGCCACGGCGCCTGAAGGTTCTGCTTGCCCTGCAACGCCAGTTCGCCGAGCGAGGGCGCCGAACTGGGCAGCCCGTAGCCGAGGTAGTCGAGCGAGGCGAGCGTCGAGATCGCCCCGGTGATGACGAAGGGCAGCATCGTCAGCGTCGCCACCATCGCATTGGGCAGGATGTGGCGGAACATGATCGTCCGGTCATTGACGCCAAGCGCCCGCGCCGCCCGGACATATTCGAAATTCCGCGTGCGCAGGAATTCCGCCCGCACCACGCCCGTCAGCGCCGGCCAGCCGAACAGGATCACGATGAACACCAGCAGCCAGAAACTTCGCCCCAGAATCGCGAAGAGGATGATGATGACGTAAAGCGAGGGGGTCGAGGACCATATCTCCATCAGCCTTTGCACGATCAGGTCGGTGCGGCCGCCGAAATAGCCCTGCACCGCCCCCGCCGCGATGCCGATGACCGAGGCCACGAAGGTCACGATCAGCGCGAACTGCACGGAAATGCGGAAGCCGTAGATCACCCGCGCCAGAACGTCGCGCGCGGTATCGTCAGTGCCAAGCCAGTGGTTGCGGTCCGGCGCGCTTGGCGCGGTGCCGACATTGTTGATGGTGCGGTAGCTGTAGGGGATCGGCGGCCAGATCATCCAGCCCTTCTCGATCTTCTCGCCGGACACCATGCCGGTTTCGGCGGCCTCTTTCTCGACCGCTTCAGGGTCGTCGTCCCAGCATTCCTCCCGCCCGCCGGTGCGGATCAGGCATTGCACGGCGGGGTCCTTGTAGATCGCCTCGGTCCGGAAATCGCCGCCGAAGGTGGTTTCCGGGTAGAAGCGGTAGACGGGCATATACAGCTCGCCCCGGTAGCTGACGATGATCGGCTTGTCGTTCGCCACCACCTCGGCCAGCAGCGACAGTCCGAACAGCACCGAAAAGATGATGAGCGACCAGAAAGCCCGGCGATGGGCACGGAAATTGCGCAGGCGGCGCTGATTGAGCGGCGACAGCATCAGCCGGACCTCTTCTCGAAATCGATCCGCGGATCGACCAGCACATAGGTCATGTCCGACAGGATCCCCACGACCAGCGAGATCAGGCCAAAGACGTAGAGCGTGCCGAAGATGACGGGATAGTTCCGCTCCACCGCCGCCTGAAAGCCCAGAAGCCCCAGCCCGTCGAGCGAGAAGATCGTTTCCACGATGATCGAGGATCCGAAGAACACGCCAAGGAACGTCGCCGGAAAGCCCGCGATCACGATCAGCATGGCGTTGCGGAAGACATGGCCATACAGCACCCGCCGCTCCGACAGGCCCTTGGCGCGGGCGGTGATGACATATTGCTTGTTGATCTCGTCAAGGAAGGAATTCTTCGTCAGCAGCGTCATCGTGGCGAAGCCGGAAATCGTCATGGCCACGGTCGGCAGGGTGATGTGCCACAGATAGTCGAGCGCCTTGCCCATCAAACTGAGCTGGTCGAAATTATCCGAGGTCAGCCCGCGCAGCGGAAAGATCTTCCAGTAGGATCCGCCCGCGAACAGCACCATCAGCATGACGGCGAACAGGAACCCCGGGATCGCATAGGCCACGACGATCGCGCCCGAGGTCCAGGTGTCGAAGGGCGATCCGTCCCGCACCGCCTTGCGGATACCCAGCGGGATCGAGATCAGATAGGCCAGCAGCGTCGACCAGAGGCCGAGCGACACCGACACCGGCAGCTTTTCCGCCACCAGCTCCATCACCGTCTTGTTGTGAAAGAAGCTCTTGCCGAAATCGAAGGTCAGGTAATCCCCGATCATCGAGAAGAAGCGCTTCCATGCCGGTATCGGCTCGCGGTGGCAGGCGGGATCGCGCAGGCTCGGCGTGCCGGTGAAGCCGTCGTCGCAGACGATGCGGGAAAAGCCCATCTGCACCTCAAGCTGCGCCAGCAGCTCGGGCGAGATGCCGCGGGCGCCCTGATAGCCGCCCTCGTCCATGCCGCCCGCGCCCTGCGCGCCCGCATCCCCGCCGCCGGAGATGTTGCGCATCGAATCCGCCTCGCCCTGCACCCGCGCGATGATCTGTTCGATCGGCCCGCCGGGGACGAATTGCGTCAGCGTGAAGTTCACCAGCATGATCCCGAACAGCGTCGGGATGACCAGCAACAACCGCCTCAGGATATAGGCGCCCATGCGTTCCTGCCTCTTGTCATTTTCGCACTATTCTGGCGGGCAAACCCATCAGAATGCGCCAGCCGCTTTCAGTTTTTCGGCCTTGTCGGCGTTATACCACCAGAAGTCCAGCTCCCCCAACGCATGGGGTGGCAGCGTTTCCGGATGTTCGTACATGTCGTAATAGGCGACGGTGTAGCTGGCCTTGAACCATTGCGGCACCCAGAAGCGCAGCGACCGCAGCGCCCGGTCGAGCGCATGGACCCGCGGTTCCAGCTCGTCATGGGTATTGGCCTCCTCGACCAGCCGGATCAGGCTGTCGATGGCCGGATTGGCCAGCCCCATGGCGTTGAACACATCGCCCACGTTCTGCGAGCCGAAATACTGCTGCAGACCGGCGCCCGGAATTTCGTCCTGCCCCAGCTGCGCGGTGATCATGTCGAAATCATGGTTGCGGCGGCGGTTTTCATATTGCGCGTCATCGACCCGCGACATCGAGGCATCGACCCCGATCGAACGCAGATTCTCGATATAGGGGTTGATGACCCGGTCGAAGGTCTGGCTGTCGTTCAGGATCTCGACCCGCAGCGTTTCGCCCCGGGCGTTGCGGCGCAGCCCATCATTGCCCGCGACCCAGCCCGCATCTTCCAGCAGCGCCGCGGCCTTGCGCATGTTGCCGCGGTCAAGCTGCCGCGTGCCCGAAGTGGGCGTCAGCACCGCCGGATCGTCAAGGATGCCGTCGGGCAGATCGGCGGCCAGCGGCTTCAGGATCTCGATCTCCGCCGGCGAGGGCGTGCCCTGCGCCTCAAGGGGGGAGTTTTCCCAGAAGGAATTCACCCGCGAATACAGCCCGTAGAACAGCGTTTCGTTCGACCATTCGAAATTGAACATCAGGCCAAGCGCCTCGCGCACGCGGATGTCCTGAAACCTTTCGCGGCGCAGGTTGATCGCGAAGGACTGGCCCGAGGCGATGTTGCCGTTGGGCAGGTCGGCCTTTTCCACCCAGCCCTTCTGCACCGCCGGAAAATCGTATCCCGTCGCCCATTGGAGCGCCGAGGCCTCGTTGCGGAAGGTGTAGGTGCCGGCCTTGAACCCCTCGAACGCGGCCTGATAGTCGCCGTAATATTCGATGCGGATCCGGTCGAAATTGTAGCGCCCGACGTTGATCGGCAGCGTCGCGCCCCAATAGTCGGGGTTGCGCTTCCACGCCACGGTGCGGCCGTCGCGGGTGCTGTCGAACACATAGGGGCCGGAGCCGATGAACGGCTTGGGCGAGGAACGTTCGAGGTCGATCCCGTCGCGCTCGAACTGCGCCTTGGAAAAGACCGGCAGCGAGCCTACCGACTGGATGATGTCGCGGCGCGGATAATCGGGGGTGAAGGTGAACTTGATCCGCTTTTCATCCAGCACCTCGGCCGAGGCGACCTGCTGCGTCACCACCGCGCGGAACGAACTCAGCCCCTTGTCGCGCAGCTGTTCGTAGGAAAACAGCACGTCTTCCGCCGTCAGCGGCGTGTCGTCGGAAAACCGGATCCCGTCGCGCAGGGTGAAGATCACCCAATCCTTGCTTTCGGGATATTCGAGGCTTTCGCACAGCAGGCAATAGGCCTCGCCCACGGTGTCGTCGGTGCCGGTCAGCAGGGTTTCGAGCGGGACCGAGGACAGCGCCGCCGCCCGGCCTTCGAGCGTGAAGGGGTTCATGTTGTCGAACCCGCCAAGCGTCCATTCCGAGATCTCGCCGCCCTTCGGCGCATCCGGGTTCACATAGTCGAGATGGGCGAAATCGGGCGGATATTTCAGATCACCCAGCGTCGAGATCGCCGAGGCGGTGATCGTCGCCTCCTGCGCCCTGACCCCCTGCGCGCCCATCCAGATCGCCGCCCCGATCAGCGCCGCCCCGAACATCCGCGTAACGCCCGGCACGATCCGCTGCTGGTGGGCGATGGTCTTCCGTTTCATCCGCTGCTCCCCTGTCACACGGCTGACAGCTAAAGGCGCAACGCGCCGGGGTGCAAGTTGCAACTGCGTGAGAAGCCGCATCATTCCGGCATTCGCGCCACAGATGGTGATTTTGCCGCGCCCCTGCGCCGCAGGCCCACTTCCTTTGCACTTCGGCGCAGTATAGGAGAGGGCCGAACGACAGGAGGCCCAGATGACCTTGCAATATTCCGGCACGATCGCGTTTCAGGGCGAACCCGGAGCCTATTCGCATCAGGCCTGCCGCGACGCGCGCCCGGGGATGGAGGTCCTGCCCTGCCGCACCTTCGAGGACGTGATCGAGGCGGTGCGCAAGGGCGACGCCGATCTGGCGATGCTGCCGATCGAGAATTCCACCTATGGCCGGGTCGCGGATATCCATTCGCTGCTGCCCACCTCGGGGCTGCATATCGTCGACGAAGCCTTCGTGCGCGTGCATATCAACCTGCTCGCCCTGCCGGGAACCAAATTGGAAGCGGTTGAATCGGCGATGAGCCACACGGTCCTGCTGGGTCAGTGCCGGAACTTCCTGCAGGCGCAGAACATCAACCGCATCACTGGCGCGGATACGGCCGGCTCGGCCCGGATCGTCGCGGAACAGGGCGATCCGAAGGTGGCGGCGCTGGCCTCGGAACTCGCCGGCGAGATCTATGGGCTCGACTGTATCGCCCGGCATATCGAGGACAAGCAGGACAACACCACCCGCTTTCTCATCATGTCCCGCACCCCCGACCTGAAGAAGCGCGGACAGGGCCGGATGATGACCACCTTCGTCTTCCGCGTGCGCAACCTGCCCGCGGCGCTCTACAAGGCGCTTGGCGGGTTCGCCACGAACGGGGTGAACATGACCAAGCTCGAAAGCTACATGGTCGAGGGCAGCTTCACCGCGACGCAGTTCTATGCGGATATCGAGGGCCATCCGGACGATACCAACGTCCGCCTCGCGCTGGACGAATTGCGGTATTTCACCTCGAACGTGACGCTTCTGGGCGTCTATCCGGCCGATCCGCGCCGCTTCACCTGAGGTCAGGCCCCAAGGGGACGTTCCAGCGACCGGCCGAAACCTTCGATGCGGCTGCGGAATTTCGCCTCAAGCCCGGATTGACCGAGCCGTGCCGATTGCAGCAGCAGCCGGGCGCCAAGCGTGCGCGGCTTCGCCTCGAGCGAGACATGCAGCCGCGACCGGGCCGCGGCCAGCGCGACGATCTGCAGCGTCACGAAGAATTCGAACCCGCGGGACAGCGACCGGATGGCCATTTCCTCGGGGCGGAGAAGGCGGACCACCTCGGAATCCATGTGGCGGATCTTGCCGCGAAAGCGGAAATCGGTTTCCCAGGTCATGCCCGGCACCGGATCGCCGCCGCCATCCGTGCGGCGCATCGTCACCCCCTTGCGCCGGGCCTGCGGCACCCAGAGGTCGAAATCCGTGACATTGCCGAAAACCGTATCGGCGGGCGCGGCAATGTCCACTTTCCCGGTCAGTATCATCGCAAATTCCCTGTGGGCGGTGTATCAGTCCCCGCAGCGTGACCTCATGCGCGGCGGTCCGCAAGCCATTGCCGCATCATCCAGCCGGCGACCGCGCCGGAGCGCGGCGCATGGATCACAGGATCGGTCCCGGCCAGCACGTCGGCCAGCCTTTCGCGGCTGATCCAGAGTGCGTCCTCGATCTCCACCGGGTCGATGGTGATCGTGTCGTCCAGCGCCTCGCCCTCGCAGGCGATCATCAACTGCGTCGGGAACGGCCATGGCTGCGAGGTCAGGTAGCGCACCGCCCCGACCCGCACCCGGCTTTCCTCGAACACCTCGCGGCGGACGGCATCCTCGACCGTCTCGCCCGGCTCGATGAAACCGGCGAGGCAGGAATACATCCCCTCGGGCCAGCCGGGCGAACGCCCCATCAGGATGTGATTGCCGCGGATGATGCGCATGATGACGACCGGATCGGTGCGCGGGAAATGGTGGCTGTCGCAGGCCGGGCACCAGCGTTGCCAGCCACCCAGCGTCACCCGCGAGGGCGCCCCGCAGCGGCCGCAGAAGCCATGCGTCTCGTGCCATTGCATCAGCGCGCGGGCGATGGCGACCAGCTCGCCCGCCCGCGCGTCGAGCGCCGTCAGCGCGCCGCGCAATTCGGTGAAGCTCGCGCTGTCGGGCACGCCCGGCGGATGCCACAGGCGCGGATCGGCGAAGGCCTGCGGGTCCGGCCCCTCCCCTTCGGGCGCCCAGCCGGAAAGATCCGCGGCGAAAACCGCCTGCCCTTCGGACAGACCCAGAAAGATGGGGTCGGACACCATATGCCGCAACAGCGGGGCGCCCGGGCGCAGCGGATAGAGCCCGGCGCCGGTCACCGGATCGACGGTCCCCGGATCCAGCAGCGCCCGCCCGCGCCAGAAGGCCACGAATCGCGTTCCGGCATCCTGCGCAAGCCGGGCGCGCGTTTCCGGATCGGCGCGCAGCGGCACCGCGCGGTCGAGCCCGGATCCGGTGAAGGCCAGACCTGCCAGAAAGGCGGGGATGCGTTCCGGGGCGGGATCGGATGGCTGCATGGGAACTCCACGGGCTGTGACGACCGCTTGTGCCACGCCCCGAGGCCGCTGACCAGATGTGACCCTCCGCCGCAACCAGAAGCCTGCCCCGAGGCCACGCGCGCCCCGGAACGTCACCGAAACACACGCCCCGCCCCTTCTGCCCGTCATCCTTCCTCAAATATCCCGGGGATGAGGCGGATCAGACGTCTGCCAGTGGAAGGACGTCCAGCCGAGGGGCTGGCGCCCTTTCACCCTCTCCGCTCACACGCCGATGGATACGCAAACCAATCAGGCAAGGCCCGGGTCCCGTCGCGGCCCCGCGCCAGCCGCGCAACAGCCCCAGATAAGATGACTTCTGCATGAATGTTTCATTGCGACGTAAGATGTGATCTTGTAGCCTTGTTTTGTTACTGGTTCCGAAACGCTCTGATAGGCATGCTTTGTCAGGGCGCAGGATTTTCTTGCTGAATGAACAGATGCCTTCCCTCTGATTGCGCGCATGCCGCATCTGTGGCATCCTCTTCCAATCCGCTTCCGAACGCTTGCGACATACGGCTGTCCCTGCGGCTGCTGGCAACGACGGATCTGCACGGCTCTCTTCGCGGCTTCGACTATACGACCGACCAGCCCAGATATGACGGCGGGCTGAGCCGCATCGCCAGCCTCGTGGCGCGGGCGCGGCGGGGCGCCCCCAACAGCCTGCTGTTCGACAATGGCGATCTGCTGCAAGGCAGCCCGCTGGCCGATTACTGGGGCCAGAAACGCGGCATCCACCCCGGCGAGATCCATCCCCTGATCCGTGCGATGAACGCGCTTGGCTATGATGCTGCGGCGCCGGGCAATCATGATTTCGATTTCGGGCTGGATTTCCTCATCCGGGTCATGCGGGATGCGACCTTCCCCTATATCTGCGCGAATGCGTTTCACGAGGAAAAGGGCGGCATACATGATCCGCTGTTGCCCCCCTGGACCATCCTGACGCGGGACATGACGGATGAAACGGGCTGCCCGCGGCAGATCCGGATCGGGCTGATCGGCTTCGTCCCGGCCCAGACCGCAATCTGGCAATCGATCCGGCTCGGCAGCCGGCTGACGACAAGCGACATCGTCGCCACCGCGAAGGCGCAGATACCCGCGCTGCGTGCGGCGGGCGCCGATCTGGTCATTGCCCTTGCCCATACCGGCATCGCCCCGCCGGGCGCGCCGGACGCGGCCGAGAATGTCGCCGTTCCGCTGGCCGCTGTCGAGGGGATAGACGTCCTCATCTGCGGACACAGCCATTTGCAATTCCCGCATCCGGATGGCCCGTTGGCCACCGGGGTCGATCCGGCGAACGGCTGCCTGCATGGAAAACCGGCGGTCCTGCCGGGATACTGGGGATCGCACCTTGGCGTCATCGACCTGACCCTGTGCCGCGATGGCGAAGGTCCGTGGCGGGTCGAACGGTCGCACAGCCACCTGCTTTCCGTGGGCCAGCCTTCCGCCAGCACGGCCAGAGCGGGCCGGCCGACGCCGGAACAGGATGCCATCGTGCGGCTGACCAGACAGGCCCATGCCGAGATCCGGTCGGTGCTTGCCTGCGATCTCGGCCGGACGGCGGTGCCGCTGAACAGCTTCTTTTCGCTCGTCGCGCCGGATGCGGCGATGAGCCTCGTGGCCGAGGCCAAGGCGGATTTCCTTGCCCATGCGGTCGCGCATCTGCCCGAGGCGGATCTGCCGATCCTCGCGGCGGTCCGGCCCGCGCGGTTCGGCGGGCACCGTGGGCCTTCGGGCTTTGTCGACATCGGCTCCGGCCCGCTTCATATCCGCGATGTGCTGGACCTTTACGCCTATCCGAACCTGATCGCGGCGATCCGCCTTTCCGGACAGCAGATCGCGCAATGGCTGGAATGGTCGGCCAGCATCTATCAACGGCTCCGGCCCGGTGCCACGGACCAGCCCCTGCTGGATCCGGACTTTCCGTTCTACAATTTCGATGCGCTCTACGGGCTGACCTATGAGATCGACCTGGGCAAACCCGCGCGCTATGCGGTGAATGGCGCGTTGCTGGATGCCGGATCGCGGCGGATCCGCGACCTGCGCCATCAGGGCCGCCCCGTGCGCGCGACGGACATGTTCCTGATCGCCACGGACAGCCACCGCGCCGCTTCCTGCTTCTTCGGTCAGGGAGTGCAGATCCTGCACTTTTCCACCAGCGCCCGCAGCGTGGTGATCGAGACGATCCGGCGGCAGGGCACGATCGTCCCGCAGATCTGGCCGGTCTGGCATTTCACCCCGGTCCCGGGGGCCGTGGCCTGGTTCGACACCGCCCCCGCCGCGCGGACCTGCCTGCATGATCTGCACCGGCTCGGACTGACGGCGGGGGAAACCACGCCGGACGGCTTCCTGCGGATGCGGATGGATTTTTCCCGCCCCGGACAGACGGAACGGCAGCGCCCCGGCGTCCCGCGGACATTCGGCCCGCATCGCTGAGGCGCATGCCCCGCGCACTGGCAGGCCGGTGAAACCCGGGCCTTGCGAATCCGGCCCGGGCTTTCTATATGAGCCGGGAGAGGTTGGCGCGGGCGAGCGCCTCGCCAACCCGGTCAGGTCCGGAAGGAAGCAGCCGCAACGAGCCCCGCTTGGGTCGATGTCCAGCCTCTCACCCCTCCCCCATACATTGGCATGCCCTGCCCGACCGGCGTCACGGCATGAAAAAACCGCCCCCGGCTGAACCGGAGGCGGCGGCACTCGTACGTCACTAACTCTTGCGCTCAGGCGCGGCGGCGGCGACGCAGCACCAGCAGGCCGCCGAAGGCGCTGGCGATCAGCGGCAGCGCGGCCGGAACCGGAACCGCCGGCAACGTCGAGGTCACGTTCGACACGCCGAACACCAGGTCGTTGTAGTCGTCATCTCCGTTGATCGTGTCTTCGAAGGCGACGACGAAGCCGTAATCGTTGACATAACCGGCCTTGGCATATTCGGTGCCGGTCAGGAAGGACTGCACGTTGCCCCCGCCGATCGAGGTCATCGAGAACACCAGCTCGGTGCCCGCCGTGAAGGAGCCAAGGCTGATCGTCCCCTGACCCGCGGTGACATTGGTGAACAGCAGTTGATCGCTGCCGTCCTTCACGAAATAGGACACGTTGGTGAACGCGGCATCCGAACCGATGTAGGTCACGGAGACCTCGCCGGTCGAGGCGACATAGATGTGGCCGCCGATGTACGAGTCGGCCGGGATATAGTCGCTGAGGGTGGCCGCAGCAGCCGGAAGGGTCGCGAATGCGATGGCCGAAGCGGCAAGAATGGTCTTGAACATGAATACACTCCAGAACTGGCATAACAGCGGAACATCCGACTGTGCACTGGCAGAATGTAGATCAAATGATGGGGATCACAGTAGTTGAAATTGAATTTTTACCATAAAAATCCGTATATTAGCTGAAACGGAAACATCCACCGCAGACGCCCAGACATTGTTCCTGCGAGGTTGACAGACAGGCCGCGAACTGTGTGCGATCGGCCACGGTCCGGTCCCGCACAAAATAGTTAAGATAAAGTTGATGAAAATCGTCACCTGAAAAACACGCGTTAATTGATTCGTTACCCTCCCCGCCGGCCGGGGCGCGGGGGTGCTGCGCAGGTGATTTGACACGGACGGCGCGGACACTAGACTGGCGCGCGACAAAAGGATCCCCACATGCCCGACACGGCGCCCACCGGCTATCAGGTTCTTGCCCGCAAATACCGCCCCGCCACCTTCGCCGATCTGATCGGGCAGGAGGACATGGTCCGCACGCTCAAGAACGCCTTCGCGGCGGACAGGATCGCGCATGCCTTCATCATGACCGGGGTGCGCGGGGTCGGCAAGACGACGACCGCGCGGATCATCGCCAAGGGGCTGAACTGCACCGGCCCCGACGGCAAGGGCGGCCCGACGACCGAGCCTTGTCTGCAATGCGAGAACTGCCGCGCCATCGCCGAAGGCCGCCATGTCGACGTGATCGAGATGGACGGCGCCTCGCAGACCAAGGTGGACGACATCCGCAACAACGTGCTGGATTCCGTCCACTATGCGCCCACCTCGGCGCGCTACAAGGTCTACATCATCGACGAAGTGCACATGCTGTCGAACTCGGCCTTCAACGCGCTGCTGAAGACGCTTGAGGAACCGCCCGCGCATGTGAAATTCATCTTCGCCACGACGGAAATCCGCAAGGTGCCCGTCACCGTGCTGTCGCGCTGCCAGCGGTTCGACCTGCGCCGGATCGAGCCTGAGGTGATGATGGCCCATCTGGCGAAGATCGCCGGGCTGGAGCATGCGCAGATCGCGCCCGACGCGCTGGCGCTGATCACCCGCGCGGCCGAGGGATCGGTGCGCGATGCGATGTCGCTGCTCGATCAGGCGATCGCGCATGGGGCAGGGGAAACCACCGCGGATCAGGTGCGGGCGATGCTCGGGCTCGCCGACCGGGCGCGGGTGCTCGACCTCTTCGACATGGTGCTGAAGGGCGATGCGGCGGCGGCGCTGACGGAGCTTTCGACGCAATATACCGACGGCGCCGATCCGATGGCGGTGCTGCGCGATCTGGCCGAGATCACCCATTGGGTCTCGGTCATCAAGATCACCCCCGAGGCCGCCGACGACCCGACCGTGCCGCCCGAGGAACGCACCCGCGGGCAGGCGATGGCCGCGGCGATCCCGATGCGGGTGCTGTCGCGGCTGTGGCAGATGCTGCTCAAGGCGATCGAGGAGGTTTCCGCCGCCCCGAACGCGATGATGGCCGCCGAAATGGCGCTGATCCGCATGACCCATGTGGCCGACCTGCCCGATCCGGAAACGCTGCTGCGCAAGCTGCAATCCGGCAATGGCTCCCCCGCCGGACGCGGCGGCCCGGCGCCCAATGGCGGTGCCGCCGCCACGACGACACGGGCGATCCTGCGCGGGCCTTCGCTGACGGCCGGGCCTGCTTCTGCGGGACCTTCCGGCGCGGCGGTGGCCGTGGCGGCCGCGCCCGGCGCCTATGCCGCCTTCGCCACCTTTGAAAACGTCGTCGAGCTGATCCGCCGGATGCGCGATGTCAAGCTGCTCGTCGATGTCGAGAACGGCCTGCGGCTGGCGGCCTACAGCCCCGGCCGGATCGAATTCGTTCCCGCCCCCGGCGCGCCGCGCGATCTGGCGCAGGTGTTGCAGGCGCGGCTTCAGGGCTGGACCGGCGCGCGATGGGGCGTCAGCATTGTCAACGAGGGCGGCGCCCCCACCATCGCCGAAGTCCGCGACGCCGGGCGGATCGCCGCCGAGAACGAGGCCCGCGAGGGCAACCCCGTGGTGCAGGCCATTCTCGCGGCCTTCCCCGCCGCCCAATTCGAGGATATCACTCTCGCCCGCGACATCGTGCAGGAACAGCAGGCCGAAGCCCTGCCCGAAGTCGAAGATGAATGGGACCCGTTCGAGGACGGTTGACCCCTGCCAACCGAGGAGAAGGCGATGTTCAAGGGACTGGGTCAGCTTGGTGACATGGCCAAGATGATGAAAGCGGCAAAGGACATGCAGGAACGCATGGCCTCGCTGCAGGACGGGCTGGGCCGGATCACCGTCACCGGCGAATCGGGCGCGGGGCTGGTGCAGGTGCGCGCCACGGCGAAGGGCGAACTGACGGGGCTGAGCATCGATCCGTCGATCCTCGTCGCCTCGGAAAAGGAGATCGTCGAGGACCTGATCCTTGCCGCGATCCGCGATGCGCAGGCGCGCGCCACCGTCAAGGCGCAGGAGGAACAGCGCAAGCTGCTGGAAGAACTCGGCCTGCCGACCGACGTGAACCTGCCGCCGCTCTGATGTCCGGCGCGCGCGACGAGATCGAGGACCTGATCGCGCTGATGGCGCGGCTGCCGGGGCTTGGCCCCCGCTCGGCGCGGCGCGCGGTGCTGCACCTGATCCGCAAGCGCGCCGGGCTGATGGCGCCGCTGGCGCAGATGATGGGCCATGTCGCGGATACGGCGCGGGAATGCGCGGTCTGCGGCAATATCTCGACCGGCGAGATCTGCGACATCTGCGCCGATCCCCGCCGCGCCACGGGCGAATTGTGCGTGGTCGAGGATGTGGCCGACCTCTGGGCGATGGAACGCGGCCATGCCTTCAAGGGACGCTACCATGTTCTGGGCGGCACGCTGTCGGCGCTGGAAGCCGTCGGGCCGGAGGAACTGGGTATCCCGAAGCTGCTCGACCGGATCGGGGCGGAGGGGGTGCAGGAGGTGATCCTCGCGCTCAACGCCACGGTCGAGGGGCAGACCACCGCCCATTACATCGCCGAGACGCTGGAACCGACAGGCGTGAGGATCACCAGCCTCGCGCAGGGCGTGCCGATCGGGGGGGAGCTCGACTACCTCGACGATGGCACGATCTCGGCGGCGCTGCGCGCACGGCGGAGCTTCTGATGGCGACGGCCCCCGAAACGGCGGACTTCCTGCTGGAACAACTGGGCGGCCGGGTCCGGCTGCACAGGATGTTCGGCGAATATGCGGTGAAGCAGGGCAACAAGACGCTGGCGCTTTTGTGCGACGATGCGCTGTTCGTGCGGCAATTGCCCGCGGTGACGGCCTACCTTGGCGATCCGGTCGAGGGCTTCCCCTACCCCGGCGCGAAACCCTGGTGGCGGATCGAGGCCGATCTCTGGGAGGATGCCGACTGGCTGCGCGGGCTGATCGACCTGCTGGCCGAGCTGCTGCCCGAACCGGCACCAAAGGGCCGAGGCCGGCGCAATTAACCCTTCGGCCATTGATCCCCCGTCCGCCCGCGCGTATCACAGGGGAAATCACCACAATCCGGGACAGTCGATGAACCGCCTGTATCATGTCGCGCTCTCGCCCTTCTGCCGGAAGGTGCGCCTGACGCTTGCGGAAAAGAAGATCGAGGTCGAGCTGGTCGAAGAGAAATACTGGGACCCGAGCCCGGATTTCCTGCGCCGCAATCCGGCCGGCAAGGTGCCGATCCTGCGCACCGAGAACCTGACCCTGCCGGAAAGCCAGGCGATCTGCGAATATATCGAGGAAACGCATCCGAACCCGCCGCTGATGCCGCGCGGCGCCGAGGCGCGCTACGAGGTGCGCCGGATCTGCGGCTGGTTCGACGACAAGTTCAACGCCGAGGTCACCCGCAAGATCATGAACGAACGGGTCTGGAAGCGGGTGATGAAGAAGGGCCACCCCGACAGCCGCACGGTGAAGGAGGGGCTTGCCGCGATCAAGTTCCACCTCGACTACATGGGCTGGCTGCTGGATCAGCGCCGCTGGCTTGCGGGGGATGTGATGACGCTCGCCGATTTCACCGGCGCTGCGCATCTGAGCTGTCTCGACTATATCTCGGACGTGGACTGGGACCGGCAGGCCTCGGTCAAGGACTGGTATGCCAAGATCAAGTCGCGCCCGGCGTTCCGCTCGCTGCTGGCGGATCAGCTGCCCGGGATGCCGCCCGCGCCGCAATATGCGGAACTGGATTTCTGAGGCGGCGTTGCCGGGGGACTGGCGGGGCCGGATCGTGATATCCTGATCGCGGTATCCGTGGAGGGGGTGCAGGGGGCCAGCCCCCTCGCCCGTGCCGGGCTCACCCCCGGGATATTTATGGAAACACGAAGGGGAAAGGGAGTCGTCCGGGTGGTTCTGGCATGCGCGCAGATGGAACGCCGGTGGAAGCGCTGAAAGCCCTTCTGACCGACAGGGCGCTGGCCGAGGGGTTTTCCGCGCTGCGCGTGACGCGCCCGGATGCCATCCCCGAGGCGATGGCGCGGCTGCGGGCGTTTCTGGATGCGGGCTATCATGGCGACATGGGCTGGATGGCCGAGCGGGTGGAATGGCGCGGCGATCCGGCGGCGCTCTGGCCCGCGGCGAAATCCGTCATCATGCTGGCCGAGGTCTATACCCCCGGTTACGACCCGCGCGCGGTGACCCGGATGCCCGACCGCGGCGCGGTCAGCGTCTATGCGCAGGGCAAGGATTACCACGATCTGGTGAAGCGGCGGCTGAAGCGGGTCGGGCGCTGGCTGCTGGAAGAGGCCGGGCGGCGCGGCCTGCCGGGCGAGATCAAGGTGTTCGTCGATACCGCGCCGGTGATGGAAAAGCCGCTGGCGCAGGCGGCGGGGCTGGGTTGGCAGGGCAAGCATACCAACCTGCTGTCGCGCGATCTGGGCAACTGGTTCTTTCTGGGGGCGATCTTCACCACGCTCGAGCTGCCCGCCGACACGCCCGAGGTCAGCCATTGCGGATCGTGCCGCGCCTGTCTGGACGCCTGCCCGACCAAGGCCTTTCCGGCGCCCTACCGGCTGGATGCGCGGCGCTGCATTTCCTACCTGACGATCGAGCACAAGGGGCCGGTCGATCCCGAATTGCGGTCGCTGCTGGGCAACCGGATCTATGGCTGCGACGATTGTCTGGCCGCCTGCCCGTGGAACAAGTTCGCCGCCGAGGCGCGCGAGATCGGCTATGCCGCACGGGTGGGCGCGCCGCCGCTGGCGGAACTGGCGGGGCTGGACGATGCGGCCTTCCGCGCGCGATTCGCGGGCTCGCCGATCAAGCGGATCGGGCGTAACCGGATGATGCGCAACGTCGCCTATGCGATCGGCAATTCCGCCGACCCGGGACTGGCCCCGGCGCTGCGGCCGCTGACCGCCGATCCGGACCCGACCGTGGCAGAAGCAGCGCAGTGGGCGCTGGTTCGGCTGGGCCGCTAAACCGCATATTGCAACCCCCCGCATGGATGGATAGGGAAGCGGCATCATGCCCGCCGCCGAGTTCGTCCCCTCCTCCTCGATCAAGGGCATCACGCTGAAACTCACGTCGGTCGTGCTGTTCGTCGCGATGTCCGCCATGCTGAAGGCCACGGCCGATACCGTGCCGCCGGGCGAACTGGTGTTCTTCCGCTCCTTCTTCGGCATCATCCCCATTCTGGGCTGGCTGGTGATCGTGCACGGGCTGCACGGCGGGCTGGCGGTGAAGCAACCGGGAAGCCACATCCTGCGCGGCATCATCGGCACCACGGCGATGGCGCTGAACTTCGCCGCGCTCGCCTTCCTGCCGCTGCCGGAGGCGACGGCCATCGGCTATGCCGCGCCGATCCTGACGGTGGTCTTCGCGGCGCTGTTTCTGGGCGAGCGGGTGCGGATCGTGCGGATCTCGGCGGTGGTCATCGGCATGACCGGGGTGCTGATCGTGCTCTGGCCGCAGCTTGGCGGACATGTGGGCGAGACGATGGGCACCAGCAACGAAACCTTCGGCGCGATGCTGGCGCTGATCGGGGCCGGGTTTTCGGCGCTGGCGGCGGTGCAGATCCGCCGCATGGTCAATTTCGAGCGCCCCACGGCCATCGCCTTCTGGTTCGCCTGCACGGCCTCGGCGCTGTCGCTGTTCACCCTGCCCTTCGGCTGGGTCATGCCGACGCCGGAACAGGCGGTGCTGCTGATCGGCGCGGGGCTTCTGGGCGGGGCGGCGCAGATCCTGATGACGACGGGCTATCGCTATGCGGATGCCTCGTTGCTGGCGCCGATCGACTATGCCTCGATCCTCTTCGCGCTGGTGATCGGCTATTACATCTTCGGCGAGGTTCCGGCCGCCACGACGCTCCTGGGCGCGGCGGTGGTGATCGCGGCGGGGGTGCTGATCATCTTCCGCGAACGGCAGCTGGGGATCGAGCGGCGCAAGCAGCGCAAGGCCTCCACCCCGCAGGGCTGACGTATCGTTTACGGCCTGCGACGCTTCGCGCCATCGCAATAGGTCCGATTCGGTGCTATATGGGGAACATGAACCAGCTGAAGGAGGCAGCCCCATGACACGTCATCTCATCGACCGCGCGAACCCGAAGGCCGAAGGTGCAAGGGTGAAGCATTTTCTGGATCTCGCCCGGCGCGAAGGCGTCCATCCCGCGGTTCAGGAACTGGGTCAGCGCCCGGTGACCACGCGCACGGCCCGCAAGGTGCAGGAATTCCTGCGCATCGACCGGCAGGAAAGCCCCGTCACCTGAGCGCGGCGCCCCCTTCGGGGCGCCCCGACCCCTCAGGCGCGGACATGTCTTTCGTAGGTTTCGGCGATATCGCGGGCCAGCGCGCCGACCTCGAAGGCATAGGGGCCGATCTCGCCGACCGGGGTCACCTCGGCCGCCGTGCCGGTCAGCCAGCATTGCTCGAAGCCTTCCATCTCGTAGGGTTCGATATGGCGTTCCCAGACGCGGATGCCCTTTTGCTTCAGCAGATCGATCACCGTCTGCCGGGTGATGCCGTTCAGGAACGCATCCGGCAGCGGGGTATGCACCTCGCCGTCCTTGACGAAGAAGATGTTGGCCCCGGTCGCCTCGGCCACATAGCCGCGATAGTCGAAGAACAGCGCGTCCGAGCATCCCTTGGCCTGCGCCGCGTGTTTTGACATGGTGCAGATCATGTAAAGGCCCGAGGCCTTCGCCGCCACCGGGATGGTTTCCGGCGAGGGCCGCTTCCACTTGGAAATGTCGAGCTTCGCGCCCTTCATCTTGGCGTCGCCGTAATAGGCGCCCCATTCCCAGCCCGCGATCGCCAGACGCACCGGATTGTGGACCGCGGAAACGCCCATCTCGTCCCCCGCGCCGCGATAGGCCAGCGCGCGGACATAGGCGTTGGTCCAGCCGTTCGCCTTGAGCATGTCGTATTTCGCCTTTTCGATCTCTTCGACCGAATAGGGGATTTCCATGTCCAGAAGCTCGGCCGATCTGCGCAGGCGCCGGCTGTGCTCGACCCCCTTGAAGATCTTGCCGTCGTAGCAACGTTCGCCCTCGAACACCGAGGAGGCATAGTGCAGCGCATGGGTCAGGACATGGACCTGCGCGTTGCGCCACTCGACCATCTTGCCGTCCATCCAGATCCAGCCATCGCGATCTTCATACGACCCGGTCATTTTACGCTCCTTCATCCCCCGGAATTTTGCTAATATTGCGCCGTTATCGGCCATCATGGTCATAAAGTTGCGCAAAAGATGCGCGTCGGTAACAATTGATTCTTGGAAAGTCAACAAGGCTGCCCTAAAATCGCGGAAAAGCGAGGAAGGTTACACATGGCAGACAGCGGCACGCAGGGCGGAGAAACCCTGCTGTTCCTGACCGACGAGCAGTTGCGCCGCGGGATCGAGGCGATGTTCTTCGCCTACCGCGGCTTTACCGCCGACCCGGACCGGATTCTGGAAAAGCACGGCTACGGCCGGGCGCATCACCGCGCCATCCACTTCATCAACCGCGAGCCGGGGCTGACGGTGACGACGCTGCTGTCCGTGCTGGGGGTGACGAAGCAGTCGCTCAACCGCGTGCTGCGCACGTTGATCGAGGATGGTCTGGTCGAAAGCCGCATCGGCCGGCGGGATCGCCGCGCGCGGCATCTGTATCTGACCGAGGCGGGGCAGGTGCTGGAACGCGAACTGTCCGAGGCGCAGCGCAACCGCATGCGCGGGGCCTATCGCGCCGCCGGGCCGCAGGCAGTGGCCGGGTTCCGCATGGTGCTGGAACAGATGATGGACCCCGACATGCGCCGCCACTATCAGATGCTGAAGGATCAGCCCTGATGCCTGCGGAAGCCAATGCCCCCCACCTGCTGATCGTCGACGACGACGAACGGATCCGCGGCCTGTTGCAGAAATTCCTTGTCCGCAACGGCTTTCTGGTCACCACGGCGCGCGACGCGGCGCATGCGCGCAAACTGCTGGCGGGGTTGGAATTCAACCTGATCGTTCTGGACGTGATGATGCCCGGCGAGGACGGGCTGAGCCTGACGCATGACCTGCGCCGCAAGATGCGCACGCCGATCCTGCTGCTGACCGCCCGCGGCGAAACGCGCGAAAGGATCGAGGGGCTGGAGGCCGGCGCCGACGACTATCTGCCGAAGCCCTTCGAGCCGAAGGAACTGCTCCTGCGGATCAACGCCATCCTGCGCCGGATGCCCTCCGAAGTGGCGACCGGGCCGAAATACCTGACGCTCGGCCCGCTGCGCTACGATCAGGACCGGGGCGAGCTGTGGCAGGGCGAAAGCCCGGTGCGTCTGACCGCGACAGAGGGCGTGCTGATGCGGATCTTCGCCGCCCGCGCGGGCGAGGTGGTGACGCGCACCGATCTGGTCGACGAGCTTGGCCGCGACCGCACCGCGCCCTCGGACGAAACGACCGGCGACCGCGCGATCGACGTGCAGATCACCCGTTTGCGTCGCAAGATCGAGCCGGATCCGCGCGAGCCGCGCTACCTGCAGACGGTGCGCGGGCTGGGCTATATGCTGGCGCCGGACTGATCCGCCCGGCGGAGAGGGCGCAGGGGGCCAGCCCCCTCGGCCTGCGGCCTCACCCCCGGGATATTTATGGAAGAATGAAGGGGAGAGGCGCGCGCCTTTTGCGCGGCCTTCGAGGTGCGGCGGGAGGCGGGCTCGACGGGGGCGGCGGGGGCGGATAGAAATGGCCCCGAAGGAGAGTGACCATGCCCCCAGAGGATGAAACCGGCAATCGCCGCGACTTTCTGTGCCATGCGACGCTTGGCACCGGGGCGGTGGTCACCGGCGCGGCGGTCTGGCCGCTGATCGACCAGATGAACCCCTCGGCCGACGTGCGGGCCGAGGCCTCGGTCGAGGTCGATGTCTCCGCCGTCGAGCCGGGCATGCAACTGACGGTGACATGGCGCGGCAAGCCCGTCTTCATCCGCCGCCGCACACCGGAGGAGATCGCGGCCGCGCGCGCCGTCGATCTGGCCGCGCTGATCGACCGACAGGCGGAAAACGCCAACCGTCCCGGCACGGATGCGCAGGACGGGAACCGCACGCTGGACGAGGCGGGCGAATGGCTGGTGATGGTCGGCGTCTGCACCCATCTGGGCTGCGTGCCGGTCGGCAACGGCGCGGGGGATTTCGGCGGCTGGTTCTGCCCTTGCCACGGATCGCATTACGACACGGCGGGCCGCATCCGCAAAGGCCCCGCGCCGCGCAACCTGCCGGTGCCGCTGGCGCGGTTCATCGACGACACGACGATCCGGCTGGGCTGAGCATGCCTTACGCCCCCCGCACCCGCTTTGGCAAATGGCTGCACCGGCGTCTGCCGGTCATGGCGCTGATCCATGACACGCTGAGCATCCCGACGCCGCGCAACCTGAACTGGTGGTGGATCTGGGGGATGGTGCTGGTCTTCTGCCTGGTGATGCAGATCGCCACGGGCGTGGTTCTGGCGATGCATTACACGCCGCAGATCGGGCTGGCCTTCGCCTCGGTCGAGCATATCATGCGCGACGTGAACGGCGGCGCGGTGCTGCGCTACGTGCATCAGAACGGCGCCTCGCTGTTCTTCCTTGCCGTCTATGTCCACATCTTCCGCAGCCTCTACTACGGCAGCTTCAAGGCCCCGCGCGAGCTGACATGGGTCATCGGCATGATGCTCTATCTGGCGATGATGGCAGTGGCCTTTACCGGCTATGTGCTGCCCTGGGGGCAGATGTCCTATTGGGCGGCGACGGTCATCACCAACATCTTCGGCGCGATCCCCGGCATCGGCCCGGCCTTGCAGGAATGGGTGCTGGGCGGGCCATCGGTGGGGAATGCGACGCTCAACCGTTTCTTCGTGCTGCATTTCCTGATCCCGTTCATCATGGTCGCGCTGGTGGCGCTGCATGTCTGGGGCTTTCACACCACCGGCAACAGCAACCCCGCGGGGGTCGAGCCGCGCCGCGATCCGGAGGGGCGGCGGCGCGACACCCTGCCCTTCTGGCCGTATTTCGCGATCAAGGATCTGGCGGCGCTGTCGCTGGTGCTGGTGATCTTTGCCGCCGTCACCGCCTTCATGCCCGGCTATCTTGGCCATCCCGATAACTACATCGAGGCGAACCCTCTGGTGACGCCCGAGCATATCGTGCCGGAGTGGTATTTCCTGCCCTTCTACGCGATCCTGCGCGCCTTCACCGCCGATGTCTGGGTGGTGATCGCGGCGGACAGGCTGACCTTTGGCGTGATCGACGCGCAAAGGTTCGGCGTCCTCGCGATGTTCGGATCGCTGCTGGTGCTGATCCTCGTGCCGTGGCTGGATCGGTCGGCGGTGCGCTCGGGCGCGCAACGGCCGCTGTTCCGGGTGGGATTCTGGCTGCTGGTGCTGGATTTCGCGGTGCTGACATGGGTCGGCGCGCGGCCCGCCGCCTTTCCCTACGACGGGATAGCGCTGGCGGCGACGGGTTACTGGTTCCTCTGGTTCCTCGTGATCCTGCCGCTGCTGCCGCGTTTCGAAAAGTCCCGCCCCGCCCCCGACACGATCGAGGAGGCCGGGAAATGATCCGCGCCGCCCTTATCGCCATCCTCTGCGCCGGACCCGCGCTGGCGCAACCCGTCCCCGACATCGCCTATTCGTTCGAGGGGCCGTTCGGCACCTATGACACCGCGCAGCTCCGCCGCGGGCTTCAGGTCTATTCCGAGGTCTGCTCCGCCTGCCACGGGCTGAAATACGTGCCCCTGCGCAGCCTGACCGAGCCGGGCGGCCCCATGCTGACGGCGGATCGGTTGCGCGACCTGATGGACCTGCTCGACCCCGTGCCGACCGCCGATGGCGCGGATCGCCCGCGTCAGGCGACAGACCCCTTCCCCACCCGCGAGGGCGAGGGGATGGGTCCCGACCTCAGCCTGATGGCCAAGGCCCGCGCCGGGTTCCACGGCCCCTTCGGCACCGGGCTGACCCAGCTTTGGCGCGGTCAGGGCGGGCCGGAATACATCGCCGCCTATCTCGCCGCCTTCACCGAGGATACGAAGGAAGAGGCGGGCACCGTCTATTACCGCAACCCCGTCTTCCCGGGCGGCTGGACCGCGATGCCGCAGGTCCTGTTCGAGGACATGGTCGCCTATGAGGACGGCACCCCCGCCACCCTGCCGCAGATGGCCGAGGACGTCTCGGCCATCCTGATGTGGACGGCGGAGCCGAAGCTCGAGGCTCGCAAGCGCGCGGGTTTCGTTGCCGTCGGACTGCTGGGCCTGCTGACGGTGCTGCTGTTCGCGCTGCACCGCAGGCTGTGGGCCCGCCTGCGCCAGAATTGACCCCGCCCCAGCCGCGATTTCGCCGCATTGCCGGGATCTGATGCCCAAAACCACGGGCCAGAGTATGACCGAACCAACCTTCGCACTGCTGATCGACGGAGACAATATCCGATCCAGTCTCTATCCCGAAATCCTCAGGGCCGCATCGCACAAGCGTCTTTTGTCCGTGCGCAGGGTCTATGGCAACGCCGCCACCGCGAATGGCTGGCTGCAAGAGGCCCATTTGCGTTTCATCCATTCCGGCACCGGCAAGAACGCCACCGATCTGCTGATCTGCATCGAGGCGCTTGATCTGATTCTGGGCGGCGCGGTGACCGGGATCGTGCTGGCGACGGGAGACGGGGATTTCTGCCATCTGGCGCATTACCTGCGCGAGCGGCGGATGCCATTTCACTGCATCGGCACGGAAAACCTGTCGCAACGCCTGCGCAAGGCGGCACAAAGCTATACGGTTTTGCCCCAATCCGTCCCCAACCAGAACACGCAGCCGATCTCAGCGCCTCCGGTCGCCGCGCCAGCGGCACCCCCGGCCGCTGCGGCACCCACGCAGAACGAAAAGCTGCGCACAGCCCTGCATCGACTTCTCAAAACAGCGCCAGACGGCATGTTGCCGATGCAGTCCGTCAATCCGCAAATGCTGAAAGCCCTGCCCGACCTCGACGTCTGTCAGGCCCGACAAGGCCAGACGTGGCGCGAATGGATCACCGCGCAGGGCGACCTTTTCGTCATTCTGGGAACCGGCGCCGCACGCTACGTCCGCGCCGCCCCATAGCGCGCCAGAAACATCTCGACCGCGCCGGCGATGGTGCGGTTGCGTTCGCGCGCGGTGATGCGGCTGCTGACGCCAAGGATCAGCCGCGACTGGATATCGACCTTGCACAATTCCGCGAACTGATCCGCCGCCAGATCGAAATCCTCGATCGCCAGCTCGCCCCGCGCGGCGAATTCGCGCAGTTGCGCCACCAGCCGACGGCGCAGCATCATCGGCCCGGCTTCATAGAAATCGCGGCCGATGTCGGGGAAACGTTCCCCTTCCGCCACGCCGAAGCGGAACATCGCCACGCCGAAATCCGACACGATAAAATCGACGATCCGGCTGCCGACGGCGCAGAGCATCTCGGGCGCCGAGGTGGTCGCCTGCAGGGGCCGTTCCGCATCGTCCACGCGGCGGGCGCATTCGCCCCGCACGACCTCAAGGAACAACAGCCGCTTGTCGGGGAAATAGCTGTAGAGCGTCGCCTTCGACACTCCGGCCACGCGGGCAATCTCGTCGACCGAGGCGCCCTCGAACCCGTCGCGCAGAAAGATCGTGCGGGCGCCTTCCAGCACCTGCGCGAACTTGCGTCCCTTGCGGATCGTCGGCGTCGTATCTGTGGCGGTCATCGGCTTCCCTTCCGGGTCAGTCCGTCTAACTTAGGACCGCAATCCGTTTGCGGCAAGCCCGGCTCAGCCGATGCGGCCGCGCACCCCGCCGGTCTGCCCGCGGTCGAGCAGCAGATGGTCGAGGATGACGCAGGCCATCATCGCCTCGGCCACCGGCACGGCGCGGATGCCGACGCAGGGATCGTGCCGACCCTTGGTGACGACCTCGACGTCATGGCCCTCGACGTCCACGGAATCCCGCGGTGTCAGGATCGAGGAGGTCGGCTTGACCGCAAAGCGCACCACGATCGGTTCGCCCGTGGTGATGCCGCCAAGGATGCCACCCGCATGGTTGCTTTCGTAGACGACCTGCCCGTTGCCGCCCATGCGCATCTCGTCGGCATTGTCGGTGCCGGTGAGGCGCGCGGCGGCCATGCCCTCGCCGATCTCGACGCCCTTGACCGCGTTGATCGACATCATCGCGGCGGCAAGATCGCTGTCCATCTTGGCATAGATGGGCGCGCCGAGGCCGGGGGGGCAGCCTTCGGCCACCACCTCGATCGTCGCGCCGACGGAATTGCGGTTCTTGCGGATCGCCTCGAGGTAATCCGACCATTCGTCCACCACCGCCGCATCGGGGATGAAGAACGGGTTGCGCAGGATTTCCTCGCGGTCGAAGCGCAGCCGGTCGATCTGCTTCACCCCCATCGTCACCATGTAGCCGGTGATCCGCAGCCCCGGCGCCAGCGCGCGCAGCGCCGCCTGAGCGACGCCGCCCGCCGCGACCCGCGCCGCCGTTTCCCGCGCCGAGGACCGCCCGCCCCCGCGATAGTCGCGGATGCCGTATTTCTGGTGATAGGTGATGTCGGCGTGACCGGGGCGGAACTGGCGGGCGATCTCGCCGTAATCCTTGCTGCGCTGGTCGGTGTTCTCGATCATCAGCTGAATGGGCGTGCCGGTGGTGCGGCCCTCGAACACGCCGGACAGGATCTTGACCCGGTCGGCCTCCTGCCGCTGCGTGGTCATCTTCGACTGGCCGGGACGGCGGCGGTCGAGGAACACCTGAATGAAGGCCTCGTCCACCGGGATGCCCGGCGGGCAGCCATCCACCGTCGCGCCAAGCGCGGGCCCGTGGCTTTCGCCCCAAGTGGTGACGCGGAACAGATGTCCGAAGGTGTTGTAGCTCATCCCGGGCCTCCCGATAGCTGTCCCTTTCGGGATAGCGGGGCGGGGGCGGACGCTCAAGCGGATTCCCCTTGCGGGACGCGCGCCATCGCCTATGCTTGATGTCACCTCGGGGTGCCGGGGGTGCCCAGCGCGCCCGGCTGAGATGCGGATACCGCGAACCCGTTGAACCTGAACCGGTTAGCACCGGCGGAGGGAAGGTATCCGGGTTCCCCGGCTTCGCTCCGCCCGTCGGCCAGAGTTGGAATGCGGAGGAACAATGAACAGGATCCACATGCTGGCGGCCCCGCTCTGCGCGCTGTCCCTTGTGTCGGGGGCGGCTTTCGCCGCGGACAAGCCCGTGCTGACGGTCTATGCGCCGGAATATTTCACCTCGGAATGGGGCCCGGGGCCGAAGATCGAGGAAGGCTTCGAGAAGATCTGCGACTGCGACCTGAAATTCGTCGCGGGCGACGTGCTGCCCCGCATCCTTCTGGAAGGCGAGCGGACCGGGGCGGATGCCGTCATCGGCCTGACCACCGACGTTCTGGCCCGCGCCCGCGCCACCGGCCTTTTCGCGCCCCATAACGAGGATATCTCCCGCCTCACCCTGCCCGTCGCATGGACCGACGACACCTTCCTGCCGTTCAACTGGAGCGAGACGGCCTTCATCTACGACAAGACGAAGCTTTCCGATCCGCCGCAGTCGTTTCAGGATCTGCTCGACGCGCCCGCCAATGCCTACAAGATCGCCATTCAGGATCCACGGGCCTCGATCTCCGGCCTTGCGCTGCTGTTCTGGGTCAAGGCGATCTATGGCGATCAGGCCGAAGCGGCGTGGGAAAAGCTCGCCCCCAAGATCCTGACGGTGACGCAGGACTGGTCCGAAAGCTATGGCCTGTTTACCGATGGCGAGGTCGATATGGTGCTGTCCTTCACCACCTCGCCCGCCTATCACATCATCGCGGAGAACGACGACACCAAGGCCGCCGCGATCTTCCCCGAGGGGCACTACTTCCTGACCGAGACGGCGGCGGCGCTGAAAAACGCCAAGCAGCCGGAACTGGCGCAGAAATTCCTCGACTACATCCTGTCCGACGATTTTCAGGGCATGATCGCCACGGCGAACTGGTCCTATCCGGTGATCGAGAAGCCCGGCTTCCTGCCCGAGGCCTTCGCCGCCCTGCCCCGTCCCGAGAAAACCCTGTTCTTCAGCGAAGATGAAGCCGAGGCCCTGCGCGCCCCAGCGACCGAAGAATGGCGTCAGGCCCTGCGCCGGTGAAACCCGCCGGGGCCGCGCCGCGACACCCCGCCCGCGCGGCGGTCCGGACCCTGACGGCGCAGGGCTGGCCCGCCCGGATTGCCGCGATCCTTGTGGCGGCGGCGATCCTTGGCCCTCTCGCGGCGGTGATCCGGCACGCCGGAGGGCTGTCGGGTCTTGGCTCCGGCGACATAGATGCCCTGTGGTTCACGCTCTGGCAGGCCGCCGTCTCGGCCGTGCTGTCGTGCCTGCTGGCGGTGCCGGTCGCCCGCGCGCTGGCGCGGCGGCGGTTTCCGGGGCGGGGCTTGCTGATCTCGCTGATGGGGGCGCCGTTCATCCTGCCCACGGTCGTCGCGGCGATGGGGCTGGTCGCGGTCTTCGGCCGGCGGGGGATGGTGAATGCGGGGCTGGAGGCGCTCGGCCTGCCGGGGGTGACGGTCTATGGGGCGCAGGGCGTGATCCTTGCGCATGTGTTCCTGAACCTGCCGCTGGCGGTGCGGATGGTGCTGCACGGCTGGCAGGCGGTGCCCTCCGAGCGGCTGCGGCTGGCCGCCGCGCTCGGCTTCGGCCGGGCCGAGGTCGCCCGCCATATCGAGCGCCCGATGCTGCGCGCCGTCCTGCCCGGCGCGTTTCTGGCGATCTTCCTTGTCTGCCTGACCTCCTTCGCCATCGCGCTGACCTTGGGCGGCGGCCCGCGCGCGACGACAGTGGAGCTGGCGATCTATCAGGCCTTCCGCTTCGACGCCGATGCCGGGCGCGCAGCGGCGCTGGCCCTCGTGCAGATCGGCGTTTCGGTTATAGCGCTGCTGGCGAGCCTTGCGCTGACCGCGCCGCCCGCCTTTGGCGCCGGGCTCGACCGGGCGGATGCGCCGCCCGTGCGCGGGGCGCGGGTCAAGGATGCGCTGGTGCTGGGGGCGGCGACGCTGTTCCTGCTGCTGCCGCTGGCCACGATCCTGCTGCGCGGGTTGCCCGCGCTGTTCGACCTGCCGCCCTCGATCCTGCGCGCGGCGGGCACCTCGGTCGCGATCGCGCTTGGCTCGACGGTGCTGACGCTCGCGCTGGCGCTGCCTCTGGCGCTGGCCGCGCCGCGCGCAAGGTGGGCCGAGGTGGCGGGCACGCTGCCGATGACCGCCTCGTCGCTGGTGCTGGGCACGGGGCTGTTCCTGATCCTGCGCCCCTTCGTCAATCCCGTGACGCTTGCCCTGCCCGTCACGCTCTTGGCCAATGCGCTGATGAGCCTGCCCTTCGCGCTGCGCCTGCTGATGCCCGAGGCCCGCGCGCTCAGGGCGGATTACGACAGGCTGGCCGCCTCGCTCGGCCTGCGCGGCCTTGCGCGGCTGCGGCTGCTGGATCTGCCGCGCCTTGCCCGGCCGCTGGGATTTTCGGCGGGGCTGGCGGCGGCGTTCTCGATGGGCGATCTGGGCGTCATCACGCTGTTTTCGGATGGGCAGAGGCAGACGCTCCCCCTTGCGCTTTATCAACTGATGGGCGCCTATCGGATGGACCTTGCGGCGGCGGCGGCCTGCCTGCTGATGGCGCTGACCTTCGCCCTGTTCTGGGCCTTCGACCGGATCGGACAGAATGCTGACCCTCGATAACCTTCACCTGCAACTGGGCGATTTCCGGCTGGAGGCCGATCTGGCGATCACGACAGGTGCGCGCGTCGCGCTGATGGGACCTTCGGGCGCGGGAAAGACCACGCTGCTGTCGGCGATCGCCGGCTTTCTTGCGCCGCAATCGGGGCGCATCCTGTGGAACGGCGCGGACATCACCGGGATGCCGCCGGGGGACCGGCCGCTGTCGATCCTGTTTCAGGACCAGAACCTGTTCCCGCATCTGACCGTGGCGCAGAACATCGGACTTGGGCTGGATCCGAAGCTGCGGCTGTCGGCGCAGGACCGGGACCGGATCGAGGCCACGCTGGCCCGCGTCGGGCTGACCGGCCTTGGCGCGCGCAAACCCGCGCAGCTTTCGGGCGGACAGCAGTCGCGCGTGGCCCTTGCCCGAGCGTTGCTACGGGCGCGGCCGATGCTGCTGCTGGACGAACCCTTCGCCGCGCTCGGCCCGGCGCTGAAGGGCGAGATGCTGGCGCTATGCGCCGAGATGGCGCGTGAACAGGGCACCACGGTGCTGATGGTCAGCCACGATCCGCAGGACGCCCGAGCGTTGTGCCCGGAAACGGTGCTGGTGGCCGAGGGCCGCGCGCTGGCTCCGCAGCCGACCGGGGTGCTGCTGGACGATCCGCCGCCGGTGCTGGCGGAATATCTTGGGCAGACGCGCCGGGATCAGGTTTAGAAACCGGAACCGGGTGCGCGCGGATAGGGGAGCAGGGGGCCAGCCCCCTCGCCCGTTCCGGGCTCACCCCCGGGATATTTATGGAAACACGAAAGGGAGGTTCGCGGGTTTGCGGTCATGTATGAGCGGGTTTTACCCGTTTCAGGAATGCCCGCATCAGGGGGAATGGTCTGCGATCTGTTGGGAATGGTGGGTGATGAGGGACTCGAACCCCCGACATCTTCGGTGTAAACGAAGCGCTCTACCAACTGAGCTAATCACCCGGTGCGGTGCTTAGTAATGGGCGGGCGGAAATCAGGCAAGGGCGGATTGCGCGCCGCCGTCACGCCCCGAGGCGGGCGAGACAGCTTTTTACCAGGTCCGCGACCGGCTGCGCGCCCGAAAGCTCCAGCACCGGCTCGGACCGGCCCGCCAGCCATTCGCGGTGCCGTTGCAGGCTGCGACCGCGGAAATAGGGGTCGTCATAGGCCGCCGCCCATTTCAGGAATTCGCTGTGATTGTGGAACAGATCGCCGCCGGGGCGGATGCGGTCGCCGAACTTCTCCCCCTCGCGGCGGCGGATGCGGGCAAGGCGCACCGGCATCGGCGTGACCAGAAAGACGATCAGGCCCGTGCCGTTTATCGCCATCTCGCCCCAGCCATCGGCCGAACCGGACAGGACCCAGCCGCCCTCAGGCCCCTCGGCCAGTTGCGCGGCGGCGATAAGGGCCAGCCGTTCCTCGACCGGGCGGCGTTCGGTATAGGGGGGGTCGGTGGGCGCCCAGAAGAAATCGTCGGTATCGAGATGCGGCACCCCGAGGTGTTCCGCCAGCGCCCGACCGAGGGACGAGGTGCCCGAGCCAGCGGCGCCGGTGATATAGACCCGCGCCGCCATCCGGTCAGCCCTCCGCCTGGGCGTCGGCGCGGCTCTTGCCTTCGACGCCCAGTGCCAGTGTCGCGGCCATGAACCCGTCAAGGTCGCCGTCCAGCACGCCCTGCGTATCGGAGGTCTCGTATCCGGTGCGCAGGTCCTTCACCATCTGGTAGGGCTGTAGCACGTAGGAGCGGATCTGGTTGCCCCAGGCGGCCTCGCCCTTGGCGTCGTGCTGCGCCGAAATGGCCGCGTTGCGCTTGTCGAGTTCGAGTTGGTAGAGCCGCGCCTTCAGCGCGTTCATCGCCGCCTCGCGGTTCTGGTGCTGCGATTTCATCGACGAGGTCGTGACGATGCCCGTCGGGAAGTGGGTGATCCGCACCGCCGAGTCGGTGGTGTTGACGTGCTGCCCGCCCGCCCCGGTCGAGCGGTAGGTGTCGATCCGGATGTCGTTCGGGTTCACCACGATGTCGATATTCTCGTCCACCACCGGATAGACCCAGACCGAGGAAAACGACGTATGCCGCCGCGCCGCGGAATCATAGGGCGAGATCCGCACCAGCCGGTGCACGCCCGATTCCGATTTCAGCCAGCCATAAGCGTTCGGGCCGGAAATCTTGTAGGAGACCGACTTGATCCCCGCCTCTTCGCCCGGCGTTTCGGATTGCAGCTCGACCTTGTAGCCCTTCTTCTCGGCCCAACGCACATACATCCGCGCCAGCATCGAGGCCCAGTCGCAGCTTTCCGTGCCACCCGCGCCCGAATTGACCTCGAGGAAGGTGTCGTTGCCGTCCGCCTCGCCGTCCAGCAGCGCCTCAAGCTCTTTCTGGTCGGCCAGAACCTTCAGATCCTTCAGGCTTTTTTCCGCCTCGCCGATCAGGTCGGCATCGCCCTCGGCCTCGCCCAGTTCGATCAGGTCCACATTATCGGTCAGGTCGCGGTCGATGCGCTTGTAGGTCTCGATCTGGTCGAGCAGCACCTGCCGGTCCCGCATCAGCTTTTGCGCGCGCGCGGGATCGGACCACAGATCGCCATCCTCGATCAGGGCGTTGAATTCCTCCAGCCGGTGCGGCGCGGTTTCCACGTCCATCCGCTGGCCCAGAAGCTTCAGCGTCTTGCGGATGGCGTCCACGATATTCTGCGTCTCGGCGCGCATCTGTTCTTTTCCCCTTGCTTATCTGGCGCGTGATACAGCCTGGGCGGGCTTCGGGCAAGCACGCCCGTCGCCGCAGCCCCGGCCGATCAGTATAGTCCGCCCGAACTGACGGTGCCGAAATCGGCCTTGCCGGGCACGATCTTCTGCTGGCCGCTCGACGTGGTGATGGCGGCTTCGCCGGTATCCGTCTCGCCCTCTTGGAACAGCGGCAGGTTCTGACCCATGGCGAAACCGCCGTCGACCACCACGCCCATCGCGATCAGATCCTGGCCCTCGCGCATGTATTCGGCCTGCACGAAATCGCCCGTGGCGTCGTCGGGCAGCCGTTCGCCGGTGAAGCGGTTGAACTTGGCCCAATAGCCGCCCGGCGGCACCTTGAATTCGGACCCGCCATAGACCTTGGCCGCCGCCGTCATGAACTGCTGGAACACCGGGCCGCAGAGCGTCGCGCCAAAGGCGCTGTCACCCAATGTCCGCGGCTGGTCGTAGCCGATATGGCAGCTTGCCACGATGTTCGAGCTGAAACCGGTGAACCAAACGTCCTTGGCGTCGTTGGTCGTGCCGCTCTTGCCCGCGACCGGAACCGGAACGGAAATGCCGCGCCCGGTGCCGCGGTTCATCACGCCCTGCATCATCGAGATCATCTGATAGGCGGTGATCGGATTGATGAGCTGTTCGCGTCGCGTCTCGATCCGCGGGCCGACGCCGTTGCGCAGGTTCAGATCGCCGCAATCGTCGCAGACGCGCTGGTCGTGGCGATAGACCGTGCGGCCCCAGCGATCCTGCACGCGGTCGACCAGCGTCGGTTCCACCTTCTGCCCGCCGTTCGCGAACATTGCATAGGCCGAGACAAGCTGAAACATCGTCGTTTCCTGCGAGCCGAGCGCATTCGCCAGATAATGCCCCATCGGATTGTAGACGCCGAACTTTTCCGCATAGCCCGCCACGGTGTCCATGCCGATTTCCTGCGCGATCCGCACCGTCATCAGGTTCCGCGACTGTTCGAGCCCGGTCCGCATCGGCGTCGGGCCGTAATAGCGGTTCGAGGAGTTCTTCGGCCGCCACAGGCCCTGCGGGGTGTTCACCTCGATCGGCGCGTCGACCACGATCGTCTCGGGCGAAAAGCCCGCATCCAGCGCCGCCGCATAGACGAAGGGCTTGAAGTTCGACCCGGGCTGGCGCATCGCCTGCGTCGCGCGGTTGAAGACGGAGGACTGGTAGCTGAACCCGCCCTGCATGGCGATGACCCGGCCGGTGTTCACGTCCATCGCCATGAACGAGCCTTCGACCAGCGGCACCTGCCGCAGGGACCAGCGGCTGCCGCCGTCGGTCTGCAAAAGCTTCACCAGCACCACATCGCCGACCGAGACCAGATCCCCCGGCACCTTGGCCCGCGCGGCCAGCGTGCCGTCGCTGCGCAGCTTGCGCGCCCAGGTCACATCGGCGGCGGTGATGAAATGGCCGTCCTCATCCTCGGGCACGCCCTCGATCCCGATGCGGGCGGAGCGGTCGCCGACCTCCAGCACCACGGCCGGATGCCAGCCTGCGACATCGCGCGGGGCCTTGTCGGTCGGCACCTTCAGCAGCGCGGCGCGCCAGTTGGTTTCGGTCTTGAGCTGTTCGGCCGGGATCGTCGCCCCGGTGCCGCGCCAGACGCCCCGGCCGCGGTCGTATTTCTCCAGCGCGGCTTGCAAGGCCTGCGCCGCCTGCGCCTGCATGTCGGGGTCGATCGTCGCGCGGATCGTCAGCCCGCCGCCGAAGAATTCGTCCTGCCCGAAGCTGCGCGACAGCTGGCGGCGGATCTCATCGGTGAAATAGTCGCGCGGCGGCAGCGTTTCGCGGAAGGGCGGATAGTCGCCGCGCTGCACGGTCTTCAGCGGCTCGGCCTGTTCGGCCTCCATCACCGCCTTGTCGATGTGGCCGTCCTCATACAGACGCCGCAGCACGTAGTTGCGCCGCTCCACCGCCTCGTCGTAGTTGCGCACCGGATGCAGGCCGGCGGGCTTCTTCGGCAGCGCCGCGAGATAGGCCGCCTCCCCCACCGTCAACTGGTCCAGCGTCTTGTTGTAATAGGTCTGCGCCGCCGCCGCCACGCCGTAGGAGTTCTGGCCCAGATAGATCTCGTTCAGGTAGAGTTCGAGGATCCGGTCCTTCGACAGCGCCTTTTCCACGCGCGAGGCAAGGATCAGTTCCTTGATCTTGCGCTCGATCGAGCGGGAGCCGTCGAGCAGGAAGTTCTTCATCACCTGCTGCGTGATAGTCGAGGCGCCGCGCATGTCCTGCCCGCCCGAACGCACCGCATCCACCGCCGCCGCCGCCATGCCGCGCGCGTCGAACCCGCCGTGGGAATAGAAATTCTTGTCCTCGGCGGAAACAAAGGCTTCTTTCACCAGATCGGGCATCTGGTCGGCGGGAACGAAGATGCGCCGTTCCTCGGCGAATTCGTCGATCAGCTTGCCCTCGCCCGAATAGATCCGCGAGATCGTCTTGGGGGTATACTGCGCCAGCTGCTCGTAGCTCGGCAGGTTGCGCGAATACATCCAGAAGACGCCTCCGACCGTCAGCGCGACGAAGAAGATCGCGGTGACGATCCAGGAGAAGATACCCCCGAAAGTGGACAGGACGAAACGGATCAACAGTCACCCCCATGGGGCAGGCCGTGCCCCGGATCAGGACAGCCCTATATCGCGCAGGCGCGCGCGGGTCAAAACAAGATGCCGTCAGCCGGGCGGGAAGCCGCTTTTCGCGGGGCTACTGGCGCAGCAGCCGTGCCTCGGCCGCATCGGCACTGGCCCAGACCTCGACCCCGGTCAGGATCGCCCGCGCCATCTGCGTCCGCCATTCCGGGTCGAGCAGGTTCTCGCGGTCGCGCGGCGAGGACAGGAACCCCAGTTCCAGCAGCGCCGAGGGAATGTCCGGCGATTTCAGCACCGCGAAATCGGCGTGCTGGATGGCGTGGCGGTGCATGCCGAGCCCCGCCCCCTTGATCGACGCGGCCAGCGCCCGGCCCAGCCGTTCGGACCGCGGCTGGGTTTCCGAGCGCGCCATGTCCATCAGGATCGAGGCGATGGAATCGTCCTGCCCCGTCAGATCGACCCCCGCCAGCAGATCCGCGCGGTCATGCCGCTCGGCCAGCCTTTGCGAGGCCCGGTCCCCCGAGGTGTCATTGAGCAGATAGATCGTCGCGCCCGTGGCCTGCCCCTCGGGCAGCGCATCGGCATGCAGCGACAGGAACAGATCCGCGCCAAGCGCCCGCGCCTTGGTGACCCGCGCCTCGAGCGACACGAAGACATCCTCGTCCCGGGTCAGGGTCACCTGCATGCCGGCGCGGGTCATCATCTCCTTCAGCTCGCGCGCGAAGGTCAGGGTCAGCACCGCCTCGTCGAGCGCGCCGAACTCGGCCCCCGGGTCGATGCCGCCGTGACCGGGGTCGAGCACCACGCGCAGCGGCGCCGATCCGTCCTGCCGCAGATGCGGCGGCCCGCCGTCCACGGGCTGCGGCAGATCCCACAGCGCCGATGCGGGCGCACCCACGCGGGCGTTGAAATCCTCGGGCTTCGCGGGCGAGAGGCGCAGGACGATCCGCGGCGTCTCGCCGGTTTCCTCGACCGCCGCGTCCAGCCGCACCGGCCCCGTCAGCTCCGCCACCAGCCGCGACCAGCCGGGCCGGAAACCGCCCCAGCGGATGTCGCGGATCAGCCCGCCCTCGGCTGGCGCGTCAGGCCGGGCGCGGCCGAAATCGACCTCGCGGAAATCGGCGACAAGGCGTGGCGGATCATCCAGCAGATAGGCGCGGAACGGCACCGGCTGGCTGATGCCCAGAACGATCTCGGCCCCGCGGGCGTCGTCGAGCAGGGTGCTGCGCGCCGGATCAAGCCGCGCCAGCCCCGAAAGCTGTTGCTGCGCCAGCCCCGCCACGGCAAGGCCAAGCCAGAAAAGCACCGCAAGAACCGCCGCACCCGCGCGCGCGCCAAAGCCTGTCCCCATTTTCGCCTGCTCCGTTTTTTCCGACTATAGCCCGGAGCGGCGCCGGACGGAACGGCTCAGCGTGCGGCCATGAAGGCGGAAAGCCGCTCAAGCGCCTCGGCGATCTCGGCGGTCGAGCGCGCATAGGAAAACCGCAGGGTCCGCGCCCCGCGCAGCGGATCGAAATCCAGCCCCGGCGTCACCGCCACCCCGGCCTTGTCGAGGATCTCGCGCGCGAAGGCGCCGCTGTCGGTGGTCAGATCGGACACGTCTGCGTAGATGTAGAAGGCTCCGTCGGGCGGCGCGATCTTCGTGAACCCGGCCTTGGGCAGCCCTTCCAGCATCAGGCGGCGGTTTTCGGCATAGATCGCGCGGTTCGCCTCAAGCTCGTCCACCGCATCCAGCGCGGCGAGCGCGGCCAGCTGGCTTGCGTGCGGCGGGCAGATGAACAGGTTCTGCGCCAGACGCTCGACGATGCGGATATGATCCTCGGGCACCACCATCCAGCCGATCCGCCAACCGGTCATCGAGAAATATTTGGAAAAGGAGTTGATCACATAGGCCTCGTCCGAGACCTCCAGCGCGGAGACCGCGCGCGGGCCGTAATGCAGGCCGTGATAGATCTCGTCCGAGATGAAGCTGATCCCGCGCGCGGCGCAGGTCTCCATCAGCGCGGCAAGCTGCGGCTTGCCCAGCATCGTGCCCGAGGGATTGCCCGGCGAGGCGACGATCAGCCCCTGCACATCTTGCGGAATCTCCTCCGGCACGGGTTGATAGCGGTTTTCGGCGCGGGTCGGGAAACCCACCGGCTCGACCGACATGGCGCGCAGGATCTGCCGGTAGCTCGGATAGCCCGGCTCGCCAAGCGCCACCCGGTCGCCCGCGTCGAACAGCGCCGAGAAGGCCAGCACGAAGGCGCCCGAGGAGCCCGCCGTCACCACCACCCGGCCCGGATCGAGGTCGACCCCATACCAGCGCCGGTAAAGCGCGGCGATCCCCTCGCGCAGCTTCGGCAGGCCGAGCGCCACGGTATAGCCCAGGGTGTCCTGTTCCAGCGCCTCCGCCAGCGCGCGCCGCGCCAGCGCCGGAGCGGGGGTCGAGGGCTGGCCGACCTCCATATGGATGATGTGCCGGCCGGCCTCTTCGGCGCGGCGCGCGGCCTCCATCACATCCATGACGATGAACGGGGCAACCTGACCACGGTCCGAAAAGCGCATGTTTCACCTCACCTGCGGGATACCGCGCGGATAGGCCCCCGGACCGGCGCGGTCAAGGCCGCCATCCCCTCTTGTGCCGGGCGGACGGTTGGACCAGTCTGTCCCGGACCGCCCGGGATACCCAAGGACAGACCGATGAACGCCAGAACTTTCGCCGCGACCCTTGCGCTCTGCGCCACCGCCCTGCCCGCCGGCGCGCTGGACCTGTCGGCGATGAACGACAGCGAAAAGGCCGCCTTCGGCGTGGCGGTGCGCGAATACCTGATGCAGAACCCCGAGGTTCTGGTCGAGGCGATCAACGTGCTCGACCAGCGCCAGCAGGCCGCCGCGGCGCAGAACGATCAGGCGGTCATCGCCGCGAACCGGGCGGCGCTGTTTGACGATCCGGACGACTGGGTGGGCGGCAATCCGGACGGCGACATCACCATCGTCGAATTCATGGACTACAAATGCGGCTATTGCCGCAAGGCCTATCCGGATGTGGCGAAGCTGTTGAAATCCGACGGAAACATCCGCTTCGTCGTGAAGGAGTTCCCGATCCTCGGGCCGCAGTCGGAACTGGGCGCGCGCTTTGCCGTCGCGGTCAAGCAGATCGCCGGCGACGCCGCCTATGACAAGGTGCACGACGCGCTGATGACCGCGCGCGGCGACCTGACGCCCGAAAGCCTGAAGCGGATCGCGCTGGAACAGAAGCTCGACGCCGCAGCCGTCATGCAGCGGATGGACAGCGAAGAGGTCACCGCCGTCCTGCGCAAGAACATGGAGCTGGCGCAGAAGATGGCGGTCAACGGCACGCCCGCCTTCGTCATCGGCGGCGACATGCTGCGCGGTTACGCGCCCTATGAAACCATGCGGCAGATGGTCGAGGAACAGCGCGGCTAGGCCGCGCCGCGCTCCCCTACAGCTTGGAAAGCTTGGCCTGCAATTCGGCCAGCTGCTTCTTGATCGCGTTCAACTCTTCGCGATCCGAAACCGTCTCCGCCGGGGCGGCGGGCAGTTCGGGCGCGGTCGCGTTCCAGCCCGCCATCATGGATTGCAAGAAGGCCTGCTGCTGGCGCTGCAAGGCCTCGAACCCCGGCATCGAGGCCATCGGATTCGGCATCGCGGCGAAATTCTCCATCAGCTTGGATTGGCCTTCGCGCAGCATCTCGAACGAGGCGGCCAGGAATTGCGGCACCACCGACTGCGCCTGCGTCGTGTAGCTGCGCACCAGATCCGTCAGCACGTCGAGCGGCAGGACATTCTCCCCCCGGCTTTCGTGCTCGGCGATGATCTGCAACAGGTATTGCCGGGTCAGATCGTCACCGCTTTTCAGATCGACGATCTTCACCTCGCGCCCCTCGCGGATGAAGCGCGCGATATCCTCGAGCGTCACATAATCGCTGGTTTCGGTATTGTAGAGCCTGCGGCTAGCGTAGCGTTTGATCAGCAGCGCCTTGACATCATCGGCCATCGGTTCCCCCCTACCCATGCGGATGCGACAAAAAAGACCTGTCCTCAAGAGTATGCGCCGCCCCGGCGGTGCGCAACACAAGAAAAGGGCAGGCACAAGGCCTGCCCAGGATCCGCAAACGGCCGGGAGGAACGGCCGTCACACGGGAGGTTCTCTCACTTCGTCGACGTCGGCGGCGTGGTCTTCTTCGCCGCGGCGCTGACTTCTGCTGTCGCCTTCTTCACCGCAGCCGAGGCATCTTCGGAAAAGTCCTTTCCGGCAGCCAGCATCAGCTCGACGGTTTCCATCTGCACCTTCTTCGCCACTTCGGCAAAGGCGGCCAGATTTTCGGCGGCAATCTCGGCCGAGGAAGAGGCGAACTCGCTCAGCGCCTTGGCATAGGCGGCCGGTTCGTCCTTCTGTTCGGCAAGGGTTCCGAGCCGGGCGATCGAATCCTTCGCCCATTTCGAGGTGATCTCGGTCGATTTTTCCGCGGCGTCGAGCGCGACCTTGGTGAACCGCTCGCTCAGCTCGCTTTGCGACTTGAACGCCTCCTGGAATTTGGTCGTGTCCAGGGGCAGCGACGCCCAGGTGTCTTGCAGTATCTTGGTGAAATCTTGCGGGGTCTTCGCCATCACGTATTGCTCCGATCTGGTGGCCCGGTCAGGTGAGAATGAATCTGGAAGTTTTGGTGGGCCCTCTATTCTGTTAACGAGAATAAATGCTGCAGTGCAGCATTGCAAGAAAAATGCCGCATTGCAGCGTATAATGCCTGTTTTTTAGGCAAAACATTGACGTAAACGTCATGCCGTCAGACCTTCACCACCTCGCCGACATAGGCCCCCGGCGCGGGCATGAGAGGCGGGTGATCGGCGCTTCCCGGGATGCGGGCCGGCACCATCGCGCCCGACCGTTGCGCCAGCCATTCCCCCCAGCGGGGCCACCAGCTGCCTTCGTGCCGAACCGCCTCGGCCTGCCAGACATCCGGATCCGCGATCGCTGCATCCGAGGTGTAATAGCCGTATTTCTTCCGGCCCGGCGGGTTGACGATCCCGGCAATATGCCCTGATTCCGACAGGATAAAGGTCTTCTGCGCCGATCCCATCTGCGCGATCCCCGCGAAGGAGGCCCGCCACGGCGCGATGTGATCCGTCTCGCAAGCGACCGCCGTCAGGGGCACCTTCACGTCCGAGATCTTCAGCGTCTCGCCCAGAATGCGGATCCCCTTGGTCGAGAACAGATCCTGCTGGCACAGGTCGCGCAGATATTCCCGCGCCATGCGCCCGGGCAGGTTGGTGGAATCGCCGTTCCAGTAGAGCAGGTCGAAGGCCGGCGGCGCCTCGCCCATCATGTAGCTGCGAATCGCCGGCCTGTAGATCAGGTCGTTCGCCCGCAGATAGCTGAAGGTGCGCGACAGGAAATAGCTCGACAGCACGCCGTCATGCTTCACCTGCGCCTCGATCCCCGACAGGAAATCGTCCTGAAGGAAGGCGGTGAATTCGCCCTGATCGGAAAAATCGGTCAGCGTGGTCAGGAACGTCGCCGACTGCACCGAGCGATCCTTGCGCTTCGCCATCAGCGCCAGCGTCAGCGCCAGCGTCGTGCCCGCGATGCAATAGCCAAGCGCGTTGATCTTTTTCTCGCCGGTGATCTGCTTCACCTGCTCGATCGCGGTCAGGAACCCCTCTTCGACATAGGTGTCCAGCCCGACATCGGCATAGCCCGGATCGGGGTTCTTCCAGCTGACGACGAACAACGTGTAGCCCTGATCCACCAGCCAGCGGATCAGGCTGTTCGCCGGTTTCAGATCGAGGATGTAGAACTTGTTGATCCACGGCGGCAGGATCAACAGCGGCGTGCGATGCACCGTCTCGGTCGTCGGCGCATACTGGATCAGCTCGAACATCCGGTTGCGAAAGACCACCGCGCCCTCGGCCGTGCCGATGTTCTCGCCGACCTTGAAGGCATCGCGGTCGGCCAGCGTCACCAGCAGGTTGCCGCCATTCGCCTCGATGTCGCGCACGAGGTTTTCCAGCCCCTTCACAAGGCTTTCGCCCTCGGTCTCCACCGCGCGCTCCAGCGCGTCGGGGTTGGTCGCCAGGAAATTCGTCGGCGCCATCATGTCGATGATCTGCCGGGCGAAATAGTCCAGCCGCTTGCGGTTGACCTCATCCAGCCCCTCGATCCGCGAAACGGCATCCTCCACCGCCTTCGCGGAAATCAGGTATTGCCGCTTGACGAAGTTGAAATAGGGATGGCTGTCCCACAGCGGGTTGGTGAAGCGCGGATCCTTCGGCCCCGGATCGGCGGGGGGCTTCAGTTCGCCATGCGACAGGGCATGGGTCGCCTCGACGTAATGCTTCATCGCCTGCCCCCAGAAATTCACCTGCGCCTCGAAGATCCGGGCCGGATTGTCGGTGACTTCCTTGAGAAAAGCGGCCCCCGCGCTGAGGTAAAGATCCATCCCCGGCCCTTCCAGCGCCGGGTTGGCCATCTTCCGCTGCGAGATCGCGCCGATCAGGCGTTGCGTCAACGCCTCGATCTTCGCCAGATTTTCCCGCATTTTCTGCGATGCCGCGTCCTGAATTGCGTCTGATGTTGTCATGACCCTGCCCTCCCCCTATTTACAGACGAAAGCACAGCGTGCCCCGAATTCAAGTGGAAATGCGGCGATCATGCTGGCTCTGGGCAGGACAGGGTAGACATGATGAAGGCGATGATCGGTTACGACCTGATGGAAACCATCAGAAGCACGAACGAATGGATGGGGGCGACGGCGCGGGCGATGGCCTCTTCCCCGGCATGGGGGCTGGCGCCGCATCCGATGTTCCAGATGATGGCGGCATGGGGCCGGGTGGCGGAACGCAGCTTTTCGCGCATGGTGATGAAACCCGACTGGGGCATCCGCGCGATCACCATGGAGGACGGCACCGACCATCTGGTCGAGGAAGAGACGCTGCTGAGCAAGCCGTTCTGCGACCTGATCCATTTCAAGGTGCATGGCCGCGTCGCCGCCCCGCGCCGGGTTCTGGTGGTGGCGCCGATGTCGGGCCATTACGCCACGCTCGCGCGCAGCACCGTCACCAGCCTGATTCCGGATTGCGAGGTCTATGTCACCGACTGGAAGAACGCCCGCGACATCCCCGTATCGGCAGGCCGCTTCGACGTCGAGGATTTCACCCTCTACCTGATCGACTTCATCCGCCATCTGGGGCCGGACATCAACGTCGTGGCGATCTGCCAGCCGGCGCCGCTGGCGCTGGCCGCCACCGCCGTCATCGCCGAGGAAACGCCCGAGGCGCAGCCGCGCTCGCTCGTGCTGATCGGCGGGCCGATCGACCCGGACGCCGCCGATACCGAGGTCACCGATTTCGGCAGCCGCGTCACGCTCGGCCAGCTTGAGCAGACGGTGATCCAGCGCGTGGGGTTCAACTATGCCGGGGCCGGGCGGATGGTCTATCCGGGGCTGATGCAGCTTGCCTCCTTCATCGCGATGAACGCCGACAAGCACATCAAGGCCTTTCAGGACGAGATCATCGCCGAGGCGAAGGGCGAGGCCTCGGATCAGGACCGCCACAACATCTTCTACGACGAATACCTCGCGGTGATGGACATGACCGCGGAGTTCTACCTGTCGACCGTCGAGCGCATCTTCCAGAAGGCCGAGATCGGCCGCGGCACCTTTACCCTGCGCGGACGGCCCGTCGATCCGGGCCGGATCACCCGCACCGCCGTATTCACCGTCGAGGGGGAAAAGGACGACATCACCGCCCCCGGCCAGTGCATCGCCGCGCTGGATCTGTGCACCGCCCTGCCCGAGGATCGCAAGGCCAGCCATCTGGAACCCGGCGCGGGCCATTACGGCATCTTCGCGGGCAAGAGCTGGCGCAACCATATCCGCCCGATCCTGCTGGATTTCTTCGACAAATTCTCTGCTCCGGTAAGCGAGGTGCAGCCGAAAACGCCCACCCGCCGCAGCCGCCGCGCCGCCTGAACCGGATCGCCACCGCCAAATGAAAACGCGCCCCATGGGGCGCGTTTCTTCATTCCGGGGGCAGCGGCCCGAAGGCCGCCGCGTCTCAGTTCGACAAGGTGGGCGGCGTGCTCAGATCCGGCATCGCAGGCGGCGCCCCCAGATCCGGGGCCGTGCCGGGCGCGCCCAGAGGCGGCAGGCCAAGCCCGCCCCCCGCATCCGGCGCCCCACCCAGCGGCGGCAGGCCGAGGCCGCCCCCGCCAAGACCGCCCAGCCCGGGCATGTCCGGCAGCCGCATCTCGACCTTCGAGGCATCGATCGGCGCGCCCTTGTAGTGCATCACCATCTGCGGGAAGGCGATCACCGCCAGCACCATCAGCAGCTGGATGCACAGGAACGGAATCGCGCCCCAGTAGATCTCGGTCGTCTTGACCGGCGCGATCTTCTGCCCGGTCACCCGGTCCAGATAGGGCACCTTGGGCGCGACGGAGCGCAGGAAGAACAGCGCGAAACCGAACGGCGGGTGCATGAACGAGGTCTGCATCATCACCGCCAGAATCACCCCGAACCAGATCAGGTCGATCCCCATCGCCTCGGCCGCCGGTGCAAGCAGCGGCACGATGATGAACGCGAGCTCGAAATAGTCGAGGAAGAAGGCGAGGAAGAACACCAGCAGCGCCACGACGATCAGGAAGCCCGTTTCGCCCCCCGGCAGCGAGGTCAGCAGATGCTCGACCCACAGATGCCCGTTCACCCCGTAGAAGGTCAGCGAGAAGAACCGCGCCCCGATCAGAATGAACATCACGAAGGCCGACAGCCGCGTGGTCGAGGCCAGCGCGTCGCGCACGACCTGATAGCTCAGCCGCCCCTTGGCCAGCGCCAGCACCAGCGCGCCCACGGCGCCCATCGCGCCACCCTCGGTCGGCGTGGCGATGCCAAGGAAGATCGTGCCCAGCACCAGGAACACCAGCGCCAGCGGCGGGATCAGCACGATCACCACCTGCTGCGCCAGACGCGACATCCGGTTCAGCTTGAAATGCCGGTCGATCAGCGCGACCACATAGCAGGCGATCACCGCGATCGTCGCCGCCAGCATCATCGAATTGCGGCCGTGGTTCTTGTCGATCATGTCCTCGGCAAGGAAGAACACCGCCACACCGAAGGCCAGCACCACGACCAGCGAGGTGAGCCCGGAGCCGAGCGTCCGTGCCTCCTTCGGCAGCGCGGGCATCTGGGCCGGGCGCAGGAAGGACAGGATCATCACATAGACGATATAGGCGCCGGTCAGCACCATCGACGGGATCAGCGCGCCCTGGAACATGTCCCCGGCCGAACGGCCGAGCTGGTCCGCCAGCACGATCAGCACCAGCGACGGCGGAATGATCTGCGCCAGCGTTCCCGAGGCCGCGATCACCCCCGTCGACAGCTTGCGGTCATAGCCGTAGCGCAACATGATCGGCAGCGAGATCAGCCCCATCGCGATGACCGAGGCCGCAACCACCCCCGTCGTCGCCGCCAGCAGCGCGCCGACGATGACCACCGCATAGGCCAGACCGCCCCGCACCGGGCCGAATAGCTGGCCGATGGTGTCGAGCAGATCCTCGGCCATGCCGGATTTCTCCAGCACGATGCCCATGAAGGTGAAGAAGGGCACGGCAAGCAATGTGTCGTTCGACATCACCCCCCAGACCCGGTCGGGCATGGCGCTCAGCAAAGGCCAGCTCAGGTTGATGGTGCCGTTCGAAAGCGGCGCAAGCTCCACCCCGATGAAGAAGAACAGCAGCCCGTTCGCCGCCAGCGCGAAGGCGACGGGATAGCCGAACAGCAAAAACAGGATCAGCGAGGCGAACATGATCGGCGCCATGTTCTGCGCGATGAGCTCCATCATCAGCGGACCTCCTCTTTCAGGGCGGGGTCCACGGGCGGGTCATCCCCCGGCGGGAAGGGATCCGGGATCAGGCCGCGGATGACGGCGATCTTCTTGACGATCTCGGACAGCCCCTGCGCGGCAAGCGAGACGAACCCCGCCAGCAGAATGGCCTTGGCCGGCCACAGGATCAGCCCGCCCGAATTGGTCGACATCTCGCCCGAACGCCAGGACAGCGAGACATAGGGGATCAGCAGCCAGATCATCAGGATCGTCATCGGCATCAGGAAGAACACATGGCCGATCAGGTCGATCCAGTGCTGCTTGCGCCGCGACAGCGCCGCATAGACCAGATCGATGCGGATATGTTCGTTCTGCTTCAGCGTATAGGCGGCGGCGAACATGAAGGCCGCGCCGAACAGATACCATTGCAGTTCCAGCCATGCGTTCGACGAGGTGTTGAACACCTTGCGCACGATCGCATTCCCCGCGCTGACCAGCACGGCGACGAGAATGAGCCAGGAGACGGCCTTGCCGATCGTCTCGTTGATGCGGTCGATCAGACCTGAAAGGGCAAGCAGCGCGCCCATCAGACGTCCTCCCCTGAACGGTTGAGGCTCCGAATCGGAGCGATCCGCGCTCCTTGGCGGGTCTTGCGGGGGAGGTCAAGATTTTTGGGATTTGGGTCAAACATTCTGACCAGTTTCCTTCCGGGGGTCAAGATGCGCCGCGCGCCCTTCGACCCGATTTGCGCGGCGCGCGCGGTGGGGGGAGGCCCGGCCGCGATCGCCGCAAACCCGCCGTTGGACGGGTTGATTCCACGATATGTCCCTCCCATAGCCAAACGGCGCAACTTTTGAAACCGTTTCAGGCCGATCACGACATATTATTTTTGTTTTCGGCATTGACGGCCCGATCCGGCGCTCCTAATGTCCGGCCCAACGCAAGGAAAGGGATACGCGATGCTGTCGCTTATTATCGTCGTAGGTGAAAGGCGCATGGGCCGGTAACGGTTTGACCATGATGGTTCCCATGCGCCCCCGCCCGAAAAGCGGGGGCTTTTTGTTGCGATCACGAGGATGGCCGAAACCCGAAGGACGGCCGAGGGGAATGGAGAAACCGATGTCACAGCAGATGACCGGCGCAAGGATGGTGTTGCAGGCGCTCCGCGATCAGGGGGTCGATACGATCTTCGGCTATCCGGGCGGGGCGGTGCTGCCGATCTATGACGAGATCTTCCAGCAAAACGACATCCGCCACGTCCTCGTCCGCCACGAACAGGCGGCCGTCCATATGGCCGAGGGCTACGCGCGCTCGACCGGCAAGCCGGGGGTGGTGCTGGTGACCTCTGGCCCCGGCGCGACCAATGCGGTGACCGGGCTGACCGATGCGCTGATGGATTCCATCCCGCTGGTGGTGTTCTCGGGTCAGGTGCCGACCTTCATGATCGGCACAGATGCCTTTCAGGAGGCGGATACCGTGGGCATCACCCGCCCCTGCACCAAGCACAACTGGCTGGTGAAGGAACCCGACCGGCTGGCGGAAACCATCCATCAGGCGTTTCATGTGGCGACCTCGGGCCGCCCCGGCCCGGTGCTGATCGACCTGCCGAAGGATGTGCAATTCGCGACCGGCACCTATCACGGGCCGAAGACCGCGAAGGTCAGCCATTACCAGCCCCGCGTGAAGGGCGATATCGAGGCCATCACGAAGCTGGTCGAGCTGATCGAGACGGCCGAGCGCCCGGTGTTCTACACCGGCGGCGGCGTGATCAACTCCGGCCCGGCGGCGGCGCAGCTGCTGACGGAACTGGTGGATGCGACGGGCTTTCCGATCACCTCGACGCTGATGGGGCTGGGCGCCTATCCGGCCTCGGGCAAGAACTGGCTGGGCATGCTGGGGATGCACGGGCTGTATGAGGCCAATCTGGCGATGCACGACTGCGACCTGATGATCAACCTCGGCGCGCGGTTCGACGACCGGATCACCGGGCGCGTGTCGGACTTCTCGCCGAAATCGACCAAGGTGCATGTCGACATCGACGCCTCCTCGATCAACAAGATCATCCGTGTCGATCTGCCGATCATCGGCGATGTGGGCCATGTGCTGGAAGACGCGCTGAAGATCTGGAAATCGCGCGGGCGCAGGACCAATCAGGCGGCGGTGGCGAAATGGTGGTCCCGGATCAACGGCTGGAAGAAGGTGAACTGCCTCGCCTATTCCGGCTCGGACAAGACCATCAAGCCGCAATATGCGCTGGAACGGCTGGAGGCGCTGACCCGCGGCCGCGACCGCTACATCACCACCGAGGTCGGCCAGCACCAGATGTGGGCCGCGCAATACCTGCATTTCGACAAGCCGAACCGCTGGATGACCTCGGGCGGGCTGGGCACGATGGGCTATGGCTTCCCGGCCTCGATCGGGGTGCAGATCGCCCATCCCGATGCGCTGGTGATCAATGTCGCAGGCGAGGCCTCGTGGCTGATGAACATGCAGGAAATGGGCACCGCGACGCAGTTCAAGGCCCCGGTGAAGCAGTTCATCCTGAACAACGAGCGCCTTGGCATGGTGCGGCAATGGCAGCAACTGCTGCATGGCGAGCGGTATTCGCAAAGCTGGTCGCAATCGCTGCCCGATTTCGTCAAGCTGGCCGAGGCCTTCGGCTGGAAGGGGATCATCTGTTCGGACCCGAAGAGCCTCGACGACGCGATCATGGAGATGATCGAGCACGACGGCCCGGTGCTGTTCGACTGCCTCGTGGAAAAGCACGAGAACTGCTTCCCGATGATTCCCTCGGGCAAGCCGCATAACGAAATGCTGCTCTCGGCCGATGCCGAGGCGTTCAAATCCGGCGCCGCGCTGGTCTAGGGGGAACCATGTCCGCACTGAACATCAAGAAGGGCTCGACCTCGCATTCGGCCTATGACCTCAAGGACTACCACCCGGAATTGGAGCGGTCCCATACCCTCGCCGTGCTGGTGGACAACGAGGCGGGCGTGCTTGCCCGCGTGATCGGGCTGTTCTCGGGCCGGGGCTACAACATCGACAGCCTCACCGTGGCCGAGATCGACCATAAGGGCCACCGGAGCCGCATCACCGTGGTGACGCGCGGCACGCAGGCGGTGGTCGACCAGATCAAGGCGCAGCTTGGCCGCATCGTGCCGGTGCATCAGGTGATCGACCTGACCGTCGAAAGCACCGCGGTCGAGCGGGAACTGGCGCTGTTCAAGGTCAACGGCACCGGCGACAAGCGGGTCGAGGCCCTGCGTCTGGCCGATATCTTCCGCGCCAATGTGGTCGATTCGACGCTGGAGAGTTTCGTCTTCGAGATCACCGGCACGCCGGAGAAGATCGACGCCTTCGCCGAACTGATGCGGCCGCTCGGTCTCAGCGACGTGGCGCGCACGGGTGTCGCCGCGCTGCCCCGCGGCGCGTGAAATAGCTGGCGTGAACACGATCCACATCGCCTCCGCCATCATCACCCGGCCGGATGGCCGCGCGCTCCTGGTGCGCAAACGGGGCGCCACCGCCTTCATGCAGGCGGGCGGCAAGATCGACGCGGGCGAAACCCCGGCCGAGGCGCTGGCGCGCGAGTTGGGCGAAGAGCTGAACCTGACCATCGCGCCCGACGCGGCCCGCTTCGTCGGGCGGTTCGAGGCCCCCGCCGCGAATGAGCCGGACCATGTCGTGATCGCGGAAATCTTCCGGCTGGAGGTGGCGGACATGCCACTCTCCCCCGCCGCCGAGATCGAGGAGATCCGCTGGATCGACCCGAAGGCGCCGGGGGCGCTGCCTCTGGCCCCGCTGACGCGCGATCATATCCTGCCGAAGGTCTGACCCGGGGCCCGCGCGCAGGCGGAGAGGGAGCAGAGGGGGCCAGCCCCCTCTTTGCCTGACGGCAAATTCACCCCCGGGATATTTAAGGAAAGATGATGGGAGGAAGGGGCCGAGGCTGCGTGGGCCTCGCCCTCATGACAGCGATGTGGAACGAAATTCCCTCGCGAAACCAGCCGCAGGCGCGCCAATGTGGCTGTGGAGAACCGCATTCTCCGGTGTGTCGCCAGAACCGGGTTTCGATACAGCCTCGGCCGAGGCTGCGTGAAAACTCGCATCTGCGGCATGGTCGGAAAAGAAACGTCCCCAATTGACCATCAGGACAGCGCGGATTTGCATGGGATCTTCATGTTTGGCCGGTCGATAGGATGAAATCCTCCAGCGTCTTTCTCACACAGGCTCGGCTGAACCGGGGTCAGTCTTCCAGCGCCTTGCGGCCGACGGCGAACCATTTCGCCATGATCCGGGTGACCTCGTCCGGCGCCTCGATCGGGGCGAGGTGGCCGGCGCCGCGGATCAGCCGGAATTCCGCCATCCGCATCAGTTCGCACAGGATCTCGTGGCGGCGCGGCGGGCAGATCGTGTCGAACTCGCCGCAGATCAGCAGGGCACGTTGCCGGGCGGAGCGCAACGCGCGTTGCAGGTCAGGCCGCCGCATCAGCGCCCGCGATTGCCGCGCGAAGGTATCAGGGCCGAGCGCCGAGGCCATTTCCAGCATCATCGCCTGCGCGGTCAGCGCCCCCTCTCCGGGGCCGAGGGTGGAGGCGGGCACCTCTTCCAGCACGGCTTCGTCCATCCGGTTGCTCAACGCCTTGATGATCCGGTCCTCGCGCTGCGAGGCGAACTGGCTGCTTTCGGCCAGCGCGGAGACATCGACCAGCACGACTTCCGCCACCCGGTGCGGGACGCGGCGCAGGATCTCCATCGCCACGACGCCGCCGAGCCAGTGGCCGACCAGCGTGAACCGTTCCGGCAGGCGCGGCAGGATGGTATCCGCCATCTCTTCGATCGTGTCGCCTTCGAGCGGCGCGGTGATCACCACGCGCTCGGCCGAGAAATGCACGATCTGGTGCCAGAACAGCCGAGCGTCGCACATGAAGCCGGGAAGGAAGACCAGAGGGTCGGCCGACATTCTCTATCCTCGCAGAATTGGCGCATCGGGTTCTAATATCCGCAGACCCCCGCCGGGTGAAACCCCTTTCGCGCGTCAGCCGATGCGGGCGAGCACCTCAGCCACCGCGGCCTCGATCTGGGCCAGATTGTCCGGCGTGGAAAAGCGGTGATCCGCCCCCTTCACCAGCGTCAGCCGGATGTCGTCGCCCTCGGCATGGTCGAACAGGCGCAGTGCGGTCGCCACGGGCACCGAGGTATCCGCCGTGCCCTGCAACAGCCGCACCGGGAAGCGCAGGCGCAACGGGCTGCGCAGGACCAGCCGGTCACGCCCTTTCTCGATCAGGCGGCGGGAGATGCGGTAGGGTTCGCCGTATTCCGAGGGCAGATCGACATATCCCTGCGCCTCCAATGCCGCGCGCTGGATGGGGCTGAAACCGGCCCAGAAGCCATCCTCGGTGAAATCCGGCGCGGCGGCGATGGTGACGAGCCCGGCCACCAGTTCCGGGTTCTCGCGTGCCAGCAGCAGGGCGAGCCAGCCGCCCATCGAGGATCCGACCAGCACCTGCGGCCCCGTGGTGCAGGCGCGGATCGCGGCACGGGCATCCTCGAACCAGTCGCCGATGGCGCCATCCTCGAACCGGCCATCCGACTTGCCGTGGCCCGAGCAGTCGTAGCGCAGGAAGGCCTGCCCGCGCGCCCGCGCCCATTGGGCGAGTTCGACGGCCTTGGTCCCTTCCATGTCGGATTTCAGCCCATGCAGGAACACGATCCCCGGCCCCTGCCCCTCCTGTCGACTGACGGCGATGCGGCGGCCTTCCGGCGTGGTGATGAAATCTGTCATGGCGTCCTCCGGGTTGGGGCACCCTAACCCGCCCGCCGCGGCGCCGCAATCGGGCCGCCGGCGTCAGAACTCCAGCCAGAGGCCCAGCTTCAGATCCGTATCCTTGTCGTGGCGCAGATGCTTGCCCACCCCCGCCTCGACCGAGATCTGGCCGAATTTCTCCACCCAGCCGGCACCCACCCGGATCTGCGGGTCGATCACGCGCGGATCGGAATACTGGACCTGACCGAAGACCGCCCGCGTTTCGCGCAGGTTCAGCCCGACGGCCGCGTCGAGCTTGCGTTGTTCGCGGTCGTCCGAAACGGCACGGCGCAGCGTGGCATCGACCGTCGACCAGCCGCCGCCAAGCGCCGTGTCGAAGCCCATGCCCCAGCCAATCGCGGTCTGCAGCATGGCGTAGGTCGCCCCGTCGGCGGAGATCAGCCCCTTCGCAGCCAGCGGCGCCAGCGCCATTTCCGGCGTCAGCGCGTCATATTTCGAATGTTCGAGCCCGAAGCCAAAGCTCATCGCCACGCGCTGCGCACCCGAATCCCATACCGGCATCCGCAGCGCGGCATAGCCAAGCCAGCCCCCCTCCTTCGACTGCCCGGCGTCGAGCACGAAGGTCATGCGTTCGGAAATCCCGTATTCCGCATAGACCGATTCCCAGGCGCCGCTGTCGCGGATCTCGCGCCCGAAGGTCAGGAACAGATCGCCCGGCGTGCGCGGCCAGGGACCGGCGGTGGCGGTCTGCGTGGCCAGCCCGAGGGCGAGAAGGGCGAATAGGATACGGTTCATGGCCGCATTGGACGTGCGTGTGGTTAACAAAGCCCTAATGCAACACCGTAAAACACCGCCATTCCGCCCCGTTGACTTGGCTGCGGCGCGGGGGCATACCACCCGCCATCATAACCCGCAGCCGGGCGTTCCGTGGGCGCCAAAACGACGAGGAGGACGACATGTCCCAGATCACACTTACCTTTCCCGATGGCAACAAACGCGACTATCCCGCAGGCGTGACGGCCGGCGAGGTCGCCGAATCGATCTCGAAATCGCTGGCGAAGGCGGCGATCTCGGCGCAGGTCGACGGCCATCACTGGGACCTGCAATGGCCGATCACGCAGGACGCGCGGATTTCCATCAACACGATGAAGGATCAGGTGCCGGCGCTGGAACTGATCCGCCACGACCTCGCCCATATCATGGCGCGCGCGGTGCAGGAGCTGTGGCCCGACGTCAAGGTCACCATCGGGCCGGTGCGCGACTACGGCTGGTTCTACGACTTCGACCGGGCCGAGCCCTTCACGCCCGAGGATCTGGGCGCGATCGAGGCGCAGATGAAGAAGATCATCAACGCCCGCGATCCCGTCCGCACCGAGATATGGGACCGCGACCGCGCCCTGAAATATTACGAGGACCGCAACGAGCCCTACAAGGTCGAGCTGGTCAACCGCATCCCCGAGGGGGAACCCCTGCGGATGTACTGGCACGGCTACTGGCAGGATCTGTGCCGCGGCCCGCATCTGCAATCGACGGGTCAGGTGCCCGCCGACGCCTTCAAGCTGACGCATGTGGCGGGGGCCTATTGGCTCGGCGATGCCTCGCGCCCGATGCTGCAACGGATCTACGGCATCGCCTTCCGCACGCGCGACGACCTCAAGGCCCATATGACCATGCTGGAAGAGGCCGCCAAGCGCGACCACCGCAAGCTGGGCCGCGAAATGGACCTGTTCCACATGCAGGAAGAGGCGCCGGGCCAGATCTTCTGGCATCCGAACGGCTGGACCATCTACACGACGCTGCAGGACTACATGCGCCGCCGCCAGCGCGCCGATGGCTATGTCGAGGTGAACACCCCGCAGGTGGTGAACCGCAAGCTGTGGGAACAGTCCGGCCACTGGGCGAACTACCGCGAGAACATGTTCATCGTCGAGGTCGACGAGGAAGGCGCCAAGGAAAAGGTCATCAACGCGCTGAAGCCGATGAACTGCCCCTGCCATGTGCAGATCTTCAATCAGGGCATCAAGAGCTACCGCGACCTGCCGCTCCGCATGGCGGAATTCGGCTCCTGCGCGCGCTATGAACCCTCGGGCGCGCTGCACGGGATCATGCGGGTGCGCGGCTTCACGCAGGACGATGCGCATATCTTCTGCACCGATGACCAGATCGAGGACGAAACGCGGAAGTTCATCGAACTGCTGGCGCAAGTCTATGCCGATCTCGGCTTCACCGACTGGCGGATCAAGCTGTCCACCCGGCCGGAAAAGCGGATCGGGTCCGAGGAAAGCTGGGACCGGGTCGAGGCCGCGCTCGGCAACGCCTGCAAGCACGCGGGCTATGATTTCGAGCTTCAGGAAGGCGAAGGCGCCTTCTACGGGCCGAAGCTGGAATTCGTGCTGACCGACGCGATCGGGCGGGACTGGCAATGCGGCACCCTGCAGGTGGACCCGAACCTGCCCGAACGGCTGGACGCCAGCTATATCGGGCAGGACGGCAACCGCCACCGCCCGGTGATGCTGCACCGCGCCTGCCTCGGCTCGTTCGAGCGCTTCATCGGCATCCTGATCGAAAGCCATGCGGGCAAGCTGCCGCTGTGGCTCGCGCCGCGTCAGGTGGTGGTGGCCTCGATCGTCTCGGATGCGGATGGCTATGTGCTTGAGGTCGTGCGGCAGTTGCAGGCCCGCGGCCTGCGCGCCGAGGCCGACATCCGCAACGAAAAGATCAACTACAAGGTGCGGGAACATTCGCTGTCGAAAGTGCCCTACATCTTCGCCATCGGGCAGAAGGAGGTCGGCGACAAGACCGTTTCGGTCCGCCGCCTCGGCGAAACCCGGACGGAGACGGTGGCGCTGGACTCGATTCTCGACCAGCTTTCGGCGGAGTCGCTGCCGCCCGATCTGCGATAGGCGCGCCTGAGCGAAAAAATCGGTCAAAATTGGCCCCGGCGTGAAAGGTCGCTTCCTTTCACGCCTTTTTTTATTGATTTCTCGCTTTGCTGTGGCACGCTTTCAGGTGTGAACGCAGACTTTCCTACCGCTCCCTTCAACGGGGCAGCCGGAAGACTAGAAAGACCTGGCTGCACGGCTCGGCGGCGATTACGCCCCGGGAGGACTTGAAGGAGGAAGTGTCATGCCAACCGGAACGGTCAAATGGTTCAACACCACCAAGGGATACGGGTTCATCGCCCCCGATGACGGCGGCAAGGACGTGTTCGTCCATATCTCGGCCGTCGAACGCGCCGGGCTGAAGTCGCTTGCCGACAACCAGAAAGTCAGCTTCGAGCTGATTTCCGGTCGCGACGGGCGTTCCTCGGCCGGTGATCTGAAACTGCTCTGAGGCCGGCGCCTGAAGCTTGTGAGATGCCCGACAGACGGGTGCTGTTCGCTGCTGCGTCTTTCAAAAGTCACCGAACGGCCTGTCTGCCATTCATCTTTCCATAAATATCCCGGGGGTGAGCGCGGAACGCGCGAGGGGGCTGGCCCCCTCTCTCCTTATCCGCCCACGCCCGGGATCGCGGTTCTGGAACCCGCCTAAAGCCACTCGGCCTGCGTCTTCGCATCCCAGCCAAGCGTGAGCCGGTCGCCCGATTGCAAGATCGGGCGTTTCATCAGCGCGGGATGGGCGGCCAGCAGGGCTTCGGGCGTCTCGGCCCGTTCCGTCTCCGACAACCCGCGCCAGGTGGTCGAGGCGCGGTTGACCAGCCGGTCACCGAAAGCCGCCAGAAACGTCCCGATCTCATCCGAGGTCAGCGGCTCGGCCCGCACGTCGCGGAAGGTCACCGCCTGCCCCGCGGCTTCCAGCGCCTTCTTCGCCTTGCGGCAGGTATCGCAGGTGGGAATGCCGTAAAGGATCATGCGCTCTCCGTCAGTTGTCCGGCCTCCAGCCGCAGCACGCGGTCCATCCGCGCGGCGAGGTCCAGGTTATGCGTCGCGATCAGCGCCGACAGGCCGGTTTCGCGCACCAGATCCATCAGCACCGAAAACACCGTGTCCGAGGTCGCGGGGTCGAGGTTCCCGGTCGGCTCGTCCGCCAGCAACAGGCTCGGCCCGTTCGCCAGCGCGCGGCAGAAGGCCACCCGCTGCTGTTCCCCCCCCGACAGGGCCGAGGGCCGGTGCGTCACCCGGTCCTGCAGGCCCACCCGCGCCAGCAGCGCCCGCGCCCGTTCCCGCGCCTGCGCGCGCGACACGCCATTCGCCAGTTGCGGCAGGATGACGTTTTCCTCGGCGGTGAATTCCGGCAGCAGGTGGTGGAACTGGTAGACGAAACCCAGCTCGTTCCGGCGTGCCTCGGTCCGGCGGCGGTCGGGCGCGCCGGTCAGGTCGGCGCCGTTCACCAGCACCCGGCCGGCATCGGGCGTATCCAGCAGCCCGGCGATATGAAGAAGCGTCGATTTCCCGGCGCCCGAGGGCGCGACCAGCGCCGTCACCTGTCCGCGCGGGATGGTCAGATCGATGCCGCGCAACACCTGAATCTCGCCCGGCTGGCCGCGATTGTAGGACTTTTCCAGCTTTTCCAGCACCAGCACGTCATTCATAGCGCAGCGCCTCCACCGGGTTCATGCGGGCCGCGCGGCGGGCCGGGAAGATGGTGACGATGAAGCTCAGCCCAAGCGCCAGCATCACCGCCTTGGCCACGTCCCAGGGCTGCAGCTTGGCGGGCAGCGCGTAGATGCCGCGGATCGACGGATCCCACGCCCCGCCGCCGTTCAGCCAGTTCACGAAGGACATGACCTGATCGATATAGAGCGAAAAGACCACCCCGATCCCCACACCCATCGCGGTGCCGAGGACCCCGGTGAAGGCCCCGCACAGAAAGAACACCCGCATCACCGATCCCTCGGTCAGGCCCATGGTGCGCAGGATGCCGATGTCGCGGCCCTTGTTCTTCACCAGCATGATCAGCCCCGAGGTGATGTTCATCGTCGCGATCAGCACCAGCACCGAGAGGATCACGAACATCACGTTGTCCTCGATATCGAGCGCGCGCAGGAAACTGCCCGAGGCGTCGCGCCATGTCCACAGCATCGTCCCCGGCCCGCCCGCGTCCAGAATCTGCGGCATCCAGTCGTCCACCCGTTCCGGGTCGGTCACGTCGACGGCGATCTCATCCGCGCCGCCTTCGCGGTTGAAATAGCTCTGCGCCTCGGCGAAGGGCATATAGACGCGGGTCTTGTCGATATCCCACCGCCCGGCGGTGAAGATATAGACGACCTCGTAGGCATTCACCCGCGGGCTGGTGCCGATGGGCGTCTTCGCCCCGTTCGGCGACATCAGCCGCACCCGGTCGCCCAGCCCCACGCCCAGTTCACGCGCGAGTTCCGAGCCCATCGCGATGCCGCCGTCGAAGCCGTCGATGTCGCCGCGCCCGGTCTTGGGGTCCGCGACGCGGGGAATGGCCTTCAGGTCATCGAGCGCCATGCCGTAGACCTCGGCCACGTTGGAGCGGTCATTGAATGTCGCCATCACCTGCCCGCGGATCAGCGGCGCCGCGCTGGTCACGCCGGGGATCGCGCGGATCCGCTCCGCCCGTTCGGCATAGTCGCGCATCAGCGAGGAATAGATGCCGCTGTCGGGCACGACCTCCTCTGGCGCGGAATAGACGGTGACATGCGCGTTGGAGCCAAGGATCGTGTCGACGAATTCCGCCCGGAACCCGGACCGGACCGCCAGCGTGATGATCAGCGCCGCCACGCCAAGCGTGATGCCGATCAGGCTGATCCAGGTCATGACGGAAACGCCGCCCTCGGCCCGCCGGGCGCGCAGATAGCGCCAGGCGATCATGAATTCGAATGCGGAAAAGGGCGCTGTGCGTGTGGCCATGGACCGGCTCCTTGAAGTCGGCGAAAGCTGGCCTGCCCGCACCCGAAGGTCAAGACCATCCGGGCACAGGCTCCATCACGCCTGAGTGCGCCTATTCGGCCGGCGCGATGGTCAGCTCGATCGGGTCGAGCCCGTCGATGCCCCCGGTCAGCACATTCCCCGCCACGACCGGGCCGACGCCCGAGGGCGTGCCGGTCAGGATCAGGTCGCCGGGCGCCAGGTGGTAGTAATGCGACAGGTGGGACACAAGCTCGCCGACCTTCCACACCATGTCGGACAGGTGGGAATCCTGACGGCTCGCGCCATCCACCTCCAGATGGATGCGCTGGCCCGCGACGGCGCCGAAATCCGCGGCCTTGGTGATCGGCGCGACGACTGCGGAATTCTCGAAATCCTTGCCGAGATCCCAGGACAGCCGCTTTTCCTTGAACTGCGCCTGCAGGTCGCGCCGCGTCATGTCGAGCGCGCAGCAATAGCCGTAGATCGCCTGCTCCGCCTCGGCCGGCGTGGCGCGAAAGACCGGCGCGCCGATGGCGATGGCCAGCTCCATTTCATAATGCAGGTCGCCCGTTCCCGGCGCATAGGGCACGGTTTCGCCGCTGGCCACATAGGCAAAGGCGGATTTGGTGAAGTAGAACGGCGCCTCGCGTTCCACCTGCGCGCCCATTTCGGCGGCATGGGCGGCATAGTTGCGCCCGACGCAGAAGATGCGCCGCAGCGGGAAACCGGCGGTTTCGCCCTTCACCGGAACGACCGGCAGCTCGGGCGGGGGAAAGAGTGTCTGGGTCATCTGGTCCTCCGTATGGCGGCAGACTGCGCCGTTCCCCGGGCGTCGGCAAGGGCCATCATGCGCATCCGGCCCCTCGACGACGCTTGCCCGGACGGCCCATTTCCTCTAGGCCATTCGTCAACCCGAAAACCAGACATCGGATCCGCCCCATGCGCCTTTCCCGCTACTTCCTCCCCGTTCTCAAGGAAAACCCCGCCGAGGCGCAGATCGCCTCGCACCGGCTGATGCTGCGCGCGGGGATGATCAAGCAGGAGGCCGCGGGGATCTATGCCTGGCTGCCGCTGGGGTTCAAGGTGCTGCGGCGGCTGGAACAGATCGTGCATGAGGAACAGCAGCGCGCCGGGCATATCCCGCTGCTGATGCCGACGCTGCAATCCGCCGATCTGTGGCGCGAGTCGGGCCGCTACGATGCCTACGGCCCGGAAATGCTGCGCTTCAAGGACCGGCACGACCGCGAAATGCTCTACGGTCCCACGAACGAGGAGATGATCACCGACATCTTCCGCGCGCATGTGTCCTCCTACAAGGAACTGCCGCTGACGCTGTATCACATCCAGTGGAAGTTCCGCGACGAGGTCCGCCCCCGTTTCGGGGTCATGCGCGGGCGCGAATTCCTGATGAAGGACGGCTACAACTTCGACCTGACCCGCGAAGATGCGCTGCACGCCTACAACCGCCACATGGTCAGCTATCTGCGCACCTATGAGCGGATGGGGCTGACCGCGATCCCGATGCGGGCGGATTCCGGCCCGATCGGCGGGGAAAACACGCATGAATTCCTCGTCCTCGCCAATACCGGGGAATCCGAGGTCTTCTATGACGCGGCGGTGGCGGAGCTGAAACTGGGCGACCGTCAGGTGGATTACGACAACCGCGAGGAAGTCGCGGACATCTGCAAGGAATTCACCAGCGTCTATGCCCGCACCGACGAAACCCACGACGAAGCGCTGTTCGACCAGATCCCCGAGGAACGCCGCCGCGTCGGCCGTGGCATCGAAGTGGGCCAGATCTTCTACTTCGGCACCAAATATTCCGCGGCGATGGGCGCCACCGTCACCGCCCCCGACGGCACCAAGGTCCCGGTGGAAATGGGCTCGCACGGGATCGGCGTCAGCCGGCTCGTCGGCGCGCTGATCGAGGCGAACCACGACGACAAGGGCATCATCTGGCCCGAGGGCGTGACCCCCTTCCATGTCGGCATCGTCAACCTGAAACAAGGCGACGCCGCCACCGACACCGCCTGCGAGGCGATCTATGGCGCGCTGCGGGCCGCGGGCTTCGACCCGCTCTATGACGACCGCGACGAACGGGCGGGGGCGAAATTCGCCACGATGGACCTGATCGGCCTGCCGTGGCGGATCACCGTGGGGCCGCGCGGTCTGGCGAAGAACCTCGTCGAGCTGACCTCGCGCCGCACCGGCGAAAGCGAGGAAATGACGGCCGAGGCCGCCATCGCCCGCATCGCCGAGATCTACGCCGGGGTCTGATCCCCGCACCCACGGCCCCGCACCGCGGGGCCGGTCACAGCCAGCGGAAGCGACGAGAAGATGGACGAAATCCGGAGATTGTTCGCGGCCTATATCGCGTCCCATCCGGTGGTCGAAACGGCCTTCTGGCTGACCGCGCTGATCCTTGCGGCGGTGGTGGTCAATTTCGTCGTCAAGGTCGCGCTGGTGCGGATCCTGAACCGGCTCATCTCCGGGCTCAGCTTCATCAACGGGCCCGATCTGGTGAAATCGGGCGTCATCGCGCGGCTTGCCAATGCCGCGCCCGCGATGGTGATCGCCAGCTGGATCGACGCGGTGCCGGGGCTGCCCGCGGGCATCGCGCTGATCGTGCGGAACGTGGCGAATGCGTTCAACATCCTCGTCTTCGCGCTGGCGCTGACGGCGCTGCTGAAGCTTGGCGAAAAGCTCTGGCAGCAAAGGGCGAACGGCACCGGGCGTTCGGTCAAGGGCTATGTACAGATCGCCATCATCGTCGTCTATGTGATCGCGGCGATCCTGATGGTGGCGGCGGTCCTCGACCGTTCGCCGATGATCCTGCTGTCCGGGCTCGGCGCGCTGACGGCGGTGCTGCTGCTGGTGTTTCAGGACACGCTGCTGTCGCTGGTCGCCTCGATCCAGATTTCCTCGACCGATATCGTCCGGGTCGGCGACTGGATCGAGATCCCCACCATGAACGCCAACGGCACGGTGCGGGAACTGTCGCTCTATTCCGTGACGGTGCGGAACTGGGACAATACCTACACCACCTTCCCGGTGCGCAAGCTGGTGTCGGAACCTTTCAAGAACTGGCGCGGGATGCAGGAATCGGGCGGCCGCCGGATCCAGCGCGCGCTTTACATCGACCAGAACACGGTGCGCTTCCTCACCGATGCGGAACGGGCGGAGTTTTCGCATCTGCGGCGGCTGACCGATTTCATCGCCGAGCGCACGAAGGAAATCGACGCATGGAACGCCCGGCTCGGCCCGGCGGCGGCGATCCCCGCGAACCGCAAGCGGATGACCAATCTGGGCATCTTCCGCGCCTATGTGGAAAACTACCTGCGCGACCATGCCGCGATCCGGCAGGACATGCTGCTGATGGTGCGCCAGCTCGCGCCCGGCTCGGACGGTCTGCCGCTGGAGATCTACTGCTTCACCAGCAACACCGCGCTGGCGGATTTCGAGGCGACCCAGTCCGACATCTTCGACCACCTTCTGGCGATCCTGCCGGATTTCGGCCTGAACGTGTTCCAGGCGCCGTCCGGGCGCGATTTCTCCAGCCTGTCCTCCGATCTTCAGGCCGACCGCGCCGCCCTGGCCGCCCCCAAGGCCTGACCGCCACCCAAAGCGCCTCTCCCCTTTCGTGTTTCCACAAATATCCCGGGGGTGAATTGGCCGCAGGCCAAGAGGGGGCTGGCCCCCGGCC
>NZ_SAUZ01000061.1 GCF_004022215.1 Paenirhodobacter populi
AGGCAGTGAGGGCCTGAAAGAGGGGGTCAAACCGCGTCCTGCAGAAATCCGCCCCGCAGCTGATCATCCACATCCTCCAAACAGTGTGAAAGGGCATCTGCGATGAGTTTCCACACAGCCTAAGCCCTTAGCCGTCATTCGCGTTGCCGGTTCCGATGCTGGAACGCCCAGATCGCCAGACAGACGCCCACAATCTGTATCGACGCCCCAAAGGCCTCGGCCACCGACGGCGCGCGACCCTCGAAAGCGAAGCCGAAGGTCAGGCCGAACACGGTCTCGGCGACGATCAATTGGGCGGCAAGGGCCAGCGGAAGTCGGTGCGAAGCTATCACCCAGAACCATGTCGCCAGCCACGATCCGGCGAGCCCCATCACCAGCGCCCACAGGATAAAGCCGGTCAGATGCCCCTCAGGCGGAATGGTCGGAGAGGTGAGCGGCAGAAGGCAGAGACTGCCGACCCCAGCCCCGAGTCCCTGAACCACTGTCCATTGCAGACCGTCCGGTGCATCCGGTGCCGTCATGACGGCAGAGTTGACTAGCCCGTAAACGATCCAGATCGCCAGCGCGAGAAGCGCAGCCAAGATTCCCGGCAAGACCTCCGGCGGTGCGTCTGCTGCCCTCAGCGTGCTGGCGTTGACGATCAGCACTCCGGCACCGATCAGCATCAGCGGCGGCAGAAGCCTCGCCCAGTTCAGCGCAGCGTCCCGCGCGTTGGCGATCAGCGCCAGAACCACCGGCATCAGCCCGATCACCAGCGGCGGAATCGCCGGGCCAGCGAGCCTGACGGCGTGGGCAACGGCGATGAAATATCCGATGTAACCTGCGCCGCCAAGCAGCATGCCGCGCAGCCACTGCCCACAGGACAACCCTTTCGGCCGAAATCGGGGCAGGATCATCAGGAGAGCCGACACCAGACCGAAGATCCCATATCGGGCGATGGTCAGATCAAGCGCGGTGAATGGCTCGACCGCGCGCGGCGCAACAAAACTCAAGCCCCACAACGCGCAGGTTGCGAGGCCAGCCAGAATCCCGACCAGCATTCGATGTCCTTTATCATAGAAGGTGCCCGCGCAATCTGCCTCGGATCGGAAAGATTTGGCATGGCGGATCGAAGGCAATTCATGCATGAATGCAATGATGTCTAAGGAAAGCGCAACTCATTACCTTCGATCCGAAACATCCCTTCTGGATGCCACGGATGCGCGTCTACTTGAGGCTCTGTGTCAGGACGCCCGCCAACCCTTGGCCGAACTGGCTCGGCTGGTCGGGATGTCGGCCCCAAGCGTCGCCGAGCGGCTGAGACGGTTGGAAGACCGGGGCATTCTCAGGGCTTTTACCGTCGAGATCGACACGCGCGCCCTCGGCTACCAGATCAGGGCGATGGTCCGCATCCGCCCGCTACCGGGCAAGCTTCACCTTGTCGAGAAGCTGATTACTGAGCGTCCCGAGTTCATTGAATGCGACAAGATCACCGGCGACGATCCGTTTCTCGCACGCATGGTGGTGCGCAGCATCGAAGAGATGGACGAGGTGCTGGAGGCGCTTTCCCATCATGCCGTCACCAGCACGGCGGTGATCAAGGGAACCTCCGTCAAACGCCGTCTGCCACCGTTGTAGAAAGGCGACCGGCCGTTTCGTCCGCAGAGGTACCAAGCACAACCGGTCCAGCGCCTCAGGCAGGACGCAAGCGGCCAGATCGACGCGCCGAGTCCATAGCGGCCATCGTCATGACAATCTATGCTGCGGCCATGCTCGTTTGTTCCGGGAAGACAATGCATGGCACCTATATCACCTGCTTTGACCCTGCGTCCGCTACCTGAACTCGATTATCATGACAGCAGGTCGGTCTCGCTTCCTGAATCCATTACCCCTATCGGAGCCTGGAACCTCATGACGGGCGAGCCGGGACCGCTCATGCGCCTGGCTTTCAAGATGAGGGATGCGATTTCTTCGCTGTTCGGTGTGAAGCGGATCGGTGGGTTTTCCGGCAGGCGTCGTGAGTCCGTGCAAGCGGGTGACCGGCTGGATTTTTTCCTTGTGGAACATAGCGCCCCGGACATGTTGGTCCTGACCGAACGAGATCGGCATCTTGATGTGATGATCTGCCTTTCGATAGCGGATCAATTGCTTACGGTTACAGCATCCGTCGTCACGCATAACACCTTCGGGCGCATGTATATGCTGCCGGTCGGACTGGCACATAAGCTGATTGTCAGCCGCGACCTCAGACGCCTTAAACGTGGGCTGGACGATATGGCATCAAATCGGAGCAACAAGCGAATACCCCGCGCTTGAGCAGAAAACGGTACTGCGCTTTTTGCAAGTAACCGGCAGCTTCGTCTTCATCGTCGCCGTTGTCTCGTCAGCGGGATGCACGTACGTCGTCAGCCTGGCTTAGTATCAAACATGAACCTCACGGTGCCAGGTGGGCTACCTGCTTCAGGGCGTGATCAGTTGCACAGTCGGGAAATAGGTGGCGTAACGGGCGATATCCCGTGTCAGCAGCGTGTAATCGCGAACAGCAGCATGGGCACCGATATAGAAATCCGGGAGAGGCGAGGTACGCGCGCCGCCCCGACGTCTGTAGCCGAGATAGGCCTTTCCGGCCAGAAAGCCTGCCTCCCAGGGCAGATCTTCGCGCTGAAACACGCTCGGAGGCAGAAGCTGATCGAGGTCTTCGATGCGAGCGAAGGCAGCTGATACTTCGGCATAGATCAGGGGGTTGATCACCAGTTGTTGGCCCCGGCCAGCGCGCGCCAGCGCCTCGGCAGACCATGTGCCCCAGTTTGGGTCGTCGGTCGCGATGTCGATCAGGATATTGGCATCGACCAGAACACGCGACATCCGTCAGTTCTCATCCGCACCACGGGTCAGGGCCATGATGTTTTCGGTCGTCATGCCGGTATCGGCTCTGCCACGCAGTTGCGCGATGGCCGCGGCCAGCGCAGGATTGTCGGGTTGGTCGCGGCGGCGCAGGACGCGCACCACCCCATCGTCGCCGATGGTGAACTCGATTTCGGTGCCGGGCAGAAACCCCGCCTGCTCGCGGATCGCCTGTGGGATCGTAACCTGGCCTTTGCTGGTGATACGCATGAGCTGCTCCTGTATTACCACACAGGTAATACCAAAATTCAGCCAGAGCAAGGGAAGCCCGGTCGGAAGGATGCCAGGGCCTGCCCTTCCGTATAATGACAACATCGGCATGGAGAGGGCCCCGCCCGGGTTTTCCCGGGCGGGGCTGTGATCTGGTGGTTCAGTTTGCGTCGCGGCGCTGCGGGCGGGACCAGATCAGCGAGTGGGTATCGCCGTCCTCGTCATCGAAGAGGCTGGCGTAGATCGGGGCGTTGAAGCTCGGATCGTCCAGCTTCAGGCCCAGATAG
>NZ_SAUZ01000062.1 GCF_004022215.1 Paenirhodobacter populi
CTCCAGAACCAACCGCGTCACCGCCGCCGTCCCGCCTCAGCAACCTGCGCCGCTTCGGTGAGGGGCTATCTACGGAAACTCCAAATCACCCGCAACCCCATTTCTCAGAAAAATACGATTTTTTCAGATCCGCCCGAAAATCAGGCAGGAACGGTTGGCCCTTGCCGCCGGTGCCAGCCCGCCCCACTTTGCCAACGCACGACATAAGGAGGACATCATGCACCGCCTGTTTCTGATCGCCGCGGCCACCATGGCACTCGGCGCCTGCAAGGCAGAAACGCCCAGCGATCCGCTCGAATTGCTTGGCACCGATACCGAATGGACCGTCACCGACATCTCGGGCGCGCCGGTTCCCGCAGAGGTCAAGGTCACCATCCTGCGTCCCGCCGCCGGAACGATCGCCGGCTCCTCGGGCTGCAACCGCTATACCGGATCGGCGAAGACCGTGGATGGCCGGATCGAGATCGGCCCCCTCGTCGGCACCCGCATGATGTGCCCCGAGCCGCAGATGCAGGCGGAAACCGCCTTTCTCATGACAATCGAGAAAACGACCGGCCTGCGGGAATCGGGCGGCGTTCTGGAATTCACCGATTCGGCGGGTGACGTCGTGCTGAAGGCAAGCAAGTAGCCCGCTTGACCGGGCCGCGCGGATCGGGGACCTTTGCCGCATGTTTCCGATCCGCGACCACAATCCGTCTTCCCGCACACCCCGGGTGACCTGGGGGCTGATCGCGATCAATGTGATTCTCTATGTCCTGACCGCGCCCTGGGGCGGCGACATGGAAACGCTCTGGGTCTACGGGGCGCTCTATCCGGATCTTGTCACCCAGGGTTACTGGCTACACGGGCTGTTCACCCATATGTTCCTGCATGCCGGGCTGATGCATGTCGCGGGGAACATGCTGTTCCTGTGGGTCTTCGGCGACAATCTCGAAGATCAGTTCGGTCCTCTGGGCTTTCTGGTCTTCTATCTTCTCGGCGGACTCTGCGCCGCGGCAGCCCAGATCACGGTCATGCCGACAAGCGAGGTGCCCATGGTCGGCGCCTCCGGCGCGATCGCCGCCGTCATGGGCGGCTACATGCTGCTGTTCCCGCGCGCCCGGGTGGATGTGATCGTCATCTTCATCATCTTCTTCCGGATCTTCACGATTCCCGCCTTCGTCGTTCTGGGGATCTGGCTCAGCCTTCAGCTGCTCAGCGAGCTGGCCCCCCAAGGCGAAGCCGGTGTCGCCTATCTGGCGCATATCGGCGGCTTCATCGCCGGCGCGGCCATGGCCCTTCCCCTGTGGATCAAGCGCGGCGGCACGGGCTACTGGCGCAAGACGCATGGCCTGCCGCCCTACCCTGCCGCCAGCTACGCCCGCACGACGATCCCGGTGGTCATCCGCCGCCGCTGAACGCCGATCCGACCCCGGGCAGGCAAGTGCGAAAATCGTGATTTTCCCCCTTGCACCGGCACAGGAGCATCCGTATAGAGGCGCCAGTCGCGGCAACCGATGGGGCCGACGATCCGGTGGGGCCATAGCTCAGTTGGGAGAGCGCTTGAATGGCATTCAAGAGGTCGGGGGTTCGATTCCCCCTGGCTCCACCAAGTTGCACTTGGCAAGTGCCAGATAGATCTTCCATTAATGACGGCGGATTGTCCATTTTGTTGGAAAATCTGCGTCTGTGAAGAAATTCGAAGCCGGTAGAGGTCGCTCTGCTGGCTTTTTTCTTGTGCGCGAACGAGGTCGAGCGACAGCCCTTATCGCACACGCTCGACCACAAGCCCGTGGGTAACCCGTGGGTAAGCAGTGGGCACCCATGCGGCAGATCCGGCCCTTTGTGGACGTTCGGCCTCGACCTATGCTGCGAGGCCGTATCCCCGGAAGCCGACGTTCTGATCAACCTGACGCGCCTCGACTTCGTCATCTTGGACGAACTGGGCTATCTGCCCTTCGCCCAGTCAGGCGGTCAGCTGCTGTTCCACCTGATCAGCCGCCTCCGGTGATGCTGATCGGTTACGGTCCGGTTGGGGACTAAACCGCAGTCCGACGGTTGACCCCACATGCGCAAAAGCGCTTGACTTGGATGATCCCATTACAGAGGTCCGGAGCCCGAGAAAGTTGACGCTAACGGACTGTCCGCCAAGTGCGATGTCTTAACTGTTATGGTCGTCGCGGCCAAAATGCATAGAGATGCCACCTAGCAGACTTGGCGCTGTCTCTTGTGTCTCCCACTGGTCGATGAGGCTGCCGAGGAGCATCCAATGCTCGTCCTTCCCGTCTTTCGTCAGCGCGCATCCAAATAGCATCGCGATGTCTACCCGATTAAGATGATCGAGTTCCTCGGGAGAGAAACTGGCGCCGCGAAGCGGAAGGTGATCCGTAGCGATACGATCCAGTGCGCGTGACGCCGCTTCGAACCAGACCTTGGGGATGATCGACCGGCCACGGTAGATACCTCTTATGCTCCGGCGCGCATCCTCCATCGATTCAGCATTCTCCAGTGGCTCGATTGCATATGTCGCGGCCAGATCGCGACCATCTTTGCGGGCCAGCAGCGGGATTATGATCGTTGTGCAGATGGGCTCTGATGATGTGACCGCCCCCCGACGGCATCTGTGTGCCAAGGTGGGCCTGCAAGGATCCACATAGGAGAGCGGTCATGTCGGAGATTACCACTGTCGGGCTCGATCTGGCGAAGAATGTGTTCCAGGC
>NZ_SAUZ01000063.1 GCF_004022215.1 Paenirhodobacter populi
CGATCAGGAAAAAGAACTGTCTGCCCCCGCGCAACGCCTTCGATGAAACCCGACATCTCGATCCCCCGCAGCCATTACAAACTCTACCATAGAGCGGAGTTTCCACACAGCCTCGGCTCCTTTCTGTCGATGTGTCATAGCGCCTCCCGATTTGATCGGGACCGGGCTCTGGTCCTGCGGACGGGAGCCTGCCAGAGCAGTCTCCCCCCTACGGGCTACGATCCCATGGCGCGAGGGCGACGATGCCGGAGCTCCGATGACAGGCCGCAGGCGATGGCGGCGAAGGGCGATCGCACCGTCCCGCCCGATCCGACTCAGGCGCTGGACCGGTTGTGCTTGGCAGCTCTGCGGACAAAGCTGCCATCGCGGTTCAGAAAACGGCCGAGACCACCGCCCAGAGGCCGAATCCAATCAGCACGATGCCGGACAGGCGCGAGACCCACAGCGCAAAGGCGTCAGGCAGGCGATCCCGGGCGAGCGCGCCCCCGCCGCTGAGGAGGCACCACCACAGCATCGAGCCGACAAACACCCCGGCAACGACCAGAACCGCACCGGCGGTCCCGGTTCCCGAGGCCAACCCGAGACCCGCGAAGATCGCCGCGAAGGACAGGATCGTCATGGGATTGGTGATCGTCAGCAGGAAGGTCGCCGCCGTGGTGCCAAGCAGGTCGCGGGTGGATACACTCGCCGCCGTCCGGGGCGGCTTCGGCGCCATACTTTTCCAGCCGACCCACAGCATGAAAGCGCCGCCGATCAGGCGCAGCGGCGTATCGATCATGCCCAAGGCATCCGAGAACGCCGCAAAGCCGAAGGCCGCAAGGGCGGCATAGACTCCATCCGCCAGCGCCGTACCGAGGCCACCGGCGACACCGGCGGCAATGCCGCGCTCAAGCGTCCGGTTGATGCACAGCGCTCCGATGGGGCCGAGCGGGGCCGCGATGGCCAGCCCGAGGAGCAGGCTTTTGACAAACAGCATCGGCTCCATCAGCCACCAGCCTTCTGCACGAAGGCATCCGCGACCGGGGATGAAAGGGCGATCACCGTCTCGCTGCGGCCCAGAAACTTCTCCGCCTTGAGTTCGGCCAGAAAGCCCTCGACTTCCGGCATGGCGCGGACACGCAGTTTGACCAGATAGGACCAGCCCCCGGTGACATGGTGGCATTCGAGGATCGCGGTATTCTTCGCGGCGAAGCTGCGGAAGGCGCCTTCATCGGTATCTTCACGCAGCGCCACCCAGACAAAGGCGAGGGCTTCCATCTCCATGGCGGATGGATCCAGTTCGACGGTGAACCGCCGGATTGCGCCCGAGGCGGTCAGACGGCGGATCCGCTCGTTGACGCTGGAAGGCGACAGACCAACGCTGCCACCGATGTCAGCCAGCGAACGCCGGGCATCCGAGGAGAGAAGGCCGATTATTTTGCGGTCGATTTCATCCATGTCCGCAAAATATTTGGCAACTTTATACTTGCAAGCGTTGCTTGCGGAGAATCATGAATTTTGCCGCTACATTTGCGGCGCAAACATCGCCTCGCCGCACATTTTGTGAGCTAATGGTCGCTTTTGGCTCTGATCGTTGATGAGGCTGCCTGCGCTACGTCCGTGGCTCTGGATCTCGCCGATAGTGGCAGCCAAGCGCACATAGCGGCCATTGCCGCAGAATGGTCGTGAATCATAGTATGCGGCGTAATGAAAATGCAGGAGCCAAGTCTTGTCCCTTGATCTTTATCTTGTCTATGTCGTCGCTTGCCTTGTGCTGCTCGTGACGCCGGGGCCGAACGGGTTGCTTTGCATCAATCATTCCGTTCGTTTCGGCCCGGGCCGAACCTTCTGGACTTCGCTTGGCAGCGTGGCGGGCGTTCTTCTGATGATAGCGGCGTCAATGGCCGGCCTCGGGGCAATTCTGCTCGCTTCCGAAGCTCTGTTCTCACTGGTGAAATGGCTGGGGGCAACCTATCTGCTCTTTCTGGCATGGCAAACATGGTCGGCGCCTGCCTCGATCATCGCTTCGGCCGAAAAATCCGCGCTTGTATTACCGAAGCGCCAGAGGGTGTTTGCCGAGGGGTTGGGCGTTGCAGTCTCTAACCCAAAGGCGCTGATTTTCTTTGCGACTTTCCTGCCGCAGTTCATCCGCCCGGATGAGCCGCTTCTGGCGCAGTTCTCAATCCTTGCGGGCACGTTCGCGGCCCTTCAGCTTGCCTACGAGGTTTCGCTGGCGTTGACCGCAAAGCGGATGAGCGCATGGCTGGCGCGGCATGGAAAAGCGTTCAATCGGGCAACAGCCTGCGTGTTCGTCGGAATTGCAGGCATGGTCCTCACATCCGAACGCGCGAGGTGATGAAAGGCGGCTCTGGGCTTCCTTTCTGTCGATCTGTCATAGCGCCTCCCGATTTGATCGGGACCGGGCTCTAGTCCTGCGGACGGGAGCCTGCCGGGGCAGTCTCCCCCCTACGGGCAACGATCCCATGGCGCGAGGGCGACGATGCCGGAGCTCCGATGACAGGCCGCAGGCGATGGCGGCGAAGGGCGATCGCACCGTCCCGGCCGGGCTTCCTGCAGCGGTGT
>NZ_SAUZ01000064.1 GCF_004022215.1 Paenirhodobacter populi
AGCGCCTAGATGGCGCTGCAGATGTATTTGATTTCGAGGTATTCCTCGATACCGTATTTCGAGCCTTCGCGCCCGAGGCCGGATTGCTTGACGCCGCCGAAGGGGGCGACTTCGTTGGAGATCAGGCCGGTGTTGTGGCCGACCATGCCGTATTCCAGCGCTTCCGAGACGCGCACCATGCGGGCGTGGTCGCGGGTGTAGAAATAGGCGGCGAGGCCGAAGATCGTGTCGTTGGCCATGGCCACGACCTCTTCCTCGGTGTCGAAGGCGAAGAGCGGCGCGAGCGGGCCGAAGGTTTCCTCCTTGGCCACCTTCATCGCCGGCGTCACCCCGGTCAGGATCGCGGGCTCGAAGAACAGACCGCCGAGGCGCTTGCCGCCCTGCACCAGCGCGGCGCCCTTTTCCAGCGCGTCGCGGATGTGATCCTCGACCTTGTCGAGCGCCTTCGGCTCGATCATCGGGCCGATGTCGGTGCCGGGCTCGGTGCCGTCGCCGACCTTCAGCGCCGCCACTTTCGCCTGCAGTTTCGCCGCGAAGGCGTCATAGACCCCGCGCTGCACGTAGATCCGGTTGGCGCAGACGCAGGTCTGCCCGGCGTTGCGGTATTTCGACGCCATCGCGCCCTCGACCGCCGCATCCAGATCGGCGTCGTCGAAGACGATGAAGGGCGCGTTGCCGCCCAGCTCAAGGCTCATCTTCTTGATCGTCGGCGCGCATTGCGCCATCAGCAGACGCCCCACCTCGGTCGAGCCGGTGAAGGACAGCTTGCGCACCACGTCGCTGTCGGTCAGCACCTTGCCGATCTTGGAGGCCGAGCCGGTCACGATCTGCAGCACCCCCGCCGGGATCCCCGCGCGGTTCGCCAGCTCGCCAAGCGCCAGCGCCGACAAGGGCGTCAGATCCGCCGGCCGCACGATCATCGAGCAGCCCGCCGCCAGCGCCGGCGCCGCCTTGCGGGTGATCATCGCCGCCGGGAAGTTCCACGGCGTGATCGCCGCCGTCACGCCGATCGGCTGACGGATCACGGTGATCCGCTGGTCGGCCTTCGGCGCCGGGATCGTGTCGCCGTAGATCCGCTTCGCCTCTTCCGCGAACCATTCGATGAACGAGGCGGCATAGGCGATCTCGCCCTTCGCCTCGGCCAGCGGCTTGCCCTGTTCGAGCGTCATGATCAGCCCGAGGTCGTCGACATTCTCGATCATCAGGTCGAACCAGCGGCGCAGCTTCGCCGCCCGTTCCTTCGCCGGCAGCGCCGCCCAGGCCCGCTGCGCCACGGCCGAGGCCGCGATCACCGCGGGGATCTCCTCCGCCGCCAGATGCGGCACGCGGCCCACGACCGAGCCGTCGGCCGGGTTGGTCACCGCGATCGTCTCGCCCGAGGCGGCCTGCACCCAGGCGCCGTCGATCAGGCAGGCCTCCTTCAGCAGGGTCGGATCTTTCAGCTTGGACAAGTCGGGCCTCCCACGGTAGATCTTGTGCATCTCAGGTCGTTCAGTATATTGAACGCCGTTCCTGATATGAAATGTATGCGTCCGTATGCACGAATTGTCAACGGATTTGCCCGAACCATGGGAGGCGGACTTGTCCGACGCGGAGCGAAGCGAGAAACGGCTGGTGCCGGCGGTCGAACGGGCGGTGGCGATCATGGACCTGCTGGCCGATACGCCGCGGCCGATGGGCGTGTCGGATATCGCCCGCGATCTGGGGCTGCCGAAAAGCTCGGTCTACGGCATCTGCGAGACGCTGACCGATCTGGGGCTGTTGCGGCCCGGCCCCTCGGGCTACGGGCCGGGGCCGCGGCCGCTGCGCTGGAGCTCGGCCTATCTCAGCCGCACCTCGCTGGTGCAGGAATTCCGCATTCTGGTGGCGCAGGATGCGGTGCTGTCGGGCTATACCGTCACGCTGTCGGCGCTCGATGGGGCGAATGTCGTCTATCTGGCCTGCCAGAATGCGGACAAGCCGCTCGGCTTCACCTTCCAGGCGGGCCAGCACCTGCCCGCCGTCTTCACCGCCACCGGCAAGGCCATGCTCGCCGCCCTGCCCGAGGAGGACCGCCGCGCCCGGCTGGCCGGCCCCTGGCACCCGCCCTTCACCCGCAACAGCGTCCCCGACGCCGCCGCCTTCGAGGCGCAGCTGCCCCGCTGGCGCGCCCTCGGCTATGCCATCGACAACGGCGAGATCCGCGAAGGCATGATCTGCCTCGGCGCCGCCGTCCTCAACGCCGCACAAAAACCCCTCGCCGGCATCGCCATCTCCCTCACCAGCGCGGAAGCCAGACCAGAGGTCCAAGAAACCCTCGGACAACTCATCGC
>NZ_SAUZ01000065.1 GCF_004022215.1 Paenirhodobacter populi
GAACGCTCATCCGCTGTTGCGCAACCTTGCTGGCCGCGTCACGTGGCAACTTCATGGTCTTCGATGATACATCCATGGCGGCTTCCTCCTTCCCGAAAATAGCACGGAAAGAAGGTTAAGAGGACAAATCATCCGAACATTTCCATCTGCTCAGGTTTCGCCTTCGCCTCGATCGGCGGTTTCCAGATCCTGCGAGAGACGGTTCGCCCATATGAGCGCGTCATTCAAGCCTAGAGAGGGCGCGAGATCGGGGCGTGCGGCGAGGGCATGCCGCCACCCGTCCATATCGGCAGGTCCGGGCGGGTGAAGCCGTGGGCGGCCGCGTTCGGCAGCTGATCCATGTGCAGGCGGCCAGTGCCATTCACCAGAGGGGCCGGGCCGTTCTCGCCCTTGTGGTCCCGCGCCGCCGGCGTCGGCCAGAGCGTGTTGACCTGTTGCGCCAAACTGGTGCCGCTCATCGCGTCCGTGATCGTGCCGCTTCGTCGATTGTCCGACGCGCTCGGCGTTGTCCACTGCGCCGCCTGCGCTGGCAGCGGTATCCCGCCCGCTCCGAACTTCTGGTTCGGGCCGCCCTTCTCCGCGTCCGACGCTCGGGGTGTCGACCAGATCCGTTCCGCAGCTCCGGCCAGCGTCGTTCCCCCTGTCTGTCCCGGCGCCGGGTTCTCCGCGGTCTGGGCGAAGCTGTTGGCGGTCGCGGTGGGCCACAATGAAGACGCGCTGGCGTTCGTGCGTCGCGCCTGTTTCGCCCGCGCTGAATAGACCGCACGCAGGCGTCCAGCCCATTTCCCATAGCTCTCGCAGCACGGCTTCACCGCCAAGGGGGATGAGTCCGGGGACGTTTTCGAGAAAGACCCAGTCAGGTTCGATCTCTCGTATGATGCGGGCAACCTCGGGCCAAAGGTATCGCTCATCATCGGCACCTTTTCTCTTTCCCGCCAGAGAGACCGGCTGGCAGGAAAACCCTGCGAGGATGGTGTCGATCCGCCCGCGCCACGGTCGGCCGTCGAACGTGGTGACGTCATCCCAGATGGGCGCTGGAGCGAAGTATCCGGCGCGCTGCGCGGCGATGATGCAGTCCCGGGGATACTCGGCCCATTCGACCCAGCACCGGGTATGGAACCCGGGTTCGGCGAGCATGACGCCAAGGTCGAGCCCGCCGGTTCCGGCGCACAGGGAAAGCCCGTTTCGGGGCCGGGGAGGTAGCACCACATCACACCTCCCCCGCCAGCACGCGCCGCATGAAGCTGTCATGGTCGCGTCCCTGTGCCCGCAGGTCGTATTGCTTGATACCCCACTGGATGGCACGCATGCACCAGACGAGATGGAATGCCTGCCTCGTGAGCCGATAATCCCATACTTCACTGAAAGGGCACTCTCCGGTTACCGGACACCGCCACCGATAGAGGCGATCAAGTGCGCCTTGGAGATCATAGCCACCAGCATCGAGATCATCGTCGTAGTGGAACTCGCGGATAACGCGCTTCGCATGGGACAGGTTCATGTGGCTGATGTGGCCGTTGGGCATGGAGCGCACCGCGTCGACATAGGCGGCCTCGTCCAGTTCCTCGTGGCCTTCGCTCGCACTGACGGCCGTCAGCTTTTCGTCCCAGTAGTCGGGGTTGATGTGATCCGTCTTGTCGTATTCCGGCCCGGCGAAGCGGAAGAAGCTGAACATGTTGTGCAAGCGGCGGAAGGTATAGCTGCCCATGTCTCCGCTGATCGCCAGATGCCCCGGCCAAGTGTTCAACCTGAAATGGTAGGCGCTAGATCCCGGCCGCTGGAACAGGATCGAGCGATGCACACCCTGATCCAGTTCGATCGTCATGACGTGGTTGCGAACATCGCGGATGAACCACTCATAGGTGCAGGCCATGGATTATCCCTCCGTATCAGGGAGACGAGCGCGCCGAACAGCGCGGCGGTGATGGCGAGGCCGAGGAGAAGGGCGGTTGTCATCGATCGCCCCCTCACACACGCATCGGCATCAGGATGAAGAGGGCGTCGGGGTCCTCGCCATAGATGCGGAACGGATCGCCTGCGCGCTGCCCGCGCAGCGAAAACACCGGCGTCACCCGCACCTGATCCCGCAGATAGGAGATATCGAGGCCGAAGGGCTCCACCGCGCCCGGGTCGGCCGCTGAGA
>NZ_SAUZ01000066.1 GCF_004022215.1 Paenirhodobacter populi
AGTGCGCCATGCCACGCGCCGGCTACGTGGAAAACGCGCGCGCCATGGCGCACATCCTCACCAACTGGCCTGGTTTTGCTCCGCCGCCGTGGCCGACTTTTGCGCCGCCGTTGACACTTGCGCCAGCTCGATCATGGTCTTCTCGCCCTTGATCGCTGCTACCGCCACTTTCGCCTTGAAGGCCGGGCTGTGGTTCCGGCGCGGTCGTCTTCCCATGGTCTTCTCCTCGCTCGCAGCATCATGCTGCCGTTGCGCGGAAAATCCACTTATCCCGGCTGTTCAGATTTCCGCAGCCACCTCTGGGTTCCGCCGCTGAAGACCTCCAGCCGATCATCGAAGAGGCGCACCCGCAGCCGGTGCCCGATCAGGCGGGACGGCACCGTGTAAAAGACCTTGCGCAAGGTGAAGCCGCCGGTGCTGGTCACCGTGACGATAACCTCTTCAAAATCCGTGGTGCGTTGCCCCGGCAAATCCCGCAAATGGGGGCGCTCCGCGGCGATCCCCTTGCCCCTGGTCGCGTTCCTGCGACCGACGATCTCATCAATAAAGGCCCGATAGCGGCCGAGGTCATCAAAGTCGGCGCTGCCGCGCATCAGAAGTGCGTCCCGGACGGCTGCCTTGAGATGGCCGTGGGCGCTTTCGATTGCGCCGTTCTCGTGGGTTACGCCCTTGTTGTTACGCGTGGGCGTCATGCGATAATGGGCGCAAAGGGCCTCGTAACGTGTGGTCAGGTCGTCGCTGGCCTCGGCATCCAGATTGCGGAACGCGGCCGAAAGGCTGTCAGTGCGATGATAGGCCGGTGCGCCGCCCGCTGACCACAGCGCGTTTTGCAAACCTTCGGCAAGGGCGACGAAGCTTTCCCCGCCCAGAATGACATGGCCATGCTCGAACCCCGACCATGGAAGCCGGAAGTGGTAAAGCAGATGGTCGATCGGCCGGCCAACGATTGTCACACCGAGCGGCCCCATATCGGTGAAGTCCGACAGCCCGAACCGCCCCGGCTCGTGAACCTGTCGGAAGATGACATCCTGATCTTCGCCGTGAATGGCGCGCCAGGATCGGATCCGGCGCTCCAGTGTTCGACGGATGCCCGGCAGCAGCTCGGGATGACGGCGCAGCATCTCGTCATAGATGGCGACGGGCCGCAATCCGGGAGCCGACTGCAGCATCGGCACCACCTCGGCATCGAATATTTGTGCGAGAAGGTCCGCGCGACGGCTACCGCGCGGTTCCTCCTTTTGCGAGGGAAGTCGCGGGTCCTTTGCAACCCAGTAGCCCGTGGCCCGGCTGAGCCCCGCCTTCGCGGCGGCAAGCTCGATGGAGTGGTCTTGTCTCAGCTTCATGAAAAGCCTCGTCTGATGATCGGTTACATGGCGACCGGGCACAAAGGGGGTTCTCCAGTCCAGAAAACCACCAGCGTAACGGGCCGACCGCGATCACAGACCCCGGAAAATCGGGCAAAGCGCCGTGTGCATGCCTCCGGTCGGGCTACGCCCTATCTCCGACACGCACACGGCGCCCCGTCTCATCCTGTTTGTCGCTGAATCTCATCCTGTTTGTCGCGCGGCAGGCAGTCGTCTAATGGAAGTAGCGTATGGCGCCGAAATGCCACGACCATCGCCTCCTGGGCCGCAGTCAGGACGGCGATCGCGGTTCTGACGGCCCGGTCTTCATATCCTCAACCGTCGCGCGCTTGCGCCACTTCGCGACGGTCTTGGGGTTGATGCCCAGCTCCCGGCTCAGCCGCGCGAGCGAAGCTTGCGATCGCTGTATTGTTGCTCGGACAGCGTGCGTGGTCGTGGCGCTGCCATGACGAATTTGTCCCATAGGGCATCCTTCCATTCCAAAGAAAGGATCGCACCATCAAACCGTGGGATCAAACACCAGCGAAGCCCCTTTGCGCAGGGGGCGGTTATGATCAGCCCCACTTGAGTGGTCCATTTTGAAAGTTAGTGGATGAGCAGCCTCAGGTCCATCGCGATGATGGCTTCCGGAGCCGGTGGTCTGTAGCCCAATGCGCTGTGTGGTCGTTTC
>NZ_SAUZ01000067.1 GCF_004022215.1 Paenirhodobacter populi
GCAAGTTGCGTGCAGGCCATGTCGCCCTCTGGCGCAGGCCCCCCGGCGGACACTCCCGCTCACATGGTAACGGAGGAAACATCCATGACCTTTCGCAACGGCCTCGATTCGCTGCTTCGGCCCGAAGATTCGGTCCTCGTTCTGATCGACCACCAGCCCTACCAGCTGGCGAACCTGAACAGCCACGATCCGCAGGCTGTGGTCAACAGCGCGACCGCGCTGGCGAAGCTGGCAAAAGCCTTCGAGGTTCCGACCATTCTGACCAGCGTGATCGCGGGGCGCGGTGGACTTCTTTTCAAGCAGATCACCGATGTATTTCCGGGTCAGGACGTCATCGACCGCACCTGGGTGAACACCTGGCAGGACGAGAATGTGGTGAATGTCGTCAAGGCGACCGGCCGCAAGCAACTGATCATCGCCGGCCTGTGGACCGAGGTCTGCGTCGCAATGCCCGTCATCCAGGCCGCCGGCGAAGGCTGGGACGTGACCGTGATCACCGACGCGTCGGGCGGGATTTCGAAGGAATCCCATGAAGTTGCCATTCAGCGCATGATCGCGGCCGGCGCGAACCCGATGACCGTGATGGCGCTTGCCGGCGAATGGCAGCGCGATTGGGCGCGCACCGGGCATGTCGAGCAGCTGACCGATATTCTCATCCAGCACTTCGCCGGCAGCGGCATCGCCTATCTGTGGGAGCAGCAGCTTCTCAACACCCCGGTGCCGAGCGAAGGCTGATCCGGGCAGCGATGGCGCGTTTCATATAAGTTCAGAACGGATCCGTACTCGCCATCCCGGCTCGCAGAGAAGCCTTGTGATGTCAGCGATGCATGCGATGCTGACCCTGACCGCCGGGGAAGCCTTCCGCCGATACGTCCAGACCGGCATGATGCTTCATGTTGCGCTTCCTTTCCTGATGCTTGTGGCTGGGAAATACAGACCACGCTTGCCATCGACTGGAAGCGCAACACTTTCTTCCTTTCCGGTGGAGATCGGCTCGAAGCCGATTCCCACTCATCCCGGTGACGGGCCCAACCGTTCACCGGGTACGCAACTGAGCCATGACAAAGCCATGAAAGCAGCCATCTATGATCGCCCCGGCCCGCCGGATGTCCTTCGCTATGCGGATGTGCCGGATCCGGTTTGCCCGGAAGATGGTGTCCTTATCCGCGTAGAGGCCGCGGCCATCGAGGGCGGCGACCTGATCAATCGTGCGTCCATGCCTCCACCCCATCCGGCCTTCGTCATCGGCTATGCGGCCGCCGGCGAAATCATCGCGGTCGGAAAGAACGTGAAGGATCGCCGGCTGGGCGAGAGGGTGACGAGCTTCGATCTTGCCGGGTCGCATGCGGAACTGCGTGCCGTTGCCGCCAGCCGGACCTGGCCTGTGCCGGAGGGGCTCGACATGTCCGCCGCCGCAGCTTTGCCGATCTCATTCGGGACTGCGCATCACTGCCTCTTTGCGCGGGGTGGTCTGACGCGCGGCGAAACCGTCCTCATCCAGGCAGGCGCAGGCGGCGTCGGGCTTGCCGCCATCCAGCTCGCGCATCAGGCGGGCGCGAGGGTGCTTGCAACCGTCTCCGGGGTCGCGAGGGCTGAACGCCTCATCGGGCTTGGCCTCGATCATGCGATCGACCATCGCGCGGCCGACGTTGTCGAGACGGTCATGCATCTGACAGGGGGTCGTGGCGTCGATCTCGTCGTGGACCCTGTGGGGTCAACGTTGCAAATCTCTCTGGCGGCGCTCCGTCCCGAGGGACGTCTGGTCTTCGTGGGCAATGCCGGTGGCTCGCGGCTCGATCTCGATCTGTGGCCGGCGCTGCAGGCGAACCAGTCGCTTTTCGGAGTCTTCATGGGAACGCAACTGGACAAGCCGGATGTCCACCGTACGGTTTCCCGGATGCTGAAGCTGGCGGCAACCGGGGATCTTGAGGTGGTCGTGGACAGGACGTTTCCGCT
>NZ_SAUZ01000068.1 GCF_004022215.1 Paenirhodobacter populi
TGAGCTTGAGCGCGCAGGTCTTTGACACGCGTTCCAACGGGGACCGGACCCGAGATCCGAAAAGTCAGAAGGAGAAAAGCCAATGATCCAATGAAAGCCGCTTGATCCAATCCTCCTCATGTGAGCCCTTCGTCAAACGTGGCAAAACTGATGCGGCTGATGCGGAGGCGATCTGCACTGCGGTCATGCAGCCGACCATGCGCTTCGTTTCGGTCAAGACCGAGGCGCAGCAGGCGGTCCTGATGAGCCATCGGGCGCGGGATTTTTTGGGTTCGGCAGTTGACCCAGCTTGCCAATGCGATCCGCGCCCATCTGGGAGAATTCGGCATCGTGGTGCCCAAGGGCATCCACAACATGAACCGCCTCGTCGCTGAGGCGGAAGCCGCCGATCTGCCAGCGGCAGCGCGAATGCCCCTTGATCTTCTGGTCGGGCAGTTCACCGATACGAAGTCGCGCATCGACGCCATCACCGCCGATCTGCGCCGCGCCGCGCAGGAGGATGAGACCGCCCGGCGGCTACAGGGGATGCCTGGGATCGGCCCGATCACGGCCAGTGTCCTTGCGGCCACGCTGCCGGACGTGTCGGGTTTCCGCTCGGCCCGCGACCTGTCGGCTTGGCTTGGTCTGACGCCGAAGCCGCATTCAAGCGGTGGCAAGGAGCGGCTGGGGGCCATCTCCAAAATGGGTAACCGATATATCCGGCGGCTGCTTTACCTTGGGGCCATGGGAGTGATTTCCACTCGCAAACGGACTGATCCGGGCGAGGACTGGCTGGGCAGCATGTTGGCCAAGAAGCCCTTGAAGGTCGTGGCGATCGCATTGGCCAGCCGCATGGCGCGTCAGATCTGGGCGATGCTGAGAACCGGCGAGGCCTGGCGCGCAGCGTGAGAATGACGCGTTACAGGCCCAATACGGCCTGATCGAAATGGCGAGGGCAAAGTGAGATGATGGCAAGCTGACGGACAAGAGATTGGGACACCCCGTTCGAACCGGAGCGCCACAAGCGCGTGCCATTGATAGGGACCCAAGCCTCACGCGGACGTTCATCAGGGCGTGCGGGAAAACCGCAGATCAGACGCCGAATACATGGCCGCACCCGACCAGTTGCCAAAAATCACCACACCCCTTGCCACGCGGGAGCCATCCATACACGGTTCGAGAGAGCCCGCGAACGTTCTGCCCGACTTGCTGGCGCAGATCCCGCCTGAGGAGCGGATCGACAGCGTCACCGGAGACGGCGCGTTCGACACGCGCCGTTGCCACACCGCGATCCTCGAGCGCGGAGGCACCGCAGTCATACCCATCCGCAAGAACGGGCGACGATGGCGGGAGGATTGTCCCGCTGCCGCCGCACGCAATGAGATCCTCCGCGCGACCCAACGCATGGGCCGAACCATCTGGAAGCGCTGGACCGGATATCACGTCCGAAGCAGGATCGAGGCGAAGATGAGGTGCCTCAAAGCCTTCGGCGAGCGCATCGCATCACGAGACCCCGAACGTCAAACCGCCGAAATCCACGTCCGCGTCGCACTCATGAACCGCTTCAATGCGCTCGGCACCGCCGTGATCGAACGCGTGGCATAAGGCTATCGGGGAAAGGGGAACGCTCGCTCACACGCTGACTTTTGCAACATGTATAACCGCCCTTTGCGCAAGAGGGTTTGTGGATCAGTTTTGCGCGCTGTCGGGTGCTGACATGTATCCGGCCTCTGCTGCGGCCATCGTCATGCCGCGGGCCCGTATG
>NZ_SAUZ01000069.1 GCF_004022215.1 Paenirhodobacter populi
GAGCCGAGGCTGTGTGGAAACTCCGCTCTATGGTAGAGTTTGTAATGGCTGCGGGGGATCGAGATGTCGGGTTTCATCGAAGGCGTTGCGCGGGGGCAGACAGTTCTTTTTCCTGATCGCCTTGAGGACTGGATCCATGAGGATCATCTGGTTCGGGTGGTCGATCTCTTTGTAGATGAGGTGGATCTGGCGGTCCTTGGTTTCGTGCGCTCAGCAGCCGCACGCACGGGCCGCCCCGGCTACCATCCTGCTGTTATGCTCAAGCTGTTCATTTACGGCTATCTGAACCGCATTCCGTCGAGCCGCAGGTTGGAACGGGAGGCGGGGCGGAATGTCGAACTGATGTGGCTGACCGGCCGCCTCGCTCCCGATCACAAGACCATCGCCGACTTCCGCCGCGACAATGGGCCCGGCATCCGCCGCACCTGCGCCCAGTTTGTGGAACTGTGCCGCCGCATCGGTGTGCTGAAGGGCGGGTGCATTGCCATCGACGGTAGCAAGTTCCGGGCGGTGAACTCCCGTGACCGAAACTTCACCAAGGGCAAGATCGCGAACCGCATCGCCCATCTGGAGGCGGACGTCGAGCGCTACATCGCCGAGATGGTCCGCGTTGATCGACAAGAAGAAGGCGAGGTCCGAGCCGAGAAGGTCGCGCACCTGGCCAAGCGTTACGGGCGGGTCCGGCAGCACATCCAGCATCTGCAAGCGATGGATCGGGCGCTGGCCGATGCGCCGGACGGACAGATATCCCTGACCGATCCCGATGCCCGCGCTATGGCGACCAGCGCCCGCAACAGCGGCATGGTTGGCTACAACGTCCAGACTGCCGTCGATACCGAAACGCATCTGATCGTCGCGCATGATGTCACCAATCAGGGCCATGATCGCGATCTGCTGGTGCCGATGGCTTTGGCCGCGCAGGAGGCGCTTTATCGTGACACGATGCACGTGCTGGCCGACAAGGGCTACTTCAGCGGGCGGCAGATCCTGACCTGCGACGAGGCGGGCATCACCACCACGATCCCGCGCCCCGAGACATCAGGCAACCGGATCAAGGGCATGTATGTGAAGCCCGACTTCGCCTTCGATGCCGAAGCGGACATCTACCGCTGCCCGGCCGGAGAGGCGTTGACCTACCGCTACACCACCGAGGAGGACGGGCTGGAACTACGTCGCTACTGGACCGGGGAGTGCGGCGGATGCCCCATGAAGGCCCGCTGCACAACCGGCAAGGAGCGCCGGATCACCCGGTGGGCGCACGAGCATCTGATCGAGGCGGCACGGGCCAGGCTGATCGGACCAACTGAGCCGATGACGATCCGCCGCAGCACGGTCGAACATCCCTTCGGCACCATCAAGGCCTGGATGGGCACCACCCACTTCCTTACCCGAAGGCTGAGGAATGTGAGGACCGAGATTGCGCTGAACGTCCTCGCCTACAACATCAAGCGGATGGTGGCGCTGATCGGGATCCGCGGCATGATGGAGGCAGTGAGGGCCTGAAAGAGGGGGTCAAACCGCGTCCTGCAGAAATCCGCCCCGCAGCTGATCATCCACATCCTCCAAACAGTGTGAAAGGGCATCTGCGATGAGTTTCCACACAGCCTAAGCCC
>NZ_SAUZ01000070.1 GCF_004022215.1 Paenirhodobacter populi
TCACATGAGGAGGATTGGATCAAGCGGCTTTCATTGGATCATTGGCTTTTCTCCTTCTGACTTTTCGGATCTCGGGTCCGGTCCCCGTTGGAACGCGTGTCAAAGACCTGCGCGCTCAAGCTCACATACGGTCGCCGCGGATACGGCTGCACCATCATCCCGCATCCTGCGGCTGGGGGTCGAGAAGACGGGACCATTCTTAACTACGGCTGTTGTGGGCCATACCCTACGCCGGTCCGTCTGCCCGGATCCGCCGAGGCTGATCAGGCCACGGTGGAACTCTGGAACTTCCGATCTGCGGGCTGGAGGTTACACCGTCTTCATCGCGGCCCCCTCGATCACAATGCCGCTGGTCACGTATTTCCACAGAGCGACCAGCAGTTTGCGCGCCAATGCGACAATCGTGACCTTCTTGGTGCGTGGGCCGAGCTGGCGAACTCGGTTGTGGAACCACCGAGAAAGCGCCGAGCCCGGTTGATGCCGCAACCAAAGCCAGGCTGTTTCCACGGCGATGGCCCGCAGGCGGGGATTGCCTGCCTTGGAGACGCCCTGTTCATGGTTGATCGTGCCGCTCTTCCAGGGTGTCGGTGCGAGCCCGGCATAGGCCGCGACCTGGCGTCTGTTCCTGAACGTTCGGAACAGCCCTTCGGACCACAGGGCACCGGCAAAGCCCGGGCCGATGCCCCTGAGGCCGAGCAGCATTCGCACCGGACCCGGCGTCGAACCGATGGGCTGCATCTCGGCAAGAAGCGCGTCCCGCTCCGACTTCACGGTCTCGATCTGTCGGTTCAGCAACTCGATGATTTCCAGCTCGCGCAATACCAGTGCCTTCAAGTGGTGCGGCAGGGGGCGACCATCCCCGGTGCGCAGATCTTCCAGCCGGTGTCGGCGGTCCTTGTTGCGAGGCTCATAGTCTCCGATACCCTGCGCAAAGAGTATCCCCTTTACCCGGTTCACGTGCCGGATCCGTTCGCCCACCAGGCTTTTCAGTTCCCGGCAGACGCGACGACGATCTTCCTCCTCCGGCGTTGGCACGCGCACCATGGCGCAAACCCGAGGCTCGCCGCGCCTCCAGGCCATGAGGGTGCGGACGAGGGCTTCCCCGTCGATCCGGTCCGTCTTGGCTCGGCGGTGTCGACGGGAGACTGCAATCGATGCCGGGTCGACCACATGACTCTCGATCCCTGCCGCCACCAGAGCGCGGTGGATCCAGAAACCGTCCAGCCCGGCTTCCTGGATGACGATGACGGGGACGATCTGGCCGGTCCGGTGCCGGACAGCATGTTGCATATCCGAAAAACGCTTCAGCAGTTCCGGCATATCGCCGCCCCGAACCTGGTGGCGCGACATCTTCGCGCCCAAAGGCGCCGCAAGGGCTGTTATCAGCCAGGTCGATCGGCTCAGTTCCAGGGATACGAAAATCGCGGTGCTTTCGGTCGTCGTGATCTTGGCGGCAGTGATGGTCTCTGTCGTCGGCATGGCAATGATCTCCATAGAGAAAGTGGGCGTCTCGACTCTTCCAGAGCCAGAGGCGCAAGTCTCCTCCTCATGGGATCTTGAC
>NZ_SAUZ01000007.1 GCF_004022215.1 Paenirhodobacter populi
GTTCACCTGCTCAGTCATGAACCGCTTCACATCACTCGGCACGCCCGAGACCGTCCGCAGGCGCTGACCATAGCCGGGAAAGAGACAAATCCGACCTCATCCCGAATAGCGCAACAAAGCCGTCCGCAGGCGAAGAGCTGATCTACGGCTACACCACCGAGGAGCGCGGCGTTCAGGTTCAGCGATACTGGATCAACGAATGCCAGACCTGCCCGTTGCAAAACCGATGCACCACAGGCACGGAACGCCGCATCACCCGATGGGAGCACGAACATCTGATCGACGCGATGCGCGAAAGGCTGAGCCGGGACACCGATCCGATGACGCTTCGCCGCTGCACCGTCGAGCACCCCTTCGGCACGATCAAGGCCTGGATGGGGCACACCCATTTCCTGACCCGCACGCTGAAAAACGTGCGCACCGAAATGGCGCTGAACGTTCTGGCCTACAACATCAAGCGGGTGGTTTCCCTGATCGGGATCCGGCGTCTGATGCAGGCCATTCCGGCCTGATCAGGCCTTTCTGCCCCACCTCCGGCGCCGCACTGCGTCTGGCGAGGCTTATCGGGCCGCCACCCGTTCGAAAGGAAGACCTGACGTCGCTATGCCGGGCAGCACGGAAAATCACCCTCCGACAGGCCCCGCCACCAAATTTTGACACAGCCTCGGCCGAACATGTCAGACGCCCCCTGCCGAGCCGCATGACTGCCGCACGCACTTTCGGCGGGAAAGATCTACTTTGCGGGAGTTCTGTGCGCCAAGAAACATGTTGACAGCAATCCGGCAATCTTATGCTTCCGATTTGCACTGTTATGCTTCGCTGACAGCTGACACTAATGTCACGGAATCATAACAGTGCGATCTCTGACAGTTCTCGAAACGAATCGGCGGCAAGTTACTGAACATAATTGCTTATTATCGGACTCCACGAGCCCGGAAGCAATTGCGTGCACAGTGGAAGCATATCCGTGCAAATCCGCACGGGCCACATTGGGCATGAAAAAAAGCCCGCCAAAGCGGGCCTCATGGAACTGGGTTGTATGTAAAGCCCGGCGAGCAGCGCCGCCGTTAAGATGCGGCTTATCGCCGATGGTTCACCACTGAGCCCAGATGGTCAGGGCCACATCTGGGCCGCATGCAAAACACGCAGGATCGAGATCAGATCGGGCGTTTCCCGATAGATCACAAGGTAATTCGGTCGAACAACCATCTCGCGCGTGCCAATCATCCGCCCTACCCGATAGGCCTGCGGTTGCTCCGGCAGATGGCCGACCTTGACCTCGATCTCTTCCAGTAAAGCCAGTGCGGCGGCCGGGTTGTCATCTGAGATGTATTCGAAAATGACCCGCAGATCCTCGCGCGCGGTCCAGCGCCATTCCAGTTCAGGCACGGCGCTTTCGGTCGATCATTTCGCGCATCTCAGCCATGACCTCGGCATGGGGCACGGCCGGACGGTCATCATCCAGCGCTTCGCGCACTTTCGCCCGAAACCAGATATCATATGCGTCGGGATCCGCGGTCAGACCGGCCGGAAGGCCGCCTTCTCGGGCCACCCTGGTCAGTAGGATGCGCACCGCATCCGAGAGAGTCAGACCGACTCCCGCCAGGGCTTCACTCGCCTGAGCCTTGAGCGCGTCGTCCACGCGGACATGCAACATTGAAGTACGTGCAGGCATTGAACAGCTCCAATCATTGAAATTACCGTATCTCATTTGAGACCGTTCGGCAATCTGGGTGCATCTCATCGTGGCCAGTCGTGCTTCGAGGCGATCGCCGCGAAAACTTCATCCGCAGGAACGATCTTGCCGTCGCGGGCAGCACTGACGCCAGCTCGTATACGGGCTGTCTGCCATTCATTGGTGTGGCCTGTGACATCTGCCGTGGTGATGGTGGCCGGCATAGACACCGGAAATGTCGGCATGTTACTTACTCCTCGTTGACATGTCGTCATCGTAGCTCATCCAGCCTGTTCTGGGTTTGCCAATCGCATCGTCGTGGCTGTGTTCTGGCCATCGGCAACCTCATCGTTGCGCTGCCGCCCGCTTGTTTTCCCAAAGCTCGAACATCTTTTCCCCCTTGAACAACGGCTCGAACTTCTCGATCGAAAACGGCGAGTACCCCGGTGCGAGGGCAGTGCGGGCGGTGAACGCCCGGCAGAAGTGCTCTGATGTCAGAGCCATATCAGCGGAGTTTCGTGCCGCGACACAGGCGTCGATCAACGGTTCGATGGCCAGCCCCCACCGATTGCCGCAGGCGCAGGCGAGGCGGCGGAAGAAGTCGAGCGAGCTGAGACCCGAAAAATCCACCCCTGCCTTGTCGGCATAGGCGAAGCACAGGCTGTTCAATTCTTGCTGATCCTCGGGGCGTTGCAAGCCTATTTCATGAAACTGGACCGGGCGCAGGAGGTAGGCCAGCTGCTCTTCGCTGGCGATATGCCCGACCAGTTCATCCACGCCCGAGAGCACCAGCATCAACGGCCAATCCGGATTCTTCAGCAGGGATTTGAAGCTGTCGAGGATCATGGCCCGGCCCTCGACGCTTTTTCGGGGGAAGATGTGCTGGCACTCGTCGTAATGAATGCCATGCACGCCCTGAGCCCGAGCCTGAAACCCTACCATATCCCAGATTTCTGTTTGTGTCATCTTGCCCCGCGTCGGCAGATGAAGCCCCTCTCGCAGAGTGTGTACTCCAAGGTCTTTCCAAGTCATGGTGCCTGCGAGCATGACGCTGACGATTTTTGCCGGCCTGCCATCTGGCATGGCGGTTTCACCATCGTTGACCTTCGCAAGCAGATGCTCGATTTCCGCCGACTTCCCTGTTCGTGAAGGCCCGGTTACCAAGAGGCCGCGCGCCTCGAACCGGCGGCCGAGTAAGGCCTTGGACCAATAGTCGGTCAGCATCCATTCGAACCCCTCGCGCAACTTTTGCGCGCGCGGGAAGGTGTAATGGGCGCCGCGCAGATCGGCAAAGGCCTGAGCGGTATTGGTGTTCACAAAGCTCATGTCAGTTTGCCCGTGGTATTCGGGCGGCCGAAGGGCGCGGGTTGCGGCAGGTCTTCCGGCTCTGAGATTTGCCCATCGATTGGGGGCGAAAAACCTGCACCGATGTCCCATGCCTCCGACATCTCACCAAGGTTGCCGATCATACCTGGGGCCAGCGTCCCTGCCATTGGCTCGGGCCGGTGCGCGTGCATCCCCGCCATAAGGCGATTGGCCTTCGTTTGAGCCTCGTTGCGCGTCATGTAGCTGCGCGGGATATCGCGCTCGATGGCGTCTTTGCGCAGCATATCGAACCGTTCCGAGCGGATACGCGCCAGCCGCAGATCGATGTCCTTGGTGTCCAGAGGGTCTTCTGCGCGCAAGGTCTGAACGTGGGCAAGAAATTCCGGAAACGTCATGTCGCGCGCCCCGGTCCAGCTGAGGTCAGCCATGATCAGACCGGGGAAGCCTTGCACCACAACGGTCACTTCATTGGTGCTATCCGGGTCGATAAAAACTGCAACTTTACGGTGAGCGCTATCGCGATGGCGCTGCAAGGCGGGCGAATTATAGGGCAACCCAAGCACCTTGATGCCCTCGTCGGTAATCGTCGCCTCAAAGCGCCATCCAAGATGCAATCGCCGATTTTGCGGGGAAACTGGTGGAGTGCCCCAGCCGTCCCTGGCCAGCCTTTCGGCAACATCCAAGGGGCGTTGGCCCATGAATGTTGTGCCATAATTGCGCTCCAAAGGGTATTCGTCGATCAGGTACTTTGTGATGATCGCATATAGCTCTGCACGGATATAGGCTGCGGATTTGATCGCGTCATAGCCTTCCAGGGCGCCTGCGCGGTTGCCGGTATAGCCATGGATCAGATTGAATAGGCGGGTCTCCATGCTGCCGAAGAAACGCTCGACATAAGGCTTGTCGCCACTGTGATAGGCGCGCACATCAACGATCTGGGCGGCCATGCCCAGCAAGGCTGTTTTGACCGCACCGTTGCGCAGGCCTACACCGTTGTCGTTGCGAACGCAGGCGATACCCACGGCGGGCATCGGATCAGACTCGCAGCCGTAGATAATTCTCTCTCTTTCTTTGCTGCGCGTCGCCATACGCAGCACTTCAAGCGTTGCCTCGGCATTTGGCGCATCCGCCAATACCCATCCCAGTGGCATACGCGTCGCGACATCAAGCGCCACAACCAGCCACAATCGTGTTTTCACGAATGCGTCCAGTTTCTGTAGCGCGGTCTTTTCCTCGACAGAAAGGCGCTGCCACATTCCCACCCGGCGCGTGATCGTGATTAGAGAAATCTTGTTTTCGTCGATTTCGACCAGTTCGCCGACCGAAAGGGCATGTTCATCTGTGCGGCCCCGCGTGCGGGCGTTTACGGTTGCACGCTCGCCGCTTCGAGCAATAGCCAAAGCCGTGGCACCAATCGCCTGCATGTGATCCGAGACAGTTTTGCGCGAAACAGGCCGTAAGTCCTCAAGGCCATTCGCCGCGCGTTTAACATTTTCCAGCGTGATCAGGCTTTCATGACGCCGATGAACTACTGCCGCGTTCGGCTGCTTCAAGTCAAGCGCGACATCGTCGATGGCTTGGTCAATCAACTCTCGCACGCGAAACGAAATGCGGGAAGTGCGATTACCCCGCATCCACGTCTGGTCAACCAGCGCCATTTCATCATAGCCGGATTGAACAAATCGATCCCAATAAATGAACAGCGTTCGCCCCTTTGGCATCGTGGCGACCAAACGGATTGACCCACCGCGCAGCGCTATGCCTATAGGGCGTGTCGTGTAATGCTGACGCGCAACGTCAAGGATTTTGCGGCGAGTCTCGAGCACATTCAGGTTGGATGCTCTGACAGGCTGGCCCTGTGCGGCGAGCGCCTCAACACCAAAGACCAGAGCTTTTCGGAAATCCAGCTCGTCGCGGTGCTGCGGTGAGAGTTGATCGCGGTGCATTAGCTTGCCACGTCTCAGCCTGGCAAGAGTTGCCGTCGCGTGGGCATGCCCAGCTGATTGCGACGCCCCCGGGTGGGTCGATTTCGTAAGATATTCTTGCAGCGTCCATATTTCTTGTCGACCTGTCTCGAGGCTTTCTGCGCGCACGGTGCCGCCAGGCGATGGATACAGGAGGTGGCTCAAACCATTTTTGGTCAACTGGGTTCCGGGCGCGATCATCGGACGAAATTCTAGCGTCATGCTTTAACCCTCCAAATCCGGGAGCGATCGCAGATGACGGCATCCATATCTGCTTGCAGCAAGCCACATGCGACCAGGCGCAGGCAGGCCCTGAAAATCCTTCCAGATGACAGGTCGATGGTACGGAACAGATCGCTGACGCGCCAAAGAGTGACGAGGTTGGTAGCCGCAGTCATCACGATCGTATCGGCTTCGGGATCAGGTTCGAAAGCCACGGCCTGATGCATGCGGCGGAGGTTGTCTCTCCGCGCGCGGCTGTAGGCATCGGCATCAATAACCACGAATTTATGGGCTTCATGAGCCGGTGCCGCCCTCCATATAGCTCGGATTTCTTCTTTAACACTTGACTTGGTCAAACTCTCTGAGTTGCGCACGAACATCAGGCAGCGAAGCCCTGAGCGGAAGGTGATCCTCAGATCAATGGTGTGTAAGTGGGTGCTGCCGTCTGGCCGCTGATAGTAAAACTGAAGGGGCTGGAACTCTACATCATGGATGTCGGGATTGATCAAAGCCTCATGTGCCACGGCCAGTTCCGCCAGGCTTTCAGCCAGACCGACTTTCGGCTGCCAATTGTTCGCCCCAGTTCTGTATTTAAACGTAACTTTCTGACTGACACTGCTGGTAGTCAGCGGATTTCTTACACCCGTAAAGGGCAACACCCCAGGGATCGGGCGTAGCTCGATCTTACCCGCTGATTTAAGCTTGGGCTGACCATAGGCCCATTCGTCGTGATCGACAATATATTGACTATGCATGACTTATACCTCCGCAACTCGGCAGAACCGATTGCTTTCTATATTCTAAGGGATGTTCAGTTCGGGAACAGGCTGTGAAGCCGCGCCTCATCGACAAGAAGGAGCCGCGCTAAACGCTCTCCACCCGGAAAGTAAGCGATGCGCTCGATGTCGGTGCGCCGGAAGATTTTTCGGCTATCTCCAGCCAACGGCAAAGGCGCGATACCATGCGCGACGATATAACGCTGTGTCTCTTCGAAGTTTGCCCTTCTGGTGCCGCTCAACGCGCGAAGAACGATGTATTCATTCGCAAAAACCTCAATATCAGCGTGCCGAAACAAACGAACCGCGCGGTTTGCAAGGCGAAAATCTACCATGACCCCGGGCAAGAATCCGCCCTTGGCAAGAGCATGAATGGTGCCCGGCTTTACGCCCATCAGCTTGGCCGCCGAAGCCGCTGTCATAAATTCGGCAGGAAATTCGGACAGGCGCAGATGAATAGCGACTAAGTTCACATAAAAGTCCGGCAACCTGAACGGCGCATCAATCGGTGAGGTAAGGCGGAATTCACCGGAAAGTGCGCGTGTAAGTAATGCGGCAATCGTGCAGTGGCACCGCGCTGCTGCTTCGGGCAGTGGCACATGGTCCGAGTTTGGCGTGATGCAACAATCGGTGGCAGCCTGAAGACGCCGCACGAAACGAACTATTTCGTCCTCATGAAAAACTGGCATACCCTCATCATCAATCAGGAAGTGCGGGTTTATTACTCGATCTGCGCAGAGACGCTCCATCGTATATCGATCCGCGCCGATCGTGCTGCGCGTAACAGCGAAAGAAGTAAACTTTCGAACCTCTGCGACTGCGGTGTCCATGATTCCGCGAGGAATGAGCGTGGCGCGATCGCTGATCGTATTGCTAGAAGTTTTTCCTTGTATTGCGCCAACCAAGCTGAGTTGCCGATTCAGTAGGGAAATCGGAACATCAGATTCTTTTGCCGCAATGCCGATCGTTACTACCCGTGAGGTATGGGATACTTCCCCCAAAACGGAAGTCCCGTCGGGAACATGGAAATTATTGAGGATGAATTCGCGTACCAGGCGGCGGAGTTCGTCGAAAGCTTCATCTTTGCGCCGCTCGCGAAGACAGGCTAACAATGGAGTGTAAAGCTTACCGTAGTCCGCCTGATCGGCACCCGCCCTCGCCTGAAGTTCCTTGAGGCAGGATGTAATTCTGGCCGGTCCATCACGGAAGACTTGGAAGCCAGCAGCACCAGCTTCAATCAGGTTTTGTGCCGAAAGAGCATGAGCACGGGCATTCGAGCCGAACTGCATGAGCGTCCCAAGGGCTTCGCAAAAGAGTGCAACTACATGAAATTCGAAGCGGTCTGCCCAGTCTTCACATCGGCCCTTTGCAATCCGGTCAAGCAGATGGGCTTCGAGCATTTGTGCGTTTTTGGGTATGGATGTCGGCGGGGACGGTCTCCAGGCGCGTAGGTGCGGGATGATGTCGTGGGCTTCTCGGGTTGTGCAACCAAGCCTGTTGCGCTCAAGCACGACGCGATGCCGATGACAGCTGCGAATGGAGCCGACCTGCCAAATTCCTCGCTGAAAGAGGCCGGCATCGCCATCGACGGCCCTGTCCTCCAGCAGGCAAACAGGACAGATTTGGCCGCCTATCCGTTGGAACACCGAAAATTTGATCCGCTCTCGCCCAAGCACAAACCAACCCGGCTCGGTCAAGCAGGGCGTATTGAATAGGAGCCGTTCAGGATCGGCAGCCGTGAGCCGCGCAACGCTTCGGACTTCATCCTCGCGACCGTTGGCGAGTTCCCGGAACAAAATCTGCTGGTCGGCGCATGCATCCTGAAGGCGGTCATACCCGTTTGCCCGCGCGGCTCTGCCCAGCAATGAAGCGGCGGTTTCGCCGTGACCCGCCAGGACCGGGATGGGAAAGGAACGCCTTGAAGGCGCGACGAAGCCTCCCGCCGCTTCACGCGGCCAGGTGAGAACTTTGACTGTCATGGTTTGCTTGGCAGTCCGCGCGCATTTGGCGGCAAAAGCCGTCTTCAGGCGCGCGCCTGCATCTCCTTCATCAGGTTGAACTGTTCCGCCCGATGGCGGCGCGCCATCGGATGGTTGACTTTCGCGATGATTTCAGGGATGAAGATCTTGTCGGAAGTTTCTCGGCGACTGACAGACCTTCATCTGAAGGACGAGGCCTTTTCGCGTTGGCGCGCGGAAGGCCTTTTTCTTATGACTTCATGAGATGATCCTTTTCATACCTCTCGGGGAAGAGCTCTTGGGGTGTTGTACTGAGCGCTTTCGCAATGGCGCTTTGGATTCTATGAGACCGCCCTCGGCCGATCGAGCATGAGCTGACGCTCGTGCGCGTCACGCCCAAATTTCGCGCAATATCTGCGAAAGAAGTGCCTGCAAGCCGAAGCTTCATGCGAAGGGTTTCGTGACGATGGCGATCTTGATCCACGCTGACAGCCTTAGTGCTAAAGTACACTTGAGACTGTGGCGCATCCCGATTCGCGGTGCAAGATGCCGATTCGGAGCGGTAACCCGGATCGTACCAAATCTCCCAACAGGTTCTTCCTCAGCTATTTTGATACTATTTTCAATGGATTAGGTTTTCGCAAAGATCACATTCATGCCCAAAGCATTGTCCTCATTGAAGATTTTCACAGAACCCAACGCAACGTCATTTGGAGCGCGTCTTGAAGAAACCGGAAAATTTCGTCTTCAGGAGCGCAAGGGGAAAATAAATACGGTAATCATATTTTCGTGATGATCGGCCAGGCGGACACGATACCCGACAGCCAAAGGTTTTCGAAGCCATATGTTCTCTATATGTTCCAGTCCGTAATGATTGGAGGTCATAAGATGCGGACACTGATGAGTGAAGCGGAAGAGTGGGTGTCTCGCCTTCGCGAGCGAGTTCGAACGTCCGAGGCTGAAGCTATCGTAGACGACGAGGCAAGCCTGATCAGCCTTTTGGTGTGTGACCTTAAACGCGCCGAAAAAAGAACGATGTCGGCAATCGTCGCACATGAGATCAACAAAGCACGGGCGCGGGGCAAGCCACATGGACGCCCGCGGTCGATGACTCCGGAGCGCATAGCTGTTGCCATCGCAATGGCGAGGGTGGGGCAGTCAGGTCAGATCATCTGGAAGACGCTGGCCGCTATGCCGGGGCCGCAGATCGGGCGCTCGGCTTATTATCTCTGGCTCAAAGGCCATCGCACAAATCCGCAGCATCTGTGAAATTGGATTCCACGCGAAGCGGCTGCGACCTGACCGCGCGTCGGCCAATACGGAAAAGGATGCGGAATGAACACGCTCACCATTCGCCTGAGTACCATGTCCGACACGAGGGCTCGCATTTCCCGAGCGACCAAGCTCGCCCTCGCAGGGAAGACTGTCCGGGCGGTTCCTACGCTGAATTTCGCCAGCTTCGACCACATGCACCGTGTGCTGGCATCATCACGCATCGCCATCCTGAGGGCTTTGATGGGGCAAGGTGTGCTGTCGATCTGCAAGCTGGCGGACCTGACCGACAGTGATGTGAAGGCGGTGGATCACGACGTGGCCATACTTGTGAAAGCCGGCATCGTTGACCGCAACCAAAGCGGGGTCGAGTTCCCCTATGATAGTCTCCATTTCGAGTTCGATATCAGCCTGACAATTGAGGCAGTCCGTAGAGAACGGATCACCTGAGCATTCGTCGATTCCACGTTACAGTATGGACTTCATGCCGCAATTTGATGATGTTCGCTTCGAGTTCGATGTCAGGGTGTCAGTGTAAGCAGCCTTGGGGAATCACGATGACCTAACCACCTCTCCGTTCCGCGCAGCACCGCGAATTCCTCGCGGCCATTTTCTATGCGCGCATGACAGGAGAGAATATGCACCCCAAGGATTTACCCCGGATACAAGGGCGCGCGTTTGACATCGAGACGCTTCAGCATGAGGCGCTATCCCTCGCGAAACAGGCCCGGAAGGGTCCGACATGGATCAGGCAGGGTGGCAGGATCGCCTATGTGGTGATGACCGAAGAAGTCTTCGATGAGGTTTGGCCCGACAAGCAGCGCGCGTTGAGCCTTCACGACATGCCGTTACGTTACGAGCAAATGCTGCTGCAAGGCCTGGAAGAAAATGCGGCCCGACTTCTAGCGGAAAAGTCCGACCAAAATGCGCCGAACTTGCGTATTATCGAGACTGAATAGTTCTCACCTTGCCCGCGCTGTGCAATTCTTGTGGGCATGTGCCCAACAGAAGGCCAGCCGCAAAGGGGGTGCCCCCGTGCGTTTCGGCGTGGCGAGATGGGTATAGGCACCATAGGCATCGACCTGGATCGTGTCATCGAAGCCGTCGAGGATTTCGGGGGCATATTTCCGCTTTCGGCCGGGCCGGTAGTGGAACACCACGCGGGGCGGCGCGGTGCCGCCCCAACCGCGGTCTTCGCGCAAATAGGCCCCGAGATAGCCGGTTTACCGCCTCGCTAACAGTAATGCCGGCAAGTGGCGTTGATCCCGATCCAGACATCTGACGACGATTGGCGCTGACGGGCGAGTGCGCCATGGCACGAGCCAGCTACGTGGGAAGCGTGCGCGCCATGGCGCACATCCTCACCAACCGGCCTGGTTTTGCTCCGCCACCATGGACGACTTTTGCGCCGCCGTTGACAGCCGTCCTCGACTGTCCAGCTCGATATTGTTCTGCTAAACGGGCGGCGCCTGCTCGTGCCCTCGTCGGTGGACCCGGACGCATTGGCGCGGCGGCTGCCCATCCTTGAGGTCAAATGATTGCCTTCCCGGCGGGGGTGGACGCAGCAGGTAGCGGCAGATCAGGTCAACGGCCTGCGACCCTGAAGCCGTCAGCAGAATCGTCTCGAGGCTGATATCCAGGCCCTCCTCGGCAAACTGGCGCGCGAGGATCCGGCGCAGGTTGAGCGGGCCGAGACTGTTGCCATATTCGGTCAAAAGCGCATCCGGCCCGCTTGCCAGGCCGCGCAAAGCCCGTTGGATGGCAGCCTGCGGCATCCAGTCCGGTGGCACAGCCGCACCCCGGCTTCAGCACCTCCGGTTTCGCATCGAGCGACTGGCGGGACAGCGTAAGCAGCCTTCGGGAAGACGTGCCCGACCAATGCTCATCGAAGCTGCGGGTTTCTCACCTCGCTTTCTCTATAGAAAGTTCCGGCCCGAGCGGGCGACGCCGGTCTGGGCGGAAAGCGTCATCCGCGCTCATCCAGCAGTCCCAGCTCAACCCACATCCAGCTGAAATCGTATCGGCCAATCGGGCTGTCTGGTTGATGGGCGCTGCGGTTCTCGATCAGCTTCAGCCATTCACCGACCTCGCGCCGTCCCCTGGCCGATTTCACTGCCTGCCTGGGGGTCTTGTCCCCAGGGCCGGGATCGACTGGTCGAGAGTGTCGCGGTAATGCCGATCCATCTGCTCGCGGATGATCTGCTCGACGATTTTTGGCGGGATGTCATCCGATGCGGATTCAGGGTGATCACGATCGTTATTCTGCTCGGACATCATCTGTTCGACGGTGGTGATGGATGTGAACGGTGGGCACAGCAGTCCGCCTGTCGCCTTCGTTACCATCGCAATGCCGCGCTCGGCGCGAGCAGCAGAGTTCACCGTCAACACCAGAGTTTTGCCCTTCAGTTCCAGCATCCCAAGCACCGTTGCCTCATCGAACATGGGGGCCTCGCCCGACAAGCGTTTCGTCGCAGCGGCGCCGCGCTTCTTCGCGGCAAGCCAATGCCAGGTTTTAACGCCATCGGCTTCCAGCCCTTTCACCTTGCCGAGCCAGGCGGCAATATCTTTCTGCAACACTCCTTGGGCGAAGGGAAAGCGAACCTCATGGAAGACGAGAGGATCGCCGTCGCTGTTCGTCATCTCCGGCAGCTCCTGCGACGCAGCGGCCCGGTCCAGTTCCATGAATAGCCAGGCCGTGACGAAGAGCGGGGCGCAGCGGTGCAATTGCACGCGGTCAAGGCAGATATCCTGCGTCTTCTTCAGCTTCAGGACCTGACGGATGCCATCGGTCAGCATTTCCGTTGCTGCCGCCGAGAATGGCAGGAGCCCGCCTGAGATGACATGGTGATCGCGTCGTGGCACGACGCGCACGGCAATCTTGTCCCATTTTTTCAGGGATCGTGTGGCGGATTTTTCACGGACATTGATCAGTTCTTCATCGGACAGAAGATTCCGCAGGATCAGTCCATCGTCAGGCTGCACCTCTACCACCTCGTAGAGACTGATGACGGCATGACGCAGTCCCTCGATATAGGCGCGGTTCAGCGCCTTTTCCGACCAGCCGCGCCGCTTCAGGTACTGATCGATGATGTTTTCGTGGTTCTGGCCATATTCGCGCGACAACAGGTCTTCGAAGGCGCAGCCCCACAGGGTCATGGGCCAGTGATCCCCGACGATGTCGCCAAGTTCCTCGAAATCGACATCGAACTCCTCCATGGCGGGGCCGAAATGCTCATCGAGCACATCCTGAAGCCGCTCGCGCCAGATGTCGTCGCGACCGAGAAAACGCATCAGCCCTTCGAGATCGTGGCCGGATTTCATAGAAAGTCCTCAGGTTGGTTCGTGCTCTCAAACCGTACGCCGGCCCTCCCACTGGGTGAACGGGCAAGCGTCATTTCAGGAACGGCTCCCATGGCGGGGTAATCCTACCGTTTTAACGAGGCGTAGAAGTAGACTTCGAGCTATAATCGAAAGTTGGTGATGCCGGATCGCTGCTCGCGATCGCGTGAAATCACTGCCCGTCATCGCGCGAAACGGGCGCCCGCCATCATCTGAAATCACTGCCCGCCATCACGCGAAACACGCACTCACGGATTTCCGGGTTGTCGGGCGGTCGCTCACGCCGCACCGTCTTCGGATCGACACCGATCAGGACACAGGCCCGGCGTTGAGAGATCGGATGATCCTTCATCGCCCGCAGCACTGCGTCCCGCCGTTGCATCGGCGTCGTCAGGGCTTTCCCAGCAGATCCTTCAGAACCACATTGTCGAGCATGACATCTGCCACCAGACGCTTGAGCTTCGCATTCTCATCCTCGAGCTGCTTTAGCCGCTTGGCGTCGGACAGGTCCATACCGCCATACTTGGCCTTCAGCTTGTAGAACGTCGCGGGGCTCAACCCGTGCTTCCGGCAAAGCTCGGAGGTGGGCAAACCCGCCTCCTGTTCTTTGATCATCCCGATAATCTGCGCCTCGGTGAAACGGCTTTTCCTCATGTCGTCTGCTCCTTCAGGTTGCTCTGCCCCCTGGAAACTGGATCGTTTGAAACTGGAGTTTTCGGCTACGTTTCCCTGGCTGGGAGAGGAGCTGAGAACGATGAAGGCATCTAAGTTCACGGAGGCGCAGAAGGCGTTCATCCTGAGGCAGGGCGAAGAGGGCACGCCTGTTGCGGAGATCTGCCGCAAGGCGGGGATCAGCCAGGCGACCTACTTCAACTGGAAGAAGCGCTATGGCGGGTTGCTTCCCGACGAGATGCGACGGTTGAAGGCGCTCGAGGACGAGAATGCACGGCTGAAGAAGATCGTCGCGGACCTGACACTCGACCGGGAGATGCTGCAGGACGTCATTCGCCGAAAGCTCTGAGGCCTGCCCGGACGCGCAAGCTTGTCGACGGGATGTTGGTCGACTGGGGTGTCTCGATCCGGCGGGCCTGCCAGGCTCTTCGGTTTGACACCTCGAGTTACCATTACAGATCCCGCCGCCCCGGACAGGCCGGCCTTGAACTGCGGATCCGTGAGATCTGCGCGACGCGTGTGCGCTATGGCTACCGGCGCATCCATGTGCTGCTGCGGCGGGAGGGCTGGCAGGTGAACATCAAGAAGACGCGCAGGATTTACAATGAGTTGGGCCTGCAGCTGCGCAACAAGCATCCGAAGCGCCGGGTGAAGGCGAAGCTACGCGAGGACCGCCAGGAGGCCTCTGGACCGAACGAAGTATGGGCGATGGATTTTGTCCATGACCAGCTCGCCTTGGGCAAGAAACTGCGGATATTGACCATCGTGGATATCCATTCGCGTTATTGCCCGGCAACGGATCCACGATTTACCTACCGGGGCGAGGACGTGGTTCAGACCTTGGAACGGGTCTGTCGGCAGATCGGCTACCCGCAGACGATCAGGGTCGACAACGGCGGCGAGTTCATCTCCCGCGACCTTGATCTCTGGGCCTATGCCAACGGTGTCACATTGGACTTCTCCCGGCCTGGCAAGCCGACCGACAACGGCTTCATTGAGGCGTTCAACAGCAAGCTGCGGGCGGAATGCCTGAACGCCCACTGGTTCATGGATCTTGCGGATGCGCGCGAAAAGTTGGAGGCTTGGCGCAGAGACTACAACGAGGTCCGGCCTCACAGCGCGATCGGTTACAACGTGCCGATCGACCTGCATATTCCCGGTGGTGCAACCAGCCCGCCCCCGTGATCAGAGCCGCGAAACTCCAGATCGCGGCGGTCCAAACCCGGGGAGCAGAGCAAGGTTGGGCAGACTCTACATCACGGCGAGGGAACTTCCGGGGGGCAGGTCACTGTCGCCACCGCAATGGCGAAGGCGGGGCAGTCAGGTCAGATCATATGGAAGACGCTGGCCGCTATGCGGGACCGCAGATTGGAGGGAGCATCAAAACTGACTCGCTCCAGCGGACAGATCAGCCATTGCGCGACGGCACATCTGCCAACCAGCATTTGTCCAACAGCTGTGGCGCGAAGGCGGGAAGCGCGAAGACCTCACATATCGCAGCGTTTCCCGCCTTCGCTATCCCCCCACATCGTCAGGTTGGGCGGAGAGCGGACTAACGGCAGTGCGGCTTGGCGTTGGCAGAAACCTTGTCAATCCAGCCGTTCATGCAGAGCGCAGCGACAATCCAGTCGAAACGGCCATCAGGGGCGGCAAGCGGTCTGACGGCAGGGCAGCATGAGGCTAGCTGCAACTCAGGCGAGGCGGACACCTATACTCAGTGCACCGACCCCACCGCGACACTTTACGTGACCTGCCACTGAAGTTTTCTTCAGACACATAGACGCCGGTACAGTTAGCACATCCACCGTGCTGGTGTCGCTCAGTGGGTAGGGCACTCCAGACCCTAATCTGCCGTAAAGGCGCGGGGGATACTGCGCCCGACCTAGTACTGTCCGCCGCACCCGGACAATGGTTGCAACCCGTCCATCGGCTATACCTGTGGCCAGCGTGCAGAGACGGCTGCGCGCACTGGAGTTTGAACCGGCTCCGGTGCCTTGCGGATGTATTCGAGGGCGCGCGGCAAGTGCTCTTCTGGCTGGGCCTCGAGGAACCTGATAGATGCTTCGACCGAGAACGCCTCACCGGCGCGTTCCGCGAAGTTGTTTGCCAATGCTGTCCAGATCACTGCGTCGAAGTCGCTGGCGGCAAGCCATGCTTCTATCGCCATCACGGCTTTGGGGTGCCGCTCGATCGCTCGCGCGCTTGAGGCGCCGCCCTTAACGGCAAACCCGATGCCGTTGACATGCGCAAGCCCCTCGCGGCTCCGCAGGTTCTCTCGCGCGGCCTCAAGATCGTCGAATGCGCTGAGGGCAACATAGGTCTGGCATTGAACGCCTATATCGTCATCGATCACAAGGGTCAGTCGGCGCGGCGGATTGTCATTTCCAGAGACGCGGCAGAACTCGATCGGCAGGATCGGACCAATTGGGTTGAACCCGTCAACCAAAGCGAGTTCGCGTGGGTCCCAAGTTAACGAACCCCAACCTATTATGGCTATTCTCAATACTCTTGCTCCTCGTAAACCCCGACTCCCGAAAGTCCAGACTTGGCAAATATCGCATTATGCTCGCGAATATCTGCAAAGAAGCCGTACTCAATTCCGACATCGGCCTGCTCGATAGCAGTGTCGATCTTCAGCACTACATCTTGGCACCCGGGCAGAAAGAAGTTCCCAATCCTACCCTTGTTATCTTTGAACACATACTGAGCACGAAGGGCGATAAGTAGCTCTGCTCCCAGACTGGAGATCAACGCTCGGTCTCTTGCCGAAAACATCCTTGTCGAAACAGGAAACGCATCAAGCAACCATTTCTTGAGATTGAACCCATCAGAGGCAACCGACCACCACCAGTACCCCATCGAACTGCACAGGAGTGCGAAAACCAAATTGGCCTCGTCTTCGGTCGCAAATCGATAGCCTGCCGTTCTCGCCGGTAGCGACGGACGTCCATCGACATCTGTCGTCTCTGGGATTTCTCTCCAAGCTGGAAACCAGTTGTATGCAGTTCCTCCAACATAGACAGCATTCCGTGGAAATCTTGGCGCCATCCTCGCCAAGGCAGCGAACGGAATTGTATCCCTCAGGTCCAGTCCAAGCGGTAGGTTTCGTTTAAGCAAAGCATCAACTGTTCTAGATTGGATATTCGAGCTTAGCTTCAATATGCGCGGTCCAATTTCAGATGGAACACCCGAATAGGTAAGCCTCGCAAAGAGCGTGTCCCTGGCATCCGCGCTCCAACGGAACAAGGCAGTCGACAGGGTATTCTTCTTCTGTGAAGAATCTCTAGAAATTACAACTATCGTACAACGTGTCCGGACCTCATTTCCGAACAGAGCGCTTGGTATCCGATCAAAATGAGAATAGGCGGACAGTGTGCCTTCTGTTTCTAGGACTTCGCGCAACTTAGTGTAGGGACGTTTCGTCGAAAACGCCAATGAGAGCGGCAAGATCATTCCAAACTGGCCTGACTCTGCCCTTAGCAGTCGCAGACTGCGTTCGACAACCAGCGTATACAGGTCCTCATCTCTACTCCACTTCTCAAGCGCAGTCTTGAAGACTGAACGCAGGAGATGGCGATTTGTGTGTTTCGGTATCTCTGCATAGGGCGGGTTGCCGACGATCACATCAAAACCACCCGCATCCATGATTCCGAAGAACTCAATGAACCAGTGGAACGGACGATGGGATTTCGCCCAAGCATCCATCGCGCTCAAATCATTCAGCTTTACACCACAAGACTTGGCAAGCTGATTATTCAATCGCTGCTCAAGCACACCCAAGCGCTTTTTCAGCTCTTCCTTGTCCGCCCCAGGTACTGAGCCATCGCCCATAATTTGCCGTCGCCGGAACTCATTAAATGCCTGCTGTAGGTCAGCCGCCTTCGGTCTTATCTGCTCAAGCTCTTGCTGCCTGATCCAGTCGCCCTCTGCGCTCTTTTCAACCTCCGCCCAAGTGGCATAGCCGACGAGCGTGTTGCCTGCCTTGATGTTGAAGTCGATATCCGGCAGCGGCTCGATCCCAAGGTTCGCGGCCCGCATATCGGGCTCTACCTGCGCCGCCAGCTTCAGGAACAGGCGGAGTTTGCAGATCTCCACCGCCTCTTCCATGATATCGACGCCGAAAAGGTTGTTCAGGATGATGCTTTTCAGGATGAAGTAACGGGCGTTGGGATGCGCATCGATGCGCGCAAGCACTTCGCGGAACCCTTTGGGGTTGTCTTCTTCCTTGCCGCTTGCGCGCTGCCGGTCGGCCACAAAGGCCTCCATCCGGTCAAAGCAGGCGGCATAAAGCGGTTCCAGGATGTTCAGCGCGGCAAACAGGAAGGCACCCGACCCGCAGGTAGGGTCAAGCACGGTGAGGTTCTCGATGGCCTTCCAGAAGGCGCGAAGAAGATCAGGCCCCTCACACCGTTCGATCACATCCTGGACAAACTGGCGGATATCGAGGTTCAGGGTGATCAGATCATTGATCTCTCGCACCTCGCCGTTCGCCAGTTTGGCGCGCACCTCGGCATAGCGGGTGCGACGGGCAACAACCTCGCGCCAAATCTCGGTGGGGAGGGAGAAGTCAGCGGGCGCGCTGCGGTTCCAGTCGCCGCGCTGGGCAACGTCTGCGATCCCCGCGGCTATGTTTGCGGGGAGGTCGTGCGGCGAATCTAGCGGTGCCCCACGGCCTTCGTCGGCATGGATATCCCAGCTGATGCCATGTTTCACCGCTGGGTAGATATAACGGTCAGGATCATCGCGCAGATGGTCCCAGACCGTCGGGCCGCCGGGGTTCTCAAAGGCGACGTTGCACTTGGCTTTGGCCGCATTGAACAGAAAGGGGATCACCGTGTTTTTCGAGATGTACTCGGTGATATCCCCCTTGGTGTAGTAGGCTCCCATCTGCTTTTGGTTGATGTACTTTTCGAAGATGTACCCGAGGACGTCTGGGTTGATCTCGTTCTCGTTCCGCAGCGGCCGCTCGTCGAGGTGCCAAGTGTAGCGGTCGAAATAAGCGAAGATGCGCTCGAACGCGGCATCGGGGATCTGGATGTCGGGGCAGCGGTCTTCGATTGGGTGCTTTTCAAAGAGACCACCGTTCAGGTAGGGAATCTTGCCGAGCAACCTAACCAGTTCGGGATCATGTGGGCGACTGCCGAGGCCCTCATGGAACAGGCGGATCAGGAAGTAGCGGTAGAAGGAATAGAAGGCGTCCTTGCCCTTTTCCGCCTGGCACTTGGCCAAACGGGTCCGGAGGTAGTCGGACTCGCCGTTCAGAAAGCCCTTCTTCTGCATGAAGTAGATAAACATCAAGCGGTTCAGCATCAGGGATGCGTACCACTCCTTGTCAGCAACGTCCTCGATGCCCGAAATGAACCCGAGGAAAGCCTTATGCTCCTTAGTGAACTGGTCGAAGAAGCGCTTGGTCACGCGTTCGACGTCGAGGGCACTGCGCAGGCGATTGGTGACGTCTATCAGACCGAGGCCACCTTCCTCGGTAAAGGTGAAGGTAATGGCTTCAAGCTTCTGAAGGAATGCCCGGTTGGCGCTACCTACACGCCAGAAATGCTCGAGCACGGCCACAGGCTTGCCCGGCTCTCGTCGCGCCCAACACCAAATCTGCTCCCTCTTGGCGCTGTCGGTAAAGATGATCAGATGCTCGAGTGTTGTCTTGGCCACCTGGCGCTCGATCTTCTTCCGAACCTCACGGTCCGGGAGAAGGGCGCCGGGAGCGGAATCCATGCGCCAGACGACGACACCTCTTTTCTGGGCGCAGGCATTGAGAGCGAAGCTATCCCCCTCGACGTCCACCGTGAGCGACGCGGCATGGTTGTCCCAGCCCATTTCATCGATGAATAGTCGCTGGAAATCAAAGGCGTCCAGTAGGACACGCGCCCGTTCGACCTTAAGTTTCATGATCGTGCACCCTCAATTCGTCCCACTAGCTAAGCCGAGCGAACAGATGATCTGCGGCTCGTCCTGCTGCTGCTCATCTTGTACTATGCAAAGCCGGTCTTCCTCTCGCAGCGCCAGCACAAGATCGGCCAGTTTTTCGTCAGAAATCCCTAGTTTGAGCTGCCGGTTCAGTGTGTCTGTTGCCGCCTGGCGCAACGGGAACCTATAGATCTCTTCGACCGCCCTAGAAAGTTCCGGCGTATCAAAGAGCTCTCCTTTTACCTTTGCGGCATAGTCCTTGAGACGCTCATACGTACGGAATCGTGCTCCTGTCGGCCGCCCCAGCTGACCTCCGACCTTCTTCTCTTCAGCAGCGATGTGTGAGACAGCCTTGCCCACGATAGCATGGTGATGATCCTGCCGCGGAAGTGCCATCGTGCCAGGCTCACAAGCCGCAGCCCGCAGAATTTCAAACTGCGACTGGGTAACCGCATCCCCAACGTGGTCCACCCACGTCAGTGCATCGTTGCCTTGTGCTGTTCGCATGTAGACCAAAGCGCCACCGGGCCGATTTGGCGATGGAGCATAAGCCTTGGTCGCATAAATCACGTCCGGCAAAGACGGAACAAGTCTCGCCAGCACAGGATTACTCTCGGTCGCGTTCCGCCATATCTGATAGGCATAAGAAGCAAGATCAACCTCAGTGTCTGCGTCTCCGTCTAGGATGCCCGACTTCTCGCTGTAGAGATCAATCAACGCCCCTGAGTCCCCTTCGTCCTCAAAGAAACTCTCATCTGTTCCGACAACTTCAGCATTTTCACGAAGCCGTTGAGAGACCCGTGCACGAAGATTGATAAGCCGCTCTACGCCATCCGCGGGAAGGAACGAATAGCAGCGGATTTCAGCCGCCTTCTGGCCAATTCGGTCAACTCGGCCAGCACGCTGGATGAGACGAATAATGGCCCAAGGAAGGTCAAAGTTCACCAAGATGGAACAGTCCTGAAGGTTTTGCCCTTCGCTCAGAACATCAGTGGCGATCAAGATCCGCAGCTCGTCCTGCTCCTTCACTTGAGCCCGCTTACCGTTCGAAACAGGGCTAAAGCGCCAAGCGTAGCTTGTTGGGTCCTCAGTTTCTCCCGTTACGCCAGCAACTGCCTCAAACCCCTTCTTTTTCATCTGGCGCTCAAGATAACGCACAGTGTCTGCGAACTGGGAGAAGATCATGACTTTTTCTGTCGGGTGCGTCGTTTTCAGAAGGGATAGCAGGGCTTCCAACTTTCTGTCTTGCGACGCTTTCCAGGGACCGCAGTCATTAAGTATTTTCATCAACGTCGCGCTATCCTCGAGGAGATGCGATCGCAAATCTGAAACGAAGAGGCCTGGGCGCAGCCACTTAAAGCGCTTCTTGAAGCGCCCAGAGTACAGTTCATACGCATTAGCAGCCCTTCGCTGAAACGACGGGATATCCCTCAGATTAAGGGCCTGTGCTGCCTGGAAGAGGTCATCTTCGCCCTCAGCCACTATCTCAGCATCGGCGCTCTGGTCATCGATGTCTTCATCATAATTTGCGGTGTCCAAAAGGCCCGCATCCTGCGTCCCGAGCGGCAGGGGGAGGTCATTTTCGATAGCGTGTAGGAAAACATAATTCCTAAGGACATGCCGCTCCAAAGACTGTTGAAATGCTTCACCACTACTTTCAAGGCGCTTAAACAGGTTCGTACGACAGAAACCCATGAGACGCTTCCCCGCGCGAGACAGATCATCCAGCTGACGAGCCTCCGGCGTTGTGGGAGGGCTATCCGGAGCAGGAGCGACATAATTCCCAAGGCCATATCTCGGCAAATGCATCTCATTTATCGCATCCACAACCGAGGATGCATATAAACCAGCATACTGATCTGTCGCGTCCTCATCACTGATCTTAAACTTGACCGTGCGTGGACGCCGTTCCGGAAAATAGGAGCGCGCCCCATCCTCAAAAGTCAGATATCGCCGACCATTCTCCGGGTCTGTGGAGGCGTAGTTTTCTTGAATGAAGGTGCGGGTTCTGCGAACCATATACAGGCGCATGAGTTCACGCCAGTCGTCTGGGAACTCGCTCTTCTCGAAAGCCGCCAGTGATCGAACCGAACATTGATGTCGACGGATGAACTCGGTCTCGCCTATGCCGGATAGCAACCGTTCGGGGCGGATTCCTAGGTCATGATCCTCCGGCACAAAGAGTCGAAGTTGGCTAGAAAGGTCGATGTAGGCCTTGTTGTATGGTGTAGCCGACAGGAGAATGCAGCGGCTCTCGTTTTCGGCAAGATACTCCCGAATCGCCTTATAGCGTTGCCCCTCTCGGTTTCTGAGGTTGTGGCTTTCGTCAATTAGGACCAACCGGAACCGTCGCAAATTAGGAAGCTCACGAACTGCACGTGTTACCGATAAGACCTTTGCGATTAAGCGATATTCTTCAACATAACCCTCCCACATCTTCACCAAGTTCTTTGGGCAGATGATGAGAGTTTCAGTGGAGTGATCATCCTGAAAAATTTTCGCCACCGCTGTGGCCATAAGTGTCTTTCCAAGACCAACGACATCCCCGATCAGAACACCACCTCTTTTCTGAAGATGATGCGCAGATATTTTCACAGCGGCTTCTTGATACGGAAAAAGCTTCTTGCCAAACTCCCTCGGTATCCGAAACTCACTTAGCCCTGAACGCGCCTCTTGGGCTAGGTGATATGCCATTTTTACATAAATCAAGTACGGATCAACTAGATCGTCTCTAGCCCAACTCTCTTCGATGACTTCAATCAGGTCGGAAGTGATATCAATACACCACCGGTCTTCCCAACGATCGTCGAACCAGTTAGTCAGCTTCTTTGTTGCGTCATGATCTAGAACATCAACATTAAGCTCGCCTTGCTTTGAAAGCCCGGATAGCGTCAAGTTGCTGCTTCCCAAGAACCCAGTAATCGGATTGTTCGGATCAGAACGAAACATCAAGTAGAGCTTGGCATGAAGGGTATGCCGAAGAAAAAGCCTTACGACCACTTTTCCAGATCGTAGCTGTTCGGCCAGGCGCCGCAGCCCTGCTTCATCCTCGTTGCTTGGCATTCCGAGCGTTAGTTGCGCACGGAACTCCTCCGCAAGTTTGCGCTTCAGACGAATAGCGGTTTGATTATCTAGTGCCGGTTCTTCGTTCCCGACCCCCAAAGCAGAGCGTAGCTCATCTTCAGGCAAACGCTGCATGCCGACGAGAAGTCGACAACAAGAGCCTTCGCCACCAGGCCAAAGTGCAATCAGATCATCTATGGCCTTCCATCCGCGCAGATTAAAATATCCGACGCAGAAATCACTTCGATTGGATACCCTCAGTGTGTCACGCAGGGCGGGCAACAGCCCACTTTCAATATTGTCAAAAACTCTAGGCACCCACGGTCCCCCTTCCGGCATTCTGCGGCATTGATGTCAAAGTCTTCTTCGGGAGAGCCTGATGACCGCGAGCAACCTCCGTGCACACCTCATAGAGCCTGACCGATCGCATAAGTTCAAGAGATCTATGCAAGGCTCTGAATCGTCGAGGAGCCTTTTTTCTTCGATTAGCATCTGATGCTTGGCCTTGGGTTCAACGTACTGCATCGGCACAACCCGCAACTGCGACTTCAGCATCTCACCCACGAGGTTCACCTCGGCGCGTCGAGAAGCGACTAGGCAGAACATGACGGTAGCGGCGAGGGCGATAGCTGACAGAAAGACTTTCGGTGACCGGTCGTAGCGGGAGGCAACCCTTCGCCAATCCTTCAGGCGGCCGAACATGATCTCGATCCTGTTACGGCGTTTGTAGCGACGCTTGTCATACTTGATGGGCTTTCCCTGTTCGACATGGATCAGCATCCGGTCGCTGTCGATATCGCCGATCTTCAGGTTGCAGACCTCGGCGGCGCGCAGTCCCGCGCCGTAGGAAATGCTCAGCGCGGCGCGATACTTCAGCCCCGGCCCGGGCGCCGCCATCAGAATGTCGGAGACTTCCTCGACGCTGAACACCACCGGCAGTTTGCGCGGCTCGGTCCTGAACTGCATGAACCGCTTCATATCCTCGCGCCCGCAGGTCATGCCGAAGAAGAACCTGAGCGCCACGATCCGCACATTGAACGTCGACGGCGTGACCCCGGTGTCGGTCATGTGCAACTGATAGGCCCGCAGTTCCTCGCGCGTGGCCGCATCAGGCGAAGGCCCGAGAAAGGCCGCGAAATCCTTGATGGCACGGATGTGCGCTTGCTGGGCCTTCTCGCCCATGCCACGGATGCGCATGTCTTCGATCATCCGCTGGCGCAGCGGGGTGGTTCGTTCCTCCGTCATAGAAACCTCCTGTCTGATGAAGGGGAAAGTCCCCAATCGTCAGACAGAAATGCACGCAGCCAAATGCACGCGGCTCATATCATCGCTGAACCCTCACCAAGGGCGCCAATGCCGCGGAGCGGCTTCGTCCATGGGCCGAGGCTGGAAGGGGGCAGAGGTGCGTTCCGGCCAGTAGCTCGACGCTTCGAGACAGAAGGAGACGACCAGGTCCAGCGCATGGCTTGATCCTAATCAAGATCATGCTTGATTTCGTGCAGCTTGATCTCGCATCATAATAGCCATCCATACATCCATGATCCTTCCGCGTTCGTGGCGAACCTTATCCCGCCATTCATCGATTTCTGCAGCCGTATGCGCGTATCTCTTGTTGGCTTCACGCGATGCAATATGACCTAACGGATCCAGCGTGGAAGAAAGAAAATTGCCTCTCTTCACAATGAGACCGTCAATGGTCTCGTTGATCTCGGAGACGTGCCCGTGAGCAATCTCGTTCCTTGTTGGAGCGAGTTTGTCTATCTTCTTCATTGCGTCGGTCACTATAGAGGTTTCCTCTGGCGTCGCACGAGAGGCATGGTGCCTTAGTGCGGACTTTATCATCATTGCCCGTGATTGCCGCGGGGCAACCCGAAAAGTCTCGGCTGCCACCGGTTCCTTCGCTCCGCAAAGCTGCGTAAAAAGCATTTCAAGTATGTCCTCGGATGCCTCCCACCATGAAAGAGCAATACCCACAGACAGGTAGACCTCATGTGCAGTTGGAGAGCCCTCGCGGGTAGGTGGCACGACATTCTGGCTCATTTCAATAACCTTTCAACGTAGAAACTTCCGTAAAACGGACTGATGTTTCATCCCGCATCAGAGACATTGCCCGGTTAGAATTGCTGCGGCAAGCATGACTGACCGCTCTGGGGAGGCCGCCCTGTAGCGCTCGACGGTAGTCGACCGGCGGTTAAGGGCCGAGCGCGTAGCGCTAAGGCTTGGCGGCTCATACGCCCATGCTGCTGCGCCGCGTGACCGGTTCGATCCCTCACTTCATGAACAGGATCCCCCTGGCTGACTTTTCGCACAGGATTTTGCATCTAATCATTCGCCCGATCGCAAGACGTTTCGGATACCATCGCCCATCATAAAAGACCTCAATGTGTTTGCTGGGCATCGTGACGATCGCAGTTAGCCTGCCTTCACGCGACTTGGCTTCGCCAATGTTGGCGGGGCGGAGGTCGAACATCGACGATGGATATTCGTGAATGAGTGGGAGATCGGGCCGGAAGGTTCGTCCTTCAAACCCTGCCAAGCTGATCCGCGTCATGAGCCGCATGGGGCGGTCGAGTACACCTGCCCGACCCTTTAGTGCGAGGACAACGCTGTCGAGAGGCGACGCCCCAAGAGCGTTCGCTGTCGGTTCATTCGATTGAAAGGCGATGGCATCTTCGACATCGGTGAGGAACCAAAGGCCGCACCACGACTGCCCTATCTGCAGCTGAGGGATGTGAGCGTGGTCTTCGATTCGGTCGATCTGTGCAAAAATGCGATACGGTCGATCCTCCAGAAAATATTGTTCGAAGATTTCCCAGACCGATTCCAAACGATAGACATACCTGCCACCGAGGGCATCGATATGACCAATTTTGTCTGGGGACACGATGGAGACTCCAACCGACCGCTGCGAACTAAAAGACGTCGGTGACACCGTAACTAAAACAGACCTTCACGTACATCTCAGTGTAAGTCCGTTCCGTCCTCACTTCAGACCGTAGCGCCTCGGAAAATGCTGCACGATGCCACGGATGACCGGTTCGAGTGGGCCGCACCGCAGCGAGCCCGAACCTGGCGAAGGTCTGGATAGGGCCGAACATGTCAGACGCACCCTGCCGAGCCGCATGACTGCCGCACGCACTTTCGGCGGGAAAGATCTACTTTGCGGGAGTTCTGTGCGCCAAGAAACATATTGACAGCAGTTCGGCAATCTTATGCTTCCGATTTGCACTGTTATGCTTCGCTGACACTAAACGGCTTGGTGGAGCTGAGGGGGATCGAACCCCTGACCTCATCATTGCGAACGATGCGCTCTCCCAACTGAGCTACAGCCCCTCGCCGTGGCGGTGCTTTTGGCGCAGCCGCGGGCGCGTGTCAAGAGCCGACGCGATACGGGAAATGACAATTTGCATATTCCTCTCGGACTTTCGCGCGGGACACTGGAAGGAAGCCGGCGCGCCTCCCCGCCTGTAGAAAATACTCCGGCGCAGATATGCAAATCCTGCTGCGGGACCGCGAGGTTCCCCGTGAATCCGGTCGTGATCGCGTGCCGACAACTGCATGAGGTCAGCGGCGGGGGGATCGGGTGAGATCAGGTCGTCTGACAGATATCTCAAGTCTTCGTCAGGATGTCCTCGATGTCTGGCCCCGGCCGAGGTTCTGGGGTGTATCGGGCTCTGCGTCTTCGGAAGGCCCGTGGCCCTGCGGAAAAGGTCTCGGCTGGCCGAGCCGTTCCCCGGCCTCTGGTCGGTCGGCAAACGCACGTCCCTCAAACGGGTGAACCTCCGCCCCGCAATGACCTCACGGACAGAGGCGATCGCGGGAAATGCCTGCTCAGCACCTCTGGTCAAACAGCCGGGGCAGCCGCTCCCGCAGTTGATCGAGCACGCGGGGGAGCGGGGCCGCCGCGGTTATGGATTGCCAGCCGGGGGGACATTGCGCCTGCGCGGACTGGCTCCGGACCACCTCGGCCGTCGCGTCCGAGGCATCCGCGCCGCGATGGTCGACCCGGTCGATCGCCGCCGCGACCGGCAGGTCGAGCCAGATCCCGTCGAAAGGCACCCGCTCGCGCGTCGCCAGATTTTCCGCACAGGCCCACCACTGCGGGTCGAGGAACGTCGCATCGAGGATCACCGGCCAGCCCGCGCGCAACGCCACCCGGGCGTCCCGGGCCATCCGGACCAGAACCCGGCGGCTGACGCGGGCGGAATAGGCCTTCGCGGGCAGATGCGTCTCGGGCGCCACGCCGGCCAGCCGCTTGCGCACCACGTCGGAGCGCAGGACCACCGCCCCCGTCAACGCCCCCATCTGCGGCGCAAGGCCGCGCGCGACGCTCGACTTGCCGCTGCCGGACAGGCCACCGACGGCGATCAGCCGCGGCGGGCCCGCCCCGCGCAGCGCATCCTGCGCGAAGGCGAAATCATGCGCGGCCTCGGCCTCGGCCCCGCGCGAAGCCGCCGTCATCGCCCGCACCGCGCCGCGCATCGACAGGAACAGCGGCATCAGCGGCAGCCCGCCATAATCCCGCGTCGCGCCCAGATACCGGTTGAGCACCACATTCGCCAGATCGGGATGCCCGCGCATCAGCAGGTCCGAGAGCGTCAGCGCCAGATCATACAGCACGTCGATCGAGGCGATCGCCTCGTTGAACTCGATCGCGTCGAAAGGCACCGGCCGGTCCCCGATCATCACCACATTGCCAAGATGCAGATCACCGTGACAGCGCCGGATCCGCCCGGCGCGATGGCGGCGCGCCACCAGACCGCGGTGCACGATCCGCGCGCGATGGGCGGCGGTGCACCAGCCCTCGATCCCCTCCGCGAAGGCCATGCCCCCCGCGGCCTGCCGCAACGCCCCGGCGATCTGCTCGATCCTCCCGTCCAGATCCGCGTCGTCGCCGAACCCCGGCGTGACGGGCGCGGCGCGGTGCATCTGCGCGATCTCATCGGCCAGACGCTCGGCGATGTCGCGGGTCAGCCCGCCCCGGTCGCACAGCCGCGCAAGCTCCCGCTCGCGGTCGAAGCGGCGCATTTCGACCAGCCATTCGACCGGCTCCCCTGCCCCGCCCAGGTGCAGCGCCCCCTCCCGCCGGACGACCGGAACGACCCCCAGATAGATATCGCCCGCCGCGGCATTCACCTCCATCTCGCGCCGGCAGCTTTGTTCGCGGTTCGCCAGCGTGGTGAAGTCGAGGTAATTCGTCCGCAGCGCCCGCTTCATCTTCCACGCCCGGTCTCCGGCCAGAAAGATCCGCGAGATATGCGTTTCGACCCGCTCGACCGCCGCGCCGCCATGGGTGGCGGGATCGGCAAGGAACTCGATCACCGGCTGCTGTTCCGCCTCTGTCACCCCGGCCTGCGCCATCCTGATCCCCCGTCGCAAGCGGCCCCGCCCCGGCCGCGCCTATCACGTTAGCACCATTCGGACGGAATGGGCGGCCTCAGAGATTTTCCGCCAGATAGTCGATGAACACCGCGACCCGACGCGACAGGCGGCGGCTGGCCGGATAGACGGCATAGAGGTTGATGTCGGGCAGGGTGAAATCGTCCAGCACGGATTCCAGCCGCCCGGCGGCCAGATCCTCCTCGATGTCGATGCTGGATTTCAGCACCACCCCCGCCCCCGCGATCGCCCAGTTCCGCAGCGCGCCGCCGTCGTTCGCCGTCCTGTCGCCGCGGATGCGCACGCCGAATTCGCGGTCGCCCTCGCGGAAATGCCATGTCGTCTGCGGCGCGTCGGGCCGCGCCAGCACCATGCAGTTGTGCTGCGCCAGATCGCGCGGATGCGCGGGCCGCCCGGCCCGGTCCCAATAGGCGGGCGCCGCGCAGATCTTGCGGGTGCCGCACAGCAACAGCCTCTGGCCCGGGCGCGACCCGACAAAGGGGCCGACGCGCACCGCCACGTCGAAGCCCTCCTCGGTCAGGTCGAGCACCGAATCGCTCAGCATCAGGGCGACGCTGATTTCCGGATTGGCGCGCATGAAGCGGTCGATGACCGGCACCAGCCGGTTGCGGCCGAAATCGTTCGTCCCGGTCACGCGGATCTCGCCGCGCAGGCGGCCGCGGTCGGCGGCGGCCTCCATCGCCTCGTCCACATCGGCAAGGATGCGGCGGCAATCGGCAAGGAAGCGTTCCCCCTCGGGCGTCAGGGACAGCCGCCGGGTGGTGCGCGTCACCAACGGGGCGGCCACCCGCTCTTCCAGCCGCTGAAGGCCGACCGTCACCGTCGCGGGCGACAGCGACAGGGCCCGCCCGGCGGCGGCAAGGCTGCCGTGATCGGCGATCGCCACGAACAGCCGCAGCAGGTTGAACTGATCCATAATTCGGCCTGTCCGAATAGTCCCTTATCCAGTGATCTAATTATGTGTCACAGGCGGCATGATAATGTCCATGCTGGCCGCGATCCGGGGCGGGAAACGCCGGTTCAGGAGGGATTGAAGATGACAGGACGGAAACATGCGCTGGTGGCCGGCGGGCTTGGCGTCATCGGCCGCAATCTGGTCGAGCATCTGGCCGCGCAGCCCAACTGGAAGGTGACGGCGATTTCGCGCCGCAGCCCGGATTTCGACACGCCCGCGCGGTTCCTGTCACTCGACCTGATGGATGCGGGTGCGGTGCGGGCGGGGCTGGCGGATGTTTCCGACGTCACCCATGTCTTTTACGCCGCCTATCAGGAACATGCGGACCCGGCCGTGCAGGTTTCGGCCAATCTCGCCATGCTGCGCAATCTGGTCGAGGGGGCCGAGGCCGCCTCCCCCGCCCTGCGCCGGGTGGTCTTGTATGAGGGCGCGAAATATTACGGCGCGCATCTGGGCGCCTTCCCGACCCCGGCGCGCGAGGATGCGCCCCGCGTCATGCCGCCGATGTTCTACTACGATCAGGAAGACTGGCTGCGCGACCGGGCGGCGGGCCGGCCTTGGGACGTGGTCGTGCTGCGCCCCGATGTGGTCTGCGGCTTTGCCGTCGGCAATCCGATGAACCTGTCGATGGTGATCGCGGTCTATGCGGCGATCTCGAAGGAACTCGGGATGCCCTTGCGCTTTCCGGGCACGGCGGATTGCTACGGCCGGCTCGCGCAGGTGACGGATGCGGCGCAGCTTGCCGCGGGATCGGAATGGGCGGCGGATCATGCGACGGGGGGCGAGGCCTACAACCTGACGAACGGCGACCTCTTCCGCTGGAACCGGCTATGGGAAAAGATTGCCCGCCATCTGGGCATGGAGCTGGCGCCACCCATGACCATCTCGCTGACCGAGATGATGGCCGACAAGGGGCCGGTCTGGGACAGGATCGTCGAAAAACACGGGCTGATCCCGGTGCCGTTCGACAAGGTCGCCTCATGGGGTTTCGGCGATTTCATCTTCCGCTGCGACTGGGACGTGATTTCCTCGACCACGAAAATCCGGCAGGCGGGCTTTGCCCCCGTGGTGGAATCCGAGGCGATGTTCATGCGGCTCTTTGATGAATTCCGCGCCCGCAGGGTCATCCCTTGACAGGCGCGGCACTTGCCCCGGCGACCGGGCGGCAGACCGCGCTTGCCCTGCTGGTCGCGGGGACCTTCTTCATGGAAAACCTTGATGCCACGGTGATCGCCCCGGTGCTGCCTCATATGGCGCAGAGCTTCGCCGTCGCGCCGGTCGATCTGAACACCGGGGTTTCGGCCTATATGCTGACGCTGGGGGTTTTCATCCCGGTCAGCGGCTGGATGGCGGAAAGGTTCGGCGCGCGGTGGGTCTTTGCCGGGGCCATCGCGCTGTTCACGCTGGCGTCGATCCTGTGCGCGATGTCGCAGAGCCTGCCGCAATTCGTGGCCGCGCGCATTCTGCAGGGCATCGGCGGCGCGCTGATGGTGCCGGTCGGGCGGCTGGTGGTGTTGCGCGTCACCCCGAAGGACCGGCTGATCGCCGTCATCGCCACGCTGACATGGCCCGCGCTGGTGGCGCCGGTTCTGGGGCCGCCGCTTGGCGGGCTGATCGCCGATCACGCGGACTGGCGCTGGATCTTCTGGCTGAACCTGCCGCTGGGGCTGATCGCCTTTGCGCTGGCCTGCGGGCTGGTGCCGCGCGGCTCGGGGCGCGCGGCGGATGGTTTCGACTGGCCGGGTTTCTTGCTGACCGGCGGCGCGCTGGTGCTGCTGCTCTATGCGACCGAGGCCCTTGCCCGCCCCGATGTGGTCTGGAGCGTGACGAGCCTGTCGGTCCTGATCGGCATCGCGCTGCTGGCCGTCGGCGTGCGGCACCTGCGGCGGGCGGCGGCGCCGATGATCCGGCTGGACGCGCTCGCGGTGCCGAGTTTCGCGGTGACGATCTGGGGCGGATCCTTGTTCCGCATGGGGGTCAGCGCGGTGCCCTTCCTGTTGCCGCTGATGTTCCAGATCGGCTTCGGTTTCAGCGCCTTTCACGCGGGCGCGCTGCTCATGGCGGTGTTTGCCGGCAATCTGGTGATGAAGCCGATGACGACGCCGGTGCTGCGCCGCTTCGGCTTCCGCCGGGTGCTGGTGGTCAACGGGCTGATCAACGCGCTGGCCATCGCCGCCATCGCGGCGTTCGGGCCGGGGCTGCCGCTCTGGCTGATCTGCGGGGTGCTGTTCATCGGCGGCATGGCCCGGTCGATGCAGTTCACCGCGCTCAACACCATCGCCTTCGCCGACATCCCGCCCGCGGGCATGTCCAGCGCGAACACGCTGTTTTCCACCGCCTTCCAGCTGGCGATGGGGCTGGGCATCGCGCTTGGCGCCATCGCCTGGCGGATCGGAACGGTGGCGACGGAGGGCGGCGATCCGGTCCTGCCCTTCCGCATCGCCTTCCTGATCGTCGCGGCGGTGTCGCTGGCCGCGATTCTCGACTGCCTGCGGCTGGAACCCGGGGTGGGCCGGCATGTTACTTCCCCTGACAAAAGGAGATCGAAACCATGACCCTGAAAGACAGGCGCGTCCTCGTCGTGGGGGGCAGCTCCGGCATCGGCTTCGGCGCGGCACGGGCGGCGCTGGCGGACGGGGCGGCGGTCACCATCGCCTCCCGCTCGCAGGACAGGATCGACGCGGCGCTGGCCCGGCTTGGCGCGGGGGCGGAGGGGCATGTCCTCGACACCACCGACGAGGCCGGGGTCGAGGCCTTCTTCGCCGCCCGCCCGGCCTTCGACCATGTGGTCGTCTCGGCCTCCAAGACCAAGGTGGCGGCGGTGCGGGAATTGCCGCTTGCAGATGCCTATGGCTCGATGAATTCCAAATTCTGGGGCGCCTACCGCATCGCCCGCGCGGCGAAGATCGCCGAGGGCGGATCGCTGACGCTGGTCTCCGGCTTTCTGTCGCAGCGGCCAAGGAAGGGCGCCGCGATCCAGAGCGCGATCAACGCCGCCGTCGAGGGGCTGACCCGCGGCCTCGCGCTGGAATTCGCGCCGGTGCGGGTCAACTGCGTCTCGCCGGGGCTGGTGCAGACCGAGATGTATGACAGCCTTGACGAAGCCGCCCGCAGGACGATGTACGAAAATGGCGCCGCCCGGCTGCCTGCCGGTCTTGTCGGCACGCCGGAACATATCGCGGTGCAGATCATGGCCTTCATCGCCAACCCCTATATCACCGGCTCCACCGTCTATGTGGACGGCGGCGGCCTGATCGCCTGACAACAACGAAAGGACGAACCAATGGAAAAACGAGCACTTGGAAAGACCGGGCTGAACATCGCCCCGGTGGTCTTCGGCGGCAATGTCTTTGGCTGGACGATCGACGAAAAGACGAGCTTCGCCGTCCTCGACGCCTTTGTGGATCAGGGCTTCGATGCGATCGACACGGCCGATGTCTATTCGGCCTGGGTGTCCGGCAACAAGGGCGGCGAGTCCGAAACCATCATCGGCAACTGGCTCAAGGCCCGTCCGGGGATGCGCGACAAGGTTACGATCTTCACCAAGGTCGGGTCGGATCTGGGCCAGCCGGGGCAGAAGGGGCTGTCGGAAAAATGGATCCTGCAAGCCGTCGAAGGGTCGCTCTCGCGCCTTGGGATCGAGACGATCGACCTGTATTTCTCGCACTGGCCGGACCCGGAAACGCCCTATGCCGAAACGCTCGGCGCCTATGACAAGCTGCTGAGGGCGGGCAAGATCCGCGCGGTGGGCGCGTCTAATCTGGATGCGGAGCATCTGGCCGAGGCGCTGAAGGTCGCGAAGGATGCGGACCTGCCCGCCTATCAGGTGCTCCAGCCGCAATACAACCTGTATGACCGGGACAGCTATGATGGCGCCCTGCGCGATCTGTGCCTGAAAGAGGGGCTGGGCGTCGTGACCTATTACAGCCTCGCCTCGGGCTTCCTGAGCGGCAAATACCGCTCCCGCGACGATCTGGGGAAATCCAAGCGCGGCGGCGGAATCGCGAAATACCTGACCCCGCGCGGGGAGGCGATCCTGAAGGCGCTGGATCAGGTTTCCGGTGCGCATTCGGTCAAGCAAGCCGAGGTGGCGCTGGCCTGGCTGATCGCGCGCGAAGGCGTGACGGCGCCGATCGCCTCGGCCACCAGCGTGGCGCAGGTCGAGAGTTTCGCCAGAGCGGCCAGCCTGAAGCTGACGGCCGAGGATATCGCGGCGCTGGATCGCGCGAGCGCCTGACCCCGGACACCGCCCGCCGCCTCATGGCGGCGGGTGCGCGGGTGTGGGTTCGTTGACAGCTTTGCCGTGGCGGCAGGCACAGGGAACCGCGCGCGATCCGCCGCGGGGGAAAGGGGGCGCTGCCCCCTCTTTGCCTAACGGCAAATTCACCCCCGGGATATTTATGGAAAAACGAAGGCCAGAGGGCGTCACGGCAGGGCCGCGGGGCGCGCGGAGGCCGGGGCGGTTTCGCGGTCTGTCGGGCTGACCCACCGATCCGCGTGGTCGGGCCAATGTGACGGGATATACCCGGGGGGCGGGGCGGCGGGCTCTTTCGCCGCCGTCCCCGGTCTGTGTTCATCGCCCTGATCCGTTCTGGCCGCGGGTCGGAAAGCCGCCGTCGCGTGGTCGCCCCATCAAGCCCGGACGCCGGAACGGGCGCGGCGGATCCGGCGTCCTCTTGTCCCGGGCAGGGGAAATCCCCATGGCGCATCAGGGGCGATTCACCCCTGTTCGTCCGGATTCCCTGTCCACGGCAGGTGTTCGGCACATGCACGCTGCGCGTGCATCCGGACTTCGTGGAACACCTTGGACAGGTCTCTGCCGCCCCTCAATCGATCAAATTATGGGCAATTCGGTAAATTCACTGTGCAAACCGCCTACCCCATCGTCATCCTGCACCTATTTAATCAGGTGTTCAGGCAAAGCTGAAATGACACGGGTCCGGAACCGCGCTGATCCTGTCGATCAGCTCCGGCATCGGATCGCATCTGGACATTTGACCCCACCGTCGAAGAGGATAGCATGCATAACGACCCGGTTTTCAGTGCATTCACCCGCTCTTTCGAGGCCCGTCGCGAGACGGAAATGACACTGTCGGAATATCTCGAATCGTGCCGGAACGATCCGATGCGATATGCCAATGCGGCCGAACGGCTGCTGGACGCGATCGGCGAGCCGCAATTCGTCGATACCGCGCGCGACCCGCGGCTCGGCCGGATCTTCCTGAACAGGACGATACGCATCTATCCGGCCTTCGAAGGGTTCTACGGCATGGAAGAGACGATCGAGCGGATCGTTTCCTTCCTGCGCCATGCGGCGCAGGGGCTCGAGGAGCGCAAGCAGATCCTGTATCTGCTCGGCCCGGTCGGCGGCGGCAAATCCTCGCTTGCCGAACGGCTGAAGGCGCTGATGGAGGTGCATCCGATCTACGTGCTGAAGGCGGGCGACGAGATCAGCCCGGTCTTCGAAAGCCCGCTCGGCCTGTTCGAGCCGGAAACCATGGGCCCAATGATCGAGGAACGCTACGGCATCCCGCGCCGCCGCCTGTCCGGGCTGATGAGCCCCTGGTGCCTGAAGCGGCTGGAGGAATTCGACGGCGACATCTCGCGCTTTCGCGTGGTGCGGCTGCAACCCTCGCGCCTGCGGCAGATCGCCATCGCAAAGACCGAACCGGGGGATGAGAACAATCAGGACATTTCCTCGCTGGTCGGCAAGGTCGACATCCGCAAGCTGGAAACCTTCTCGCAGAACGATCCGGACGCCTACAGCTATTCGGGCGGGCTGAACCGCGCCAATCAGGGCGTTCTCGAATTCGTCGAGATGTTCAAGGCGCCGATCAAGATGCTGCATCCGCTGCTGACCGCCACGCAGGAAGGCAATTACATCGGCACGGAAAACATCGGCGCGATCCCGTTTTCGGGCATCATCCTCGCCCATTCGAACGAGGCGGAATGGCAGAGCTTCCGCAGCGACAAGAACAACGAGGCCTTCATCGACCGGATTTCCGTCATCAAGGTGCCCTATTGCCTGCGGGTGACCGAAGAAGGCCAGATCTACGAAAAGCTGATCCACGGCTCGGAGTTGGCCGCCGCCCCCTGCGCCCCCGCGACGATCGAGACGCTGGCGCGTTTCGCGGTGCTGTCGCGGCTTCGTCGGCACGAGAACTCGACCCTCTTCGCCAAGATGCGGGTCTATGACGGCGAGGCGCTGAAGGAATCCGATCCCAAGGCCCGCAGCGTGCAGGAATACCGCGACGCCGCCGGGGTGGACGAGGGGATGGACGGCATCTCGACCCGCTTCGCCTTCAAGGTGCTGGCCGCGACCTACAATCACGACACGACCGAGATCGCGGCCGATCCGGTGCATCTGATGTATGTGCTGGAACAGATGATCCGCCGCGAACAGTTGCCGGATGAGACCGAACGGCGCTATCTTGAGTTCATCAAAGGAGAGCTGGCACCGCGCTACGCCGAGTTCATCGGCCATGAGATCCAGAAGGCCTATCTCGAATCCTACGCCGACTACGGGCAGAACATCTTCGACCGCTATGTCGCCCATGCCGATGCCTGGATCGAGGATCTGGATTTCAAGGACCCCGACACCGGGCAGATGCTCGACCGCGAGGTGCTGAACCAGGAGCTGACCAAGGTGGAAAAACCGGCCGGCATCGCCAATCCGAAGGACTTCCGCAACGAGGTCGTCAAGTTCTCGCTCCGCACCCGGGCGAACAACGGCGGGCGCAACCCGTCCTGGACCAGCTACGAAAAGATCCGCGACGTGATCGAAAAGCGCATGTTCGCCCAGGCCGAGGATCTGCTGCCGGTGATATCCTTCGGGTCCAAGAAGGACGGCGAGAGCGAAAAGAAGCATGAGGAGTTCGTCGATCGCATGGTGGCGCGCGGCTACACGGAACGTCAGGTCCGTCGGCTGGTTGAATGGTACATGCGCGTCAAGCAGGCGGGCTGACAGGCAGGCAGGCAGGGAGAGCCGATGCAGATCATTGACCGACGTCTCAACCAGGGGAACAAGAGCCTGGAAAACCGCCAGCGCTTCCTGCGCCGTGCGAAGGCCCATGTGCAGCGCGCGGTGCGCGAGGCCACGGCCGGGCGCGACATCCCCGACATCCTCGAAGGCGGCGAGATCAGCATCCCCGCGGGCGGCATCGACGAGCCGCAGTTCCGGCCGGGCGCCGGCGGCATCCGCGACGAGGTGATGCCCGGCAACCGGACCTTTTCCGAAGGCGACGTCATTCCCCGCCGCGACGGCGAGGGGGGTGGCGCGAACAGCGCCGGCGATGGCGGCGAGGCGACCGAGGACGCCTTCCGCTTCATGCTCAGCCGGGAGGAGTTTCTGGACATCTTCCTCGACGATCTGGAACTGCCGGACCTCGCCAAGCGCAAGCTGAAGGAGGTCGCGACCGAGGGCGTGCGGCGCGCCGGCTATTCCGTCTCTGGCTCGCCCGCGAGCCTTGCGGTGACCCGCACCATGCGGATCGCCATGTCGCGGCGCATCGCGCTCGGCCGCCCCGCCCCGCATGAGATGGAGGCCCTGCAGGAAGAACTCGCCGCCTGCGAGGACGAGGGCCGCCGCGCCTTCCTCGAGGCCGAGATCGCGGCCCTTGCCGCCAAGATGCGCCGCATCCCCTATATCGACCCGATCGACATCCGCTACCGCCGGTTCGAGAACCGGCCGAAGCCCATGGCGCAGGCGGTGATGTTCTGCCTGATGGACGTGTCCGGCTCGATGTCCGAGCACATGAAGGATCTGGCGAAGCGGTTCTACATGCTGCTCTACATCTTCCTGACGCGCCGCTACAACCATGTGGAGATCGTCTTCATCCGCCATACCGACCGGGCAGAGGAGGTGGACGAGCAGACCTTCTTCTACAACCCCGCGACCGGCGGCACGGTGGTGTCGAGCGCGCTTGAGGCGATGCGCCGGATCATCGCGGAACGGTATCGGCCGCAGGACTGGAACATCTACGCGGCGCAGGCCTCGGACGGGGACAACTTCCCCTCGGACAACGAGGTGGCGGCGCGGCTGCTGCGCGACGAGATCCTGCCCGTCTGCCAGTATTTCGCCTATCTTGAGGTCGGCGAGGCCGGGCGCGATCCCTCGGCCCGGCCGGATTCGACGCTGTGGCGGCTTTACGAACGGCTCCGCGCCGAGGGCCAGCCGCTGGCGACCCGCAAGGTCGGCGCGCGCGCCGAGATCTACCCGGTCTTCCGCGACCTGTTCCAGCGCCGCGAGGCGGAGAGGGCCGGTTCATGACGACAGCAAGAATGGCGCCGCTTTACGAAGGCGCCGAATGGGACTTCGCGACGCTGCAACGCATCCATGACGCCTGCGCCGACATCGCCGTGTCGGAGCTGGGGCTGGATCTGTATCCGAACCAGATCGAGGTCATCACGGCCGAGCAGATGCTTGACGCCTATTCCTCGACGGGGATGCCGCTGTTCTACAAGCACTGGTCCTTCGGCAAGCATTTCACCCAGCACGAGGCGGTCTATCGCCGCGGGCTTCAGGGACTGGCCTATGAGATCGTCATCAACAGCTCGCCCTGCATCTCCTTCCTGATGGAGGAGAATACCGCCACGATGCAGGCGCTGGTGATCGCGCATGCCTGCATGGGGCACAACCATTTCTTCAAGAACAACTACCTGTTCCGCCAGTGGACTAATGCCGAAGGCATCCTCGACTATCTGAGCTTCGCGCGGAACTACGTCGCGCGGTGCGAGGAACGCTACGGTCAGGCGCGGGTGGAACGCACGCTCGACGCCGCCCATGCGCTGATGGGTCAGGGCGTCCACCGTTATCCGGGCAAGAAGAAGCCCGACCTGCGCGACGAGGAACGCCGCGAACGCGAACGCCGCGCCTATGACGAGCAGAACTTCAACGACCTGTGGCGCACCGTGCCCGGAAGCGACACGAGCCCCGCGCCCTCCGGCATCAGCGCCGAACGCAAGCGCGCGCTGCTTGGCCTGCCGCAGGAGAATATCCTGTATTTCCTGGAAAAATCCGCCCCGCGGCTGGAGCCGTGGCAGCGCGAGATCCTGCGCATGGTGCGCCAGATCGCGCAGTATTTCTATCCGCAGCGCCAGACCAAGGTGATGAACGAGGGCACCGCCACCTATGTCCATTACCGGATCATGAACATTCTGCACGAACGGGGCGGCATCTCCGACGGGAACTTCATGGAATTCCTGCAATCCCACACCAATGTCATCTTCCAGCCGGCCTATGACGATCCGCGCTTTTCCGGCTTCAACCCCTACGCGCTCGGCTTCGCGATGATGCGCGACATCGAGCGGATCGTGACCACGCCCGAGGAGGAGGACCGCCAGTGGTTCCCCGAGATCGCCGGCACCGGCGATGCGATGGCGGTCCTGCGCGACATCTGGGCCAATTACCGCGACGAAAGCTTCATCGGCCAGTTCCTCAGCCCGCATCTGATGCGACAGATGCGGATGTTCCAGATCCACGACGACCCGGGGGTGAGCGAGGGGATCCGCATCGACGCGATCCAGAACGAACGCGGCTACCGCCGGATCCGCCGCGCGCTCGCGCGCAGCCACGACGTGGGCTGGATCGACCCGAATATCGAGGTGGCCGACGTCGATCTGACGGGCGATCGGCGGCTGATCCTGCACCATCATGTCGTCAACGGCATCCTGCTGACCGAGGCGGACGCCCGCCGCGTGCTTCAGCATCTGGCCAATCTGTGGAGCTACGACGTGATCCTGCGCGAGATCGACAGCGACGGCACGGTGCTGAAGGAAAAATCCTGCAGCCCCGCCTGATGCCGCCGAACCCGGGGCGCGGCGCGCCCCGGCTCTCTCCCGCAACGGCCTTCCTGCCGTCGTTTTTCCATAAATATCCCGGGGGTGAATTTGCGCGTCAGCGCAAAGAGGGGGCTGGCCCCCTACCCCCTCTCCACACGCGCCAACGGTTCCGGCACAGAAACCGGCCACCGCCAAAATAAAAACGCCCCCGGCATCACTGCCGGGGGAGTCCTGTGTCAGGTATCCGCGCGCCTTACTGGCCCACGTTCCCCGGCAGCGTGTAGGCGATGACATCGTCACCGCGGTTGTCGTTGGTGCCGGTCCGCGTGGCCCCACCCGCAACGACGACGATGTATTGCTTGCCGTCCTTGCCGATGTAGCTCATCGGGGCGCCCTGCCCGCCAACCGGCAGACGACCGCGCCACAACTCCTCACCCGAGTCGTTGTCGAAGGCGCGGACATAGTAGTCAAGCGACCCGTGGAAGAAGGTCAGCCCACCGCCGGTCACCAGCGGCCCGCCCATCGTCGGCATGCCGAGCGGAATGCGCACGCCCGGGACGATGCCATGCACCGGCGCATCCTGGATCGAGCCCACCGGAACCTGCCACTTGGTCTTGCCGCTGTTCAGGTCGATCGCGGTCATCGTGCCGAAGGGCGGCTTGAAGCACGGAACGCCGAGCGGCGAGATGAACATGGAACGTTCAACCCCCCAGGGCGTGCCGGTCTGGGTCGAATATTCGCCCTCGGTCGTGGCTTCGAGCCCGATCTTCTCCGCCGCGTCCTGCTTGATGAAGCGGCCCCATTGCGCCATCCGGATGTCGTTGACGATCAGCGTGCCGGTCGAGGCGTCGATCGCGCCGCCGCCCCAGTTGAAGCCGCCGTAGTAGCCAGGATAGATCAGCGTGCGCTTCTGGTCCGACAGCGGCGTGAACTCGCCTTCCCACCGCATGTCCTTGAACTGGATGCGGCAGTAGAGCTGATCGAAGATCGTCGCGCCCCACATGTCGCTTTCCTTGAACGGCGTGGTGCCGACCGAGATCGCCGAATGCGGCTGCGTCGGGGCGACGTTCATGCCCGGCATCGCATCGGTGGCGACGGGCTGCTGAACGACCGGAACCACCGGCTCGCCCGTGCGGCGGTCGAGCACGAAGATCTGGCCGCGCTTGGTCAGCTGGATCAGCACCGGAACCGTGGTGCCATCCGCCTTGGGCAGATCGTAGAGGATCGGCTGCGACGAGACGTCATAGTCGAACTGGTCGATGTTCGCCGTGCGGAAGTGCCAGCGTTCCTGCCCGGTCTTCACATCCACCGCCACGACCGCATCGTTGTATTCGTCGGAATAGGGGTGACGGTTGCCGGTCCAGAAGTCGGGCGTCTGGTTGCCGGTCGGGAAGAAGGCAAGGCCAAGCTCGGGATCATAGGCCGCGGTGCCCCAGAAGTTCGGGGTTTCGGGCTTGTAGATCTCGCCCTCCGGCAGCGGGCTGCTGTCGGTGGCGCCGCGCGACGGATCCCATGCCCAGACGAGATCGCCCGAGGCCACGTCATAGCCGCGCACCACGCCCGAGGCTTCCCCCACGGTCAGGTTGTCGTTCAGCTTGCCGCCGATCATCACGATGCCTTCGGCCACCAGCGGCGCCGAGGTCAGGTAGTAGGACCCCTCCGCCGTCGGGCCGAGGCCCTTCAGCAGGTCGACATAGCCCCCGTCCCCGAAATCGGGGCAGAGCGCGCCGGTTTCCGCGTCGAGCGTGAAGACCCGCGCATCGACCGTCGTGGTCACGATCCGCTTGTGGCAGATCGCGGCGGCGATCCCCGGCGCGGGCGCGACGGGCGTGACGGGCGCGGTGCCATCGGTGCCGGTCTGGTCGGCAGCCGGCGTCACGCGCCACGAAGGCGGCGGCGTCTGGTCGAGGTCGATATAGGCGACGCCCCGGCAGCGCTTCCAGTTCTGGTTGCCGAAGTTGTCCTTGACCTCGGGGTCGAAGCGCCAGCGCTCGGCGCCGGTCGTCGGGTCAAGCGCGATCACGATGTTCGACGGCGTGCACAGATACATCGTGTCGTCGATCTTGATCGGCGTGACCTGGTATTCCTTGCCGTCCACCGCCAGATCGCCGGTGTGATAGGTCCAGGCGACCTGCAGATCCTTCACGTTGTCACGGTTGATCTGGTCGAACTGGGCGAAACGGTTGCCCTCGGTGTTGCGGCCATAGGCGGGCCAGTCGTTGCCGCTGTCCTGCCCGGCGTCGGCCTTGATCACCGCGGCCTTGGCGCCGGCGTCGGCGATGACGGTCGGATGCGGACGGAACATGTTGGCGAAAAGGGCGACCAGCGCCACCGCCAGAACGACGGACAGCGCCGCCGCAGGCTGCCAGCGCAGCGCGGGCTTGCCCGATTTGTCCACCAGCACCGGCGAGACGATCGCCGCGCCGAGCGCGATGAACAGGAAGACGATGACACGCGGCACGGTCTGCCAGAAGTCGGTGCCGACCTCCCAATACGACCACAGCCCGCTCACCACCAGCAGGCCAAGCGCCACCCACAGCGCCGGCGCCCGCAGGCGGAACACGAACCAGCCGGTCGCGATCATCGCGAGCCCGGCCAACAGATAGAACCAGGACCCGCCCAGCGAGATGAGCTTTACGCCCCCCAGTGCCAGCGCAAGCCCGAGAAGGGCAACAACGATCCCAAGACCGCTGATCACCCATCGAACCCAAGGTTTCATACTATGCCACTCCTTATGCGACGGCGGAGCCGGCGCCTTTGCGGGATATTCGTCCGCACGACGAAGGTGCCGCGGGTCTTGCGGAAAACCGGCAGGTCTTCGCAGCCCGGGTGCCCGACGTCAGACGCCCCTTGCGGCTGCTTCCGGAACGCGGCCGGGATGGCATGGAACCATCCGCCGGACGCGGGAACCGATCCGCAGGAGCGCAAGCGGGATGCCGTCGCATATCGCCCGTCCGGAGGGTGAGACAAGTCGCCGCGCCCCTCCAATTTGACGTGTTCGCGTCAAATTTTGAGGTTGCCTTTTGCGGGCTCAGACATTCGTCTGGCAGTAGATCCGGAATTCGGGGCCGCGCGGCGCGGATGCGCCGTTTTCCGTCCCCTCCCCGCCATCGATTGCCCCGCCAGAGATGGCCATGCCGACCGCCCAGGCGATCTGCGCGTCCGGATCCTGATCCAGCACGAAATCCAGCACCCCCTCGCGCAGTAGGCCCACATGGGCGGGGCTGAGTTCATGGCTGATCCACACCGGTTTGACGGGTTGGTCCCGGACGATATCGGCGATCGCCTCGGGGGTATGGCCGGTCAGGTAAATGCCGGAAACCGGCCCCCGGCGCAGCGCCTCGAGCGTCAGCGCCCGAGTCCGCTCGGCGGTTTCGTCGGTGACGATCACATCGACCGGAAACCGCGCGGCGACCGTTTCGGCAAAGCCCTGGACCCGATCCTTGTGATCCTGCCGCTGATCCCCCGGGGCCAGCACCAGAAGCCTGCCCTCGCCCCGCACGAAACCCGACATCAGGAATCCCGCGGTCCGGCCGGCGGCGCGGTTGTCGATCCCGGCATAGGCATGCGGCGGCAGGCCGGGAATATCGGTCACGATGGTCAGAAGCTGCTCCCCCCGGTCGATGACCGAACGCAGCGCCTGCCGGATCGCGTCCGACGCATCGGGCGGGAGGATCAGCGCGTCGCGCTGCACCGGCGGATGCAGGATGGCCTGCCGCAATGCCTCGACATCGCCTTCGGGAATGCGGGTGCGGTGGAACGCGACATGCGCGGGGGCCAGCCGCGCCTCGCGCTGCGCGGCCTGATCCAGCCGGTCCCAGAACGGTGTCGCATTCCCCGGCCTGTTCCGCGGCAGGATGATCTCGACCCGGCGCGTCCGGTGCCAGGCCTCGGGCAGGATCCTGCGGATGCCAAGCAGGCGCGCGGCCTCCAGCACGCGGTCCCTGCGCTCGGCCGAGACGCTGCCGCGTTCGTTCAGCACCCGGTCGACGGTGCTGACGCTGACGCCCGCACGTTCCGCGATCGCCCGGAACCCGCCCCGGGCCGACGCCTCATGAAGGCCCTTGATCGGCACGGTCATGCCTCCGCGCAGGGTTGCGGACGGGCGCGCGCGGGGGAGCCCGTCCCCGCGACGTCGGGCTGATCCGGGCCAAAGCCGCATATCTTCGGAATCATGTCATTCACGCTCCGCAGCAGGCCACAGCGCGCCCGCAATGGCAATTGCCGCCGCGTCAACGGAAAGCCGGCATGCAAAAGACGGAACCGCCAATGCGTCGGAAAGGGAACAGGGGGCGGTGGCATCCCCCGCCCGTTCCATGATAGACGTTCGGATATCGAGGCCGCACACCGCGACCGACCCTCCGGCCTGTCGCCTGCCATGCGTCCTCGACGCGCCCGCCGGATGCACCGCAAAGCCGGTCGGCAAAACGAACACCAACCGCACGTGGCGCCCACCGCCACGGACCGGCCCCGCCCGATCGGCGAAATCACGCCGCGCCAGCGAACTCTCTCTGGCGCCCCCCCGTCCGTCGGGTAGGTTGCACGCCGCCGCCCGCGAACCCAGGAGAGCCACCCCATGCCCGACCTGCCAGAACTCGGCTTTCAGCATCTGGATGAAAAGGCCATCGTCTTCATCACCCGGCAGATGAGCGGCATCTCCAAGGCAGAGGTGCGCTTCGTCGGCCAGCACCCGGAATTCGAGGAGGAATTCCTGAACCTGCTCCTCGGTCTCGGGGTGTCGGCGAGCTTCACCCATCTCGGCAGGGTCGCGCCCGAGCTATTGCGCATGTTCCGGCTGCAATTCTCCGGAAACCGGGCCGTCATCACCGTGGACCGGACCAAGCCGCTGATGGGCTAGCCGATGCGCCGCGCGCTGTGCATTCTCGCGGCATTCGCCATCCTTTGTCTGGCGATCGGCTCGCATATGCTCGATTTCCGCATCGGCGAGCGGGCGACCGGCGGCTATGACGGCGCGCCATCCATCTCGCCCGATCAACTGGAGCGGGCGCAGCGCGAGGCCCGGGACGCCGCGGCACAAGCCGAACGCGCGGCAACCGGGACCGAGTGACCGCGGGGGTTCAAAGCGCATCCTCCCCACACGACCTCCTGTTCTTCGTGTTTCCATAAATATCCCGGGGGTGAGCCCGGAACGGGCGAGGGGGCTGGCCCCCTGCAACCCCTATCCGCGCGCGCAGACTTGCCTATTCCCGTTCTCCGCACCCACGCGCGATCGCCACCCGCATCCGCCATCCCAGACAGACCAGCGCCAGCCCGGTCGCCAGAGGCACCCAGAACATCCACGCCTCATGCGACAGGATGAACTCCGCAAACAGCGCCGTCCCGCTTTGCCGGCATCCCGCCGTGCCCATGCCGCAGGCAAAGACCACCAGCCAGTAGATGGCCGGAAAGGTGGCGAGCGTCAGCAGAACGCCAAAGGTGCTCAGCAGGAGGGCGAGGATGCGCATGCCCGGATCTGATCCGCACGGCGCGGCCGGCGCAAGCCCGAAACCGCGCCGCGCATCGCGCCCCATCCCGGCAAAATGGCGCCGGACCGGCTCCGTTTCAGCGCATTCCCGCCGCCGGCTCCATTCCGACGGAACCCCGGCCGCCTCCGCGGGTTTTCCCTGCACATGACGGCTCAAGCCCGGGACGTCGTGAACAAGAGAAGGAGACGAACATGCAGACCGAAGCTACTCTCCCCCCCACCGGGGCAGACATTTCCGTGGATTCGTCGCTCATCTCCGGCAAGACCATTCAGGGGACCAAGGTATTCAGCCCCGCTGGCGATGAACTCGGTCATATCGAGGATATCATGATCGACGCGGCGTCCGGCAAGGTTGTCTATGGCATCCTTCAGTTCGGCGGTTTCTTCGGTATCGGGTCTGATACCCACCCGATTCCGTTCGGCCGCCTGCGCTATGACAGCGGGCTGCACGGCTATGTCACCGACCTGACGCAGGCGGATCTCGAAGGCGCTCCGCCGGCGGCGGATACCTGGCGCAGCGACCGCGACTGGGAAAAGCGGACCTACGACTATTACGGCCTTCCGCCCTATTGGATCTGATCCTCTGGCGCGGAAACGAAACGGCCGGCGTCCCCCCCGGGCGCCGGCCGTTTGATGCGCGGCGCCCGATGCCTCAGGCGGTCCTGCGTTCCTCCGGCTGCCCGACCGAGCGCATCCGCGCCTGCGAAACGATGGTGTGCGGGGCCACATCCTCCGTCACCCAGACCGAGCCGCCCAGAATGGCCCCCTGCCCGATGGTGACGCGGCCCAGCACCGTCGCGCCGGAATAGATGACCACATCGTCCTCGACGATCGGATGGCGCGGCGCGCCCTTGATCGCGCGGCCCTCGGCATCGGTCGGGAAGCTCTTGGCGCCAAGCGTGACGGCCTGATAGATCTGCACCCGGTCGCCGATGATCGCCGTCGCGCCGATCACGATGCCGGTGCCGTGGTCGATGAAGAAGCGTTCACCGATCGTCGCGCCGGGGTGGATGTCGATGCCCGTCGCGCCATGCGCCAGTTCCGACACCATCCGCGCGATCAGCGGCACCCCCAGCAGATGCAGCCGATGCGCGATCCGGTAATGGATCAGCGCCTGAATGCCGGGATAGCACAGCAGCACCTCATCGACGCTGCGGGCGGCGGGATCGGCGTTGAAGGCCGCAAGCACATCGGTGTCGAGCAGGCGCCGGATATCGCTCAGCCCGTTGGCGAAATCGGTGACGATGGCCTCGGCGCCGCGCGGCAGCGGCGCGGCCCCCTCGGCGGCGATATGGCGCGCCTCCCACGCAAGCTCCAGCCGCACCTGTTCCAGCAGCACCCCGAGTGCGGTGTCCAGCGTCAGCGCGACATAGCGGTTTTCATGCTCCTGCCGCAGGTCGGCGGGGCCGAGCCGCATCGGATACAGCACGCCGCGCAGGGCCTCGACAATCTCGGCCACCCGTTCGCGGGACGGAAGCTCGCGCGGGCCGGGTTCGTTCAGCCGGTGATGCGCCGAACGCCAGTCATGGCGCGCGGCGGCAAGCTCGCGCACGACGGCGTCGATATCGGGGAAATCGTCACGGGGCGGGGAAAGATCGGCGGTCATCTGCGATGGGGTCCCGGCTTTCAATCCTGCCGCCGCGGCAGGACACGGGAACGCCAGTCCTCCCCCGCGCCGATGGCGCCGTGGATCGCCCTCTTTGGCCGCTCCGGCACGGACCAGATCCCGGTCGCGCCGCTGGTGTCGCCCCGTCGGGTCATCGGTCCGTTCCTTTCGCTTGCTCAGCCGCGCGCTGAAATCCGGCTTTGGCCGATGATAAGGCCCCCGAACGAAAGCGCGGAAGCGAAAACCACGGCCCGGAACGGACGGGGCGCCAACTTGGCAGCCACGTTTCGCCAAGGCGGCGGAAGGGAGAATTGTTCCACTGTCACGGGCGCGCCGACGATAGGAAAGTTCTCCGCCTCCGGGCAGGGACGGCAGGCCGTCGCGGCACCGGCGTCCCAACGTGCTGATTGCGCGGGCTATTCCGGTGGCGACCTCAATTTCCCCGCCTTCGGGACCCTGACAAAACCCAAATCCAACCGAAACAGTCAGGCGAAAGTCCCCGAGGAAATCACTCAACTATTTGATAATAAAAGAAAAAACTTGACGACCCCGACGCGGCCCCTATATGGTGTTCATCAGACAGCAAGCCAGCCGAAAGCCAGCCAGCAATCCACCATCAGCCAGCCAGGAGGTTATCATGGCTCATAACTGCAACGCCTGTGCGTTCTATGAAAACCATGCCGCCAACTCCGACAGCCAGCTCTCCGATGCCGGCCTGTGCCGCGCGAATCCGCCGGTCACCCAAAAGGATGCCGACAGCCGCGGTTACTGGCCGGTCGTCAAGCCCACCGATTGGTGCGGCGAGTTCGCGACGAAGTTCGCGGCTGAATAATCCGCTTCTTCACCGAAGCACCTATGGAAGGCAGCCTCCGGGCTGCCTTCTGTCGTTTCGGGCAACCGCCCTGCTCAGGCAACGTCCGAACCTTGCGCCCGTTGACGGAAGCCCACCCGGATCGCGCGGTCCTGTCCCGGCCTAATCGGTGATGATCTCGGCATCCCAGTAGAGGAAGTCCATCCAGGTCTGGTGCAGCTCACCCTTGGTGAACGGCAGGCGGCGGGCGGCCTGATCGAGTTGATGCACCGTCGGCTCGAACGGGCGGCGCAAGAGCTTCATCCCCGCCTGTTTCACCGTCAGATTGGCCTTGCGCAGATTGTCGGCGCTGCAGGAGGCAACGATATTCGTCCAGCTCGAACTGCCGCCTTTCGAGCGCGGCACCACATGGTCGAAGGTCAGCTCCTTCGCCGCGAAGCGCTGGCCGCAATACTGGCAGGTGAATTCGTCGCGCAGGAACAGATGGTAGCGGGTGAAGGCCACCTTCTTGCGTTTGCGGTAGCGTTTCAGCGCCACCACCGCCGGCACCTCATAGGTGCGCGAGGCGGAATGGACCACCACATCGTCGTAGGTCTTGACCTGAATGACCCGTTCCCGGTGGACGGCGACAAAGGCGTCTTCCCAGCTCCAGACCGAAAGCGGTGCCCAGCTCAGCGGCTGCATGTCGGCGTTGAGGACAAGCGTCCTCAACCCGTTGAGGTTTTGCGTCATCATGCGGCCTCCTTCCCCGGCGCCCTGCCCCGGACATGAAAAAAGCGCGTGTCGGCCACGCGCTTCATCGGTCTGTCTCGATCATTCCGGACCCGAACCGGCATCTGGGCTATCGCCTCACGCCAGATCGTCACCCCCGGTTGCGGCATCCGCGGGCGACTGTGCGCAGAGTCGGGACAGGGCACGATCCCGCCGCGCGCCGGGCGGGTCATCCCCCGGGGCGCGACTGCGAAAACCGACCTGTCACATCCGTCTAGCATCACGGATCCATCCTTGCCTCGATGCGCGATCCGGGCGGGGCCGCCGAAGACCTCCGCCATCGGTCCGACTATATATGGCGTTTTGCATCTGACAAGCCCCGCAATCTGCGCCAGATCACCACGGCCGAAAGATCGCAGCCCCGGATGACAGAGGCGTGACAGGGCTAGAGCCGGTCCTTCAGGAACGACAGCGCGACCGCAAGGCCATCGGGGGCGATCCCGTGCGCCGTGCCGCGCATCACATGGGCATAGGTCTCGAACCCTTCGGAGACCAGCGCGTCGCCCGCCAGCCCCATATTCTCGAACGGCACCACCGGATCCGCATCGCCATGCAGCAGCAGGACCGGCGGTTTCGTCTTGGTATCCTTCGCCAGTTTCTCGGGCCGCAGCAGGCGCCCCGAACAGGCCACCACCGCGGCCAGACGCTCCGCCCGGCGGGGCGCGACCTCGAGTGCCATCATCGCACCCTGCGAAAAGCCGAAGAGCGCGAGGTGATCCGCCCCGATCCCCTCCTGCGCGATGATCTCGTCGAGGCAGGCATCAAGATCCCGCGCCGCGGCAGCGAAGCCCGCGGCCGCCTGTTCGTCATCCGAATCGTCGAACCCGGGCAGCGGGAACCACTGACGCCCGAAAGGCGCACCCCGGCAGGGTTCCGGCGCATCGGGCGCAAGGAACAACGTATCCGGCAACTGTTCCGCCATCGGCTCGGCCAGACCCAGCAGATCCGCGCCATCGGCGCCATAGCCATGCAGGAACACCAGCACCGATTTCACCGTGCCCGATTTCGGCGCGACGCGCCCGATCTTCAACTCACGTGTCACTTCTTCCGTCACGGAGCTACTCCCTCACGTTGTTTCAGATGCGCATAGTAGGCCCAGAGCCCGCGCGCGGCCACCGCCCGCCAGGGCGACCACCGCAGGGCCATGTCGTGGAATTCGCCGCGCTTCGGCCGCGCGGGCAGGCGAAACAGCAGACGCGCCGCCTCGGCCAGCGCCAGATCGTCCACCGCGAAGACGTCCGAGCGGCCAAGCGCGAAGATCAGATACATCTCGACCGTCCAGCAGCCGATTCCCGGCAGCGGCAGCAGCCGCTCCATCACCGCCGCATCCGGCATCCCGCGCAGGGCGCTGAAGTCGATCCCCGCACGGGCGAGCGCCTGAAGATAGACGATCTTCTGCCGCGACAGGCCGCAGGCGCGCAGATCCTCGGCCGTGGCCACCGCGATCGCCTCGGGCGCGCCCAGCCCCGCCGCCAGAAGACGACCGCGCATCGCATTCGCCGAGGCGACGGACACCTGCTGGCCCAGAATCGCATCGCGCAGCGCGGCGAAACCCTCCTCGCGGCGGCGCAGGGGCCAGGGGCCGGTCAACAGCGCCACCTGCGCGAATTGCGGCTCGCAGGCGGCGAGCCAGTCCATGCCCTCGGCAATATCGCTTTCGCTCAGGATGATCCGCGGCGTCATGACGCCACCCTGCCCGAAGCACGGCGATCCCGCCAGCCCGTTTTCCGCACGACGGCAGCGCGCCTACACCCGGCCCGAGGCGATCAGCTGCTGCGCGATCGCGGCATAGGCCTGCGCGGCAGGACCATCGCCCGTCGCGGCCGGCGTGCCCGAATCGCCTGAAAGCCGGACCTCCAGATCCAGCGGCAGCGCGCCGAGGAAGGGAATATCCAGCCGCTTCGATTCCGCCTCGACCCCTCCATGACCGAACAGATGCACCTCATGGCCGCAGTTCGGGCAGACATAGGTGGACATGTTCTCGATCAGGCCGATCACCGGCGTGTTCAGGCGGCGGAACATGTCCAGCGCCTTGCGCGCATCCAGCATCGCGATGTCCTGCGGGGTCGACACGATGATCGCCCCGTCGATCCTGGTCTTTTGGCACAGCGACAACTGGATATCCCCGGTGCCGGGCGGCAGATCGACGATCAGCACGTCCAGCGCGCCGTAGTAATCCCACACGACCTGCCCGAGCATCTGCTGCAGCGCGCCCATCAGCATCGGCCCGCGCCAGATGATCGCCTCTTCCTCCTTCAGCATGAAGCCGATCGACATCAGCGTCAGCCCATGCGCCTGCAACGGCAGGATCGTCTTGCCGTCGGGCGAGGCCGGGCGGCGGTTGATGCCCATCATGCGCGGCTGGCTCGGCCCGTAGATATCGGCGTCGAGCAGGCCGACCTTCTTGCCCGCCCGCGACAGCGCCACCGCCAGATTGGCCGAGACGGTGGATTTCCCCACGCCCCCCTTGCCCGAGCCGATGGCGATCACATGTTTCACCCCCGCCACCGGCAGCGGCCCCGCCTGCGGCGTGGGATGGCCGCCGATGCGCGGCGCCGAGCCTGCGGGAATCACCGCCGTCACGCTGACCACGCCGGGCAGTTCCTTCACCGCCGCCTCGACCCGCGGGCGCAGTGATTCGAGTTCCGACAGCGGCGCGCCCTCCAGAACGAAGCGCACAACGCCCGTTTCCACCGCCAAAGCGTGAATCAGTCCGCGCGAAACGGGGTCCCCGCCGGGTTCAAGGGCGACATTACGCAGCGTCTCGAGCACCGATTCCTTGCTCAGGGTCATTTCATTCTCCAGATGTTTGGGGTGGACTGTGGCGTTTTTGCCGCAAAGTTCAAGGCGAATGGCGCAAACATGACTTCACGATGCTTCTTTTGCGGGCCACCACGAAAGATCATTGCCAAAAATCGCCGAAAAATAGGTCAGCAGACGTTATGCAATTCGCGCATGGCTGCGATGAGGCTCAACCCTATTGTGCAGATGCAGCATTAGGCCCATGTTTGCGTCAACAGCGAAGGGAAACCAACCCCGAGCCAAGGCGGACCGACCCGCCGAAACGACATAAAGTTCCTGAGGCTCCTCCTCCTCCCTGAGCCTCGGAAATCGGCGGCGCTCTCCTCCTCCTCCCTGAGGGCGCCGCCACCCTATACCGGCCCCAGCCGAAAGGCACTGCCGGAAAGCCGATGCGATGGCCTCCTCCTCCTCCCTGAGGCCTCGTTACGAAGGCGGCGACCCCTCTCCTCCTCCCTGGGGTCGCCGTTTTCCCCTTCGGCGACGTGTTTGCGCAGGCCCACCTCCTCCCGGGCCCACGCTTAAGGCGGTGCTCTCCTCCTCCTCCCTGAGGGCACCGCCAATCTATACCGATGGTTCTCCTCCTCCCATTTGGACCATCGGGAGGCGCTGCTCTCTCCTCCTCCCTGAGCGGCGCCAGTCATGCCAGGACCCCCTCCTCCTCCCTGGGGTCTGGTTGATTGACGGCGGCACCCCCTCCTCCTGGGTGCCGCCGTTTTCTTTTGCGGCCATGACATCCGGGTTGCGGGCATCGCCCGCACAGGTCATTCAGGGCAGGCACCGATACGGCGGAGGCCCCCATGCTGTCCTATCAACATATCTATCACGCCGGAAATCTGGCCGATGTGCACAAGCACGCGCTGCTGGCGGTGATGATCGACTACATGACCCGCAAGGACAAACCGCTGAGCTATCTGGAAACCCATTCCGGCCGCGGGACCTATGCGCTGGACGCAAGCGAGGCGGTCAAGACCGGCGAGGCCGCGGCGGGGATTTCGCGGATCGAACGGCTCGGCTGGTTCGGGCCGGATCACCCCTATATGCGGGCGCTCGCGGCCACCCGCGCGGCGCATGGGCGGGCGGCCTATCCGGGCTCGCCCATGGTCGCGGCGACGCTGCTGCGGCCGATCGATTCCATCCAGCTGTGCGAACTGCACCCGCGCGAGTTCGAGGCCCTGCGCACCGCCATGGCCCCCTATGGCGGCATCCTGCACCACAAGGACGGGTTGCAGATGGCGCTGGCCATGGCGCCGCCGGTGCCGCGGCGCGGGCTGATGCTGATCGACCCCTCGTGGGAGGTGAAAACGGATTACGAGACGATCCCGAGGCTGATCGGCCAGATCGCGCGGAAATGGAACGTCGGGGTGATCGCGCTCTGGTATCCGATCCTCGCGCCCGCGGTCGCGGTCGCGCAGGATCAGGCGGCGATGGCGCGCGGCCTTGCACGGGCGCATCCCGAGGCGCTGATCTCCGAGGTGCGCTTCCCCCCTGCCCGCGAAGGCCACGGCATGATCGGATCCGGCATGTTCGTGCTGAACCCGCCCTGGGGGCTCGAAGGCGAATCGCAACGCATCGCCCGTCTCTTCGCCAAGCTCTGAACCGGGCGCGGGCGGGGTGTTCAGAGGGGGCTCGCCCCCTCTGGCGGGGGGTGGGGGGGGCCGGCCCCCCCCCGTGCCCCCAGCGGACGGCCGATGGGCCGCGAGA
>NZ_SAUZ01000071.1 GCF_004022215.1 Paenirhodobacter populi
CGGTGACCGGCAGCTACGAGCCGGTCCTCGTCGACCCGCAGGGCGGGCGGCCAAGTTTCGGCCGCGCCCAGCTGCCGACTTCAGGCTCGTAATATGTTCGGTCAGCCAAGGCTTTGTGTCCAGCAGGCCACAGCCAAGCGGCTACGCTCCTGCCGTGGGGGCAATGCACCGCATCGCCCCTGCGGATGACGAGAAGGGCGCTTTCGCTTACGTTCCCCCGTGTCGCCCGGAACTTGCTACCGTCGCCCGGTTGTTCCCAGGGCCTCCTTAAGCGCCGCATGCCCGCTGCCCGCGAGCCAGGAACGCAGACTGAGCAGCTCCGGATTGATCTCGCGCATGGCATCAAGGTCGACCTTCTCCGAAAGCGGCCCGTCTTCCAAGCTCTTTGCCATATGCGCAAGGTCCGCATTTACTGCGAGAACATCATCGGGGAAGCGTTCATAGGTTATCGAACGGCCAGCAACTTCGGTGAACGCCACCTCCAGCTCGTGCCCGGTCACCCGGTCGCTGGCAATCTTCATGGTCTTGCCGTCGAAACGGACCTTGTCGGCAAACATGGCCGCAGCAAATTTGCCGATATCTTCCACGGCGGTGAGGTGAATCGCGTGATCCGGCCGGATCAGCGACACCAACCGACCCTGATCCAGGCCGAAACCCGGCCGCACCAGCATCTCCATGAAGATCATCGGCCGAATGATGGTAGCCGTGATTGGAAGTTGGCGGACGTGCGCTTCGATGCGCGGCTTGGCGTCGAAGCGAGGCACGCCGGTCAATACATCCCCCGCGCTGGCGCCCGAAGAATACAGGAAATGCTCGATGCCGGTTTCGGCTGCGATATCCGCAATCGCGACCCCATGGCGCACTTCCTCTTCAGCAGTCAGGTTCCCCGGCAACACGCTGAAGACGCCATAAGCATCTTCCATGGCTGCGCGGATGACATCCCTGTCCTCGAATGAGCCTTGCACAAGCTCGACGCCAGCATTCCGCAGCCTCAAGGATGCGGTCCCGGCGGCGTCCAATACAAGCGCGCGAACGGGCCACCCTGCCTTCAGCAAGGCTTTGGCGACAGATCCTCCCTGCCGCCCGGTGGCGCCGAAAACCAGCATGGGTCTTTTGTCATCGGTCATTGGATACCCTCGCATGGAACAAGGGCTATCCATATATACCAATATAAACCTGCCGGAAGACGGCACATTTTTCTGCATCAGGCACAAGGATGATACCCTTGGACGAACAGATACATGCCGACGCACCACAAGGGTCTGGGGATAGCCGGGTGTTCAGGCCCGTTCCATCAAACGGGGTCTGCGC
>NZ_SAUZ01000072.1 GCF_004022215.1 Paenirhodobacter populi
TGTTCAGGATGAATGCGAAGAAACGGGCGGCTCCCTTGCCGGCAAACGGGCTTCGTCGATGGCCCCGGAGGCTCGCGGTATGCCGCCCGCACCATCCTTCATAGCGGATTCTGCAAAGACAGGAGGCCCCAACTCCTGAGTAGGATGGAGCATCATGAGCAAGACGACGAACAAGTTTTCCCCTGAAGTGCGCGAACGTGCCGTGCGGCTGGTTCTCGACAACGAGGCTCAGCATCCGTCGCGCTGGCAGGCGGTCATGTCGATCGCGGCGAAGATCGGCTGCATGCCGCAGACGCTGAATGACTGGGTGAAGAAGGCCGAGGTCGACAGCGGCCGACGCGCGGGCATCCCGACTGATATGACCGAGAGGATGAAGGCGCTTGAGCGGGAGAACCGCGAGTTGCGCCAGGCGAACGAGATCCTTCGCAAGGCGTCAGCGTATTTTGCGATGGCGGAGCTCGACCGCCGGTCTAAGTGATGGTGGGTTTTATCGACGCGCACCGGGATGCGCACGGGGTCGAGCCGATCTGCAGCATGCTGCCGATTGCCCCGTCTACTTATTATGATCACTTGGCGAAGCGTGCTGACCGGTCGCAGCTCTCGGATCGTGCCCGCCGGGACGAGGCTCTGCGTCCCGAGATCCTTCGGGTCTTCAAAGAGAACTGGCGGGTCTATGGCGTCCGGAAGATCTGGCGACAGCTTGGCCGCGAGGGGTTCAATGTCACCCGCTGCACGGTGGGGCGGCTGATGAAGAGCATGGGTATTCAAGGCATCATACGCGGAAAGCCGCACCGGACGACGATTCCCGACAAGAAGGCGCCGTGCCCGCTGGACAAGGTGAACCGGCAGTTCCGGATTCCCGCGCCCAACATGCTCTGGGTCAGCGATTTCACCTACGTCGCTACCTGGCGAGGGTTCGTCTATGTAGCCTTCGTCATCGACGCCTACGCGCGCCGGATTGTCGGCTGGCGGGCAAGCCAAACAGCGCATGCGGGCTTCGTGCGCGACGCCTTGGAACAGGCTGTTCATGATCGCCGCCCGTCAAGGGCACGGATCTCAGCCAGCATGGTGCCGAAGAACTCAGCGCCGTTGCCCAAGCGCTGAATACCCGCCCCAGGAAAACGCTGGGATGGCAAACACCGGCAGAGGCTCTCGACCGGCTGCTCAAACAGGATATGATCGAAGGTGTTGCGACGACCGGTTGAATCCGCCCAGTATCTGTCGATCAAATACACCGAGCGACTGGCCGAAGCGGGCATCGAGCCCTCTGTCGGCAGCGTTGGCGACAGTTATGACAATGCGCTGGCCGAG
>NZ_SAUZ01000073.1 GCF_004022215.1 Paenirhodobacter populi
GCCCCATCAGAACCTCAACCTGCCGCAACTTCGAGACAATCTCTTCCGGCTTCGGCCGCTTGTTTGCCATTCTCGATCCTCCGTTTCCTAAACATAACAGCGGACCACTTCAGTGGGGGAGGATCAGCTCTATGTGCAAATCCGCAAAGGCCGTCTGCGGATCGACCGCCAGCCAACCGGCGCGCACCTGTTTCCCAATTCCCCGCATACACTGGAGGCGGTCCGCAGCCTGCGAAATCACACCATCGCCAGCATCGACCTCAGAATCAATCAGCCTGACAAGGAGGGGCATCAACATGGATAATCGAAGAGATAGCCGAGTTGGGCTGCGGAGATCTGCACCGCCTCGCCGGCACCACTGGTTGGCCAGATGAACTTCCCGGCCTCCAGCCGCTTGGTATAGAGCGACATGCCGACCCCATCGTGCCAGAGCAATTTTACCAGATCGCCCGTGCGTCCGCGGAAGCAGAAAATCTCGCCGGCGTGCGGGTCGCGCCCGAGCCCCTGCTGCACCGTCAGCGCCAGGGTGTTCATACCGCGCCGCATATCGGTGACCCCGCCTGCAATCCACACGCGCACCCCCGCCGGGAAGGCGATCATCGGCCCTCCAGAACCGGAAGCAGCCGCGCCAACACCTCAGGCTCCACCGACGAGGGGACGAGGAGCCGCCGCCCATTCCTGAGCACGATCTCGAGCTGAACATCCCGGGTGTCGCGCGGCGCCTGCTGTGCCGTCACGGGCACTACCGCAGGTGCCACGGGCGAAATCGCCAGCGGGATGAAAGCGGGCGGCGCATCGACGCCAAGTTCGCCAGCCCGATACTGTCGACGCCATATCGTCAACAGAGAGCGCGAAACACCATGGCGGCGCGCCGTAGCCGAGACCTGACGACGCCCCAGAAAGCTATCTTCAACGATCCGGATCTTCTCCGCATCATCCCAATGTCGCCGGCGCGGCACATCCGCGGCAGATAGGACTTCAATCTCGGGTCTGAACTTATCGTCGGCCATAAGGTCGGACTTAGCACCGCCGCAAAAATTCCGTCAGAAGGCCCTCGCCGGAGCGTTACGTTCCGGCGGCGATCATGCTGTTGAGCATGCTGAGCAGCTTCCTGGCCGTCGCTGTCAAGGCGGCTTTCACCGGCTTTCCTGCGTCCTGGAGCTTCTGCCTGAACGCTCGGAACATTGCGGTGTGCCGTGACGCGTGTAGTG
>NZ_SAUZ01000074.1 GCF_004022215.1 Paenirhodobacter populi
TCGATCAGCTCCGCCTCGGTCGTTTCCAGCGTGCGGCCGATGATGTAGCCCTGGATCAGCTCGGTCACCTCGGCGCCGACCATGTGGGCGCCCAGAAGCTCGCCGGTTTTCGCGTCGAACACCGTCTTGATCAGCCCCTCGGGTTCGCCAAGCGCGATCGCCTTGCCGTTGCCGATGAAGGGGAAGCGGCCCACCTTGATCTCATATCCCGCGGCCTTGGCCTTTTCCTCGGTCATGCCCACCGAGGCGACCTGCGGGCTGCAATAGGTGCAGCCGGCGATGGCGCCCGGCTTGATCGGATGCGGATGGCCGCCCGCGATCAGTTCCGCCACCATGACGCCCTCGTGGCTGGCCTTGTGCGCAAGCCACGGCGCCCCGGCGATGTCGCCGATGGCATAGAGCCCCTCGACCCCGGTGCGGCAATATTCATCGACCACCACATGGGTGCGGTCGATCTTGACCCCAAGCGCCTCCAGCCCGAGGTTTTCCACATTGCCGACGATGCCCACGGCGGAAATCACCGTGTCGAAATCCTGCGTCGTGGTGCCCTTGGCGTCTTCCAGATGCGCGGTGACCTTGCCGTTTCCACGATCCAGTTTCTTCACCGTGGTCTTTTCGAGGATCTTCATCCCCTGCTTGACGAACTGCTTTTTCGCAAAGGTGGAGATTTCGGCGTCTTCCACCGGCAGCACGCGGTCCAGCACCTCGACCACCGTGGTATCGGCGCCCAAAGTGTTGAAGAACGAGGCGAATTCGATCCCGATCGCGCCCGATCCGATGACCAGCAGCTTTTTCGGCATCCGCCTGGGTTGCAGCGCGTGCTTGTAGGTCCAGACGAGGTCGCCGTCCGCCTCAAGCCCCGGCAGGGTCCGCGCCCGCGCCCCGGTGGCGAGGACGATGGATTTCGCCGTCAGCTCCTCGCTGCCCTTGTCGGTTTTCACCGCGACCACGCCCTTTTTCGGCAGGCTCGCCTCGCCCATGATGACGGTGATCTTGTTCTTCTTGAACAGGTGCCCGATGCCGCCCGAAAGCTGTTTCGCCACCCCGCGCGAGCGCGCGATGACCGCGTCGAGGTCAAAGCCGATATCCCCCGCCTTCAGCCCGAAATCCTTCGCCCGGTGCATCAGGTGGAACACCTCGGCCGAGCGCAGCAGCGCCTTGGTCGGGATGCAGCCCCAGTTCAGGCAGATGCCGCCCAGATG
>NZ_SAUZ01000075.1 GCF_004022215.1 Paenirhodobacter populi
CGGATGGCGAAGCGGAGCTTCTCTTCCATCGCGATCGGGGCGATCAGCTCGACGGTGAACTTCAGGTTGTCGCCCGGCATCACCATCTCGGTGCCTTCCGGCAGCTTCACCGTCCCGGTCACGTCGGTCGTGCGGAAGTAGAACTGCGGACGGTAGTTCGCGAAGAACGGCGTGTGACGGCCGCCTTCTTCCTTGGTCAGGATGTAGGCTTCGGCCTCGAATTCGGTGTGCGGAGTCACCGAGCCCGGCTTCGCCAGAACCTGACCGCGTTCCACGCCGTCACGGTCCACGCCGCGCAGCAGCGCGCCGATGTTGTCGCCCGCCTCGCCGCGATCCAGCAGCTTGCGGAACATTTCGACGCCGGTGCAGGTGGTCTTCTTCGTCGGGCGGATGCCGACGATTTCCAGTTCGTCACCCACGTTGACGGCGCCGCGTTCCACACGGCCGGTCACCACGGTGCCGCGGCCCGAGATCGAGAACACGTCCTCGATCGGCATCAGGAACGGCAGGTTCACGGCGCGTTCCGGCGTCGGGATGTAGTCGTCGACGGCGGCCAGCAGCGAGCGGATCGAATCCTCGCCGATTTCCTTGTCGCGGCCTTCCAGAGCGGCCAGGGCCGAGCCCTTGATGATCGGGGTTTCGTCGCCCGGATAGCCGTAGGCCGACAGCAGCTCACGGATTTCCATCTCGACGAGCTCGAGCAGCTCTTCGTCGTCGACCTGATCGACCTTGTTCATGTAGACGACGATGTAGGGGATGCCCACCTGACGGCCGAGCAGGATGTGCTCGCGCGTCTGCGGCATCGGGCCGTCGGCCGCCGAAACCACCAGGATCGCGCCGTCCATCTGCGCCGCGCCGGTGATCATGTTCTTCACATAGTCGGCGTGGCCGGGGCAGTCGACGTGCGCGTAGTGGCGCTTCTCGGTTTCGTATTCAACGTGCGCCGTCGAGATCGTGATCCCGCGCGCCTTTTCTTCCGGCGCGCCGTCGATCTGGTCGTAGGCCTTGAATTCGCCGAAATACTTCGTGATCGCAGCCGTCAGCGTCGTCTTGCCGTGGTCAACGTGGCCGATCGTGCCGATGTTGACGTGCGGTTTCGTCCGTTCAAACTTTGCCTTTGCCATT
>NZ_SAUZ01000076.1 GCF_004022215.1 Paenirhodobacter populi
GATGCGGATCTGAACCTCTGCATCCTGCCTGTCGAAGTCTCTGGCCATGATGCGCTCACCCAGGAGCTTGACGCATCTCATCCGATCGTCGGGAAAACAGTCCACTGGACTGTTTTCTGATCCTCCTCACACCTCCACGCGACTTCGCCGGTGATATCCGGACCATTTCTTCCAGTTGGCCCGTCCGAACCGTTTGCAGGCACGTAGCGCTTCGTTTCGCGCCTGCAGGCCGGGATCGTGGCCCTTCCAGGCCCTGGCATTTCGTCGCGGGGGTATGATGGCATCGGCGCCTCGGGCCGCGATGGCGCCGTGGCAGCCCTTGGTGTCATAGATGCCATCTGCCGTAACGCTGCCGATCCGCTCTTCAGCCGGGATCTGCGCCAGCAGGCCCGGCAGAACGGGCGCATCCCCGATGCGGTTACCGGTCATCTCCACCGCCCGCACTTCCAGTGTATCAGCATCGATCCCGATATGGATTTTGCGCCACTGCTGGCGGCGACTGGCCCCGTGCTTGTGGACGTGCCATTCGCCTTCGCCCGAAAACTTGATCCCTGTGCTGTCCACCAGCAGGTGCAGTGGAGCGAATGCAGGCTGATATGGGATCTGCACCTTCAGATGCTTCTGCCTGCGGCAGAGCGTTGTGTACTGAGAAGGATCAGCGATCCTTCCAGTGGAAGGATCGCCCGACGAAGGGTACCGGCCTGTCGAGCCCGGACAGGCTCAGCGGACTCTCTATGAACCCAGTCGTTTGCCGTAGCGGTAGCCCGAACAGCACCTTGACCGAAAGGCAGAATTGGATCGCCGCGGCAGAGAATCTCTCAGGATGGCCCGGCTTGCCGTTCGGGGCCGCGAGCCAAGCCAGCTCAGGACCGAACCACACCATCAAAGAACCGCGGCGCTTCGGCGACCGACTATAGCTCGACCAGTTCGTCGTGCGGAAAACAGGGACAGGTTTGCTCATGGAGTTAACCTAAACCGCTGCCTCACAAACATGAATCCGTGAACCAACAGGATAGTGCAACATGTGTAACCGCCCCTTGCGCAAGAGGGATCTTCAGAGCTTCTTTTGCGCCATCGGGTGCTGACATGTGTCCGGCCTCTGATGCGGCCATCATCATG
>NZ_SAUZ01000077.1 GCF_004022215.1 Paenirhodobacter populi
TGTCCTCTTAACCTTCTTTCCGTGCTATTTTCGGGAAGGAGGAAGCCGCCATGGATGTATCATCGAAGACCATGAAGTTGCCACGTGACGCGGCCAGCAAGGTTGCGCAACAGCGGATGAGCGTTCTGGAGTTGGCTCGCGAACTGGGCAACGTCGCCGAGGCCTGTCGGCAGCGGGGGCTGGACCGGACCAGCTTCTACGAATGGAAGCGTCGGTTCCAGACGCAGGGCTTCGAGGGGTTGAAGGACCTTCCGCCGATCCACAAGAGCCATCCGCAGGCGACGCCCGAGCCGGTCGTCCAGCGGATCAAGGCGCTGGCGCTGGCGCATCCGGCCTACGGTTGCAACCGCCATGAAGCGCTTCTGGCGCTCGAGGGCGTCCGGGTCTCGGCGATCACCATCCAGAAGATCCTCAACGACAATGGGCTCGGCACCAAGGTCGAGCGCTGGCTTGCGCTTGAGGCGAAAACCGCCAGACAGGCGATCGACATCACCCCCGAGCAGGCCGCCTTCCTGGAGAAGCTCAACCCCTGCTTCCGCGAGCGCCACGTCGAAAGCACCGCTCCCGGCGAACTGCTGTCGGCCGACACCTTCTTCGTCGGCAGCCTGAAGGGCGTGGGCAAGGTCTACCTGCACGCGGTGGTCGACACCTACGGCTCCTACGCCTTCGGCTTCCTCCACGTCTCGAAACAGCCCGAGGCCGCGGTGGCCGTCCTGCACAACGACGTGCTGCTCTTCTACCGCAACCTCGGCCTGCCGGTGAAAGCCGTGCTGACCGATAACGGCCGGGAGTTCTGCGGGACGGAGAAGCATCCCTACGAACTCTATCTCGATCTCAACGGCATCGACCACCGCCGCACCAAGGTCAAGACGCCGAAGACCAATGGCTTCGTCGAGCGCTTCAACGGCACCGTCCTGGACGAGTTCTTCCGCATCAAGATGCGCGAGACGTTCTACGACAGCGTCGAGGCAATGCAGGCCGATCTTGACGCCTGGCTCGTCCACCACAACACCGAACGACCCCATCTCGGATATCGCAACATGGGGCGCAGACCCATCGAAACTATCATGTCATTCGTTAGCCAAGAAGGTTAAGAAGACA
>NZ_SAUZ01000078.1 GCF_004022215.1 Paenirhodobacter populi
ATGCTGTTGAGCATGCTGAGCAGCTTCCTGGCCGTCGCTGTCAAGGCGGCTTTCACCGGCTTTCCTGCGTCCTGGAGCTTCTGCCTGAACGCTCGGAACATTGCGGTGTGCCGTGACGCGTGTAGTGCTGCGAGATAGAGGACGGTTCTGACGGTGGGTCTCCCGCCGCCGATGACCCGTTTTCCGTTGCGCTGTCCGCTATCCCTGGCAATCGGTGCCAGGCCGGCGAGTGCCGCGATCTTTCGGCGGTCAGTTGTGCCGATCTCCGGCAACTCGGGCCATGAGAGTGGCCGCGACAATCGTGCCGACACCGGGCACCGACTGCAGCTGACGATTTGCTTCGGCCAGTTCGGGCGAGGATTGAATGATCTCCGCGATCCTTGCCTCGACCTTTTCGATCCGCCGCTCCAGGAGCAGGATTAAACCCTTGATGTCCACGCGGGCATCGTGGTCTGTCGTTTGCTGAAGTCTGGTCACCTCCTGCTTTCGCATCTCAACCAATTGACGACGCCGGGTAATCTGGGCCAGCAGCGCCTGCCGCGTCGGTGAGCCGGGCGGGGTCTGCGGTGGTTGCAGCCTCTGACCGAACGTTGCGAGCATCCGGGCATCGACACGGTCGGTCTTGCCTATCACTCCCATAGCCCGCGCAAAATCGCGGGCCCGACGGGGATTGACCCGGCTGAAGCTGACCCGGGCAGCTTCAAGACCATCGCGCAGCACCCGATCATAGCCGCCGCTGGCCTCGAAGATGACCCAGACACCTTCCCGCGCTGCGGCCCGGGCGAAGGTGCGGACACTGGGCGGAGTGTTATCTATGCGCTTAGCACCCCGGGCGGGATGGTAAATGTCGAGCCATGCCTTGGCGACATCGACGCCGATATAGATTTGGTCCATGATGTCTCCTGTTCCTGTTCTGCGGGGTCTGCGCCAACAGCCCCAATCAACTGTTCAGGATGAATGCGAAGAAACGGGCGGCTCCCTTGCCGGCAAACGGGCTTCGTCGATGGCCCCGGAGGCTCGCGGTATGCCGCCCGCACCATCCTTCATAGCGGATTCTGCAAAGACAGGAGGC
>NZ_SAUZ01000079.1 GCF_004022215.1 Paenirhodobacter populi
TGATCCTCAAGGAACGCCGCCGCGGGGACCTCGTAGAGGGTCGGCCCCGCCATGCGGCCGCCGCTTTCGCTGGTAAAAACCGGGCGCACCGCATTGCGGCTGTCGAAGCGCTCCTTGCCCTCGCGGTAGGCCCTGGCCATCCCGGCGGTCAGCATCACCTGCGGCGCCACGTCGCGCAGCGCCGCGGCGGTGGCGGCGACGAAGGCATCGCCCTCGGCCCCCTCGGGCACCACCGCGATGCCCGGATTGGTGCACAGCTGCCCCGCCGAGCCGGTCATCGAGGCCGCCCAGCCCGCGCCGATCTCCGCCCCGCGCGCCGCGAGCGCCCCGGGCAGCAGGAACATCGGATTGACCGAGCCCAGCTCGCCGAAGAACGGGATCGGCTCGGGCCGCTGCGCGCACAGATCGAACAGCGCCCGCCCGCCGCCGAGCGAGCCGGTGAACCCCACCGCCTTGATCCGCGGATGGGTGACGAGCGCGGTGCCCACCTCGCGCCGCCCGCCCTGCACCAGCGAGAAGACGCCGGGATGCACGCCGCAGGATTGCACCGCCGCATGGATCGCCTCGGCCACGATCTCCGAGGTGCCGGGATGGGCCGAATGGCCCTTGACCACCACCGGACAGCCCGCCGCCAGCGCCGCCGCCGTATCCCCGCCCGCGACCGAGAAGGCCAGCGGGAAGTTCGAGGCGCCGAACACCGCCACCGGCCCGATCGGCCGCTGCATCAGCCGCAGATCGGGGCGCGGCAGCGGCTTGCGGTCGGGGAGCGCCGGGTCGTGGCGGCGGTCGAGGTAATCACCCTTCAGGATCGTTTCCGCAAAGAGCCGCAGCTGCCCCGTGGTGCGGGCGCGCTCGCCGTTCAGCCGCGCCTCGGGCAGGCCGGTTTCCTGACAGCCGATGGCGGTGATGTCGGCCCCACGCGCCTCGATCCCGTCGGCGATGGCGGTGAGGAAAGCGGCGCGCTCGGCCCGGCTCGCGTAGCCATAGGACCAGAACGCCTCCTCCGCCGCCTCCGCCGCCCGCTCGACCAACTCCACCGTCCCCATCGAGAACCGATGCGC
>NZ_SAUZ01000080.1 GCF_004022215.1 Paenirhodobacter populi
CCCTACGGGCAACGATCCCATGGCGCGAGGGCGACGATGCCGGAGCTCCGATGACAGGCCGCAGGCGATGGCGGCGAAGGGCGATCGCACCGTCCCGGCCGGGCTTCCTGCAGCGGTGTGATCCGGCCTGTCGGCACGTCTCGCCCGGTCGGGGACCGCTTGCCGGATCGACCCTTCCTGTCACTCTGGCTGAGGCATGGTTTTGCGGCGTCGCGCGGGATCGGCCTCTGGCCCTGATGGCGGACCATCGTGGCTCTTCCCGGTCGGGGCGAGATCCCCGGCCCAAACGCGCCGGGGCAGGGGGGCATGGCCGGTTGCGGATCGGAGGGCGGCCTGTGCCGGTGTTCTCTGGCCCTGCGGGATGTCGCTGGTGGATCTGTGCCGGGAGGTGCGGAGGCGATGGCGGGGGCCGGTGGCCTCTCCTGAGGACCGGGCTGATCCGGGCGCCCACAGGCGGCCTCTGCGATGGGCTGATCTGGCCGAAGGACGGCGCGCGAAAAGGCGCGCCTCGAGCGCCTCGATGCAACAGCGCCGTCGCGACTTTCTTCCCCTGCCGGCCGCGGGCGGCCGCCATTCCTCGCGGAACAAGAAAGCCTCTCCTCTGCTGTCAGGCCCGCGCAAGCGCGGGTGCATCAGCGCTCGCCTCCGGCCGGACGATCCCCATCGAGGCCGCAAGGGTCGGCCCGAAACAGTCCTCAAGGAGAACCACCATGGCCACCATCGGCACCTTCCGCAAATCCGCTACCGGCAACGACTACACCGGCGAGATCGTCACCCTCGGCCTGAAGGCCAGCAACGTCCGGCTCACCCCCGAAACCCGCGTCACGGGCGAGAACGCCCCCTCGCACCGCGTCTATGTCGGCCGGGCCGAGATCGGCGCCGCCTGGGAAAAGGTCTCGAACGAAGGCCGCCCCTATCTGGGCCTGAAGCTGGACGATCCGAGCTTCAACGCCCCGATCTACGCCAGCCTCTTCGATGACGAGGACGGCGATACCCACTCGCTGATCTGGTCCCGCCCGCAGCGCCGCGACGCAAACTGA
>NZ_SAUZ01000008.1 GCF_004022215.1 Paenirhodobacter populi
GCCCCCCCGCGCGGCCGGCCCCCCCCCCCCCCCCCCCCGCGCCCCCCCCCCCCCCCCCCCCCCCCCCCCCCCCCCCCCCCCCCCCCCCCCTTCCCCCCTCAGAACGGCACGTCGCCCGCCTGATCGGCGGCTTGCAGGAATCCCGCCTTCACCCGTTTCGACCCGGCCTTGTCGAATTCCACGACCATCGTATCGCCCTCGGCATCGATGATCTCGCCATAGCCATATTTGACATTGAACACCCGGTCGCCGATCCCGAAGGGCATCGCCTCAAGATCGATGGTGACGACCTTCCGATGCGCGGCGGGCGGGGCATGGCTGCTGCGCGCCGCCTGCATCCGCTTCCACCCCGGCGAATTGTAGACATCCGCATGGGCCGCGCGCTCGTCCACGCCGCCATATCCCGAATGGCCCGCGAACGCCGCCCCAGCGGCCGACGCGCCGCCGCCATACAACCCCGGCGCCGTCAGCACATCGACATCCGCCGCGGGCAGTTCATCGATGAAGCGCGAGGGCATCTGCGACTGCCATTGCCCATAGACCCGCCGGTTCCCGGCGAAGGAGATGGTGCACAGAACCTCGGCCCGGGTGATCCCCACATAGGCCAGCCGCCGCTCCTCCTCCAACGCCTTCAGCCCCCCTTCGTCCAGCGCGCGCTGGCTCGGGAACAGCCCGTCCTCCCACCCCGGCAGGAAGACGGCGGGGAATTCCAGCCCCTTCGCCCCATGCAGCGTCATGATCGAGACCTTGTCCTCCGCCTCGCCGCTGTCATTGTCCATGATCAGCGCGACATGTTCGAGGAAACCCTGCAAATTCTCGAACTGCTCCAGCGCCTTGACCAGTTCCTTGAGGTTTTCCAGCCGCCCCGGCGCCTCGGGCGTCTTGTCCTTGAGCCACATCTCCGTGTAGCCCGATTCTTCAAGGATCGTCTCCGCCAGACGGATGTGGTCGGCGCCGTCCAGCACCGCCGCATGCCAGCGCCCGATCCCCTCGATGAAGGCCCGAAGCTGCGCCGCCCCCTTGCCCGTCACCGCGCCCTGCTGCAACGCCGCCCGCGCGCCAAGGACCAGCCCCACCCCGGCCTCGCGCGCGACGCGCTGGATCGTCTGCTGCGCCTTTTCGCCCAGACCGCGCTTCGGCGTGTTCACCACCCGCTCAAAGGCCAGATCGTCGTCCGGGCTGACGGCCAGCCGGAAATAGGCCATCGCATCGCGGATCTCCAGCCGTTCATAGAACCGCGGTCCGCCGATCACCCGATAGGGCAGCCCGATCGACAGGAAACGATCCTCGAACGCCCGCATCTGATGCGAGGCGCGCACCAGAATCGCCTGATCGTTCAGCCGCATCGGCGGCAGGCCATGCGCGCCGTCCCGCAGGGCCTCGATCTCCTCGCCGATCCAGCGCGCCTCTTCCTCGCCGTCCCAATGGCCGATCAGGCGCACCTTCTGGCCGCCCTTCGCCTCGGTCCAGAGCGTCTTGCCAAGCCGCCCCTGATTGGCCGAGATCAGCCGCGACGCCGCCGCAAGGATATGTTCGGTCGAGCGGTAATTCTGTTCCAGCCGGACCACTTTCGCGCCCGGAAAATCCTTCTCGAACCGCAGGATGTTGCCCACCTCGGCGCCACGCCAGCCGTAGATCGACTGATCGTCGTCGCCCACGCAGCAGATGTTGTGATGCCCCTGCGCCAGAAGACGCAGCCACAGATATTGTGCGATGTTGGTGTCCTGATACTCGTCCACCAGAATATAGCGGAACCAGCGCTGATACTGCGCCAGCACATCCGGGTGCCGCTGGAAGATCGTCACCATATGCAGCAGCAGATCGCCGAAATCGACGGCGTTGAGCGTGATCAGCCGATCCTGATAGGCGGCATAAAGCTCCGTTCCGCGATGATTGAAGGCGCCGGCCTCGCTCGACGGCACCTTTTCCGGCGTCAGCGCGCGGTTCTTCCAGCCGTCGATGATCCCGGCCAGTTGCCGCGCGGGCCAGCGCTTTTCGTCCATGTTCGCCGCGACGATCAGCTGCTTCATCAGCCGGATCTGGTCATCGGTGTCCAGAATGGTGAAATTCGGCCGCAGGCTGACGGTATGACCGTTCTCGACCAGATCATCGGCCCGTCCGCCCACATCGCGGGAAATCAGCTCCGCATGGCGGCGCAGCAGCTTGACGCAGACCGAGTGGAAGGTGCCGAGCCACTGCATCCCCTCGATCGCGCCGCCCAGCAGACGGCCCACGCGGTCTTTCATCTCCCGCGCGGCCTTGTTGGTGAAGGTCACGGCAAGGATTTCATTCGGGCGCGCCCGGCCGGTATGGATCAGATGCGCGATCCGCGCCGTCAGCGCCCGGGTCTTGCCCGTCCCCGCCCCTGCCAGCATCAGCACCGGCCCGTCGAGCGTCTCGACCGCCGCGCGCTGCGCCGCGTTCAGCCCGTCCAGATAGGGCGCCACGCCCGGGCGCATGGCAACGGCCGCGCGCTGAGACAGGCTCAGCGCACCTTCAAACGGATCGGATTCGTCGAAATCGCTCATTACGCCATCCTATCGGCCCCCGCGCCAAAGGCCAAGGCATGTTCCTTCAATGTTCCGATCATAGCGGGTTCATGAAAACGGAAGCGTCAAGGCATGCGGTTAGCGAGAAAGGGGCCCTGCCTCCCTCGCCCGTTCCGCATTCGGCGGGACATCCTTCCACTGGAAGGCTGCCTGATCCGCCTCATTCCCCGGGATATTCATGGAAACACGAAAGCAGAACCGGGAATTTCATCCGGAGTGGGTCCCCGGCCCCTCCCGAACGGGCTTTCGTGTTTCCATAAATATCCCGGGGGAGCCTCTGAAAGAGGCGGGGGCAGCGCCCCCAGCTTCCTCACCACATGGAAATGCCGCGCCCGGGGTGCCCGGACGCGGCCGTATCGGTTTCCGGCGATCTCACCAGGAGGTCAGGACCGTGCCGTGATACTTGTCCTCGATGAATTTCTTCACGTCGTCGCTGTGATAGCTGTCCACCAGCGTCTTCACCCACGGCTGATCCTCATCGCCGTTGCGCACGACGATGACATTCACATAGGGGTTGTCGGCGCTTTCCATGGCGATCGCGTCGGTCTTCGGGTTCAGGCCCGAGGCGATCGCGTAATTGGTGTTGATCAGCGCCGCGTCCAGATCGGCGAGCGAGCGCGGCAGCTGCGCCGCATCCAGTTCCTGGAACTTCAGCTTCTTCGGGTTCTCGGTGATGTCGAGGATCGTCGGCTTCAGCCCGGCATCCGGGGAGACCTTGATCTCGCCCAGTTGCTGCAGCACCAGAAGCGCGCGGCCGCCATTCGTCGGATCGTTCGGGATGCCGACGGTGGCGCCGTCCTTCAGATCGGCCAGCGCCTTGATCTTGTCCGAATAGACGCCCATCGGCGTGGTGATCGTGGTGCCGACGACCTTCAGGTCAAAGCCGCGGTCCTTCATCTGGTTGTCCAGATAGGGCACGTGCTGGAACGAATTGGCCTGAATGTCGCCATCCGCCAGCGCCTGGTTCGGCACGACGTAATCCGAGAATTCGACGACCCGGATGTTCAGCCCCTTCGGCGCGGCGACCTTGGCCACCTCTTCCATGATCTCGGCGTGCTCACCGGGGGAAACGCCGACCTTGATGTCTTCGGCCATCGCGGTCCCGGCGATCAGCGCGAGGACGGAGGCAAGAGTCATACGCAGCATGGGAATACTCCTTTTGCGTTGGGAAATCCGGGGAAACTCAGTGGCCGCGGTTGCGCGGCGCACGTTTGTCGACGCGGGCGGCGATCCATTCGCCGATGGACTGGACCACCTGCACCAGAACGACGAGGATGACCACCACGGCCAGCATCACCTCGGGCATGAAGCGCTGATAGCCGTAGCGGATGCCAAGATCGCCCAGCCCCTCGCCGCCCACGGCGCCGACCATCGCCGAATAGCCGATCAGGCTGACCACGGCGAGCGTCAGGCCAAGGGTGATGCCGGGCAGGGCCTCGGGCACCAGCACCTTGCGGATGATCTGGAAGGGGGTGGCGCCCATCGCGCGGGCGGCCTCGATCAGCCCGCTTTCGACCTCGCGGATGGCGTTTTCCACCAGCCGCGCGATGAACGGGATGGCCGCGATGGTCAGCGGCACGACCGCCGCCGTGGTGCCGATCGAGGTGCCGGCGATCGCGCGGGTGAACGGGATGATCGCCACCACCAGAATGATGAACGGCACCGAGCGCGTGGCGTTCACCACCAGCCCCAACACCTTGTTGACCCAGGGCGCGCTCAGCAGCTCGCCCCGCTGCGAGGTCGCCAGGAACACGCCGAGCGGCAGCCCGAACAGCGTGCCCAGCAGCGCCGAGATCGCCACCATGTAAAGCGTCTGCCCGGTCGAGGAGATCAGCAGGTTGATCAGATTAGCCGACATAGCCCAGAACCTCCGTCGTCAGCCCGTGGCGTTCCAGATAGGTGCGCGCCTCCTCGCCCCGTTCGGCATTGAGCGAGACGATCAGATTGCCGAAGGGATGCGGTCCCACCTCCTCGATCGCGCCGGCAAGGATGTTGACCGGAATGCCAAGCTGCGAGGTCAGCAGCGATAGCATCGGATCCGTCGCATATTGCCCGGCGAAGGTGATCCGGATCACCTCCTGCGACGGTACGGGCGGACGCTCCGCCACGATCTTGCCGGCGATGAAGGCGGGCAGCACCAGCCCCGTCACCCCGGACAGGAAGGAGCGCGTCACCGGGTTCTGCGGATGGGTGAAGATGTCGTAGGTCGCGCCCGCCTCGACGATCCGGCCGCCGTCGATCACCGCCATATGGCTGGCGATATCGCGCACCACCGCCATTTCATGGGTGATCAGCAGGATCGTCAGCCCGAGGTCGCGGTTGATTTCCGCCAGCAGCGCCAGCACCGTCTGCGTGGTTTCCGGATCGAGCGCCGAGGTCGCCTCGTCCGACAGCAGCACCTTGGGACTCGTCGCCAGCGCGCGGGCGATGCCGACGCGCTGCTTCTGCCCGCCCGAAAGCTCGGCCGGATAGCGGTCGCGCAGCTCCGTCAGCCCGACCCGGTGGATCAGCTCCGCCACCCGAGGCGCGATATCGCGCGCCCCGGCGATTTCCAGCGGCAGGGCGATGTTTTCATGAACGGTGCGCGAGGACAGCAAGTTGAAATGCTGGAAGATCATGCCGACGTCGCGGCGGATTTCGCGCAGCTCCGCCCCGCGCGCCGCGCCGACATCGCGCCCGCCGACCAGAACCCGGCCCGAGGTCGGCCGCTCCAGCCCGTTCACCATCCGCAGCAGCGTCGATTTCCCCGCGCCCGAGCGGCCGATGATTCCCGTCACCGTGCCCGGCGGAACCGAAAGGCTGACATCTTCGAGCGCCATGACCAACCCGCCGTCCTTTTTCGGGAAGGATTTGCCGATCTTGTCGAAGGTGATCGCGGCGCCGGATGTATCTGCGGTCATGGCCGAGCCTCTGGTCTTGGAACGGATATGCCGCCTAGCGCAGATCCGGGCCGGAACGCAAGGGCTGCGGGCGCTTTGCCCGCGCCGCACGGCGGGCGGTTCATCACGCCCCGGGCGGCGGGCGCGAATGACGATCACCCAAAGGCGCGCGGAGGGAACGGGCGTTCCGCCAGCGCCGCACGGGCTGGAAAATTTCCTTATTTCATCCGCCCCGCTCCGGCACCGGTCATATCTCGGCGCGCGGATGCCGCAGGAAGGTAAGGTCGCGCAGCACCACCCGGTTCATCGCGGGATAGGGAAAGATCACATCGACCCAGCCGCGTTCCAGCCGGCCTTCGTCCATCCGGGTCAGCACCAGATCGAAATCCACCACATGGGTGCCGTCGCCGATATCCATCTGCCGCAGCAGTTGTTCGGTATGCCCGCCGTGCATCAGGTTGAGACGGAAATAGACCGGCATCGGGCGGCGCACCTCGACCCGGGCCGTCACGCGGAACAGATGGTCATGGCGCAGCCCTTCCAGCGCCGCGCCCGGCAGATCGGTGACCAGCGACAGGAAGGATCCGTCGAAGCCTTCGACCTCCAGCGACAGGCCGCGGAGCGCCGCGCCGAAAGCGCCGCCATTGTCGAGTTGCGCGACGGTGACATGCGGCCGCGCGCAATCATGGAACAGCGTCACCCCGTCACCGATATCCGTCCGGCCCTCCACCCTGAACGGGGTGGGCGAGGTCACCGGCGTGTCCCATGTTTCGGGCCGCCAGGCCCAGTCGCAGCCCCAGGGGCGATCCGCCGCATCCGGCGCGATGGGGGCCTCGCGCCGTGGCCCGTGCAGCAGCCGGGCAAGGAAAGAGCCATCCTTCGCCATCTCTCCACCCCCCGGAGTGTCGCGAATCCGCCGTGTGATACAGGATACACTGGATGTATCAGGTGGTTAAGAGCGTGCCTGAAAATCGGCCCGCGTGCGGGTGGCGGGGGCGGCAGAGGGCCAGCCCCCTCGCGCATGCGCGCTCACCCCCGGGATATTTTCGGAAAGATGATGGGAAAAGCGGGCTGTCGTGGTGGGGTCAGTTCCAGCCGTTCGCGGCGCGGATCGCAGCGATGAAATCTTCCAGCAGGCGGATCTGCGCCGCGTCCGACATCGGCGCGGATTTCAGCGGCAGCACCGACAGCGCGGTGATCCGCCCGCCCAGATCGACGATGGCGCGCCAGTAGGTCTGGCCGACCGGTGTGCCCTGCGCGCCCGAACGGTCGCGGATCTTCAGCAGCATGACCGGGCCGGTCTTGCGTACCTGCAATATCTGCACATCCCCGGCCGAGCCCGAGCGCGCCAGCGCCGCCCGTCCGGCGGGCGAATGGAAGAACCGCTCGAATCCCGGGAAGGTCGTCTCGATCGGGCCGGGGGTGCGCGGTCCGATGGTCGCGCTGAGCACCGCGGGATGGGCGGGGCGCTGATCGCCCACCCGGCCCGACAGGGCGGAGCAGTCGCCGAACAGAACGAAGCTGCCGTCGCGTTCGTCGCGCCGCGATCCCGGATCGACGCAGAAGCCGGGCGGGGCGGCGACCACGTAGCGGCCGCCCAGAACGGTCACGCGGTCCTTGCCCCCTGCCCCCGGCACGGTGCAACCCGCAAGCGCGGCGATCAGGATCAGGATGCGCACGGAGCGGCGGCGGAGAAGGGAAAGGGCCGGAATGTTCATCATCGCACCGGCATAGACAGCCGCGCCCCGCCGGGCAAGACCGCTGTGCATCGTGCCCCTTCGCGTCGGCGCAACACCGCGTGAGCGGATCAGGCGAAATCCTCCGCCGCATAGCCCTGGATATACAGCAGCGCCGTCAGATCGCCGTGGTTGATGCGGATGTCGCATTGCGCCGCGACCGAGGGTTTCGCATGCAGCGCCACCCCCGCCCCGGCAAGCTTGAGCATGCCAAGGTCGTTCGCCCCGTCGCCCACCGCCATCACCTGTTCCGGGCGCAGGCCGAGGCGCGCGGAAATCTCGTGGAACGCCTGCACCTTCGCCTCGCGGCCAAGGATCGGGCGGGCGGGAACGCCGGTCAGGTGGCCGTCCTCGATCAGCAGGGTGTTGGCGCGGTTCTCGTCAAAGCCGAGCGCCTGCGCCACATGGCCGGTGAAGGCGGTGAACCCACCCGAGACCAGCGCGCAATAGGCTCCATGCGTCTTCATCGTGCGGATCAGTTCGGCCCCGCCCGGCATGAAGGTGATGCGCTCGTCGATCACCTTGCGGATCACGCCTTCGGGCAGGCCCTTCAGCAGGCCCACCCGTTCGGTCAGCGCGCCCTCGAAATCCAGCTCGCCGTTCATTGCGCGGGCGGTGATGTCCTTCACCCGCGCGCCGACGCCCGCCACATCGGCCAGTTCGTCGATGCATTCCTGCTGGATCATCGTGCTGTCCATATCGGCGAGCAGCATCCTCTTGCGCCGGTCCCCGGCGGGCTGCACGACCAGATCGACGCCCAGCCCCTGCAACCCTTCCCACACGTCCCAGCGGTTCTCCGGGATCGCCGGCACCGGGAATTCCGCCGCGATGCCGGGGTTCAGCCAGCGGATCTCTCCCCCGCCCCAGGCGTCGCGCAGCGCCTCGGCGGTGGTGGCGTTCAGGACGGGCGATTTCGGATCGGACAGAAGGGTGACGATGAACATGGGCTTTTCCGGCTGGTGATTGCGCATTCCCCGGTTAGCGCATCCGGGCGGGATCGGCCAGTGCCGTCTCGGACAGTTCAAGCCACAGCCGGATCAGCGCCGCCTCGGCGGTGTCGGCCGCTCCGTTTTCGACGCCCGCCCGCCAGAGCGCCGCCCCCGCCGCATAGGCCCCGGGACTGAGGCCGCCGTTTTCGCAGATGCTGACGGCGCGCAGGCGGCAGCCGCGGGCGACGGCCTCGCGCAGCGCGGTTTCCAGCGCGGGGTCCGAGGGGATCGTTCCCGCGCCAAACACCCGCAGCACCGCGCCATCCAGCTCGGCCAGCGCCGCGCGCAGCATCGCCACCGGCAACCCCGGCGAAACGGTCAGGATCGCCAGCCGCAGCCCGGCGAAACGCCGCCGCCGCCAGGGGCCGAGCCCGGGCGACAGCGGGATCGCGCGGAAGGCATCGGCCGCATGGCTCTGCGCCTTCACCAGCCCGCCCGCCGGGACCAGCCGTCCGGCGAAGGCCAGCCACACCCCCGGTCCGGGTTCGGCCGCAAGCGCGAGGTCCAGATTCCCCTCGGCATCGCCGCCCATGCCAAGGGGCTGCATCGCCGCCGTCAGCACCACCGGATGCGGCCAGCCAACCAGTGCCTGCGACAGCGCCGCGCCGGTGAAGCTGAGCGTGTCGGTGCCGTGGGTGACGATCACCGGGCCGTTTTCAGCCTCGATCAGATCCAGCAGGCGGTTCCAGTGACCGTGGTTCAGATCGGCGCTGTCGAGCAGCGGGTCGAAGGCGGTCACCCGCGCCCGGCCCCGCACCGCCGCCTCGACCACGCCGGGCGCGGGGGCGAGCCCGTTCCCCCCCGGCGCCATGCCGATCGTGCCGCCCGTATGGATCAGAAGTTTCATGCCCGTCACTCCGCTGTCGGCCCTGTCTAGCCGAGGACGCGGCGCCTGCAAACCTAGAGGTAGCCTTCGGTGCGAAAGCTCAGTTCCCGGTCCTTGCCGATCACCAGATGGTCGTGCAGCGTGATGCCCAGCACCTCGCCCGCGCGGCGGATCTGTTCCGTCACCGCGATATCGGCCTGCGACGGCGTCGGATCGCCCGAGGGATGGTTGTGCACCAGAATCAGCGCCGAGGCATTCAGTTCCAGCGCCCGTTTCGCCACCTCGCGCGGGTAGACCGGCACATGGTCCACCGTGCCCTGCGCCTGCGCCTCATCCGCGATCAGCACGTTCTTGCGGTCCAGATACAGCACCCGAAACTGTTCCGTTTCCCGATGCGCCATCGCCGTATGGCAATAGTCCAGCAACGCCGCCCAGGACGACAGCACCGGTCGGTGCATCACCCGCGAACGGGCCAGCCGCTGCGCCGCCGCCTCGATGATCTTCAGCTCCTGCACCACCGCATCGCCGACCCCCTCCACCTCGCGCAGGCGGGCGGGCGGCGCGGCCAGAACCCGGCCGAAATCGCCAAAGACATCCAGCAGGCGCCGCGCCAGCGGCTTGACATCGATCCGCGGCAGGGCGCGGAACAGCACCAGTTCCAGCAGTTCGTAATCCGGCATCGCCGCCGCTCCGCCGTCAAGAAAGCGCAGCCGCAGCCGCTTGCGGTGATCGGCGATATAAGAAGGCAGCCGCGCGGCATCCACAAGGACGGGCTCCGCCTCGTCGGGATCACCGAAGAGCGGCAGGGGTGCCTCCGCAAGGCCGGGGGGAGAGGGACGCTTCATATCCGCACGATCCCGCTGCCTGGTGAATATTTCGTTAAAATCGCACCTCGGACGCGGAATCCGCCGCGCGCGCCCGTCCCTTTCAGCCGCCACGGGCCGCGCCGCCCCTCACTGAAACTTCCCGGTCTATCCCGAAACATTCAGGGGGCAGCCCACAACCACCCCGCGATCCCCTCCCTTTCATCTTTCCGAAAATATCCCGGGGGTGAGCGCGGCACGCGCGAGGGGGCTGGCCCCCTTTCTCCCTCTCCGGATTTAAACCCCGTTCCGATAAAGCCGCGAACGGCTTCAGACAGCCTTGAAACGCTCTCTCAAAGCGAGGTCCCCCGCCGCCCGGATCAGCGTTCGGTCAGCTTCAGCTCGATCCGGCGGTTGGCGGCGCGGGCCTCGGGACTGTTGCCTTCGGCCACCGGGCTGAACTCGCCGAATCCAGCCGCCGCCAGCCGGTGCGGCGGAAAGCCGAGCGCCGAGATCAGATAGCGCACCACCGACAAGGCCCGCGCCTGACTGAGTTCCCAGTTGTCGCGGAACTGGCCCTGCCCGGACAGCGGGGTGTTGTCGGTGAAGCCGTCGACCTCCAGCACCCAGTCGATCTCGGGCGGGATTTCGGCGGACAGTTCGCGGAAGGTCTGGGCGACGCGGGCGATCTGGGCGCGGCCTTCCTCCGACAGATCGGCATTGCCCGGCTGGAACAGCACCTCGGAGGAAAACACGAAGCGGTCGCCCACGACCCGCACGCCCTCGCGGCCCTGCATCAGATCGGACATCCGGCCAAAGAACTCGGAGCGGTATTTCGCCAGATCCTTGGCCTCTTCCTCCGCCTTGATCCGGGCGGCTTCCTCCAGCGCGGCGCGGCGGCGCTGTTCGGCGGCGACCTGCGCCAGCGCGGCGTTCAGCTGCGAGCCGAGATTTTCCATCTGCACATCCGCCGCCGCATCCTTCGCCTGCGCGGCGTCGAGGATCCCCTGCAATTCGTTCAGCTGCGTGCGCAGCGCCGCCACCTGCGCGTTCAGCAGCGTCACCCGTTCCGCATTCCGGTCCGAGGTCTGCCGCTGATCCTGCAACGCCTTTTCCGCCGTCGCCCGCAGCGCCGCGGCCCTTTCCGCCTCGGTCAGGTTCTCGTTCAGCCGCGACTGAAGCTCCTCCTTCGCCGCATCCGCCGCCGCCAGCAGCGTCAGCGTCTCCTCGGCCCGGCGGCGCGCATCCTCAAGCTGCAGGGTCATCGCCGCCAGTTCATCGCCCGAGCCCTTCAGCCTGTCGCGCAATTCCTCGATCGTCGCCTTGTCGAGCCGGATCGCCTCCGCCGTCGCATCGCGGTCCGAGATCAGCGAGGCCACCTGCGCCTCGAACGCGGTGATCCGCTGCCCCGCCGCATCCAGCGCCGCGTTGCGTTCCGCCACCTGCGAGGACAGCGTGGCGATCAGCGTTTCCTGACTTGCCGCCTGCGCCTTCGCGGCATCGAGCTGCCCGCCCAGCTCCGTCGTCCGCGCCCGTTCCAGCGCCAGCGACTGCGCCAGCCCCGAAAGCTGCGTGTTCAGATCGGTCAGTTCCTGATCCTTGGAGGAAATCGTGTCGCGCATCACCGATTGCAGGATCATGAAGATCGACAGCACGAAGATCAGCACCATCAAAAGCGCGCCCATCGCATCGACGAAGCCGGGCCAGACATTGGCCGTGAACCTCTGGCTGCCGCGGCGCGCGAAGGCCATGGCTCAGCCCTCCTGTCGCGGGGTCAGGATGGCGCGGGCCAGCGCCGCCAGCCCGGTGCGCATCTCGGCCATGCTTTCCTGCCGCCCGGCGGAGATTTCCTCAAGCAGGCGCGGCAACTGGCTGTCGATCGAGCGCAGGCGCATGCGCACCTCGGCCCCCGCCTCGCTGTTCGTCGCGGCCTCGGTCCGCTGGCTCAGGCTTTCCAGCGCCTCGATCAGCCGCCCCTGCCCCTGCGCCATCTGCACCAGCGCGGCTGTCTGGCGGGACCGGTCCTCCTGTTCCTCGGCCAGTTGATGCGCGAGCCCGGTGAACGCCTCCGCAAGCCGGTCGAGCCGCAGCTCCGTCTGTTCGCGCCCGGTCTCGGAGCGCACGAACAGCGCCTGCAGATCGTCCATCTGCTCGGCCATCTGGTCGAGCACCTCGGTCATCGCCGAGCTTTCGCCATCGCCCCCCCCGGCAAAGCTGAGCCGCGAGAACGAGGAAATCCATTCCTCGAGCTCCCGGTAAAATCGGTTCTGCCCGTGGGTGACAAAGAGTTCCAGCAGCCCGACGACCAGCGACCCGGCCAGACCGATCAGCGACGAGGAAAACGCCGTTCCCATCCCGCCGAGCTGCGTCTCAAGCCCGCTCATCAGGTGCGAAAACACCTCCGCCGCGCTTTCGCCATCCTGCGGCGCCAGCGCGCGGATCGTGTCGACGATGCCCGGCACCGTGATCGCAAGGCCGTAGAACGTGCCCAGAAGGCCAAGGAAGATCAACAGGCTGGTCAGGTAGCGCGTGATGTCGCGCCCCTCGTCCAGCCGGGTGCCCACCGATTCCAGGATCGAGCGCCCGGCCGAGGTGGCGATCGTCCGCCTGCCGCCCCGCGACCCCAGCAGCGCCGCCAAAGGCGCCAGCAGGATCGGCGCGCGGTATTGCGGTCGGCCCGGCCGGTCGGCGGCAAAATTCTCGATCCAGACGACGGCGGCGATCAGCTGCGCGACCTGCCAGAAACAGGCCAGCACGCCCAGCAGGAAGACCGCGAAGATCGTGCCGTTCAGCCACGGGTTGATGAAGAAGATCGAGAAGATCCGCCCATAGGCCAGCACCCCCCCGGCGATCACCAGACCAAGAACGATCAGCATCAGCAGGATCTGACGCACGGGCTGGGAAAAATGCGGTTCCGAATGCCGGACCGGCGCGCGCATGGACTGCCTCATGAGTTGTGTCGGGCTCGTGACTGGCGCCACGATATGCGGCGACGCAGCGGGTGCCAAGCCCTATCGGCAGAGTTCTTCGACACGCCCCGCAAGGGTTTCCAGCCACGGGTCCGGCAGGCCGTGGCCGCGCAGATGCAGCGCCGTATTCCACAGATAATCCCGGTTCGGTCCGCGCGATCCGGTGGCCCCGGCGATGATCCGGGCCTGTTCCTCATCCGGCAGCGCGCAATATTGCGGCCCCTCGGGGTCGATCACATAGGTGATCGCGGCGACCGTCTCGCCATCCTCGCACAGGACGGGCAGACGGCGTTCCAGATAGGCGTTGGTCACCAGTTCGCGCGCGCGCAACTCGCGCAGCACGGGCTCGGCCTCGTCGTCGTGGACGCGAAAGACCAGCCCCGAACATTCCGCCGCCGGATCGTGATCCAGCGCCAGCACCAGACCGGGCGCCTCGGGCGTGCCGCGAAAGCAGATCGAGCGCATGCAGAACGACCGCCGCCAGCCCGGAAGCCGGGCACGCCGCGTCTCGGCCGGGGCGAAGCCCGGGTCCCAGATCAGCGATCCGTAGCCGAATATCCACAGAGGTCGGGTCATGGCTCTGGCTCTTGCGATAGGGTCCAGATACATCTTGGCACCGGGTTTGGTAAAGGGGGCCGGGATGAGATTTGCGGGATGGATTGCGGCGATCGTCGTGCTGGCGCTGGCGGCAAGCTGGTTCGGCGGGCAGGAAATCGCCCGCCGCGCGCAGGCGGCGCTGGCCGAAATGGCGCAGATGGACCGCGCGCGGGTGGGCTCGGTCAGTGCGGCGGGCTTTCCCCTGCGGGTCGGTGTCGATTTCCGCGATCTGGCGCTGTTCGACGGGCCGCAGGTCGAAACGCCGCGGCTGGTGGCGACGGCGCCTTTGTGGAATCCGCTCGACTGGTCGGGCGATGTGAGCCTGCCGATGGCGGTGACGCTGAACGGGATGCGCTTCAACGTGACCGGCACGCAGGCGGGCGGCGGGCTGCGCGCAGGCTATGCGTCGGGCTGGCCGGTGCGCGCCGCGCGGATCGCGATCAGCGATCCCGCCGCCACCTATGAGGCGGCCGAGATCCCTTCGCTCGCCGCCCGCGACCTGCGCCTTGCCGCCGCGCAGGAAGGCGCCGGCGCCTACCGGATCGACGCGGGCGTCGATGCCCTGACGCTGCCGCCCGGCCTTGCCGCCAGCCTGACGCCCAACGCGAAATTCTCGGACACGATCGAAACGATCACGGCGCAGGGCCTCGTGACCTTCTCCACCCCGTTCACCCTGTCCCCGCAGCCCGCCGCGCCCGAGATCACCGCCTTGACCATCGACACGCTGCGGCTGGTCTGGGACGGGCATGAGATCGGCCTGTCGGGCAGCCTGACCGTCGCCCCGGACGGACGGCCCGAAGGCACGCTGAACCTGCGCCTGCACGACTGGGAAGACTGGCTCGAATTCGCGCAGGGCGCGTTCAACATCGACCGGCGGGCGATGCCGGTGCTGACGATCCTTGGCACCACCCTGTCGCAGGGCACGGGGGACGGATCTATCGTGGCGCCGCTGAGCTTCCGCAACGGGGAAATGGCGCTTGGCCCGGTGCCGCTTGGCCCCGCGCCGCTGCTGCGCTGATCCTCAGCGGCAATAGGCGCTGTTGCGGGTCGCGGTATCCACGTGGATATGGTCGTTGTGATACGGGTCCGATTCCGGCCCGAGCACGGTGCCGAACGGCCCGCAGGCCGCCGCATGGACCCGCTGAAACAGCCGGTCCTTGTCGCGCCAGTCGGCCTCGACCGTCAGGATTTCGCCGGATTTCAGCCGGATGCCGCGCAGATCGACGGCCCGGCCGCGCCCGTGTTCCGAAACCTTGGCGCCGCTTTGGTTGTTGCGCGGACGGCAGGTGTAGGAGCCGGCGATTTCCAGCCGCGCCACCCCGCCGCCGCGATTGCCGACCGCCGGGACGATGCCGCGATCGACCCATTCCTTCAGCCGCGCCGCCGTGGTGCAATCGACCTGCGCCGGCATCGACAGCGGAATGCCCGAGACCTGCGTGACCTCGACCCCATCCGTCAGGCCGCAGCCCTCGACCCGCGAGGTGATCGGCGCGATCCGCTTGCCCGTCAGCCCGGGAACCCCGCACAATTCGCTGGACGCATCCTTCCCCACAACCCGGGGCATCACCAGCACGGCCGAGGCGAGGGTGGCGCCCCGCAACGCCTCGGGACGCGGTGCAGGCCGCTGCAATGAACCGTCCGGCGCCGCCGTGATCCGTTCCGGCACGGCGGGCCGCGCCATCGGAAGGGGGGAGGTCTCGGGCGCGGCGATGGCGGTTCCCGGCAGGCTCAGGCCCGCCAGCAGCGCCAGAATCCGCCCGCCCCGCCGCATCAGCCCTTGCCCTGCTTTTCGGGCGGCTGCACGGCGCGGCCGAAATCCGGGGCGGCGGTGTCCTGCCCGGCCTCGATGATGCCGCGGCGGATCGCCCGGGTGCGGGTGAAATAGTCGAACAACTGGTCGCCATCCCCCATGCGGATCGCGCGTTGCAGGATGAACAGCTCCTCGGTGAAGCGGCCGAGGATGTCGAGCGTCGCTTCCTTGTTGGTCAGGAAGACATCGCGCCACATCGTCGGGTCCGAAGCCGCGATCCGGGTGAAATCGCGAAAGCCCGAGGCGGAATATTTGATGACTTCCTCATGCGTGACGCGGCGCAGATGGTCCGCGACGCCGACCATCGTATAGGCGATCAGGTGCGGCGTATGCGACACCACCGCCAGCACGAGGTCATGCCGGTGGGGGTCCATCTCCTCGACATTCGCGCCGAGGGTTTCGAGGAAGCCGCGCAGCCGCGCCAGCGCCGCCGGATCGGTGCCGTCCAAAGGCGTCAGCAGCCACCAGCGGTTGATGAACAGCGTGGCGAAGCCGGACCGCGGGCCGGAATGCTCCGTCCCCGCCAGCGGGTGGCCCGGGATGAAATGCACATGCGCCGGCAGGTGTGGCCCGACCGCCTCGATCACCGCCTGCTTGACCGAGCCGACATCGGTGACCGTCGCCCCCGGCGCCAGATGCGGGCCGATCTCGGCCGCGATGTCGCCCATCGCGCCGACCGGCGCGCAGAGGATCACCAGATCCGCGCCCTCCACCGCCCCGGCCGCGCTGTCGAAAACCTTGTCCACAAGGCCGATGTCCAGCGCCACCTGCCGGGTTTCCGGCAGGACGTCATGGCCGGTGATCTCGCCCGCAAGGCCGTGCTGCCGCATCGCATGGGCGATGGACGAGGCGATCAGCCCCAGCCCGATCAGCGCCACGCGGTTGTAGACCGTCATTGCCCCCGACCCGCCTTGAACAGCCCGATCAGATGCGCGACGCGCCGGCAGGCCGGTTCGTCGCCCACGGTGATGCGCAGGCAGTTCGGCAGGCCGTAACCCGCCACGCGCCGCACGATCAGGCCCTCTTTCTTCAGGAAATCGTCGCAGGCGCTGGCCTCGGCCTCGGACCCGAACCGGGCGAGGATGAAATTCGCCGTGGAGACATCCGAAGGAACGCCCTTTTCCGCCAGCGCATCGGCAAGCCAGCTCCGCAGCCGGGCATTGTCGGTGCGGCAGCGCGTGACCCAGTCCTGATCGCGCACGGCGGCCTCGGCCGCGTCCTGCTGTGCGGTGGACAGGTTGAAGGGGCCGCGGATGCGGTTCAGCACGTCGACGATCGCCTTCGGGCCGTAGCCCCAGCCGATCCGCAGCCCGCCAAGCCCGTAGATCTTGGAAAACGTCCGGGTCATGAACACGTTGGGCAGCCGCGTCGCCAGTTCCGCCCCGCCGTCATACCCCTCGACATATTCCGCATAGGCGCCGTCGATCACCAGCAGCGCCTGTTTCGGCAGGCCCGCCGCCAGACGTTCCAGCTCGGACAGGCCAATCATCGTGCCCGTCGGGTTGTTCGGATTGGCAAGGAAGACCAGCTTCGTCTTCTTGTTGCAGGCCTTGAGGATCGCATCGACATCGGTGGTGCGTTCGCGTTCCGGCACCTGCACCGGGGTCGCCCCCGCCGCATGGGTGTAGATGCGATACATCAGGAAGCCGTGTTCGGTGAAGACCACCTCGTCCTTCGGCCCCGCATAGGCCTGACAGAGGAAATTGATGATCTCGTCCGAGCCGACGCCGCAGATGATGCGGTCGGGGTCGAGGCCGTGCACCTCGCCGATGGCCTGACGCAGCGCGGCGTGATCGGTCGAGGGATAACGGTGCAGCCTGTGCGCCGCGCGGGTGAAGGCCTCTTTCGCCTTGTCGGAGGGGCCGAACGGATTTTCGTTCGAGCTGAGCTTGATCGCATCGGTCACCCCCGCCACATGCGACTGGCCGCCTTCGTAAAGCGCGATTTCCAGAATGCCGGGCTGCGGGCGAATGAAGTCGTTCATGACGGTTTCCTCACGATATCGCGCCGGTTCTAGCCAAGCCCCCGCCGCAACGCCAGCATCAACTTGTGCGCGAACAAAAAAGGGCCGGGAAATCCCGGCCCTTTCGCAAATCGTGTGATCCGAGGATCAGTTCTTGGCGTAGAATTCGACGACCAGGTTCGGTTCCATCTGAACCGCGTAGGGGATGTCCGACAGAGCCGGGGTCCGCACGAAGGTCGCGGTCATCTTGTTGTGGTCGACTTCCAGATAGTCCGGCACGTCACGTTCGGCGAGCTGCACGGATTCCAGAACGATCGCCAGTTGCTTCGACTTGTCGCGGATGGCGATCACGTCGCCTTCCTTGACGCGGTAGGACGCGATGTTGACGCGGCTGCCGTTGACGGTCACGTGGCCGTGGTTGACGAACTGGCGCGCGGCAAAGACGGTCGGCACGAACTTGGCGCGGTAGATGACCGCGTCCAGACGGCGCTCCAGCAGACCGACGAGGTTTTCGCCGGTGTCGCCCTTCACCCGTTCGGCTTCCGCATAGATGCGGCGGAACTGCTTTTCGGTCAGGTCGCCGTAGTAGCCCTTGAGCTTCTGCTTCGCGCGCAGCTGCGTGCCGAAGTCCGACAGCTTGTTCTTGCGGCGCTGGCCGTGCTGACCCGGGCCGTAGTCACGCTTGTTCAGCGGCGACTTGGCGCGGCCCCAGATGTTTTCGCCCATGCGGCGATCGATTTTGTACTTGGCAGACGTGCGTTTGGTCACGGCTGATCTCCTTCGTTGCGCGGCAGGTGCCGCTGTTGTTCGGGCAAAAGCCCGGCGAAGGGCGTTGTCCTCTCCCCCACCCGGCAAGGCCGGGCTGCGGGCGACAGGGTTCCCCTTGCGGGGTCCACCAACACCAATATCCCCCGCGATCTCTCGATCCGGGAATGGCGGGCTTATACAGGGTGCGGGGCCGGTGTCAACATCATGCAGCGTCCCGGTCGTGGACGCATTCGCCCGCCACCCAGGTCGCCCGCACCGCCCGGTCGTCGCCCAGGGTCATCAGGGTGAAAAGCTGTTCCTCAAGGCTCGTGCAATACTCCGAACGGAACGCCATGAAGGGCGTGGCCTTCGGATCGATCACCACCAGATCGGCCTCGTAGCCCGGCGCCACCTTGCCCAGCCGGTCGTCCAGATACAGCGCCTCGGCCCCGCCGAGCGTCGCCAGCCAGAACGCCCGCACCGCGTCCAGCCGCCCGCCCGACAGCGCCACGACCTTGTAGGCCTCGTTCAGCGACTGCAACTGGCTCAGCGAGGTTCCGCCCCCCACATCGGTCCCCAGCCCCACGCGCACCGGCCGCGCCGGATCCGTCGCCGCATCGAGCCGGAACAGCCCCGAGCCGAGGAACAGGTTCGATGTCGGACAAAAGGCCAGCGCCGCCCCCCGCGCGTGGCAGGTGCAGAAATCCCCCTCATGCATGTGGATCGCATGGCCGAAGACGGAACGCGGCCCGACGAGCCCGGCGTGATCGTAGACGTCCAGATAGCTCTGCCGTTCGGGGAACAGCTCCCGCACCCACTCGATCTCGCCCTTGTTCTCGCACAGATGGGTCTGCAGATAGACCCCCGGATGGTCACGCAGCAGCGCCCCGGCGGCATCGAGCTGCGCCTCGGTCGAGGTGGGGGCGAAGCGTGGCGTCACGCAGTAAAGCTGCCGCCCCTGTCCGTGCCAGCGCGCGATCAGCGCGGCGCTTTCGTCATAGCCCCGCTGCGCGGTGTCCAGCAGCGGCGCGGGCGCGTTCCGGTCCATCAGCACCTTGCCCGCGATCATCCGCGTGTTCAGCCGCGCCGATTCCGCAAAGAACGCCTCGACCGATTGCGGATGCACCGTGCAATAGACCACCGCCGTCGTCGTCCCGGCGCGCAGCAGCTCGCGCAGGAAGACCTTGGCGACGCGGTCGGCATGGGCGCGGTCGGCGAACTGCTGCTCGGTCACGAAGGTATAGGTGTTCAGCCATTCCAGAAGCTGTTCCCCATAGGCGCCGATCATCTGGATCTGCGGGTAATGCACATGGGTGTCGATGAAACCCGGCATGATCAGATGGTCGGGATAATGGACCGGCGTCACGCCCGCGGGCAGCAGGGGGGCCGTCGTCTCCCACGGGCCGGTGGCGGTGATATGGCCGTCCGCGATGATGACCAGCCCGTCCGGGTGATGCGTCAGGCATTCCGCCGAAGGATGCAGGAACGGATTGCCCCGCAGCGAGACGATCTGCCCGCGCAGCGCCTTGACGGGGGCCTTGACGGAAGAGGAAACGGACATGGCAAACCTCCGGTCAGGGCGCGCGACGCGCCCGGTCGCCTCAGGTTTCACGACCTGATCCCGCGCCGCAAGCCCTTTCCGCTGTCAGCATTTCAGCTCGAACCGCGCCTCCCCGGTGTCGCCGGGCAGTGAGGGCGACCGCGCCAGCCCCCGCAGCGGGCCAAGCACCCGGCAACCCGTCGCCCGCTCCGCCGCCACGACCATCAGCGCCGGCACCGGATCGCGCTGGCGCGGGGTCAGATAGCCCAGACGCACCACCTCGGCCATGTCTTCCTTGTGGAACACGACAAAGCGATAGCCGTCGAGCGTGACCTCATGCCGCTCCGCGCCAAAGAACTGCGGCGCGGGCGAGGCGCCGCATCCCGCCAGCAATACCCCCCAGACCAGACCAATCCCCCGCATCCCGCCTCCATCGTCCGGAGGCAGTCTCGCGCGGAGTGGTTAAGAGTGTGTTTACAGATCCGGGATGGCCTTCCGGCCCCGGATTTCCACGGGAATGCGTTTCCGCGCAAAGGAAAAAGGGGGCGCTGCCCCCGCCCGTTCCGGGCTCCCCCGGGATATTTATGGAAAAACGACAGCAGAAACGCCGCCGCGTCTTGAAGCACACTTCAGGACCACCAGAGCGGACCTAATTCCTTTCATCTTTCCTTAAATATCCCGGGGGTGAATTTGCGCGTCAGCGCAAAGAGGGGGCTGGCCCCCTTGCGCCCTCTCCGCACGGGATCGCGGTTCCGGTTTCGCAACAGGCCCGAAGTTCCCCGCCGAATACGGGGCAGCGGTCCCCCCGGCACCGAAGCGCATCCGCCGTGGATCAACGACGGATCACCAGAAGAAGGGCGCCCGCGCCGGACCCATCCGGCTCAGCCGCGTCAGGTTGCCCGCCGTGTGACGGCCGATCTGCGTCATTCCCGCGCGCAGCACCTGATCGGGGGCCGCGCCCTTCATCGCCGCATGGGTCGAGGCCTGCATCGCCTCGATCACGGCTTCGGCCTTTTCGATCACCATCCGGGTCATCTCGGACGGCGGGGTGGCCCAGAGACCCGCCATGCCGGCCAGGCGCATCGCCACGACGGCCTGAGCCTCCATCCCGATCCTCGTCGCCTGAAACGTCAGCATCATCGGCGCGAAGGGATCGAAGAACATGGCATACCTGCTGAAAACCAAGGGCCATATCGGCCGCACGGCCCCTTATGACGCCTTTGCTGCGCCGCGGAAAGAGCCACCTTGCCTCGCATCCCGGCCTTGCATCCCCCGCAAGGCACGGGTTTGATGGCCTGCCGATCCCCTGCCCCGGACATGCCGTGCCGCTTTATCGTCTTCTTGCCGCCCTGATCCTGCCGATCCTGTTCCTGCGCCTCGCCCTGCGGGTGCTGCGCGGGTCCGAGCCGCGCGCCGCGCTGTGCGAAAGGCTCGGGCAGGTCCGGGCCGCGCGGGGCGCGATCTGGCTGCATGCGGCCTCGAACGGCGAACTGGTTTCCGCCCGCCCGCTGATCGAGGCGCTGTTCGACGCCCGCCCCCGGCTGCGGCTGCATATCACCACCAATACCGTGACGGCCCGGGCGTTGGCGCTGGACTGGGCGGCAGACTGGGGCGCGGGGCGAATGTCCGCCTCGGCCGCGCCACTCGACAGCCGGATCGTGCTGAACCGCTTCCTCGACCGGCTCCGCCCCGCCGCGCTGCTGAGCGTGGAGAACGAGCTTTGGCCGAACCGTTTCGAGATCTGCCGCACCCGCGGCATCCCGGTGATCGTCGTGGGCGCGCGGATGTCGGCGCGCTCGGCCCGGCGCTGGCGCAAGGCGGGGATCGGCGCGCGGCTGATGGGGGCCGTCACCGCGCTCTCGGCGCAGGATCCGGCGAGCGAGGCGGCCTTCCGCGACCTCGGGCTGCCCGCCGACCGGCTGCTGCCGCGGGTCAACCTGAAAACCGCCGTCGCCACGCCCCCCGCCACGGAAACCCTGCCCTGGCCGCGCGAAAGCACCGTGCTGGCCGCCTCGACCCATGAGGGGGAGGAGGAGATCGTTCTGGATGCCTTCGCGCAGGCCCATGCCGCCGATCCGGCGCTGCACCTGATCCTTGCGCCGCGCCATCCCCGCCGCGCGGCCGAGATCGCCCGGATGATCGCCGCCCGCGACCTGCCCTTCGCCACCCGATCGAGGGGCGAACCGCCGCTGGCGCCGGTGCTGCTGGCCGATACGATGGGCGAGATGGCGAACTGGTATGCCGCCGCGGGGATCTGCTTCGTCGGCGGATCGCTGGTGCCGAAGGGCGGGCACACACCCTTTGAGCCCGCCGCCCATGGCTGCGCCATCCTGCACGGCCCTTCGATCGACAATCACCGCGCGGCATTCGAGGCGCTGGATACCGCAGGCGGCGCGATCCGGGTGACGGATGCCGAAACGCTCTCCGGGGGATTCGCGCTTCCTGCCGCGGAACAGGCGCGGATCGCCGCCGCAGCCGCCCGCGTGACCGCCGAAATGGCGGCCGGAAGCGGAAACCAGGCCCTCGCCCGCCTAATCCTTGATCGCTTGACTGCCTAGTCAATAAAAAATGCCTGTTTGGCGCACATTTGCCGGTTAATTCGGCGACAGATCATGGAAATCCCCTCGACCACGCCCTAGCTTGACCCCAACAACACGATCCGAAGCGATCCCGATCCGATGCAGGCGAGGCCCATGAAATTCGAAAGGAAACTCGAGCTCCTCCGCGATTCCCGCGGGGTCGAGCCCATCCAGTTCGCGGCGCTGTGTCTGCGCCGCAAGGCCGGCCGCAACGAGGTGCTGATGATCACCTCGCGCGATACCGGCCGCTGGATCCTGCCGAAGGGCTGGCGGATGGACGATCGCTCCGAGGGGGAAACCGCGCTGACCGAGGCGTGGGAGGAAGCCGGCGTGATCGGCAAGGTGGCGGGCCCGCCGATCGGCAGCTACGCCTCGCAGAAGATGCTGCTGGAAAACCAGCCGATGCCCTGCCGGGTCGAGGTGCATCCGATCCATGTCGACAAGCTCGCCGCGCGCTACCCCGAAAAGGGCCAGCGGCGGCGCAAGTGGATTTCCGCGAAGAAGGCGGCGAAGCTGGTCTCGGAACCCGAGCTGGCCGATATCCTGCGCGGCCTGCGCTGAGCCCGGACGGGCCTTGCATTCGCCTGCCGAACGCATATCTGTTCGGGAACCGGCAGGCCCGGTTTCCTCAACCCGCGCAGACAGATCCATGATCCGTTACGACCTCAGATGCGACAAGGACCACCGCTTCGACGGCTGGTTCGCCTCCGCCGAAGCCTTCGACACGTCGAAAGCCGCGGGGATGGTCGCCTGCACGGTCTGCGGATCGACCCATGTGGAAAAGATGCTGATGGCCCCCGCCCTGCGCGCGGAACGGCCGCTGGCCCCGACCGCGCGGGAAGAGGCGCTGGCCGCGCTGCGCCGCGCGGTCGAGGAGAATTCCGATTACGTCGGCATGAACTTCGCCGCCGAGGCGCGCGCGATCCATGACGGCGACGCCCCCGAGCGCGCCATCTGGGGCGAGGCCCGCCCCGACGAGGCCCGCGCCCTGATCGAGGACGGCATCCCCGTCGCCCCCCTGCCCTTCACCGGCCCGCGCAAGGTCAACTGACTCATCCTATTGCACCCGCGCGTCGGTTCCGTTAGCAGGGGCGCGATTGTCCGGGCAGAGGGTCCGGCGGTGTCCTTGGGGGAGTATGATGCCGCTTCTCGTGATGAAATTCGGCGGCACCTCGGTGGCGGATCTCGACCGTATCGCGAATGCGGCGGCCAAGGTCCAGCGGGAGGTCGAGCGCGGTTACAATGTCATCGTCATCGTCTCGGCCATGTCCGGCAGGACCAACGAGCTGGTCGGCTGGGTGGAAAAGACCTCGAGCTTCTACGACGCGCGCGAATATGACGCCGTCGTCGCCAGCGGCGAGAATGTCACCGCCGGGCTGATGGCGCTGCGGTTGCAGGAAATGGGCATCCCCGCGCGCAGCTGGCAGGGCTGGCAGGTGCCGATCAACACCACCTCGCAGCATGGCTCGGCGCGGTTCGTGGACATCCCCCGCACCAATATCGACCAGAAATTCGACGAGGGCATGAAGGTCGCCGTGGTCGCGGGCTTTCAGGGCCTGTCGGCCGAGGGGCGGATCACCACGCTCGGCCGCGGCGGATCGGACACCACCGCCGTCGCCTTCGCCGCCGCCTTCGACGCGGAACGCTGCGACATCTACACCGATGTCGACGGCGTCTACACCACCGATCCGCGCGTTTCCAACAAGGCGCGCAAGCTCGATCGGATCGCGTTCGAGGAAATGCTCGAACTCGCCTCGCTCGGGGCGAAGGTGCTGCAGACCCGTTCGGTCGAACTGGCGATGCGCTACAACGTGCGCCTGCGGGTGCTGTCCTCCTTCGAGGAAACCGACGAGAATTCTGGAACCCTTGTCTGCGCCGAGGAAGAAATCATGGAATCGAAAGCCGTCTCCGGTATCGCCTTCTCCCGCGAAGAGGCGAAGATCACGCTGTTCACCATCGAGGACCGACCGGGCGTCGCCTCGGCGATCTTCGGGCCGCTGGCCGAGGCCGGCGTGAACGTCGACATGATCGTGCAGAACATCTCGGAAAAGGACTATGACGAGCATCATTCCGGCGCCGTCACCGACATGACCTTTTCCTGCCCGATCAATCAGGTCGCCCGCGCGACCAAGGCGCTCGAAGACGCCAAGACCGAAGGCAAGATCAAATACGACGAACTGATCATCGACACGGATGTGGCGAAAGTCTCTGTCGTCGGCATCGGCATGCGCTCGCACGCCGGGGTCGCGGCGAAGATGTTCGACGCGCTCGCGGCGGAAGGCATCAACATAAAGGTCATCACCACGTCCGAGATCAAGATTTCGGTGTTGATCGACAGGAAATATATGGAACTGGCGGTGCAGGCGCTCCATGATGCCTTCGGACTGGAGAATGCGGCCTGAGTTGATTGCCCAGGCCCTTGGACGCACGGTAACGGGGGCGCGGAACGGAAATGCCAGATCGCAGCAAGGGCGATAGCCGCACGCTGCTGCGCCGCCTGCGGGATACGCTGGCGGTGCCCGGGGGCGGTCAGCTCCGCCTGGACCGGATCACCAGCCTGATCGCCGATTCGATGGGAACGGAGGTCTGCTCGATCTATCTGTTCCGCGATCCCGAAACGCTTGAACTTTGTGCGACCGAGGGGCTGAACCCCGCCTCGGTCCATCACACCCGGATGCGCCTTGGCGAGGGGCTCGTCGGCCGCGTCGCGCGCACGGGTGTTCCGATCAACACGGGCGATGCCCCCTCTGCGCCGGGATTCCGCTACATGCCCGAGACCGGCGAAGAGATCTATTCAAGCTTCCTTGGCGTGCCGATCCAGCGCGTGGGCGAAAAGCTCGGCGTGCTGGTGGTGCAGTCGAAACAGGCGCGCCAGTTCCTTGAGGATGAGGTCTACGGGCTAGAAGTCGTGGCGATGGTGCTGGCCGAGATGACCGAGCTGGGCGCCTTCAGCGCCGATCACGGCATCGGCGCCACGCATCGTTTCCCGGTTCTGTTCCGCGGCGCCACCGGGCAGGAGGGCGCGGCCGAGGGGCGGGTCTGGCTGCACGAACCGCGCGTCGTCGTCACCAATCCCGTCGGCGACGACCCCGAGGTGGAACGCCAGCGGTTGCAGGAGGCGATCGACGCGCTGCGCGCCCAGATCGACGGGATGCTGGAAAACGCCACCGGCATGGACAAGGAACAGCGGCAGGTCCTTGAGGCCTACAAGATGCTGGCCCGGTCGCGCGGCTGGATGGCGCGCATGGTCGAGGATATCGGCGCCGGCCTTTCGGCCGAGGCGGCGGTGGAAAAGGAACAGTCGATGGCGCGGGCTCGGCTGGAACAGTCGCCCGACCCCTATATGCGCGAGCGGCTGAACGACCTTGCCGACATCTCCAACCGGCTGTTGCGGCTGCTGACCGGACAGGGGCAGGACACCGGCGCGGCGCTGCCGGAAAACCCGGTGCTGGTCGCGCGCAACATCGGCCCGGCGGAGCTGCTCGACTACGGGCGCAAGCTGAAGGGCGTGGTGCTGGAGGAAGGTTCCGTCGGATCCCACGCCGCGATCGTCGCCCGCGCGCTGGCCATTCCGCTGGTCATCCATGCCGAACGCATCACGACCGAGGCGCTGAACGGCGACACGATCCTTGTGGACGGCGATCAGGGCATCGTCCACCTGCGCCCCGAGGACAGCATCGTCGCCGCCTTCCGCGACAAGATCGCCATGGCGAACGAGGCGCAGAAACGCTACGCCGACCTGCGCGATCTACCGGCCGAGGACCGATCGGGCCAGGTGGTGTCGCTGATGATGAACGCCGGGCTGATGGCGGATCTGCCGTCGCTCAACGGGTCCGGGGCGGATGGCGTCGGGCTGTTCCGCACCGAATTGCAGTTCCTCACCCGCTCGCGCGTGCCGCGCCGGGGGGAACTCGCGGCGCTCTACAAGCGGGTCATGGATGCGGCGGGCGACAAGAGGGTGCAGTTCCGCACGCTCGACATCGGTTCGGACAAGGTGCTGCCCTACATGAAACCGCAGGACGAGCCCAATCCCGCGATGGGATGGCGCGCGATCCGCGTGGGGCTGGACAAGCCCGGCGTGCTGCGGATGCAGCTTCAGGCGCTGCTGCGCGCGGCCGGCGGGCGGCCCCTGTCGGTGATGTTCCCCTTCGTCGCCACGCCCGACGAATTCCACGCCGCGCGCAACGCGCTCCTGCATGAACGCGACCGCGAGGCCGCGCTTGGCCGCATCGTGCCCGAGGATCTGCGCATCGGCGCGATGCTGGAAACGCCTTCGCTCGCCTTCGCGCAGGACAGCTTCTATGCCGCCTGCGACTTCATCTCGATCGGCGGCAACGACCTCAAGCAGTTCTTCTTCGCCGCGGACCGGGAAAACGAACGGGTGCGGCGGCGCTACGACACGCTCGACAACGCCTTCCTGACCTTCATCGAGCGGATCATCGTGCGCTGCCAGCACAGCGACACCACGCTCAGCTTCTGCGGCGAGGATGCCGGCCGCCCGATCGAGGCGCTGACCTTCGCCGCGCTCGGCATCCGCAACCTGTCGATGCGGCCGGCCTCGATCGGGCCGGTGAAACATCTGATCCGCCGCGCCGATCTGGTGGAACTGCGGCAGGTGATCCAGCGCGCCCGCAACACCGGCGCGCAGAACCTGCGCCCCGCGGTGACGGAATATCTGGCGAGCCTGTGACCGGAAAAATTCTCGCGCCCGACCGTCAAGGTCGCGCGGTCCGGCAAGGGGCGGAGCGGGGCGCTGCCCCGCACCCCGGGATATTTATGGAAGAATGAAGGGGAGACAGTCCCCGCGCGCAGGTTGCACCTGCACGCCAAGAGTGGTCCACGACCACCGAAGCGCTCTTTCGCCCTTCATTCTTCCATAAATATCCCGGGGGTGAATTGGCCGCAGGCCAAGAGGGGGCGGCCCCCCCTGCGACAGTCCCGTCAGGCCGCCGTCAGATGTTCGAACAGGATCGTCGCGCCAAGGCCGATCAGCGCGACGCCGCCGATCACCTCGATCACCTTGCCGAAACGGTGGCCGAGGAAGCGCCCCGTCATCATGCCCATCGAACTCATCGTCATCGTCGCGACGCCGATCGCGGCGGCGATGACAAAGATGTTCACGTCCAGAAAGGCCAGCGACACCCCCACCGCCATCGCGTCGATCGAGGTGCCGATCGCCGTGGCGATCAGCCGCCAGGGCGAGGCGGGCGGCGCGACCTCGCCCCTCTGGCGTCGCAGCGCCTGCGTCATCATGTGCAGCCCGACGCCGCCCAGCAGGGCGAAGGCGATCCAGTGATCGACCGCCTCGACATAGCGGCTGGCGGCGACCCCCAGAACCCAGCCGATCAGCGGCGTGATCGCCTCGATCGTGCCGAAGACCATGCCTGTGCGCAGCGCTGTCGCCATGTCAGGACGGTGCATCGTCGCACCCCGGCCAAGCGCCGCGATGAAGGCGTCGATCGACATGGATACGGCAAGAACGCCGATGGTGACCGGAGACATGGCAGCATCCCATGGGCTGAACCGGCGGAAAGGAACCCCGCCCGCAAGGTTCCGGCGCCACGGTCCCGCACAACCCGCCGGCCGGATGCCCACACCCGTCCGACAGCGGTCATGACGCGCCGACAGGGGCTTCCTAGGGGAGCGGCATTTTTCCGTCAAGCCACGTAGCCGGGGCTAATTTATCGTGATTTGCCGCGATGTTAGACCATTCGGACGAGAATGGGGAGCCGTCAACGCCGGGTCATGCGGGCGACCAGTTCCTCGCGCAGCAGGCCTTCGTCCTCGCGGCTGTCGACGGCCAGCCGCTTCAGCCCGAAATGCACATGGGCCACTTCCTGATAATAGCTGGTGAAGGCGTAATTCACCGCGGCCCCCGCCACCGCGCCCAGAACCGGCGCCGTCTGCGCGGCGAGCTTCTGCCCCAGCACCGCCGCCAGCTTCGGCGCCACCTTGGCGACCAGCCGGTTCAGCCCCTGCCCCGTCACCGTCATTTTCGCGGCGAAGAAGCCCATGTCGGTGCCATCGTCCTTTTCCAGCGGGCCGGCCGAGGCGAAGACCCGCAGGCATTCGATCCGCACCTCCTCGGAATCGGGATCGAAACCGTGTTCCGCCGCGATCCCCTGAATCGCGCGCAGGAGCATCGTCACGGTGAAGGGCAGTTCCGCCGCCGATCCGGCAAGCCCGCCGAAACCGCCCGCAGCCCCCATCGCCGTGGTCAGCGCCCGGTTCACCCAGTCGGGCCGGTCCCCCACCACATGACGCGACCGCGAGGCCGCGCCGAGCGCCGTCGTCAGCGCCCGTTCCGTGGCGCCTTCCAGACCCGAGCGCACCGGCGCGGGCAGCCTGTTGAGCAATGTCTCGGCCGAACCTCCAACGAAGCCCAGCACCTGCATCACCGGCCCCGCCGCGCCGCGGTAGCGTTTCGCCAGAGCGTCGAGTTCGGTGACGATGCGGGGATCGGTCACGGGCAGAAGAATTTCTTGCGGCATCAAAAACCTCCGTTTCCCCGAATATGGGGCAGGCGGGCGGCTTCGCCAATGCTCAGGCGGATTTCTGCGCCTCGTCAGAGGGGATTTCCGGCGGGCGGCGTCTTTTCCGGCACGGCCTTTTCGACCGGGCCGCGCACGCCCTCCCATGCGCCCGGCACGAGTTCCAACGCCAGCACCCGGTCCGGGTTCGTCGGCGGCGGCATGATCACGCCGTCGATCTTCCAGAAGCCGAAGCGGCGGTAATAGGGATAGTCGCCGACCAGCAGCACCCGTTCCCAGCCCAGACGCCGCGCCTCGGCCAGACTTTCGAGCATCAGAAGGCCGCCAAGCCCCTCCCCCTGCCGGGTCGGGTGGACCGCGACGGGGCCAAGCAGCAGCACCCGCCGCCCGCCGACCCGCACCGGCCAGTAGCGGATCACCGCCGCCAGAACGCCATCCTCGCGCAGGGTCAGGCACAGGGGATGGATCTTGTCCACCCCGTCGCGCAGCCGGTAGGAGGACAAAGCCGTCCGCCCCGGTGCGAAACACAGGTCATACAGCGCCTCGACTTCCCACCAGTCGGCCTCGGTCTCTTCCTCAAGCTGATACATGCGGACCCCAAACGCGCTGCCGAATCCCTCGCGCATCGCGCCTAACACGCGTAAATGTCGGGTGCAATTCAGGGGAGCCGGAGATGTTCTACAAACCCGCCGAGGGGCATGGCCTGCCGCACAATCCGTTCAACGCCATCGCGGCGCCGCGGCCGATCGGCTGGATCTCGACGCGGGGGACGATGGGCGACAACCTCGCCCCCTATTCCTTCTTCAACGCCGTGGCCTACGTGCCGCCGCAGGTGATGTTCGCCTCGACCGCCGCGAAACCCGACCGTGGCGACACCAAGGACAGCGTGGCGCAGATCCGCGAAACCGGCGTCTTCTGCGTCAACATGGTGTCGCTGGCGCTGCTCGACCAGATGAACCAGAGCTCCGCCCCCTTCCCGGCGGGGGAGGATGAATTCCTGCGCGCCGGCATCGCCAAGGCCGAATGCGAGACGATCGACTGTCCCCGCGTGGCGGAGGCGACGGCATCGCTCGAATGCCGGGTGACGCGGATCGAGACGCTTCTGGGGAAGTCGAATTTTCTGGTTCTGGGCGAGGTCACCGGCGTCCATATCCGCCCCGATTGCCTGCGCGACGGCCGTTATCTGCCGCCTGACCGGATGGTGCGGCTTGGCTACAAGGATTACGCCGTGGTGCGTGACACGTTCGAACTCGACCGTCCGGGCTGATGTCCCGGTCCGGAGCGGGGCGCCGCCCCGCACCCCGGGATATTTATGGAAGAATGAAGGGCAGCGATCCGGCCTTTCCTCTGCCGCGGCAAGTGCCTAATCTCGCCCTGCACGGAACGGAGATGGCGATGGACAGGATGATCGGCGTGATCGGCGGCTCGGGCCTTTACGAGATCGCCGGGCTCGAGGATCCGCGCTGGCAGCGGGTGGAGACGCCTTTCGGGCCGCCTTCGGACGAGATCCTGACCGGGCGGCTTGAGGGCGTGGAAATGGCCTTTCTGCCGCGCCATGGTCGGGGGCATGTGCATACGCCGACCTCCGTCCCCTATCGCGCCAACATCTTTGCGCTGAGGGCGCTCGGCGTCACCGATGTCGTCGCCGTCTCGGCGGTCGGATCGCTGAAGGAAGCCTATGCGCCGGGCGATTTCCTGATCGTCGATCAGTTCATCGACCGCACCTTCGCCCGCGAGAAGAGCTTCTTCGGCGCCGGGTTGGTCGGCCATGTGCCCTTCGCCCATCCGGTCTGCCCGGAGCTGTCCGCCCTTTGCGCGGGGGCGGCGATGCTGGGCGGCGCCCGGATCCACCACGGCGGCACCTATGTCGCGATGGAGGGGCCGCAATTCTCCACCCTCGCCGAAAGCCGCCTGTATCGCAGCTGGGACGCCGATGTGATCGGCATGACCGCGATGCCGGAGGCGAAGCTCGCACGCGAGGCGGAGCTTTGCTACGCCTGCGTCGCGATGATCACCGATTACGACTGCTGGCACCCGGATCACGATGCCGTGCATGTGGCGCAGGTCATGGCGACGGCGCAGGCGAATGCCGGGCGCGCCCGGGCGCTGATCGCCGCCCTGCCGGGGCTGATCGCCGCGGAGGCCAAAGGCTGCGCCTGCGGCCGCGCGCTCGACGGGGCGATCATGACCGCCCCCTCCCGCCGCGATCCCGGGATGGTCGCGCGCCTGTCCCCCATCCTCGGCCGCGTGCTGAAGGGCTGAGCCATGAAGACCGTCAGGGACTACATCCGCACCATCCCCGATTTCCCGCATGAGGGAATCCTGTTTCGCGACGTGACCACGCTTTTCGCCGATGCGCATGGCTTCCGCCTCGCGATCGACGGGATGCTCCGCCCCTGGCGGGACGTGCCGATCGACAAGGTCGTCGGGCTGGAGGCGCGCGGCTTCATCCTCGGCGGCGCCATCGCGCATGAGCTGTCCACGGGCTTCGTCCCGGTCCGCAAGCAGGGCAAGCTGCCCGGCCCGAGGCTGTCACAAAGCTACCATCTGGAATATGGCGAAGCGGTGATGGAGATCCACCAAGACGCCATCCGCCCCGGCGAGCGTATCCTGATCGTCGACGACCTGCTTGCGACGGGCGGCACCTGCCATGCGGGGGTGCAGCTTGTGCAACGCCTTGGCGGGCAGATCGCCGGCTGTTCCTTCATCATCGACCTGCCCGACCTTGGCGGTCACCGGCTGCTGGACTCGCTCGGGCTTCAGGTCTCGGTGCTCTGTTCCTTCGATGGCGGCTGACGCAGCACGGCGCCGGGGTTCATGATCCCGCGCGGGTCGAGCGCCGCCTTCACCGCCCGCATCATCCGCAGTTTCGCCGGATCGGCATAGCGTTCCAGATCCTCGACCTTGTAGCGGCCGATCCCGTGTTCGGCGGACATGGATCCGTTGAACCCCGCGACCACCAGATCATGCACCGCATGTTTCACCGGATCCGGGTCGTAATCCGCGCGCGCCCGCCCGGCCGCCGGAAAGACGTTGTAGTGCAGGTTGCCGTCGCCCACATGGCCAAAGCAGTTGATCCGGTAATCGCCCATCCCCGCCAGCATCGCATCGGCCTCGACGATGAAGCGCGGCAGATCGGCGACCGGCACTGAAATGTCATGGCTGCAGATCGCGCCGATCCGCCGATTCGCCACCGGCAGGTTTTCCCGCAGCTCCCACATCTGCTGCGCCTGCGCGCCGGATTGCGCGATGACGGCATCGAGGATCAGATCCTCCGCCGCCTCGTAAAGCCCGGCGAAGGCCTCATCGACATCCATCCCCTCGGGCAGGCCCAGTTCGACCAGAACCATCCACGGCGGGTCCTCGGCAAAGGGATAGTGCAGGTCCATCCCCACCTCGCGCTGGAACATCAGCCCCTGACGGGAGATCAGCTCGAAGGCGGAAACGCAGCCCGCGAAACGGTGCTGCGCGATGCCCAGCAGCGCCACCGCCGCCTGCGGCGAAGGCAGCGCGAACATCGCCAGCCCCTCGACGGCGGGCGGCTCGAACAGCCGCAGGGCCGCCGCGGTGATCACGCCAAGCGTCCCCTCGGAGCCGATCAGCAGGTCGCGCAGATCATAGCCGGTGTTGTCCTTCCTGAGCCGCGTCAGCCCGTTCCAGATGGTGCCGTCGGGCAGCACCGCCTCGATCCCCAGACACAGGGCCCGCGCGTTGCCGTAGCGGATCACGTTCACCCCGCCCGCATTGGTCGCAAGACAGCCGCCGATCTGCGCCGTCCCCTGCGAGCCGAGCGTCAGGGGAAACCGCCGCCCGACCGTCTCCGCCGCCCGGTGCACCGCCTCCAGCGTCGCGCCCGCCTCGATCATCAGGCTCTGGCTGTCCACCGCGCGCACCGCATCCATCCGTTCGAGCGACAGCAGCACGCAACCCGCGCCGTCGCCCTTCACCTGCCCGCCGACAAGCCCGGTGCCGCCGCCATAGGGGATCACCCCAACCCCGGCCGCATCCGCCGCCCGCAGGATCCGCGCCACCTCGACGGTCGATCGCGGCTTCAGCACCGCCGCCGCCTGCCCGGGCCAGCGCCCGCGCGGCTCTTCCAGATAGCGCGGCTCGGGCGCGACAACCTCCACCCCCGCGTCCCGCAGCCCGGCCAGAAATGCCTCATCCATCCCCGCGCGCATCTTTTCCCCCATCGTGTTTCCATAAATATCCCGGGGGTGAATTTGCGCGTCAGCGCAAAGAGGGGGCTGCCCCCTACCCCGCGTCCGTCCGCCCCCGGCGATCCGCCCTCAGATTGGAGTAAAGCACATGATTGCGCCAGCGCCCGTTGATCTGCAGATAGGCCTGCGCCACGCCTTCGTATTTGAAGCCGCATTTCTCCAGCGCCCCGCGCGAGGCGACGTTCTCAGGCAGGCAGGCCGCCTCGATCCGGCTCAGGTCCAGAAGGTGGAAGGCGTAATGCACCACGCCCTCGATCGCCTCGCGCATGTAGCCCTGCCGGGCATAGCGCGCGCCGATCCAGTAGCCCAGAGTTCCCGCCTGCGCCGGTCCCCGCCGGATATTGTCCAGCGTGATCGCCCCCAGCACCCGGCCATCCTCGCGCCGGACCATGAAGAACGGCACCGCCGTCCCCGAGATTTCCGCCCGGGTGGCCCAGTAGACGCGGTTGGTGAAGGACTTCTTCGTCAGATGGTCCGAGGACCATGCCGGCTCCCACGGCGTCAGGAATTCCCGGCTTTCGGCGCGCAGGAGCGCCCAGTCCCGGAAATCCCCATGCGTCGGCAGCCGCAGCGTCATCCGCTCGGTTTCGACATGCGGCTTCCGTCTGCGGCCGAGCAGCATCAGGCGGCAAGCCTCCGCCGCAGCCCCTCCAGACCGGGCGCATCGCCCGCCGGGCCATACAGCGCCAGCGCCGGCCGGTCCCGCGCGATCATCCGTTCGGCATAGGCGCGCACATCGGCGGTGCTCACCGCGTCGATCATCGCCGATACTTCGTCAAGATCCGGCACCCGGCCCCAGATCGACAGGTTGCGCGCCAGACGCTCGGCCCGGCTCGACGCGCTTTCAAGCCCCATCAGCATGCCCGCCTTCATCTGCGCGCGGGCGCGGGCCACCTCGGCATCCGACATGTCGTCGACCGAACGTTTCAGCTCATCGACCGTCAGCAGGCCAAGCCGCGCCACCTCTTCCTCGGAGGTGCCGGCATAGATGGTGATCATGCCGGTGTCGTCATAGGCCCCCGCCTGCGCGAAGATCGAATAGCACAGGCCATGTTCCTCGCGGATCTTCTGGAACAGGCGCGAAGACATGCCGCCGCCCATCGCCGTCGCATAGACCTGCGCGGCGTAAAGATCGTCATCGGTGTAGGACGGCCCCTCGAAGGCCAGCGCGAAATGCACCTGTTCGAGGGTCTTCAGCTCGCGCCGCTCGCTCCCGGCCCATGTCGCCAGTTGCGGGGCCGGCTGGCGGACAGCGGAGAGCCTGCCAAAGATCTGCTCGGCCTGTCTGACGATGGCGTCGTGATCCACCGCCCCCGCCGCGGCCAGGATCATCTGATCCGGCCCGTAATGTTCGCGCACAAATCCCGCCAGATCCTCCCGGCCGAACCGGGCCACCTTCTCCGCCGGGCCGAGGATCGTGCGCCCGATCGCCTGATCCGGATAGGCCGCCTCCTGCAACCAGTCGAAGATGATGTCGTCGGGCGTGTCCAGCGCCTGCCCGATTTCCTGCAAGATCACGTTGCGCTCGACCTCCAGCTCGCGCTGGTCGAAGATCGGGTTCAGCACGATGTCCGACACGACATCAAGCGCCAGCGGCACATCCCCGCCCAGCACCCGGGCGTAATAGGCCGTCATCTCGCGCGAGGTATAGGCGTTGATGTAGCCGCCCACATCCTCGATCGCCTCGGCGATCTGCAGGGCGGAGCGGGTGGTCGTGCCCTTGAAGGCCATGTGTTCCAGAAAATGCGCGATGCCGTTCTGTTCGGGCCGTTCGTGCCGCCCGCCCGCCATCACCCAGATCCCGACCGAGGCCGAGGCAAGCCCCGGCATCGGCTCGGTGATGATCCGAAGCCCGTTCGGCAGCGTCGTGGTGCGGATCATTGGCGGCGCTCCTTGCGGATCAGGGTTTCCAGCGCGGCAAGGTCGTTCGCCACCCGCGTCACCCGCTCGGGCCTCTCGAACAGATCGGCCATGCGCGGCGGCAGGGCCGGACGGATGCCGGTGGCCTTTTCGACCGCATCGGGGAATTTCGCCGGATGCGCCGTCGCCAGCGTCACCATGGGCGTCGCCGGATCGCGCGCGATCGCCGCCTGCGCCACACCCACCGCCACCGCGGTATGCGGGCAGATCAGCTCGCCCGTCGTCTTCAGCGTCTCGCCGATCACCGCAAGCGTGCCCGCCTCGTCCACCGAACCGCTGTCATATTGCGCACGCAGATGCGTCATGGCGTTCTCGGAAATCGAAAAGGTGCCGGTGGTCTTCAGCTCGTCCATCAGCGCCGCGATCGCCTTGCCGTCGCGCCCATAGGCCCAGAACAGCGCGCGCTCGAAGTTCGACGACACCTCGATATCCATCGACGGGCTGATCGAGGGCTTCACCCCCCGCTTGGTATAATCGCCCGCCTTCATGCAGCGGTCGAGAATGTCGTTCTGGTTCGTCGCGATCACCAGACGCTCCACCGGCAAGCCCATTTCCTTCGCGAGGAACCCGGCGAAGATGTCGCCGAAATTGCCGGTGGGCACGGTGAAGCTGACCTTGCGGTGCGGCGCGCCAAGCGCCACCGCAGAGGTGAAGTAATACACGATCTGCGCCAGCACCCGGGCGAAGTTGATCGAGTTCACACCCGCCAGCCCGACCTCGTCGCGGAAGGCGAAGTCGTTGAACATGTCCTTGAGCTTGCCCTGACAATCGTCGAAATCGCCATCCATGGCGAGCGCGTGGACATTCGCCTCGACCGGCGTGGTCATCTGGCGGCGCTGCACCTCGCTCACCCTTCCATGCGGGAAGAGGATGAACACATCCACGTTGTCGAGCCCGCGGAACGCCTCGATCGCCGCCGAGCCGGTATCGCCCGAGGTGGCGCCGACGATGGTCACCTTGCGGTTCTGCTTCGCCAGTTCGATCTGGAACAGCTGCCCGATCACCTGCATGGCGAAATCCTTGAACGCCAGCGTCGGCCCGTGGAACAGTTCCAGCAGGAAATGATTCGGCGCAAGCTGCACCAGCGGCGCCCGCGCGACATGGCCGAAGCCCGCATAGGCGCGCGCGATCGCGCCCTTCAGTTCCGCATCGGTGAAGGTCTCGCCGGTGAAGGGCTTCATCACCCGGAAGGCGACCTCCTCATAGCTCAGCCCCGCCAGCGCCGCGATCTCGGCCGCCGTGAAGACCGGCACCGTTTCCGGCACATACAACCCACCGTCACGGGCGAGCCCCGTCAGCATCGCTTCGCCGAAGCTCAGGACCGGGGCCTGCCCCCGGGTAGAAACATAGCGCATCCGTCACCCTTCAGATCTGTCTGAGCCTGATACGCCAGAAGGACGGGGCTGTCACGCCTGCCGGTGGGGTAAGCGAAGAAAAGGGGGCCAGCCCCCTCTTTGCCTAACGGCAAATTCACCCCCGGGATATTTGGGGAAAGATGAAAGGCACAAGTTCCCGAGGCGCGATCCCGGAGGAATGCACGGCGACGGGACATCAGCGCCAATATCGGCGCCCTCCGCGCGCTCCGTAGGGAGCCGAACCCTGCCGTCGGCTTTCCATAAATATCCCGGGGTGCGGGGCAGCGCCCCGCTCCGCCCCCGGCCAAGCCGCGCGCCGCTCAGAAACCGAGCGCGAGAAGCCCCCGCTCCGCAAGGAGCGCGGCGAAATGCAGGAAGAGATAGAGCAGCGAGAACCAGAAGAACTTCCGTTCCGCGCCGTAGCCGTCCGCCTGCGCCGTTTCCTCGCTGCGGCGCATCAGCCGCCAGGCGCCGAGGATGAACAGCGCGTTCAGCACGATCGCGGTCACCAGATAGACCGGCCCGCCGATCGGCGTGAAGCCAAGCCCCACCGCAACCGGCGCCAGCGCCAGCGCATAGCCGAAGATATGCCGCCGCGTCGCCTTGCGGCCATGCGTCACCGTCAGCATCGGCACCCCGGCGCGGGAATAGTCATCCTTCATGAACAGCGCGAGCGACCAGAAATGCGGCGGCGTCCACAGGAAGATCAGCAGGAACATGGCGATCGATTCGACGCTGACGCCCCCCGTCGCGCAGGCCCAGCCGATCATCGGCGGAAAGGCCCCCGCCGCCCCGCCGATCACGATGTTCTGCGGCGTGCGGCGTTTCAGCCAGATGGTGTAGACCGCCACGTAGAAGAAGATGGTGAAGGCAAGGAACAGCCCCGCGAACAGATTGGCCGTCAGCGTCAGCATCACCACCGACAGCACCGACAGCAGCAACCCGAAGCCGAGCGCGTCGCCCTCGGTCACCCGGCCCATCGGGATCGGGCGGGTGGCGGTGCGGCGCATCACCTTGTCGATATCGGCGTCATACCACATGTTCAGCGCGCCCGAGGCCCCGCCGCCTAGTGCGATGAAGAAGATCGAGGCCAGCGCGGTCAGCGGATGCATCTCTCCCGGCGCGACGACAAGGCCGACGAGCGCGGTGAACACCACAAGCGACATCACGCGGGGCTTGAGCAGGGCGAAGAAATCGCCCACCCGCGCTTCCCCCTGGCTGTCCCGCTGGGTCAAGGAAATGTCGCTCATCTGCAGACCTCGGCTTGGCTCGCACTCTTTCATCCCGGGAGGCCGGCTGCGGGATCCCCCGCCTGTCCAGCCCGGCGGCGCGGGCGCCCCTTCGGACCCCGGCATTTCGCCCTGCTTACCCGCGAAAGGCGCGATCGTCCAGCCAAGCTTGCCCTTTCCGTCGCGGATGCGCACCGGCTCGTGCGCGGCGGCGCGCGCGAAAGACACACGGCACCGCTTTCATTCCCCGATCGGACATATATGTAGGGGAAAGACACACGCCCGCAAGGGCCGACACCGCCCGCCACGCCACCCCCGATCTGCGAGCGAGCAAGGAGAAGCCGATGAACGACGACCGTTTCGCGCCCTTTGAAACCCTGATCGACGAAGCCGCCGCGCTCGCCACCCTGCGCGATGCCACGCAAGGCGCCGAGGATGGCGAACTGTTCCTCGAACGGCGCCGGTCGGAATCGCTCGTCTTCGACGACGGGCGGGTGCGGAACGCCTCCTATGACGCTTCCGAGGGGTTCGGGCTGCGCGCGGTGAAGGGCGAGGTCGCGGGCTACGCCCATTCGACCGAGATTTCCGAGGCCGCGCTGAAACGCGCCGCCGAAACCGCCCGCCTTGCCGTGGGGGACGGCGGCGGCACGATGGCGTCCCCGCCCGCGGGCACCAACCAGCGCCTCTATACCGATGCCGATCCGATGGCCGATGCCGGTTTCGGCGCCAAGATCGACATTCTGGGCGAGATCGACGCCTATACCCGCGCGCTCGACCCCCGTGTGGTGCAGGTCTCCGCCTCGATGGCGGCGTCCCTGCAGGAGGTCACGATCCTGCGCCCCGAGGGCGGGCTCGTCACCGACATCCGCCCGATGGCGCGGCTGAACATCTCGGTCATCGTCGAGGACAGGGGCCGGCGCGAATCGGGCGGCCACGGCGGCGGCGGGCGGTTCGGCCTGTCGGGACTGATCGATCCCCATCACTGGCAGCCCGTCGCGCGCGAGGCCCTGCGCATCGCACTGGTCAACCTCGACGCCGAGCCGGCGCCCGCGGGGCAGTTCGACGTGGTGCTCGGCCCCGGCTGGCCGGGGGTGCTGCTGCATGAGGCAGTGGGCCACGGGCTCGAAGGCGATTTCAACCGCAAGAAAACCTCGGCCTTTGCCGGGCTGATGGGGCAACAGGTGGCGGCGAAGGGGGTGACGGTGCTCGACGACGGCACCATCCCCGACCGGCGCGGCTCGATCACCGTCGACGACGAGGGCACACCCTCGGGCAAGAACGTGCTGATCGAGGACGGGATCCTCGTCGGCTACATGCAGGACCGGCAGAACGCCCGCCTGATGGGCGTGACGCCCACCGGCAACGGCCGGCGCGAAAGCTATGCCCATGCGCCGATGCCGCGGATGACCAACACCTACATGCTCGGCGGCAGCGCGGATCCAAAGGCGATCCTCGCGGATCTCAAGGACGGGATCTATGCGGTGGGCTTCGGCGGCGGTCAGGTGGACATCACCAACGGCAAGTTCGTCTTCAACTGCACCGAGGCTTACCGCGTGAAGAACGGCGTGGTCGGCGCGCCGGTGAAAGGCGCCACGCTGATCGGCGACGGGCCGACGGCGATGCGCCAGATCCGGGCGATCGGCAACGATCTGGCGCTGGACCCCGGCATCGGCAACTGCGGCAAGGCCGGGCAATGGGTGCCGGTCGGCGTCGGCATGCCGACGCTGATGATCGGCGGGCTGACGGTCGGCGGCTCGGCGACCTGAGTCCGTCCGCCCCCTGACGGCCGGGCGGCCCGCAGAACGCCCGGCGCCCCGCCCGGCCCTCATGGCTGGCCCGTACTTGCGGCGACGCTTTCCACCGGCAGCCTCGCCCTGCCGACATCATGACCCTGAAAAGGGCTCCCCGACAGGATCACCGCCAAAGCCAGACGAAACCCATCGCGACCCAGCCTGAAAACCGCATGTTGGCGACCGTTTTCGCTCGGCCTCCCCGTTTCCGGCCCCAAGCGACGGCTCTCCCGCGATCCGTCAGCAGCCCGTTCAAATCGCCGTCCCTGCCCCCGCCTTCTCCCTTTCGTGTTTCCATAAATATCCCGGGGGTGAATTTGCGCGCATGCGCAAAGAGGGGGCTGGCCCCCTGCCCCCCATCCGCGCGCGCCACGACGGGAATCGCGAAACCCATCCCCGGATCAGCGCCCAACGATCCCCCCAACGATCCCCCTTGACCGCCCGCCCGTCCCGCGCGACCTTCGCGCGATGGCCCGTTACCTGCTGACCCGATCGCTCATGCTGTGTCTCAGCCTTCTGGCTGCGAGCCTTGTCGTCTTTCTGGCGATCGAGGTGGTGCCGGGCGATCCGGCCAGCTACATGCTCGGCATGAACGCCGCGCCGGATACGGTGGCGGCGCTGCGCGACCAGCTTGGCCTCGATGAGCCGCTGGCATGGCGCTATCTGCATTGGGTCTTCGGCATGATGCGCGGCGATTTCGGGGTGAGCTATACCTACAAGGTGCCGGTCGCCGGGCTGATCGCCGACCGTCTGGCGCTGTCGCTGCCGCTTGCGGGGCTGGCGCTGGCGCTGTCGGCCGCGCTGGCGCTGCCGCTCGGGCTGATCGCGGCGGCGCGGCGGGGCAAGGCCGCGGATGCGGCGGTCATGGGCGTCGCGCAGATCGGCATCGCGCTGCCGAATTTCTGGTTCGCCATGCTGCTCGTGCTGCTCTTCGCGCTGCGCTGGCAGATGCTGCCGGCGGGCGGCTTTCCGGGCTGGTCCGATCCCGTCGCGGCGCTGCGGTCGCTGATCCTGCCCGCGGTGGCGCTGGCCTTGCCGCAGGCGGCGATCCTCGCCCGCGTGCTGCGCTCGGCGCTGATCGAGACGATGGATCAGGACTATATCCGCACTGCCCGCGCCAAGGGGCTCAGCCGCAGTCAGGCGCTGACCCGCCATGCGCTCAGGAACGCGCTGATCCCGGTGCTGACCATCCTCGGCATGCAATGCGCCTTCCTCATCGCCGGAGCGATTATCATCGAGAACGTGTTCTACCTGCCCGGCCTCGGCCGGCTGATCTTTCAGGCGATCACGCAGCGCGACCTGATCGTCGTCGAATCGGGCGTCATGCTGCTGGTCGTGACGGTGATCCTCGTCAGCTTCGTGACCGACCTCGCCTATGCGCTGGTCGATCCCCGGCTGCGGAGGCGGGGATGAGGCCCACCCTCCTCCCCGGCTTGATCCTGACGGCGGTGGCGCTTGGCGCGGCGCTTCTGTCCTTCGTCTGGACACCATGGGATCCGGGCGCGCTGGCGGTGACGCAAAAGCTGCAGCCGCCCTCGGCGGCGCATTGGTTCGGCACCGATCATCTGGGCCGCGATATCCTGTCGATGCTGATGACGGGGGCGCGGACCTCGCTATCAGTCGCGCTGGTCGCGGTGGGGATCGGCGCCGGGATCGGGGTGCCGCTCGGCCTTGCGGCGGCGGCGCGGCGCGGCGGCGTGGTGGATGGGGTGATCGCGCGGCTCAACGACCTGATCTTCGCTTTCCCGGCGCTGGTGACGGCGATCCTGTTCACCGCGAGCCTCGGCCCCTCGGCGATGAATGCCGTGCTGGCGATCGGGATCTTCAACATCCCGGTCTTTGCGCGGGTCGCGCGGGCCGGGGCGCTCAGCCTCTGGACGCTCGACTACATCCGCGCCGCGCGGGTGGCGGGCAAGGGGGCGACGCGCATCTCGGCCGAACATGTGCTGCCCAATATCGCCAGCCTGCTGATCGTGCAGGCGACGATCCAGTTTTCGCTCGGCATCCTCGCCGAGGCGGGGCTGAGCTATGTCGGCCTCGGCGCGCAGCCGCCGACGCCCAGCTGGGGCCGGATGCTGGCCGATGCGCAGACCTTCGTCACCCTCGCGCCGCATGTCGCGCTGTTTCCGGGCTTTGCCATCGTGCTGACGGTGCTGGGGCTGAACCTGCTGGGCGACGGGCTGCGCGATGCGCTCGACCCCCGGCTCAAGGGGCGGCTCGCATGAACCTGCTGACCGTCGAGGCGCTGAAGGTCACGATCGGATCGCAGCCGGTGGTGGAAAACGTCTCGTTCTCCCTCGCCCCGGGCGAGATCCTCGGCATCGTCGGCGAATCCGGCTCGGGCAAGTCGATGACCGCGCTGGCCATCATCGGCCTGCTGCCCGAGGGCGCGTGCGCCGAAGGCGCCATCGAATTCGACGGCCGACAGATCCTGTCGATGGAGGAATCCGACCTGTGCGACCTGCGCGGCGACGGGATCGGGATGATCTTTCAGGAACCGATGACCGCGCTGAACCCGCTGATGACCATCGGCGATCAGGTGGCGGAAACGCTGATGGTCCACCGCAGGATGCGCCGGGGCGAGGCGCTGCGGATCGCGCGCGACCGGCTCGACCGGGTCGGGCTGACGGGGGATCGGTTTCCGCTGACCCTTTACCCCCACGAACTGTCGGGCGGGCAACGCCAGCGGGTCGCCATCGCCATGGCCATCGCCCTGCGCCCCCGCCTGCTGATCGCGGACGAACCGACGACGGCGCTGGACGTGACCACGCAGGCCGGGGTGCTTGCGCTGCTGCGCGATCTGGCCCGCAGCGAGGACATGGCCCTGATCCTCATCACCCACGACCTCGCCGTCACGGCGGCCATGGCCGACCGCGTCGCGGTGATGAAGGACGGCATCGTGGTCGAGGACCGCCCGACCGAGGCGCTGTTCCGCGCCCCCGCCGAAGGCTATACCCGCGCGCTGCTGCACGCCTCGCTGCCGCGCGCGCCTTCGGCTTTCCCGAAATATCCCCCGGGAGTCGCCGCAGGCGACGGGGGCAGCGCCCCCGCGACGGATGCCGCCGGCGCGCTCCTGCGGGTCGAGCACGCCTGCCGCAGCTACCGCCTGCCGCGCCCCCGCCCCTTCGCCCCCCGGCCGCTGCGCGCCGCGGTGGACGATGTGTCGTTCCGGCTCGAAGCGGGGGAATCGCTCGGCCTCGTCGGACCTTCAGGCTGCGGCAAATCCACGCTCGCGCGGGCGATCGTCGGGCTCGACCGGCTGGACAGCGGCGGCATCACGCTTGCCGGCACGGCGGTGGGGCCGGACATGCCCGCCCCGGCCCGCGCCGCGATGCAGATCGTATTTCAGGATCCCTACGGCTCCTTCGACCCGCGCCAGCGGGTGGATACGCTGATCGCCGAACCCTTCCACCTGACCGGCCGCCCCGCCGGCTGGCGCGACCGGGTGGGCGAGGCGCTCACCGATGTCGGTCTTTCCCCCGGCGACGGGCGGCGCTTCATCCACGAATTCTCCGGCGGGCAGCGCCAGCGCATCGCCATCGCCCGCGCGCTGATCACCCGGCCAAGGCTGATCGTGCTAGACGAGGCGGTCTCGGCGCTCGACGTGCGGGTGCGGGCGCAGGTGCTCGACCTCCTCGAACGGTTGCAGGAGCGGCACGGGCTTGCCTATCTGTTCATCTCGCATGATCTTTCGGTGGTGGGGGCGCTGACCTCGCGCTGTCTGGTGATGGATGCGGGCCGCATCGTCGAGGACGGCCCGACTGCCCGGATCCTGACCGCGCCCCGCCACCCCGCGACGCAAAGGCTGGTCGCCGCCACGCCGAAGATCCCGCCCGGCTGGCTGACACCCGAGGAGAACCGCCGATGAAACCCGGACCGCGCAACCTGATCACCGATGTCGCGGGGCTGCTGGTCGGCAATGCGCAGGATGGGCGGCTCCTGTCGGGCGTGACGGTGCTGACGGCGGACCATCCCTTCACCGCGGCGGTGCATGTGATGGGCGGCGCGCCCGGCACGCGCGAAACCGACCTGCTCGCCCCCGACAAGCTGGTCGAAAAGGTGGATGCGCTGGTGCTGTCGGGCGGCTCGGCCTTCGGGCTCGACGCGGCCTCGGGCGTGTCCGACGGATTGCGCGCAATGGGGCGCGGCTTCAAGGTGGGGGGCATGCGGGTGCCGATCGTGCCCTCAGCGATCGTCTTCGACCTGCTGAACGGCGGGGCGAAGGACTGGACCGACAACCCCTATCGCGCGCTCGGCCGGGCGGCGCTGGACGCCGCCGGGGCGGATTTCGTCCTCGGATCGGCGGGGGCCGGTCTGGGCGCGATGACGGGCACGTGGAAGGGCGGGCTCGGCTCCGCCTCGGCGGTGCTGCAAAACGGCCTCACCGTCGGCGCGCTGGTGGTGGTCAATGCGCTCGGCTCCGCCACGGTCGGCGATGGCCCGGAGTTCTGGGCGGCGCCGTGGGAGCTGGACTCCGAATTCGGCGGGCACGGCGCGGCGCGCGACTATCCCGCCGCCGCCGAGCCCCCGCCCGCGAAACGTCTGGGCGAGGCCACGACCATCGCCATCGTCGCGACCGACGCCGCCCTGACCAAGGCGCAGGCGCAGCGGATGGCAACGGCGGCGCATGACGGCATGGCGCGCGCGCTGGTGCCGTCGCATACGCCGCTCGACGGAGATCTGGTCTTTGCCGCCGCGACGGGGCTGCGCCCGCTCGCGGATCCCGTGGGCGACGGCTTCGCGCTGTGCCACGCGGCCTCGGTCTGCCTTGCCCGCGCCATCGCCCGCGGCGTCCATGCCGCGCGCCCGCAACCGGGCGACCGCCAGCCCTGCTGGTTCACCCGCTTCGGCTGATCCCGGCGTTGCGGCGGGGCGCCGCCCCGCACCCCGGGATATTTATGGAAAAACGACGGCAAACCCGCTTTCAGCCCGTCGTTTTTCCATAAATATCCCGGGGGTGAATTGCCCGGCACGGGCAAGAGGGGGCTGGCCCCCTGCCTCCCTCGCCAATGGAAACTCCGGAAAACCAAAGGGCCGCCCCTTCGGACGGCCCTTGCAGCGCTGCCCGTCAGGCAGGCATCAGCGGCGGTGATCTTCTTCTTCCTCGTCGTCGTCATCGGCATGCGGCAGGTTGAAGAAGCTGTCCGCATCCGAGAAATCCTTCGGCGAAGCGGCTTCTTCTTTGCCCGCGCCGAGGGTGAAGCCCTCGAGCCCGGCGATCGAAGACGGCAGGCGCGGCTCGGTCGGCATGCCGAGCGACTGTTCCGTCGACACCAGCTTGCGCCGCTCGTCGTCCGACATCACATCGGTCGCATGCTTCTTGGCGGCTTTCTGCACCTCGGCATCCAGCTCCGACTGCCGGCACAGGCCGAGCGCCACGGGATCCACCGCCGTCATGTTCTGGATGTTCCAGTGCGTCTTGTCGCGGATCGAGGCGATCGTCGGCTTCGTCGTGCCGATCAGCCGGGCGATCTGCGCATCGGCAAGCTCGGGGTGGAACTTCACCAGCCACAGGATCGAATTCGGCCGGTCCTGCCGCTTCGACAGCGGCGTGTAGCGCGGGCCGCGGCGCTTGTCCTCGCCCACGGCGGCGGCGTTGAACTTGAGCTTCAGCCGGTAGAGCGGGTCCTTCTCGCCCTTGTCGATTTCCTTCTGGTCGAGCTGGTTGTGCACGATCGGATCGAAGCCCTTCACGCCGACGGCCACATCGCCATCCGCGATCCCCTGGACTTCCAGCTCGTGCATCCCGCAAAATTCGGCAATCTGCTTGAAGGTAAGGGTCGTATTGTCCACGAGCCACACGGCGGTGGCCTTGGCCATCAGGGGCTTGTTCGTCGTCATAGCGCGATCCTTTTGCACAAATCTCTCCCGGGCCGAGAAACCGGCTGCGGCGCGGTTCCCCCCGTGCCGCGGTCCATTTCTGGTGGGGAATTGCCCAGCTATATAGGGCCGAAAGCGCAAAAGGGGAAGCAAAAATGCGATTCGCGTCACTCACAGCCTTGTTGACGGGCGCGGCCCTGCTGGCCGGCGCCCTGTCTGCGAAAGCGGAAGGAGAGCGGGCCGGACAATTCGATTATTACGTGATGGCGCTGTCGTGGTCGCCCGGCTGGTGTGCGACGGACGGCAGGGGCCGCGATGCCGCGCAATGCGCGCGGGGCTCGGGCGCGTCCTTCGTGCTGCACGGGCTCTGGCCGCAGAACGAGCTGGGCTATCCGAGCGATTGCCGCACGCCGCAGCGCGACCCGACGCGCGCGCAATCGGCGGCGATGGATGATATCATGGGCTCCTCCGGCGCCGCCTGGTATCAGTGGAAGAAGCATGGCCGCTGCGCCGGGCTTTCCGCCGCGGATTACTACGCCACGGCGCGGCGCGCCTATGCCGGCACCCGCATCCCCGAGGTGTTCCGCAATCTGGACCGGGACGTGAAGCTGCCGGCCTCGGTGGTCGAAGAGGCGTTCATCGAGGCGAACCCCGGCCTGATGCGCGACATGGTGACGATCACCTGCGATCAAGGCCGGATCGACGAGGTGCGGATCTGCCTGACCAAGGACCTTGCCCCGCGCCGCTGCGGCGCCGACGTGATCCGCGACTGCCGGAGACAGGATGCGCTGATGGAGAGGGTGCGGTAGGACGAGAAACCGATGCTTTCCGTGGGAACGCCGCGGGGCGCTGCCCTGCACCCCGGGATATTTATGGAAGAATGAAGGCAAACTCCCATTCAGCCCTTCATTCTTCCATAAATATCCCGGGGGTGAATTTGCCGTCAGGCAAAGAGGGGGCTGGCCCCCTTCTTGCCTCGCCACCGGCACGGACGGAAGGCGGTTTCCGCCTCAGTCGTCTTCCAGCTTGTCGGGCAGGCCCTTGAGCGGCGTGGCGGCGAAATCTTCGAGTTCCGCCTCGGTCATGCTGTCGAACATCTCGCGCGCGGCACCCCACAAGGCGTCGGGAGAGGTCTCGCCGCGTTTGGCCGACAGGGCGGCGCCGGCCGCCCTTTGCTGTGCTTTCGATTTCGCGGGCATCGCATCCTCCTTGCGTCTTTCCGGGATCGGCCCGGATCGTTCCGTCCCCGGTTCACCCCACCCGCAAAACGATCTTGCCGATATGGGCCGAGCTTTCCATCCGCGCATGCGCCCGGGCCGCCTCGGTCAGGGGGAATTCGCTGTCATGGATCACCCGCAGCCTGCCCGATTCCAGCATCGGCCAGACATGATCGCGCAATTGCCGCGCGATCGCGGCCTTCGCCGCATCCGACTGCGGCCGCAGGGTCGAGCCGGTGACCGTCAGCCGCCGCATCATCACCTGGGCAAAGTTGATCTCGGCCTTCGCGCCTTCCAGAAAGGCGATGAAGACCAGCCGTCCGTCATCGGCCAGCGCCTTGATGTTGCGCGCGACATAGCTGCCGCCCACCATGTCGAGGATCAGGTCCGCCCCGCCCTCGGCCTGCAGGACCTTGACGAAATCGCCGAGGCGGTAGTTGATCGCGGTAGCGCCGAGCGCCTCGATCGCCGCGCATTTCTCGGCGCTGCCGGCGGTGGCGAAGACCCGCGCGCCAAGCGCCCGGGCGATCTGGATCGCCGTCGTGCCGATGCCCGAGGAGCCGCCGTGGACAAGGAACCTTTCCCCCGCCTTCAGCCCGCCGCGCATCACCACGTTCGACCAGACGGTGAAGCAGGTTTCCGGCAGGCAGCCTGCCGTCTTGAGATCCAGCCATTTCGGCACGCGGATCACATGCGCCGCCGGACAGACCGCATATTCGGCATAGCCGCCGCCGGGCAGCAGCGCGCAGACCGGATCCCCCACGGCCCATTCGCTGACCCCGGGGCCAAGCGCCGCGATATAGCCCGAACATTCCAGCCCCGGCAGGTCCGACGCCCCGGCGGGCGGATTGTAGGACCCCGCCCGTTGCAGCGCGTCGGGACGGTTGACCCCGGCATAGACGACGCGGATCAGCACCTCGCCCTGCGTGGGCAGGGGCACGGCGCGCGTCACGGGGCGCAGCACCTCGGGCGCGCCGGGGGCAGAAATCTCCATCGCCGTCATCTGGACCGGCACAGGCATCCTGATCGCCATTCCTGTCAGAGCCCCTCGGCCGAACGTGTGGTCTTGCCGGGCATCGGGCGGTCACCCGGCGCGCGGATCGCGCCTAGAAGGCCTTTGATCCCCGGCAGGCCGGTGATCCGGCCCTTGATGTTTTCCAACCGCGTCACCTCATCGATGCGGTTCTCGATGAAGGCGCGGGTGTCGGCCTTGCCCTCGCTTTCATCGCCCAGCCAGTATAGCACGGAGCCTGAAATCACCCCCGACAGCGTCAGCCGCTTGGTATACCAGCCGAAGTCCTGCGCGGTGTCTCCAAGGGCGCGCCAGATCACATCCGCCGTTTCCCAGACGAGCTTCGCCCCCGTCGCCGTGTTCTGCGGCAGCGCGAAGACCGAGGCCGCCCGCCGCACCAGTTCGGGGTCCACCAGATCGAGCCGCATCGCCACCGCCGCCGCCACCTTGTCGCGGAACCGCATCCCCTCGGGCCAGACGGTCGTGGTCAGCGCCCGCGCCAGCGCGCGATCCGCCGCCCGGTGATACTCGACCGCCAAGTCGATCGCGCCGCGCGGGCAGACGATCCGCGCCAGCCCCGGATCGACCCCCAGATCCGCCACCGCCTGCCGGAACGCAGGCTCCGACCAGCCGTCGAAAGGCACATGCGGGCTGATCGCCTCCAGCAGTTCCTCCCGCATCCGATCCACATCCAGATGGTCGTTCTTCATCGCGTTTCCTTGGTTTCGGGCCTCGGTTGGCAGGAGTGGACAAAAGTCCGCGTCCCTGCTATATGGCCGCTTCCTGCAATCTGATGCAACTCTAACTTAGGAAGGTGGTGACACCACATGCAGGTCAGCGTTCGCGACAACAACGTCGAACAGGCGCTTCGTGCTCTGAAGAAAAAACTTCAGCGCGAGGGGGTTTTCCGTGAAATGAAGCTCAAGCAGCATTTCGAAAAGCCTTCGGTCAAGAAAGCGCGCGAGAAAGCTGAAGCCGTTCGCCGTGCCCGTAAACTGGCACGGAAGAAGCTCCAGCGTGAAGGCGCTCTCTAAGCACCTGGAATCGCTGGCGAGGTCACCCTCGCGCCGATGACCCCCGTGGCTTGCCTCGGGGGTTTTTGGTTCCCTCCCTCCCCCGCGGCGCCCAGCCATCAGCGCCTCCTCCGAGAACCCGATGCCCGACTTCGGCCCCGTCTTTCACCTGCTTGGCGTGATCCTGCTGTTTCTGGGGATCACGATGATCGGGCCGGTCGCGCTGGATTTCTACGATGGCTCGCCCAATGCGGCGAATTTCGCGCAGGTGATGCTGGAAACCATGCTGTTCGGCGGGCTTCTGGCGCTGGCCGGGCGCTCCGGCGGACCGCGCGCCCTGACACTGCGGCAGGCCTATGTGCTGACCGTCTCGATCTGGATCTGCATCCCGGCCTTCGGCGCGCTGCCCTTCATGCAGGGTGCGCCGCATGCGCGCTTCACCGACGCCTATTTCGAGGCCGTGTCGGGCATCACCGGCACCGGCTTTTCGGTGTTCGCCAAGGTCGAATCGCTGCCCCGTTCGGTGGTGCTGTGGCGCTCGATGCTGAACTGGATCGGCGGGCTGGGCATCGCCTTCGTCGCCATGGTGTTCCTGCCGGTGATGCGCATCGGGGGCATGCGCTATTTCCAGATCGAGGGGTTCGACACCTTCGGCAAGATCATGCCCCGCGCGAAAGACATCGCCCGGTCGCTGCTGGAGGTCTATTCGATCCTGTCGCTGGCCTGCATGATGGCCTATCTGCTGTGCGGCCTGTCCTTCTACGATGCCGTCGTCCATGCGATGTCGACGATCTCGATGGGCGGCTTCGCCTCGCATGATGCGAGCTTCGCGGTCTTCCCGCCCGCCGCGCAATATGCGGGGACGGTGTTCATGCTGCTGTCAGCGATGCCCTTCGTGCGGTTCATCCAGCTTGCGCGCGGACAGGGCAAGGCGCTGTGGTTCGACGTGCAGGTCCGCGCCATGCTGCGCTGGTATGCCTGCGCGGTGGTTCTGGTCATCATCTACCGGCTTTGGCGCGACACCGGGTCGAGCGAGCAGATCATCCGCGAAACCGCGTTCAACATCGCCTCGATGATGACGGGGACGGGGCTGGCCGTCGCCCCGATCGAGCCCTGGGGCAGCTTCGTCATGGTCGTCGCCTTCATCGTCGGCATGATCGGCGGCTGCACGGGATCCACCTCGGCGGCGCTGTCGGTGTTCCGGGTGCAGGTGGTCCTGTCGGTGATGAAATCGGCGATCCAGCAGATGTATGCGCCACACCGGGTGGTGCAGCCGCGCTACGGCGGCAAGCCGCTGGACGAGAACACCATCGGATCGCTGATGCAATATGTCACCGCCTATATCATGACACTGGGCATCTGCGCGGTGCTGATCTCGCTCGACGGGGCGGACATGACCTCAGCGCTGTTCGCGGCCTGGGGGGCGCTTGGCAATATCGGCTATGCGATCGGCCCGATCGGCGGGCCGACCGGCACGATGGTGGGCTTCGGCACCAGCGCCACATGGATCATGACGGCGGCGATGCTGCTGGGCCGGCTTGGGCTGATGGCGTTCTTCGTGCTGTTCCTGCCGCGGTTCTGGCGGGATTGAGGGCAGCTCCCGGCCCCGGCGGCGCAGGGGGCCAGCCCCCTCTTTGCGCTAAAGCGCAAATTCACCCCCGGGATATTTACGGAAACACGAAGGCAGGAAGAGGGGCGCGGCGCCCTAGACGGGCAGCGCCGTGGTCTTGAACACGGTGCGCAGGGCGAAGGAGCTTTGCATCCCCTGCACGCCCGGCAAGCGGGCGAGCTTGGCGCGGTGGATGCGGGCGAAATCCTCGGTATCCTCGGCCACGACCTTCAGCAGGTAATCCGCGGACCCCGCCATCAGATGACATTCCAGCACGTCGGGGATCTTCTTCACCTCGCGCTCGAAGGCCTCGAGCACCTCATCCGCCTGACCCGACAGGGTGATCTCCACGAAAACCGTGGTCGGGCGGCCCAGTTTGCGGGAATCGAGCAGCGCGACGTAATCGCGGATGTAGCCGTCCTCTTCCAGCCGCTGCACGCGCCGGTGGCAGGCCGATGCCGACAGGTTCACCCGTTCCGACAATTCCGCGTTCGATATGCGCCCCTGATTTTGCAACACGGTCAGGATACGGCGGTCGGTGGGATCCAGGGACATTGTCTGCAACGTTTCTCGCACTCGGGGCAACAGTGTCGAAGATATGAGCGCGCGGGCCGCGAAAGGCAAACATTTTTCGACGTTTTCGCCGGATCGGCCGTTGTCGCCCAGTAACACGGCGGCCCCGCCCGCCAGAGATGCGGGAGCCCATCGGAACAGGCCTCGAAAACGGTTGCGTTCCCCCGCGAAATGGGCGATAGCAATCGCGCTGATGCGGTCCCATAGCTCAGCTGGATAGAGCGCTACCCTCCGAAGGTAGAGGCCACACGTTCGAATCGTGTTGGGACCGCCAGCCATTTCCCCCTTAGACATGAAAATGCCGCTTCCGGGCGGAAGCGGCGCATTCGCATGAAGGACGGCGGTTATTCCGCCGCCTTGCTTGCCGCCTCGATCCGTTCGGCACGTTCCTCGACCAGACGGACGATTTCATCGACCATCTGGTCATTGGTCATCTTGTGGCTCTGCTTGCCCGCCATGTAGACCATGCCCGACCCCGCGCCGCCGCCGGTGAAGCCGATATCGGTCATCAGCGCCTCGCCCGGGCCGTTCACGACGCAGCCGATGATGCTCAGGCTCATCGGGGTCTTGATGTGTTCCAGCCGCTTTTCCAGAATCTCGACCGTCTTGATGACGTTGAAGCCCTGCCGCGCGCAGGAGGGACAGGAGATGATCTGCACCCCGCGCGTCCGCAGGCCGAGGGATTTCAGGATCTCGAAGCCGACCTTCACCTCTTCCACCGGATCGGCCGAGAGGCTGACGCGGATCGTGTCGCCGATTCCCATCCACAACAGATTGCCCAGCCCGATCGCCGATTTCACCGTGCCGGACATCATCCCGCCCGCCTCGGTGATGCCGAGGTGGATGGGGGCATCCGTCGCCTCGGCCAGTGCCTGATAGGCGGCGGCTGCAAGGAACACATCCGACGCCTTCACCGAGATCTTGAATTCGTGGAAATCGTTGTCCTCGAGGATGCGGATATGGTCGAGACCGGATTCCACCATCGCCTCGGGGCAGGGTTCACCGTATTTCTCCAGCAGGTGCTTTTCCAGCGACCCGGCGTTGACGCCGATGCGGATGGAACAGCCGTGGTCCCTTGCCGCGCGGATCACTTCCTTCACCCGTTTCTCGTCACCGATATTGCCCGGGTTGATCCGCAGGCAGGCGGCGCCGGCCTCGGCCGCCTCGATCGCGCGTTTGTAGTGGAAATGGATGTCGGCGACGATCGGTACAGGGCTTTCGCGCACGATTTCCTTCAGCGCGCGGGTCGATTCCTGATCCGGCGTGGAAACGCGCACGATATCGGCCCCCACATCGGCGGCGCGGATCACCTGATCCAGCGTCGCCCGGATGTCGGTGGTCAGCGTGTTGGTCATCGTCTGCACCGAGATCGGCGCATCCCCGCCCACGGGCACGTTCCCCACCATGATCTGACGCGACTTGCGGCGTTCGATGGTGCGCCACGGGCGAACGGAATTGAGCGACATGTCAGTCCTCCGGTTTCACCGCCAGACATAGGACAGCCGCCGCCCAAGGGCAACGGCTGGCGCGAATATCAGCGATGCGTCATTCGCCGAGCGACTGCGCCGGAACGACGGCCCCGGCATCGGCGACGGCCACCATCTTCGCCAGATCGCCATCCGAAGACAGATCGGCGACGGAGAATTTCTCATCCAGCGATTCGGGGGTCAGCACGACATTCTTCGTCACCACGCCACGCCGGCCGGCCGGGCCGTGGGCGACGCCGTTGACCGCGAAATAGATCGCGCCCGATTCCCCGATCCGCATGACCGGCGGTTGTTCGAGCTTCGGCACCGCGAAACGTTCGCCCGCATCCATGATCTTTTCCAGAAGGACGCTGCCGTCGGCGGCCTTGATCCGGACCCAGGCGGGGCGCACGGCCAGCACCTCGACCTCGGGCGCATCCTCGCCCATGGTCCGCACGATGCCTTCGCCCGGGGCGGGCGCGGCCGCGGCAAGCTGTTCCCCCGCGGGCATCGGCCCCTGCATCAGCGCGTTCTGCACCACCAGATGCTGGTCCGCCGAACCGCTCCGCGCCAGCAGCCCGGTCTGGTTCGGATCGATCGAGGCGATCGGCCCGTCCCGCGCGATCAGCACCGGCGTATCCAGCGCCTGCGGACGGTAAAGACGATCCAGCGCCTCGGTCGCCGGGGCGTCGGGCAGCGTGTCGTTGTCCGCCATCTGCATCCGCGCCGCCGCCGCGTCGATCGGGTCGATCTCCGCCACCACGCCGGGCGCCTGATCGACGGGGGCAAGCTGCACGCGCTGCACCTCTTTCAGCACGGTCCAGCCGCCATATCCGATCCCGCCGGCCAGAACCGCCAGAACCACCAACGAGCCGACCGCGCGCAGATCGATCCGCGACCAGAAGGGTTCCTGTTTGGGGATGAAGGTGGCGTTGGGATTGGCCAGCGCCTCGGCCAGATCGGGGGAATGCCGGGCGGTCTTGACGCCCGACATCGTCTTCACCCCCGAAGCCGCGGGCGCCATGCCATGCACCGGCTGAAAGCCCGTCTCCTCGCAGAAGCGTTCAAAGGCCCAATCCGGGTCCAGCCCCAGATAACGGGCATAGGACCGCACATAGCCCGCCACGAAGGAGGGCGTGTCGAAGGTCGACAGATCCGCGCTTTCGATCGCGGCGATATAGGACGCCTTGATGCGCAATTCGCGCTGAACATCCAGCAGCGACTTGGCAAGCGTCGCCCGCTCGCCGCGCATGATGTCGCCAAGCTTCAGCTCAAAGTCGTCGAAGCCTTTCGGCCTCTCCGCTTCCTGCGTCGAAGGAACGCTCCTCCGCCCGATCATATGCCTGCCCTGCCTTCACGTATCAGAGGTTCACGAATCGGAAGGTTATTCCCGAAACCGTTGACAATTTCCTATCACAACCCGTTGAGCCGCGCATCCGGAGAACGTGACTCAGGCGCTGGCTTCGGCGCGATTTAGCGCGCAGCGCGACCACAATGCATCAAGGGCCCGCACGAGATGGTCGATCTCCCGCGCGTCATGCACCGGCGAAGGGGTGAAGCGCAGCCGTTCCGTCCCGCGCGGCACGGTCGGGAAGTTGATCGGCTGCACGTAAATGCCGAATTCGTCCAGCAGCATGTCGGACAGCATCTTGGTGTGCACGGGGTCGCCGATGATGACCGGGACGATATGGCTGCCGTGGTCGATGAAGGGCATGCCCAGCCCCCGCAGCCGCATCTTCAGGATGCGCGCATGAAGCTGTTGCGCGTCGCGCAGCTTCTGCCCCTCGGCGGTCTTGAGAAAGGCGATCGAGGCCGCCGCCCCCGCCGCCACGGCGGGCGGCAGCGAGGTGGTGAAGATGAACCCCGGCGCATAGGACCGCAGCGCGTCGATCATCCGGGCCGAGGCCGCGATATAGCCCCCATAAACCCCGAAGGCCTTGCCGAGCGTGCCGTTGAACAGGTCGATCCGCGCCGTCTCGCCGATCTGTTCGGCATAGCCGCCGCCGCGCGGGCCATACATGCCGACGGCATGGACCTCGTCCAGATAGGTCAGCGCGTTGAATTCCGCCGCGAGATCGCAGATCTCGGTCACCTTGCCGAAATCGCCGTCCATCGAATAGACGGACTCGAAGGCGATCAGCTTCGGCGCCGCCGGATCGTCGGCCGCCAGCAGCGCGCGCAGATGGGCGGTGTCGTTGTGGCGGAAGATCCGCTTTTCGCCCACGCCGCGCCGGATCCCCTCGATCATCGAGGCGTGGTTGAGTTCGTCCGAATAGATGATCAGCCCCGGGAACAGCCGCCGCAAGGTGCTGAGCGTGGTGTCATTCGCCACATAGGCGGAGCCGAAGACCAGCGCCGCCTCTTTGTGGTGCAGGTCGGCCAGTTCGGCCTCGAGCGCCTTGTGATAGCCCGTCGTGCCGGAAATGTTGCGCGTCCCGCCCGACCCGGCGCCGACAGCGTCCATCGCCGCATGCATCGCCGCCAGAACTTGGGGGTTCTGTCCCATGCCCAGATAGTCGTTGCCGCACCAGACGGTGATATCCTTCCGCGACCCGTCGGGCCGGGTCCAGACCGCCCTCGGGAAGGCGCCCTTCTCGCGCGTGATGTCGATGAAGGTCCGATACCGGCCCTCGTCATGCAACTGTGCCAGCGCGTGATCGAGTGCGTTATCGTAGTTCATTTCCCATGTCCCTTGCCAATAGCGGGGTGCGCCAACGGATCTTCCCTATAGATCGGTCGCGCGGGGGCCTTGATAAAGGTCAATTCCACAGGATGGGAGAGAAAAATCGACGCAGGATGGCGCATTTCGGGATATCCGCCCTGTTCACTGTGCAATCCGGACGTCTGGACAGCGCCGCCCCGGGTGGTAGGGTCTGCCGGAAACAGGAGGCATCCATGACCCTTGACGCCATTCTCACCCGCATCGACGACGGCCTGCCGCAGGCGATCGACCGCCTGATGGAGCTGTTGCGCATCCAGTCGGTCTCGACCGATCCGGCCTACAAGGCGCATTGCGACGAAGCCGCCGACTGGCTGGTGGCGGAACTGAACACGCTCGGCTTCAAGGCCGAAAAGCGGCCCGCGCCCGGCCACCCGTTCGTCGTCGCCCGGCACGAAGGCCCCGGCCCGCATCTGCTGTTCTACGGACATTATGACGTGCAGCCGGTCGATCCGCTGAACCTGTGGACCCGCGCGCCTTTCGACCCGGCCATCGAGGAGACCGCGAACGGCCCGGTGATCCGCGGCCGCGGTTCATCGGACGACAAGGGCCAGCTGATGACCTTCATCGAGGCCTGCCGCGCCTACAAGGAGGTCAACGGCACCCTGCCCGGCAATCTGACGATCTTCTTCGAGGGCGAGGAGGAATCGGGCTCGCCCTCGCTGATCCCGTTCATGAAGGCGCACAAGGACGAGCTGAGCTGCGACCTCGCGCTGATCTGCGACACGTCGATGGTGTCGCCGGGCGTGCCCTCGATCGCCGGGCAGTTGCGCGGCATGCTGAAAGAGGAATTCACCCTGCACGGGCCGCGCATCGACCTGCATTCCGGCCATTACGGCGGCCCGGCGCTGAACCCGCTGCGCGAACTTTCGAAAATCATCGCCTCGTTCCATGACGAAACCGGCCGCGTCGCGGTCGAGGGGTTCTATGAAGGCGTGCATGAGGTGCCCGAGGATCTGAAGCGGCAGTGGGAAAACTGCGGTTTCGACGAAAAGGCCTATCTGGAACATGCCGGCATGACCATCGCCCATGGCGAAAAGGGCTATTCGGCGCTGGAACAGCAATGGGCGCGGCCGACGCTGGAGATCAACGGGCTCTGGGGCGGCTATCAGGGCGCGGGGTCGAAGACCGTCATCCCGGCGGATGCGCATGTGAAGATCACCTGCCGTCTGGTCGGCGACATGGATCCGGCCGCCGTGCGCCGCAAGCTGCGCGCCCATGTCGAGGCGCGCCTGCCCGTCGATGCGACCGTCACCTGGGACAGCGACCTCGACGGCGCGCCGGCGGCGGTGATGAACACCTCGCGCCCGGAATTCGAGCAGGCGCGGCAGGCGCTGTCCGACGAATGGAACCGCGAGGCGGTGATCGTCGGCATGGGCGGCTCGATCCCGATCGCCTATTACTTCAAGTCGATCCTCGGCATGGATGCGATGCTGATCGGCTATGCCAACGACGACGACGCAATCCATTCGCCGAACGAGAAATATGACGTGAAGAGCTTCCACAAGGGGATCCGGAGCTGGGCGCGGATCCTCGACCGTATCGCGAAGTGATGGTGTGGCCGGCCGGGGGGGCGCACCCCCGGCCGGGCGCATGATGGCGGCGGAGAGGGGGGCGCTGCCCCCCGAGCGCAGGCGCTCTCCCCCCGGGATATTTATGGAAGAATGAAGGAAGGGGCGCGGCTCGTTTCGGTGAATGGGGCGGCGCGATCGGCGGGCGGGTTGGAATTGGCCGCCGGGCTCCTAGATTGAGGGCAGATATCAGACGGAAAGGCAATCCATGCGTCTTCTTCTTGCCATATTCCTGCCCTGGCTGCAGTTCTTCACCATCGGGCGGCCGATCGCGGGGATCATCTGCCTGATCCTGCAGATCACCCTGATCGGCTGGATCCCCGCCGCGATCTGGTCGGTCTATGCCCTGAGCCAATACAAGACCGACAAGAAGATCGAGCGGGCGCTCACCGGGCGCTGATCACAGCCGGATGGTCAGGTAGACGCTGTTGGGATCGAGGCTGTAGCCCTCGAACGGCGGGCATTCCTCGAACCCCGCATTCAGGTAGAGCGCGCGGGCCGGGCCGAAGGACGCCTGCGTGCCGGTTTCGAGGCTGAGCCGGTGGTAGCCGTGTTCGCGCGCCTCGGTCACCAGATGGCCGAGCAGCATCCGCGCCAGACCCCTGCCCCGCATTTCCACCAGCACATGCATCGACTTGATTTCCGCATGGATCGCGTCGATGCGCTTCAGCGCGCCCATGCCGACCGGGGCCCGATCCTCGCGCATCACATAGAACAGGATGCCGGGCGCGGCGAGTGCATCCACCGGCAGCATGTGGATCGATTCGGGCGGGGTATCCGCATGCATCGCCGCCGTATGGCGTTCATGCAGCAGAGCCAGATCTTCCTGCACCGGATGTTCAAGCGTGATCGTGATCATCGCATCTTCCCTCAACGTTTCTTGCGTTTCACGCCGCCGCGCTGTCCCGCGCGTCCGGCGGTCGAGCGGCCGCGGGCCGCGACGGCCTGCTCGGCGGCTTCCTCGACCACCGTCTGCCGGGCCAGAGGATCCTCGGCCACGGCAAGCTCCACCGCTTCCAGCCGCTTGACCTCGTCGCGCAGGCGGGCGGCTTCCTCGAATTCGAGGTTCTCCGCCGCCTTGCGCATCCGGGTCCGCAGATCGTCCAGATGCGCGGCAAGGTTCGCGCCGACCTTCGGTGCCTCGATCTGCGCGGTGACGCGGGCAAGGTCGGTATCGCCCTGCCAGAGGCCCGCCAGCACATCCTCGACGTTCTTCCTGACCGTCGTCGGCGTGATGCCGTGTTCGACGTTATAGGCCATCTGCTTGGCGCGGCGCCGGTCGGTTTCGGACATCGCCCGTTCCATCGAGCCGGTGATCCGGTCGGCATACATGATCACCCGCCCCTCGGCATTGCGCGCGGCGCGGCCGATCGTCTGGATCAGCGAGGTTTCGGAACGCAGGAACCCTTCCTTGTCGGCATCCAGAATCGCCACCAGCCCGCATTCGGGAATATCCAGCCCCTCGCGCAGCAGGTTGATGCCGATCAGCACGTCGAAGGCGCCAAGGCGCAGGTCGCGCAGGATCTCGATCCGTTCGATCGTGTCGATGTCCGAGTGCATGTAGCGCACCCGCACCCCCTGTTCGTGCAGATATTCGGTCAGGTCCTCGGCCATGCGCTTGGTCAGCGTGGTGACCAGAATCCGCATCCCCTGCGCCGCGACCTTGCGGATTTCGTCCAGCACGTCATCGACCTGCGTTTCCACCGGGCGGATCTCGATCACCGGATCCAGGAGGCCCGTCGGACGGATCACCTGTTCGGCAAAGACGCCGCCCGTCTGTTCCAGTTCCCATTTCGAGGGCGTGGCGGAGACGAAGACCGATTGCGGCCGCATCGCGTCCCATTCCTCGAATTTCAGCGGGCGGTTGTCGGTGCAGGACGGCAGGCGGAAGCCGTGTTCCGCCAGCGTGAACTTGCGCCGGAAGTCGCCGCGATACATGCCGCCGATCTGCGGCACGGTGACGTGGGATTCGTCGGCGAAGACGATGGCATTGTCGGGAATGAATTCAAACAGCGTCGGCGGCGGCTCACCGGGGCCGCGCCCGGTCAGGTAGCGCGAATAATTCTCGATCCCCGCGCACATGCCGGTGGCTTCCAGCATTTCGAGGTCGAAATTCGTGCGCTGTTCCAGCCGTTGGGCTTCGAGCAGTTTCCCCTCGTCGTTGAACTGCTTCAGCCGGTGCTGCAGCTCCGCCCGGATCTGCTTCGTCGCCTGTTGCAGCGTCGGGCGCGGGGTGACGTAGTGGCTGTTCGCATAGATGCGGATCTGCTGGAAACTGTCGGTCTTCTGCCCGGTCAGGGGATCGAATTCGATGATCGCCTCCAGCTCCTCGCCAAAGAAACTGAAGCGCCAGGCGCGGTCTTCGAGGTGGGCGGGCCAGAGGTCGATCGTGTCGCCCTTGACCCGGAACGATCCGCGCTGGAACGCCGCATCCAGCCGCTTGTATTGCTGCGCCACCAGTTCGGCCAGAAACTTGCGCTGATCGTAAAGCTGCCCGACCGTCATGTCCTGCGTCATCGCCGAATAGGTCTCGACCGAGCCGATACCGTAGATGCAGGACACCGAGGCCACGATGATCACGTCATCCCGTTCCAGAAGCGCCCGCGTCGCCGAGTGGCGCATGCGGTCGATCTGCTCGTTGATCATCGATTCCTTCTCGATATAGGTGTCGGTGCGGGGGACATAGGCCTCGGGCTGGTAGTAATCGTAGTAGCTGACGAAATACTCGACCGCGTTTTCCGGAAAGAAGCTCTTGAATTCGCCATACAATTGCGCGGCCAGCGTCTTGTTCGGCGCAAGGATGATCGCCGGGCGCTGCGTCTGTTCGATGATCTTCGCCATGGTGAAGGTCTTGCCGGTGCCGGTCGCGCCCAGCAGGACCTGATCGTGTTCCCCCGCCAGCACGCCGTTCGCCAGTTCGGCGATCGCCGCGGGCTGGTCGCCCGCCGGGGCGAATTCCGTGTGCATGACGAAACGCCGCCCGCCTTCCAGCTTCGGCTTGGTCAGGACGTCGAAGCGTTCCGTGGGCAGATTGGTGTTGTTGTGCGGCATGGGGGCCTCCGGGGGTTGCCCCAGATTTGATCCCTTTTTGTCCCCTTTCAAGGGGCAGATCTTCCGTCGCCGCGACCGTGACAGAAAGAAAAGGCCGGAACGCCTGAGCGTTCCGGCCGTGCGACCCCAAAGGGGCGCGAAATCAGTTCGACGCAGCGATCGCGACGCCGACCAGCAGCAGCGCCGGGATCAGGATGCCCGGGTTCGACGACGACGATTCCTTCACCACAACCGGTTCAGCTTCGACGACCGGGGCGGTGTAGCCACCAGCGAAAGCGGTCGAAGCCGACAGACCAGCGGCCAGCGTAACGATAGCGAGTTTTTTCATGATAATCTCCGCATTTCTTTTGACAGCCCCCCTAACGGCGGCATCGACGGGAGACTCGCACAGTGCCATGCAAATGCAAAGAGTGAATCGGAGAGGCTCCCCGCGCCTTCCTGCCAACTGTTGCAGTTTAGCACAGGTGCGTGCCGCGGCGCTTTTTCCGCCCCGGCTCAAGCCCTTGCCCGAAGAAGGCAAGACAGCGCGAACAGCCCGGCGGAGGCCGCGACGATGGACGGCCCGCCCGGCGTGTCCCATGTCAGCGACGCCCAGAGGCCCAGCAGGACCGAAAGGCTGCCCATCACCACCGCCCACAGCGCCATCCCCTCGGGCGAGTGCGCCAGCCGCCGCGCCGCCGCGGCGGGCACGATCAGCAAAGCGGCGATCAGCAGCGCCCCCACGATCTTGATGGCCACGGCCACGGTCAACGCTAGGGCCAGCGTCAGGACCAGCCGTTCCCGCTCCGGCTCGATGCCCGAGGCCTGCGCCAGTTCCTCGTTCACCGTGGCGGTCAGCAGCCTCTGCCAGCGCCACAGGAGGAGGCCAAGCACCAGCGCCGAGCCGCCCCAGATCACCGCCACATCGCCGCGCCCGACGGCAAGGATATCGCCGAACAGGAAGGTCGACAGATCCACCCGCAGCCCCGGAATGAACGAAGCCGCGACCAGCCCGAAGGCCAGCGCGGAATGGGCGATCACCCCCAGCACCGTGTCCATCGACTGTCCCCGGTTCGACAGCCGCGTCACCGCGACCGCCATCGTCAGCGCCACCAGCAGCGTCCCGGCATAAAGCGGCATGCCCAACCCGAAGCTGAGCGCCACGCCCAGAATCGCCGCATGCGCCGTCGCATCGCCGAAATAGGCCATCCGCCGCCAGACGACGAAAGAGCCAAGCGGCCCCGTCGCCAGCGTCAGGCCGACACCCGCGAGCCCCGCGCGGATCAGGAAATCATCAAGCATCGGTCCCTGCGCAGGAATGGGGGTGGGCCGCATGGGGATGGTCCGGATCGTGGCCATGCCCCGCGTCATGTTCGTGGTCGTGGTCGTGCATGTGCCGGTAGAGCGCAAAGGCCCCGCCGGTCCCCAGCCCGAACAGCGCCCGATATTCCGGCGCCGCCGAGACGACGCGCGGCGTGCCCGCGCAGCAGATGTGACCGTTCAGGCAGATCACCCGGTCCGAGGCCGCCATCACCACATGCAGATCGTGGCTGACCATCAGCACCGCGGCGCCGGTTTCCTGCCGGACCTGCTCGATCAGCCGGTAGAAGGCGGCGGTGCCGGGCTGGTCCAGCCCCTGCGTCGGCTCGTCGAGGATCAGGATCTGCGGCTTCACCAGCAGCGCACGCGCCAGCAGGACGCGCTGGAACTGCCCCCCTGACAGGCCGGTGATCGGCCGTGGCCCGACGCCGGGAACGCCGGTGCGGATCAGCGCGGCCTCGGCCTCGGTATCCGAGACCCGATGCGGCAGCGACAGGAACCGGCGCACCGTCAGCGGCAGGCTCGCATCGATGAACAGCCGTTGTGGTACGTAGCCGATCACCAGCCCCGGCGCGCGGCTCACCCGGCCGGTCGCCGCCCGTTCGAGCCCGATCAGCGCCCGGATCAGCGTCGTCTTGCCCGAGCCATTCGGCCCGATGACGGTGACGATTTCGCCGGGCGATATGTCGAAATCGACGCCGGACAGCACCGCCGCCTCGCCGTGACGCACGCTCAGATCGCGCGCCGAGATCAGGGATGTCATGCCGCCTCGCCCCTCGCGCAGACGGGACAGAGGCCGACCGCCTCGATATTCACCCGCTCGACGGCAAAACCCAGATCCGCCGCCGCGTGGTCCAGCGCGGCGCGCACCGGCGCGCCGGGTGCCTCGGCCACCGCATCGCAGACGCGGCAGATCAGGAAGACGGGCGCGTGATCCTCGCCCGGGTGCATGCAGGCGGCAAAGGCGTTCAGCCGCCGCAGCCGGTGCGCAAGGCCGTTTTCCACCAGAAATTCCAGCGCCCGATAGGCGACCGGCGGCTGATTGCCGAAGCCTTCGGCGGCCAACCGGTCGAGCACCTCATAGGCGCCCATCGCGCGATGCGCTTCCAGCAGGATTTCCAGCACCCGCCGCCGCACCGGGGTCAGCCGCAGGCCAAGGCGCGCCGCCTCGGCCTCGGCGCGGGCGAGCGTATCTGCCGCGCAATGGCTGTGATCGTGCCGGGCAAAGGCCAGGGGTGCCTCATCGGACATGGGCGTTACCTTATAACAATTCGCTTGACGTGTTAGGGTATAACGTAGATAACCGCGCATCTTTCCACAAGTCCCATGAGGTCATTCATGCGCGATACCGTCCTGTTGTCGCTGGCACTCTCCGCCCTGCCCGCCCTTGCCATGGCAGAGGTGCCGAAGGTCGTCACCGACATGCCGGTGGTGCAGTCGTTGACGGCGCAGGTGATGGGCGATCTGGGCACGCCCGTGGTGCTGCTGGAACAGGGCGCCAATCCGCACAGCTACCAGATGAAGCCCTCGCAGGCGCGGGCCTTGCAGGAGGCCGGGCTGCTGTTCTGGGTCGGGCCGGAAATGACCCCGTGGCTGTCGCGCGCGATCGATGCGGCGGGCGGCAAGGTGCCGCAGATCGCGCTGTTGCACAGCGACGGCACGCACCTACAGAGCTATGTCGATGATGATGACGACGATCACGACGATGATGATGACCACGACCACGATCACGGCCATGACGACCACGCCGATGCGGACGGCCACAGCCACGAAGGGCTCGACCCCCATGCATGGCTCGACCCGCACAACGCCGGAAACTGGGTCTCGGTGATTGCCGCCGCGCTGGCCAAGGCCGATCCCGAAAACGCCGCCACCTACGAGGCCAACGCCAAAGCCGCACAGGAACGGATCGACACGCTCGACAAGGATCTGCGCGCCGAACTGACCCCGGTGAAGGACCGCCCCTTCGTCGTCTATCACGCCGCCTATGGCTATTTCGCCGCGCATTACGATTTGCAGGACGAGGGTTCCGTCGCCTTCGGCGATGCGACCGATCCGGGTGCCGCGCATCTCTCCGCCCTGCGGGCCGATCTGAAGGCCAAGGGCGTCGTCTGCGCCTTCCCCGAGGCCTCGCACGACCCGCGCCCCATGCAGCGCCTGATCGAAGGGACGGAGGTACGCCTCGGCCAGCCGCTCGATCCCGAGGGCACGCAGATCACCCCCGGCCCGGATCTCTATGACACGCTGATGCGCACGATCGGCGGCAACCTGTCCGGTTGCCTCGGCCAGTAAACGAAATTTCCGGCCGCGCGCGCGGCCGGAGCCCCCTCAGACCGCCATCTCGACACCGAGGTGCTTCGCCACGGTGAAGATGTCCTTGTCCCCGCGCCCCGACAGATTGACCACGATGATGTGATCCTTCGGCAGGGTCGGCGCCAGCTTCGTCACATAGGCCAGCGCATGGCTGGGTTCGAGCGCGGGAATGATCCCCTCGGTCGCGCAGAGCAACTGAAAGGCCTCCAGCGCCTCGGTATCGGTGATCGAGACATATTCCGCCCGCCCGGTATCATGCAGCCAGGCATGCTCCGGCCCGATGCCCGGATAATCGAGCCCGGCCGAGATCGAATGCCCGTCAAGGATCTGCCCGTCCGCATCCTGCAACAGATAGGTGCGGTTGCCGTGCAGAACGCCCGGACGCCCGCCGGTCAGGCTGGCGCAATGCTCCATCCGGTCATCGACGCCGTGGCCGCCGGCCTCAACCCCGATGATCCGCACCGACTTGTCATCGAGGAACGGATAGAACAGCCCGATCGCGTTCGACCCACCGCCGATCGCCGCGATCACGGTATCGGGCAGGCGGCCCTTGCCTTCCTGCTCCTCAAGCTGCCAGCGGGTCTCCTTGCCGATGATCGACTGGAAATCGCGCACCATCGCCGGATAGGGATGCGGTCCCGCCGCCGTGCCGATGCAGTAATAGGTGTCGCGCACATTGGTCACCCAGTCGCGCAGAGCATCGTTCATCGCATCCTTCAGCGTGCCCTTGCCCGAGGCGACCGAGACGACTTCGGCCCCCAGCAGACGCATGCGGAACACATTCGGCGCCTGCCGTTCCACATCCGTGGCGCCCATGTAGACCACGCATTTCAACCCGAAGCGGGCGCAGACCGTCGCCGTCGCCACGCCGTGCTGCCCGGCGCCGGTCTCCGCGATGATCCGCGTCTTGCCCATCCGCCGCGCCAGCAGGATCTGGCCCAGAACGTTGTTGATCTTGTGCGAGCCGGTGTGGTTCAGCTCCTCGCGCTTCAGGTAGATCTTCGCCCCGCCCAGATGCTCGGTCAGCCGCGGCGCGCAATACAGCGGCGAGGGACGGCCGACGTAATATTTGCCCAGATACTCCATCTCGGCCTGAAACTCCGGATCGTGCCGGGCGCGCTCGTATTCCTCTTCCAGCGCGAGGATCAGCGGCATCAGCGTTTCCGAAACGAAGCGCCCCCCGAAAATGCCGAAACGTCCGGCCTCATCGGGGCCGGTCTTGTAGCTGTTGGGAAGGTCCTCGGCCATGTCTCACCTCGCGCAGATCATCACCAGCGGCTTAACGCGAATGCCGCAGCGGGTAAAGCGCCGCCTGCGCTTCCCCGGCGTCCCATGGGTGCCCCCGGAACCGCCCGAAACGGCCCCTGGATTTCATCTTTCCAAAAATATCCTCGGGGGTGAACGGGCCGCAGGCCCGGAGGGGGCAGACAGCCCCCTACGCCCGCGCCGCAGTCACGAAGGCCCGGATCTTCGCGCCATCCTTCACGCCGGGCGCGCTTTCGACACCCGAGGAGACATCCACCTGCCGCGCGCCGGTCAGGCGCACCGCCTCGGCCACGTTCCCGGGTGTCAGCCCGCCCGCCAGCATCCAGGGCTTCGCCCAGTTCCGCCCGGCGATCAGCCGCCAGTCGAAGGCCAGCCCATTGCCGCCCGGCAGGACCGCATCCTTCGGCGCCTTGGCATCGACCAGAATCTGGTCCGCCACCGCCTCATAGGCGGGCAGCCGTTCCAGATCCGCCTCGACCGCAACGCCCACCGCCTTCATCACCGGCAGGCCGAAGCGGGTCCGCACCTCCGCCACACGCTCGGGGCTTTCATGGCCATGCAGTTGCAGCATGTCGAGCGGCACCTGCGCCAGCACAGCGGCAATCTCGTCATCCGTCGCATCGACCAGCAGGCCGACCTTCGCCACGCCGACCGGCGCCTCCAGCGCCAGCGCGCGCGCCGCCGCGACCGACACATGACGCGGGCTTTTCGGAAAGAAGACAAAGCCCAGATAGGCCGCGCCCGCGCCGACCGCCGCGTCGACATGTTCCGGCTGCGTCAGACCGCAGATCTTGACCCGCACCCCACCGGGCCGCATCCCGTCAGGATGGCCCCGGTTCACCGCAAGCGTCACCATGACCGCCTCTCAGCCCCGTCCGGCGGGCTTGTCGAGCAGCGCCAGAACCTCGTCCTTCGGCTTTTCCTCGGTCTTCGATTTCAGCCGGTCGACCTCGCCTTCCAGCCATGCGACCTCGCGCTTCGCCTTGACGGCGGTGACGCGGATGCGTCGTTCGCGCGCCCATTCCCAGACGAAGCCCAGAAGCAACCCCACGAGGATCCCGCCAAGGATCACCAGAAACAGCGGCAGTTGCACCGACCAGCTGTAGCCGAGGAACGACCCCGCCTCGAGCGGCAGCGCATGCAGGGTCACCGTCTCGCGGTTCGCGATCGACACGACGATCAGCGCGATGGCGACCAGCGCAAGGGCAAGAAGACGCAAAAGCCGCAGCATACCTTACTCCGTCACGCCGTTCAGCCGGTCGCGCAACAGCTTCCCGGTCTTGAAGAACGGCACGTGCTTTTCATCCACGTCGACGGAATCGCCGGTGCGCGGATTGCGCCCGGTGCGGGCGTCGCGCTTCTTCACCGAAAAGGCCCCGAAGCCCCGCAGTTCGACCCGGTCGCCGCGCGCCATCGCCTCGATGATCTCTTCAAAGATCGTGTTGACGATCTTTTCGACATCACGCTGAAAGAGATGTGGGTTTTCCTCGGATATCTTCGCGATCAGCTCGGATCGGATCATGTTCATTCCCCCAAGAGCCCGCCGGTGGCAGCCGGCGGCGGCAGTTTTGCCAGACTATACGGAGAAATTTCCGCCGCTCAAACCTCAAACGATTGGAAAGGCAATGATTTTGCCCGCCAGAGGGCCGGATGTGCAAGATCGTGCCAAGCGGCTCCCCCGGCGAAGCCCGGAAAGCGCCGTTTCCGTCGCTTCGCCACGAAAACCGACATGAGTCGGCCAGCGGCCGCGCCGCGCGCGCCCGAATCGAACGCCCCGTCCGCGCAGCAAAAAGCCCCGCCCGTTTCCGGGCGGGGCCGTTCAGGCCGAAACCTGAAGGCGATTATTCGCGGCTCTTGAGCGCAGCGCCCAGGATGTCGCCGAGCGAAGCGCCCGAATCGGAGGAACCGTATTGTTCCACGGCTTCCTTCTCTTCGGCGATCTCGCGCGCCTTGATCGAGACGCCGAGCTTGCGGGTCTTGCTGTCGACGTTGACGACGCGGACATCGACCTTGTCGCCAACCTGGAAGCGCTCGGGGCGCTGGTCGGCACGGTCGCGGGCCAGATCGGAACGACGGATGAAGGACTTCATGCCGTTGTATTCGACCTCGATGCCGCCATCCTCGATCGCGGTGACCGTCACGGTGATGATCGAGCCACGCTTCACGCCGTCAACGGCGTCCGAGAAGGTGTCGGCGTCCAGAGCCTTGATCGAGAGCGAGATACGCTCCTTCTCGATATCCACTTCGGTGACCGCGGCCTTGACCACGTCGCCCTTGCGGAATTCCTGGATGGCTTCCTCGCCGCGCTTGTCCCAGGACAGGTCGGACAGGTGCACCATGCCGTCGATATCGTTGTCGAGGCCGACGAACAGACCGAATTCGGTGATGTTCTTGACTTCGCCTTCGATGACCGAGCCGACCGGATGGGTTTCCGCGAAGACTTCCCACGGGTTGCGCATGCACTGCTTGAGGCCGAGCGACACGCGACGCTTCGCGGTGTCGATCTCCAGCACCATGACGTCCACTTCCTGCGAGGTCGAGACGATCTTGCCGGGGTGCACGTTCTTCTTGGTCCAGGACATTTCCGAAACGTGGACCAGACCTTCGACACCGGCTTCCAGCTCGACGAACGCGCCGTAGTCGGTGATGTTGGTCACGCGGCCCTTGTGGACCGAACCGATCGGGAACTTCTCTTCGACCGTATCCCACGGATCGGACTGGAGCTGCTTCATGCCCAGGCTGATGCGGTGGGTTTCCTTGTTGATCTTGACGACCTGAACCTTGACGGTTTCGCCGATCGACAGGATTTCCGAAGGATGGTTCACGCGGCGCCATGCCATGTCGGTGACGTGCAGCAGACCGTCGACGCCGCCCAGATCAACGAACGCACCGTATTCGGTGATGTTCTTGACCACGCCATCCACGACCTGACCTTCGTGCAGGCTGCCGATGACCTCGGCGCGCTGTTCGGCACGCGATTCTTCGAGGATCGCGCGGCGCGAGACGACGATGTTGCCGCGGCGACGGTCCATCTTGAGGATCTGGAACGGCTGCTTCAGACCCATCAGCGGGCCGGCATCGCGCACCGGACGGACATCGACCTGCGAGCCGGGCAGGAACGCCACGGCGCCGCCGAGGTCGACCGTGAAGCCACCCTTGACGCGGCCGAAGATGGCGCCTTCGACGCGCTCTTCCGAAGCGTAGGCTTTTTCCAGGCGATCCCAGGCTTCTTCGCGGCGAGCCTTCTCGCGCGAGATGACGGCCTCGCCACGGGCGTTCTCAACGCGGTCGAGATAGACTTCCACTTCGTCGCCGACGGCGATCGAGGGGTTCTCGCCCGGGTTGGCGAATTCTTTCAGATCGACGCGGCCTTCCATCTTGTAGCCGACGTCGATGATGGCCTGGCCCGCCTCGATGGCGATGACCTTGCCCTTGACGACCGATCCCTCTTGCGGGGTATCGATCTCGAGGCTCTCGTTCAGAAGGGCCTCGAATTCTTCCATAGTCGCTTTAGCGCACATGCGGTTCAGTTTCCTTTACGTGTGTTTCACTGGCCATGCGGTTGGCTCCGCCGGTCTTTATACACTCCACCCGATGTCGGATGCGCCCGACCGGGCCGGGACGCGATGCCTGACCTGATGGGTTGGCGCTCATATACGGGCAAAATCCCAATGGAGCAAGCCTTTCCGGGGGATCAACCGCACACGGTCCAGTGCGCGCCCGCCTGCGCGGCGGAGGGCCGGGCGCGCACCGGCGGCGCGGGACGGTCGGGGATGGCGACGCGCGGGATCGGGATGCGCGACGGTTCGGGGAACGGCCGGGCAAAGGGGCGGGTCTGCGGGTCGACGCCCGGAACGAGCGGTTGATTGGGGAGCGCCTGATCCGGGGGCGAAAGCCGCCGCTCCACCCGGCGCGGTTCGGCAAGCGTCTTCGGCTCGGGCGGCATCCTGACCGGAGGCGCCACGCGCGGCGGTTTCGCATCCGCGCGCGGCGAGGACAGATCAGGGCCCCGGCACAGGCCGAAATCCCGCACCGCGACCGCGCCGCCGCGCAGATCGACCAGATGGCCCGAGCGGCGCCCCACCCCCTCGATGCCGAAGTCCAGCGCCCCGGGCAGGGCCACATGCCGGGTCGCGGGGCCGAAAAGCCCGGCCTCGCCCTGCCAGTCGCGTCCGGCGGCGATCGCCACCGCGAAACGGCCCGGCGGCACCAGCAGGCGGAACGGCTTGCCGCCGCGGATATATGCGGCCAGCACCGGCCCCTGCCCGGCGTCCAGCGTCACGTAAAGATCCTCGCCCGGATCGCTGAGGATCTGCAGCGGCAGGGTCAGCGGCTTGCCGCTGCGGCTCCACATCAGCCCCTCGGGCCGGGGATCGGCCGCCGCCGGAACCGCGCAGAAAAGCGCGAGGATCAGCAGCAGGCCGCGCATCCCATCAGGCCGTCTGCTTCGGCAGCACCCAGTCCGGGCGGATCCGGTGGCAGGTATAGCCATGCGGCAGCCGTTCCAGATAATCCTGATGCTCGGGCTCCGCTTCCCAGAACGGGCCGGCGGGGGCAACCTCGGTCACCACCTTGCCCGGCCACAGCCCCGAGGCATCCACGTCGCGGATCGTGTCGAGCGCGGTGCGGTGCTGATCCTCGTCGAGGTAGAAGATCGCCGAGCGGTAGGACAGGCCGATGTCGTTGCCCTGCCGGTTCTTCGTCGTCGGGTCGTGGATCTGGAAGAAGAACTCCAGAATCCGCCGGTAGCTGATCTTCGCCGGGTCGAAGACGATCTCGATCGCCTCGGCATGGGTGCCGTGATGGCGGTAGGTGGCGTTCGGCACGTCGCCCCCGGTATAGCCCACGCGGGTCGAGATCACCCCCGGCACCTTGCGGATCAGATCCTGCATGCCCCAGAAGCAGCCGCCCGCCAGTATCGCCTTTTCGCTCATTTCTCATCCTCCAGAAGCGGCAGGAATTCGCCATAGCCCTCGGCCGCCATCCTGTCCTTCGGGATGAAGCGCAGACTGGCCGAGTTGATGCAATAGCGCAGCCCGCCCCGGTCCTGCGGCCCGTCGGGGAAGACATGGCCCAGATGGCTGTCGGCATGTTTCGAGCGCACCTCGATGCGCACCATGCCGTGGGTCAGGTCGCGATGCGCGGTGACCATCTCGCGCGTGACGGGCTTGGTGAAGGACGGCCAGCCGCAATGGCTGTCGAACTTGTCGGCCGAGGTGAACAGCGGCTCGCCCGAGACGATGTCCACATAAAGCCCCGGTTCGTGATTGTCGGTGTATTCCCCGGTGAAGGGCCGCTCGGTGCCGCTTTCCTGGGTCACGTGGAATTGCTCCGGGGTCAGCCGGGCCAGGGCCTCGGGGGTTTTCTCGTAGGTTTTCGCCATGGAACGACTCCTTGCAATGTCTGCCCCTACAGATGGGGAGATTCGCGGAAAAATCCACATCGGAGTTTGGGTGGCGCGGTTTGTGGCCGGATTTCGGAGCGTGGAGCAGACGGATGGGGCGGCAGGGGGCCAGCCCCCTCGCGCGTTCCGCGCTCACCCCCGGGATATTTATGGAAAGATGAATGGCAAAGAGGCGGTTCGGGCGGCGCCGGAAGGCAGCCGAATTCCTGCCGATGCCGCGGGGCGCGGCGCTTGCCCCCGTGGTCAAAGCCGGGCAAAGGACCTATATCGGGCGCAGATTCAGGGAAAGGGAACGGCGTGGCCATCCATCTGCATCGCAACGACCTGCCGGAAGGGCTTGATTTCGGGCCGATCGTCGCGATCGACACCGAGACCATGGGCCTCGATCCGCGCCGCGACCGGCTGTGCCTCGTGCAGCTTTCGGCCGGGGACGGGAACGCCCATCTGGTGCAGATCGCCAAAGGCCAGACCACCGGAGACCAGAGCGCGGCGCCGAACCTGTGCCGCCTGCTGGCCGATCCGGGGGTGGAGAAGCTGTTTCACTACGGCCGCTTCGACATCGCCGCGCTCTACAATGCCTTCGGCGTCGTCACGGCGCCGGTGTTCTGCACCAAGATCGCCTCGAAGCTGGTGCGCACCTTCACCGACCGCCACGGGCTGAAATACCTGCTGGCGGAACTGGTGGGCGTCGATGTGTCGAAGCAGCAGCAGACCTCGGACTGGGGCGCGGCGGAGCTGACGCAGGCGCAGCTCGATTATGCCGCCTCGGACGTGCTTTACCTGCATCGCGCGCGCGCGGTTCTGGTCGAACGGCTGGCGCGCGAGGATCGCACCGATCTGGCGCGGGCCTGTTTCGATTTCCTGCCCACACGGGCGCGTCTTGACCTTCTGGGATGGGAAGAACCGAATGACATCTTCCACCACTGACGATTATCTGGCCACCGCGCGGCGGGTGATCGCCGATGAGGAAACCGGCCTGCGCCTGCTGGCCGAGGGGCTGAACGGCACTTTCGCCGAGGCGGTCGAGACGATCCTGCGCGCCCGCGGGCGGGTGATCGTCTCGGGCATGGGGAAATCGGGCCATATCGCGCGCAAGATCGCGGCGACGCTGGCCTCGACCGGGACGCCGGCGCAATTCGTCCATCCGGCGGAGGCGAGCCACGGCGACCTTGGCATGGTGACGCGCGACGATGTGGTGCTGATGCTGTCCAATTCCGGCGAGACGCCCGAGCTGGCCGATCTGATCGCCCATACCCGGCGGTTCCGGATCCCACTGATCGGCGTCGCCTCGCGCCCCGACTCGACGCTGCTGCGGCAGTCCGATGTGGCGCTGGTGCTGCCGAAGGCGCCCGAGGCGGACAGCACCGGGCTGGTGCCCACCACCTCGACGACGATGACCCTGGCGCTTGGCGATGCGCTGGCGATCGCGCTGATGAAGCACCGGCAGTTCACGCCCGAACAGTTCCGCACCTTCCATCCGGGCGGCAAGCTGGGCGCGCGGCTGTCGAAGGTCGGCGATCTGATGCACAGGGACGTGCCGCTGGTCGGCCCGGACATGCCGATGTCCGAGGCGCTGCTGACCATGACGCAGAAGGGATTCGGCGTCGTCGGCGTCACCGATGCGGCGGGCCATCTGGCCGGGATCATCACCGACGGCGACCTTCGGCGCCATATGGAGGGCCTGCTTGCCCATACCGCCGCCGAGGTGATGACCGCCAATCCGCGCACCATCGGCCCCGACGCGCTGGCCGAGGCCGCCGTCGCCGTGATGAACGAATTCAAGATCACCAGCCTCTTCGTGGTGCAGGACGGCCGCCCCGTCGGCATCATCCATATCCACGACTTCCTCCGCGCCGGAGTGGTCTGATGCGCTTCGGCGACCGCCATTCGCGTCTGGTGACCTATGCCAAGGTCATTCTGCCGCTGGCGGCGCTGTCGCTTCTGTCGGTGATGTTCCTGATCTCGGACCGGGTGGATCCGACGACCGCCTCGCTTTACGCCGATGTGGATGTCGAGGATCTGGCCCGGCAGGCGCGGGTCGGCGCGCCGCAATATGCGGCGGTGACGCAGGACGGATCGACCCTGATGGTGCGCGCGACGACCGCATGGCCCGGCACCGACGACCGTTCCGGCACCCGCGCGCAGGATATCGTGGCCAAACTCGACAGCACCGACGGGCTGGTCACCGACCTTATCTCGAAAAGCGGCCGGATCGATCCGGCGGGCGGCCCCATCCATCTGTTCGACGGGGTGGCGATGCAGACCTCGACCGGCTACCGGATGCGCAGCGCGGTGGTGGACATGACCTCGGACTACGGGGTGATCACCGCGCCGACCCATGTCGACGGCGAAACCCCCATCGGTCCGATCGAGGCCGACTGGATGGAATTGTCCCGCCCCGCCCCCGATGCGCCCTACAATATGGTCTTCAAAGGCAACGTTAAGCTGGTATATCAGCCCAAGGAATGAGGTCCCCATGCGCCTGCGCCCAGCTACCGTCCCTGCCCTCCGCCCCGCTGTCGCCGGGGTGCTTGCGCTGATCCTCCTGGCGATCGGTGGCACCGGTGCCGTACAGGCGCAGGATGTCGCGTTCCAGAGCGTTCGCTCTAGCCCCGATGCGCCGGTCACCGTCACCTCGGACGAGCTTTCGGTGGATCAGGGCACCGGCATCGCCATCTTCACCGGCAATGTCATCGTCGTGCAGGAAGGGCTGCGGCTGAACGCCGACAAGGTCACCGTCGATTACGTGCAGGGCGACCGGACGCAGATCAGCACCATGACCGCCGACGGCAATGTCGTCATGGTCTCGCCGACCGAGGCGGCGCAGGGCAACCACGCCGTCTACGACGTGCCCGGAGGCACCGTGGTGATGACCGGCGACGTGCTGCTGACGCAGGGGCCGAACATCATGTCCGGGCCGAAGCTGACCGTCGATCTGCGCTCCGGCACCGGGCGGATGGAGGGCGGAGGCGGGCGCGTGCGCACCGTGCTGCAACCCGGCGCGCAGGGTTCGACGCCATGAACGACAGCCTTTCGACGACCCGGCCCGCCGCCTCCGCCGGGGATCACACGGATGGCGGGCTGGTCGTTTCCAACCTGCGCAAGAGCTACAAGAAGCGCGTGGTGCTGCGCGACGTCTCGCTCCGGCTCGAACGGGGCGAGGTGGTGGCGCTGCTCGGCCCGAACGGCTCGGGCAAGACCACCTGTTTCTATGCGATCGCCGGGCTCGTGCAGCCCGATGCCGGACAGGTGCTGATCGACGGCCACGATGTCACCGGCCTGCCGATGTATCGCCGCGCGCGGATGGGAATCGGCTACCTGCCGCAGGAGGCTTCGATCTTCCGCGGGCTGACGGTCGAACAGAACATCATGGCGATCCTTGAAATCTCGGAGCCCGACGCCCACCGCCGCCGCGAGCGGCTGGAGGAACTGCTGGGCGACTTCTCCATCGCGCATCTGCAGAAGTCGCCGGCGCTGGCGCTGTCGGGGGGCGAACGGCGGCGGGTGGAAATCGCGCGCTGTCTGGCGGCCTCGCCGAAATACCTGCTGCTCGATGAACCCTTCGCCGGCGTCGATCCGATCGCGGTGAACGAGATCCGCACCCTTGTGTCCCACCTCAAGGAACGCGGCATCGGCGTGCTCATCACCGATCACAACGTGCGCGAGACGCTCGATATCGTCGAGCGCGCCTATATCCTGCACGACGGGCAGGTGCTGATGTCCGGCACCGCCGACGAGGTGGTGCGCAACGACGATGTGCGCCGCGTCTATCTGGGCGAGAATTTCCGCATTTCGTGATCCGGAACCGCCGATCCCGGGCGCTTGCCGCCCCCGATCGGCGATGTGCCGCGCCGCGGCGTGAGCAACCCGTTGACAGAAGGGCCGTTCCTTTCCCACACTACCCAGATGCGTGACCACCGCCCCCTTTCCGCGCGACGTCGCCGCCCGTGTTTCCGGCGGTGCTCGGGCATTTCAGGGGCCGCCCCGTCTTGGGCCGGGGACCGGATCGCGGTGCCACGCAGCGAATCCCCTCAAAGGATTTCAACCGGCCCGGCGGTCCGGACCCTGTCCGGCGCGGGTCCCTGACGTGAAGGAGAAGCCATGCGTTATCAGATCAGCGGAAAGCAGCTCGATATCGGCGAGGCTCTGCAAAGCCATGTGAAGACCGGGCTGGACGCCACGGTCGACAAATATATGCAGCGCCCCACCGATGCGACGATTGTCTTCTCGAAAAATGCCCATGAATACAGCTGCGAAGCCAGCCTGCACCTGTCCACGGGGCTGACCGCCACCGCCTCGGGCAAGGCGACCGAGATCTATGCCGCCTTCGAGGCCTGCCGCGAAAAGATGGACAAGCAGCTGCGCCGCCACAAGCGCCGGCTGAAGGACCATTCGCGCGAACGTTCGCAGCCGGTTGAATTCGCCGCCGCGGACATGTATGTGCTCGCCGCGGATGAAGACGAAACCGAAGCCGACGGCGACAGCCTCGCACCCGTCATCGTCGCCGAGATGGAGATGCAGGTTCCCACCTGCTCGGTCGGCGAGGCGGTGTTGCAGATGGAACTGGCCGGCAAGCCACTGCTCGTCTTCCGTAACGAGAAACACGGCGGGGTGAATGTGGTCTACAGCCGTGACGACGGTCATGTCGGCTGGATCGACCCGCGCAACAGCAAGTGAGCGTCTGAACATGGCGGACGCGGAAAAAGGACAGATGGATCTATCCAACCTGCTCAAGCCGGATGCCGTAAAGGTTCTGGCCACGGTCACGAGCAAGAAGCGTCTGTTTCAGGACCTCGGTGACATCGCGCATTCAGCCTACGGGCTGGATGCGATCCAGACGGTCGACGCGCTCCAGGAACGCGAGGCTCTTGGCCCCACCGGCGTCGGCCACGGGGTCGCGCTGCCGCATGCGCGGCTGCACGGGCTCGACCGGGTCGTGGGGGTGTTCCTGCGGCTGGAAAAGCCGCTCGACTTCGACGCGGTGGACCGGCTGCCGGTGGACCTGATCTTCGCGCTGTTCGCGCCGAAGGATTCGGGGGTCGATCACCTCAAGGCGCTGGCGCTGGTGTCGCGCACGATGCGCAACGCCGAGGTCTGCACCAAGCTGCGGGCGAACACCGATCCGGCGGCGCTGCATGCGGTGCTGACGGCAGCGGCGGGCGGCGTGCAGGCGGCCTGAGCGCGCGCTCCCTGCGGGGGGCGCGGGTGGTTGAGGTGCAAGGGGGCCAGCCCCCTCGCGCGTGTCCTGCGCATTCGGCGGGACATCCTTCCACTGGAAGGATGTCTGATCCGCCTCATCCCGGAATATTTATGGAAACACGATGGGAAGAAGGCTGTTTCCTGCGTGATTCCGCCCCGTCTTCCTAGGCCACGCCCCAGTCCTTGAAACCGAACTGATTGTAGTCGCGCGCATAGAGATCGCGCGCGATTTCCTCCAGCCGGGGCGACCAGATTTCCGACAGCGCCACTGGGGCGATCGCCTCTTCGGGCGGCAGGTGCGGCGGCTCGATCCCCACGGTCCAGCACAGCCAGGCCAGATCATCGTCCAGCCGGTCGTGGCGCATGATCACATCGGGCGCGGCAAAGCGCGAAAACCCCTCGATCATCGCCGACTGGCTTGCCCAGATCAGCGCGACCCGCACGTTGGTCTGGTTGTTCAGGTTCGCCTTCAGCCAGCCCATGAACTGTTCGAGCAGTCCCGCCCAATCCTTCGGATCCCAGTCCCTTGGCCCGGTGCGCGTGCCTTCGGCCGGTATGGGCAGCTTGTAGACCCGGCGCAGCGCCTCGCGGATATCGGCCATGTCGCGCCGCCTGAGCAGCGCCGCCAGCGCCAGATGCGCGCGTTCCAGCGGATGGCGCAGCACGGTGAAGCCGCGATGGCCGGGGTGGCGGTCCTTCCACTGGCGTAGGCTGCCTTGGGTGAAATTCTCCTCGACCGCGCCCAGTTCGTGAAACCAGTTGCGCAGCACCGTGTCGAAGGGCGAGGGCAGCGGCATGTAGACCAGCCCCCGGTCACTTGCGACGAAGCGCGGCACCGCCGGCCCCCGGCGCGGCTCGAAATTCGGGGTGCGCGACAGGTTGAAGCGGTCGAGCCGGGCAAGCGCGGCCTCAAGTTCCGGGAAATTCGCCACCTTGTCGCCGATCGCCCCGGGGTTCTGCACCACGAGGTTCGAGGGCAGCGCCGCCAGCCGCGCGGGAACGCCCAGCCAGGCGGCCAGACCGTTCAGCACGTCAAGATCGCGCAGATCGTCATAATCCACGTAGAAGGCCGTCTGGCCCGAGGTCTGCAAGGCCCGCATCAGCAGGATCTGGAAATCCTGCAATTCGGCCAGATGCGCCTCGAACTCACTCGCGTCGAACACGGCCTGCGCCGATTTGCGGTTGCGCGCATCGCCCAGCTTCCACTGTCCGGTGGCGCGGGCGATCTTCAGGCTGACATAGCTTTCGACCGGATTGCGGGTCAGGACGATCTTGGCGCAGCTCGGGTCGTCCAGCATCGCATCCAGCACGCGCGGGTCGTGGTCGTGGAAATACCGGCAGCCGTTCAGCCCCGGGGCGTTGCGGATACGATCCCACAGTGCCATCGGATCGCGGTCCCGCGCCGCGCGGCTGATGCCCAGAAGCTCCGCCCGGTCGGGATAGCCGATCAGCGCGGGGTTGAACGCCTCGCCGTGGCAGGTGACATCCGCCAGCATGTTGAGCGCGGCCTCGAGCAGGTTCGACCCGGTGCGCATTTCCGCGAGAATCACGAAACTGTCGAATTTCGGCATGGTCTGTTCCGCCTTCATGTGTTGCGGGCGGCCGGCTGGACGGGGCCGCGCAGCATGGCTTCGTGGCCGACCGGGAAATTCCCGATCAGGCGGGGCTGCAGGCCCTGATTGCGCAGCTTTTGCAAGAACCCGCCAAAGCCCGTCAGGTCAACCATCCGCGGCAGCGTGGTCAGCGGCTGCTGCCGGCGGGGGCTGATTTCATCGATGATCGCCTGCAGTGGCGTCGCCGGATCGTCAAGGAAATCCGCCAGCGTCCAGATCCGCAGCCGCGCCTGCGTATGGACGGATCGCAGGATCTCCAGATGCCGGGTCTCGATCCGGTGGAGCCGTGTCGCCTCCTGCCGGATCGCGGCGAAATCGCCGCCCGCGCGGAACAGCGGCACCACCCACGCCCCGCTGATGACCGAGATCTGCGCCTGCGGATCGGTGGCGATGAACCAGTTGATCTCCTGCGCGTCGCGCGGGCCGAACAGGAAACACTGGCGCGTGCCCCGGCTGTTCCAGATCAGGCTGGTCAGGAAGGCGCGCGGGTCATAGTCGCGCAAGCGCGCGCTGTCGGACAGGCCGCCGCGGAAACCGCGCTGCCCGCCCGCGAATTCGGCGCGTCCGGGCGCGAAGAGATGGCCATGCACATCCCCCGGGATCTGCTGCGCCAGCCAGCCGCCGAAATCCTCGAACAGCTCGCCGAATCCCTGAAAGACCGAATAGGGCGCGGCGGTCTTACCCTGTTCGCGGTCCCGCCGTGGCAGGCGGCTTTGCATATACAGCCCCGGCCGCCCGCGCAGGCGCCGTTCGGTCGCAGCGCGGAACAGCCGTTCCAGCGGCATCGGATCGGGCTCGGCCCGGCTGCGCTCCAGATCCGGCGACAGGAAGCCGCGATAGAGCCCCTCGGCCCCCGGCCAGATCTTGCGCGCGACGAAAAAGCCCGAGCGGCGCAGCACCTTCTGGTGATCGTCGTAAAAGACATAGGGCTTGCCGAGCGCATCGAACCGCGCCAGCGTCAGCGAGCGGCTTTCGATCCGGTCGGAATGGCGCCGCGCCAGTGTCTGGAAATAGCTTTCGTCCGGAATCCAGACGCGGCGGAAATAGCGGTCGTAACGGGCCCGGTCCGGATCCGTCAGGATCGCCGAAAGCGTCTTGCGCGACAGGCACCACCACTGGCTGCCCAGATGCGGGGTGAGGCCCGGCGGAATCCGGCGCCGGAAGCCCAGCCGGCGTTGCAGGTCCACATAGGCGTCGAACAGCCGGCGCTGCGTCTTCCATCCAAAGGGGAAGCGCAGGGTGAACCGCTCGATATCCAGCCCGCCGATCGTCCATTCCGTGTCGGCGGTGGTGGCGCTTTCGATGAAATCGGTGTCGGGACAGGCGGCCAGATAATCCGCAAGATCGGCAACCGGGCGCAAGGGCAGGCAGGCGCCCGAGGTCAGGTAGACATGCCCGACATGCGGCGCACGGGACAGGATCATCTCCGCCCCGGCCTGCGCGGCGGCGACCAGCGACCACGTTCCCCAGGCACAGCGATAGCGCCGGGTGAACCCGACGGCATCGACATCGGCCAAACTGCGGCGCAGTGTATCAAACGCCGCGTCGGGCACGGCCGCATCCAGATGGATCGCCACCGGCACGCCGCCCGCCGCCCAGAACCGCGCCACCTGCGCCACCCGGTCGAGCGCGGTGTGGCAGATCATCACCACGCCGAAGCTCACAGCCAGTTCCCCCGCGAGATCAGGCCGAGCGTATCGAGCTGGCGCCAGTTCAGATACCGTTCCGACTGTTCCGTCCAGAGGTCGAGCCCCCCGGCCAGCCCCTGCCGATAGGCGGCATATTCGGCAGACCCGGCGTAATGTTCGCGCCGCCGCATCTCCTCGGCGACCTTCTGTGTCAGGACGGGCAGGAATTTCGTATGCAGCAGGCAGCCCGAGGCCATTTCCCCGCCCCGCTCCTCATATACATGGTTCAACCGCCGCGGCAGCAGCGCATGGGTCGATGATACATAAACATAGCCGCGTTGCCAGCGCACCAGCGGAATCTTGTTCAACGCCGGGGCCGAGGCCGGATCATCGGAGAAAAAGGCCCGCGACCGCGGCCCGCCCTGAATCCACAGGTCATGCAACTTTGCATTGCGCCGCATCATGTAATTGCCGCTGTCGAACCAGCAGGCGATCTCAAGCGGATCCTGCCCCTCCTGATAGGGAACGGCGCCGATCGGCCCCTTCGGATACAGATCCAGCAGCATCGCGGAAAAGGAGGGAAGCCCCTGCCCGTCCAGCCAGTCCGTCAGCGCGCGGAGCGGGCGCACATCGCAATAGGGATAAACGAACAATTCGTCCGGATCGACCACCAGCACCCAATGGCCGGTGCCGTGACGGCGCAGCAGGTGGTTGATCCAGCTGACCCCGAAATTCGCGGCGCGGTAGCTGGCGCGCGTGGACCACAGGGACACGTCCGGCTGATCGTGCAGATAGTCGGCCGACCCGTCATCCGAGCCGTTGTCGATCATCAGAAAATGCCCGACCCCCATGTCGCGGTAATAGTTCAGGAACCACGGCAGCCGGATGCGTTCGTTGCGCAGCGTCGTGAAAACCAGAATATCCGAGGGGTCGATCCCGGCCGTGCGGTCGGAAACCGGCTTCAGTTCGTGCCGGTGCAGCAATCCCCGCAGCTGGTGGCGGCGGCGCATCATCCTCAGGCGGTATAGCGTCTTCAGATTCACGGATTGTCTTCCACTCGCCGGGCATATGGAACGTCACACAACACAAGTCGGCGACTGTCGGGCCAGTCTTCGGTCGATGCCCTTGGAATGGCGCGAGGCCATGGCACAAGATGACTTCCGCGTTAGTTTGTTGCTGTTGTCTTGTCAACATCCTGGGCCGGATCGGGGGTCCAGCCACCGCGCGAGATCAGGCCCTCGGCCTCAAGCGCGCGCCAGCCGCGCCAGGTCGCGGCCCCGGGATGCCACAGGACCGGATCGGCGATCAGCCTGTCGTAATAATCGTCATAAAGCGCGGCATGGGTGAAATGTTCGCCGCGCAGCTTTTCATCGCGCGACCGCGGAATGACCTGATCGAGGAACTTGTTGTGCAAAAGCACCCCCGTCGGCAGGCCGCGCCGCGCGTCGAACCCGGCGTTCAGCCGTGGCGGCAGCGCGATATGGGTCGAGCTGACATAGGCATAGCGCCAGTGCCAGCGGATCAGCGGCGTCTTGTGCAGATGGGGCGCGCGCTCGGGGTTGTCGGCAAACAGGACGCGCTGTCGCGGCCCCCCGCGGATCGAGATATTGCGATAGCGGGGCTGGTATTCCCAGTCGTATCCGCAGGGATCGTAGTGATCCAGCACCGTGGCGGGATCCGCCCCCGGCGCGCACCGGGCAGACGACAACGGCCCGCGCGGATACAGATCCAGCATCAGCGCCGCCATGCAATCCGCCCCCTGCGCGTCGAGCCACGCGGTCAGCGCCGGCAGGGCGGGGGTGCGGTCGGTCGGCAGGATCAGGATCTCATCCGCATCGACCGTCAGGCACCAGTGCCCGTTGCCGTGGCGCATCAGCAGCCCGTTGATCCAGTCCATCCCGAAGCGCGCGGCGCGGTAGCTGCCCTCGGCGCGCCACAGCGAAACGCCAGGCTCCGCCCGCAACAGCGCGGCGGTGGCGTCGGTGCTGGCATTGTCCACGATCAGGAAATGGCTGACCCCGAGGTCGCGGTAATGGCGCAGTAAGAACGGCAGGCGCGCGGCTTCGTTCCGCAGGCAGGCGAACAGCAGGATATCCCCCGGCGCGATCCCCGCCGTCCGGTCGCAGACCGGCTGCAACCGGCGGCGGGCCTTGATCGCGCGCCACAGCAGCTTGCGCCGCTTCACGCGCAGCCGATAGCGGCGGATGATATCGGACAGCAGATCCATCCGCCTCCGGTTCGGGATCAGGCCCCGAACCGCGGGCTTTGATGCCAGCGCCAGGCGTCGGCGATCATGGTTTCCAGATCGCTGCGCTTGGGTTGCCAACCCAGTTCCTTCACCGCCTTGGTCGAACCGCAGACCAGCGAGGCGGCATCGCCCGGACGGCGTTCCCCCTCGATGATCGGCACGTCGCGGTTGGTGACCGCACGGGATTTGGCGATCACCTCGCGCACCGAAAAGCCGGTGCCGGAGCCGAGGCAGAACACATCCGAAGGCTTGCCATCCTCCAGCCATTTCAGGCCAAGGACATGCGCATCCACCAGATCGGACACATGCACATAATCGCGGATGCAGGTGCCATCCGGCGTCGGATAATCCGATCCGAACACCGTCAGCGCCGGGCGCCGCCCGTCGATCGCATCCAGCATCAGCGGGATCAGATGGGTCTCGGGTTCGTGATTCTCGCCGATCTCGGCCTCCGGATCGCAGCCCGCAACGTTGAAGTAGCGGAAGATGACCGAGCGCAGCCCGTCGCTGGCGCCGAAATCGCGCAGCATGTCCTCGATCGCGCGCTTCGATCCGCCATAGGCGTTGATCGGCAACTGCCGGGCGTTTTCATCCAGCAGCACGCCGTCCTGATCGCCATAGGTCGCGCAGGTCGAGGAAAAGACGAACTGCCTGCAGTTCGCCACCACCGCCGCCTCGATCAGGTTCAGCGCGCACAACACATTGGTGCGCCAGTATTTGCCCGGATCCTTCATCGATTCGCCGACAAGGCTGAGCGCGGCGAAATGCATGACGGCGACGGGTTTCCACTTCGCGAAAACCTCGTCCAGCCGCGCACGGTCGGCCAGATCGCCCTGTTCGAACGGGCCGAACTTCACCGCGCCTTCCCATCCCGTCAGCAGGGAATCGAAGGTCACCGGCACATAGCCCGCGTTCCGCAGGGCCTTGCAGGCGTGCGAGCCGATATAGCCCGCACCCCCCGTCACCAGAACATGCTTGGTCATCGCCCTTATTCCGCGGCCGCGCGCATCGCCATGACATCACCGAGGAAATGCTCGAACTCTTCGCGCAGATCCTCCCGCGCGAGGCCGAAGGCCACGGTCGCCTGCAGGAAGCCCGCCTTGGAGCCACAGTCGTAGCGCTGCCCGCGGAAGCGGCAGCCGTAGACCGGATTGCCCTTGGTCAGTTCGTCGGCGATCGCATCGGTCAGCTGCACTTCGCCGCCCGTGCCGGTCTTCAGCTTGTTCAGGTTTTCCATGACGCTGTTGTTCAGGATATAGCGCCCGATCACCGCGAGGTTCGAGGGCGCATCCTCGGCCTGCGGCTTCTCGACCATGCCCTTGACCGAGACCAGCGAGCCCATGTCCTGCTTGACGTCCAGAATGCCGTAGGACGAGGTGCGGTCGCGCGGCACTTCCATCGCGGCGACGATGTTGCCGCCGGTTTCCTCATAGGCTTCCATCATCTGCGCGAGGCAGGGCTTTTCGGCGGCGATCACGTCGTCGGTCAGCAGCACGGCAAAGGGCTCGTCGCCCACCAGCTTCTTGGCGCACCAGACGGCATGGCCAAGGCCGAGCGGCCGGTTCTGCCGCACATAGGCGATTTCGCCCGAATGCATCTTCGTCGCTTCGAGCAGTTTCAGCAGATGCGCCTTGCTCGGCTTGTTCAGCGCGGCTTCCAGTTCGGGCGCATCGTCGAAATAGTCTTCCAGCGCGGATTTGCCCCGCGACGTCACGAAGATGAAATCGGTGATGCCCGCGGCGCGCGCTTCATCGATCGCATATTGGATCAACGGACGGTCCACCAGCGTCAGGATCTCTTTCGGGATCGCCTTCGTCGCGGGCAGGAAGCGGGTCCCGAGGCCGGCGACGGGGAAAATCGCTTTCGTGACCTTGCGTTTCATATAGCACCTATAGTTGTGGACCGTTCATGATCCGTGAATTGGCGGCGGTATCATCCGCCGAAAAACGAAGCATCTCAAGCGGCGGCAGTAAGAAACCATTTACCTTTCGCGCCTTTTCGCCGAGATGCGCACGAAATGGCGTCACAAATATGACGTGATGTCAGGAAATGCCCATCTCGGCCATCATTCGCTCAATCTTGGGAACGTCCGAGGGATTGTTCAGTTCCCAGAATTGTCGACCCCGCGCCTCGACCTCGACGCAGAGCACCGCGCGGGCGTTTTCGAGGAAGCGGAGCTGTTCCAGCCCCTCCAGCCCTTCCAGCGGACCGACCGGCCAGTTCGGATAGGCGCGCAGGATGTCCGGCCGGTAGGCGTAGACGCCGACATGGTGAAAGACCGGGGTGGGATCATGCGGGGCATAGGTTCCGGCGGTGAAGGGAATCACCTCTTTCGAGAAGTAGATCCCCCGGTTCAGCGCCCCGAAGACCGCCGTCGTGCCGCCCACGCGCCCCTGTGCGCGGTCCTCGCGCAGCGAGGCCAGCATCGCCCCCTCGCAGCGCAGCACCGGCGTCGCCAGCTCGGCCCAGGGGTGGGCGCGCAGGCCCGCGACCAGATCCTCGATGAACCAGGCGGGGGTCAGCGGCGCATCGCCCTGCAGGTTCACGACCATCTCGTAATCGCCGCCGATCCGGTCCAGCGCCTCGGCGCAGCGTTCGGTGCCGTTGGCGCAGTCGGGGGAGGTCATCACCACCTCGGCGCCGAATCCCTCGGCCTCGGCGCGGATGCGGTCGTCGTCGGTGGCGACCACAACCCGGTCCGCCCCGGAAACCGACAGCGCCGCCTCCCAGCTGCGGCGGATCAGCGTTTTCGGAACCCCGTCCGCCCCGGTCAGCGGCACAAGCGGCTTTGCCGGATAGCGGGTCGAGGCATAGCGGGCGGGAATGACGATCAGGACGGACATTATTTCACCAGAAGGACGCCGGGAGCATAGGCGATGAAGAAGGGATTCTCGAAGCCGGGTTTGCCATAGGTGAAGGGCGCGTGATCCTCAAGCCGGACCATCTTGCCCCCTGCCCCGCGCAGCACCGCATCGCCCGCCGCCGTGTCCCATTCCATCGTGCGGCCAAGGCGGGGATACAGGTCCGCCTCCCCCGCCGCGACAAGGCAGAATTTCAGCGACGACCCGGCCGAGGTCATCTCCTGCACCGCATATTGCGCGATATAGGCATCCGTCGCCGGATCGCGGTGGGATTTCGACGCGACCACGCGCAACGCCCGATTGTCGGGCACGGACACCATCAGCGGCCGCTGTTCGCCCACCACATCCTTGTGGAAACCGGGGCCGATCTCCTCGACCGAACGGCCATCGGCGAGCGTGTAGAACAGCCGCCCCTTCGCCGGGGCATAGACCACGCCGCGCACCGGCACGCCGTTTTCGACATAGGCGATGTTGACGGTGAAATCGCCGCGCCGCTGCACGAATTCCTTGGTCCCGTCCAAGGGATCGACGATCAGGAAGGTGCTGACCGATTGCAGATGGCTTGCGGCCTGTTCCTCGGTCACCAGCGGCATCTGCGGAAAGGCCTCGGCCAGCCCTTCCGAGATCAGCCGGTCGGCCGCCTCGTCCGCCTCGGTCACCGGCGAGGCATCGGATTTCTGCCGCACCTCGAATTCCGACGAATGGTAGACCTCCATGATCCGGTCCCCCGCATCCAGCGCAAGACGCCGCAGGACAAAGGCAAGACGTTCAAGATCCATCGTTCACTCCCGCCGGAACCCCGGTGATTGCCATGAATTGGTCCCGAAGTTATGATCTGCCACGGCCGGATCGGCAAGATACAGTCACGACAACGTTCCAGCCGGCAAGGATCAGGCATGTTCAGGGTGAAGCGACGCAGAGGCGGCCTTGCATCGGCGTTCAGCACGCTGGAGCTGATCTATCACGCGACGGTGCGCAATGTCCGGCAGGCGCATGGCAATGCCTTCATCGGGCTTTTGAAGAACATCTTCCAGACGGTTGTGCTGGTCGGCTCGTTCTATCTGATGATGACGCTTCTGGGCATGCAGACGGTGGCGCTGCGCGGCGATTTCATCCTGTATATCATGACCGGGATCTTCCTTTACATGACCCATGTGAAGGCGGTGGGGGCGGTCTTCGCCTCCGAAGGGCCCGCCTCGGCGATGATGAAACACGCGCCGATGACGCCCGCGATCGCCATTGCCTCGGCGGCGCTCGGCACGCTTTACCTGCAGGTCCTGTCGGCGATGACGATCCTGTTCATCTACCACGCCGCCTTCGTGCAGATCACCATCTACAACTGGGTCGGGGCCTTCGCCATGCTGCTGCTGGCGTGGTTCAGCGGCGTCGCGGTCGGGGTCATCTTCCTGGCGCTCAAACCCTGGGCGCCGGATGCCGCCGGAATCGCCATGCAGATCTATACGCGGGTGAACATGATCGCCTCGGGCAAGTTCTTCCTCGCCAATACGCTGCCGCACAAGATCCTGATGATGTTCAGTTGGAACCCGCTGTTCCACACCATCGATCAGGCGCGGGGCTTCACCTTCATCAATTACAACCCGCATTTCTCGAACTGGCAGTATCCGCTGTATGTCGGGCTGGCGCTGATGATGATCGGGCTGATGGGGGAATTCTACACCCGTCAGCGCGCTTCGGCGAGCTGGCAGGCGCGGCACTGACGGCTCAGGCGCGCCGGATCGTGTCGCCGGGCTGGATCACCGGGGTCAGTTCGATCACCTCGCCGCCGATGACGCCCGAATGCGGCCGCCCGGCGATGATCTGCGCGGCCTTGGCGCCGATCTCGCGCCGGCACGAATCCATCGTCGCCAGACGCCGCGGCAGCCCCTCCAGCAGGTCCACCCCGTTGAACCCGGCCAGCCCCAGTTGGCGGGGCACATCATAGCCGTTCTCAAGGCACCACAAAAGCCCGCCGGCGCCGATCATGTCATTGGAATAATACAGGAAATCCAGATCCGGCGTGCGCGACAGGATGGCCTGCGTCATCTCCCGCCCCTTTTTCAGGGCCGAGCCACCGGAATAGAACTCGGTATCGGCAAGCTGCAGGCCCGCCTCGGCCAGCCCTTCCTGAAACCCTTCAAGCCGCTTGCGCGCCCGATGGTCGAGCGGCATCTTGGTGCCCAGAAACCCGATCCGGCGATAGCCCGCGGCAACGATCGCCGCCGCCATCTGCCGCCCGGCACGGCGATGCGAGATGCCGACGACCGAATCGACCCCCTCGCCGTCGGTATCCATGATCTCGACCACCGGCACGCCGGAATTGCGCAGCATCGCCCGCGCGGTTTCCGAATGCTCCAGCCCCGCGACGATCATCCCCGAAGGGCGCCACGACAGCATTTCATACAGGACCGTCTCTTCCTTTTCCGGCAGATAGGCGGTGACGCCAACGACAGGCTGCAACCCGGTGTCGTCGAGTTCGGCCGAAATGCCGCCCAGCACCTCGGGGAAGACGAGGTTGGACAGCGACGGAATCACCACCCCCACCAGATTCACCCGCTGCGAAGCCAGCGCCCCCGCGATCTTGTTCGGCACATAGCCCAGCATCCGCGCCGCCTCGAGCACCTTTTCGCGTGTGCTGTCCGACACATCGCCGCGATTGCGCAGCACACGGCTGACCGTCATCTCGGAAACGCCGGACGCTTCGGAGACATCGCGCAGGGTCAGGGGGCGGCGGGAATCGACAGGAGAACGGGCCAACCGGAAACCTTTCTGTGGGACGTCTTCCTTCCTATCGCCAAACATTTCCCTTGCGCAAGCGCGACGATTCGCTTATGTTAGCGGTAACGGCAGCGAACCAGACTCCGAAAAATTCGCGGCCGTCATCCTTGAGCGTCGTGTGTAGACTCCGATCACGACCTGAAAGACCAGAAGGGGGAGGCGTGGGCCCATACGCTCCCCCTTTTTCTTTCCCCCCAATATCGCTGCCCTTTCCCGCGTCCTATCCGCCTAATGGACGAAATGATTCAGGCGCGCGTTCGGAACCACCCAACGCGATCTTCTCCCTTCGTGTTTCCATAAATATCCCGGGGGTGAGGCGCTTGCGCCGAGGGGGCTGGCCCCCTCCCCGCCATCCACAGGCGCAGGGGGCACGGCCCTGACACCCGCAAGCCACAGGACAATCTTTCGGGAACTCTCGTCCCTCAGCCGCGCCCCTGCGCGGGCTGCATCAGGCTGCGCACCGGCAGGCGCAGGACCGAGACGCCGCCAAGCAGCGCCAGCAGGCCGATGACCGGCCCGTTCTGGAAGGTGACCCACCCCAGCAGCGGCACGCCGATGCAGATCAGCCCCCAGGCGACCGGCCAGTGATAGCGGTAGGGACCGACCTGGATCAGCCCCGTGCAGGCCGCCCAGAGGCAGGTGAACGCGATCGACAGGATCATCTTTCGGTTTCCGTCCCCTGCGCCGGACCCGCACAGCGGTCGCGGCGCGCAGGGCTCATCTCAGTTTCCCAGTTTCGCGGGCAGCGCATTCGCCCAAGCCGAGATCGTCCCCGCGCCAAGGCAGACGACGATATCGCCGGGCCGCGCCTGTTCCTTGACCAGCCGGGCCAGATCGTCCTCGTTCAGCAGGGCGCGGGCGTGGCGGTGACCGTGGCGGATCAGCCCGGCGACCAGATCGTCGCGCGTCGCGCCGGGGATCGGCTCCTCGCCCGCGGCATAGACCTCGGCGATGGCGACCACATCGGCTTCGTTGAAGCAGGTGCAGAAATCGTCGAACAGATTGTGCAGGCGGGAATAGCGGTGCGGCTGATGCGCCGCGATCACGCGGGCGCCGGGCGTGCCCGACACATATTGCCGCGCGGCCTTCAGCACGGCGGCGATCTCGACCGGGTGGTGGCCGTAGTCGTCGATGACGGTGACGCCGCCCAGAACCTCGCCGACCTTGGTGAAGCGCCGGTTGACGCCGCCGAAGGCGGCCAGCGCCTCGCGGATCTCTTCGCGCTTCATGCCCAGATACCGCGCCACCGCCACGGCCGCCAGCGCGTTGGAGACGTTGTGATCGCCGGGCATCGGCAGGGTGCAGCCCTCGATCGCCACATCCTTGCCCTCGTGCTGCAAGAGCACGTCGAAATGCGCGCTGCCGTCGTGATAGCTCAGGTTCACCGCCCGCACATCCGCTTGCGCGTTGAAGCCGAAGGTGGTGACGCGGCGGTCGGTGACGCGGCCGACCAGCGCCTGCACCTCGGGGTGGTCGGTGCAGCAGACCGCCAGCCCGTAGAACGGGATATTGGTGACAAAATCGTAAAAGCCCTTGCGCAGGTTCTCGATCGAGCCCCAGTGCTCCATATGTTCCGGGTCGATGTTGGTGACGATGGCGATGGTCGCGGGCAGCCGGTTGAAGGAGCCGTCCGATTCATCCGCCTCGACCACCATCCATTCGCCCGCACCCGCCCGCGCGTTCGAGCCATAGGCATGGATGATCCCGCCGTTGATGACGGTCGGATCGAAGCCGCCCTTGTCCAGCAGCGTCGCCACAAGGGTCGTCGTCGTCGTCTTGCCATGCGTCCCGGCGATGGCGATGTTCGACTTCAGCCGCATCAACTCGGCCAGCATCTCGGCGCGGCGCACGACGGGCAGATGACGGCGGCGGGCCTCTTCCAGCTCCGGATTGCCCGGCTTGATCGCGGAGGAAATCACCACGACCCCGACCTCGTCGGTGATATTGTCGGACCGCTGCCCCTCAAAGAAGGTGGCGCCAAGCGTCACCAGCCGGTCGGTGATCTTCGACGCTTTCGCATCCGACCCCTGCACCCGGTAACCCAGCGTCATCAGCACTTCGGCGATGCCCGACATGCCGATCCCGCCGATCCCGATGAAATGGATGGGCCCGAGTTCCCCGGGCAGCTTGGTGGCGGCGGCGGTCATGATGTATATCCTGCGAGTTCTTCAACGATGGCGACAAGGCGCTCGGTCGCATCCGGGATGCCATAGCCAAGCGCCGACTGCGCCATGTGCAGCGCGCCGCCCGGATTGTCCAGCACCAGCGCGACCTGTTCGGCCAGCGATTCCGGCGTCGCGGCCGATTCCGGCACAAGGATCGCCGCCCCCGCATCCACCAGACCGCGGGCATTCGCCGTCTGGTGATCGCCCGTCGCCGCGGCATAGGGAATCAGGATCGAGGGCCGCCCGACCACCGAAATATCCGCGACCGAAGACGCCCCGGAGCGCGAGATCACCAGCTGGCAATCCGCCAGCCGGCGCGGCACGTCGCGGAAGAAGGGCTGGACGTCCGCCTCGATCCCCGCTTCGGCATAGGTGGCGACGACACGTTCCAGATCCTCGGGCCGGGCCTGATGCGAGACGCGCAGCAGCCCGCGGACGCGGTCGGGCAGCAGCGACAGCGCCTCGGGCACGACCTCGGACAGGACCCGGGCGCCTTGCGAGCCGCCGATCACCAGAATCGACATCGGATAATCGCCCGGCGGGATATAGGGCGCGCCATGCCGTTCCAGCACCGCGCCGCGCACGGGGTTGCCGATATGCACCCCCTCGACGCCCGGCGGCAGATCGGTGGGCCATGTGCCGCAGGCAAAGGCGCTGACATGTTTGGCAAAGATCCGGTTCACCTTGCCCATCACGCCATTCTGTTCATGGATCGCCCGCGGCACCCGCAGAACCCAGGCCGAACTCAGCGCCGGGATCGTCGGATAGCCGCCGAATCCCACCACCACATTCGGCCGGTCCGAGATGTTGCGCATCGTCGCGGAAAAGATCCCGCCCAGAATACGGAACGGCACCGTCAGACGCGACAGCGCCCCCCCCCGCGAGAAGGTGGCGGAGGACACCTCCTCCACCTCGACCACATGGGGAAAGCCGCCCGCGTAGCGCGCCCCGCGCGCGTCGGTCGACAGCTTCACCCGCCAGCCCCGCCGCACCATCGCCTCGGCCAGAGCCTGCGCCGGGAACATATGCCCCCCGGTGCCGCCCGCCGCGATGAGTAGGAGGGGCAGTTGACTGTCTGACATCTCGGCCTCCTGCCGTTATTGCTGGGCGCGCCGCGCGAGAATGTCGGATATCTCGCCCTGCGGCCGCGATCGTGTCAGCGCCAGCAGGAATCCCAGCGTGATGCCCGAGGCGATGACCGACGATCCGCCATAGCTGACGAAGGGCAGCGTCATCCCCTTGGCCGGCAGCAGACGCACCGCCACGCCCATGTTGATCAGCGCCTGCACGCCGAAGGTGCAGGCCAGCCCCGCCCCCGCCAGCCGGGTGAACGGGTCGCGTTCGCGCATCAGCCGCAACAGCGAGCGCGTCACGATCAGGGCGTAAAGCGCGATGATCGCCATCACCAGCAAAAGGCCGTATTCCTCGGCCGCCACGGCGATGATGAAGTCGGTATGCGCGTCGGGCAGCGACCATTTCACCGTCCCCTCACCCACGCCGACGCCAAAGAAGCCGCCCTCCTGAATGGCGTTCGTCGCGTAGCCGATCTGCGTGCGCGGATCGATTTCCGACGACAGGAAGCCATTGATCCGGCGGGCAAAGTGGTCCGAGGTGTTGTAGGCAAAGAAGCCGCCGGCCGCGGTGATCCCCGCCACGCAGGCCAGCAGGAAGATCGGCGCACCGCCGATGAAATACATCACCATCCAGGAAAACAGCACCAGCGAGGCCTGACCGAAGTCCGGCTGCATCGCCAGCAGCGTGACGATGATCCCCGCGAGGATGAAGGAATAGAGCCGCCCGGGCGGCCCCGCCACCTCATGCGCCGCGGCGATGAACCATGCGGCGATGATGACGAAGCCGGGTTTCAGGAACTCCGACGGCTGGAACGACGCGAAACCGAGCGAGAACCACCGCACCGCGCCCTTGCCGAAATCCGTGCCGAAGACCGGCAGGGCCAGCAGCGCGGCGAAGGCGAAGAAGAAGCCGATCACCCCGATGCGCCGCACCTTGACCGGGCTCAGCATCGACAGGCCCAGCATCACGATCAGCGCGGTGACCCCGAAGAAGGCCTGCCGCTTGACGTAGTAGAAGGGTTCGAGGTTGTTCTTTTCCGCCAGCGGCACCGAGGCCGCAAGCCCCAGCAGCATCCCGACCCCGAACAGGATCAGAATCGCCGAAAGCGCCCATTTGTCGATCGTCCGCCACCAACGGGGGAGGACCGGTTCACCCGCCTTTACAGGCGCGGTGCCGAACACCATTTCTGTCATGGCTTACCGCCGATGCTGCCTCGAATACGCCCGTTTTTCCGGGTCTGACGTTTATTCTAGCGCAAAGCATTTTGCCTGAACAGGGGAACAAGGCGGAATCGGCGCGTCCGAAGGCGCTTTCCCCGATTTCCGCCCAAGGCGAATGCGGTTTCCCGCGCGGCCGCCGCCCCGGCCCCCTTGGCGGGTGACGCGGCGCCCCGAACATGCGACCCTTCACCGGGCATCACAGGGAGGCGGGCATGAAAGTCGGAATCGTCGGGGCCGGAATGGTCGGCTCGGCCGCGGGCTATGCGATCGCGCTGACCGGCGGGGCAAGCGAGATCGTCCTTGTCGATTACAAGCCCGCGCTCGCCGTGGCGCAGGCCGAGGATATCGCCCATGCGGTGCCCTTCGCCCATCCCTGCCGGGTTCTGGCGGGGGATTACGACAATCTTGCCGGGGCGACGGTGGTGATTCTGGCCGCCGGCGTGCCGCAGAAACCGGGCGAGAGCCGCCTCAGCCTGCTCAGCCGCAACGCCGAGGTGTTTTCCGAGGTCGTCGCGCGCGTTATCAAGGCCGCGCCCGATGCGCTGCTGCTGGTCGCCTCGAATCCCGTCGACATCATGACCGAGGTGGCGCTGCGCGCCTCCGGCCTGCCGCCCGAACGGGTGATCGGCTCGGGCACGATTCTCGACACCGCGCGGTTCCGCACGCTGCTTGGCGCGCATCTGGGCATCGCGGCGGGATCGGTCCATGCCTATGTGCTGGGCGAACATGGCGACAGCGAGGTGCTTGTGTGGTCCTCGGCCCGCGTCGGCACGGAAACGGTGGCGCGCTTCGGCGCACAGCTTGGCGCCGCGATCACCGACGAGGTGCGCGACCGGATCGACGCGGGCGTGCGCCAGGCCGCCTATCGGATCATTGAGGGCAAGGGGGCCACATGGTATGGCATCGGCGCCGGTCTCGCGCGGATCGTGCAGGCGGTGCGGAACGACCAATCCTCGGTCCTGTCCTGTTCCATCGTCACGCCCGAGGTCGAGGGCGTGCAGGACGTCGCGCTCAGCCTGCCGCGGGTGGTGGGATCGAAAGGCGTGATCGGCACGCTCGCCCCCGATCTGTCGCCCGATGAGGCGGCCGGGCTGCGCCGCTCGGCCGAGGTGCTCAAGGAAACCTCGGCCAAGCTCTTCTAGCTCAGTCCGGCAGCGCCACGACCAGTTCGGCGAAATGATCGCCGCGCTTCTCGAAGCTCTTGTACTGGTCGAAACTCGCCGCCGCGGGGGCCAGCAGGACGGTATCGCCCGGCTCGGCGTCCTCGGCCGCGCGCCGCACCGCGCGCTCCATCGTCTCGCAGATCTCATGGTCCAGCCCGTCGAGTTCCAGCGCGAAATCCCGCCCCGAATGGCCGATGAAATAGGCCTTGCGCACATGGCCCAGATGCGGCTGAAGCGACTTGACCCCGCCTTCCTTGCCCAGCCCCCCGGCGATCCAGCGGATGTTGGAAAACGCCTCCAGCGCCTTTTCCGCGCTGTCGACATTGGTGGCCTTGGAATCGTTGACGTAACGCACACCGCGCTTGACAGCGATGGTCTGCGAACGGTGCGGCAGCCCCTTGAAGCTGTGGAACGCCTCCTCGATCACCTTCGGCGCGATGCCCAGACTGCGGCACGCCGCATAAGCCGCGCAGGCGTTCTGGTGATTGTGCGCGCCCGGCAGCCCGGCGATGTCGCGCAGGTCGATCGAGCCCACCTGCCGCCCCTTGCGCCATTCCGCCAGAAAGCCCTTGCGCGCAAAGACCGACCAGCCGAAATCGCCCAGCTTCTTTGCCGAAGAAATGCGGATCACCCGGTCATCCTCGCGCGAGGTGGCGATCTGGTTCGCCAGAAAGACGCCTTCCTTTTCGTCGACGCCGATCACCGCACGATCCGGCCCGCCCTCGACGAACAGCCGCCGCTTCGCCGCGAAATAGCCCCCCAGCCCCGCATGCCGGTCGAAATGATCGGGCGAGAGGTTGGTGAAAACGGCGATATCCGGCGTCAGCGCCCGGGCAAGGTCGGTCTGGTAGCTCGACAGTTCCAGCACGACGACCTCGCCATCCTGCGCGGGCTCGATGTCCAGAACGCCGCGCCCGATGTTGCCCGCCATCTGCGTCGGCCGCCCGGCATGGTCGAGGATGTGATGGATCAGCGCCGTGGTCGTGGACTTGCCGTTCGATCCGGTGACGCAGACGGTGCGCGGCGTGGTGGTGAAATCGTCCCAGCCCGCCGTCGCCCAGGACCGGAAGAACAGCCCGATGTCGTTGTCGACCGGGATCCCCTGCTCCATCGCGGCGGCAATGACACGGTTCGGCTGCGGATAAAGATGCGGAATCCCCGGCGAGGTGATCAGCGCCGCCACCCCGTGAAAGGCCCCCTCGCGCGTCAGGTCGTGGCAGGTCCAGCCCGCCGCCTCGGCCCGCGCGCGCGCCTCCGGGCTGTCGTCCCACAAAAGCGGCTCCGCCCCGCCGGCCCGCAATGCCGCAGCCGTCGCCAGCCCCGACCGGCCAAGCCCCAGAACAGCCACCTTGTGGCCCTTGTATCCCTGAACCGGAATCATCATGCCCCCACGTCGCAGGCAGGGGTTTCACACCCCCGCACCCCCGTGGGATATTTCAGGAAGAATGAAGGGAAAAGGGAATTCCGCCCCCTTCCTGCTTTCATCTTTCCAGAAATATCCTCGGGGGGTGAATTTCGTTCGGCACGAACGAAAGAGGGGGGCAGAAGGCCCCCCTGCTACGGCGCCGCGAAAGCGGCGCAAATTCTCAGCGGATCTTCAGCGTCGCCAGACCGATCAGCGCCAGCACGAGGGAGATGATCCAGAACCGGATCACGATCTGCGCCTCGCCCCAGCCCTTCTTCTCGAAATGGTGGTGGATCGGCGCCATCAGGAAAACGCGCTTGCCGGTCTTCTTGAAATAGGCGACCTGGATGATGACCGACAGGGCCTCGACCACGAAAAGGCCGCCGACGATCGCCAGCACCAGTTCGTGCTTGGTGCAGACGGCGATCGCCCCGATCGCGCCGCCAAGCGCGAGCGACCCGGTATCGCCCATGAACACCGCCGCCGGCGGCGCGTTGTACCACAGGAAGCCCAGCCCCCCGCCGATCAGCGCCGAACAGAAGACCAGCAGTTCCCCGGTGCCGGGCACGAAATGCACGCCCAGATATTGGGTGAAGTCGGCGCGCCCCACAACATAGGCGATCGCCCCCAGCGTCGCCGCCGCGATCATCACCGGCATGATCGCCAACCCGTCAAGCCCGTCGGTCAGGTTGACCGCATTCGCCGCCCCCACGATCACCAGCATGGCGAAGGGGATGAACACGATGCCCAGATTGATCAGCGCGTCCTTGAACACCGGCAGCGCCAGCTGGAACCGCAGGTCCGCCGGATGCACCCAGGCCGCCGCCGCCGCCGCCAGCGCCGCAAGAACCAGCCCGAGGATCAGCCGCGTGCGCGAGCTGACGCCCTTGACGTTCTGCTTGGTCACCTTGGCATAGTCGTCGGCGAAACCGATCAGCGCATAGCCATAGGTAACGCCCATCACGATCCAGATATAGGGATTGTCGAGCCGCGCCCACAGCAGCGTCGACACCAAGAGCGCCGAGAGGATCAGCAGCCCCCCCATCGTCGGCGTGCCGACCTTCGACAGATGCGTCTGCGGCCCGTCCGAGCGGATCGGCTGGCCCTTGCCCTGCTTCCTGCGCAGCATGTCGATCAGCGGCCGCCCGAACAGGAAGCCAAAGATCAGCGCGGTGAAGAAGGCCGCCCCGGCGCGGAAGGTGATGTAGCGGAACAGGTTGAACAGGTCACCCCCGCTCGACAGGTTGGCCAGCCAGTACAGCATTACTCTTATCCCCTGAAAATCTCGGCGGCGCCGGGTTGGCGCAGTTTGCGCAAGGCGTCAACCACAAGGCTCACCTTTGAGCTTTTGGATCCCTTGACCAGCACCACATCCCCCGCGTCGATCAGATGGGGGGCGCGGGCCGCCAGTTCCTGCGCGGTCGGATACCAGTCGCCCCGCTTTTCCTGCGGCAATGCCTCCCACAGGTCGCGCATCAGCGGCCCGGCGCAATGCACGACATCGATCACCCGCATCGCCGGATGCGCCGCGATCTGCGCATGAAGCGCATGTTCCTCGGGGCCGAGTTCCAGCATGTCGCCCAGAAACGCCACCCGGCGCCCACGCATCACCCGCCCCACGCCGTCGCGCGGCTTCGCCCCCGCCAGCACGTCGAGCGCCGCGCCAAGCGAGGCCGGATTGGCGTTGAACGCATCGTCGAACAGATCGAAGCTCTGCCCCTCGTCCAGAATGTCCATGAAGATCCGCTCGCGCGAGCCGCGCCCCCGCGGCGGCGACCAGTTCGCCAGATCCATCACCGCGACGGCGGGATCGACGCCAAGCGCCTCGACCAGCGCGATCACCCCAAGGCCGTTCATCGCGAAATGCCGTCCCGGCGTCATCACCTTGTAGATGAAGGGTTTTCCCCCGTGGCGGGCCTGCACGATGGTGGCATCGCCCTCGATCTGGACCTTGGTCAACCGGTAATCGGCGCCGCGCCCCGGCCCGAAGGTCACCACCCGGCCCGCGTGACGGCGCGCGGCATACAGAAGGATGCGGCTGACCTCCAGCCCCTGCGGCACGACCGCGATCCCGCCGGGTTCCAGCCCGTTGAAGATCGCCGCCTTTTCCCGCGCGATGCCGCGGATGTCGACGAAAGCCTCCAGATGCGCGGCGGCGACGGTGGTGATCATCGCCGCATGGGGCCGGGTCAGCCGGGTCAGGGGGTCGATCTCTCCGGGGTGGTTCATGCCGATCTCGATCACCGCGAAATCGGTATCGACCGGCATCCGCGCCAGCGTGATCGGCACGCCCCAGTGGTTGTTGAAGCTCGCCTCAGCCGCATGGACCCTGCCCTGATGCGACAGGACGGCGCGCAGCATTTCCTTGGTCGAGGTCTTGCCGACCGATCCCGTCACCGCGATCACCCGCGCCTTGGTCCGCGCCCGCCCGGCCCGGCCCAGATCCGTCAGCGCCGCCAGCACGTCGGGCACGATCAGCAGCGGGTCATCCTCGGAACAGCCCTCGGGGATGCGGCTGACCAGCGCCGCGGCGGCGCCCTTGCGCAGCGCCTCGGCCACGAAATCATGGCCGTCGCGCACATCCTTCAGCGCCACGAACAGATCGCCCGGACGGATCGAGCGCGTGTCGATCGAGATCCCCTCCACCCGGAACGGGCGGGTCACGCGGCCCGAAGTGGCAAGGGCCGCGTCGTCGGAGGTCCAGAGCGTCATGGTGTTTCCCTCAGATCTTGCCGTCGAGCGCGGCCACCGCGATCGACGCCTGTTCGGCATCGTCGAAAGGGAAGACGTCGGTGCCGATGACCTGCCCCTTTTCATGTCCCTTGCCCATGATCAGCAGCGCGTCGCCGGGCGCCAGCGCATCGACACCGCGCAGGATCGCCTCGGCGCGGTCGCCGACCTCCTGCGCCTCGGGGCCGGCGCCTTCCAGAACGGCGGCGCGGATCGCGGCGGGGTCCTCGGTGCGGGGGTTGTCGTCGGTGACGATGACCAGATCGGCGTGCTCCGCCGCCGCGCGCCCCATCAGCGGGCGCTTGCTGCGGTCGCGGTCGCCGCCTGCGCCGACGATGGCGACGATCCGGCCCAGAACATGCGGGCGCAGCGCGGTCAGCGCGGTTTTCACGGCATCCGGCGTATGGGCGTAATCGACGAACACCGTCGCGCCGTTTTCGCGCGTCGCGGCCAGCTGCATCCGGCCGCGCACCGTCGTCAGCCGGTGCAGAACGCGAAAGACCTGCTCCGCCTCGGCCCCGCAGGCGATCACCAGCGCCGCCGCCGTCAGCACGTTCATCGCCTGAAAGCCGCCGATCAGCGGCAGCCGCACCATATGGGCCTGCCCGCGCCACAGGAACCGCACATCCTGCCCCGAGGCGTCGAACCGCTGCCCCTGAAGGCGCATTTCGGTATCCGGATCATGGCCGATGCGGATCGCCCGCTGGCCGCGCGCCTCGACGTATTTGACCAGTTCCTGCCCCTTGGGATCATCGACATTGATGACCGCCGTGCCGTCGTCGGGCAGGACGCGGGTGAACAGCCCCGCCTTGGCGGCGAAATATTCCTCGAAGGTCGCGTGGTAATCGAGGTGGTCCTGCGTGAAATTGGTGAAGGCCGCCGCCGCAAGCTGCACCCCGTCCAGACGCCGCTGCGCCAGCCCGTGGGAGGACGCCTCCATCGCCGCATGGTCGACCCCGGCCTTCGCCATCTCGGCCAGCAGGCGGTGCAGGGTGATCGGTTCGGGCGTGGTATGGGCGGAGGGCGCGGTGAAGCTGCCCTCGACCCCCGTGGTGCCGATATTCGCCGCCTCATAGCCCAGAAGCTGCCAGATCTGCCGGGTGAAGGTCGCGACCGAGGTCTTGCCGTTGGTGCCGGTCACCGCCACCATCGTCTTCGGCTGCATGCCGAACCACAGCGCCGCGGTATAGGCCAGCGTCTGGCGCGGATCTTCCGTCACCACCAGAACGGCGCGTCCGGCCGGGCCGGTGGCCGAGGCCAGCAGGGGCTGCGCGATCTCGGCCCCCGCGCGGTCGGTCAGGATCGCCGCCGCCCCTTGTTCCAGCGCCGCGCCGACGAATTCCGCGCCATGCGCCTTGACCCCCGGCAATGCGGCGAACAGGTAGCCCTGCGCGACCCGGCGCGAGTCGACCGCAAGGCCCGTCAGCGGCACATCGGCCCCGTATTGCGCGGTCAGCCCCAGCTCGCCGAGCGTTTTCGTCCCCGTGTCGCCCATCTCGTGCCCCCTGAATTCCGCCCGCATTTACGGGAATGTCGGAGGGCAGGTCAACGCAAGTCTGGCCCGCCCCCGGCGATCGGCGCCCTGCCGCGCCCCTAGTTCTTTTTCGCCGCGACAAGCTGGATCCCGTCGAGCGATTCCAGCTTCGTCGGATCCGGCCGCAGCCCCAGAAGCGGCGCGACGCGGCGGATCACCTCGGCGGCGACGGGCACGGCGGTCCAGCCGGCGGTGCGGCGATCCTCACCGGCGACGAAGGTGGACCCTTCGTCAAGGCTGAGGACCAGCACGTATTTCGGATCGGTGACCGGGAAGGTGCCGGCGAAGGTCGCCATCACCTTGTCCTTGTAGTAGCCGCCGGTCGGCTTCACCTTGTCGGCGGAACCCGTCTTGCCCGCGACCTGATAGCCCTTCACATCGGCGAAGGAGGCCGTGCCCCGCGACACCACCGCCCGCATCATCGCCAGCGCGCGTTTTGCCACCGCGGGCGACAGCACCTGTTCGCCCGGCTCGTGCTTCGGATCATGCACCAGCGTCGGCGTGACCTTGCGCCCGCCATTGGCGATCGTCGCATAGGCCGCCGCCAGATGCAGCGGCGAGGCCGACAGCCCGTGCCCGTAGCCGATGGTCATGGACGAGATCTCGGACCATTTCGCCGGCAGGATCGGGCGGCCCGTCGGCGCCTCGGCCAGTTCGACCGCAGTCGGCGCGAGGAAGCCCATCTTGCCCAGGAATTCCTTCTGCCGCTGCGGCCCGATCATCTGCACGATCCGCGCCGTGCCGATGTTCGAGGATTGCACGATGATGTCCGTCACCGACAGCTGCGCGCCGTAATTGTGGAAATCGCGGATCTTGAAGCGGCCCCAGGTCATCGGCGATTGCGTCGGGATCATCGTCGTGGGCGAGACGAGGCCAAGTTCCAGCGCCTCGGCCACCGCGAAGATCTTGAAGGTCGAGCCAAGCTCATACACCCCCTGCACCGCGCGGTTGAACAGCGGGCTGTCCGAGGGATCGCCCTTGGTCAGCGGCTGCGGCCGGTCGTTCGGATCGAAATCGGGCAGCGAGGCCATGGCGATGATCTCGCCCGTATGCACATCCATGATGATCGCCGTGGCGCCCTTGGCGTTCATCAGGCTCATGCCGCCGGACAGGATCTCCTCGACCGCCGACTGGATGGTCAGGTCGATCGACAGCTTCAGCGGCGCGCCGTTGTTGGCCGGATCGCGCAGCCAGCCGTCGAAGGCCTTTTCCACCCCCGCGGTGCCGATCACCTCGGCCGAATTCACGCCCTCCTGCCCGAAGCGCGCGCCGCCCAGCACATGCGAGGCGATCGCCCCGTTCGGATAAAGCCGCATCTCGCGCGGGCCGAACAGCAGGCCCGGATCACCGATGTCATGCACCATCTGCATCTGCTCGGGGCTGATCTTCTTCTTGATCCAGACGAATTTGCGCCCGCCGGTGAAATCCTTGATGAGCCGCTCGTGGTTCAGATCGGGAAAGATCTTCACCAGCTTGTCGGCCACGCCCTTCGGGTCGATCATCATCGGCGGCTGCGCGTAAAGCGCATGGGTGACGAGGTTGGTGGCCAGCACCCGGTCTTCGCGGTCCACGATATCGGCGCGCTGCGCGAGGATCGCCGGGCCAAGCCCGTTGCCCTGCGGTTCCTGCGCCGGGGTGGCGGCGAGCGTCCCCATCCGCAGGCAGACGGTGACGAAGGCGGCAAGGAACACCAGCCCCATCAGGAACAGCCGCCCCTCGGCGGTCGAGCGCGCGGTTTCGCGCATCGCCTCGCCGCGCAGGCGGATGTTCTCGCGCTCGATCGCGTCGGGGTTCTCGCCCTTCTCGCGGGCCGAAAGGATACGCGCCAGCGGGCGCAGCGGGGTGCGGATCATGGCAGGTCCTCCACCACTTCATGGGATACGGCAATCGTCTTGGCGCGGCCGGTATGGACGGGCACGTCAAGCCCGCCGACCAGCGGTTCATCCGGCATCGGCGGCGCGGGATAGGCCACCTGCGCGGCGGATCCGAACTGCTCGGGCGCCAGCGGCAGCAGGCCGAGCGAGGCGAAATTCAGGTTCACCAGCTCGCGCAGCCGGTCGGGCCGGTTCAGATAGGCCCATTCGGCGCGCAGCACGCCAAGGCCCTCCTGAAGCGAGGCGATCTCGTTCTTCATCCGGCGCATTTCCGATTGCCGGTCCTGCGTGGCGTAGTTCACGTGATAGGCCCAGAAGGCCAGCCCCATCACGCACAAGGCGGTTGCAAGATACAGGATCGTTTTCATCGGCTTCGTCCGGTGTCACTAACAAGGGCAGGCAGGCCGAGCGTCGCGCGGTCGGCGCGGCCCGCGGGGGCGTCGGTGCGGATCGCCACCCGCAGCAGCGCGGACCGCGCGCGGGGGTTTTCCGCCAGTTCGTCATCGTCGGGGCCGGTCGGCTTGCGGGTCAGCAGATCGAAGGCCGGGGCGACATGCGCCTGTTCGGGCGCATAGCGCGACCCGGAAGCGGCGCGGCCCGAGCGTTCCTGAAAGAACCTCTTCACCACCCGGTCTTCGAGCGAATGGAAGGTCACGACCGCCAGCTTGCCGCCCGGCTTCAGCGCGCGCTCGGCGGCCTCCAGCCCGGCGATGAGCTGGCCGAATTCGTCGTTCACCGCGATCCGCAACGCCTGAAAGCTGCGCGTCGCCGGATGGCTCTGCCCCGGTTTCGGGCGCGGCAGGCAACGTTCGACCACCTGCACCAGCTGGCGCGTCGTTTCAAACGGCGCGATGGCGCGGGCCGCGACGATGGCACGCGCGATCCGGCGGGAGGCGCGTTCCTCGCCGTAATGATAGAGGATGTCGGCGATCTCGCCCTCGGACGCATGGTTGACGATGTCGGCGGCCGACGGCCCGTCTTGCGACATGCGCATGTCGAGCGGCCCGTCCTTCATGAAGGAAAAGCCGCGCTCCGCCTGATCGAGCTGCATCGACGATACGCCAAGGTCCAGCACGACGCCGTCAAGCCCGTCGGGCGCGATCTCGCGCGCATAATCGTCAAGTTCCGAAAACGTCCCCTCGACCAGTTCCAGCCGGTCGCCGTAGTCGCCCCGCCAGCCCGCGGCCATGTCGAAGACCAGCGGATCGCGGTCGACACCGATGACCTTTTCCGCCCCCGCCGCCAGCAGGCCGCGCGCATAGCCGCCCGCGCCGAAGGTCCCGTCCAGCCAGACCCCCGAGACAGGTGCGACCGCCTTGAGGAGCGGCCGCAGCAAAACCGGAATGTGCGGCGCCCCGCTCATGCCCCCGCCCCCTTCGGCGGCAGGTGGATCAGCGGGTCATATCCCTCGGGCCGGGTTTCGGCGCGCGCGGCGGCGATGGCCGCCTGTTCGTCGGCGTAGGTTTCCGGATCCCAGATCTTGAACGAGGTCCCGGCCGAGGCGAAATAGGCCTCGCCCTTCAGGCCGATCTTCTCGCGCAGCTTCTGCGGCAGGACCAGACGCCCGTCGCCGTCGATGTCGGTCTGGTGCGACTGCGCATACATCAGTTCCTCGATCTCGGCGCGCTCGGCGGTGCCGCGCTGCATCGCGTCGATCTGATCGTCGATTTCATAGACCGCTTCCATGGTGAAAACCTCGAGGTATTTCCGCTCGGGTCCGCCATAGACGATGAGGATGTTGGGACGGCTGCCGGTCTGCCAGTCGGGGTCGCCCGCCTCGATCACGCGGCGGAAGGAGGCCGGGATGGAAACGCGACCTTTCGCGTCCACCTTGAATGTTTCCGACCCTCTGAACCGCCGTGCCAAGCCTGGCGCTCCCCTGTCCCGTTCCCCTGGTGATCCGGCGTCTTGGGGTGCCGGGGCCCTTTAAGGAAAACGGCGGATCGGGCTGCTGCCACTGCCCGATCCGCCGCCCTCGTCCCATCACTGGGTGTCCAGCTGCGCGCGCCACCTTGGGGATGCTGCTCGCTCGCGCGCCGGATCTCGTTTTCGTGAAGCGGGTGCCTGTATGAAACTGCTCTTCTCGCCGTGGGGTCTTGCTGCCCCGTTCCCGTCTTCTCGATGGGGAATTGATGCCACGGGCGCACATGGGAAATCAAGGGAAAAAGAGGGACAAGATGGAAAACGGCACCGCACATTTGGTGTCACAAACGTTAATATCTCAAGGTATTGTGGATAACCTTGGGGATAAGAGGTAGAAATAGGGCAGAGAGGCGCAACGGACCACCATATGTTGCGCCGCGGAAACCGGCCGGGTTTTCCCATCCATTCCCATTTTCCTGCGGATGCGTGGCAAGGAATCCACAGGGCAAGCACGGATTCCCTCGAATCACGGCCGCTCACCAAGGCGTGATTCGAGGGAACCGCCGGGAATCGGGGAATCGGCGCGCCGGATTCCATGAATTCCCATGCCGATGCGGCGCGTCGAAGCCGCGATTGACTCCCTTCAGGCGCCCGGACCCGAAAGGCCGCCCACCGCGACGCACGATCAAAGGACCGATGCCTTGGCTCTGCCCGTCCGGGAATCGCCGCGGATGCGCCGCCCGGCCTGCTGATTTCGGACCCCCCCTGCCCGGATCGCGGCAAGGTGGTGCGGGCCCGGCGTCCAGGCAGATCCGCGCGATTCGGCCTAATCCATGCCGAAACGCCCCCGGCGCGCGGGCGGGATCATGCGCGACAGGTCTGGCCGAAGGCTATCTGGCGAAGGGCTCGCCCCCGGCCCTCGCCTTCTTCTCATCCGGATCGGGGATGATCGTGCCGCGATAGTGGCGGTCGATCAGATCGGCTAGGGGCTTCGGCAGCAGGTTTTCCAGCCGGATCAGCAGGCACAGCAGCAGCGGAAAGGTGATGTTCGCCCTGCCCCGCGCCAGCCCGTTGCGGATGATCCGCGCCGCGCGGTCGGGCGGGATCATCATCGGCGCAGGGCCGATCTGGCGATCGGTCATCGGCGTGTCGATGAAGCCCGGCGTGATGACAGAAACCCGCACCCCACTGCCCCGCAGGTTCCGCCGCAGCGCCGCGCCATAGCCGCGTAGCGCCGCCTTGGTCGCCGTGTAGCTGAGCAGATCGGCATGCGGCGACAGCGCGGCCATCGAGCTTGTCAGCGCGATCTGCCCCCGGCCCCGCTGCCGCATCCCCGGCAGCACCGCCTGCACCGCATGAAAGGCCGAGGTCAGGTTGACGGCGATCACGCGCTCGGTCTGGTCAAGCGGTTCCTCGCCCTGATCGTTCCCGGTCTTCACCCCGGCGTTCAGCAGCAGCAGGTCGACCGGATGGCGGCGGTCGTAATCCGCGATCGCGGCGGCGAAGGCGCGTGGATCGGTCAGCGGCACGGTCAGAAGCTCGGGGATGGCGCCGCCCGCGCGGGCGATGCGCTCCGCCTCGGCCAGCCGGTCGGGATCGCGCCCCGCCAGCAGCATGTGCAGCCCGGGTGCGGCGAAGGCCCCGGTCAGCGCAAGCCCCAGCCCGCCGGTCGCCCCGGTCAGGATCATCGCGCGCGGCGGCGCGGGGCGGCGCAGGGTCAGGAAGGCAGGCATTCTCGTTCCATCTCATCATGCGGGAAAACGGGGGGGCGGCGGCAGCGCAAGACGGTCGGCCAGATTCTCGGCGCCCACCAACGCGCCCGGCCCGTCGAAGCTGCCCGGCACATGGTAGTCGCGGCGCAGGAAGGCCTCGAACGCCTTGACGCGGTCCGAATCCGGAGCGCGGGGCGCGGACCAGAAGGCTTCCAGCGCCCCTTCCGAAACCAGCCCGGGCAGCGCATAGATCGCCCGGCCCAGCACGTGGCACGGCAGGCCCTTCAGGATCGCCTCCAGCCCCATCGTGCTGTTGACGGTGACGACACCCGCCGCCCGCGCCATCACCGGCGCGGAACTGCCGCCATCCTGAAAGACCACCCTGTCGCCGAGGCCCGCCTGTTCCACCTGCCGCCCCCAATGGGCGAGGCCGTTGTCGAGCGGATGCTGCCGCACCACCAGCAGGGCATCGGAGGGCGCATGGGCGGCGAAACTGTCCATCACCCGGCGCAGGATCACCGACAGAGGCTCGCCGGTGCCGTAATTCCGGATCTGGTAATCCCCGGCAAGCTGCAGCGGAAACAGGAAAACCGGCCCGCGATGCGCCGCGATCCGCGCGGCCGCGCGCGCGGCGGCGGCACGGCGGCGCGGCAGGGCCAGCCCCTTGCCGATCCACCCGGCATATTCGCGGATCGGGCCATCCTCGGCATAAGGGCGGTAATGCGGATAGAGCAGCCGCCCCGCGCAGAGATTGGCCAGATGATAACCGACGTCGAGCGCCGCGTAGCGCGCGAAAGAGCCCGGAAAAGCCGCGCCCGGCGCCCCCTGCCCCGCCGCAGGCGCGCCACTGGCCCGGAACGCCGCCGGGATCTGCGACATGCCGCCCATGCCCCATGTCTCGACAAGGATCAGACCGGGGCGCAGATAGCCATGCTCGACGATCCAGGGTGTCGGGGCCTGCGTCCCCAGCCCCCGCAACAGGTCCAGCGTCATCCGGTGATACGGGCGGCCATCGCCCAGCATGACCAGATCGGTCGGCCGCTCCCGCTCCAGCAGCCTGCGCAGGTCCGCGGGATAGTCCGCGGGCGTTCCCCGCCACGCCAGATACCGCCCGGCGGACCGCGGCCAATACAGGTGATCCCCCGGCGCGAAACCGATCCTTAATGTTTCCGCCCCACGCTTTCTGCAACTCCGCGCCACATGTGCGAAAAAAAGTGACGAGGGTCCTTGCAGAAAAATCACCTTCCGGTCAGTTAGGGTCATGCGCATTACCTTGTTTCAGAGACCCATTTGATGCTTGCGGACGGATCTGTCCAGCGATCGCTTCGCCTGTCCGGTGAAACGGATCAGGCGGCTGGCGTAAAACGCACGATATTGCTTTTGCAAGGTCACCCCTCCTGGTTCTGGGGGGAACTGGCCGATGAACTGGGCCGCCGGGGCTGGCGTGTGCTGAAGGTTCATTTCTGTCTGGCGGATCGCCTGATGTGGGGGCGGCGCGAGGCCATCACCTATCGCGGCCGGTTCCGCGACTGGGAAAGCTGGCTGCGCGCCTATTGTGTGCGCGAGAATGTTTCCGAAATCCTCTATTTCGCCGACCGGATGCCCTATCACGTCGGCGCGCAGAATGTGGGGCGGCTGCTGGGCATTTCCTGCCGGGCGCTGGAATTCGGCTATCTGCGCCCGGACTGGCTGACGTTCGAGCGCAACGGCATGGGCCGGTTTTCCCACTTCCCGAAGGATCCCGACGTCATCCGGCGTCTGGCCGACATCACGCCCGAACCGGCGATGGTGCCGCGCTATACCCATATCTTCTCGACCGAGGCGGTTTTCGAGGTCAGCTACAATCTGCTGCTGTCGCTCGGGCGGCCGCTGTATCTGCGCTACAACGCAGACAGGCCCTATTGGCCCGCCATCGAATATCTGAGCTGGCTGCCCGTCCTTGCGACCGAAAAGCGCCGCCTGCGGCAGGCGAAAGAGATCGAGACATGGCTGATCGACAAGAAGGTTCCCTTCAACCTGATCGCCTTGCAGATCAATACGGATTACCAGATCCGCGACAATTCACCCTATAACGATCTGAAGGAATTCCTTTCGGAAACGCTGAGCTCTTTCGCCCGGCATGCGCCGAAGGATCGCCATATCGTGGTGAAGATCCATCCGCTCGACAACGGGCTGCATATGTGGTTCCAGCGCGTCGCCCGCTATGCGCGCCGGCTGGGCATTTCGGACCGCGTGCATGTGATACGCGGCGGCGATCTGACGGTGATGCTGCAGCACACCAAGGGGCTGGTCGTGGTCAATTCGACGGTCGGGCTGCACGGGCTGCGCAACGGCTGCCCGGTCTGCGCCACGGGCGATGCCGTCTACCGGCTGCCGGGGCTGACGCATATGGCGGGGCTCGACAGCTTCTGGACCGCGCCCGAGCCGGTCGATCCCGACTGGTTCAAGACCTTCCGCCGGGCCCTGTCGCGCATTCAGGTGAAGGGATCCTTCTTCAACCCCGAGGGACGGCGCGTCGCCATCGCGGAAATCTGCAGGCGGCTCGACAGCGGCGAGGCGGATCTGCCCGACTGGGCGGATGTGCCGCCTCAGCGTGTTTCGATCAGCGCGGTGTGATTGCGCAGGACCAGCGCCATGCCCACCACCACCAGCGCGATCCCGATGCCCCCGGCATAGGTCAGCGACACGTAATCGTCCCGATACCCCGGATAGAAGGCCGCACGCATTTCGCCGGTGACATGGATCAGCGGGTTCCAGATCAGGATGTCCTGAATCCAGGCGGGCATGCTGGTGAACAGGAAGAACGTGCCCGAGATGATCATCAGCGGCGCGCTCAGCATCGTCCAGATCTGCCGCCAGACCGGCACGAAGGTGAAGGCGACCGCATTCACCGTCCCCACCCCGAGCCCGAGCACGGAAACCGTGGCCAGTGCCCGCAACGCGCGGACGATATCGACCCGCACGTCGTTGAGTGCCACCAGCGTGCCGAAGATCAGCAGGCAGACGCAGATCAGCGTCAGGAAGGTCAGCGCGAAGCGGGCGACGACCGCATCCAGCGGGCGCACCATCGGCAATTGCATCAGTTCGCGGTTCACCGCGATGGCCGTGCCGCTCTGCCCCGCGACCTGATTGAAGAAATAGAAGACGAGGTAGCCCGTCGCGTAGAACAGCGCGAAGCTGTCGCCAAGCGGCGGCTTGGCCAGAAACGAGCCAAGCGCGAAGGCCAGCACCGTCACGATGCCAGCCGGCTCCAGCACCGCCCAGACATATCCCCCCCACGAGCGGCCGTAGCGGGTGATCATTTCCCGAATCATCAGGGCCAGCAGCACCCGGGGCGTGCGAAACCGCACGCGATGGGCCTTTTTAACGGGGGGTGTCTGGGGGGCGGGGGTGTTCACGGGACGGACCTTGCAGAAGCGGATCGGGAAGCGGAGAAATCTGTCCCCGGCAGCAGATCGGACCAGATGCGGCGCTGATGGCCAAAGCCGTGCTCAGCCTGCCAGAGACGGTTGGCGGCCGCAAGCGCATGCAGGCGCGCGGGATCGGAATGCAGTGCCCGGATCGCGTCGCGCCACGCGGCGGGCTCGGGCGGCAGCAGCAGGCAGGCACCGGCCGCGGCCGCCGCTTCGGCGTCGCGCCATGCCGTCGAGGCCAGAACCGCCGCCCCGGCCTGATCGTATTCGCCAAGCTTATTGGCCGAACGCCCGCGATTGAACCCCTGCCCCCCGATCGGATAGAGGCCGATGTCGAACCGCGCCGCGCCCAACCACTTGCGGTAGCTGTGCCAGTCGAGCGGGGGCACCCGCTCGAACCCCGGATGGTGCGCCAGATCCGGCGGGGCGGGATTGTTCGCCGACCAGATCACCGCGGTTTCCGGAAAATCCTGCAGGACAAGGCGCAGGATCGCCGCCGCCCGTTGCGTGTCGCGCGCATGGCTTGCCGCGCCGAGCCATGCGATCCGGCGCGGCGGTTGCACCGGATCGGGCAAGGGTGCGGCCGAGGCGGGCCATGCGGGCGGCAAAATCGTCATCCGGTCCCGCGCGATCCCCCGCGCCGCCAGCACCGCCGCCAGCGACGGCCCGGGCACTACGATCCTGTCCGCCGCGCGCGCGAGACGCCTTGCCGCACGGGCTTCCAGCACGGCCAGCCGCAGCCGATACCACAGCGGCAGTTCGGCATCGCCGATCCCCGCAGGCACATCGTCGTCGATCAGCCAGATCAGCCGCTCATGCGCGGGCAGCGGCACCAGCCCCGCATCGTGGCGCAGCACGATCAACGTGCGCCCGGCGCGAAAGACGGTGGGGGCGAATTGCTCGATCCGCCCGTCCGCGATCAGATCGGCGCAGCAGAAGCCAAGGTAAAGATCCGCGGTGGCCGAAGGCTTGCGCCCCAGCCGCCGCGCGATGAACGGCAACGGATCGGCCCGCAGCATCAGACGCCGATCAGCTTGCGGTATTCGCGCAGCCCCTCTTCCAGATCGTCGAACCAGCGCACCACACCATTGTCCAGCAACAGCACGGAATCGCACATGGAGCGCAGCGTCGCCTCGGAATGGGCGGCGACGATCACCTGCGCCGTCTGCATCCGGGCGCGGAACGCATCGCGGCATTTCTTGCGAAAGGCGGCGTCGCCCACCTCGGTGATCTCATCGATCAGATAGGTGTCGAATTCCGCCGCGAGGCTGATGCCAAAGGCCAGACGCGCCCGCATCCCCGAGGAATAGGTCTGCACCGGCATGTCCAGAAACGCGCCCAGTTCGGAGAAATCCGCGACGAAATCCGCCATCTCGTCGGTATCGGCGCCATAGATGCGGGCGATGAACCGGGCGTTCTGCCGCCCCGTCAGCGCCGGATGCATGCCGCCCGAAAAGCCCATCGGCCAGCTCACCCGCCCGTGCCGGATGATGGTGCCGCGATCGGGCATGAGATTGCCGGAGATCAGCTTCAGCGTCGTCGACTTGCCCGCGCCGTTGCGCCCGACCAGCGCCACGTTGCGGTCCCGCGGCAGCGAAAGCGTCAGCCCGCGCATGATCTGGCGCACCTGACCGTTGCGCAGCCGGTAGGACTTCGAGACGTTATGAAAGTCGATCACGCTCCGGCTCCAAAGGCGCGGCCTCAGCCCCGGTCGCGCATGTTGTAATAGGCCAGCGCCATGACCGCCCAGCCGGCGAACAGGCCAAGGAACAGCAGACCCGACAGGATCCAGCGCCGCGGGTAAAGGCTTTCCTGCGCCAGCGTCGGATTGATGTGGACGGCGACATAGCGGCTTTGGCGGCGCGCCTCGGCCCGGGCCTGCTCCATCGCCGCCATCGCCGCGGTATAGGCGGTGCGCGCGAATTCCAGATCGACCAGCAGGCCTTCGTATTGCCCGATCACGGTGGACATCGACTGTTCGTCGCCATCGGGTTCGCGCACGCGGGCGCGTTCCTCGGCGATCTGGTTGCGGATCGCGGCGATCTTGCGGTCGACCACCGTCAGGCGCGGATCGTTTTGCCCCGAGGCCTGCGGCAGCAGGGTTTCCTTTTCGATCAGCGCGCTGGCAAGCTGGCCCTGCAATGCGCCCAGCACCCCCATCTGCCCCTGCACGCCCTGCGCGGGATCGATGATGCTGTTCTGATCGCGGAACGCGCGGATCTGGCTGCTGAGGTCGCGCATCCTGTCCTGCGCCTCGGTCAGATCCTCGCTCGCGGCGCGCATCGTGTCGTCGCGGGCGATGGCGCTGAGCTGATTGACGAGATCGGCGGAATTGTCGATCACCGCCTGCGAAATCGCCACCGCATCCTCGGGCCGGAAGGCGTGGACCTCAAGGTTCAGGATGTTGGTATTGCTGTCGAGCGTCACCCGCACCATGCGTTGCCAGTAGTCCAGCATGTCCTCGGTCGTCGCGTCGTCGCCGAGGGAAAAGACCACATCGCGCGGGTGCAGGTTGAAGATGTGGCGCAGGTCGAGCCGGGCGTCCACCTGTTGCATCAGCTCCTGCGAGCGGATGTAGTCATACAGCACCGCGCTTTCGGGGGCCGAGGTCTGACCGATCTGAGTGAAGGCGGCCAGCGTCGTCAGCGCGCCGGAAAAGCTTTCCGACCGGACCGAAAAGGCCGCGCGCGAATGATACTGATCCGCCGCGCGCAGGAACAGATAGGACATCCCGACGATGCCGGGCAGCAGCACGACCAGCACGAAGCTCAGCAGCATCAGCCGGTGCCGCAGCCGCAGTTTGGGCGGTTCGAGCGGCGTCAGCGGCGCAGCGGAAGCCGCCGGCGCGGCCTTGGCGGTGGTCGGCGCAGGGGCCGGAGGCGCCTTGGCAACGGCGGGGGACGGCGTGGCCTTGGCGACCGCCGGGGGAGCCTTGGCCTCGGCCGGGGTTGGTGCCGCCTTGGCAGCGGCTGCTGGCGCCTTGGCCTCGGCCGGTGTCGTCTTGGCAACGGCCGGAGCCGCCTTGGTCTCGGCCGCAGCCGGAGCCGCCTTGGCTTCGGCCCCGGTTCCGACCTTTTGCACGGGCGCTGCGGGCGGCTGGCTGATCGTCATGGCGTCCCCCTGTTCATCTTGCCCTATTGCAACTGGTTGCTGACGCCGAAGGTCGAGCCGATCAGGCCGAGCACCGTCCGCGCCGAGACAACCGGCGATTCGGTCGCAAGAATAGTATCCCCCGGGTGAATGTCGAAATTCCGCGCGGCGAACAGCCCGTCCGCCGTGGTCAGATCAAGCGCGTAGATCACCGAAGGCGCCGCGGGCCCACCGCTCTGGACATGATCCGGCGCATAATCGCGCAGCACCAGAACGCCCTTCAGATCGGCACGGTTGCTGGCCAGACCGCCGGATTTCGCCAGCGCCTGCAACGCGGTGATCCGGTCGCGGTCGAAGGCCATGAGCTGTTCCGATCCCGTCGCCCCCAGAATGGTGAAACGACGCTGATCCTCGACCACCGCGATCCGGTCGCCGCCACGCAGCATCACATCGGGGGACCGGCCCTGCAACAGATCGGTCGCGCGGGCTTCGTAGATCGTCCCGCCGCGCATCAGCCGCACGACCGGATTTTGCAGCGACGGCTGAATGCCACCGGCGAGCGCGATCATCGACAGGATCGGCAGCCCCCCTTCCGGCAGCGGATAGCTGCCGGGGTTCAGCAGGCCGCTGACGGCGGAGACGGAATTCATCCGTCCCGGCTGCGCGGCAAGCTGCACCTCGGCGGTGGGCTGGCTCTTGCGGATTTCCTCGCGGATGCGATCCAGGGCGGCATCCGTGCTCATCCCCGAGATGCGCACCTTCCCGGCATAGGGCAGCGTCACGCTTCCGTCGGCCGCGACCTTCAGCCCGTTCAGTTCCGTGGAACGCTGGTTCGCCCCGTTCATCAGCGCATTCGGATCGTTGTCCCAGACCCGGATGCCAAGCTGATCGCCGGGGGCAAGCGTGATCGCCCCCGCCGACCCGACCGAGCCGGGCCAGGGCCGGCGCAGCTCATCGGGGTCGGACGAGGCCCATTTGTTGATCGGCGTGACGTTGTTCCGCGACACCTGCACCACCGCGATTCCCAGTTCGCGCGCCTCTTCGGGCGTGGTGGCCGCGCCGCTCAGCACCTGAGAGGAGCGCGCGGCGCCTTGCGGCAGGGAACAGCCCGACATTGACATGGCACCGACTCCGACCAGAGCGATGAAAATCCTGATACTCAAGTTCCCGCCTCTGCTGCTCTGCGAACGGATATGCCTTCACGCCCCGGGCCTCGGAAAGGTGGGCAGTGCTTTGGACTTGTCCTAGCGGTAGATGGATTATGCGACAACTGGTGTTTTCTGCAAATATGTCTCGATTCCGGGGGCGGGCCCGGCGGCCGGATGCCAGCGCTCCATTTCCTTGGCGTGACTGCCGCGGATGGTCAGCAGGTTTTTCTCGATCTTCGATCTGGCGGTGGCGAAGACATCGGTCTGGCGCGCGGCCGGCTGGGTCAGGAATCGCTGACTGGTCTGCAGGATGACGCGCGCCGGACGCTCCAGCGCGACCAGCGCCGGATCCGGCACCCCGGCGGTATAGACCGAGACGACGCGGGCGAAGATCGCCGACAGGTAGCGGACCATGTAATCCGCCGAGGATCCGCCAAAGATCATCAGCGTTTCGTCGATCGCGGGGGTCGGGTTCTGCCAGATCTTTATGTTGCCGTGATGCAGGGCGAAATTGTCGAAGACGAGCTTTGCCGGATTGGGCCAGTCGGCGGAGGGGCGCAGGGCGCGGATGGCGGGCAGCATCTTGTCCCCCAGATCGCCGCGCCCCTCTTCCAGCCGATACCGCGCCGGGGGCTGCGCCGGGGTCAGGGTCCATCGTTTCAGCAGCGCCTCGCAGGTCAGGCGCGCACCGAAATCCGTCCAATGCGTCTCGGCCTTGTCGAAGGCATAGTCGCGATGCGGCGCCAGAACCGGCGCCGGCCAGAAAAATCCCGGCCGGTTGCCGAATTCGGACACGAACACGTCGATCAGCGGATATTTCGCCGGGGTCAGCGGATAGACATCCCCGAGCACCGTTTCCTTCGACGGCGCCACCAGAAAGGCCAGCGACCTGATCCCCGGCTGCGTCTTGGCCAGCGTCTCCATCCCGTCGAAATAACTGCGCCAGCCGGCCAGCCAATCCGCCTCGGGGTGGTAATTCCGGCTGTATTGCGCGGGGCTGTCGTTCGTGTCCCCCGCCAGAAAGAGCCAGCCGTTGCGCCCCTCCAGAACCGTCACCGACCCCACCTTGATCGTGCCGAGGTCATGCGCCGTGCCCGCGATCTCGATCTGAACGGCAAAGGCCGCGGCCCCGGTTTCCACGATCCCCTTGAAGCCGCAAAGCCGCGCCTTGGGCCACAGCGCCTCGGGCAGCTTGCGGGCGCGCAGCGCATCGACCCGCGGGACCGAGGGAACCAACCGGATCACCTGTCCCTCCGCCATCGTCAGCACGAGCGCATCGGGCACCTCGCCGGTTTCCGGGTCGAGCATCCACAGGTTGAGGTCGAACTGCCGCGTCCCATCCGCCTGCGACCGCCAGCCGACGCGCATGGACCAGTGGATCCGGTGGCCCGCGAGGTCCTTGGACCCGCTCATCGGAAAGCTCGCCCCGGCAGCCTGCAACGATCCCCCCGTGGCCGGATGTGTCGATGGGCGGGTGGGGTCTTTTTGGTCAGGCTGGCCAGTCATCTGATGCACTTGCTTGCGGGTAGATGCCCATGTCTGCGTCGGATGGACCATGAGATCAACACCTGACAGGCGCATTGACCCCGATTTCATCCGGAACAGCCCTCAAGCAAGTCCCACCTGCCGCGCGCGCAGGGCATTCGCGAACGCCTCGGCGTCCCGGCAGGCAAGCGCATCGGTGGTTTCCTTGCGGTGATCCGCCACGACCGTCCGCCCGCCGTATTGCCGGGAGATGAGGCGCAGCAGCCTGCCAGATGATCGGAACGGGACCCGATGTGGAAAGAAACGCCGTGCCGGAGCTTTTTCTGGCGGAGCCTGCATGATTCGTGCGGAAACAGATTATTCATTTCAGTATGATATATACATTATGCCGCAATATATTCTGAAATAGCGGAGAAGATGGAATATTCTCTTTGCGCCCTGCCGTCGCCAGATTGCTGGCGATGACACATGACACCGCGCTGATCCTTGCACCGCGCGCCGGTTGCGCAGGGGAACACGTTGGCGCCGGTGAATGCCACCCAAGAATATGAAAACCGTCCTTGCCGCCGCGCGGAAGGGGATCGGAGAGGCACCCGAACTGCCCGCCGCAACCGATGCGATGTCAAGGGCGCAGCGGCTCCCGCCCACGACCGGCGCAACTCGTCATCGGCGCGGCGCGGGCCTCATCGGCCCCTGCCCCCGTCAGATCCGCGCCGCCGCGCGCCGCAGCACCCGTTCGCGCCAGATCGTGAACAGACCCGCCGCGGCGACCACCACCGCCCCGATGACCGTCGAAGGCGCGGGCGACTGGTCCAGCAGGATGATCCCGATCAGGATCGACCAGACCATCGTCGAATATTCGAACGGCGCCAGCAGCGAGGCATGGGCGTGCCGCAGGCTCAGCGTGATGAGGATCTGCGCCATGCCGCCGAAAAATCCGCATCCGACCAGCAGCAGCAGCTGGAACGGCGTCGGCATCACCCATCCCATGAAGATGGTGGCAAGCCCGATCCCCGTCGTCATCAACGAGAAATACAGCACGATCGCGCCGGGCTGTTCGCTTTCGTTCAGATGCCGGATCTGGACTGAGGAAACGGCCGAACACAGCGCCGCGATCAGCGCCGCCGTGCTGCCGATGATGGCGGCGTTGCGCATCCCCTCTCCGCCGATCTGCAAATGCGGTGACAGCATGATCAGCACGCCGAGGAAGCCGACGACGACCGCCGTCCAGCGATAGATCCGCACCTTCTCGCGCAGGAAGACCGCGGCGAGGAAGACGGTGAACAGCGGCGCCGCATAGCTCAGCGCCGTGGCATCGGCGAGCGGGATATAGGCCAGCGCGAGGTAGTTGAAGAACATCCCCCCCGTCCCTGACACCCCGCGCACCAGATGGCCGCCGAAATTGCGCGTCCGCACGAGGGCGAGCACATGCCCCTGCATCGCCAGCCAGATCAGCAGCGGCAGCAGCGCCACGAAGGACCGGAAGAACACCACCTGTCCGGTGGGGACCGCCCCGTCCAGCCCCTTGACGCAGGCCAGCATGAGCGTCGCGCAAAGCGCGGACAGGATCTTCAGGATGATGCCGTTTCTGGAATTCACGCGGACCTCCGGGAAGCGAGCGCACGGGTGGGCCGCGCGACCCCTGCTACTCATCATTCCCGGTGCCGCCTGTGAACCTCTGATCCGCATCCATTGGAAAGTTGTCTGACCCTATCAGCCGGATGTTTGTGTTAATTCCGGGCAACACCCCGCACAAAAGCCCGCGTCGTCAACAGGGGCGCGGAACCGTCCCTCCACTGCTGCAGGCCGATATGGATATTTCAAAAATCAGGTCCCTCATCGAGATATTCGGCCAGTCCCGTCTGGCCGAGCTGGTCGTTTCGGAAGAGGGCACGACCGTGCGCATCCTGCGCGGCGAGGCCGCCCCCGAGGCATCGGCGACCGTCGCGCCGCCGCCACCGAAAGAGGCGCCCCATTCCATCCGCGCGCCGATGTTCGGCATCGTCCACGCCACCCCGAATCCGGGCGCCGCGCCCTTCGTGTCGCCGGGCGACAAGGTGGAACCGGGCCAGCCCCTCTGCGTCATCGAGGCGATGAAGGTCTTCAGCGTCATCGCCGCCGACCGCGCGGGCACCATCGCCCGCATCCTGTTCGAGGACGGCGCCGAGGTGGACGTCGACCAGCCCTTGGTGGAATACGCATGACTGCCTTCGATACCGTCCTGATCGCCAATCGCGGCGAAATCGCGGAACGCATCCGGCGCGCCTGCGCGGATCTGGGGCTGCGCAGCGTCGCCATCTGTTCCACCGCCGACCGGGATGCGCCCTACGGGCCGCGCTCCGACCTGTTCCTGTGCATCGGCCCGGCGAAAGCCTCGAAAAGCTACCTGAACATCCCGGCGATCCTGCTGGCCGCGCGGGTGTCGGGGGCCGGGGCGATCCATCCGGGCTATGGCTTCCTGTCGGAAAACGCCGGTTTCGCCGAGGCGATCGAGGCCGAGGGGCTGACCTTCGTCGGCCCGCCCTCCTCCGCCATCCGCACGATGGGCGACAAGATCGCGGCCAAGCGCGCGATGCTCGAGGCCGGCGTGCCCTGCGTCCCGGGCCCCGACGAGGCCTTGCCCGACGACCCCGCGCTGATCGCCCGCATCGCCGACGAGATCGGCTATCCGGTCATCGTCAAGGCCGCGGGCGGGGGCGGCGGGCGCGGGATGCGCGTGGTCGCCACGGCGGCGGAGCTCGCCGATTCCGTCGCCATCACCCGCGAGGAAGCGCGCAACGCCTTCGGCTCCCCCGCGCTGTATATCGAGAAGTTCCTCGAACATCCCCGCCATGTCGAGATTCAGGTGCTGTGCGACGCGCATGGCCATGCGGTCTGGCTGGGTCACCGCGACTGTTCGATGCAGCGCCGCCACCAGAAGGTGGTCGAGGAAGCCCCCGCCCCCGGCATCCCCGCCGAGATCGCCGCCCGCGTCGGCGCAAGCTGCGTCGAGGCCTGCCAGCGCATCGGCTATCGCGGCGTCGGCACCTTCGAATTCCTCTACGAGAACGGCGAGTTCTATTTCATCGAGATGAACACCCGCCTTCAGGTCGAACATCCGGTGACGGAAATGACCTCGGGCACCGACATCGTGGTGGAACAGCTCAGGGCCGCGATGGGCCAGCCGCTTGGCTTCACACAAGACGACGTGACCTGCACCGGCCACGCCTTTGAATGCCGCATCAACGCCGAGAACCCGGAAACCTTCGCGGCCTCTCCGGGGGTCATCACCGGGCTGCACCTGCCCTCGGGCCCCGGGGTGCGCGTCGATACGCATATCGAGGAAGGCTACCGGATCTCGCCTTTCTACGATTCGCTGATCGCCAAGGTGATCGTCCATGCGCCCGACCGCGATCAGGCCATCGAACGGATGCGCGCGGCGCTCGATGACATGCGCATCGACGGGATCGAGACGAACCTGCCCCTGCACCGCGCCATCTTCCGCGATCCGGCGTTCTGCAAGGGCGGGACGGATATCCACCATCTGGAGCACTGGCTCCGCACGCGAGGGAAGGCATGATGGACAGGCTGACGGATCCCGAAACGCTTCTGAACCTCGCGCATTGGCTCGAAGCGGCGTCGCTGAGTTCGATCGAGATCGAGCATGAGGGCACCCGCGTCGTCGTCCGGGTGGGCGCGGTGGCCGAAGTCTCGCGCCCGCAGGCGACCGCCGTCACCGCGCCCATCGCCGGGCAGGTGCTGAACGCCCATCCCCTGCGCGCTGCGGTCACGGATGTGGCGGCGGGCGAGGCGGCGGCCTTCGTGCAGGTCGGGCCGATCCTCGTGCCCGTTCCCGCGCCCACGGCCGGGCATGTGACGGGCCGGACGGCCGCCGACGGCGCGCTGGCCGGTCATGGCGACACTCTCCTTTCGCTGGAGGCGAAATGAACACCCTAGCCACCCCCGCGATCGCCGCCGCGACCGAAGCGGCGAAAATATCGATGATCGGCAGCCGGGCCTTTCTGGTCGAGGCACCCGGTGCGTTCGATCTGCCCGCGCAACGGCGGATCTGGGCGCTGGCACAGGCGCTGGAAGCGCAGCCCGACGTGCAGGAACTCGTGCCGGGCATGACCAACCTGCTGGTGCTGCTGAAGGCCACCCCCGCCGATCCGCAGGCAGTGTTGACCCGCCTGCGCGACGCATGGGCCGCAAGCGCCGAGCTGGACCGCCCCGGCCGCCTGATCGAGATCCCCGTGCATTACGGCGGCGAGATGGGCGCCGACCTGCCCGCGATCTGCGATTTCAGCGGCCTGCCCGCCGCCGAGGTGATCGCCCGCCATCACGCGCGGACCTACACGGTCTTCGCGCTCGGCTCGGCGCCCGGGTTCGGCTATCTGCACGGGCTCGATCCCGCGATCTTCATGCCGCGCAAGAAGGTGCCCTCGCTGAACATGCCGAGGGGCACGGTGACCATCGGCGGGATGCAGGCCGGGGTGTCGGTGCTGACCGGGCCGAACGGCTGGAACGCGCTCGGCTATGCCGAGATCGAGGTCTTCGACCCCCATGCCGCCCATCCCGCATTGATGGCGCCGGGCGATACGGTGCGTTTTCTGCCCGAGAGGATCGAGCTGTGATGGAGATACTGGCAACCGGCCCGCTGAACACGGTGCAGGATCTGGGGCGTTTCGGCTACCGCAACGTCGGCGTGACGACGAGCGGCGCGATGGACCCGCTGGCCCTGCGCGCGGCCAACCTCCTGCTGGGCAATGCCGAGACCGCCGCGGCGGTCGAGGTGCAGACCTTCCCCTTCCGCCTGCGGTTCGATCAGGACGGCGCGATCGCCATCACCGGCGCCGATTGCCGGCCGGTTCTGGACGGCATGCCGCTGCCGCCGTGGTGGGCGCTGCCGGTGCGCGCCGGGCAGGTGCTCGACCTGACCGCCCCGGTCAGCGGCGCGCGGAGCTATCTGGCCATCGCGGGCGGCATCGATGTGCCGGTGGTGCTGGGATCGCGCTCGACGGCCCTGCGCGGCGATTTCGGCGGGCTCGACGGGCGCGCGCTGCAACAGGGCGACCGGCTGGCGGCCTGCACCGCCCCCCCGCCCGACCTGCCTGCCACGGGCCTTGGCGTGGTGCCGCCCGAAACTGCGCTGGCCGCATATTTCCCCGCCCGCGACGAGACCGGCACGCTGGTGCTGCGGGCCCTGCCCTCGGGCGAGCATGACCTGTTCGGGCGCGATGCGGAACGGTTCTGGGCGCAGGAATGGAAGATCTCGGCGCAAAGCAACCGCACCGGCTACCGGCTGTCGGGCGATCCGATCCACCCCGACACGCCGGTCGAGATGCGCTCGCACGGGCTGGTTCCGGGCGTGGTGCAGGTCCCCCCGGCGGGCGAGCCGATCATCCAGATGAGCGACGCCAACACCGCGGGCGGCTATCCCAAGATCGCCGGGGTGATCGAGATCGACCTGTGGCGGCTGGGTCAGGCGCGGATCGGCAGCCGGATCCGGCTGGAACGCTCGGATGTCGCCACCGCCATCGCCGCCGAAAAGGCGGTCGAGGCATGGCTTTCCGACATCCGCCACACGGCGGCAATGGTCACAGATGCGCTGGCCGGGATGGCCGGGCGACAGGGAAGGAACAAGGATGAAGATTGACCTCAATTCCGACATGGGCGAGGGCTTCGGCGTTTTCCGGGTGACGGATGACGACGCGCTGATGGGGGTGGTGTCCTCGGCCAATATCGCCTGCGGCTTCCACGCCGGTGATCCGCAGATCATGACGCGCATGGTCCGTCAGGCAAAGGCGCGCGGCGTCGGCATCGGGGCGCATCCCGGCCTGCCCGACCTGCAGGGCTTCGGCCGGCGCGAGCTGCCCTTTTCGCATGACGAGATCCGCCAGCAGATGCTGTATCAGATCGGCGCGCTGACGGCGATCGCGAAGGCCGAGGGCACGCGCGTGTCCCATGTCAGCTTCCACGCGGCGATGGGCAACATGATCAACCGCGATCCGGCGCTGGCCGATCTGTGCATCGCGGCGATCAAGGCGGTCGATCCCGATCTGATCGTGTTTTCCATGCCGGACACCGAGGTCGAGCGCGCCGCCAAGGCCGCCGGGCTGAAGACGCTGACCCTGTTCCTTGCCGACCGGGCCTATGACGCGCAGGGCCATCTGGTGCCGCGCGGCGTGCCGAATTCGGTCATCACCGCCGAACCCGCCGTCCGCGCGCGGGTGCGGCAGTTCCTGACCGAAGCGACGGTCACAACGATCGAGGGGAACATCCTGCCGGTGCGGGCGCGCTCGATCCTGATCCACAGCGACACGCCCGGCTCGCTCGACCTTGCCCGCATCGTGCGCAGCGAGATCGAGGCCGCGGGCGGCACTGTCGCCCCGGCGCGCGAGGTTCTTGCCTGAACCGCCCTCCCCGGCAACGCAAAAGGCCCGCTCGTCCGAGCGGGCCTTTTTCATTGGCGGCCGTGGTTCAGGCGGCGGCGGCTTCCGCGACCAGCGGCACGACGTGGTTGCTGTCCGCATCCCAGCTGATCCGCACCCGGTCGCCAACGGCGGAGACGGGGCCCCATCCCTCGGTCTGGGTCTGGCGGTAGGCGATGACCTCGGTGCCGTCATCCATCCGCAGGTAGTAGTGCAGCATGAAGCCCCGATAGACGACCTGTTCCACCACCGCGACGGCGGTGTTCGGCGCGGCGACCGGATCTTCGGCGCCCAAAGGCCGCACGGTGATCGCCTCGGGGCGGATCGTCACCATCACCCGCTTCGTCACCAGCCGCATGTTCGTCACGTCGAGCGGAATGCCCGAGGTGGTCACCAGCTGCGCCCGGCGGCCGTCGCGCGAAACCTCCTCGGCCTCGAAGAAGTTCGAGGCGCCGATGAAGCCCGCGACGAATTGCGTGGCGGGGCGCTGATAGATCTCGGTCGCCGAGGCGATCTGTTCCATCTGCCCGGCCCGCATGACGGCGATCTGGTCGGCCATGGTCAGCGCCTCGTCCTGATCGTGGGTGACCATGATCGTGGTCAGGCCCAGACGCTGTTGCAGATGGCGGATTTCCAGCTGCATCTGTTCGCGCAGCGACTTGTCCAGCGCGCCCAGAGGTTCGTCCAGCAGCAGCATCGACGGTTCGATCACCAGCGCGCGGGCCAGCGCCACACGCTGCTGCTGCCCGCCCGAAAGCTGCGAGGGGATGCGGTCGGCGAGATGACCGAGCTTGACCAGATCCAGCGCCTTGCGGACCTTGTCCTCGCGTTCCGAGCGGGAGAATTTGCGCATCTCCAGCCCGAAGGCGACGTTTTCCGCAACGGTCATGTGCGGGAACAGCGCGTAGTTCTGGAACAGCATGCCCATGTTGCGCCGGTGCACCGGCGTCTTCGTGATCGGCTTGCCGCCGATCACGATTTCCCCCGAGGTCGGGTCGACCAGACCGGCGATCATCCGCAGGCAGGTGGTCTTGCCGCAGCCCGAAGGCCCGAGCAGCGCAAGCAGTTCCCCCGCGCCGACGGTCAGCGTCACGTTGTCGACCGCGACGAAGCTGTTGTTGTATTCCTTGGTCAGGTGTTCGAGCCGGACTTCGACGGATTCCATGTCGCCTCCTCAGCCTGCAAAGGTCTGGTTGTATTTTTCGAGCCATTCGGCCCGGCGCGGGATGATGTAGTTCCAGTCCGGGGTGAAGAGGTTCAGCTCTTCCATCCGGGTTTCCGGATAGGCCAAGTATTTCAGGCTGTCGTCCGAGAATTCGACCCCCTTGACGGTCGGCGCGGACAGCGTCGCCTCGGCCAGCATCTTCTGCACCTCGGGCGACAGCAGCCGGTCGATCCACGCAAGGCCCAGTTCGCGCTGCGGCGCGCCCTTGACCAGCGCGATGCCGTTGATGCCGGTGAAGGCGCCTTCCTTCGGATAGGTCATGTCGATCGGCACGCCCTTGCGGGTATGCGGATAGATCGCCTTGGAATATTCGATGCCGCCGACCGTCGCCTGACCCTGCGCCACCATCATCACCTGCGCCTCGCCGTCATAGATGGTCAGCACGTTCGGCTTCAGATCGGCAAGCCGCGCCCAGCCTTCGTCGGTCATGTATTGCGCTTCCTGCAGGGACTTGCCCGTGGCCAGCGCCGAGGCGACGATCAGCATCAGCACGCTTTGCGTGTTCTTCGGCGTGTTCAGTATCATCTTGCGGGCGTATTTGGGTTCAAAGATTTCCGCATAGCTTTCGATCGGCTTCGACATCTGCGGGTTGATGAACAGCCCCGCGATCGAGACGGCAAAGCCGACGCCGTAGTTTTCCTCGAACAGGTAGCGCGGATAGACATTGGCGAGATTCGGGATCTCGTCCATCGGCAGCTCTTCGATCAGCCCCTCGGCCTTGGCCTGCGGGAAGCCCACGTCATCCATCGACATGACGCTGTAGACCGGATTGTCGCGCGTGGCGCGCAGGCTGGCGATATTGGCGAGCGTCGCGCCCTCGGTCGTCAGCACCTTGCAGCCGAATTCCTTTTCAAAGGCGGGCAGGACCTCTTTCTTGATGAGCCCGCCCTGCGCCGAGTTGTAGACGCCGACCTGCAACACCCGGTCCTGCGCCGAGGCGGCGGTGTAGAAATAGGGGGTCGCAAGCGTCGCCGCGGCCGAGGCATGCAAAAAGCGGCGGCGGTTCAGGATGAGTTTCGTCATTTCATTTCCCTCACTGTTGGTCTGATTGGATCACTGGATCACATGGCCATCGCGCGGCGCAGCCCGACCATCCGGTCAAGCGCGAGGACGACGACGGCGGATAGCCCGATGATGATGCTGGACATCGTGGCGACGGACGGGTCGAACACCGTGCCGATCTGGCGATAGAGCACGACCGGAACCGGGGTGTTCGCGGAATCGGCGAGCCACATCGAGACCGGATAGTTGTCGAAGCTGACCATGAAGCAGAAGATGGCCCCCGACGCGATCCCCGGCGCGATCTGCGGAAAGATCACCCGGCGGAAGGTCTGCCAGCGGGTCGCGCCCAGGGTGCGGGCGGCTTCCTCAAGCGAGGGGTTCACCAGTTCGAGGCTGGTCAGCACGGTGCGGATCACATAGGGCGAGGTCACGACCGTATGCGCGATCAGCAGGTTCAGCTTGACCGTCGACCAGCCGTAGCTGGAAAACAGCTGCAGGAGCGCGAGCCCCGTGATCAGCACCGGAAAGATCAGCGGCGACAGCAGCAGCCCCTTGCACAGCGCCCGCCCGGGGAAATTCCCCCGCACGATGGCGAAGGCTGCGGGCACACCCAGCAGCAGCGACAGCAGCGTCGTCCCGACCGCGAGGACAAAGCTGAACAGCAGCGCGCCGGTGAACTCCGGATTCTGGAACACCGAGACATACCACGAGGTGGTGAACCCGGTCGGCGGGAAGCTGACGAAATACCCGTCCGAGAAGGAGATGATGACGATCAGCACGATGGGGCACAGCACGAAGGCCATCATCCCTGCGGTGATCAGATAGAGCATGACGGCCGAGGTGCCGGTGAGTTTGCCGCTCATTTCTGGATCTCCCGGATACGGCGCCCGCCCAGAAGCCGCATGGACAGGGCGTTGATGGCAAGGACGATAAGGACGAGGATCGTGGCGATGGTCGCGCCGAACGGCCAGTCGTAGACCGCGATGATCTGCTGTTCGACCATGTTGCCCAGCATCTGCGACGACGGACCGCCGATCAGCGCCGGGATCACATAGGCCCCCGCCGACAGCGAAAAGACCAGCGTCACCCCCGCGACAAGACCCGGCAGGCTCAGCGGCAGGGTGATCCGCAGGAACACCTTCCACGCCGGCGCGCCAAGCGTGCGCCCCGCCTGTTCGAGGTTCGGGTCGATCTTGCCCAGCGCCGAGGCCAGCGGCAGCACCATCATCGGAAAGAAGATGTGCAGCGAGCCGACGACGACCGCGACCGGCGAAAACAGCAGCGCCAGCGGCTCGGAAATCAGGCCGAGATTGAGCAGCACGTAGTTCAAGAGCCCCGTCGGCCCGTTGCCGAGGATGAGCTGCCAGCCATAGGCCCGCACCACCACGCTGACCGCGAGCGGCGCGATGATGATCAGCGTCACGATGCGCGTCACCATGATATTGCCGCGCACCAGCACGATCGCCACCGGATAGGCCAGGATCGCCGCGATCACCGAGGTGATGATGCTGATCCGGATCGTGGTCCAGAGCACGTCGGTATAAAGCGAGACCTGAAAGAAGCGGACATAATGCGACAGCGTCAGCGGCGTGCCGATGCGTCCCTGCGGATCCTGCGTCATGACCGAGAACAGCATCAGCTTGATCGCCGGCATGAAGAAGAAGACGGTGAGGAAGATCAGCAGCGGCAGGATCATCCAGTTCGGCGATCCGACGACCTGACGGCGCAGCCACCCGCCCGGGGTGTCGCGCGTCACGGCGCCCGCCGTGCCGGGGATCTTGCCCGTTTCGGTATCCATGACTTTCATGCGACCGCCACCGCAGGGTGCGCCGCGTATCCGGTTTCCGCCATATCGCGGCGGACCTGCGCCCGTGCCGGGATTTCCTTGGCCATTTCGTCTCCCCGTTTCAAAGTTGCACAAAAAGGTTGCGCGTATCGCGCGTTTTCCTTGACCTTAGCCCACGTGATGATCTATTTATAAAAATAAGCAGCCGTATCGGTTGGCTTGGCGCGCTGTTCGGCGGCCCCGGTGGGCTTCCGATGCAGTGATCTTTATGGATCCGCCGCACCCGTTCATAATATTTTTTGCTTCTGCCGTCATCGCGCAGATTTATGCGCCGGGGTCCCGCGACCCCTTCGGCGAACCCATTGATTTCCGATATGGCGCCACAGTGAAGCTGTATTGGAATGCCCCCCGGCTTTGCCTTTACGGTGATCGCGCAGCGCAGGATGCCTTGCCCCGTTCCGGGCATGGGCCGCGCAATGAGGGGACGCGACATGGACTTTTCCGCCTATAAAACCGCGCTCGTGACGGGCGCCTCATCGGGAATCGGCGCCGGGATCGTGCGCCGCCTGACGCGCGAGGGCCTTGAGGTCCATGCGCTCGCCCGGAACGAGGACCGGCTCCGCGCCCTGTCCGAGGAAACCGGCTGCCGGTTCCATGCGATCAGCGTGGATGACAACGACGCGCTCGAAAAGCTCGCGGCCGAGGTCGAGGTGGACGTGCTGATCAACAACGCGGGCCAGTCGCGCAAGGGCGACATCCTGAACACCACGGCCGAGGATGTGGATGCGCTGCTCGACATCAACCTGAAATCGGTGATGCACATGGTGCGGCTGTTCGTGCCGGGGATGGTCGCGCGCGACCGGGGCCATGTGGTCAACATCAGCTCCATCGCCGGGCATTACGCCTTTCCGGGCGGGAACACCGCCTATCACGCCTCCAAGGCCGGTGTGCATTCGCTGTGCCAGCAGCTGCGCGTCCATCTTTACGGCACGCAGGTGCGGGTCACCGAAATCTCGCCTGCCCGCGTCGAGACCGAGGTCTTCGGCCGTCTTCTGGGCGACATGGAGGAAGCCAAGCGGCGCTTCTTCGACGAATACGAATCCCTCAAGCCCGAGGATATCGCCGAGGCCATCGCCTTCGCCGTCGGCTCGCCGCAACGGATGAACGTGGCCTTCATGGAAATCCTGCCGACCAAACAGGTTCTGGGCGGGCTCAATTTCGCCAAACGCAACGCCTGAGAAACGGATCCACGACATGCCCGCGATTGCCGACCGCCTCAATTCCGTTTCCGTTTCCGCCTCGGTCGAGATGACCCAGAAGGCCCGCGACCTTGCCGCGCAGGGCATCCGGGTCATCGGCCTGTCGACGGGCGAGCCGGACTTCCCCACCCCCGACAACGCCATCGAGGCCGCCCATGCCGCGGCGCTGGCGGGCGATACGAAATACCCGCCGACCGACGGCACCCCCGCCCTGCGCGCCGCCATTCAGCGCAAGTTCAAGCGCGACAACAATCTCGACTACGACATCTCGCAGATCCTGACGGCGGGCGGCGGCAAGCAGATCATCTTCAACGCCATCATGGCGACGGTGAATCCGGGCGACGAGGTGGTGATCCCCTCGCCGTCCTGGATCAGCTATGCCGATATCGTGCGCTTCGCCGGCGGCATTCCCGTGCCGGTCGCCTGCCCGCAGGAGAACGGCTTCAAGCTGCGCGCCGAGGATCTGGACGCCGCGATCACGCCCAAGACCAAATGGCTGATCCTGAATTTCCCGAACAACCCCACCGGCGCCGCCTGCTCGCGCGCCGAGATGGCGGCCATCGCCGAGGTGATGCTGCGTCATCCGCATGTCTGGATCATGACCGACGACATGTATGAACATCTGGTCTACGACGATTTCGGGTTCTGCACGATCGCCGAGGTCGAGCCGCGGCTGTATGACCGCACGCTGACGGTCAACGGCGTGTCCAAGGCCTATGCGATGACCGGCTGGCGGCTCGGCTTCTGCGGCGGCCCGGCGGATCTGGTCAAGGCGATGAGCAACGTCAACACCCAGAACGCGGGCGGCGTCGCCACGGTCACGCAGGCGGCAGCGGTCGCCGTTCTGGACGGGCCGCAGGACCTGCTGAAGGAACGCGCGGCGATCTACCGCGAGCGGCGCGACTACGTGCAGGCGCGGCTCGACGCGATCAAGGGCATTTCCTGCCACAAGCCCGAGGGCGCCTTCTACCTGTTCCCGAACATCTCGGCCCTGATCGGGCGCACGACGGCGGGCGGGCGCAAGATCGAGACCGACCGCGATTTCGTCCTCGCCCTGATCGAGGAACAGCAGGTCGTCACCGTCCACGGCGCGGCCTATGGCATGAGCCCCTTCTTCCGCCTGTCCTACGCCACCTCGATGGAGCGGCTGGTCGAGGGCTGCGACCGGATCGAGGCTTTCTGCGCGGGGCTGAAATGATGCTGGATCCGCAAGGCCGGGTGGTCATGGTCTCCGGCGCGGCACGCGGGCTGGGGCTGTCGATCACGCAGGCCCTTCTGGCTTCGGGCTTCACCGTCTCGGCCGGGGTGCGGAACCCCGACCGGCTGGCACCCGCAGAACGCCTGACCGTCAGCCGCTATGACGCCGAGGAAGACGGCGCCGCCGAAGCCTGGGCCGCGGCCACCGTGGCGGAACACGGGCGGATCGACGCGCTGGTCAACTGCGCCGGGATCAATCCCCGCGTCCGGGTGATGGACGAGGGCGAGGAGGCGCTGGACGCCATGTGGCGGATCAACGTCAAAGGCCCCCTGCGCGTCAGCCGCGCGGCGATGCCGTATCTGGTCGCCTCGGGATCGGGGCGGGTGATCAACGTGGCCTCGCTCGCCGGACGGCGGGTGGGCAGCAACGTCGGCTATGCGATGACGAAATTCGCCGTCGTCGCCCTGACCCACGGCATCCGGCAGGAGGGATGGGACAAGGGCGTGCGGGCCACCGCGCTCTGCCCCGGTTATATCGCCACGGACATGACCGCGCAGGAAACCGAAATCCCCCGCGCCGACATGACCCAGCCCGAGGATCTCGCCCAGATGGTGGACTTCCTGCTGCGGGTTCCGAACACGCTGTCGGTGGCGGAACTGCTGGTCAACTGCCGCAAGGAGCCGATGCTGTAAGCGGCCGCGCTACAGTTCCAGATGCGCGGTCAGCTCCAGCAGCAGGTCGCGCACCGCCGTCGCCGGTTCCGACAGCGGGATCTGGTCCGACACGCAGAGCGAGACCACTTCGCTCATCGACGGGCTGTGGACCTGAAACGTCTCGATCTCCTCGCCCTCCGACACGATCCGGTCGGCGATGGCATTGGGCATGATGGTCGCGCCCAGCCCCTCGTTCACCGCGCGCGACAGGGTCCGGACGGCCTCGAATTCGCCGATGACGTTCAGCTCGCTCCGGCTGCGGGCAAAGGCCACGTCGATCGCCCGCCGGACGAAATTGTAGGACGGCGGCAGCAGCATCGGCAGCCCCGACAGCTGCGCGACGGTCAGCGGCCCCGGCGCCTCGACCATCCCCCTGCGCGCCACCAGAACGAACGTCTCCCGCCCGAGGGGCTGCATCTTCACCCCCTTGATCGGCCCCTGCCCGTGCAGAAGCGCGAGTTCCAGCCTGCCGTTCATGATCAGTTGCGAATAGGCCTGCCCGGTGCTTTCGACGATATGCAGCAAGATCCCCGGATGCCGCTGCCGCATTTCGGAAAACAGCCGGACAGACAGGGACGCCGCCATGCTGAAGGGCGCGAGCCCCACGGAAACCCGCCCGTGCAGCACCTGTCCCGCCGTCAGCGCATCCGCCTGCGCCTGATCCATCTGCCGCAGGATGACCTGCGCATGGCGGTAGACGACCTTTCCGGCCTCGGTCAGCATCACGCCCTGCTGGCTGCGGATCAGCAGCTTTTGCCTGAAATGCGTTTCTAGCGACGCAAGCTGCTGGCTCAGCGCGGGTTGCGCGATATGCAGCATGTCCGCCGCACGGGTGATGCTGCCCATATCGACGATGGTGATGAAGGACCTAAGACGTCTAATATCCATGGGCTCCCTTCCTCAGTCTGGCATGAACCCTCTGTAACAGGCCGGGGATGGGCCCGCCAGAGCGGCCCCCGCGGCAGCGCCATGATAATGTGACAACAGCCTGTTTCGCGAACAGCATGAGGGCGCCCGGGCGGAGTTCTTGCGCAAGCCGGGGTTCAGATCACGCGGACCCGCTGCGCGGGCGGGCGGACCGGCAGTTTCGGCAACGCCCTGCCGGGGAAGTTCCAGAATGGATATCGCGCTCGGGGGGATGGGTGGGAAAGGGGGCCAGCCCCCTCGCCCGTTCCGGGCTCACCCCCGGGATATTTATGGAAACACGAAAGCAGAAGCGGCGTGGCGCGCGGGATCACGGGCCTTCGCAGATCGGTGCCTGTGTCGTCGGGACCTGCCCCACCTCGGCGCTGTAGGCGCGCAGCCCGTGGGCGTCGAGCCGGATGATCCGGTAGCAGGGATTGCCGCCGGTCCACCACGGATCGCGCGCGTCGGGATCGGTGATGAAGCGGTGCGAACAGGCCTGCCCCGAACTGTAGGCGATCCCCTCGGGGCTGGTCCCGGCAAGCGGCACATGGATATGGCCAAAGACGATATGCCGGATCCCCGCGGGATGGGTGGCAAGGCGGCGCATGACCGCCCCGTCGTCATGCATGCCGATCTTGAGGAAATGGGCGATACCGGCATCGAACGGCGGATGGTGGATGAAGACCGTCACCGGCAGCGCGCCCGCGCCATTCAGCGCCTGATCGAGCCAGACCATCCGGTCCGCGCCATAGATCCCGCCGATCACCCCGGGCTCGTGGCTGTCGAGGAACAGCACCCGCCCGAAATCGGTGTCGATGAAGGACTGGATATAGCCGTTGTCGTCGCGCGGCTGTTCCGGGAAGGCGGCGACGAATTCGGGCCGCCGGTCGTGGTTGCCCAGCATCAGCCGCACGGCGAAGGGCACCGGCGCCAGAATGTCGCGCAGCAGCGCATAGGCTGCCGGGTCGCCGTCGTTGCACAGATCGCCGGTCATCACCAGCAGGTCGGTATCCGCGTGCCGGGCGACGATATCGGCCACCGCGGCGCGCAACTGCTTTTCAGGGTCCACGCCGTTCACCACGGTGCCCGGCGGCATCAGGTGGGTATCGGTCAACTGGATGATTTTCATGGCATGTCTTTCAGAAGGAACCGGGGGCGACCTCCGCCCGGCTGTCCGGTGAGCCCGGAGCATAGTCAAAACCGCCCGGGCCGGCTGCCTGTCGGCTTTCCATAAATATCCCGGGGATGAGGCGGATCAGGCGGCCTTCCCGTGGAAGGGCGTCCCCCCGAATGCCCGACGGGCGAGGGGGCAGCGCCCCCTATGCGCCCTCTCGGCCCCCTCCCCGGGCATTCGGTGTCGAAACTACTTCATCAGGCCATTGGTGGCTTCGACGATCTGCTTCAGCCCGGCCTCGGGCGTCACCTCGCCGCGCATGACGGTGCCGATGATGTCGCGCTGCGTGCGCCAGATGCGGACCGAATCCCCGCCCGGATAACCCGCCCAGGGCAACGAGCGGTCAGCCTGCAGCGAGGCCGTTTTCACGTTCGGATGTTCCGCGTAATAGGGTGCCAGATAGTCCGGCCCGGTGGCGCGCTTGTTCGTCGGCAGATAGCCGGTGATGCGCACGATGATGTTCTGCGCCTCGGGGCCGGTGATCCACTTCAGATATTTCCACGCGGCCTCCTGCTTCGCCCTGTCCTGCGTCAGGATCACCGCCGAATTTCCGCCCGTCGGCACACCGCCGGTTTCCTTGTTGTCGAGCGGGAAGGTCGCCGTGGTCAGCCGGAAGCGTTCACCCACCAGCCCCTCGACCGTCTGCACATGCGCGGGCGTCGAGAAGATGAAGCCCGTCAGCCCGGCGCCGAACTGCTGGCGCGACTGATCCCAGTCGAGCAGCGTCTGCCCACCCTCGGTCACGAAACGGCGGCACAGTTGCAGCGCGTTCAGCCCGATCTCGTTGTCGAAACCCACGGTCTTCGTCGCCTCGTCGACCAACGTGCCGCCCTGTTCAAAGATCAGCGCCTGCCAGAGCCAGTCGTCCGGCCAGCCGTTGATGTCATAGCCCATGCCGGCGATCTTGGGGTCGAGCGCGTGGATCTTCGCCGCCAGTTCGATCAGTTCGGGGAAAGTGGTCGGCATGTTCGTCGGATCGCCGCCCGCCTTTTCGACCAGATCGGCGTTGACGTAGATGATGGGCGAGGAGGCATTCACCGGCAGCCCGTATTGCTTGCCGTCGATCACGCCGAGCGCCGCCATCTTGGGCGAGTAGTTTTCATCGAGGAAGGCCTGACCGCCCTCGGCCTCGATGAAGGGGGCAAGGTCGGTGATCTGGTTGCGCGGCGCCAGCGTATGCACCAGCTCCGCCGTCAGGTTGTAGCCCGAGAAATAGACGTCGGGCAGATTGCCGGTGACGGCGGCGCGCAGCACCTGCTGCTGGCCCTCGTTGTAGCCCGCCGCCGGGGCGAGGAAGTTGATCGTGACCTCGGGGTTGTTCTTCATGAATTCATCGGCCAGCGGCTGATGGAATTTGGTGAAGCCCGGCAGGTTGTACAGCACGTTCAGCGTCACCGCATCGGCGGCAAGGGCGGGGCGGCCAAGACCCGCGAACGCCAGCCCGAGGGCGAGGCTGCTGACGGCGGTGCGTCGGTTCATGTTCATGTCGATCTCCGGAGTGGTTGGAAGGAGACGCGGGGTCACTTGACCCCTGTCATGGTGATGCCCGCGATGAAGTGCCGCCGTGCGATCAGGAAGCACAGCACCATCGGGGCGGTGATCAGCGTGGCGCCCGCCATCAGCGCGCCATAGTTCGCGCCCGACTCGACATCCGAGAAGAACAGCATGCCAAGCGGCGGCGGGGCGAGGTTGGTGTCCGACACCACGATCATCGGCCAGTAGAGGTCGTTCCAATGCGCGACGAGCGAGAACACCGCGAAGGCGGCAAGCGAGGGCAGCGATCCGCGCAGCACCAGCCGCCAGCAGATCTCCATCTCGGAAAAGCCGTCCATCCGCGCGGCCTCGATGATCTCGTCGGGATAGCTGCGGAAGGATTGGTGGAACAGGAAGATGGCAAAGACCGAGAGGAAGAAGGGCGCCATCATCGCGAAATAGGTGTTCAGCAGATTGGCCTTGGCCAGCCCGACGAACAGGGGCAGCGCCAGCGCCTGAATCGGCACGCAGAGCGCCGCGATCACCAGCGACAGCAGCAGCCGCTTGCCCGGAAAGCGCAGCTTCGCCAGCGCATAGGCCGCGGGGACCGAGGTCAGCACCTGCACGAACAGGATGCCGAAGCATACGATCACCCCGTTCAGCATGAACCGCGCCATCGGCACCTGCCCCGCCGCACGGGAATAGTTCTCGACCGCGTCGAACTTTTCCGGGATCGGCCAGAGCGAGACGTCGAAGATCTCGGCCGGCGAACGGATCGAGGTCAGCACCATCCAGTAGAACGGCAGCAGCATCACGAAGGCGCCCGCCGCCAGCACCAGATGCGGAAGATATTTGCGCAGGACGGCCATCAGTAATGCACCTTCCGGTCCATGTGCAGCGTCTGCCCGATCGACAGGATCAGCACGATCACAAGGAAGATCAGCGTCAGCGCCGCGGCATAGCCGGTGTTGGAATATTCGAACCCTTCAAGGTAAAGGTCGAACAGCAGTGTTTCGGACCCGAACCGGCCCTTGGTCAGCACGGCGACCGTCTCGAACACCTTGAAGGCGGAAATCGAAGTGGTCACCACGACGAACAGCGTCGTCGGCCCCAGCATCGGCCATGTCACGGTCAGGAAGCGGTCGATCGGGTTCTTGGCGCCGTCCAGACGGGCGGCCTCGTGCAGGTCCTGCGGGATCGCGGTCAGCCCGGCCAGAAACAGCACCATGTTGAAGCCGAGGATCTGCCAGATCCCCATCATCGCCATCGTCGGGATCAGCAGCTCGGGCGTGGAGAGGAAGGCGACCGGCTCGAACCCCAGCCATTTGATCGCCGCGTTCACCGGGCCGAGCGAGGGATGCAGCAGGAACTGCCACACCGTCGCCATCGCCACCAGCGTCGCCGTGACCGGCAGGAAATAGGCGGCCTCCCAGAAGGCGCGGCTGCGCTTGCGGCCATGCACCAGAAGCGCGATGCCCAGCCCGAGGAACACCCCGAAGGGGATGACGATCAGCGCATAGATGACCGTATTCCGCAGCGCGCGCAGGAAGACCGCATCGTGGAAGGCATTGGTGAAATTCTCCAGCCCGATGAACCGGGTGGAAAGCGCGCCAAGCTGATAATCCGTGACCGAGAACCCGGCCAGCACGATCATCGGGATGATGTAGATCGCCAGCAGCAGGAGGCTCGCGGGCGCGGCGAAGATCAGCCCGCGGCGGATCATCCGCCGTTCCGTCTGCGACAGGCGCGGCCGGGCGGCGGCGATAATCCCGGCGACGCTCATGCCGCCACCCGTTCGCGCGGCGACAGGCTGCGGCGCAGGCCGTCGGCACCGAACAGATGCGCCCGGTCCCGCGCGAAGCCAAGGCGCAGCACGCCATCCGCATCCGCGTCCAGCGCCTCGTCCGCGCTTTGGCGCAGGGTGATCCGCACGCTGTCGTCGGTCAGCAGGTGGCAGCTGACGAAACGGTCGGCCCCATGGGTTTCGCTGCGCAGGACGCGGACCGCGAACCCGTCGGCGGCGGGGCGCAGATCCTCGGCCCTGAGCCCCAGCGTCGCCGGCCCCGCATCCCGCGCGGCGGCCAGCAGCCCCAGATCCCGCCCAAAGGCCATGACCTGCCCCTGCCCGCCGATCTCGACCGGCAGGAGGTTGATCGAAGGCGTGCCGATGAACCGCGCGACCATCAGCGTCGCGGGGCGGCGGTAAAGTTCGTCGGGCGTGCCCAACTGCTCGATCCGGCCCTCGGACATCAGGGCGATCCGGTCGGACATGGTCATCGCCTCGACCTGATCGTGGGTGACATAGATGAAGGTCGCGCCCAGCCGGCGGTGCAGCCCGGCCAGTTCCTCGCGCATATGGGCGCGCAGCTTGGCGTCGAGGTTAGACAGGGGCTCGTCCATCAGGAAGGCGGCGGGCGATCGCACCAGCGCCCGCGCCAGCGCCACCCGCTGCCGCTGCCCGCCCGAAAGCTGCGAGGGCTTGCGGTCCAGCAGATGGGCGATCTGCAACGTCTCGGCCGCCTGTTCGACGGCGGCGTCGATGTCGCGCAGCACCGCGCGATCCGCCATCATCCGCCCGATCAGCGGCAACCGACCCGCCAGCGACAGCCGCCGCATCCGCAGCGGCGTGGCGATGTTCTGGCGCACGCTCATATGCGGGTAAAGCGCATAGGACTGGAACACCATGGCAAGGTTGCGGTCGCTCGGATCCGCGTCGGTCACGTCCTGCCCGCCGATGGAAACCGTGCCGCGATCCGGCGCTTCGAGCCCGGCGATGATCCGCAGCAGGGTGGATTTGCCGCAGCCCGACATGCCGACGAGGGACAGGAACTCTCCGGCACGGATCGAAAGGTCGATCCCCTTCAGGACATCATTGCCCCCGAAGCCTTTGCCGATTCCCAGAAGTTCAACCGATTGAGGCGTCATTCCACGCTCCTTTTTCTGAGGGGCGTATGCGTCCCCCTCATTGCAAGGAAGCGACGGCGGGATGAAGGTTTGATGACAAACCGCACCCCCCGAGAGCCACGCGCAAACAGATCGGGGCCGCCCCCGGATCGGGAACGGCCCCTTTTTAAGGTCCCCGCCTGTGCGGGGGCATCGGTAGGGTTACTTCTGGTCCTTGACGAAGGTGCGGTCGGTCTCGCCCATGAAGAACTGCCGCCCGTAGATCAGCACGCACAGCAGCACGCCGGTCGCAAAGGCCCAGCTTGCGCCGCGCGTGGCCAGAACCGCCCCCGTCACCCCGGCGATGCCGAGGTCGCGCTGCGAACGCGCCTCCATCACGCCGATGCGGACCGAGACATAGCCCTGGATCAGCAGCGTCAGCGTCAGCGCCACGCCAAGGATCGGCTGCACCAGCGTCACGATCGGCATCAGGAACAGCCCGGTATTCGTGCCCCAGCGGAACGACCCCAGCCCCCCGAACAGCGAATCCATCGACTTGCGGCCCTTGGCGAAGCGTTCGCAGATCACCACCTGCATCGCCGCCCAGGCCGGGCCGCACATCGTCACATCGGGCCCAAGCACCGACATCGCCGTGTTGCGCGAGCCGAAGATCAGGTGGGCGCGGTCGGGATTGTAGTCGATCTTTTCATCCGGGCGGTGTTCCTGCGCGTCGCGGATGATCGAGCGGGTCTTCAGCACATCGCCGAACAGCACGATATAGGCCGCCGCCGCCGTCGGGATCGCCGTCGCGAACATGTGCAGCGGCGGGAAGCCCAGACCGAAGATCGTGTATTCCGCCCAGAGTTTATGGAAATCGGGGGCCGAGAAACTCCATTCCAGCTTCGGCCAGGGCGCCTCGCCGAAGATCGGCGCGATCACCACGGCCAGCAGGATGCACGGCAGGATGCCGAGCTTGCCGATGAAGCCCCAGACCCCGCCGTTGCGCGACATCCGGCTGAACGCGACCGAGAACATCAGGAAGAAGCACAGCCCGATCGAGATCGAGATCGTCCACGGGAACTTGTCGAAATTGCCGCCGATCTTGAAGACCGAGATCACCGCCGCGAACCCGGCCCCGATGATGATCCCCGACTTGATCGCCTGCGGAATCGCCGCAACGACCCGATGCGCCATCCCGGTCGCGCCGATGAGGATGGACAATATCCCCAATGTCATCTGGAACGACACCAGCGCGTGGACCCGCTCCGGCCCTTCGGGGAAGGTGGCGCAATAGGCCATGATCAGCGGCACCGCGGGGGTGATCCAGCCCGGAATGACGGGGTCGCCCAGCAGGTGGTGGGTCAGATAGAACAACCCGTTCAGGATGACGACGGCCAGCGCCACCTCGAACGGCATCCCCAGCAGTTCCGTCATCAGCGGAATGGCCGACAGGTCCACCGCGCACATCAGCAGGCCCTGACAATAATCGGGCCATTCGAAGCGGTAATGGATGAAGGGCAATCGGATCTTGAAGGGGCCGGCGGGCCAGTATGGCTGCTCCTGCCCGTCAATGCGTTGCATGGTCACGTGAATTCTCCAGTCCCTCGGAGAGGCCGGCGGATGAACCCCCCGCGCGTTTCCCCTCCCATGTCATGTGATGTGATATGCGGGCATAGCCCGACGGCCCGCACCCCCGGAGGGATGCGGCTGTGGTCTCACGGCATCGCGCCGTGCCTCCCGTTCGTGCGGATCAGTAGACTTCCTGATACAGACGCAGGGCGTCCGCCTCGGTCACCTCGACGGGGTTGTTGATCAGCAGCCGCTGCTGCACCATCGCGTCGCGGGCGAGCATGGGCAGATCGGCCTCGGGCACCTTCACCTCGCGCAGCTTCAGCGGCGCGCCGGAGCGGTCCATCAGATCCTGCATGAAGTTCACGAAATTGGCCGAGCGCGCCTGCACGCCTTCGTCCGACGGGCCGATGACGACATCGGCGAGTTCGGCATACAGCTCCGCCGCGCCGGTCATGTTGAAGCGCAGAACCGGCCCCAGCATCAGCGCATTGGTCAGCCCGTGCGGCAGGTGGTAATGCCCGCCAAGCGGATAGGCCAGCGCATGCACCGCGCCGACCGGGCTGTTCGAGAACGCCTGCCCGGCAAGGTTCGCGCCCAGCAGCATCCCCTCGCGCGCCGCGCGGTTGGTGCCGTCCTCGCAGGCGGCGATCAGGTTTTGCGTCAGCAGGCGCAACGCCTCGCGCGCGAAGACGTCCGACAGGATGTTCTTCTTGTGCTGGCCGGTGAAGGCCTCGATCGCATGGACCATCGCGTCGATGCCCGTCGCCGCCGTCTGGATCGCGGGCAGCCCCACGGTCAGTTCCGCATCCAGCAGCACCCGGTCGGCGTAAAGCTGATGCGAGACGACGCCCATCTTGGTGGTTTCGCCGGTGGTCAGGATGGTGATGTTCGTCACCTCGGACCCGGTGCCCGCCGTCGTCGGCACCTGCACCAGAGGCACACGCCCGCCCTTGACCTTGCCGATGCCGTAAAGCTGCGACAGCTCCTGATCCGAGACCAGCAGCACCGCCACCAGCTTGGCGATATCCATCGAGGACCCGCCGCCCAGACCCAGAACGATATCCGCGCCCGCGGCCTTCGCCTGATCGACGCAGGACAGCAGCACCGCTTCCGGCGGATCGGCCACCACGTCATCAAAGACGGTGACGGTGAAGCCCGCCTGTTCCAGCGATGCCTTCGCCGGGTCCAGCACGCCGTTCTGATGCAGGAACTTGTCCGTCACGATCAGCAGGTTGCGCGCCTCGAACCAGCCCGAAAGCAATTCGCCGATCCGTTTGGCCCCACCCCATTCGACCAGCAGCGAGCCGGGCGTATCGAAGGAGAACGGTTTGATGCCGTCAGTCATGTCATCTCTTCCCTGATTGTGGAAAACGCCCGGCCGCCCCCGCGGCCCGGGCCACAAGAGAGCGCCTAGATGGCGCTGCAGATGTATTTGATTTCGAGGTATTCCTCGATACCGTATTTCGAGCCTTCGCGCCCGAGGCCGGATTGCTTGACGCCGCCGAAGGGGGCGACTTCGTTGGAGATCAGGC
>NZ_SAUZ01000009.1 GCF_004022215.1 Paenirhodobacter populi
CGGCGATGGCGGTGAGGAAAGCGGCGCGCTCGGCCCGGCTCGCGTAGCCATAGGACCAGAACGCCTCCTCCGCCGCCTCCGCCGCCCGCTCGACCAACTCCACCGTCCCCATCGAGAACCGATGCGCAGGACCGAACGCCGGCTCGTTCTCGAAGAACTCCTCGCCGCCGACCCAGTCGCCTGCGATCAGATGCCTGCCATGCGGGGTGAATGTCATGGGATGTCCTTTCAAAGATCAGCCGAAATAGCGCACGCGGAAGGCGTCGATCGCCACGGCGATGAAGATCATCACGCCTCCGATCATGCCGACATAGAAGGACGGCACGTTGATGATGGCGAGGCCGACCTGAATCACCGTCAGCAGCAGCACCCCGCCAAGCACGCCCAGCACGTTGCCCCGGCCGCCGAAGACGCTGACGCCCCCGATGATCGGCGCCGCGATCGCGTAGAGCAGATAGCTCGACCCCTGGTTCGAGGTGATCGCCATCTGCCACGAGGCCAGCAGCACCCCCGCCAGCGCCGCCAGAAAGCCCGAGATGGTATAGGCGATGACCTTGACCCGATCGACCCGGATACCGGCCGAATTCGACGCCACCGGATTGCCGCCCACCGCATAGATCGACCGGCCGAGCACGGTGCGTTGCAGCACCACCCCCATCGCGATCAGCGCGATCAGGAACACCACCGGCATCAGGGGCCAGCCGCCGATCGTCGCCTGCCCGATCCAGACATAGCCGTCGGACAGGTTGGTCAGCGTCTTGCCCTGCGTCAGCGCCAGCAGCGCGCCTTGCAGGATGATCATCATCGCCAGCGTCTCGATCAGCGACACCATCTTGAGCCGGGTGATGCAGATCCCGTTGAAGAAGCCGATGAAGGTCCCCACCGCCAGCCCGACGAGCATCGCGATGAACCACGGCAGGCCGAGGTCGGAATAGGCCAGCGCCCCCACCGCCGCCGAAAACCCGGCATTCGCGGGGATCGACAGGTCGATCTCGGCTACCAGCAGCGGCAGCGCCACCGCAAGGCCGAGCATTCCCAGCACGGTCGCCTGCACCATCACGTTTTGCAGGTTGAACACGGTCAGGAAGAATTCGTTGAAGGCGCCGAACAGGATCACCAGCGCGATCAGCCAGATCCAGACGACGTTGTGCAGCACCCAGCCCAGAATGGCGGTGCCGTTCACCCGGGCCGCGGCCGGGGCGGTTGTGCTGTTGACGGTTGCATTGCTCATGCCCGACTCTCCTGTCTTGTGCGGATGCGTCATGCCTGCACCGAGGCGCGCAGACGCTCGACGGTGATGTCCTCTCCCGTCAGGGTTTCCTTGATGTCGCCCTGCCCGAAGACGCAGACGCGATCGACGGCGCGGACGAGTTCGTCGGTGTCGGTCGACACGATGATGACCGCCACGCCGGTGTTGCTGAGCGCGTCGATGATGCGCAGCACGTCCTGTTTCACGCCGACGTCGATGCCGCGCGTGGGTTCATCGACGATCAGCAGGCGCGGATCGGTGGCCAGCACCCGGCCAAGGCAGACCTTCTGCTGGTTCCCGCCGCTGAGCGTGTCGACGGCATATTCCGGGCCGGGGGATTTGACCCCCATCGCGCCGAAGTAGCGCGAAACGACGGCGGCCTCGGCCGCGCGGTCGATGAAACCGAAGCGCGCCCGCGACGGCAGCGAGGACAGCGCGATGTTCTGCCCGATCGACATCTGCCCCACCGCGCCGTCCCGGCGCCGGTCATCGGACAGAAAGGCGATCCCGGCGTCGAGCGCCATGCGCGGATCGCCCGGCAGGCCGGTTTCCACGCCGTTCATCGTCAGCCGTCCGCGCGCCGGATAAAGGCCGAAGATCGCCCGGGCGAGCTCCTTGGCCCCCGCCCCGGGCAGGCCGGTGAAGCCCACGATCTCCCCCGGTGCGATGTCAAGCGCCGACAGCGCCAGATGCCGCCCCCGCACCTCGCGCAGGCTGATCGCCGGCGCCTTGCCCGCATGGTCGCGCCGCGCGCGCTGGAACAGCGTCAACCCGCGCCCGAGCACGAGTTCGGACAGCTGTTCAGAGGTCATGGCGCGCACATCCTCGGACCCGCCGGCAAGGCTGCCGTCGCGCAGGACGGATACCGCGTCGCAGATCTCCAGAATCTCGTCGTTGTAATGCGAGATGAAGATGAAGGTCACGCCTTCCGCCTTCAGCCGCCGCATGAAGTCGAAAAGCTGGCGACGGTCGGCGACGGTCAGCGCTGCGGTGGGTTCGTCGAGGATGATGACCGTGCCGCCGGAAAACATCGCGCGCAGGATGTTCAGCTTGCGCCGCGCCACCGCGTCGAGCCGCCCCGCCAGCGCCGCCGGATCGATCCCCGATCCGTCGAGCATCCGCGCCGCATCCGCCCGCAGGGCCTTCCAGTCGACAAGCCCGTTGCGCACCGGCCAGATGCCCAGCATCAGGTTTTCCGCCGCCGTCATGTTGTCGATGATCATCGGTTCCTGCGTCACCAGGAACACGCCCGCCTCTTCCATCGCCTTGACGTCCACCCGCTCAAGCGGCCGGCCGTTCATGACGATCCGCCCCGAGGTCGGCGTGCGCTGGCCGGAGATGACCCCCACCAGCGTCGATTTGCCGGCGCCGTTCTCGCCCAGAAGCCCGTGGATCGTGCCGCGGCGGATGTCGAGCGTCACGCCCCGCAGCGCCTTGACCGGGCCGTAGCTTTTGGCCACGTCGTCGATCCGCAGGATCACGTCATCCGTGGCGGTCCAGCCGCCTGTGTCGTGTATCGTCATGTCGGTCCTCCCCTACCGATGGGCGAAACTGCCGGAGCGGTGCCGCTCCGGCGATGCCGATGCGGCGATCAGGTGTAGGGAATGCCCCAGTCCTTTTCCGCGACCGCCCCCCAGTGGCGCGGATCCCCCGCATTGTCGGCATTGATGACGAAGGGCGGGATGATCAGGGTCGGGCCGGTCTTGCCCTCGACGATCTCGCCCCTTTCCCAGAAGTATTTCGGGTTCTCATAGGTGCCGAGCGGCACCGCCTCGCCGTTCAGCGCGTGCTTCACGATCATCTCGACCGCGATCTCGCCATAGGCGATCGGGTCCTGCGACACGCATGCATCCATGAAGCCGTCCTGAATCCATTTCAGCGCGACCGGCTCGCCGTCGATATCGACGAAGATGACATGGCCATCCTCGCCCACCTTCTTCCAGCGGCCGCGCTGCTGAAGCGCCGTGGCGATGCCGCGCGCGGGCGAATCCGAAGGCGCGTGCACCGCGTCGAGATCCGGAAATTCCGACAGGGTGGACAGCGTGACCGACAGCATCTGGTCGAGCTGGCCCTCGGTCGGGCGTTGCAGGTAGCGGATCTCGGGATACTGGGCGAAGACGGAATCCATCCCCTCCTTGCGCAGCCGCCATGCGACCGAGGCGAGCGCGCCATAGCAGTTCAGCACCGTGCCCTTCGGGCTGCCGTATTTCTGCGTCAGGCGATCGACGATCTCCTGCGCCGCCATCACGCCGCCCAGAAAGTTGTCGAAGCTGACGGTGATCGCCACCTCGCCGCCATCGGCCGGGGTGTCGATGATCCCCACCGGGATGTTCTGCTGGTTGTAGCGGCGGATGGCCGAGACGATCGCCTGACTGTCGATCGGGTCCGAGATGATCGCCGAGGGCCGCGACAGCAGCAGGCTCTGCCATTGCTCAAGCTGCCGGGTATTGTCGAAATTGGCGTTGGTCGCCTGAAAGGCGCCCGAATTGGCCTGAACGGCGCGCTTCACCGCCTCTTCCTGAATGACGAAGAAATAGTAGTCGAGGCTCTTGTTCGAATAGGGGATCGACAGGCGAGACTGCGCGAACGCGCCCTGCCCCATCATCACCCCAAGACCAAGCGCCGCGCCCCCTGCCAGCACACCGCGCCGGTTCACTCCCTTACGCATCTCCATGGCATCCTCCCTGATGCGACTGCATATGTAGTAATACTAGATTATAAGTGATTCTGTCAAGAGATTGCGGCGGACCGGCCTGTCTGAAATCGCGGATCTAGTGCGGCGATTTCATCGGGTGACCTGATTTTTATCCCGTAATCATAGCCGATTACGCCGAGATCCTGAGAGGGAGCACGGCCTGACGGCGCAGGCCATGCCCTTACGGAATGAAGTTTTACTATATTATCGCATCCGGACGTAGGACGTGCCGTCGAAACAGCCCACCACCATGCCCGCCGCCTCGCGCGTGAAGAGGCCGTTTTCCACCACGCCCGGAATGCGGTTCAACTCGATCTCCAGCGGTGCGGGATCGGCGATCACCGGGCCGCAATGGCAATCGAGGATGAAGTTCCCGCTATCGGTCACCACCGGCTGGCCGTCGCGCATCCGGCGCTCGATCCGGATGTCGCGGATGCCGTGATCGGCAAGGCATCCGGTCACCATGCGCTCGGTCTGTTTCCAGGCGAACTGCACCACCTCGACCGGCAGTGGAAACCGGCCCAGACAATCGACGATCTTGGTTTCGTCGCAGATGCAGATCATCCGTTTCGAGGCATGGGCGACGATCTTTTCCCACAGGAGGCAGGCGCCCCCGCCCTTGATCATGTTGAAGCGGCGGTCGATTTCATCCGGCCCGTCGATGGTCAGGTCGATCTCGCCGATCTCGTTCGGGTCGGTGATCCCGATCCCCACCTCGCGGGCCACGTCGATGGTGGACCGCGAGGTCGTGGTGCAGGTCAGCTTCAGCCCCTCGGCCACATGCCGGCCCAGTTCGCGCACGAAGAAATGCGACGTCGTGCCCGAGCCGAGCCCGAGCTTCATCCCGTCGCGCACGAAATCCTGAATCACGCGCCGCCCGGCGACCCGTTTGGCCTCGTCTTGCTGGCTCATTCCTTCCTCCTCCCGCGCGGTCCCTGCCGCGCCTCTTCCGGTTTCAGATCTTGTCGGTCTGCCAACTGTCCAGCGCGGGCAGCTGGTCCGGGAACTGGCTGCCGCTTGCGATGGCGATGGCGGTTACCAGCATGTTGGTGACCAGATGGTGGTTCAGCCGCGACGCGAGCGGCGTCATCAGCTCGGTCCGGTCGTAGGGCAGCACCGCGATCACCGCGTCCGACACCTGCGCAAGCGGGCTGTCCCCGGCGGCGACCGACACCACCCGCGCGCCCCCCGCCCGCGCGGCGACGGCGACCTCGACCGTCTGTTTCGTATGCCCCGACTGGGAAAAGATCAGCGCGACCTCCCCCGGACGGGCGCTTTCGGCGTGCATCCATTGCACCTGCCGGCCAAGCAGCGCCTGACAGCGCATCCCCAACCGCTGGAACTTGTGTTCCGCATCCAGCGCGTTGACCTCGGAAATCCCGGTGGCGTAGATCCCGGTCCAGCTTGCCGCCTGCAACAGCCGCGCCCCCTCGGCCACCTGCGCGGGATCCAGATCCTCGGCCAGCCGCTGGATCGCGTTCAGCGAATTGCGGCAGGTCTTGCGCACGATGTTGTCGATGCTGTCCTGCGGCCCGATCTGTTCATAGACGAACGGCGCCGAGGGCACGAGGCTCTGCGCCAGATGCAGCTTGAAATCCTGATAGCCGTCAAAGCCGAACCGGCGGCAGAACCGCATGATCGTCGGATCGCTGACCGAGCAGGTCTCGGACAGGCGCGCCATGCTCATATGGATCACCTTCGAGGGCGCGGAGCCGACGAAATCGGCGACGCGCCGTTCGGCGGGGCGCATGTCCTCGCGCTCCTGAAGGATCCTTTGCAGCAGGCTGGCGGCGGTCATGGTCTCTCCTTGGGCTATTCGGCGGCGCTGGCTTTCCGCCCGTGCTGCAACAGATCGGCCAGACGGGTCAACCGATGACCGGCGGGAACCGCGACTTCGGCGCCGCCGCCCCATGGCACGACGTAGAAAGGCACCCCCGCCGCCGCCGCCGTCGCCTGATCGACGCGGGTGTCGCCGACATAGGCCCATGTGCCCGGAGTCAGGTCCATCGCCGCCGCCACGGCGCGCAGATGCCCGGGGTCCGGCTTGCACGCCGGCACCGCATCGGCGCCGATCGCCGCCTCGAACAGCCCGTCCAGTCCAAGCTGCGACAGCACCTTGCCCGTCACCGCATGGTTCTTGTTGGTGCAGATGCCAAGCCGCACCCCGGCCGCGTGCAGCGCGCCCAGATCCTCGCGCACATGATCGAAGAAGCGCGTCCGCCCGGCCGGATCGTCCAGATAGGCCCGCAGATAGCCGTCGAAGGCCCGCGCCACGGCGGCTTCGTCATGCGCGATGCCCTTGTCGTCGAGGATGTCGCGGATCAGCCGGTGCGGGCCGTTGCCGATGAAACGTTCGACATAGGTGGGATCCAGCTCCGGCCAGCCGTTGCGCGCGAAACCCGCGTTCAGGGCCGCCGCGATATCGGGGGCGCTGTCGATCAGCGTGCCGTCGAGGTCGAAGATCAGGGCTGAATAGGCTGGCATCGGGCGGGCTCCTAATGGTCAAGAACGGGATCGCCGAGCGCGGCGAAGCTGTCGCGCAGCAGCGGATAGAGGCTGCGGTAGATCGGATGGGCACGGGCATAGAGGCGCACGGCCCCGGGCTCCGGGCTTTCGCGGGTCAGGGCGCGGCAGCGCGCGGCGGCGACACCGGCATCGGGCCAGACGCCCACCGCCATCCCGGCCACCAACGCGGCGCCGAAGGCCGCGCCCTCCGCCGCGCCTTCGGTGGTGACCACGTCGCAATCGAAGAGATCGGCCTGCATCTGCCGCCACAGGGGCGCCCGCGCCCCGCCGCCCGAAGCCTTGACGATATGCCCGTCGATCCCCATCGGCCGCATCAGGGCGTGCATGTCGGCAAAGGCATGGACCACGCCCTCCATCAGCGCGCGGGCGGCATCGCCCCGGCCATGCCGCGCGGTCAGCCCGACAAAGGCGCCGCGTGCCTCGGTATCCGGATGCGGGCAGCGCTCGCCGTTCAGATAGGGCAGGAACAGCAGCCCCCGCGCACCCGGCGGGCTTGCCGCCGCCTCGGCGACGATCGCCTCGAAGGACAGCGCGGCACCGTCCGCCCCCCGGCAGAACGTCTCGCGGAACCAGCTCATCGCCCCGCCGGCGTTCAGCGACACGCCCATGCAGTGCCATTTGTCCGGCGCGACATTGCAGAACACCTGCAATCTGCCATCCGGGTTTTCCTGTGGCGCGTCGAGCGCGGCGGCAAGTATCCCCGCCGTGCCGATGGTGGTCTGCAATTCGCCCGGCGCGATCACGCCCGAGCCGATGGTCTGGATCACGCTGTCGCCGCCACCGCCCGCGACGGGTACGCCCTCGGGCAGGCCGAACAGCGCCGCACCGCGGGCCGAGACCCGCCCGGTGACCACCTGCGATTCAAACACCGGCGGCAGAATGTCCGGGTCGATCCCCGCAAGTTCGATCAGCCCCGTCGCCCATCGCCGGGCGCGGACGTCGAACAGCCCGGTGCCCGAGGCGTCCGAGACCTCGGACGCCACCTCCCCCGTCAGGCGCAGGCGCAGATAGTCCTTGGGGTTCAGCATCAGGGCCATGCGCGCGAACAGATCGGGCTCGTGATTGCGCATCCACATGATCTTGCCGCCGGTATAGCCGACCAGCATCCGGTTGTTCGTCAGCGACAGCAGCCCCTCAACCCCGCCCGCCGCCTCGGTCAGGGCGGCGCATTCCGGGCCGTTGCGCTGATCGTTCCACAGGATCGCCGGGCGCAGCACCCGGTGCCCCGCGTCCAGCGGCGTCAGCCCGTGCATCTGCCCCGACAGGCCGATGCACAGGATCTCGACCCCCGGCGCCCGGGCAAGCGCCCCGGCCACCGCCTTGCGCGCGCCGATGACCCACAGTTCGGGGTCCTGTTCCGTCCAGCCGGGATGCGGCTGCGACAGCGGATAGGTCGCGGTATCCGCCGCGATCACCGCGCCATCGGTGCCGATCAGCAGCGCCTTGCACCCCGAGGTGCCGATGTCGATGCCCAGAAGCGCCTGCATGGCTCAGGCTCCGACGCCGTGATGCAGCCGGACATGCTTGAAGTTGAAATACTCAAGCAGCCCCTCGCGCCCGTGTTCATAGCCGATGCCGCTTTGCTTGCGGCCGCCATAGGGGGCGTTCATGATCCCGGCATCGACATTGTTGATCGCCACATTGCCGTAATCGAGGCCCGCCGACAGGCTCTGAATCTCGGTCAGGTCGCGCGCATAGACATAGGAGGCCAGCCCATAGGGCGTATCGTTCGCATGCCGGATCGCCTCAGACAGATCGTCATAGGGGGCGACGCCGACGAGGGGGCCAAAAGTCTCCTCCGTCATCACCAGCATTTCATGCGTGCAATCGGCCAGAACCGTCGGGCGGAAGAAATGCCCGCCCGCATATTCCGCCCCCTCGGGCGCATGACCCCCGGCGATCAGCCGCGCCCCTTTGGCCAGCGCATCCGCCAGATGCGCCCGTGTCTTCGCCAGCGGCTCGGCCAAGGCCATGGCCCCAAGATCGGCATCCGGGTGCGCAAGTCCGTCTTGCACGCTCAGCGCCTCCGCCGCGCGGCCGAGGCCCGCCAGAAATTCCTCATAGACCCCACGCTGCACGTAGATGCGGTTGATCGCGATGCAGATCTGCCCGCAATTGCGAAAGCTGCGCCGGGCCGCGCCCTTGACCGCCGCCGCGATATCGGCGCTTGCGGTCACCACCATCGGGCAATTGCCGCCGAGTTCGAGCGACATCCGCTTCACCTGCGGGCAGCTTTGCTGGATATGCAGGCCGACGGCGCTTGACCCGGTGAAGGCGATCTTGTCGACCTGCGGATGGTCGACCAGCGCCTGCCCGACCTGCGAGCCCCTGCCCGTCAGCACGTTGACGACGCCGGGCGGGATCCCCGCCTCGGCGCATTTCGCGGCGATGGCCAGCGCGGTGAAGGGCGTGATCTCGGCCGGCTTGATGACGATGGCGCAGCCCGCCGCAAGGCTCGCGCAGAGCTTCCAGCCTACCAGTTCCGCCGGATAGTTCCACGGCGTGATCGCGCAGACGACGCCGATCGGTTCGCGCACCACGAGGCTTTGAAATCCCGGCTGATCGTTCGGGATGATCTCGCCATGCACGCGGGTGGCCTCTTCGGCATAGAAATGGCTGGCCTCGGCGAGCTTGAGGATCTCGCCTTTCGCCTCGTTCACGGGCTTGCCCTGCTCCACGGTCATGATCCGCGCCATCTCCGCCGCATCCGCCGCGATCAGGTCGCCCAGCCGGTGCAGCGCCGCCGCCCGCGCCTTGGGCACCTGCGCCGCCCAGGGACGGAACGCGCGGCGGGCGGCGGTGACGGCCTCGTCGACCTCCGCCGGGGTCGCCGCCGCGATATGGCCGATGACCGCGCCGGTCGCCGGGTTCTCGACGGCAAGCCGCGCCCCTTCGCCGGGCCGGAACGCGCCGCCGATGAAAAGCATGCCGTCCATGCGCGCAATCGATTGGAATGGAGTCTGATCTGTCATGAGCCTCGCCGCCTCCCCCTGCGGGTGATCCCTGTGATTCAGGAATATAGCATAACTACATTCTGGCAAGGGGAATTTTCTGGTGCCGCGAGGGAATGCCGATGGGGCGGCGTTCAAGATCAGGCCATATTCACATGATTTCCATCCATAATATCGGAATTCTGGCTGTCACTGTGGAAAAATCACCCCGCGCCATCACCGATCCCGCTTGACCAGAATCAATTGGTATATGTAGTTTTGCTATATACCGAGGAGGAGACCCAAAAATGCTACCCACCACCCCCGACAAGGCAAAGCTCGTCGGCCGCGTCTGGCGTCCGGGCATCGGCCCGTCCGTCGTGATCCTGCGCGACGGCGTGCTGATCGACGTGACCGATTCGGTCACATCCATGGCCGATTTCCTTGACAACGATCCGGCCGGGCGCTTCGACGCGCTGACGGGCGAGGTCGTCGGCACGCCCCAGGACCTCGTGCTGGAGACCGCGGAAATGGGGTATCATTCCGACCGTCCCTGCCTGCTGGCGCCCTGCGATTTTCAGGCGCTGAAGGCCTGCGGCGTGACCTTCGCGCGCAGCATGGTGGAACGGGTGATCGACGAACGCACCTCGGGCGATCCGGCCCGCGCCGACGCGCTGCGCCAGCGCATCGGCACGCTGATCGGCGGCAGCCTGTCGAACATTCAGGCGGGGTCGGAGCGCGCCGCCGGGGTCAAGGCCGCGCTGATCGCCGAGGGGCTGTGGTCGCAATACCTAGAGGTCGGCATCGGCCCCGACGCCGAGGTCTTCACCAAGTCCCAGCCGATGTCCTCGGTGGGACCGGGCGCGCAGATCGGGGTGAACCGGATTTCGTCGTGGAACAACCCCGAGCCCGAGGTCGTGCTGGCCGTCGACAGCCGGGGCACCATCCGCGGCGCCACGCTTGGCAATGACGTCAACCTGCGCGATGTCGAGGGGCGTTCGGCCCTGCTTCTGGGCAAGGCCAAGGACAACAACGCCTCCTGCGCCATCGGGCCGTTCATCCGGCTTTTCGACGAAGGCTTCACGCTGGCCGATGTCGAAACCGCGACGCTGACCATGGCGGTCACCGGGCTGGACGGGTTCCGCATGTCGGGCGAGTCGAACATGGCCGAGATCAGCCGCAAGCCCGCCGATCTGGTCGCGCAGACGATCAACCCCTCGCACCAGTATCCGGACGGTTTCATGCTGTTCCTCGGCACGATGTTCGCGCCCACGCAGGACCGGGAGGAGAAGGGCTCGGGCTTCACCCACAAGCCGGGCGACGTGGTGGAAATCTCCACCCCGCTGCTTGGCACCCTGCGCAATACCGTCGTCACCTCGGACGAGGCCGCGCCCTGGACCTTTGGCACCCGGGCGCTGATGCGCAATCTTGCCGGGCGGGGGCTGCTGTGACCGGATGCCCCTTGAAACTGGTCGTCACCGATCAGGCCTTCGGCAACACCCGCCACGAACGCGCGGCCGCCGAGGCCGTGGGCGCGCGCTTTGCCGAATATCAGTGCCGCAGCGAGGATGAGGCGCTGGCCGCCGTTGCCGGCGCGCAGGCCGTGCTGAACAATTTCGCCCCGATGACCCGCAAGGTGATGGCGGCGATGGCGCCGGGCGCGGTGATCGTGCGCTATGGCGTGGGTGTGGACAATGTGGACCTTGCGGCGGCGCGGGATCTGGGCGTGCGGGTGTGCAACGTGCCCGATTACGGCGTCGATGAGGTGGCGGACCATGCGGCGGCGATGACCCTCGCGCTCGCGCGCAAGCTTGGCCGCTATGACGCGGGTATCCGCGCGAGGGAATGGAAGATCGACCGGATGGTCGACGGGCTGCGCTCGCTCCGCGACACGACGGTGGGGCTGATCGGGCTTGGCCGCATCGCGCGGGCCTATGCGGCGCGGATGGCGGTCTTCGGCTGCCGGATCACCGGGTTCGACCCCTTCGTGACCGAGGATCAGGCCCGCGCCATCGGCATCACGCCCCTGCCCCGCGAAGAGGTGATCGCCAACGCCGATGTCCTGTCGCTGCATGTGCCGCTGACGCCGGAAACGCGCCATCTGCTCGACGCGGACGCCATCGCCCGGATGCCCGCGGGCGCGATCCTGATCAACTGCTCGCGCGGGGGGTTGGTGGATGAAGCAGCGCTCGCCGCGGCGCTGGCCTCGGGGCATCTGTCGGGCGCCGGGCTCGACGTGTTCGAGAAGGAACCCCTGCCCGCCGGCTCGCCCCTGCGGGCCGCGCCGAACATCCTTATGTCGCCGCATGCGGCGTTCTTTTCCGATGCCTCGGTCGATACGCTGCAACGGCTGGCCTCGGAAGAGGCGCTGCGGGCCCTGCGCGGCGAACCGCTGCGCTGTCCGCTGACCTGAAGGAGGAGCAGATGGACTACAGGACGAAACAGGATCTGACGGGCCGGCTCGCGCTGGTCACCGGCGCGGGTCAGGGCATCGGCGCGGCGATCGCCGAGGCCCTTGCCGCGACCGGGGCCGAGGTGATCTGCACCGACATCCTGCGCGAGAGGGCCGAGGCCACGGCCCGCGACCTGACGGACAGGGGCCTGAAGGCACGGGGTGAGGTGCTGGACGTCACCGACAGCGCCGGGATCGACGCGCTGGCCGGGCGGCTGCCGCCGCTCGACGTGCTGGTGTGCAATGCGGGCATCGTCACCAACACCCCGGCCGAGGACATGACCGACGCGGAATGGGACCGGGTCATCGCGGTGAACCTGACCGGCGTGTTCCGCACCTGTCGCGGCTTCGGGCGGCGGATGATCGCGGCGGGGCGCGGGTCGATCGTCAACATCGGCTCGATGTCGGCGCAGATCGTCAACACACCGCAGCCGCAATGCCATTACAACGCCTCCAAGGCCGGGGTGCATCACCTGACGAAATCGTTGGCCGTCGAATGGGCAAAGCACGGCGTGCGGGTGAATGCCGTCGCGCCGACCTATGTGGAAACGCCGCTGCTGCATGGGCTGGAAAGCCAGCCGGGGCTGATCGCGCGCTGGCTCGACCTGACGCCCGCCGGGCGGATGGGCCAACCGCATGAGATCGCCTCGGTCGTGCAGTTCCTCGCTTCGGACGCGGCCAGCCTGCTGACCGGATCCATCGTCACCGCCGACGCGGGCTATACCTGTATCTGAGGGGGTATCACGGCAATCGCGCGGGTTCTGAAATGCCCGCGCGGGATCGACCTGCCCGCACGGCGCGCGCGCCATCGCGTCAGGCCATGCCGGGCGCCCCATTTCTGCGGTTGCAATTCCGCGCCGTCCCATTAGGGTCCGTGGCAGATTGCCGCACCCTTCGCGGGGGCGGGGCCAGCGTTCATGCCGCGCCGGAACAGGATCCGGCCGGACTGCGAGCCTGTTTCCCTTCAGAGCCGGAGCCGATGTTGACCAGTCCTGTTTCCGCCGACCACCATGCCGGGATGATCCGCCGCGTCGCGATGTCCTCCGCTCCGTCGCGGTCGGCGCTGGCGGCCTCGTGGAGCCGTTCCCTGCTGCATCACGGGCTTGAACCCGAATGCCGGCGGAGGCCCGAGCGCCTGTCCTCCGCCGCGCTGCGGGACCGGCGCGAGGCGGCCCGGACGCTTCTGCGGGTGGCGACGCCGATCCTCGACCGGCTGGCGGGCGTAGTGACGGAAACCGGCAGCGCGCTGATGCTGGGCCTTGCCGACGGCCTGATCGTCGAGGAACGCCTGCGCGACGCGGACCGCCCGATGTTCGGCGAGGTCGGCCTGACGACCGGCGCCCGATGGTCCGAGGCGGACGAGGGCACGAACGGCATCGGCACCGCGCTGGCGGAACGTCGCGCGATGGTGATCTGGCGCGACCAGCATTTCCACAACCGCAACCTCGCCCTGACCTGCATGAGCGCTCCGATCGAGGCGCCCGATGGCGGCAACGCGGGCGTGATCGACATTTCCTCTTGCCGCCGCGATCTGAGCGAGGGGCAGGCCCGGCTGATCGCCCTGACCGTGCAGGACGCGGCGATCCGCATCGGCAGCGAGCTGTTCCGCCTCGCGCATCCCGATGCGCGGCTGGTGACGCTGGCGACGGACCCGCATTCCGGCCCCTGCCTGATCGCCGTGGATGACAGCGACCTGATCGTTTCGTGCAACCGCGCCGCGCGCCGGATGCTGCGCCTGTCGGCCGAGGACATCGCCCGCCATCCGCCCTTCGCCGATCTGATGCGCCAGGGCCGCGCCCGTGGCGACATCGCCGGGGCGGTCCGGTCCGAGGTGGTGCGGGCGCTGAAACGGTCCGGCGGCAATGTGACCCTTGCCGCGCGCGATCTGCGGATCGGCCGCTCGACGCTGTATCGCAAGATCAAATCCCTCGGCCTGACCGGGCATCTCAAAAGCTGAGTCTCAGAGTCCCGTTTTCGGGACAAACGGGCTGCGGCACCTTCTCCGCCGGGGTTTCCACGGGTCCCCGTTTGCGCAAGGTTTCGGCATACCACGGTATCCCGAAAGCCGCAGCCGGCCCCGGATACCTCCATGCCACAGGAGGAAACATGCCCGAAGATCAGATCCTCGCGGAAACCGCGTTCAAATCCTCGCCCTTCAAGGCACGCTATGAAAACTACATCGGCGGCAAATGGATGGCGCCGAAATCCGGGCGTTACATGCAGAACATCTCGCCGGTGACGGGCCATGTGGTCTGCGAGGTTCCGCGTTCCGACGCGGCGGATGTCGAGGCCGCGCTGGATGCCGCCCATGCCGCCCGCCGCGCCTGGGGCCGGGCCTCGAACGCCGAACGCGCCGGGATCCTGAACAGGGTGGCCGACCGGCTTGAACAGAACCTGTCCGCCATCGCGCTGGCCGAGACATGGGACAACGGCAAGCCGCTGCGCGAGACGATGAACGCCGACATCCCGCTTGCGATCGACCATTTCCGCTATTTCGCCGGGGTGATCCGCGCCGAGGAAGGCTCGATCGGCGAGATCGACCACGACACGGTGGCCTATCACTACAAGGAACCGCTTGGCGTCGTCGGCCAGATCATCCCGTGGAACTTCCCCATCCTGATGGCCGCGTGGAAGATCGCGCCTGCGCTGGCGGCGGGCAACTGCATCGTGATGAAACCCGCCGAACAGACCCCGGCCTCGATCCTCGTGCTGCTGGAATTCATCGAGGACCTGCTGCCGCCGGGCGTGCTGAACATCGTCAACGGCACCGGGATCGAGGTCGGCGCCCCCCTCGCCTCCAGCAACCGCATCGCCAAGATCGCCTTCACCGGATCGACCCCGGTGGGCAAGTCGATCATGAAGGCGGCCTCCGAGCACGTCACCAACATCACGCTGGAACTGGGCGGCAAGTCGCCCAACATCTTCTTTGCCGATGTGATGGCGGAGGAGGACGATTTCCTCGACAAGGCGCTGGAAGGTTTCAGCTTCTTTGCCCTGAACCAGGGCGAGATCTGCACCTGTCCGAGCCGCGCGCTGGTGCAGGAATCGATCTACGACCGCTTCATGGAAAAGGCGCTCAAGCGGGTCGAGGCGATTCAGGCGGGCGATCCGCGTGCCGCCGGCACGATGATCGGCGCGCAGGCCTCGAAACAGCAGTTCGACAAGATCCTCAGCTACATGGAGATCGGCCTGAACGAGGGCGCCAAAATCCTGACCGGCGGCACGGCGCAGAGCTTTTCCGGCGACATCGAAGGCGGCTATTACATCAAGCCGACGATCTTCGAGGGCAACAACAGGATGCGGGTTTTCCAGGAGGAAATCTTTGGCCCGGTCGTTTCCGTCACCACCTTCAAGACGCTGGAAGACGCGCTCGAGATCGCCAATGACACGGTTTTCGGCCTTGGCGCCGGGGTCTGGTCGCGCGACATGAACACCGCCTATCGTGCCGGCCGGGGGATCGAGGCCGGCCGCGTCTGGACCAACTGCTATCACCTCTACCCCGCCGGGGCGGCCTTCGGCGGCTACAAGCAATCGGGGATCGGGCGTGAGAACCACAAGATGATGCTCGACCACTATCAGGAAACCAAGAACGTGCTGGTCAGCTATTCGCCGAAGAAGCTCGGATTCTTCTGAGGCGGCGCGGGCGCGTCGGCTGCCGATGCGCCCGTTGGACAGCCCTAACGCGGGCTGTCCATGACCTGCAGGAACAACACCTCGCCCCCACCGCCTCATAGGAATGGGGCGCATCGCCAATAGTCCCCGCGCCGATTTCCGCCGTCCCCGGCGGATGCGGATCGAACCATTTCAGGCCAGCCGCGTTGGCAAGGCAGAGTTCAGCCAGTCGGGGGCGATCATGACCGGAACGCCGGATCCGAATTCCCGCGCGGCCTTGCAGGATCGTCGCGCGCGGCACCTGTTGCTGTGGAGCGGCCCCCTCCTCTTCCTGTTCGCTCGGCCGGCCTTCGCTGTCGTCGCGCAGGGACTGGTGGCGGCGATCTGTGCGGCGCGCGGCTCGGCCTCCGCCTGGCAGGACGCGGGGGCGTGGTTTTCGGTCTACGGGACGCTGATCGACGCGGGCTGCCTTGCGCTGCTCTGGTGGCTGACCCGCAAAGAGGGCCTTTCGCTGCGCGATCTGATCGGGTTCGAGCGGCGGAAACTGGGGCGCGATATCCTGCTCGGCTTCGCGCTGATCCCGCCCGGCCTGCTGTTCATTCTCGGGGGCATCGCCGCCAGCAGCCTGTTGATCTTTGGCCGCGTTGAAGGCCCGCAGCTCAGCGAACCCCTGCCGTTCGTCGCCGCGCTTCATGCCGTGCTGGTCTGGCCGCTGATCTGGGGCTTCACCGAGCAGATGGGCTATAACGGCTATCTGGTGCCACGGCTGCAGGTGCTTGCGGGCCGCACATGGGTTGCGGTGGCCGTGGTGGCGTTCGTCTGGTCGTTCCAGCATGCGGTCATGCCGCTGACCTTCGATCCCGCGTTCATGCTGCACCGGGCCCTGTCGTCGATTCCGAATGCGCTGTTCATGATCATGGTCTATCTGCGCCTCCGCCGCCTCCTGCCGCTGGCGATCGCCCATTGGCTGATGGACGGCGCCTCGGCCCTGTCCGCATTCTGACAAACGGCCGGATGGACCTCACGCCAGACTGTCCGCATCCTCGCCATGGTCGAACGCAGGCGCCGCCAGCCGCCGTGCATAGTCCCGCAACTCGGCCGGCCAGGGATCGCTCAGCGCAAGGAAGCGGGCGCGGTCACCGGCGTAAAGCGCGCGCGCCGCCTCTTCGTAGCCCGTCTGGTTTCCCAGCATCGCCATCATGAACCGGTCCGAGGCCTGCTGCGCCTCGCGTGCGACCTGCTTGTGCTCTTCCAGCTTGCGGGCCGTATCCACCAGCCGGCGCAGCGTCGCGGACGCGCCCCCGGACTGACGGGAAAGCCAGTCCCAATGGCGGGGCAGCAAGGTGACCTCGCGCGCGACAACCCCGAGTTTGGGGCGCCCCGGCGATCTGGGGGCGTCTTGCTGCGGCTCCTCCGACTGGCCAAGCCGGGCCGCGATCTCTTCCTCCGTGCCGCGCAGATCGAAATCGACCTGTCGCCCGGTCTGGTCGTCGAAGATCAGGATCGCATCCGGAATACCACGATCCAGAGCCTTCCGGACCGCGATCCCGACGTTGCGCGAAGCACCGGCCATCAGAAGGCGCTGGCCGGCAAAGGCGGTGTATGAATTGGGCATGGGATTCTCGCACAGGATATCTACAGTTGCGCCCCTTTTACCCGGATAAAATGAAATGTCAATAATACCCGGGTAAATTTATGACGCACCGCGGCTGAAGAGCGGCGACAAGAGTTTGCAAAGGGTGTTTTCCCGGGATTTGGCGCGCAGGCGATGCGGTGACCGCGGACCTCAGCCAGACGACAGCGGCGCGGCATGCCCGGCGATGCAAAGCGCGACGGCGATATAGAACAGCACGCAGCCGGCCAGAACGAACACATGCCAGATCGTGTTGTGAAAGCGCAGCCGCTCGGACAGGAAGAAGCCCACACCCACGGTATAAACGACCCCGCCCGCGATCATCAGCGTGATGGTCGGCCCCGACAATGCCGCGAAAACCGGCCCGCCGACGACAAGGACGGCCCAGCCCATCCCCAGATACAGCGCCAGCCCGAGCCACCGGAACCGTTCCGGATTGACCAGCTTCAGGATCGAGCCGATCGCCGCCGACCCCCACAGCCCCGCAAGCATGGCCGAGATCTGCGCCCCGGACATGAGCAGGAAGGGCGTATAGGTCCCGGCGATCTTGATATAGATCGCCGAGTGGTCCAGACGCCGCAGCAGGCCCGCCCATCTTTGCGCGGTGACCATGTTGTTGAGCGCCGAGAAGGTCAGCAGCAGCAGCAACGCCCCGCCGTAGATCGAAACGCCCCAGATCGCGTGACTGCCGGGACGGGACATGGCCGTGGCGATGATCAGGGCGGGCACGGCGGCGACAGCCAGCACCAGACCCAGCACGTGAACGATCCCGTCGCTGACGCGCTCGGCCTTGCTGTAGGAGGGGCGACTCGGCTGAAGCTGCTGCATGCGCGGATGCTAGGTCCGATCGTCCGGCCGCACAACGAAAGACAACGGCAAATCGCGGGACCTCCCGCGATCGTCAGCGGACGGCCATTGACCCGACGGGCTCGGGGTCTGCGTGGATATTCCGGATGTGCCCGGTCATCTGGCTTGCGTCAGCCCGACAGGCGACGGCGCAGGAGGCGTTCGCCCGTTTCGCGGGGCGCAGGATATGGCCGGGCCGTCTGACGCGCCGATGCGAATCCCTGTTCAGGGGCTGAGGGCGCGCAGGAAAATGCGTCGCCACCGTGCATGCCACGGACCCGCTCCATGTGCCCCGATCGGTATGGACTTTATTTTCCATTTTGCGTTAGGTGCGACATTATGTCCGCGGGAGTCGTGCTGGCTCCGGGCAACCGACAAAGGAGCATGACGTGGAAACGAAAGGGTGGCGGCCTTCTCCGGTTGCCAGAATCTGGCTCTGGCTGCTGGCAATCGTGTTGCTGGCGGCGGGGCTGTTTTTCGTGATCGGTGGCGGCAGGCTGATCACGCTTGGCGGCAGCTGGTATTTCCTGATCGCCGGGATCGCGATCCTTGCCGCGGCGGTCCAGATCGCCCGCGGCCGGGTGTCCGGTGTGGTGATCTTCGGCCTCACCTTCGTGGGGACCGCCCTGTGGTCTCTGGCCGAGGTCGGGCTGGACTACTGGGGGCTGGTCTCGCGCCTGCTGGCGCTGACCGTCGGCACCGGCGTCGTGGCGCTTTCGGCGCCGCTGATGCGCGCGGGCGGGCGCGGGGTCCGCGCGCGCTGGCCGGTGGCCGCGGGGATCGTGCTGCTGCTGATCGGCGCTGCGGGCTTCGCCTCGATGTTCCGTCCCCATCCGACGGTGACGGCCGAGGCGCCAGTCGCCGGTCGGGTTCCGGTCGAACCGGGCACCGAGCAGAAGCACTGGGCGCATTACGGCAACGATGCCGGCAGCAACCGCTTTGCCGCGCTCGACCAGATCAACACCGGCAATGTGCAGGATCTTCGGGTCGCATGGACCTATCACACCGGCGATATCCCGATCTCGAACGGCTCGGGGGCGGAAGACCAGCTCACCCCGCTGCAGATCGGCGACCGGGTGTTTCTGTGCACGCCCAAGAACAACGTGATCGCGCTGGATGCCGATACCGGCGAACAGATCTGGCGCCATGACGTGAACGCCAGTGTCGGCGGCGTCTGGGAACGCTGCCGGGGTCTGGCCTATTTCGACATCAACGCACCGCTGGCGCAACCCAGCGTTCCCGGCTCCACCCCGGTCCCGCCCGCCACCCTGCCCGCGGGCGCGACGTGCGAGCGGCGCATCCTGATGAACTCGATCGACGCCAGACTTTTCGCCTTCGACGCCGATACCGGCGAAAGCTGCGGCGAGTTCGGCACCGGCGGCGTGGTCGATCTGAAGGACGGCATCGGCGAGGTGGCGAACCCCGCCTATTACACCCAGACATCGGCCCCGACGGTGGCGGGAACGACGGTGGTGGTGGGCGGCCGCATCGCCGACAATGTGCAGGTCGACATGCCGGGCGGCGTGATGCGCGGCTTCGACGTGATCACCGGACAGTTGCGCTGGTCCTTCGATCCGGGCACCGAGGATCCGAACCGCATCCTTTCCCCGGGCGAGCATTACGCCCGCTCCACCCCCAACGTCTGGGCGGGCATGTCCTACGATCCGGCGATGAACACCGTCTTCATGCCGGTCGGCAGCCCGTCGGTCGATCTCTGGGGCGCCACGCGCTCGACGCTCGACCTGACCTATGGCGCCTCGGTCCTTGCGGTGGATGCCACCACCGGGCAGAGGAAATGGGTCTATCAGACCGTCCACAACGATCTGTGGGATTTCGACGTGCCGATGGCGCCGACGCTGCTCGATTTCCCCACGGCAGACGGCAGCACCGTTCCGGCGCTGGTGGTGGGCACCAAGGCGGGGCAGATCTTCGTGCTCGACCGGCTGACCGGTCAGCCGCTGACCCGGGTCGAGGAACGCCCGGTCAGGCCCGGCACCATCCCCGACGAACCCTATGCGCCCACGCAGCCCTTCTCGGTCGGCATGCCGCAGATCGGCGCTGAGACCCTGACCGAGGCCGACATGTGGGGCGCCACCCCGTTCGACCAGCTCATCTGCCGCATCCAGTTCAGGCAGATGCGCTATGACGGTCTGTTCACCGTGCCCGATACGGATCTGTCGCTCAGCTTTCCCGGCTCGCTCGGTGGGATGAACTGGGGCGGCATATCCGCCGATCCGCACAGCCACGTGATCTTCGTCAACGACATGCGGCTTGGCCTCTGGATCCAGATGTATCCGCAGGAACCGCAGGCCGGTCTCAGCGATGGCGGCGAGGCGCCGAATGCAGGCATGGGTCTGGTCCCGCTGGGGGGCACGCCCTATGCGGTGGTCAAGAACCGCTTCCTCTCGCCGCTCGGCATTCCCTGCCAGAAGCCGCCCTTCGGCACGATGACGGCGATCGATCTCAAGACCCAGCAGATCCTGTGGCAGGTGCCCGTCGGCACGGTCGAGGACACCGGCCCCCTTGGCATCAGGATGGGCCTGCCGATCCCGATCGGCCTGCCGACGCTGGGGGGATCGCTGGCCACGCAGGGCGGGCTGCTGTTCTTCGCCGGCACGCAGGACTATTATCTGCGCGCCTTCGACATGGCGACCGGCAAGGAAATCTGGAAGGAACGCCTGCCGGTCGGCAGCCAGGGGGGACCGATGACCTATCAGTCGCCCAGAACCGGCAAGCAATATGTGGTGATCTCGGCGGGCGGCGCGCGGCAATCGCCGGATCGGGGCGATTATGTCATCGCCTACGCGCTGCCGGACTGACAATCCCGTCAATGTGATACGGAAAAGCCCCGGCCCGCAGGTGCCGGGGCTTTCTTTTCGGTTGCAAGGCCGCGCGAAAACCGCCCCATCTGTGGAAACCCGGACCGAGCGCATAGCCAATGACCCACCAGCCACCGCTAACCTCCCTTGCCGCCCCCACGCCGCAGCCCACCGATACTGATGCCGATGCCGAACTGCGCGACACGCTGCTTGCCGCCGGTCTGGCGGAATTCGCGCGCTACGGGCTGGACGGCGCGCGGCTCGAACGGATCGCCGAGCGGGCGGGCTGTGCGAAGCGCATGGTCTACTACTATTTCGGCGACAAGAAGGCCTTCTACCTCGCCGTGCTGGACGATGCCTATCAGGGGATCCGCGCGTCCGAGGAAAAGCTCAACCTCGACGCGCTGGAACCGCGCGCGGCGCTGCATCTGCTGGCGCGCAACAGCTTTCACTACCACGAGGCGCATGCCGACTTCACCCGTCTGGTGCTGGTCGAGAACCTGCAAGGCGGTGCCATGTTGCAGCGGATGCAGGAAGGCGACCGGCTGCGGCAGGCCGCGCTGGCGCCGCTGGAGCGGCTGTTGCTGCGCGGCGCAGAAACCGGCGCGTTCCGGCAGGGACTGAAGGCCGAGGATGTGCATTACCTCATCAGCGCGCTGTCCGCCTTTCGGGTGGACCATGCCGAGACATGGGAAAAACTGCTGCGGATCAATCTGTTGTCGGAACCGGACCGGACGCGGCATCTGGACCTGCTGCTGCAGACGCTCGACGCTTTCGTCTGCCCTCCCGCCTGACAGGCGCCGCGCGCCCCGGGCGATCCGGGCCTCCTTTCCGGCGCGGCAACCCGGCGGCGCGGAACCGGACCAGAGCTGCAACGTTGATCTGCGGCATATCAGGAGAGATCAGACATGGCCGACATGACCGATGACATTCGCGACGCGCTTGAAAAACAGATCGCCGATCTGAAGACGGAAATGGCCGGGCTCCGCAAATCCGTGGCCTCGCGCGTGAATGATGCCGAAGACACCTTCGTGGAGGTGAAGGACCGCGCCAAAGATGCGGCGCATCACATGCGGCACAAGGCGCATGCCGCCGCCGATACGATCCGCGACAATCCCGGCACCTCGGCAACCGTGCTTTCCGCCACCGTGATCCTCGGCTTTCTGGCCGGGCTGGTGGTCGCGGGGATGAGGGAACCCGGATCGCACCACCGTCGCTGACCGGACCGCAAGGACGCTCCGGCGCGCTGCCGGGGACATTTCGCCAAGACCCACCTCCCCGAACCCACCTCAATGGAAGGCAGGAACGATGGCCGAAAAGACATATCAGACCGAACACGGCGCCGCGGGCGAAACGCAGCAACGGGGTGGCGAGGTTCTGACCACGAACCACGGCATTCCGGTTTCCGACAACCAGAACAGCCTGCGGGCGGGGGCGCGCGGTCCGACATTGCTGGAAGATTTCCTCCTGCGCGAGAAGATCTTTCACTTCGACCATGAACGCATCCCCGAGCGCATCGTCCATGCCCGCGGCTCGGTCGCGCATGGGGTGTTCGAATGCACCGATCCGATCCCCGATCTGTCCCGCGCCGGGCTGTTCGCCGAAAAGGGCAAACAGACGCCGGTCATCGTCCGTTTCTCGACCGTCGCGGGCGGGGCGGGTTCTGTCGACACCCCGCGCGACGTGCGCGGCTTTGCGGTGAAGTTCTACACCGAGGAGGGCAACTGGGATCTGGTCGGCAACAACATCCCCGTCTTCTTCATTCAGGACGCGATCAAGTTTCCCGACCTGATCCATTCGGTGAAGATGGAGGCCGACAAGGGCTATCCGCAGGCGGCCTCGGCCCATGACACGTTCTGGGACTTCGTCTCGCTGATGCCCGAAAGCCTGCATACGGTGATCTGGGCGATGTCCGACCGCGCCATTCCGCGCAGCTACCGGATGATGCAGGGCTTCGGCGTCCATACCTTCAAGCTGGTGAATGACGCAGGGCAGGAGATATTCGTCAAGTTCCACTGGATTCCCCGTCTGGGGATGCAGTCGCTGGTCTGGGACGAAAGCGCCAAGCTGCAGGGGGCCGACAACGACTACCACCGGCGCGACCTGCATGAGGCGATCGCCGCCGGCGATTACCCGGAATGGGATTTCGCCGTGCAGATCTTCGATCAGGATCTGGCCGACAGCCTGCCCTATGACGTGCTCGACGCGACCAAGATCATCCCCGAAGAGGTCGTGCCCCTGCGCGTGATCGGCCGGATGGTGCTGAACCGCAATCCCGACAACCATTTCGCGGAAAACGAGCAGGTGGCCTTCCTGCCCTCGAACGTCGTGCCGGGGATCGACTTTTCCGACGATCCACTGTTGCAGGGCCGGCTGTTCAGCTATCTCGACACGCAGAAATCGCGGCTCGGCACGACGAATTTCCATCAGATCCCGGTGAATGCGCCGAAATGCCCCTATGCGAACATGATGCGCGACGGGCTGATGCAGACGCAGGTGCCGAAGGGCCGGGCGAATTACGAACCGAACAGCCTCGATCAGGCGGGCGAGGATCCCGGTCCGCGCGCCTCGGCCTCGGGGTTCGCCACCGCGAAACAGCCGGTCGCGGGTGAAAAGCTGCGCATCCGGTCCGAAAGTTTCGGCGATCATTACAGCCAGCCGCGGCTGTTCTGGCGCTCGCAGACCGGGAACGAACAGGCGCATATCGCCTCGGCCTTCGTGTTCGAGCTGTCGAAGGTCGGGCTCGACCATGTGCGCACGCGGGTGCTGAGCCATCTGCGCAACATCGACGAGGATCTGGCGCAGCGCGTGGCCGACGGGCTGGCGATCGACCTGCCCGAGGCGGCGGTGCCGTTCCGCGATCCTTTGGACCTCGATCCCTCGGACGCGCTGTCGATCCAGAAGAACTGGCACGAGACGCTGGCGGGCCGCAAGATCGGCATCCTTTTCGCCGAAGGGTCGGACAAGGCCGAGATCGACGCGCTGGTGAAGGCCGTCACCGATGCCGGCGGCACCCCCTTCACCGTCGCGCCGAAGGTGGGCGGCATCAAGCTGAACGGCGGCGAGATGAAGGCCGACGGGCAGCTGGCCGGGTCGCCCTCGGTCATTTTCGACGCGGTGGCGCTGGTGCTGACGGAAGAGGCGGCGAAGAAGCTTGCGAAGGACGGCGCAGCGGTCGGGTTCGTGCTGGATGCCTTCGGCCATCTGAAGGCGATCGGGCATACCGCCGGGGCGCGGCCGCTGCTGGACCGCACGGGTATCCAGCCGGACGACGGGGTCACCGATCTCGCCCATCTGCCCGATGCCGCGATGCGCCGCTACTGGGCGCGCGAGCCATCGGTCCGCGATCTGGCCTGACTGTCCGGAAAGAGAACGGCCCATCCCGCGAGGGGTGGGCCGTGTTTTGTAATCGGGTCCGGGGCGCTGGCGGTGGGGGCGCAGGGGGCCAGCCCCCTCGGCCGTTCCGGCCTCACCCCCGGGATATTTATGGAAACACGAAAGGGGGAAGGGCGCGGGCTGGTCTGGCTGTGCTTTCATCCGTTCCGGAGGCGCGCCGGTGGGTCAGTCGCGGTCGGAGTCCTTCAGGAAGAAGCGCACCATTTCACGTGAGGCGTCCGGTCCTTCGGCATCGGCGAAGGAGCCTGCGGGCGATCCGCCGGACCAGGCGTGCCCGGCGCCTGCAACCGTCCAGACCTCGGACCGCACCGCGCCATCCGGGGTCGCATGGCGCGCCGTGCGATAGGGGCGCCCGCCCGCCGTTCCGTCCTGTTCCTCCGCCACGCGCAGCGCCTCGCCCGAGAGGGCCGCGGCGTTCGACAGATGCACCGTCGTATCCGCGCTGCCGTGGAAGACGATCACCCGCGGTCCGTCTTCCGTCACCGCCGGGCGACCCCGGCCGCCGTGCCCGCCCATCGCCGCGAAGGCCGAGGGCACGTCATGCGCCGCGCCGGCGGGCAGGCCGGAATGGATGCCGATCGCGCCGAACAGGTCCGGATAGCTTTCGCCCAGGATCGCCGCCATCGCGCCCCCCGCCGAAAGCCCGGCGACGAAGGTCCGCTCGGGGCCGAAGCCGAATTCCGAGCCCACCTGCCGCGCGATCGCCGCGAGGATCGCCGGCTCGCCCTGCCCCGCCGCCTGATGCGCCGGCTCGAACCAGTTCCAGCAGCACAGCATGTTCGCGGCGCGCGGCTGTTCGGGCCAGATCACGATCAGGCCGGCCTCGGTGGCGACCTCGTTCATCCGGGTGCCGCGGGCGAAATCCTCGGGCGTCTGCTTGCAGCCGTGCAGCATCATCAGCACGCCCTGACAGGTCCCCGCCGGGATGAAGATCCGGTAGTCGCGGTGCCCCTCGGCCCCGTCATACTGGCGCGCGACCATCCCTTCCATCTGGCGCACGGGGCCATCCGCAAGGCGGCGCAGATCGCCAAGGCCGGGCGGCCGCACGACAAGGCGGGAGAGCAGCCCGTCGCGCGGAGTGGCCTGTGGTTCCGTCCGCGGGGCCGCGTCCTGCGGCGTTCCGGACAGGGCGGCGCGGATCACCCGCGTGGCATCGCCAAGATCGCCACGGCGAACGGCATCGGTCGCGCGACGCATCGCCGCGCGGAAATCATGTTTCATCTGACTGCCTTTCTGTTACCGGATTGCTACGTCATCAGGTCGGCCAGCGCCGCCTTGATCTCGGGAGAGGCCTGAACAGCACCCAGAACCGTCAGCGAGGCGATGACCCTGCGCACCGCCTCGGGCCGCACGTCGGGGGCGAAACGCGCCAACCCCAGCACCTTGACATGCAGCCGTTCCCCCGCCGCCGCGAGCGCATCGAGGTCGGCGGCGGTGAATTCACGCAGCCCGATCTCGAGCGTGTGCCGCTCGATGCTTTGCGCCATTTCCGGCGCATGCGCGGTGAGCTGGTTGCGGATCGCGGTGCGGATGAAATCGGAACGGTTCGAGTAGAACCCCTCCTGCACCAGAAGGTCGATCCGGCCCAGATCCACGTAGCCAAGGTTGATCGTGATCTTTTCGCTGTCGGGAATTCGTTCTCTTGCTGCCATTGCCATCTCCTTACCATCCATATGGATGGTGTATGGCGTATAGTCAAGGGTCATGCCGATTTCCGACGATCTTTCCGGGCGGGAGGCGGAGGCGCAGCACATGCGCGCCGCCATCAAGGGGAACGCGGGCATCCTCCCCACCCCGCTCCGCGCCGTCGAGCAGGATGCGGGGGCCTTCGGCCACCTGTGTCACGCGGATGTCGATCCGGGTGCCCTCCACCCGCAATCTGGCCGAGAATCCGGGCCAGCCGCCGGGCAGGCAGGGATCGACGCGCAGATGGCCCCCCTCGCGCCGCAGGCCCAGAATGCCCTCCACCCCGGCGCGATACATCCACGCCGCCGAACCGGTATACCAGGTCCAGCCACCCCGGCCCGCGTGCGGCGCGACCGAATAGACATCGGCCGCCACGACAAAGGGCTCGACCTTGTAGCGCCGCACGGCGGCGGGCGTCAGGGCGTGATTGATGGGGTTCAGCATCGCGAAGAGCCGCGCGGCCCCGTCGCCATCCCCCATCCGGGTTCGCGCGAGGATCGCCCACATCGCGGCATGGCTGTATTGGCCGCCATTCTCGCGCAGGCCGGGCGGGTAGCCGGCGATATAGCCCGGATCGGGGCCGAACTCCGGGGCCGCATTGTCGAAGGCCGGGGTGAACAGCAGCGCGATCCCCGGTTCGGGGCGGATCAGTTCCCGCGTCATCGAGCGCATCGCCTGTGCGGCGCGGGCGGGATCGGCCTGCCCGGACAGGACGGCCCAGGATTGCGGGATGGAATCGATCCGGCAGGCCTTCCCCGCCGCCGTGCCGAGCCATGTGCTGTCATCGAAGGTCGCGCGGCGATACCAGGCGCCGTCCCAGGCCTCGCGCTCCAGTGCAGCGCGCAGATCCCCGGCCTGCGCCCGCCAGCGCGCGGCGCGGGCGGGATCGCGCGTTTCGGCTAGCGGCGCGAACAGCGCCAGCGTCCGCAGCAGCAGCCAGCCGAGCCAGACGCTTTCGCCCCGACCGCCCTCGCCCACCCGGTTCATCCCGTCGTTCCAGTCGCCGGTGCCGATCAGCGGCAGACCCAGCGGGCCGGTCAGCGCGAGACAGCGATCAAGCCCGCGTGCGCAATGCTCGAACAACGGCGCCTCGCGCCCCGAGGGATCGGGCAGGAAAAAGGCGTCGTGCTGCCCGGGCGCGAGCGGCGGACCTTCGAGGAAGGGCGCGGGTTCGTCCAGCACCGCCGCATCGCCGGTCGCCGCCACGTAATCGGCGACCGCGAAGCCCAGCCAGACGCAATCGTCCGAGATCCGCGTCCGCACTCCCTGCCCGGAATGCGGCAGCCACCAGTGCTGCACGTCGCCTTCGGGGAACTGCCGCCCGGCGGCGCGCAGCAGATGCGCCCGCACCCGGCCCGGCGTGGCCAGCGTCAGCGCCATACCATCCTGCAACTGATCGCGGAAACCATAGGCGCCGCTGGCCTGATAGAACCCGGCCCGCGCCTGCACCCGGCAGGCCAGCGTCTGATATTGCAGCCAGCCGTTCAGCATGATGTCCATGGCGCGGTCGGGCGTCTCGACCTGCACGGTGCCCAGAACCTCTCGCCAATGCGCCCCGACATCAGCGAAGATCCGGTCAAGATCCGCCACCCGCAGCCGCGCGATCAGGGCGCGGGCTGCCCCGGCCGAGGCGGTCTGGCCAAGGAAATGCACGACCTCGATACCGGCGCCCGGCGCCAGCGTGACCGAGCGCGCCAGCACCATGCAGGGATCCAGCCCCGCGCCCGCCTCCCCTTCCGCAGCCAGCCCCGAGGTCAGCGCGAAGGGCGCGGACAGATCGCCGCCATGGCCCAGAAACCCGGTCCGGTCGGTGGTGAACCCGGTCTGCAGGCCGCGCATGTCGGAAAACATCACCCGGTCGGGAAAGGCCATGTTCCACGGATTGCGGGCAAAGATCGCGCCCGTTTCCGCATCCCGTTCGGTGATGACGAAGGGCGCCGAGGCGGCGCGCGACGGCCCCATCACCGGCTCGGCATAGCTCAGCACGGTCAGCCGCCGACGCCGCCCGGACAGGTTGCGTAGCGTCAGGCGCGAGATCTTGACCGGATCGTCCAGAGGCACGTATTGCAGCAGGTCGAAGGCGATCTCGCCCGCCTCGTGTTCGAACCGGCTGTAGCCGAAACCGTGGCGCGCAACATGGCGGCCCCGGCGGCGCAGAGGCCGGGCGGTGGGGGAAAACACCTCGCCGGTCATCTCGTCGCGGATGTAGAACGCCTCGCCCGTCGGATCCGCCACCGGGTCGTTCGACCAGGGCGTCAGCCGGTTGTCCCGGCTGTTTTCGGCCCAGGTGCTGGCGCTGCCGCTGGCCGAGACGTGAAAGCCGAAGCCGTCATTGGCGATCACGTTGACCCAGGGCGCGGGGGTCGAGGTGCCGGGTTCGAGGATCGTGACATATTCCCGCCCGTCGCGGTCGAACCCGCCGGTGCCGTTGAAAAATTCCAGCCGCGGCGGCGCGGGCGGCTCCGGGGTGGCGGACACATGTTGCCGCCACGCGCCCGCCGCGAACGGGGGCGGGCTGCGGTCGGTCTCCGCGGCCAGCATCGCGGTGATCTGCCCCTCCAGCGGCCCGCGCCGCGCCATCAGCACCACACGCGCGCTGGCCACCAGCAAGGCCCGCGTCTGGGGCTGCATCAGATCGGCGCGCAGCGCATGGACCGTGCCGCGGTCCTCGCCCTCGCCCGCACGGCCGCTGCGCACCGCCGCCTCGATCCCGGTCTGAAGGCTCTGGACGTAGGAGGACGGATGTTCGTTCAGCACCACCAGATCGACATCCAACCGCTTCATCCGCCAGTATTCCTGCGCCAGCAGCAGTTCCTGCACCTGCGCCATGTCGGCCTGATCGTCGATGCGCAGCAGCACGATCGGCAGATCGCCCGAAATCGCCAGCGGCCACAGCCCCGACTGCTTGCCCGCGCCATGCGCGATCGCCCCCCGTCCCGCACGGAACCGCGCATCGGGATACAGAAGCGGCGCCGCCAGCCGCTGGAATTCCGCCGCCCGCGCCGCATCGACGCCCAGATGGCGCAACTGCACCTGCGCCTGCGTCCAGGCAAGCGTCTTGGCCCGGTCGAAGGCGCTGCGGTCGTGATGGCGGTCGATCAGGTCCAAAAGCTCTTCGCGCGTCGGCGCGACCACCGTCCAGAACGCCAGTCGGGCCACGCCCCCCGGTGCGATCCGCATCCGCTGGCGCAGGGCGAACACCGGATCCAGCACCGTGCCCACGCTGTCTGTCAGCCGCATGCCGGGGGCAAGGGCGCGGGCCGTCGTGACATCGTTGTCGCGACCCAGAAACGCCGCGCGGTCGGTTTCGTATTCCATCGGGGCCGAGGGCTCGCCCTCCACCACCAGAAAATGCGCGGCCCAGATGCCGGGCTCGTCCGGGCCGCGCCGCCGGCGCGTGGCGATCAGGGCGCCGAATTCCGGCAGATATTCAGTCTGCACGAACATCTTGGCGAAAGCGGGATGGGCCTCGTCGGTGGCGGGCGTGGTCAGCACCAGCTCGGCGAAGGAGGTGATCTCGACCTCGCGCGCCCGACGCGAGGTCGAGGTGACCGAGATCCGGCGCACCTCGGCGTCATCCTCGCCCGAGACCAGCACATCCAGCATCGTCGAGAGCGCGCCGTCGCGCCGCGTGAACGTGGCGCGATCCTCGAAGAACTGCACCTCGCCGTGATCGGTATCCGCGCCGGGCACAGGGTGGAGCACCCCCTCCCGCAGGTCGCGCAGCCAGAACCGCGTGCCACCCGTGTCGCGCGTCGCATCCGCCTGCCAGCGGGTGACCGCGATCCCGTCCCAACGGCTGTAACCGCCGCCGCGCGCCGTCAGCATCACCGAATAGCGCCCGTTCGACAGGATATGCGTGACCGGCGGCCCCTGCGGCACACCCTCGATCAGCACCATGCGCTGCATGTCGACCGCCGAGGGGATGACGGGCGCGGTGATGCCTTCGGCGCGGGGGCTGGCGTTGACGATGTCGCGGGGGATGCGCTCCTGCAACAGGAGTTCGGCCGCGCGGATCATCGGTTCCGCGTGAAAGCGCGCCCGCATCCGCCCGTCCTGCAACGCATTGGCGATGGCGACGATGGTCATGCCCTGATGGTGGGCCATGTAGCTGCGCACCACCGCCACCGTTTCGCCATCGGGCACGCGCGTCGGGGTGAAATCCAGCGCCTCGACAAAGCCGAACCGCCCCAGCCCGCCCAAGGCGGCCAGCGCCGCATAGTTCCGCCGCGCCGCCGCCGGGTCGATCATCGCCGCCAGCCCGGTTGCATAGGGCGCGATCACCAGATCCGCCGCCAGCCCGCGCTTCAGCCCCAGACCGGGGATGCCGAAGGTGGAATACTGGTAGTTCAGCTCGATATCCCGCGCGTTGAAGCCGGATTCCGACACGCCCCAGGGCACGCCCCGCTTGCGGCCATAGGCCTGCTGGCGCGCCACCACCAGACGGTCGGTCTGCGCCAGAAGGCTGTCCTCGGGTTCCGCCATCACCAGCGCGGGCATCAGATATTCGAACATCGAGCCGGACCAAGACACCAGCATCGCCCCGCCCGGACAGGGCATCGCCGTGCGGCCGAGCCGGAACCAGTGACGCGCCGGCGCATCCCCCTTGGCGATGGCAAACAGGCTCGCCAGCCGCGCTTCGGAGGCCAGAAGGTCGTAGCAGCCGGGGTCGAGCGCGTTCTGCGCCACGGAATAGCCGATGGACAGCAGCTTGCGGTCCGGGTCGAGCAGGAAGCCGAAGTCCATCTCCAGCGCCATGGCCCGCGCCTGCGCGGCCAGCGCGGTCAGCCGCCGGGGCAGATCGCGGCGGGCCTCGGGGTCCGCGTCGCGGGCGTGTTCGCCGATCTCGCCGCTCAGGGCGTCGAGCCAGTTCCGCAGATCCGTCCGCTCGCCGGGCGGCAACGCGGCCTCGGCCTTGGCGGCAAGGCGCAGGAGCGCGGGCCATGCCGGATCGCCGGGCAGGGTGATCCCGGCTTCGAGGTCATCGAGCAGGCCGGACGCCTCGGCCCCCTCCGCCGCCAGCCGCGCCAGATGCAGCGTGTCCAGAAGCCCCGCGCGGACGTCGCCGGGTTCGGGATCCGCGGCCCAGCCCTCGCAGGCATTGGCCAGCGCGATCAGATGCCCGGCCAGATTGCCGCTGTCGACCGAGGACACATACATCGGTTCCAGCACCCGGCCGTCCGCCGTGCCATACCAGTTGAAGAAATGCCCGCGCAGTCTGGGCAGCGCCTGCATCGCGGCCAGCGTCGCCTCGATCCTCTCGGTGGTGCGCAGAAGCCCGGCCCAGCCGAAGTCCCGCGCGGCGACGGCGGACAGCAGGTAAAGCCCCATGTTGGTGGGCGAGGTGCGCCGCGCGACCAGAGGCGCCGGGTCTTCCTGATAATTGTCGGGCGGCAGGTGGCTGTCGGCGGCGGTGACGAAGGTCTCGAAATAGCGCCATGTGCGCCGGGCGATCAGCCGCAGGTCGCGGGCCGCATCGGGCGAGAGAGCCGCGCCCCGCGCCGCGCGCTGCGGGCGGCTGATGCGATAGGTGATCAGGGGTGCGGCCAGCCACAACAGCGCGAAGGGCAGGATCAGCGGCACCGCCCCCGGCGCCAGCGCCGCCGCCCCCGCGGCGATGCCCGCGCCCAGAACCACGCCCCCCGCCATGCCGCGCGCCTCGCGGGCCAGACCGGGGCGCGGACCGCCCGCGGATTGCGCGGCCGTCGTCCATTCCAGCAGATGCCGGCGCGAGACGGCAAGCCGCCAGAAGCTGCGCCCGATCGCATCCGCCATCCGCCACGCGGCATCGGCCAGAAGCGTGACCGCCAGAAAGACCTGCACCGCCACCATGCTCAGATCGCGGCCGGACTGGCGCAGGTGGCTGGTCAGGTGCAGGTCCCTGCGCCCCGGGATCAGCCCCGGCAGCGCGGGCAGGACTACCGGCAACGCCACCGCGCCCAGCACCAGCGCCGTCGCGACCGCCGCCCCCTGCCCCGGCATCAGCCAGCCGAGGGCCAGCGCAGCCAGCGTGAACGGCGCCACCAGCGACCGGCGCAGGTTGTCGAGCATCTTGAACCGGCCAAGCACCGGCGTATCACGCCGCCGGATCCACGGCAGCAACTGCCAGTCGCCCCGCGTCCAGCGATGCTGACGGCGGGCGGCGACGTCGTGACGGTCGGGGAAAGCCTCGACCACCTCGACATCCGACACCAGCCCCGCGCGGGCAAAGATCCCCTCCAGCAGGTCATGGCTCAGGAGCGTATTCTCCGGCACCCGGCCGGTCATCGCCGCCTCGAAGGCATCGACATGATAGATGCCCTTGCCGGTAAAGGAGCCTTCGCCGAACAGGTCCTGATAGACATCCGACGACGCCGAGGCATAGGGGTCCATCCCCCCGGGGCCCGAGGTGGCGCGGCGAAACAGCGTGGCGGGATGGCCGCTTTCCAGCGCGGGCGTCACGCGCGGCTGCAAGATGGCATAGCCCTCCGTCACCCGGCCCTGCGCCGGGTCCAGTTCCGGGCGGTTCAGCGGATGGGCGATCTTGCCGATCAGCCGCGCGGCGGTATCGCGCGGCATCCGGGTATCGGCATCGAGCGTGATGACATGGCGCACATCGGCGGGCACCTGCGGCACCTGTCCGTCAGCGGTCACATAGCCGGTATCGCGCGCGCCGCGCAGCAGGCGGTTGAATTCATGCAGCTTGCCGCGCTTGCGTTCCCAGCCCATCCAGACGCCCTCGGCCGGATTGTGGCGCCGGGCGCGGTGCAGATGCAGGAAGCGCGGTCCCGCCAGACCGGGCGGATGGCGGTGGTTCAGGGCCGCGATCTCAGCGTCCACAAGGGCGATCAGCGCGGCATCGCCCGGCATCACCTCGCGCGGGGCGTCCAGCCCGTCGGTCAGCAAGGCAAAGCTCAGATCGCCGCCCGCGCCGGACAGGTGGTGGACCTCCAGCCGCTCGATCAGGCTTCGCATGTCCTCCGCATCGGTCAGCAGCACCGGCACCGCCACGACCGTGCGCAGCGCCGTCGGCACGCCGTCCTTCAGCTCCAGCCCCGGCAGGAGCGACGCCCCCACGATCGCGGTGACGCCCCGGTCGATCACCGTCACGGCCACGGCGCTGGCGGGCAGCAGCGCGACCAGCGCCCAGATCCATGCCCAAGGCCCGGCCGCCGCCGCCATCAGCGCCCCGACCGACAGGGCGGTCAGCACGACCGTCAGGCCAAGGATCGCGCCGCCATATCCGCCAAGTCCCGCCGCGATCCCCCATCGGCTCAGGCGCAGGCGGACCGGAGGGTGAAAGCCGATCTCCGCCTCGAACGCCCGCCGCCCGGCGGCGATCAGGTGCCAGCCCGGATCGCCGCTGCGCGGATCGGGGCTGGCCAGCGCCATCGCCACCGCCCGCGTGGCCACCGCGACCTCGGTCAGGTCCGAGCCGCGCGCCAGATCCTCGACCGCGCTGCGATAGAGGTTCCGGCTGGGGAAATCCATCGCGCCATAGCCCGGATGATCGCGCAGCCGCGCCTCGACCAGACTGACGCTTTCAAAGAGATCGGACCAGTCCGTTTCGGATATGGCGCGCATGCTGGTGATGATGTTGCGCAAGGTGACGTTCGAGGCGCCCTGCCGTTCCTGCGCATGGCGCACCACGCTGTCGATCGAGGCGCCCTGAACGGCCAGCCGTTCCTCAAGCCAGCCGAGCGCGGGATTGGTGCGCGGGTCGCGGTCGCGCAGGCGCTTGGCAAGCTGGGCGGCAAAGACCTCGGACAGCGGCCCGGTCGAGCGGCGCTCGACCTCCGCGAAGAGCGCCACATGCGCCTGACCCGGGGCACAGATGCGGTCGGCCAGCAGGTCGGCCTCAAGCCGCCGGATGCCGCCCAGTGTCATCTGATCGGCCAGCCGGCGCAGGTTTTCCACCAGAACGATGCGCAGGGTGATGGCGACGGCCCACAGCTCGCCGATCGTCAGCGGCTGGACGGTCTGGTAGGCGGTCAGGAAGCGGCGCAGCATGTCAGGGTCGAAATGGCTGTCGGTATGGGCGACGAAGGCCCAGGCGATGCCGAAGACGCGCGGATAGCCGGCGAAAGGCCCGCCATCCAGCTTGGGCAGCAGGCGATAATATCCGGGCGGCAGGTCGATGCGGATCTCGCGGATCTGCGCCTCGACCAGATGGTAGTTGTCCAAGAGCCAGTCCGCCGCCGGGACGATCTGCCGCCCCGCCGCCAGTTCGCGCGCATTCGCCCGATAGGCCAGCAGAAGCTGCGCGGCATTGTCGTCCAGACGGCGTTGCAGGGGTGGCACCCGGCGCGGACGCACCGCGATGGCCTGCGCCGCGGCAAGGGTGACGGCATGCTGTTCAAGCCGCTCGACCCCGAAAAGCTCGGCGCGGACGGGGGTCCTGTCGGACCACGGCAGGTCGTCGGACACGGGCGCGGGGCGCGCCATGCCGAACCCGGAACGCAGGTGCCGCGCGAATGTCATGGGATCCTTTCCGCCCGGCGGGGCCCGGAGGCGATCGCGGCAGCCGCCGAAAGGCATCGCCGCCACGGATCGCGCTGCACGACCGGCGCCGGCCACAAATGTTTCGGAACGCGCCGGAGAAGGATGTTCTCAGGCAAGGGCCAGAGGGCGCCAGACGCCGGACCGGCATCGGACGGCGCCCCCGGCGAAAGGCTCAGCCCTTCTTCTTCGGACTTGTGGAAAAGACGGTCAGCCCCTTTTCAAAGCTCGCCGCCGGCGCGGGCACCGGCTTTTTCTGCTTCGGCTTCTTGATTTCCTTGTTGCTGCGTTTCTGCCCTTTGGCCATGAGATCGTCCCCTGATATGTCCGGACCGGATGGCCGGATCTGGCGTCGTGGATGCGTCGGATCACCACGAGCCGAGGGCACATGCGCGCCTCTCGCCGCGGGAAGCTGCGATACATCGATGTCGTCTGACGATATGGCCGGCGGAGATCCCCTCGACGCCCGGCCGCGGATCGCGTGATGCGTTACCTGAAGATGGGGCGGAGCCGGGAAATTGCAAGCAAAGGCTGAAATCTCCGTCAGGGGGCGCCGGGAACCCGAGGCGATCTTTTCACGGGGCCGGAAACGATCCGGCCTCGACTAACGCCGTCAGGCGGCGCGGGAGCGATGATCCTCCGCGCCGATGAAGGGATTGTAAATCCCTGACAGCGATGGCGATGACCCGGACTGACCGGAATCCGAAATGATAGGCCGCACCCCGGCGGGATGCGGCCCTTTAATGTTCGCGCGTGATGTTCAACCGCGCTCTCGGGAACGTTCCCGGGCGGGCAATTCCCCCGCGTGATCCAGCGCACCCGAGGGCGCGGTGCGGCGCGCGGTCCCGGCGAGGGACGCCTTGCCACGATCCGCCTCGGGGTCCTGCGGATGCAGGGGGCCGCCCTCTTCGAGCATCGGCGAGGCCGCCTGCCCCTGCTCTTTCAGCGCCAGAGCCTTGCGCGCCAGATCGGCCTGATCCTCCTCATCCGCCGATCCGCGCCTGTCGCGTTCGGCAACGGCCCGGTCAAGCGCCTCGTTCAGAAAGTCGAGCTTGCTCCGCATCCCGATATTGCCGGCTGCCGGGGCGGTGCCGGCGGGACCGGCCTTGCCGCGCGCCTCCCGGCCCTGACGGTCGCCGATGTCGCGCGCGCGGTTGCGGCGTTCCCGCAGAAGGGCGACGAGATCGGACAGCGCGCGGTCCGAAAGCGCGCCCAGACCCGGCTGGCGGGCCTGATCGGCCAGCGCCAGCTCGTCCTTGTTCAGGGCACGTTTTTCGTCGTTGCCTGCGGGTGCGTCTTGCCTGCTCATCTCATCCTCCTGTTCCTGCTTGCCCGTTCTCAACCCGCGCGGCGGAGGGAGGTTCCTGACAGACGCGAGGGCGCCCGATCACATTTCATCGGCGGGCCTTACAGTTCCGCGTGCATGTCGCGGAACAGGCGCGGCGCGATGCCGAAGCGGCGCTCGAAGGCCTCCGCCAGCCGCGCGGGCGGAAACAGCCCCACCTGCGCCGCGACCGATTTCAGCGAAAGCCCGCGCGACAGAAGCAGCCGCGCCGCATCCAGCCGGGCGATCTCGACGAACCGGGCCGGCGTCTCGCCCGTCGCCGCGACGAATTTGCGGTGGAAGGTGCGTTCCGTCATCCCCGCCCGCGCCGCCAGCGACGGCACGTCGAGCGCCGCGTCGAGATGCGCCTGCATCCAGCCGATCAGGTCGGCGAAGGGGCTGTCCGCCCTGACTTGCGCCCTCAGGATCGGGCTGAACTGCGACTGGGACCCGGGGCGCCGCGCATAGAGCACCAGCCGCCCCGCGACCTCGCCCGCGATTGCCGCACCGATGTCGCGCGCCACCATCGCCAGCGCCATGTCGATGCCGGTCGTCACCCCCGCCGATGTCCAGAGCCTGCCCTCGACCACATAGAGCGCGTCGGGATCGACGGTGACCTCGGGAAAGGCCGCCGCGAAGGGCTTGCAGGCCTCCCAATGGGTCGCGATGCGGTGCCCGTCGAACAGCCCCAATGCCGCAAGCAAGAAGCCCCCGGAACAGACCGAACCGAACCGCTCCGCCTGCGCCGTCAGTGCCGGCAGGGCGGCGCGCAGCACCGGGTCCGCCATCGCCTGCAAGAGCGGCTCGCGTTCCGCCCCGACCACCAGCACGGTCTGCGCCTCTCCGGGATGCAGCGCGCCGATCGGCCGGGTTTCCAGCGTGACACCGGCGTTGCTCTCGACGCCGCCGCCTTCGGCCGAGGCAAGCACGACCTTGTAGGCGGCAGGCTGGCCGCGCTGGCGCAGGGCGCGATTGGCGCCGTTGAACACCGATGCGGGCCCGGACACGTCCAGCAGTTCAAACCCCGGATAGACGATGAAGACGACGCGATGCATTGGCGGAAATTACCATGTATTTGTCATTCCTGCCATCCGCTCGCGGCTCTATCCTGTCCGTTATCCCAAAGAGGGAACAGCCGACATGAGCGATCCTGCGATACGGCGGCGCCACGGTCGGGCAAGCGGGGGAAGACCCATGAACCGTCGCCACGTCATATGGGGCATTCTGGGGCTGGCGGCCCTTTCCGCGTCGGGCTTCGGCGCGTGGATCGCCACGCTGCCGCCCGCCACGGCGGCGGAGCCACCGCCGGTGCCGCCGCAGGAGGCGGAGGCGATGCTGCGATCGCTCGCGCCACCACGCGAACGGCCGCTGATCGCCATTCCCGGCCTCAACGACGCGACCGAGACGACCGATTACCTGATGCCCGCCGGCATCCTGCGCCGCGCCGATGTGGCGGAGGTGTGGATGCTGGCGACCGGGCCGGGTCCGGTGCGGCTCTATCCCGCGCTGATCGTGGAGCCCGACGCCACCATCGCGGCCTTCGATGCGGCGCATCCCGAAGGCGCGGATTACGTGATCGTGCCCGCCATGCGCCGGGATGACGATCCGGCGGTGCTCGGCTGGCTCAGGGATCAGGCGGCAAAGGGGGCGAGGATCATCGGCATCTGCGCCGGGGCCAAGGTCGTCGCGGCGGCCGGCTTGCTGGACGGCAGGCGCGCGACGACGCATTGGTATTCCCTCGGCCAGATGCTGCGCCGCCATCCGACGATCGAGCATGTCGCGGACCGGCGCATGGTCTCGGACGGCGGCGTGACGACGACGACGGGCATCACCGCCTCCATGCCGATGATGCTGACGCTGATCGAGGCGATCGCCGGACGGCCGAAGGCCGGGGCGGTCGCGCGCGACCTTGGCGTGCCGCGGTGGGACGCTCGGCACGCCAGCGGCGCGTTCCGGATGACCCGGCCCTTCGCGCTGACGGTGCTGGCCAACCGGCTGGCCTTCTGGAAACGCGAGGAGCTTGGCCTTCGCCTCGACCCCGGCATGGATGAGGTCTCGCTTGCCCTCGTGGCCGATGCCTGGTCGCGGACCTTTCGGGCACGGGTGACGACCTGCGCCGTGGCGGGCGCGGTGGAAAGCCGGAACGGCCTGCGTATCCTTGCCGACCGGCCGGGCACCGACTGGCCCGAAGACCGCCGCCTGCCCGCCTGTCCCGACTGCAAGCCGGCCGGAGCGCTCGACCATGCGCTCGCCCGGATCGCGGCGCGCTATGGGGCGCGGACCGCCGATATCGTCGCCATGCAGCTTGAATACCCGATGACGGGGTAGCGCCCTACATCTGACCAAACAGGAGGAGAAGACCATGCCCAACACCATCCACCTTCACCGCGTGATCGCCACCCGCCCGGACAAGATCTATCGCGCCTTTCTGGAAAGCGATGCCGTGGCAAGCTGGCTGCCGCCCTACGGATACCTCTGCACGGTCCATGAACTGGACCCGCGCGTGGGCGGCAGCCACAGGATGTCGTTCCGGAACTTCACCACGGGCAAGAGCGGTGGCTTTGGCGGCACCTATCTCGACCTCGTGCCCGGGGAGCGTCTTGTCTACACCGACAGGCTGGATGATCCGAACCTGCCGGGCGAGATGCGCGTCACCGTGACCCTGAAGGCCGTATCGGTCGGCACCGACGTCACCATCGAACAGGAAGGCGTGCCCGACGCGATCCCGCCCGAGGCGTGTTACCTTGGCTGGCAGGATTCGCTGCGCAAGCTCGCCCTGCTCGTAGAGCCCGAGATCGACCAATAGCCCGCATGCGGCGTCCTTTCGGGCGCAGTCCGGCCTGCACGGATGGCGATCATGTCACCATTCGTGCAGCCTACAGACTTGCGATCGAGGCGTCGCTGGCGGTGTTCACGGCCACGAACGGCTGGGGCGAAGATGGCGCGACGACCTGCCAGGCCCGGTGCGCCGCCAGCACCAGACGCATCTGCGCCTCGTGGCCGGCGACATAGGCGGCGCCCTGCAGGGTTTCATCGGGATATTCCGCCGTCAGCCGCATGGGCGTCGCGCAGTGGTCATCCTCTGTCACGAAACAGGCGAAGCCGTTGAGCCAGAGGCATCCCATGTCTTCGGCATGCACGCGATACCAGCGAAGCTGGGCCTCGTTGAAGGCGACGAGGTCGGGAAACCGTGCAAGTTCCCCCGTCACATGACCGAGCAGGGCCGACGCGGTATAGCCCCAGCCGGCGTGGTGCCGGAGGAGCAGGAAGAGGCCCTTCGGGATCGTCCATTGCGCGAAACCGCGCGGCACATAGCCCGACAGCGGCCTTGTCCATTCATGCGCGGGATAGCCGTGCAGGTCGATATGCAGCCCCGCACCCGTGCGGGCCAGGGCCTGCCGCCGGATGTCCAGCTCCTCGCCGGGGACCGACGCATCCCGATGGGCGAAATCGTCCCCGTGGACGGTATAGCGCGCGGCGTGGTGCATGTGGCGGGGATTTTCCCTGACTAAACGGCCGTGCAGGGCATAGCCGTCGGGGTTTTCGAGGGGCGATATGGTGAAATGCGCCCCCTCCCGGCGCAGCCGCATCGCCGCCCTGAGCGCCCCCATGACCGGCGTCGTTTCGTTCGCGTGCTGCCCGGCCGTGATCATCACCGGCGCGCCGCGCCCCTGCACATGGCGCGCCCGCACGATCCGCCCCGCCCCGGACCGCGCGGTGAACTCATCCCCGCCGATCGCCTCCAGAATGCGCCCGATCCGGGTGACGGACGGGGCGCGGGTGACGGCGGCAAGGGCGGCCTCATCCGTTCCCGCCTGCTGATCGCCCGCATCGTCGCGGTCCCGCCGCGACCATGGCCGCAGGGAAATCTTCAGCCCCGGCTGGCCCCGCCGCAATTCGGGCACGATCTGCCCGGGCCGCAGGCGCCTGTCCCCCGCCGCGCGCCCGGTGAGATGGCCGAAATATTCCAGAAGCGAGAAATAGAGATCCTCGTGCATCGCCTCGGACAGGCTCAGCACCTCATCCCCATGACCCAGAGGCTCGTCCCGCGCGGGCAGGGTGACGGCGAGGTTGAGTTCCTCGAAAAACGGCTCCTGCGCGCCCCAGTCGCGGCGGGCGACGGCATTCAGGGCGGCGTCGAAGATCCGTTCGTAATCGGTCCGCAGCGGGCGGGAGAGGGCCGGATCCTCGCACCGGATCCAGCCGCAGGGCGACCATTGCGGCGCGCCCGTCGCATCCCTGCGCAGGCGGTTGGGGGCAAGGACGCGGTGCTGCTGGATCCGGTCGGGATAGGTCAGGCTGACGGTGTAGTGATCGTCCTGCGGGGCGGGCGCGAAATCGACGGGCACCGGGGACAGGAGCGCGGGCAGCGGATAGGCTTCCAGCAGGAACCGGCGGGGCGATGCCGCCGGATGGACGGGATAGCCGATGCTGACGGCGGTGAATCCGGGGGCCACCTCTTCGCGGAAGAAGGTCACGAGCGGCTTGTAGGCCGAGCGGAACCGCGCCCGGATGCCCCGCGCGGCCAGAAGCGCCTGCGCGGCACGGCGGGCCGCCTGATCGTCAAAGGTCCAGAAGCTCACCTCACCGGCGGGCGGCTGCCGCGTCAGCCGCGCCACGATCCGGTCGAGCGTGCGCGCCGGACGGAAGCTGAAGATCCCCTGCCCCATGCCCGGCGCCCGCGCGGCCCGCTACCGGCCGCGGATCCGCGGGTCCAGCGCATCGCGCAGCCCGTCGCCGATATAGTTGACCGACAGCACCGTCAGCGAGATCGCCACCCCCGGCAGGATCACCCGGATCGGATAAAGCTGGATCTGGTCGACCGCATCGAACAGCAGCCGCCCCCATGTCGGGAAGTCCGGCGGAAAGCCGAGCCCGAGGAACGACAGCGAGCTTTCGGTGATGATCGCGCTGGCGATGCCCAGTGTCGCCGAAACGAGGATCGGCGACAGGACGTTGGGCAGGATATGCCGCCAGACCATCTTGGAGGGCTTGGTCCCGATCGAGCGCGCCGCCAGCATGAATTCCCGCTCCTTCAGCGTCAGCACGTCGCCGCGCACGATCCGCGCCGTGTGCATCCAGCTTGTCACGCCGATGGCGATGACGATCAGGATGAACACGCCGGTTTCCGGCCCGAAGGCGCGCGAGAGCGTTTCGCGGAACAGCATCACCATCACCAGCAGCAGCGGCAGAAGCGGCAACGCAAGGAACAGATCGGTGACCCGCATCAAGAGCCCGTCGAGCCGGCGCGAATAGCCCGCGCAGACGCCGACGAAGGTGCCCAGAACCAGCGACAGCAGCATCGCCAGCATACCGACCGCGAGGGACACCCGCCCCCCGGCCAGAAGCCGCGCCAGCAGGTCGCGCCCCAGTTGGTCGGTGCCGAAGGGATGGGCGGCGGACATGCCCTGATTGCGCATCCGCATGTTCACCTGCGTCGGGTCGATCTGCCACAGATACGGGCCGAAGATCACCGCGAGCAGGATCACCGTAAAGACCACCAGCCCGAACATCGCCCCCTTGTGGTGGCGGAACTGCCGCCAGACGTCGCGCCACTGGCTGGAGGGCGCCTCACTGATTTCGGAAACGGTCACGGTCGCTTCAGTCATAGCGGATCCTCGGGTCGAGGATGCCGTAAAGGACATCCGCGATCAGGTTGAACAGGACGATCAGCACAGCAAAGATGAAGGTCAGCGTCTGCACCATCGGCACGTCATTCGCCTGAATGGCCGAGATCAGCAGTTGCCCGATGCCGTTCACCTTGAACACCTGCTCGGTGATGATGGCGCCGCCGAAGATCGTCGGCACGCCAAGCGCGATGACGGTGATCACCGGGATCATCGAATTGCGCAGCACATGGACCAGCACCACGACCTTTTCCGACAGGCCCTTGGCGCGGGCGGTGCGCACGTAATCCTGCCGCAGGTTGTCGAGCATCGAGGCCCGCATGAACCGGCTGATCTGGCTGGCGTTGAACAGCGCCAGCACCATGACCGGCAGCACCATCTGCCGGATCTGCTTCATCAGGCTGTCCCAGTCGTCGACGACGAGCGTGGTGTCGTAGATCGACGGGAACCATTGCAGCTTGACCGAGAACAGGATGATCAGCACCACGCCGGTGAAGAAGGTCGGCACCGAAAAGCCGATCATCGACACGAAGGTGCCGATCTGGTCGAACCAGCTGTATTGGCGATAGGCGGAAATGATCCCGATCGGCAGCGCGATCAGCACCCCGATGACATAGGCGAGCCCGACCACCCAGAGCGTCTGCGGCAGGCGCTGCGCGATGATGTCGGCCACCGGCGACCGGGTCTGCCATGAGATGATCCGCTGCGCATCACCCACCAGATTCCAGCCGAACAGGCTGTCGAGGACGTTGAGCGGCTCGATCCAGAAGAACTGCTTGATCCAGAGGAAATAGCGCACGAGCAGCGGCTGATCGAGGCCAAGCGCCTGCCGCATCCGTTCCTTGACCTCGGGCGGCACGGTCAGCGGCATCTGCGCCATCGGATCGCCGGGGGCGAGGTCGAGCAGCAGGAAAATGATCAGGCTGATGATCAGCAGCGTCGGGATCGCGATCAGCAGCCTTCGGATTGTGTAGTGGAACATGTCATTCCCGGTTGTGACGGGTGGCCGGCCCCGGCGGATGCCGGAGCCGGTGGATGCTGGCGGGCGGTCTTACTTCTCGCGATACCAGTCGGCGACGTTCCACAGCTGGCTGTCCCAGGCGTTGATGTCGACACCGCCGAGCGTGTTCGAGGCCGCCGACAGCGTGCCGCGATACACCAGCGGCAGGATCGTCATGCTGTCGCGGGTCAGCATGTCGTTCATCTTGCGCGCGATTTCGCCGCGCTTTTCCAGATCGCCCGTCTGGCCGAGCTGGACCGCCAGATCGTCATATTCCGGCACGCAGAAACGGCCGACGTTCTGGCCCTGCCACTGCGTCTGCGGGCTGGGGATCTTGGAACAGATGCGCTCGGCCAGATAGGCCTCGGGGTCGGCGCCGTTGAAGTTGTTCGCATACATCTCGACATCCGCCCAGAACTTGGGGAAGGTGTCGGGCGAACCGGGATCGCTGCCGAAGAAGACCGAGCCGTCGACGTTCTTCAGTTCCGTCTGCACGCCGATCTCGTTCCACCATTCCTTGATGATCGACTGGAAATCCTGACGCACGGCATTGGTCGAGGTCTGGAACAGCAGGCTGAGCTTTTTGCCGTCCTTTTCGCGCACGCCGCCGGCGCCCACGGTCCAGCCGGCTTCCTCGAGCAGCGCCTTCGCCCCCTCGATGTCCTGCGTCAGGCAGCCGGTGTTGGTGTCGTCCGCATAGGCCGCCGGCGCGGGGACGAGGTTGCAGGTCGGCTTGCCGGCATCGCCATAGCCCACCTCGGCCAGCAGCGCCCGGTCGATCGCCATGGACAGCGCCTGACGCACCTTGATGTCGGTCAGGATCGGATGCGGATGCTTCACCGTTCCCCGTTCGTCGGCAGGCAGCGAGGGCGAAGCGTCGGTCAGGTTGATCTCGAGCCGTTCCACCAGCGAGCCGAAGGCAAAGACCATGCGGCCCTTGCCGCCCTTGAGCATCTCGTCCAGCACCTCGGGGGCAAGCTGGGTGTTCCAGGCGTAGTCGAATTCGCCGGTTTCCAGAACCGAACGCGCCGCCGAGGCCGCGTCGCCGCCGCCTTTCAGCGTCATCTTGGCAAAGGCGGGCTTCGCCGGGTCGCGGTAGTTCGGATTGGCCGACAGGGTAATGACGTCGTTCGGGCGGAATTCGTCGACCTTGAACGGGCCGGTGCCGATCGGATTGAAGTTCTGCTGGGTGCAGGTCGGGGCCTTTTCGCCAAGGCAATCGGCGAATTGCTGCTTTTGCAGGATCGGCCCCTGCGCGCCCGCGAACGCCACATAGGGCACGGGCTTCGGCTCGGTGAACAGGATCCTGACGGTCGAGGCATCGACGGCCTCCACCTTGTCGATCCCCTCGTAGATCGAGGCCTGCGCGCAGCCGCCGCCCGGCGCGGTGCAGTATTCATAGGTGAAAACCACGTCCTCGGCGGTGACGGGCGTGCCGTCCGACCATTTCAGATCGGGCTTCAGCTTGTAGGTGATGGACTTCATGTCCTCCGCGACGCCGCCGTTTTCCAGCGTCGGGATCTCGGTCACCAGCCACGGCACCATCTCGCCCGCCGGGTTGAAGCGGATCAGCGGTTCAAGGATGAGCGAGGAAGCTTCTTCGTCCTTGGTGCCCGCCGACAGATAGGGATTGAGGATCGAGGGCGCCTGATAATAGATCACCCGAACCTCGCCGTCGGAGCCGCGCTCGGCTTGCGCAACCTGTGCGAAAGCAAGCGACGCGGTCGCGCCCAACAGAAGTGTCTTCCAGGTCATTCCAGTCTCCTTGTTGAAATAAGGCCGCGCATTCTGTGTGCAACTGACCTGCATCCTGAATGTCCGACCGCATCCACGGTGGATATGATGAATCACCGTCGACACGGTAAATTCCGGGAAAATTCAAACCAAGCGGACAAAAAAGGCAAGCGCCCGAAGATTTGGCGCATGATTAGGCGCACTTTGCCTGATTCATTGGCAGTTGTCCCGCGCGATGTTTGACTTTTGGGCCATATCCTCCTTAGCCTACCCAAAACAGCCCATCCGGATGCGCGCCGGACGGCTTGCGGAAATCCGACGCGCATCAGACAGGAAGACCAGATGTTCGACACGCCGGGCAAACCGCCGACCTCCCCTTCCCCCGCGGCAGGGGATGCGCTGGTTTCGATCGAACATCTGCGGGTGCAGTTCCAGACCCATGACGGGCCGGTCCTTGGGGTCGAGGATGTCAGCTTTTCCATCGCGCCGGGCGAATGCGTCTGCGTGGTCGGGGAAAGCGGCTCGGGCAAGTCGGTGTCGTCGCTGTCGCTGATGCGGCTGGTCGAATTCGGCGGGGGCGAGATCGCCGGCGGCCGGCTGCTGTTCGAGCGCGGCGACGGCAGCGAGATCGACATCGCCAAGGCCGACCAGAACACCATGCGCAGCATCCGCGGCAACGAGATCGGCATGATCTTTCAGGAGCCGATGACCTCGCTCAACCCCGTCTTCACCGTCGGCCGGCAATTGACCGAGGGGCTGCGCGTCCACCGGGGCATGAACCGCGCGCAGGCCGAGGCGCGGGCGCTGGAACTGCTGCGGCTGGTGCGGATCAACGAACCCGAACGCCGGTTGCAGCAATATCCGCATGAACTGTCGGGCGGCATGCGGCAGCGGATCGTCATCGCCATGGCGATGGCCTGCGAACCGCGGCTGCTGATCTGCGACGAGCCGACGACCGCGCTCGACGTCACCATTCAGGCCGAGATCCTGTCGCTGATCGACCAGTTGAAGCGTGAAAAGAACACTGCGGTGATGTTCATCACCCATGACATGGCGGTGGTGGCGCAGATGGCCGATCGCGTCGTCGTCATGTTCCGCGGCAACAAGGTCGAGGAAGGCCCGGTGGCCGAGATCTTCGCCGCGCCGAAGCATCCCTATACCCGCGCCCTTCTGGCCGCCGTCCCCCGTCTGGGCGAGATGAAGGGCAAGGACGCGCCCGAACCGATGCGCCTTCTGGACCGCACCAGCGGCAAGGACATCTCTCCGCCGGCGCGCCCGCGCGATCCGGTGGCCGAGGCGGCGGCGCAGGTCCTGCTCGATGTCAAGCATCTGACCACCCGATTTGCGGTGAAACGCGGGCTGACGCGCAAGACCGTCGCCAATGTCCATGCGGTCGAGGATGTCAGCTTCAGCCTGCGCAAGGGGCAGACGCTCAGCCTCGTCGGGGAATCGGGTTGCGGGAAATCCACCTGCGGGCGATCGCTCATGCGGTTGGTGCCGCCCGAGTCGGGTCAGGTCTGGCTCGACGGCAAGGACGTGCTGATGATGACCGAGGCCGAGGTCCATCACGCCCGCCGCGACATGCAGATGGTGTTTCAGGATCCCTTCGCCAGCCTCAATCCGCAGATGCGGCTGTTCGATCAGGTGGCGGAACCCCTGCGCAACTACGACATCTGTTCGGGCAATGCGCTTCAGACGCGGGTGGCGGAACTGTTCGACCGGGTGGAGCTGCCGCGCGGCTTCATGCGCCGCTATCCGCATGAACTTTCCGGCGGTCAGCGCCAGCGCATCGCCATCGCCCGCGCGCTCGCGCTCAACCCCAAGCTGATCGTCGCGGATGAGGCGGTCTCGGCGCTGGATGTTTCGGTGCAGGCGCAGGTGCTGAACCTGATGATGGAATTGCAGGCGGATCTGGGCCTGTCCTTCCTGTTCATCAGCCATGACATGGCGGTGGTCGAGCGCATCAGCCATCATGTCGCCGTCATGTATCTGGGCCGCATCGTCGAAATCGGGCCGCGCGCCAAGGTGTTCGGGAACCCCCGCCATCCCTATACGCGCGCGCTGCTGTCGGCGGTGCCGATCGCCGATCCGTCCCGCCGCGTGCTGCGCGGCGAGGTCGAATACAAACCCATCCCCTCGCCGATCTATCCGGTCGGCCATGTCCCGCCGATGTCGGTCTACGACGAGGTGGAGCCGGATCATTTCGTATTGAAAGACCTCTGAAGAATGCCCGTGGAACTGTCTCCGAGGGAGATCCTCGAAAAACTCGTGTCCTTTCCCACCGTCAGCCGCGACAGCAACCTGCCGCTGATCGACTGGGTCGAGGACTATCTGACGGGCTGGGGTATCGAATGCCACCGCGTGCCGAATGACGAAGGCGACAAGGCCAGCCTTTATGCCGTGGCGGGACCGGCGGTCGAGGGCGGCATCGCCCTTTCGGGTCATACCGATGTGGTGCCGGTCGACGGGCAGGACTGGACGGTCTGCCCGCCGTTCGAGCTGACGGAACGGGATGGCCGCCTTTACGGGCGTGGCGCGGCGGACATGAAGGGGTTCGACGCCCTTGCCATCGCCGCGACGGTTCTGGCGCACAGATCGGGCGTCAGACGGCCCCTTTATCTGGCGCTGTCCTATGACGAAGAGGTCGGCTGCACCGGCTGCGTGCCGATGGTCGCGGAAATGGCCCGCCTGCTGCCCAAACCCGGGGCGGTGATCGTCGGCGAGCCCAGCCTGTTGCAGGTGATCGACGGGCACAAGGGCGGCAGCTCCTTCCACATCCATGTGAAGGGGGTCGAGGTGCATTCCTCGATCATGCACACGGGCGTCAGCGCGGTGATGGAGGCGGCGAAGATCGTCGACTGGGCGAACCGGATGAACGCGCAGAACAGCGCCCGGCCGCCCGGCCCGCTGTCCGAGGGCTTCGTGCCGCATTGGACGACGGTGCATACCGGCATGATCCGCGGCGGCACCGCCCATAACATCACGGCGGGCGACTGCTGGCTGGATATCAGCTTCCGCGTCGTTCCGGATGAGGATTACCGGGCATGGAACGCCGCCCTGACCGAATTCGTCGATGACCTGCGCACGCAGATGCAGGCCGTGTCCCCCGCCGCCGACATCACGATGGAACAGGTGTTCACCGTGCCGCCCCTTGCGCCGGAACATGGCGGCGCGGCCGAAACCCTCGCCAAGGCCCTGACCGGCCGCAACAGCTGCGAGGTCGTCAGCTATGGCACCGAGGCCGGCCATTTCCAGCACCACGGCTGGTCCGCCATCGTCTGCGGGCCGGGCAATATCGCACAGGCCCACAAGCCCGACGAATATATCGAGATCGCACAATTCAATGCCGGGTGGGACATGCTGCAACGCGCCGTCCGAAGCCTGACCGACTGACCGAAAGACTACCGCCATGCCCGTCAAGAACCGTTTCGCCGAACTGCTGCCCGACATCACCGCATGGCGGCACGATTTCCACGAACATCCCGAACTGCTGTATGAGGTGCACCGGACGGCCGGGACGGTCGCGCGGCTCTTGCGCGAATTCGGCTGCGACGAGGTGGTCGAGGGCATCGGCCGCACCGGCGTCGTCGGTGTGATCCGTGGCCGGCAGACCGGATCGGGCCGGGTGATCGGCCTGCGCGCCGATATGGATGCGCTGCCGATCCTTGAGGCGACGGGGCGCGACTATGCCTCGAAAACCGCGGGGGTGATGCACGCCTGCGGCCATGACGGGCATACCTCGATGCTGCTTGGCGCCGCGCGCTATCTGGCCGAGACCCGCAATTTCGACGGAACTGTGGTGGTCATGTTCCAGCCCGCCGAGGAAGGCGGGCGCGGCGCCAGAGCGATGGTGCAGGACGGCGTGCTGGACCGTTTCGGCGTGCAGGAGGTCTATGGCCTGCACAACATGCCGGGCTATCCGGTCGGCGGTTTCGCGATCCGCGCCGGATCCCTGATGGCCAGCGCCGACAAGTTCGACATCGTGGTGACGGGTCACGGCGGTCATGCGGGCCGCCCGCATCTGACGGTGGATCCGGTGCTGATCGCCTCGCAGATCGTGGTGGGGTTGCAGACGATCGTGGCGCGCAACGTCGATCCGCTGGCGCAGGCGGTCGTTTCGGTCACCAGCTTCCGCACCGACTCGGACGCCCACAACGTCATCCCCGGAACGGTGCGCCTGCGCGGCACGGTGCGCGCGCTCGATACCGAGGTGCAGGACATGATCGAGCGCCGCATCGGCGAGGTCGCGGCCAGCATCGCCGCGGCCCACGGCGGGCAGGCCGAGTTCCTCTACGACCGCGGCTGCCCCGTCACCGTGAACGAGACCGACGCGACCGCCCATGCCGTCGCGGTCGCGCGCGGCATATCCGCCACCGTCGCCGAAGACATCGCGCCGATCATGGCGGCCGAGGATTTCAGCTTCATGCTGAACGAACGGCCCGGCGCCTATATCTTCCTCGGCAACGGCGAATCCGCCCCGCTGCATCACGCCGGTTACGACTTCGACGACGAGGCCATCCCCTTCGGCTGCAGCTGGCTTGCCGGCATGGCCGAAGCCCGCATGCCGGCAGGCTGAGCCGCGTCACCGGCCCCGTCACATCGCCTGACGGGAAAGGATGTCGGTCGCGCGGTGATCGCTCCCGACCCCGTCGATCAGGATGACGTCGCCCTGCGAATTACGGCTGCGCAGCGGCAGGATCGCCTGATAGGCCGGCGAGGCATACCATCGCCCGGCGGCCGCGCGGTCGGGAAAGCCGATGACGATCAGGTCCCCTTCCCACGCGCCTTCCAGATGTTCCTTGTCGCCGCCGTGGATCACGAACCTGCCTCCGAAAGGCGCAAGCGTGGCGTCGATGGCTTCGAGATAGGCAACGATATCGGGCCCCATCCCGACATGGCGCAGAAGCGCGACGGCATAGCTGGTCATGGTGATCCTCCTTGCAAGATCAGATGAAAAACCCCGGTGTCAGATCGGCGCCCGGATTTCCTGCCCCGCTCCGATTTCGAGCCTTGCCTTCAAGGCCATGTTCATCCTGTCGAAATCGGCACGGAACTGCCGCGCGTCGATGAACCAGAGCAACAGGCCCCGGAACCTTTCGCCATGGACAAGGCGGGTGCCGCCGTCGCGCTGTTCGAGCAGGAAATAATGCTCGCCGTCCAGAATGCGCGGCAGCAGCAGGCGGCCGCGCCAGCGCAGCTCCCGTTCCGGCGCGACCTTCAGGACGGTCGGGCGAAAGGTCATCTCGCGGCCCGCCTGCGGCCGCATCGTGGCGGTAAGCCGCGCGCCCTCGGCCAGCTCGCCCTGCAATGAGACGATGAAGGGGTTCCAGTCCCGATAGCTTTCGGGATCGCCGAGCAGCGCCCACGCCTGCGCGGGCGGGGCGTCGATCCCGACCTCGGTGACGATCGCGGCGCGCGGGGCGAAGACGAAGACACAGGCGACGATGACGGTAGCTACAAGCAGGATGCTCATCGGGTTCCCCCCTGGGTGTTTCCTGCGAAAGAGATAGTCCACTGCCGGAAGAACGGAAATTGACGAATATTCTTGCGATGATATACGGAAATGTATGACTGATGCGATGCAAAGCTGGGATCACTGGCGCAGCTTCCTTGCCGTGGTGGCCGAAGGCAGCCTTTCGGGCGCCGCGCGGGCGCTGATGCTGACCCAGCCAACGGTCGGACGCCATGTCGATGCGCTTGAGGCGGGGCTCGGGGCGGCGCTCTTCACCCGGTCGCGGGGCGGTCTCAACCCGACGGAGCTTGCCCTCTCGCTGGTGCCCGAGGCGCAGGCCATGGCGATGGCGGCGGACAATCTGCTGCGCACGGCATCGGGGGAGAGAAACGCGCCGCGCGGCACGGTGCGCCTGACGGCGAATGACATCGTCGGCACCTTCATCCTGCCACCGATGCTGGCCGCCTTCCGCGAAAGCCATCCGGCGATCACGATCGAGCTGTCTCTGTCCACCCGCAACGAAAACCTTCTGCGCCGCGAGGCCGATATCGCGGTGCGCATGGTCCGACCGGCGCAGGAGGCCATCGTCGCGCGTCATCTGGGCGCCGTCCGGATCGGGCTCTTCGCACATCGCCGTTACGCGGCCACCCATGGCCTGCCGCAGAGCGCGGAGGAGCTGTTTTCCCACCCGATCGTCGGCATCGATCAGGAGGAAGCCCTGATCGCCGGCCTGTCCTTCGGCGGGCACGCCCTGTCGCGGGACGATTTCGCCTTTCGCTGCGACAGCGCGGTGGCGCAGCTCATGGCGGTGAAGGCGGGTTTCGGCATCGGCGCCTGCCATCTGGGGCTGGCGGCCGGTGAGCCGGAACTGGTGCGGGTGCTGCCCAAGACCGTGGAATTCGGATATGAGATGTGGCTCGCCATGCACGAGGATCTGCGCGACACCCGCCGGGTGCGGCTGCTGTTCGACCATCTGGCCGAGGGTCTGCGTGCCTATGCCGGACGGCGGTAGGGAGCCCGGGGCCAAAGCCTCCGGCGGCGGTTCGCCGTGCACCGCGATCTCATCGAACGGGTTCATCGACATCTTGCCGTTTGCCAGATCGATCCCCGTTCCATCCGCCTTGACGCGCGCCTTCACATTGTAGTCGGGCACCCGGGGTCAGGCCATGACCCCTGATCGCTGCGGCCGAGGCAACGATCAGCGCCGCCGTGCCGTCATTCACGCCGCTGGCATTGCCCGCAGTGATCGGCCGAAGGCCCGCCAGTTCCGCCAGCGTGGTCGCGCGGGGATGTTCGTCCTGCACGACCTCGGCCGCCCGGCCGCGGCCGAGCGGCACCGTCACCGGCAATATTTCCCCGGCAAGCCGGCCGCTGGCCTGTGCCGCCGCCGACCACGCCTGCGAACGCAGCGCGAAACTGTCCTGATCGGCGCGGCTGATCGCATGCTCGCGGGCCAGAGTCTGCGCCGTCCCGGGCATGGAATCGGTGCCGTAGCGCGTCTGCATCTGTGGATTGATGAAACGCCAGCCGATGGTGGTGTCATGCGGGACCATGCGGCGCCCGTCTTGGGCATCACGAAGGGGGCGCGGGTCATGCTTTCCACTCCGCCCCCGAGGGTCAGATCCATCTCCTCCGCCTGTCGCGGGCGCGGCCACAGCCTCCTTCCCCGAGCCGCACAGCCGGTTCGACACTCCCCAACGATCTGAGCCCGGGTTTGCGACGGTTCAGGCGCCGACCCGGCTGAGACGACCGGGCGGCGCAACGCCTTTTGCCAACAGGATCAACCACATTCGCCCGGAGGCAGGAGGCGCACACCGAGGATATCCGACTTGTGCATCGCCTCGCGGGAAACTCCACCGCGGCCTCGGGCCCGGCAACCGGATTTCAGCCCAGACCCCCGGTTTTCCGTCACTTCCCGGCATTCGCCTATAACCGCCGATTATCGAAGGCGGCACATTTTTATTTTTACCCGGCACCGCCCTGTGATGACCTGATCCTGTTTTCTAACAGCGAGGCAGGCCATGACTTTCTCGATCATCGCGCGGGATACGCGGACCGGCGCCTTTGGCGCGGCGATCACCACCTCCGATCTTGCCGTCGGGTCGCGCTGCGTGCGGCTGTGCCACGGCAAGGGGGCCTTCCTGTCCCAGCACCGCACCGACAGCCGGCTGGGCGATCTCGGGATCAGTCTGCTTGCCGAGGGACGCAGTGCGGAGGAGGCGGTGGCCGAGGTCAGCCGGTCGATCGCCGACATCGGCTGGCGTCAGTTGGGCGCGATCGATGCGGCGGGGCCGGGCGCGGCCTTCCACGGGCAGCGGATGTATTCGATCTACACCCACAGCATCGGCCGGGACTGCCTTGCGCTCGGCAATATCCTCGCCAATGAGAATGTAACCCAGGCGATGGCCGCGGCCTTCGAGGCGGCGCCGGACGCGCCGCTCGCCGAGCGGCTGATGCGCGCGCTGGAGGCAGGCGAGGTCGCCGGTGGCGAAATCCTCGGGCCGTTGCGGTCCGCGGCGCTGCGGGTGACGGGTGAGGCCGGCATCGACGCCTATGACCTGCGCATCGACATTTCCGACGGGCGGGCGATCGCCGACCTGCGGAGGCTGTTCACCGCCTATGGCGACCGGCAGGCGGCGCTGCGCAAGGTGGCGCTGACGCCCGATGACGTGCCGGTGCAGCGCGCGCTCTTCGACGCGAGCCTCGCACGGATCCGCGAACGGGGCCTGACCGACCGCTTCACCTCTCCCCTCCACCCCGGGGACTGGAGCGTCGCTCCCTGATCCGGGACCAATGACCGCAAGACCTGACAATACAAACCAGACGACAGGGAAACAGATGAAAAAACTTCTTCTCTCCACCGGCCTTGCCGTGTTCGCGGCCATCGGTGCGCAGGCCGCCGACCTGCCCAAGGCCATCGCCGAACGCGGCACGCTGCAACTGACGGTCAACGGCACCTACGCGCCGATGGAATATGTCGATGTCGCCACGGGCAAGCTGACCGGCCTCGACATCGAACTGGGCACCGCGATCGCCGACAAGCTCGGGCTGACGGTCGAATGGTCGGATACCGCCTTCGCGCAGCTCATCACCTCGCTGACCACCGGGCGTTCCGACTTCATCATCAGCGGGCTGAGCGATCGTCCCTCGCGCCGCGAGACGATGGATTTCGTCGATTATCTGGCCACCGGGGCACAGTTCCTTGTCAGCGCCGACAGCACCGCCGCGGAGATGACCGACCTGTGCGGCAAGAAGGTGGGGACCACGCGCTCGACCTCCTTCCCCGACGAGATCAAAAAGTGGAGCGAGGCGAACTGCGTCGCCGCCGGCAAGCCCGCCATCGACTATGTGCCGGCCGAGAATTCGATCGACGCGCGCAACCAGTTGAAACAGGGCCGGCTCGACGCGGTGGTGCAGGGCAGCGAGACCCTGCCCTATGCGATGGAGAACGAGCCGGGCCTCTACCGGATGCTGGGCGCGCCCTTCACCGTCGGCTATCAGGGTATCGCCTTCCGCAAGGAGGACACGCAGCTGCGTGAGGCCGTCACCGAGGCGCTGAGCGCGCTCATCGCCGATGGGACCTATGGGGCGATCCTGGCGAAATACGACCTGTCGGCGAATGCCGTCGAGAAACCGCTCCTCAACGCGGCGCCCTGATGACAGATCGCAGCAAACTTGCCCCCGGCTACGACGACCTGCACGGCAAGCCCGTCGCCAAGCGGCTCCATTGGGGCCGCTGGATGGCGGCGGGGATTCTCGTCATCCTGCTGGGCCTTCTGGTCCGGGCCTTCGCACGCGGCCAGATCGAATGGTCCGTGGTGGGCCAGTTCTTCACCGCGCAGGCGATCCTCGCCGGTATCGTCAACACCATGTTCATGGCCGTGCTGGCCATGTTCCTTGGCATCGTGCTGGGCATCATCGTGGCGATCATGCGGCTGTCGTCCAACCCGGTCCTCGTCTCGGTCGCCGCGGGCTATACCTGGCTGTTCCGCGGCACCCCGCTGATCCTGCAACTGCTGTTGTGGTTCAACATCGCGCTGGTCTTTCCGACGATCGGCATTCCCGGGCTGTGGGAAGGGCGCGCGGTCGACATCATGACACCCTTCGTCGCCGCGTTGCTGGGCCTGTCGCTGAATCAGGGGGCCTATACCTCCGAAGTGATCCGCGCGGGCATCATCTCGGTCGACGAGGGCCAGCATGACGCCGCCAGCGCCATCGGCATGAGCAGGATGCGCGCATTGCGCCGGATCGTGCTGCCGCAGGCGATGAAGGTGGTGCTGCCGCCGCTTGGCAACGAGTTCATCTCGATGATCAAGACCACCTCGCTCGCCAGTGTCATCCAGTATCCCGAGGTGCTGCACAGCGCCGAGAACATCTACTTTGCGAATTCGCGGGTGATCGAGCTGCTGATCGTGGCGGGGCTGTGGTATCTGATCGTGGTGTCGGCCCTGACGCCGCTGCAGATGCTGCTGGAACGGCATTTCTCGCGCGGAACGGCAAGGAGGGCGAAATGACGATCCGTCCCATGGTTGCGATCCGCAACGTCGACAAGACCTTCGGCAGCTATCAGGCGCTCGACGGCGTATCGCTCGACGTCATGCCCGGCGAGGTGACCTGCCTGATCGGCGCGTCGGGTTCGGGCAAGACGACGCTGCTGCGCTCGGTCAACCAGCTCCATCCGATCGACGCGGGGGCGATCTGGCTCGACGGCGAGCTTCTGGGCAAGCGTCAGGTCGGACAACACCTGCATCTGCTCAGCGACAGGGAGATCGCCCGCCAGCGCCGCGCCACCGGCATGGTGTTCCAGCGCTTCAACCTGTTCCCGCACATGACCGCGGTGCAGAACATCATGGAAGGCCCGATACAGGTGCAGGGCCGCCCCGCCCGCGAGGTGCGCGCCGAGGCGATGGATCTGCTGGCGCGCGTCGGACTGGCGGACAAGGCGGGCAACTACCCGTCCGAGCTGTCGGGCGGGCAGCAGCAGCGCGTCGCCATCGCCCGGGCGCTGGCGATGAAGCCGAAGCTGATGCTGTTCGACGAACCGACCTCGGCGCTGGACCCGGAACTGGTGGGCGAGGTGCTCGCCGTGATGCAGGAACTTGCGCGCAGCGGCATGACGATGATGGTCGTCACGCACGAGCTGGGCTTCGCGCGCGAAGTGGCCGACACGGTCGTCTACATGGATGCCGGCCGCATCGTCGAGTGCGGCGCCCCGACGCAGGTGCTGGCCGATCCGCGCGAGGAACGCACCCGGAATTTCATCTCCAAGGTCCTCAAGTGATCCTCTCCGGAGGGACGACAGCCCCTCCTCATTTCCCTCTTGCGAAAGTTTCAGACCATGAAAACCTTCCTGACGGCTGCACTGATCTGTGGAACTGCCTTCGGCGCGATGGCCCAGACCCTTCCCGAAACCGTGCAGCAAAGCGGCGTGCTGCGCATCGCCAATACGCCGAATTATCCGCCGCTCGAATTCCGCGATCCGGCGACGAACACGCTGACCGGTTTCGACATCGATCTGGCGACGGCGCTGGCCGAGAAGCTCGGCGTGAAGATCGAATGGCAGGAACTCGCCTTTGCGACGATGCTGCCCGCGCTGGAAACCGGGCGGATCGACGTGATCATGTCGGGGATGAGCGATCTGCCGACGCGGCATGAAACGGCGACCTTCGTCGATTACCTGCGCAGCGGGCCGCAATTCTTCGTCCTTTCCACCAATGCAGACGCCTTTACGGACGAGAAGTCGGTCTGCGGCAAGTCGGTCGGCGCCAGCCGCCGCACCTCCTACCCGCAGGAGATCGCCGCCTGGAGCGAGGCGAATTGCGGCGACAATCCGGTGAAATTCGTCGGCACCGACGGTTCGGCCGACGCGCGCACGCAGCTCAAGCAGGGGCGCATCGACGTCGCCGTGCAGGGCAATGAAACGCTGCCCTATGTGATGGATCAGGAAGAAGGCACCTATCACACGATCGGCAAGCCGATTTCGTTCCAGTTGATGGGCATTGCCGTGCCGGTGAAGGAAACCGCCTTCCAGCAGACGCTGGCAGACGCGCTTGACGCGGTGATCGCCGACGGCACCTACGGCGCGTTGCTGGAAAAATGGCAGTTGCAGGAAAGCGGCGTGGAAAAGGCGACGATCAATGGCGCGCATTGAGTCCTTTGACGACCTGCCCCGGCGGGCGCCCAATGCGGCGCCCCCTGCGCCGCTCTATCCCTGGCCCGAAGGCTATGGCGCAGCGATGTTCCTGTCCTTCGACGTCGATGCGGAATCGGCCTGGACGGCGAAGGATCCGGACAACTTCAACCGTCTGGTGACGATGAGTTATGGCGGCTACGAGGCGCGCGTCGGCACGCCGAAACTGCTTGAGCTGCTCGATCAGCTTGGCCTGAAGGCGACGTTCTTCATCACCGGATGGACGCTCGACGCCCATCCCGCGATGTGTGAGGCGATCCTCAAGGCGGGGCATGAGATCGGCCACCACGGCTATCACCACCTGCTGCCCGATCCCGGCAGCCCGCGGCTGATCGAGGAAGTGGATGCCGGTCTCGACGCGCTGAAACGCCGGCTGGGCGTGGTGCCCAAGGGCTATCGCGCGCCCTCGGGCGAGTTCTGCGAAGAGCTGCGCGTCGCGCTGGCGGAACGGGGTTTCGTCTATACCTCATCCTTCCGCGACGATGTCCGGCCCTATCGTCACATCCTGGACGACGGCCGCCCCGGCACCATCGAACTGCCGCCGACGGCAAGCTACGACGACTGGATGCTGGGTCTTTCGGCGCGGTTCAGCCCCCGGCCGATCTTTCCGAAGGAACATGTGCTTTCGATCTGGAAGGATGAGCTGGACGAGACCCGCGACTGGGGCGCGATGGTGACGACGGTGCTGCATCCGCAATGCTCGGGGCGGCCGATGCGGCTGCGGCTTTTGCGGGAGTTCCTGACCTACGCCCAGTCCTTCCCCGATCTCTGGATCACCACGGGCGAGGAGATCGCCGCGAACTACCTGCGCCACGAACAGGCGGAAGCACGCTGAAACCCAAAAGGCCGCGATTGTGTCGCGGCCTTTTTCATTCATCCGGCCTCAGGGCTCACCTGTTCCGCCCGAAAAATCGCCCGGCACGAGGCCGGGCGCAGGCGGGGGAAGACCTATCGGCAATATTTCCGATACAGGAACTCGGTCAGCACGGCGCAGCCTTCAAGGAAATCGTCGATCTCCATCGCCTCGAGCGGGTTGTGGCTGCCGTTTTCATTGCGGATGAACAGCATCGCCATCGGAACGCCGGCGGCGGCGAAGGCGGCGGCGTCATGCGAGGCGGGCGAGCCGAGATCGATGAACCCCGTGCCAAGCGCCCGCGCCGCAGCGACCAGCCCGCCGCGCAGATCCGGGTCCACCGGGCCGACGGGCGCGCTCTTGCGCGGGCCAAGCTCGACGCGCACGGAATGGTTGGCCTCGGCCCGGGCGACGATGCGCAGGAATTCCTGCTCGATCTCGGCGAGCGTCTTTTCGTCATAGGCCCGCACGTCGATCGAGAAATGGAACAGCCCCGGCACCGTGGTCAGCCCGTGAAAGGCCGCGTCGGTGTGGAAACGGCCGAAGGTGACGGCAAGCGGCGTGCCCTCGGCCTCCCGCGCGGTCCAGAGCTTTTCCATCTCGGTCGCGATCTCGGCCCCGGCGATGGCGGCATCGTGGCGGAAGCGGTGCGGCGTGCCGACATGGCCGTGACGGCCGACGATCTTCGCATCGGGATAGCGGAAGTTGCCGGGAATGCCGGTGCAGATCCCGATCGGCCTGCCTTCCTCGACCAGCGAGGGCGCCTGCTCGATATGCAGTTCGATATAGGCTTCGAGGGTCGCCGGGTCGAGCGGGCGGGCGCCGTTGCGCAGCGCCTCGACATCGCAGCCGCAGGCCGCCATGTGGTCGGCCAGAGTGCGCCCGGTGTCGATCCGGCGGGCGGTGTCGTAGGTTTCCACCGGCAGCGTGCCAAGCGCCGCGCGCGAGCCGACATAGGAGGTCTGGAACCAGACGCTCTCTTCGGCGCGGATCCCCATTGCGCAAAGGTTGATCCGCGGCCGCGCGTCAAGCGCGCGCAAGGCGCGGATCGCGACGAGCCCTGCCAGCGCGCCCGCCGCGCCGTCGAAATTGCCGCCGCGCGGCACACTGTCGAGATGCGAGCCCATCATCACCGTGCGCAGATCGTCCGCGGCGGTCCAGCGCGCATAGGTGTTGCCCGCCGCATCGACCGAGAGGCCAAGACCGCTTGCCTCGGCCGCCCGGGCCATCACCTCGTGACCGCGGTTCTCGCCGGGGCCATAGGTGTCGCGGGTGATCCCGCCGGCGGGATCGGTGCCGATCGCGGCCAGATCGTCGAAGAAGCCAGCCGCAAAGTCGCGCTGGCCGAACACCGCCATGCGAACCGTCTGGGCCATTGTGTCATCCTGTGCGGGGATCATCGTTCGCTGTTTCCTGCTGCGTGCCCGTGAAACGACAGGCTGCCGCGTCCGGGAAGGGTCGAGGCCCGGCCCGGACGATGCGCCGGTCCTGCCGCCGCCGATACTGCGGCCGGTTCCGTTTCCGGACAATGCCATGCGGCCACCCGCGCCTATTGCTTATGCGCCGCCCGTATTTCCGCCGCGAATAGTCCGGGCCATCCTATCCGGCGGGCGAATACTGCCCGCACAATCCGAATACCCCGCACGGCGATTGTGAAGGCGCGGACCTTGCCTTCGGCCGGAGCCGGGCGCCACTATCCCCCGATGTCCCCCAGCAAAGAGCCCTTCGTCCGAACATGATCCGCTATGTGCTGCGCCGGCTTCTGTCGACCATCCCGGTGATGCTGACGGTCGCCCTGATCGTCTTCTCGATCCTCTATTTCTCGCCCGGAGATCCCGCGGCGCTGATCGCGGGCGAGACCGCAACGGCCGAGGATGTGTAGCGCGTGCGTCATGCGCTCGGGCTCGATCGGCCGTTCGCGCTGCAGTTCGGATCCTGGCTCTGGGGGGTGCTGCACTTCGATCTGGGCAATTCACTGTTCAGCAACATGCCTGTCGCCACGATGATCGGGCAGCGGCTGGAACCGACGCTGTCGCTGATGGCGGTGACGCTGGTGTTTTCCGTGCTGATCGCGGTGCCGGTGGGGGTCTGGGCCGCCTGGCGCAAGGGCGGCGGTTTTGACCGGGTGACGACGGTGATCGCCGTGGTCAGCTTCTCGATCCCGGTCTTCGCCTGCGGTTATGCGGGGGCATGGCTGTTCGCGCTCAAGCTCGGCTGGCTGCCGGTGCAGGGCTACACGCCGCTCTCCGAAGGGATCGTGCCGTGGTTCCGGCAGCTCATCCTGCCCGCCGCGTCGCTCGGCACCGCCTATGTCGCGCTGATCGCGCGGATCACCCGGGCCTCGATGCTCGAAACGCTCGATCAGGACTATATCCGCACGGCCCGGGCCAAGGGGCTCGGCGACGGCAGGATCCTGTTCCTGCACGCCCTCAAGAACGCCTCGGTGCCGATCATCACCATCATCGGTATCGGTGTCGCGATGCTGATCGGCGGCGCCGTGGTCACGGAAAGCGTCTTCGTCATCCCCGGGCTGGGCCGGCTGACCGCGGAATCGATCCTGCGGCGGGATTTCCCGGTGATTCAGGGCATCGTGCTGTTCTTCAGCTTTTCCTACGTGCTGGTGAACCTGCTGATCGATCTGGTCTATGCCTTCGTCGATCCCCGGATCCGGTATTGAGGGGAACGCCATGGCAGCCATCACCCTCCCCATGCGCCGTATCGCGCGCCGCCACCCCGGTCTGGCCCTCGGCGCGGCGATCCTTGCGGCGCTCTGCCTGCTCGCGCTGTGCGCGCCGCTGGTCACGCCGGTCGATCCGGGCTTCGTCGACATGAGCCAGCGCGCGAAGGCGCCGTCGTGGGACCATATCTTCGGCACCGACATGCTGGGCCGCGACCTGTTCGCCCGCATCATCTACGGCGGGCGCCTGTCGCTGAGCATCGGCGTCGCGGTGGCGCTGATCGCGACGGTGGCGGGCACGGTGATCGGGCTTGTCGCGGGGTATGTGCGGCTGGCCGACGCGATCCTGATGCGGATCATGGACGGGGTGATGTCGATCCCCTCGGTGCTGCTCGCGGTCGCGCTGATGGCGCTGTCGACCGGCTCGATCGGCAATGTGATCGTGGCGATCTCGATTTCCGGCATCCCGAGGATCGCGCGGCTGGTGCGCGGCTCGGTGCTGTCGCTGCGCGAGGCGGTCTTTGTCGAGGCGGTGATCGGCGGCGGCGTTGGGACCGGACGGATCATCTTTCGCCACATCCTGCCGAATGCCGCCGCACCGATCATCGTCAACGCCACCTATCTGTGCGCCGGCGCCATGCTGTCCGAGGCGGTGCTGTGCTTCATCGGCGCGGGCACGCCGCCCACGGTGCCGTCCTGGGGCAACATCATGGCCGAGGGTCGCACCCTGTGGATGGTCAAGCCGCATATCGTCGCCTTCCCGGCGCTGATACTGTCGATCGCCATCCTCGCGGTGAACATGGTCGGCGACGGGCTGCGCGACATGCTCGACCCGCGTGCCGGGCGGCGGAACTGAGGGGACGGAATGACCGACCAGAACGAACCGCTGCTGTCCGTCCGCAATCTGCGGGTCTCGCTGCCGACCGAGGATGGCGCGGCCGAGATCCTGCACGGCATCGACTTCGACCTGAACCGCAACGAGATCCTCGCGGTGGTGGGGGAGTCGGGTTCGGGCAAGTCCGTCACGGCGCTGACGCTGATGGGGTTGCTGCCCGCGCGGGTGTCGGGCTCGGTGCGCTTTGACGGACGCGAACTGACCGGCCTCACGCGCGAAGAGATGCGCCAGCTCCGCGGCCGGGGCATCGCGATGATCTTTCAGGAACCGATGACCTCGCTGAACCCGCTGCTGAAGGTGGGCTACCAGCTTGAAGAGGCGCTGCGCGCCCATGAACGGATGGACCGCCGCACCGCGCGCGCCCGCGCGCTGGACCTGATGCGCAAGGTGCGGATCCCGGATCCCGAGCGGCGGATGGACAGCTATCCGCATCATTTCTCGGGCGGGATGCGGCAGCGGGTGATGATCGCCATGGCGCTGGCCGGGCGGCCGAAACTGCTGATCGCGGACGAACCGACGACGGCGCTCGACGTCACGATCCAGGCCGAGATCCTTGAGCTGATCCGCGATCTGCAGCGGCTCGAGGGGATGGCCGTGCTGTTCATCACCCATGACATGGGCGTGGTGGCGGAAATCGCCGACCGCACGATGGTGATGTATCACGGCCGCGCCGTCGAGACCGGCCCGACCGACGAGGTCTTCGCCGCGCCGAAGGCCGATTACACCCGCGCATTGCTGGACGCCGTGCCGCGGCTGGGGGAGATGGCCGGCCATGACGGTCCGCAGCGGTTCCGCGGTCTGGCCGGAACCGGAACCCCCGTCGCGCCGCGCTCTGCGGACCTGAAAAAACCGCAAACGGTGCTGGACGTGCGGCACCTGCAGAAACGGTTCGAGATCAAGGGCGGCATCTTCGGTCGCGTCACCGGCCGGGTGCATGCGATCGAGGACGTGTCCTTCAGCCTGATGTCGGGCGAAACGCTGGCACTGGTGGGCGAATCCGGCTGCGGCAAATCGACCACGGGGCGCGCGATCTCGCGGCTGATCGAGGCGGATGGCGGGTCGGTCATGCTTGACGGGTTCGACGCGCTGAACGTGTCCGGCGCGGATCTGCGGAGGATGCGGCGTTCGGTGCAGATGATCTTTCAGGATCCCTACGCCAGCCTCAACCCCCGCATCCGGATCGGCGCCTCGCTGTGCGAGGCCTATCTGGTCAACCGGCTGGGCAGCCCGGCCGAGGCGCAGGACAAGGCCGCGCATCTGCTGACCAAGGTCGGGCTGAACCCCGATGTCGCGCGCCGCTTCCCGCATGAATTCTCGGGCGGGCAGCGGCAGCGCATCGCCATCGCACGGGCGCTGATGCTCGACCCGCGGGTGATCGTCGCGGATGAGGCGGTCTCGGCGCTCGACGTTTCGGTCAAGGCGCAGGTGTCGAACCTGCTGATGGACCTTCAGGAAGAAACCGGCGTCGGCTACCTGTTCATCAGCCATGACATGGCCGTGGTCGAACGGATCGCGCATCGGGTCGCGGTGATGTATTCCGGCCGCATCGTCGAGATCGGCCCCCGCGCGGCCGTCTTCGGCACACCGTCGCATCCCTACACCCGGCGCCTTCTTTCGGCGGTGCCGGTGCCGGATCCGGCGCGGCGCAGGGCCGCACACGCCCCCGCGCCGTTCGAGACGCGAAGCCCGATCCGGCCCCCCGGCCACGTCACCCCGCCGCTCCGCTACCGCGAAGTCGCGCCCGGGCATCTCGTCGAGGAAACCAGCATGTCGGAGTTCGCAAGAACCTGACGCGAGAGGAAAGGCATCTGAGCAATGGCTGAATTCGATACGGTGATCCATTCCGGCACGATCGTGACCTCGGAAGGCAGTTTCGCGGGCGATCTTGCCATCCGCGACGGGCGCATCGCCGCCATCGGCGAAAAGATCGCCGGCGGCGCGCAGCGGATCGACGCGGGCGGGCGGCTGGTCCTGCCCGGCGGGATCGAGAGCCATTGCCACATCGCGCAGGAAAGCTCCTCGGGGATCATGACGGCGGACGACTACCGCAGTGGCTCGGTCTCGGCGGCTTTCGGCGGCAATTCGAGCTTCATCCCCTTCGCCGCGCAGCATCGCGGGCAGAGCATCCGCCATGTGCTCGACACCTACGGGGAACGCGCGAAATCCTCGGTCATCGACTATGGCTGGCATCTGATCGTCTCGGACCCGAGCGACGAGGTGCTGACCAAGGGCCTGCCCGAGGCCTTCGAGGCGGGCGTGACCTCGTTCAAGGTTTTCACCACCTATGATCTGCTGAACCTCGGCGATGCCGAGATGCTCAGGATCCTGTCGGTCGCAAAGAAATACGGCGCCATCACGATGGTGCATTCGGAAAACAACGCGATGATCAAGTGGATGAACGCGCGGCTGGCCGAGGATGGCCATACCGCGCCGCGCTATCACGCGGTCTCGCGCCCCGAACTGGCCGAGGAAGAGGCGATCCACCGGATGATCTCTCTGGCCAAGCTGGTCGACGCGGCGTTGTTCGTGGTGCATGTCTCGACCCGCGGCGGGGCCGAGCTGGTCGCCCGCGCACGGGCCGAGGGGGCCAAGGTATTCGCCGAGACCTGCCCGCAATACCTGTCGCTGACCCGCGATGATCTGGACCGCCCCGGGCAGGAGGGCGCGGCCTATATCTGTTCCCCGCCGGTGCGCGACGCCGACACGCAGGAGGCGCTCTGGAGCCATATCCGGCGCGGCACCTTTGACTGCATCACCTCGGACCATGCGCCCTACCGGATGGATGCGACCGGCAAGTTCGTGAACGGCGCCGATGCACCCTATACCAAGATGGGCTCGGGCATGCCGGGGATCGCGATGCGCCTGCCCTATCTGTTTTCCGAAGGGGTGGTGAAGGGGCGGATCACGCTGAACGATTTCGTGCGCTTCAGCGCGGCCAATCCGGCGCGGCTGTTCGGCATGACGCGCAAGGGGCGGCTGCATCCGGGGCTGGACGCCGATATTGCGATCTGGAATCCCGAACTGACGAAGCGCGCCACGCTGGCCGACATGCACGACAACATGGACTACACGCCTTTCGAGGGGATGGAGATCACCGGCTGGCCCGAATCGGTGCTGACCCGGGGCGCATGGGTGATCCGCGACCGCGCGCTGGTGGCGCAGGAGGGACAGGGCCGGTTCGTCGCCCGCGCCCTGCCCGACCTTGGCGCGGCTCCGGGGTGGAATGCGATCGAAACCGATCCATCGCGCAATTTCGGCGCACGGATCCGCCCTTGAGAGGAGGTCCGACATGCCCCGATTGCTGGTGATCAACCCGAATTCCAACACCACCGTCACGGCGAACATCGATCGCGCGCTTGACCCATGGCGGGTGACGGGCGTGAAGATCGACTGCGTGACCAATGACGCAGGGCCGGACACGATCTCCAGCGACGAGGATGCGCAGCGCGCGGGCCGCGACGTCTGCGCCATCGCCGCAAAAGCGCGGGCGGATGCGATCCTCGTCGCCTGCTTCTCGGATCCGGGTGTCGACATGTTGCGCGGGCAGACCGCACGCCCGGTGTTCGGCATACAGGAATGCGCGATCCTGACGGCGCTTGCCCGCGCGCCGCGCTACGGGATCATCGCGCTGTCCGAACGCGCCGTGCCCCGGCACCGGGCGCGGATCGAAAAGCTTGGCCTGACGGAACGGTTCGCGGGCGAACTGGGCCTGTCGGGCTATTCGGCGCTGGCCGTCGGACAATCCGATGCCGCCTATGCCGAGACACGGACCGCGGCAGACCGATTGCGCGGCCTTGGCGCCGGGGCGGTCGTGCTGGGCTGCGCAGGCTTCGGCCCGAGACGCGCGGCGTTGGAAGCCGATCTCGGCATGCCGGTGATCGACCCCGTTCTTGCCGGGGCGGCCATCGCGGTCGGGGCGCTTCTGGGCTAGCGGACCGGAGCCGGCTCAGGCTGCGCGGCCATGCACCGAGGCAAGCCGCTCCGCCATGTCATTGGCCGAGCGGCGCACCTCCCGCAGGAAGGCCTGCGCGGTATTGTTCAGCAGCCGCTTCTTCGAATAGATCACCGAGGCTTCCAACACCTCGCGCGGTTCAAAGGCGCGCACGATCAGCGTATCGCCCATGGTCGAGGCCGCGCTGAGCGCATCGACCACCGCCACGCCGACCCTGTTCTGCACAAAGATGCACGCCGTGTTGCAGTAGCGCGTCTCGGCCACGAATTCGAGGGGCACCCCCTCCTGCTGGAATACCCGCCGCAGGATCTGCCCCATCCCGGTGCCGCGGTCGAGCGAGATCATCGGCTGCCCGACCAGATCCGCAGGCCGGATCACCGATTTCTTCGCCAGCGGCGAGTCGGGCGGCATCACACAGACCATCGGTTCCGCGAACAGCGTTTCGGCGTGGAACTGGGTTTCATCGACACGCCCCACCACAAAGCCAAGATCCGCCAACCCGAGTTCGACGCTGTGCGTGACTTGCGAGAAGGTTGCGATTTCATAGAAGGCATGCACATCCGAATGCCGTTCGAGGAACCGCCGCATCGCCTGCGGGATCAGCAGATGGCCAAGCGGCGGGCTGGAAAACATCCGCAGGCTTTCGCGGTTCTGAAGCTTCAGATCCTCGAGCCTTTCGGTGAAGACGCGGTAGCTTTCGAACAGGGCCTCGCTTTCGGCGAAAAGCTGGCGCGCCTGCTCGGTGGTGAAGAGCCGGTTGTTCACCCGCTCGAACAGCGGAAAGCCGAGCTGCGATTCCAGATGCTTGATGGCGTTCGACACCGCGGGCTGCGACATGCCCAGCTCGCGCCCGGCCTTCACCGTCGTCTTGCAGGTGATCACGGTGCGCAGAAGTTCGATTTGCTTGAGGTTCATTGGCGGCCCCTGTCCATAACCGCCACTTATTCTATATTCTGCGGCGCGATGCCCGTCATTTCTGATGGAGCATCGGGCATCCGCCAGTGTATGCGCAATTAAATGGCATTCATGGCCGAAAATGCGCGTGAAAGACGCGCGACAGAAGTTTCCGCCGCGCGCAAAGCCATCATTCAATGTTATAGGCTGGCGCGACTCAGGCGCGCCGCACGTTCCAGAACACCGGCGTGCCCTTGAGGATCCCTTCCAGATCGGCACGATAAAGCGTCGGCTGCTTGTATTGCCCGATCGGGTAATAGGGCACGTCGTGGAAGGCCTGCTCCTGCATCTTCACCGCCAGCGCCTTCTGTTCCGCCGCATCCGCGGTCGCCAGCCACTGGTTGCGCAGGGCCTCCATCTCCGGCCCCTGATACCAGCCGGGGAAAGTGCCGTCGCCGCGCAGCGTGTTGTGGGTCAGCGGGCTGAGCCAGTCGATCCCCTGCCAGTTGCCGACAAAGGCGCTCCATCCGCCATTCTCCACCGGCTCCTTCGAGGTCCGCCGTTTCAGCACCGAGGCGAAGTCCATCGCCGCATATTCGACGTTCATCCCCGCCTTCTGCATCACGTCGAAGGCAATGTCGCCAAGCGGCTTCTGCGCAAGCGAGTCGGCCGGCACCAGCAGGACGACCTTTTCGCCGTTGTAGCCCGCGGCCGTCAGCGCCGCCTTCACCGCCGCATAGTCGCGCGGGCCGCGCAGCACGTCGAGCCCGGCCTCCGATGCAAAAGGCGTGCCGGGGGTGAAATAGCCAAGCGGGCTATACATGTAGTCCGGATTGTCCCCCACCACCGCGGTCATGAAGGCCTGCTGATCGATCGCCCCCATCAGCGCGCGGCGCACGTCGGGGTTGTTGAACGGTGCCTGCAGATGGTTCACCCGCATCGCGCAGGTAAAACCGAGATCGTCGAGCACCATCGTCCGCAGATCCGGGAAGGCCTGCACGATCGGCAGCAGGTCATGCGGCATGGTATCCTGCCAGTCCTGCTCGCCCGCCTGCATCGCGGCGGTGCCGGTCGCGGCATCTGGCATCGTCGTCCATTCGACGCGGTCGAAATGCACCACCTTGGGACCCGAGGTCCAGTCGGTGACGCCATCCTCGCGCGGCTTGTAGCCCTCGAACCGCTGATAGACGTTGCGCGCTCCGGGCAGGCGTTCGTCGGCGACATAGCGGTAGGGGCCGGAGCCGATGATTTCCGTGATCTGCTGGAACGGATCCGTGTTGGCGATCCGCTCGGGCATCATGAAGCACACGGGCGAGGACACCTTGCCCAGAACATAGGGCACGTAGGGGAACGGCGCCTTCAGGCGGAAACGGATGGTCTTGTCGTCGGGGGCGGAAAGTTCGTCCGTCGCCTGCATCAGCGCATCGCCCGCCGCGTCCCGTTTCGACCAGCGCAGGATCGAGGCGACGCAGTCGCGCGCGGTGACCTTTTCACCGTCGTGCCACATGAGCCCGTCGCGCAGGGTCAGGGTCCACTCCTTGCCGTCGTCGCTGACGGTGTGATGGTCGACCATCTGCGGATGGACCTGCTGTTTCGTGTCCATGCCATAGAGCGTGTCGAACACCATGAAGCCGTGGGTGCGCGACACCTGCGCCGTCGCCGCGACCGGATCGAGCATGGCAAGGTCGATGACCGGAATGTATTTCAGAACCCGCTGGTTCTGCGCCCGCACCAGCGAAGGCGCGGCAAGCAACGTGACCGTGGCGGCCGAGGAGGCCATGAAGTGACGACGTGAAAGCATCTCTATCCCTGCAGCATGAGGTTGTCCCCCGTTTGGCCGGAGGCTTTCAGCGCATTGCGCGCGCTGATTCCGGGGGAAGTCTCGGGGAAACCGTCTCCAACGGGCAAGGGGGTGACCTATGACAAATCCGCCCGTGGCATTCGGCGCGGTGATAGGCCCCGTCCGAAGGGCTATAATCGGCGGGCATAGTGAGGCGGCGAAGATGATAGCTGGCACGGTTGCGGGATTTTTCACCCCGGCGCTAGGATTTCCATGCGCAACCATGACATCGGGAACCATGATGACGACATCCGATCTTACCGCCGCGCCCGTCCGGGCATCGGGCACGAAGGCCATCCGGGGCGAGCATGTGCTGGCCTTCGTCGAGGGCAGGCCGCAGGTGCTGCGGGACCATTGGGTCGTGACCGAGGGCGACCGGATCGTCGCCGTGACCTCCTCGCTGCCAGCGGGCATCGACGAGGTGCATGACAGGCCCCATCAGTTCGTCGTTCCGGGCTTCCTGAACCTGCACAATCATTGCTTTTCCGAGGCGGTCGCGCGCACCCATGTCGAGGATGGCGCCGGGCGCCGCGCGGGCAAGAGCATCATCTACACCGTCTTGCTGCCGCTGACCAAGATCGGCACCGAGATCCTGAGCCGCGAGGAACGCCTCGCCGTCGCGCGCATGGGTATTCTGCAACTGCTCAAGGGCGGCAGCACCACGGTGATGGAACCCTTCCGCGCCGGCATCCCCGAGATGTTCGACGCCGCGCTGGAAATGGGCATCCGGTTCTACGGCGCGCCCTATCTGTTTTCGACCGACATGCCGGTGGGGCGGGCGGACGGCTCTGTCGACTATGCTGCGTCGGATGACAATCCGCTGCGGGATCTGCAGGTCTGGCAGGGGCTATACGACCGCTGGCAGGGGGCGGACGACGGGCGCATCGGCCTTGCCATGAGCCCGCATGCCACCGACACCTGCAACCCCGATTTCCTGCGCCACATCGTTGGCCGCGCCCGTGAGCTGGGCGTGCCCTCGACCATCCATGCCGCGCAAAGCATCGGCGAGATGGAGACCATCGCCGCCCGCTATAACGGCCGCACGCCGATCGAATATCTGGACTGGCTGGGCGTGATGGACCGCGACCTGACGATCGCGCATTGCATCCGCACGACCGATGCGGACCTCGACCTGATGGCGCGGCGCGACACCACGATCCTGAACTGCCCGCGGGTCTTCGCCCGGGGCGGCACGGTGGGATCCTACGCCCGGTTCCGCAGCCACGGCGTGCGCACAACTGTCGCCACCGATGGCTACAACATGGACCTGCTGGGCGAGGTGAACGCCGCGGCGCTGATTTCCAAGATCACCACCGGCGACGCCACCCAGGCGACCGCGCCCGAACTGATGAACGCGATCACGCTCGACGCCGCCGAAGCGATCCGGCGCGACGATCTGGGTCGCATCGCGGTGGGCGCCAAGGCCGATCTGACGGTGCTCGACTTCAGCCATCCGCATCTGCAACCGATGTATAACCCCCTGCGCGCGGCGGTCTGGCTGGCGAACCGGGCAAACATCGGCATGGTGATGATCGACGGCCGCGTGCTGATCGAGAATGGCCACGCCAGCAACCTCGACGAAGCCGAAGTGACCGAGGCAGGCGCCGCGGCGATCCGCAAGATCTGGGACCTGCCGGAGGCGCGCGCCGCACTGGACGCCTGATCGCCCTGAGCGATCGGGCCTTTCCGCCTGTGGGGCCGGCCCCCGCATCAAGCCTGACCCGACGCAGGCATCAGATGCCTGCCGCGAACTTGTGTCCCGCGATGGGATCGCGGCATAGTCACGCAGTCTCCCCGCGGAGGCGGATCCATCCTCAACAGCCGCGCACCCTCCCTGCCCTGCAAAGAAATCCGGACATGACCACTCAGACCTCGCACGATGCCCTCGACCGCCGATACGGTGGCCTTCAGCCCGCCATCGACCTGCCCCTCACGCCCACGATCGAGCTGATGCTGCGGCACCGCTCGGTGCGCAGCTATCAGGACCGCCCCCTTGCGCCCGGCGCGCTCGAGGCGCTGATCGCGGCGGGCCAGTCGGCGGCGACCTCGTCGAACATGCAGGCGGTCTCGGTGATCGCGGTGCAGGATGCGGAGCGCCGCGGCCGTCTGTCGCGCGCCGCAAGCGGGCAGGCCTTCGTCGCGCAGGCCCCCGTGGTGCTGTGTTTCGTCATCGACCAGTCCCGCCCCGCCCGGATCGGCCGGGCCATCGGGGCCGATCTCTTCGCGCTGCCGATGCTCGACAGTTTCATCGCCGGGATCAGCGATTGCGCGATCTTCGCCCAGACCGTCGCCCTCGCGGCCGAGTCGATGGGGCTTGGAACCTGCTTCGTCGGCAATCTGCGCAACGATCCCGAATTCATCGCGCAGGAGCTGAACCTGCCGCCGCAGGCCTTCGTCGTCTTCGGTCTCTGCATCGGCTATGAGCGCCCGCCCGAAACCGGGATCCGCCCGCGCCTGCCGCAGTCGGTCGTGCTGCATCACGAAACCTATTCCGATGCCGGAGAGGCCGAGGATCTGGCCCGCTACGACGCGGTCTTTTCAGCGCATGAAACGGCCCAGGGCCGCCCCGCCGCAACCTGGACCGGCCGGCACCGCGACCGCTTTGCCTCCACCGTCTATCTTGCGGGGCGCGACCGGCTGCGCCGGATCCTGGCGCAGCTCAGCTTTCCGTTGCAATGACGCCGGGGCGCGTGGGTGCGCGGCTGTAGACCCGGCCGGTTCACGAGGCTTGCGCTCCGCACCCTGCCCGCCTGATCGATCGAACCAGAGGCAGGACCTGCCCCGGTCACCGCGCCGGCAAAGGAGCAGTCTCGCGGAACATCGCGCGCAGGGCCTCGGTGTCGATGCCTTTGCACAGATGTCCCGCGGGTTTCACCGTGGGGACGTCCTCACCGGCGACGAGGGCGTTGACCACCGCTTCCTCCACGGCCTCAACCGCGGCGAGGTAGAGCGGATCGATGCAATCCGGGTTCAGCTCGGTCACGGTCCAGAGCGGCGCCGCCCGTTCCGCCGCGCCCTGCGGGTTGGCGGTGGTGAAGGCAAGGAAGATGTCGCCCGAATTGTTCCCTCCGGGCGTGCCGCCCCGGCCGATGCCGATCGCCGCGCGCTTCGCCACCGCGCGCAGGGACAGTTGGGACAGCGGCGCATCCGTGGCGATCACCACGATGATCGAGCCGGTTTCCCGCTCGCGCAGGCGGCCTTCGGGCATCCGCTGCCCGACCGGCCGGCCAAGGATCGTCAGCCAGGGCCGAATGCCGTGGTTCGCCTGCACCAGCGCGGCGATGGTGTAGGTCTGTCCGCCGATCGGCACCCGGCGCGAGGCGGTGCCCGTGCCGCCCTTGAACTCATAGGCGATCATCCCGTTGCCCCCGCCGGTCGAGCCCTCGGCCACCGCGCCCGGCCCGGCCGAGGCCAGCGCGCTCAGCGCATGGTCCGGGCTCACCGCCAGCGTGGTGATGTCGTTCAGCACGCCGTCGTAGGTTTCGGCCACCACGGGCATCGCCCAGGCGTGCCCGTCGCGGAAATGCGCCGGATATTGCGCGATCATCCAGCGCACGGCGGCGGTGTGACAGGCGCCCACCGCATGGGTGTTGGTGATCAGCACCGGGCCGAGGAAATGCCCGGCATCGTCGATCCAGTGCGTGCCCGTCATCTCGCCGTTGCCGTTGAGCGCATAGTGCCCGGCCCGCACCGGCACCGCCTCGGGCGCATGGCCGCGCGGCAGGATCGCGGTGACGCCGGTGCGCAGGCCGCGCGCGGGATCGGTCAGCGTGCAGAAACCGACCTCGACCCCCGCCACATCGGTGATCGCGTTGAACGGGCCGGGAGTGCCGGGAAAGGGCAGGCCCAGATCTCGGGCGCGGGGTTTCATGGGGGTGGTGTCCTTCACTTTCGGTCTCCTCTCGCGCGCAGCCACAGGCCGAGGCCGGCGATCAGCACGGAGGCAAGGATGATGAGCGTCGCAAGGGCGTTGATCTCGGGCTTCACGCCGCGGCGGATCATGCCGAAGATGTAGATGGGCAGGGTCTGCGAGCCGCTGCCCGAGATGAAATAGGTGATGACCAGATCGTCCATCGAGATGATGAAGGCAAGCAGCGCGCCCCCCAGCAGCCCCGGCGCAAGCTGCGGCAGCGTCACCTTGCGGAACGTCACCCAGTCGGAAGCGCCGAGATCGGCCGAGGCTTCCTCGAGCGCGGGGTCGAGACCGGCCAGCCGCGCCTGCACCACGATGAAGACATAGGAGGTCAGAAAGGTGCATTGCCCGATGATGATCGTCAGCAGCGACAGCCTCATCCCCGCCGAGGTGAAGAAGATCAGCAGCCCGATCCCCAGAACGATGTCCGGCATCATCATCGGCACCATCAGCCCGCCCGACCACAGCGCCTTGCCGCGGAACCTGTAGCGGTTCAGCGCCAGCGCCGCCGTGGTGCCCAGAACGGTGGCGATGCAGGTGGTCGAGACCGCGACGATCAGCGAATTGCGCAAGGCGGCCAGCATCTGCGGCGTGCTTTCCACATAGACCGTGCGGCTTTGCGGATCGAACGAGCGGTCGAGACCGAAAAGCCCGCGATACCAGTCGAGCGTGAAGCCTTCCCAGACCAGCATGTTCACCGGATTGGCGTTGAACGAATAGCCGACGATGACCGCGAGCGGCAGATAGAGGAAGGCGAAGAAGATCAGCGAAAAGACCGTCAGGGGCAGGCGTCTCATGTCCGTCCTCCCGCCCGGCGGGCGCGGTTCGAGAAGACCAGCAGCACACCAAGCACCAGCGCCATGATCACCATCGCCAGCGCCGAGCCGAAGGGCCAGTTGCGCGAGGACAGGAACTGCTGCTCGATCAGGTTGCCGGTCATCAGCCCCTTGGCCCCGCCCAGAACGTCGGGCACGATGAAATTGCCGACCGCCGGGATGAAGACGATGACGCCGCCCGCGACGATGCCGGGCACGGTCATCGGCAGGACGACCTTCAGCAGCGTCTGGACCGGCCGCGCGCCAAGGTCGCCCGACGCCTCGATCAGCGAACGGTCGAGCGTGTCGATCGAGGCGAAGAGCGGCAGGAACATGAAGGGCAGGAAGATGTAGACCATGCCGAGGATCACCGCCACGGGGGTGTAGAGGATGTCCAGAGGCTCGGTGATCACGCCAAGCCCCATCAGCACCGTGTTCAGCAGCCCCGAGGGTTTCAGCAGCAGCAGCCACGCATAAAGCCGCACGATCAGGCTGGCAAAGAACGGCAGCGTGATCAGGAACAGGAACAGCATCCGCCAGCGCGGCGCCAGCCCCGCGACCCAGAAGGCGACCGGGTAGCACAGCACGAGGCAGATCGCCACCGTCGCCGCGGCGAGCCCGAGCGAGCGCAGCAGGATGTGCAGATAGACCGGCTCGAACACCTCGGTGATGCCATCCGCCCAGCCGAAGATGCGCCCGTAATTCCAGTGATAGAAGCTCCATTCCACGCCGCCGTAAAGCCCGGGCGTGAGAAGGGAATAGACGGCGATGGTGCCGAGCGGGATCAGGAAAAACACCCCGAGGAACACCGTCACCGGCGTCAGGAGCAGGAAAAGCTGGACACGCTGGCGATGGGTCATGCGCCCGCCTCCATGACATGCACCCGCGCGGGGTCGTAGCCCAGCACGATCCGTTCGCCCTGCGCGGGCACCCGGCCCGCATCGCGCAGGATGACGCCGATCTCGCCCCCGCCGCCTTCGGGTTCGACGCGCAGATGCAGATCGGCCCCCAGATAGATCACCCGTCGCACGATGCCCGCAAGCCCCTGTTCCGCCGGCGCAAGATCGGTCGGCCGCAGCACGGCCACCACTTTCGCCCCGGGCCGCAGGCTGTCCGCCCGCGCATGCAGCACCTGCCCGCCTTCCAGCGACAGTTCCGCCATTCCCCCGACCGTGGCGCGCACGACCGCCGGCAGCAGGTTCGTCTCGCCGATGAACTCGGCCACGAACCGGCTTTTCGGCGCGCGGAAGATTTCGCGCGGCGGACCGGCCTGTTCGATCCGGCCCGCGCGCATCACCACGATCCTGTCGGACATGGTCAGCGCCTCTTCCTGATCGTGGGTGACGAAGACGAAGGCGATGCCCAGCCGGTTCTGCAGATCCTTGAGCTCGATCTGCATCTGCTGGCGCAGGTTCCGGTCGAGCGCCGAGAGTGGTTCGTCCAGCAAAAGCAGCCGCGGCTGCGCGACGATCGCGCGGGCCAGCGCCACCCGCTGCCGCTGACCGCCCGAAAGCTGCGCGGGCCTGCGCGCCCCGAATTGCGCCAGACCCACCTTGGCCAGCGCCTCGGTCACGGCCGCTTCGCGCGACTTGCGCGCGACGCCGCGCACCTCCAGCGCATATCCCACGTTCCGCGCGACCGACATGTGCGGAAACAGCGCGTAGCTCTGGAACACGGTGTTCACCGGGCGGCGGTGGGGCGGCAGCGGGCCGATATCGGCGCCGTCGAGCCGGATCACCCCGTCGTCGATCTGCTCGAACCCCGCGATCGCGCGCAGCAGCGTGGTCTTGCCGCAGCCGGAAGGACCGAGCAGGGTGACGAACTCGCCATCCTCGACGCGCAGGTCGATGCCGTCGAGGGCCGCGAAATCGCGCCCCTCGGGGGTGGTGAAGCTGCGCCGCGCGGCGCGGATTTCCAGCAGGGGGCCGGGCATCCGGGCCTCACTGCGCGGTGCGGATCGCGTTCCAGGCGCGATCGTAGGCCTTCAGCGCCGGGCCGAGATCTTCAAAGATCTGCAACCGCGCCATCGTATCGCCCTGCACGTTGATGTTCGGGTTCGACTTGATGAAATCCGGCGTCAGCTCGTTCGCCGGGCGGTTCGGCGTGCCGTTGAACTGCTGCGCGACGTTCAGCGCGGCGATCTCGGGCGTCAGGTAGAATTCCATGAACTTCCGCGCCGCCGCCTTGTTCGGCGCGTCCTTCAGCACGCAGATATCCTCCTGATACATCGTCGCGCCTTCCTCGGGGATGATGTATTTGATGTTCGGATGATCGACCGCATACATGTTGCCGCCCACGAAGTAATGCGCCGCGGCGATGTCGCCCGACACCAGCAGTGGCATCGATTCATAGGTGAAGGCGGTCACGTCCTTCTTGTGGGAGATGACATATTGCGCCGCCGCCTGGATCTGTCCCGGATCGGTCGCGTTGACCGGGGCGCCGGTCATGATCAGCCCCATGCCCAGCACTTCGCGCATGTCATCAAGGAGCGTGATCTTCTTGCCGGTCCTGCCCGGGATCGCGAAGAAATCCGCCCATCCCGTGATCGGCCCGGTGACATCCTCATTGTAGAAGATCCCCACCGTGCCCCATGCGTAGGGCAGGCAGTAATGCCCCTCGGGATCGCCCTTGGCGCGCTGGAACTGCGGGTCGATGTTGCCGAAATCCGCGGCCGTGTCGATGTCCGTGCGTTCGAGCAGACCGAGTTTCAGCATGATGTCCTCCATCCACACCGATGGGAACACGATGTCGTAGCCCGTGCCGCCCTGCTGCACCTTGGCCAGCATCTCCTCGTTCGCAGAATAGGTGTCGAGCGTGACCCTGATCCCGGTTTCCTGCGTGAACTTGGTCAGCACCTCGGGATTGATGTAGTCTCCCCAGTTGTAGATCGCCAAAGTCTCCTCGGCATGGGCCGTGGCGGCGCCAAGGATGAAGGGCAATGCGCAGATCAACGTCGTCTTCATGTCATTCTCCCCGTCGGGGCGCGTGGCGCCACTGATGTTTATGACAGATTGCTACCATAATAATAAAATGACACAATACGTATCATGACCGATCCTGTTCCCCCCTCCCCCCTTTCGCTGCGTCTTCAGGCAATCGAGGGCCGGATGACCAAATCCGAGGCGGTCCTTGCGCAATGGCTGCTGCGCAACGCGCCGACTCTGGGCCTCGAAACGGGCGCGACCATCGCGCAGAAGACCGGGGTGAGCGAAATCACCGTCAGCCGGTTCCTGCGCCGGCTTGGCTATCGGGGCATCACCGCGCTGAAACAGGACCTGCGCACCAGCGGCGCGGCGCAGCTTCCGGGCAGCGATCTCTACCTGCGGCTGGAGAATGGCGAGCTTGGCACTCAGATCCGGCGCGACGCCGAAGCGGTGCTGGCGCTGGCGGAACAGATCGCCCGCCCCGAATGGGAAGAGGCGATCGGGGCGATCTTCGCGGCCGACGAGGTGTTCGTGACCGGCTTCCAGTCGGTGAAGGGCGCGGCCGAGGATTTCTGCCGCCGCCTCGCCATCATCCACGACCGGGCGCGCTTTCTTGCCGCGCATGACTCGGGTCTTGCCGAATGGCTGCCCGCGAACGGCGGGCGGCGCTGCCTGATCCTGATCGACACGGTCCCCTATGCGCGCGAGGCCGAGACGATGCTCCGGCTGGCCGTCGCCTCCGGCATGACCGCCGTGGTCGTCACCGAGGAGTTGAACACATGGGCGGCGAAGCACACGCCCTGGGTCTTCTTCGTGGTGAACCGGGTGGAGACCTATATCGAAAGTTCGGGCCCGCTGACCTCGATGCTGAGCCTCATCGTAAGCGCGGTGGCCGCCCGGGACGAGGCAAAGGCGCGGGCGCGGCTGGAAGCCTGGCCGGCGATGCTGCGCGCGCTCGACCTGTTCTGACCGTCAGTGGCGGGCGGCATCAGAGCCACGACCTTGCTGAAAGATCACGGTCCGAGGACAAAGCCCCCGGACCGCCCCCGCCACCTACCCCAGCAGGCCTTTCGCGAACACCGCCCCCATCTGGGGGAAAACATCGGGCCGGTCTTCGCAGATTTCCTTTCCCTGCGTCATCAGGCACAGGATCACCGGCGTCCGGCCCGGCATCGCCACCCGGATCAGATCGTGCTTGTAATAGGACGCGCGGGGATCGCCGGTCCATGAATTGCGGCCGGCCTTGCTCCACAGCGTCGCCTCCTCCGGCATTCCGCCGCCCAGATAGTCGAAGACCTGGAAATGCGGCGAGGCCGCCTTTTCACTGTGGCGATCGCGCAGCAGGATCTGTTGCGCCCTCGCGCGCGGCGCATCGGCCAGCGGCACCTCCCCCGCGAAAAGCTCGTGAAACAGCCGTGCCGCGGCCAGCGGCGTCAGCGCGTTGAGGTATTCCCCGTGACGCCCGGCATATTGCGCCTCGCGCCCGTAGCGGGTGTCGTCCATCAGCTTTTGCGTGATGTTGCAGCCCTCGAACTCAGGCCAGCCGAGGTCGAGGAAGAACCGGTTCAACCCCTCCCGCCGCTGCCGCCATTCGGTGAATTCCGTCCCGTCCAGCAAGGTGTCACCCGTCGTCCCGGTGACAAGATCGATGATGTAGTTGGTGGCGGTGTTCGACGACCAGGTGATCATGTCGTGCATCGCGCGATCAAGATCCTCATGCGGGCGGACCGCTCCGCCCTCGATCCGGTTCAGGACGTGGACCAGATGGAACGCCTTGACCAGACTGCACGGATAGCAGCGCCAGTCACCGCGATAGGCGAAGCCCGCTGGTGTCGCCCCCTCGCGCAGCGCGACGAAGCCGAAATTGTCGGGCGTCAGCCCCTGCCCGGCGAAACGGTCAATCAGCTCTGCCGCGACGGCCTCGCAGCGGCGGGTCCACTCGGGATCGGATGTGAAGAACATGGTCTTGCTTTCAGGTTTCGGGAATTCTCAGGACAGCGTGCCGGAAACGGCCTTCCAGCAGCGCACGGCCCCGCCGGAGGCAAGCGCGTCCAGCGACTGCGGCCGGTGGCAGGCGGTTTCCGCCAGCGGGCATCTGGGGGCGAAGCGGCAGCCTTGCAGAACGGCGAAAGGGTCCGGAATCTCGCCCCGGACGGGCAGGCCTTCGCGGTGCGGATGGTGCACATCCGGCACGGCGCCGATCAGCGCGCGGGTATAGGGATGGCGCGGTTCGGCGAACAGGGCCGCGCTGTCGTTCAGCTCGACCACCTCGCCCAGATACATCACCGCCACCCGGTCGCACAGATAGCGCACCACGTTCATGTCATGGCTGATGAAGACGATCGTCAGGCCCTTTTCCCGGTTCAGCCGCCGCAACAGGTTGATGATCTGCGCCTGAACCGAGGCATCGAGCGCGGAAACCGGCTCATCCGCGATCAGCACCTGCGGATCGGGGCACAGCGCCCGCGCGATCGAGACGCGCTGCCGCTGACCGCCGGACAGCGCATGGGGAAACTTCTGCGCGGTCTCCTGCACCAGCCCGACCTCGTCCAGCATCCGGGCGACGCGGCCCTGCCGCTCGGCCCGCGTCAGGCCGGGGCGGTAATGCGCCACGACCTCTTCAAGCTGCGCGCCGATCGTCATCCGCGGATTGAGCGAGGAATAGGGGTCCTGAAACACCATCTGCAACCGCCCCTTGGGGTCAGGGCCGTTCAGCGGCGCGCCGTCAAAGATCACCGCCCCCGCATCGGCCGGTTGCAGGCCGATGCCGATCCGGGCCAGCGTGCTCTTGCCGCAGCCGGATTCCCCGACGATGCCAAGGATCTCGCCCGGGCGCACCGCCAGATCGACCCCGCGCACGGCATGGAGCCAGACATGTTCGCGGCGCAATAGCGCGTCCAAGAGGCCGCGCCTGACCGGAAAGCGGCGCTCGACTCCCTGAAACTCAAGCAAGGACATCGGGCACCTCCGTCAGGATGCAGGCGTCGAGATGCGCCGTCTCCCCGCGCGGGTGCAGCGCGGGCGGCTGGCCCACCGCACATTCCGGCCGGGCAAACCGGCAGCGCGGCGCGAACCGGCAGCCGGGGGGCGGGGAGATCAGGCCGGGCGGGCTGCCCTCGATCGGGGTCAGGTCGCGTTCGCGGCCGGTCTGACCGGGCAGCGCCGCCAGAAGCGCCCGGGTATAGGGATGCGACGGCGTATCGAGCACCTGCCGCACGCTGCCGGTTTCCACCACGCGGCCCGCATACATCACCGCCATCCGGTCGCAGATCTGCGACACCACGCCCAGATCATGCGTCACGAGGATGATCGACGTGCCCGTGCTGTCGCGCCGTTCGCGCAGCAGACGCAGGATCTGGTCCTGCACCGTCACATCGAGCGCGGTCGTCGGTTCATCCGCGATGATCAGCCGGGGCCGCAGCGCAAGCGCCATGGCGATCACCACCCTTTGCCGCAGCCCGCCCGACAGTTCATGCGGATAGGCGTCCAGCCGCCGCTCGGGCGAGGTGACCTGCACCTCGCGCAACAAATCCAGTGCCGCGGCACGCGCCTCGGTCTTCGAGACCTTGCGATGGCAGCGGATCACCTCGGCGATCTGCTTGCCGATGCGCATGGTCGGGTTGAGTGCGGTCAGCGGGTCCTGAAAGATGAAGGCGACCTCCCGGCCCCTGACGCGGGACAGGTCGCGTTCCGTCATCCTTGCAATGTCGCCGGTGCCCTCCAGCAGGATCTGACCCCCGGCGATGCGGGCGGGGGCACCGCCGAAGAGATGCAGGATGGACCGGCAGGTCGCGGATTTGCCGCAGCCCGATTCCCCGACGATGCCGAAGATCTCGCCCGGTTCCACGTCGAAGCTGACGCCGTCGACCGCGCGGGCGATCCCGGCGGGGCCGGAAAATTCGGTCCGAAGGTCGCGGATGCTCAGAAGGCTCATGGCTTATCCCTTCGGCTTCAGGGCGGTGGACAGGCCCTCGCCCAGCAACGAAAACGCGATGCCGATCCAGACGATGGCAAGGCCGGGGAACAGCGTCATCCACGGCGCCTCGCGCATGTAGTCGATGCTTTCCACGATCAGGATGCCCCATTCGGGCGCGGGCGGCTGCACCCCCAGACCGAAGAACGACATCGCTGCAATGGCCTGCACCGTCAGCACGACATCCGACATCGAATAGACCAGCGCCGGCGTCACGGCATTCGGCAGGACATGCCGCGCCATCACCCGGATCCGGCCGAACCGCAGCACGCGCGTCGCCTCGATATATTCGAGGCGGGAAATCAGCATCGTCTCGCCGCGCACGATGCGGGCATAGCCGATCCAGTTCACAAGGAAGAAGGCGACATACAGGTTCGTCTCGCTCGCGCCCAGAACGCCGACGATGGCCAGCACGAGGACATAGAACGGAAAGGCCCAGACGATGTCGGTCAGCCGCATCAGCGCCGCATCGACCCAGCCGCCGAAGAAGCCCGCGACCATCCCCACGGCGACGCCGAAGGCCATCGGCACGAAGACGCAGATCAGCGCGAGCCGCAGGTCGAACACCGCCCCGGCCATGACGCGGGTAAAGATGTCGCGGCCGAAATTGTCCGTCCCGAACCAGTGGCTGGCCGAGGGCGCCTGCATCGCCGCGCCGAAATCGAGGGCATAGGGATCCCACGGCGAAAGCCACGGTGTCAGGACGGTAGCAAGCAGCGTGACCAGCAGCATCGCCAGCCCGATCGCGCCCGCCGGGCTGCGCGGAAGGTTTTTCAGCACCAGCATCGGCCTACTCCAGACGCACGCGCGGGTCGGCCAGCGCATAACAGATGTCGGTGATCAGGTTCACGATCACGACCATGATGGCGAAGAACACCGTCAGCCCGCGGATCACCGGCAGATCGCGCGACACGATGGCGTCGATCAGCAGGCTGCCGAGCCCGGGCACCGAGAAGATCTTTTCCACCACCACCGTGCCGCCGATGATCCAGCTCACCCGGACGCCGATGATCGAGATGGTCGAGATCAGGCTGTTGGGCAGGATATGGCGCAGGAACACCGCGCGACCGTTCAGCCCCTTGGCCCGGGCGGTATCGACGTAATCGGCCTTCATCGTGTCGATCAGCGCCGAGCGCAGGCTTTGCTGGATCAGCGCGGCGGTCGACAGCCCGACGACGAGCGAGGGCAGGAACAGGCGATAGACGTTCGCGGCGAAACCATCGCCGACGCCCCCCGTCGGAAACCAGCCAAGCCCGAGCGCCAGCCACAAGATCAGCACATAGCACAGCCAGAACGGCGGCATCGCGATCAGCACGACGAACACCTGCCGGATCGCGCTGTCGACAGGGTTGCCCCGGTTCAGCGCCGCCATGATCGCGAAAGGCAATGCCACCAGCAGCGCGATCAGCGTCGAATACAGCACGATCCCCAGCGTGAAGGGCAGCCGCGCCGCCACAAGGTCGATCACCGGCAGCTTGTGAAAGATCGAGACGCCGAAGCTGCCCGTGACGCAATCGCGCAGGAAATACAGATATTGCACCCAGACCGGCTGGTCGAGCCCCCAGAGCCTGCGCATCGCCTCAAGCTCCTCGGGGCTGGCCCGGGTGCCCATGGCGCGCGACGCCGGATCGCCCGGCATGACCTGCAACAGCAGGAAGCCGATCAGCGTGATCCCGATCAGAACCGGGACCAGCATCAGCAGTCTTTTGAGGATTACCTGAAACATCCGTCATCCGCTGGCTGCCCCGCCGCAAGGCGAGGGCTGGCAATCAGGCCCGCCCCTTGCCGGGGCGGGCGGGCTTTCATTTCTCGATCGTCACGTCTTCCAGCCGGAAGTTCGATGTCGGCAGCACCGAGAACCCCTTCACGTAATCTTTCTGCGCCCAGACCGTCGCCGGGTGATACAGATAGATATAGGGGGCGCCGTCATGCAGGATGCGGATCATGTCCTGAAACATCGCGCCGCGCTCCGGCCCGTTCACGGTCTGGCGCTCCTGCGCATACAGATCGTTCAGCCGGTCGCTCTTCCACTCGGTATGATAGGCATTCGCCCGTTCCGGGTTCACCGCGACGAAGCCGATGATCTGGTCCGGGTCGATCGTGTCCGAGGTCGTGTAGCTCAGGGACATCTGGTAGTTGCCGGCCTTGGTGGTTTCCCACTGCGTGCCGCTTTCCAGCATCTGGATCTTCACCCTGACGCCCACCTGCGACAGCATGGCCTGAAGCGCGATGGCGGTGTTGCGCTGCGTCGCGATGCCGGAATCGACCAGCATCTCGGCCTCGAAACCATCGGGATAACCGGCCTCGGCCAGCAGTTCCTTTGCCTTGGCCAGATCATGGGGATAGGGCTTCAGATCCGGATCGGCATAGGCCATCACCGGCATGGCCGAGGCGGCAGGCTTGCCCGCGCCATACAGCACGCCCTTGATCAGCGCGTCCTTGTCGATCGCATAGTTCAGCGCCTGCCGCACCTTTTCGTCGCCAAGCGGCGCATAGCGGGTGTTGAGCTGCACGAAATCGGCGCGATAGGGGATGACCTCGCCGATAACGACGCCCGGTTTCGATTGCAGATCCTTGATCTGGTTCAGCGGCGGGTCGAGTGCGACATCCACCTCGCCCGCCTCCAGCTTGATCGCGCGGGCCGAGGGCTCGGTCACCACTTCCAGCACCGCATCATCCACCGCGGGCTTGCCCGCCTGCCAGTAGTAGGGGTTCTTCGTCAGTTCGAGCGCGGACCCGCGCGTCCATTTCTTCAGCACGAACGGCCCTGACCCGATCGGCGCGTCGAAGAACGCCTGCCCCTTCGCCTCGACCTCGGCCTTGGGCAGGATCGCGGCGGCGAACAGCGCCAGATTGTTGAAGGCCGGCGTGAAGGGTTCGGCCAGATGCATGACGATCTCATGATCGTTCGGAATCTCGAAGCTGGTGATCGGCCGGTAGAAACGGCCCCAGCCCGAATCCTCCGACGCGGCCCGCTCGATCGAGAACTGCACGTCCTGAGGCGTGACCGGCGTTCCGTCCGAGAATTTGGCATCACGCAGCTTGAAACCGATCGTCAGCCCGTCGTCCGACACCGTCCAGCTTTCCGCCAGACCGGGTTCCAGCTTCTCGCCGGTCGCATCGGGCCGCACGAGGGTGTCGTAGATCAGAAGCTGCGTCCAGATCGAGCCGTTGTCGCTGGTCGCGATCGGATCGAGGCTGACGGGATCATATCCCATCGCCATGCGCAGCGTCTCGGCCTGCGCCGCGAGGCCGGCCAGAGACATCGTGGTGGCCAGCAGCACGGCCCGGAAATTCAGTCTGTTCATCATGAGCTAGGTCCATCCTCGCCTGTTGGTGCGATTGGGCCGGTCGGTTCCGACTCGGCGTTTCGCGGACAAGGTTAGACAAGGCGCGAACAAGCTAATAATGATAAATATGCCCTTTACTATCAGGATGCTGATAATGAATCTGCGCGAGATGGAATTGTTCGGCACGCTGATGCGGGTTGGCACGACAACGGAAACGGCTCGACTTCTTGGGATTTCCCAGCCCGGAGTCAGTGCACAGCTCAAGCGGCTCGAGGCGAATCTGGGCATTTCGCTGTTTCACCGGACCGGCAACCGACTGGAACCGACACGGGAGGCGAACGAGATTTTCGCCCTTTCCGCGCCTATTTTCAGCACACATGCCCAAATTCGCGCCAGACTGCCAACGCTCCGCAGTCAGGCCTCGCGGCCGGTGGCGATTTCGGCGACGCCGGCGCTGGTCGAGGGGTTTCTTGGCCCGATCCTGATCCGCGCGGGCTATCAGAACTGGAAGAAGCGCTTGATCCTGCGGGTGAATTCCCCCGAGGAGGATCTGCGCAAGGGCACGGCGGATATCGGGCTGCAAATGGCCTTTCCGCCGAAGGCCGAGTTTCAGGCGCATACGATCGGCCAGAGCACCCTCGTCGCGGTGCTGCGCACCGACCACCCCCTCGCGCGCGAGGACGATCTGTTCTGCGACACGATCGCCGCGCATCCGATGGTCTGCTACAACGCCGACTGGTCGCCGATGGGGGCGACGATCCGCGCCGCGTTCGAGGCGCAGGGGCTGGTCTACGACCCGGCCTGCGTCGTGCCCTTCTGCGCCAATGTCTGCGACATGGTCCGCGCCTGCGGCGGCGTCGGGATCGTGGATGCGATGACCGCCCGGGAATATGCGATGCAGGGGCTGGTGTCGCGGCGCATCGTCGACATGCCGCCTGTCGCCATACTGGCGTTCCATCGCAGGAATGAACCGCTCAGCGCGCCGGTGCAGGACTTCCTGTCGCAACTGATCGGCGCGGCTTGAACCCCCCGCGATCCGAAGGGACCGGTCCGCCGGGGTTCCCCAACGCCGCGCGACAGCCCGGTCGCTGCCCGCAGGAAGAGGCTTCTGCGCGTTCCAGAACGACCAGATCCGCATAATGCCGCATCAACAATGGCGCGCGCGCAGCGGCACGTTTTGCGAGGTGGCGCAACCGCTGCGGATCGGGGGCATGATCCGCAGCCGCGCGGAACCGTTGCCACACGACCACCAGCGCCGCATGTGCCGTCAGCCGCATGAAGGCATCCGCCGCCGGGGCGGGATCCTCAGCCTCCAGCAGGACCGTTCGTGCGCGCTGCCAGACGTCAAGGGCCTCGGGCGCCTCGGCCAGAAATCGCGCGAACGCCGTGGCCGCCGCGCCCCCCGCGTTGCGCAGCAGCCGCCCTGCCAGAGTGGCCGCATGAATACCGTTCGTCCCCTCGTAGATCGCAGCGACACGGGCATCGCGCAGGGTCTGCTCAATCCGGTATTCCCGCAGATAGCCATAGCCGCCCAGGGCCTGCATACCGAGGTTCGCCGCCGTGACACCTGCCTCGGTGCAGGTGAATTTGCAGACGGGGGTCAGGAAATCGACCAGATCCGGATGTTCGCCCCGTTCCATCTCGACCATCGCCAGATGCACCAGCGCCCGGCCGCCCATCGCAAGCGTTTCCGCGTCGTCAAGCATCCGGCGCACATCGGCGTGGGCATCCAGCGTCACCCCGTCCCTGCCCTGCCGCCGCGTGGCGGTATAGGCCCGCGCGATCGCGGTGGCGCGGGCCGCATGGGCCACGCCTTGCAGGGCCACGTCCAGACGCGCGTGGTTCATCATCGTGAACATCGCCCGCAACCCCTCGCCCTCGATACCAAGCAGTTCGGCCGGGGCGGCGTCGAACGTCATCTGGCAGGTGGGCGAGGCATGAAGCCCCATCTTTTCCTCGATCCGCGTGATGGTGACCGGCAACCGGTTGCCGTCATCGTCATGGGACGGCACCAGAAACAGGCTCAGCCCCCGGACGCCGCTGGCCTGATCTCCGCTGCGCGCAAGGACCAGATGCAGGATGCGCGGCGTCATGTCCTGATCGCCGCCCGAGATGAAGATCTTCTCGCCCTCCACCTGCCAGCCCTGCGCTGTCTCGACCGCTCTGGTCGCAGTCCGGACAGATCCGATCCGGCCGGATGCGCTTGCCTGCATCGATATCGCGGCCGGCCGCAGGTGGAGCTATCGGACGCTGGATGCCGATATCCAACGCGCGGTGGGGGTGTTGCAGGATCAGGGTATCCGCAAGGGCGACCGCGTTGCCGCCCTTGCGAAAAACAGCGTGCATCAGATCATCCTGCAACAGGCGCTGATGCGGATCGGCGCGATCTTCGTGCCGCTGAACTGGCGGCTGTCGCTGCCGGAGCTTTCGCGGCTTCTGGTCGATTGCACGCCCACCCTGCTTTACGGCGATCAGCCCCTGCCCGATCTGCCGCAGGGCTGCCGGGGTCTGGCTTTCGCCGATTTCGTCGCGGCGGTGGAGGCCGCTGTGCCCGCCCCCCGCCCGCAACCGCATTCGGGTCACCACACCTGCATCATCCTTTACACCTCGGGCACCTCGGGCGTGCCCAAGGGGGCGCTGCTGACCTCGCAGTTCCTGCTGGCGACGGCGGTGAATTTCAACGTGATGGGCGAGGTGGATACCGGCGCGGTCTTTCTGTGCGACAGCCCGATGTTCCATGTCATCGGCATCGTCACCCAGATCTGGCCGCCGATGCTGCGCGGCGGCACCTTCATCATCTCGCCGAGCTTCGATCCGGAACGCACGAATGACCGGCTGGGCGATCCCGCGCTGCAGGTGACGCATTACTTCTGTGTGCCGCAGATGGCCGATGCGCTGCGCCATGCCCCGAATTTCGCGCCCGACCGATGGACGCGGCTGAAGGCGCTGTTCACCGGCCGCGCCCCGAACCCGCCTGCCAACATCCGCTGGTGGCTGGATCATGGCGTGCGGATGGTCGATGGCTACGGCATGACGGAAACGGGCACCACGCTTGGCATGCCCTTGTCGCACGACCTGCTGCGCGAAAAGGCGGGGGCGGTCGGGCTGTGCGGGCCGCTGACGGCGGTGCGGCTGGTCGATGAACAGGATGAGGATGTCCCGGACGGCGAACCGGGCGAGATCCTGATCTTTGGCCTGAACGTCACGCCCGGCTACTGGAACCGCCCCGAGGAACGCGCCCGCGCCTTTACCCCCGAGGGCTGGATTCGCACCGGCGACGTCGGGCGGCGGGATGCCGACGGCTTCATCTCCATCGTCGACCGGCGCAAGGACATGTTCATCTCGGGCGGGGAAAACGTCTACCCGGTCGAGGTCGAAAGCGCGCTGCGCGAACATCCGGCCGTGCGCGAAGTGGCGGTGATCGGCATTCCGGATCCCCGCTGGGGCGAGGTTGGCCGTGCCTATGTCATCGCCATGCCCGGCCACAGGCCCGACCCCGAGGAACTGGCGCGCCACTGTCAGCGGCTGATCGCGCGCTACAAGATCCCGAAGGAATTCTGCATCGTCACCGATCTGCCGCGCACCGGATCGGGCAAGGTGATGAAGCATGTTCTGCGGCGCGAGGCCCTGCACACCTGAACCGGTCTCCAGTGGCTCTGATGGCCGGGCACACCCGAAACCGTTCAAGGTCTTGGTTCATCCCCGAAGATCCGGACATCAGGCGGCATGTCGTCCGGTGGCCGGATCTGACCCCGGGTCTCAGGGGACCGGCCGCAAGAGCCGGGTGTCTGCCGTCAGGGACGGATCTTTTCAATGTTACCAGGTTCGAAGCTGCCGACGCCCTCGCAAATACCTCCCGTCCTGGCCATCGGCCGAGGCAGGATGGTTCCCGCTGGCGGGGCACTGGCCGATACAACAGATACCCTCATCATGGCCCCCCCTGGTAACGATGAGTGGTAACCGACTCAGTGTAGAGGGCGACGATCCCCGGCGCTTCACCCAATTGGGTGAGATCTCATGCGCGGATGACAAGAAAGTTGTCGAAAAACGCCGCCTGCGCGGCGTTTCAGCCGCTCGTTCGGGCTAGCGGTCAGCCAACGCAATCGGATGAAATCTGCTGGAAAGCCTGCGCGGCAACGGCTTTGGATGTGACGCTACTGACCGCGCGACGCCATCAGCCATCCGCCCGCGGTGCGAGTTCGGCCAACGCGAGACGCACCCAGAGATCCGCTCCGGGGCCGAGGATCGCGTCGTTGAAATCGAACCGCGCGGAATGCAGGCCGGGATTGTCGCCCTCGCGTCCCGCGCCGATCCAGAAATAGCAGCCGGGCACCTCGCCCAGCATGAAGGCGAAATCCTCCGCCGCCATCGAAGGATCGGCGTCGAGGACCGCAAGCCCCGCGCCCGCCGCCACCTCACGCACGATCGCCGCGTTGCGTGCGGTGTTGATCGTGGCGGGGTAGCGGCGCTGATAGTCCACCCCGGCGGTGCAGCCGAACCCCTCGGCAACGGATGAGGCGATCCGGCTCACCCGCTGTTCGATCCTGTCGCCGACCTCAGGCGCGAACCAGCGCGTCGTGCCGCGGATCACGGCGCGGTCGGGCAGGACGTTCCATGCCTTGCCCCCGTGGATCTGCGTCACCGAGACCACCGCGGATTGCAGCGGGCTGACATTGCGCGCGCAGATGGATTGCAGCGCGGTCACGATCTGCGCGCTGGCCAGCAGCGTATCTTCCCCCTCATGCGGCATCGCGCCATGGGCGCCCTTGCCGGTCACGGTGATCTCGAACGTGCCGAAAGCCGCCATCATCGCATCGTCGCGGGCGATGATCTGGCCGGGTTTCGCGCCGGGCCAGTTGTGCGCGCCATAAACGGCATCGACCGAGAAACGGGCAAAGAGCCCCTCTTGCACCATCTCGCGGCCGCCGCCCTCGTTTTCCTCGGCGGGCTGGAAGATGAAGCGGACCGTGCCGTCGAAATCCTGCGCCGCCAGCGCCTTGGCGGCGGCAAGGGCCATGGCCGTATGCCCGTCATGGCCGCAGGCGTGCATCCGCCCCGGCGTGGCCGAGGCCCAGTCGACGCCGCTCTCCTCGGTGATGGGCAGGGCGTCGATATCGGCCCGGATGCCGATCGCGCGGGCAGAATCGCCCTTGCGCAGGCTGGCGACCACGCCGGTCCGCGCAAGGCCGGTTTCGACCTCATATCCCCAGTCCTTCAGCTTTTCCGCGATGAACCCCGCGGTCCGGTGTTCGGCGAAACCAAGCTCGGGGTGGCGGTGGAGGTCGTGCCGCCACGCCTTGGCTTCGGCGACGGCCTGGGGATCGAGAAGATCGGACATGTTCGGGCTTTCGGATCGGGTTGCGTTCGCCCACCGAGCGCGGCGTCACATCGGCGATGATGACCCGGCCGGGGCTGGGCCGATCATCACACAAATGGCGGTGATGACCAGCATTCCGCCGGATTTTTTTGATGTTGAACGGCACCCGCGCGGGCGGCAGGAAGCTGAGCCGCTTCGTGACCAGAACGATCCCGGTTTGCGACCGCGGTCACATCAGACGAGATCACGCGGAATGCGGCGGGAGAATGTCTTGCTGAATACCTCCCGGTCGTTTTCAAACGCATGGACTTCGGCCGTCAGAACCCATTCCGTTTCCGTGCATCGAAGATCGGCAAAGGTGCTGCTGCGGGTCTGCCAGCCTTCTCGCTGCAAGCGGATATCCCAGCGGGACTGGCCGCATACCGACAGGGGATCATCGGGCGCGATAGACCAGACTTCATCGCGAATCTCCTGTGATTGCAGGCCGCTGTCCGGATGCACCTCAAGCCCCGTATCTTCGTGGATCCGGTATTCGGTCACGCCCGTCATCAGGTCCCTGTTCACGGACCGCCGCGTCTGCCCCTCAGACAGCATCCGGTAGCGCGGCAGCGGATCAGGATCAGCGGGCTCAGGGATCGAGATGCGCCGGTGCGCGCCCAGAAGCGGCAGGAAAAGTCTCAGACTTGCGGTATCGATCATAACACCCGGCGCTTTCGGCGAAGGCAGGATCAGCGGCCAATAGGCGGTCGACAGCGCGATCTTGATCCTGTGGCCCGGCGCAAAGCGATAGCCCATCGCATCAAGCCGCAGGCGCACTGGCACGCTTTCGCCATGCGGCATGGGGACCGGCGTTTCGTTTCCGTGGCGATGGGCAAGGTTCAGCACACCGAAACTCGCCCGCGTTTCCATCCCGTCCGGATGCACGTCGATCACCCGCACGGCGATGTTTTCCATATCCTCATCGCAGCGCAGCCGCAGCGTGACCTCCGGCATGCCGAGACAGACCATTTCGGCCGTCAGGGGCGCCGTTTCGAAAAGCAGCGATCCGCCCGCGTCGATGCGCTGATCGCCCGCCATTTCCGCATCCGGCTTGAGCGTGAACCACTCGCCCGAGGAAATGCCGGTATCGAGGGGAGATCGCAGGAAAACCTCCCCCGCGCCGACGAAATCGGGTCCGTCGCACAACCGGCCATCGGCGCCGATCCCCAGAACCCGCATGTCCGGTCCGGTCCAGCTGTCCTTGGCGATCCAGTAGCCGGGATCCGCTTCGCGCCGCAATGCGGGGCGCGGGCCGTCAAGGATATAGGCGCGGACCGCGGGCACATCGCCCTCCGGCGCATCGCCCAGCCAGTGCTTCCACCAGGCGATGGCCTCGGCGTGAAAATCCGTGCGCGGTTTTGGCCAGGCGAAATGCGGGTATTTGTGGATCCACGGGCCGATGATGGCACGGACCGGGCCGGGCATGGCCTCGATGGCCTTCAGGGGGGTGTTCCGGTAACCGTCCGCCCATCCGGCGTAGATCAGCGCCGGAATGTCGAAACCGGCGAAATCCTCGCAGATGGAGCCATGTTTCCAGAAGGCATCGCGGCGCTGATGCGACAGCCATTCCTCAAGGAAATAGGGCTCTTTCTCCAGCCTCTCGCGCCACATGTCGCGCCATGTCTCGCCCACAAGGGCGATGTCGGGCGCGCGCGTCTGATAGGCGAGCATGGTACCCGCCCAGGAAAGCTGTGCCGAAAGATGCGTGCCGTTCTTGTAATGGATATCGTCGTTGTAGCGGTCCGTCGTCGATGCGAGCGAGATCACCGCTTTCAGCGCCGGGGGTTTCAGCGCCGCGACCTGCAGCGAATTGAACCCGCCCCAGGAAATCCCCATCATGCCGACACGGCCATTCGACCAAGGCTGCGCCGCGATCCATTCGATCACCTCGCAGGCATCCGAAAGTTCGCGCGGCGTGTATTCGCCGTCGATGACCCCATCGGATTCGCCCGAGCCGCGGATATCCACGCGCACACCGGCAATGCCTGCGCGGGCAAAGACCGGATAGGTGGATTCGTCGCGCGGATCGGTGCCGCCCCGCTTGCGATAGGGCAGATATTCCAGAACCGCCGGCACCGGCGTGCCAGCCGCATCGTCCGGCATCCATATCCGCGTCGCAAGGCGCGTGCCGTCGCGCAGCGTGATCCATGTATCTTCGGAAACCGTAAAGCCGTCTTGGGTCATGATCTCGTTCGTTTCTTGCAAGTGTCAATCCGGGGAAGCGACGCCAGCCGCCTGACGCGCTATCGCCGCGTCAAGCCAGCCGACCCGCATTTGCGGCACCGAAGCGAGGAGCGTATCGGTATAGGCATCGAAAGGCGGGCGCAGCGCGCTGGAACGGGGGCCGAAGCGCACGAGCCGCCCGCGATGCATCACCGCGACGCTGTCCGCGATCGCCTGCACGATCGCCAGATCATGGGTGATGAACATGTAGGAAAGCTGCCGCTCTTGCTGAAGCCGCAGAAACAGCCGCAGGATGCCCGCCGCGACCAGCGGATCGAGCGCCGAGGTCGGCTCGTCGCAGATCAGCAGGTCGGGTTCCGCCGCAAGGGCGCGGGCGATGGCGACACGCTGTTTCTGACCGCCGGACAGCTCCGCCGGATAGCGGTCGAGGAAGGCGGGTCCAAGGTCGATCTGCTCCAGCAGGTCCGCGACGCGGGCCCGTTTCTGCGCGCCGCGCAGCCCGTGATAGAAGGTCAGCGGACGTCCGATGATATCTTCGACGGTCTGACGCGGATTCATCGCGGTATCCGGGATCTGGTAGATCATCTGGATACGGCGCAGATGCGCCTTGCTGCGGCCGTTCAGACGCGGCGGCAGATCCGCGCCGTCAAGCCGGACCGTGCCCTGACGCGGGGGCAAAAGCCCGGTCGCCACCCGCGCGAGCGTGGATTTCCCCGATCCGGATTCCCCGACCACCGCCAGCGTCTGCCCCTTGGACAGATGCAGCGAGACATCGGACAGCACGGGAACGCTGCCGTAACTGGCGAAGATGCCCGTCATCTCGAAGAAGCGCCCGCTCTGATCCGGAACCTCGTCGTGGCGGATCTCGTGCTGACGGACGAGATCGCGGGTGTAGGCGGCCACTGGCCGCTCGACGATCTGGCGCGCAGGGCCGTATTCGACGGTCTCACCATTGCGCAGAACCATGATGTCATCGGCGATCTGCGCCACCACCGCCAGATCATGCGAGATATAGATCGCCGCCGTTCCGGTCCGGGCGATCGCCGATTTGATCGCCGCCAGCACCCCGATCTGCGTCGTGACATCCAGCGCCGTCGTCGGTTCGTCGAACACGATCAGCTCGGGCCGGGGACAAAGCGCCATTGCCGTCATGGCGCGCTGAAGCTGCCCGCCCGATACTTCATGCGGGAAGCGGCGGCCGAATGTTTCGGGCGCGGGCAAGCCGAGCATGCGGAAAAGCCCGACCGCGCGGACGCGCGCCTCGGCCCGTGTGGCAAGGCCGTGGCGCAGGGTCGCCTCGATCACCTGATCGCCCAGCCGGAAGGCCGGATTGAACGCGGCGGCGGCCGATTGCGCGACATAGCAGACCCGCGCCCCACGGATGCCGCGTTTTCCCGCGTTGTCGAGCGCAAGGATATTCTCGCCGTCAAGCAGCACCTCTCCTCCGGTGATGCGCATCGCACCGCGGGCATGGGCAAGAGCGGCAAGGCCGATCGTCGATTTCCCGGCCCCCGATTCCCCGATCAGCCCCAGCACCCTGCCCTTGCGCAGATCGAAGCTGACGCCGTGGACGATTTCCACGTCTCGCGGGGGTTCACCCGAAGCATGCGCCCTCACACCGAGCCTGAGCCCGCGCACGGAAAGCAGGGGCCTGTCGTGATCCGTGTCAGCCATCGTCACGCCCTCCCCTGAGGCTGGCGGTGCGGCGCAGCAGCCAGTCGACCACCAGATTGATCGAGACCGTCAGCAGCGCGATGGCCGCACCCGGCACCAATGCCGCCGAAACGCCGAAGATGATCCCGTCCTTGTTTTCCTTGACCATGCTGCCCCAGTCCGCCGTCGGCGGCTGGATGCCGAGCCCAAGGAAGGACAGGGTCGAGATGAACAGCACGTTGAACGCAAGCCGCAGGCCGAACTCCGCCAGAAGCGGCGTCATGGTATTGGGCAGGATCTCGCGCCCCAACAGCCAGAGCAGCCCCTCTCCGCGCAGCCGCGCGGCCTCCACGAATTCGACGGCGCCGACATCCATCGCCAGCGCGCGCGCCAGCCGGTAGATCCGCGTCGCGTCCAGCACCGCCATGACCAGGATCAGCACCATGAGGTTTTGCGGCAGCGCCGACAGGACGATGAGCGCAAAGATCAATGTCGGGATCGACATGAGCAGATCGTTGAAGCGCGACAGCACCGCATCGGTCAGCCCGCGCAGGATGGCCGCGGTCAGGCCGAGGAAAACACCGATGACGAAGGCGATGACGGTGGCGGCAAGCGCGACGAAAACGGTCGTTCGCGCCCCGGTGATGAGGCGTGACAGCAGATCCCGGCCCAGATTGTCGAACCCCAGCGGATGCCCCGGTTGCGCCGGACCCCAGGGATCGCCGATCACCGCATTCGGATCGAAAGGCGAAATCCACGGCGCAAACATCGCGCACACGAGCACCACGGCAAGCCCGAGAAGGCCGATCGCGGCCGATGCGGGTATGGGGAAAAGCGCTTTCATCGCGGATGCCTCAGACGCGGATTGACGAGGATCGACAGCACATCGGCGATCATGTTGAGCGCGATGTAGATCGCCGCGAACACAAGGCCGCAGGCCTGAACCACCGGCAGGTCGCGCACCGTCACGGCATCGACCATATATTGGCCCATGCCGGGATAGACGAAGACCACCTCGACGACGACGACACCAACGACCAGATATGCAAGGTTCAGCGCGACGACATTGATGATCGGGGCAAGCGCATTGGGCGTCGCATGGACAAAGATCGCCCGCAACCGCGACAGACCCTTGAGGGTGGCCGTCTCCATATAAGGGGTGGAAAGCACATTCAGCAAAGCCGCGCGGGTCATCCGCATCATATGGGCGATGCAGACCAGCACCAGCGTCGCCACCGGCAGCGCGATGGTATGCAGCTTTTCGAACAGGCTCATGCCGCCGTAGATCGTCGCGGGAAAGGCCGCCACCGGATGCTGCACCACCAGAACAAGGATCAGCAGATAGGCGATGAAGAACTCGGGCAAGGAAACCGCCGCCAGCGAAAGGATATTGATCAGCCGGTCGATGAGGCGGTCCCGGAAAATGACGGCGACAATGCCAAGCCCGACGGCCAGCGGCACGGCGATGACCGCGGCAGCGGCCGCCAGCAGCAGCGAATTCCCCAGCCGGTGCCCAAGCTGTTCCGCGATCGGCTGACCGCTTGCCCATGACCGGCCGAAATCGCCCTGCGCAATTCCGGCCAGCCAGCCCAGATATCGCGTCACGACGGGCCGGTCGAGACCAAGCTCAAGGCGGATATTGGCGATGGCCTGCGGCGTTGCCGACTGGCCCAGATAGGTCGTGGCAAAATCGCCGGGCAGAACCTCGATCCCGCCGAAAATCAGCACGGAGCTGGCCCACAGGAGAACGAAGCTGAGAAGCAGGCGGCCGATGATACGGGCCGGCATCGGGTAACGGGAAAGCAGCGCGGAGACTGCCCGGCGAGGGATCGGGGGATCTGGCTGTGTCATCATGGATCAGAGGCGGCGGCACTGACGCCGCGGCATCCTTTTCAGGTGTCGAACCAGACGCGGCAGGCGACCTGTCCGTTGGACAGATCGTTGCCGATATCGTCCACCCATCCCTTGAGTTTCGTGGACGAGGCGTTGAGGTAATTGTTGAAGACCGGCAGGATCAACCCGCTGGTATCGCGCACCAGAACGGCCATGTCATGATACAGCGCCCTGCGTTTGTCCTCATCGGTTTCCGCCCGGGCCTCGAACAGCATCCGGTCGAAGTCGGCGTTCTTGAAGCGCGTGTCATTCCACGGTCCGCTGGAAAGCTGCGTCGTCGTGTAGCGCAGATCCTGCGTCGGGCGCCCACCCCAGTAGGAGGCGCAGAAAGGCGCAACGTTCCAGACATTCGACCAGTAGCCATCGTCGGGCTCGCGCCTGATCTCCAGCGTGATGCCGGCCCGTTTCGCGCTGGCCTGAAACAGGACGGCGGCATCGACGGCACCGGTGAAGGCCGCCTCCGAGGTGCGCAGCACGATCGGTCCGGAATGGCCCGATTTCTTGTAGTAGAACGCCGCCTGATCGGGGTCGTAGACGCGCTGTTCGATTCCCGTCGGGGCCAGCGCATAGGCCTCATTCACAGGATAATCATTGCCGAGCGTGCCATAACCGCCAAGGATCTTGTCGAGCATCTCCTGCCGGTCGACCGCTAGCTTGAGCGCCATCCGCAAATCGTTGTTGTCGAAGGGCGCCGTGTCACCGTGCATCAGAAAGGAATAGAAGCCCTTGCCCTTGGTGCTGATCGTCTGCACGTTCGGCGCGCGCGACAGCAGGCCCATCGTCTTGGGATCGAGGCTGTTGATGAAATGCACCTTGCCCGACGACAGGGCCGCGATCCGCGCGGTGCTGTCATTCATCACCAGAATCTCGACACTGTCGACATAGCCGCGATCCGGGTTCCAGTCGTGTTCGTTGCGGCTGAAGGCGATGCGCACGCCCGGCTCGTAACTCTCCAGCTTGTAGGGGCCGGTCCCCGTCACATCGGCCGGATCGTCGAGCCCGCCGTTCTTCTGGATCTGCAGGTGATAGTCCGTCAGCAGAAGCGGCAGGTCGGCGCTGGCGTTGCTCAGCGTGATGACAAGATCACCGCCCTGATCCTCGATCCTTTCGATGTCGGACAGCAGGCCGAGCGCCGCGGATTTCGAATTCGCATCGGAATGACGCTTCAGCGTCTGCACCGCATCGGCGACGGTGAAGGCCGAACCGTCATGGAACCGGACATCCTTGCGCAGCCTGAAGGTCCAGACCTTGGCATCCGCGCTCGTGGTCCAGCTTTCTGCAAGGCTCGGCAGGGCCTCGCCCGTCGCCGGATCGGTGGTCACCAGCCGGTCGCCCCAGCAGAACGCCGCGGTGAAAAGCACGCTGCCGGAATAGGTGCCGGGGTCGAGAACGTCCGTGGTCTGGCCGCCGTCGAGGCCAAGCCTCAGCACCCCGCCGCGCTTCGGGGTGTCCTGCGCGGCGGCGGGCGACCACAATCCGGAAGATCCCAGCACGAAGCCCGCGCCGATGGCCGCGCCCAGAAAGGTCCGACGGCTGGTCGCCGGGCCGGAGATGGTCTTGTGTTGCATCCCTGTTTCCTCGTCATTTCTGCTTTGATGCCCGTCCCGGTGTGCCACTTCTGGCTGGCGGCGTTTTCCGGGCAACGGGCAGGTCTGAGCAAAGCCTAAGCCGGCTTGAAAATGCGCCACAACTTCGCGTAATGACGCCATGTGACGCGATATGACGCTATTTCCGGGCCATCGGCCCGTTTCTCGCATCCGAACCGCACCGGAGGGCGCACATGACGGAAAATTACGCCACGAACCTGCGCCGCGCCTGCAATACGCGGCCCTCGGTCGCCCTTATTTGCCGCGAGATCGGTATCAACCGGCAACAATTTAATCGCTATCTGTCGGGGCAGACGATGCCGTCGCGTCACAACGGGGAACGGATCTCGCAGTATTTCGGGGTGCCGGAACCCGTTTTCCATCTGTCGCCGGAACGGTTCGAGCGCGCCCTGACCGAGCAGCGTCGCCCGGTCACGCAGGGTCTGGTCCTGCGCAACGCCTTCCCGGGCGATCTGCGTCGCCTCCGGGATTACATCGGCTATTATGAACTCTACCACAAAAGCCTGTCGTGGCCCGGCATGATCGTCCGCAGCTGCGCCCGGATCTGGCAGAACGACGATGTGATGCTTGTGAAGTCGGTCGAGAAGATGGCGGATGCCCGGGAAGGCATCCGGCAGTTCTCGAAATATCAGGGACAGGTGGCCTATTGGCGCAATCGGCTGTTCATCATCGAATGCGGAATGCACCAGGAATCCTTCATCGCGGAAACGATCCTGATGCCATTCGCCGAACATCAGCGGACCTATCTTTGCGGGATCACCACCGGGGTTTCCTGGCGGAGGGAGAACCTTCCCTACGCGACACGTTCGGTATGGCGCGCGCTCGGCATCGCGCCGGATCTGCGGCGCCTGCTGCGCAACTGCACGGTATTGCCGGAAAACTCCTCGCATATTCCGCCATTCGTGAGCCGTTACATGAACGGCGGGCCTCAGGCGCAGGTGATCAGCGCGGATTGAAACAGGCGGCTTCGGATTCACCGAAATCGGCCGGGATGCATCGCGATCGGATCGCAGGGTTCCGGCCGCCTGCGGTGGTCACATCTCGACATGTCGCGTCACGGCCCTGCGGATGGCCTGCCCGTCGCGGCCGGGCGGCGCGCCGAACAGACGGCGGTATTCGCGGCTGAACTGCGAGGGGCTTTCGTAGCCGATGGCATAGCCGATCCGGGTGATGTCGGCCCCGTCGGACAAAAGCAGGCGGCGGGCCTCTTGCAGGCGCAACTGCTTTTGATACTGCACTGGCGTCATCGCCGTCACCGCCTTGAAGTGGCGGTGGAAGGTGGCCGGGCTCATCCCGGCGATACCCGCCAGCACCCGCACATTCAGGGGGGCGGCGAAGCCCCCGCGGATATGGGCGATGGCCCGGCCGATCCGCGCCATGTGGCTGTCCGCAAGCCCGATCTGGCGCAGCGCCGACCCCATCGGACCGTTGAGCAGCAGCCAGACGATCTCGCGCCGGATCAGGGGCGCCAGCACCGCGATGTCGCGCGGCCGGTCGCACAGCGCGATCAGGCGGGACAGGGGATCGATCAGCTCGGGCGCCAGCGCGTGAACGCCAAGCGCCGGGCCGGTCGCGGCTTCCCCGGTCCCGTCCTGTTCCAGCAGCAGATCGGATATGGTCGCAGGATCAAGCGCGAGGCTGAAGGCCAGATAGGGCCGATCCGCTGTGGCCCCGGTGATCTCGGCGCGGATCGGCACCTCCATCGACGCGATCAGGCATTTTCCCGCATCGTAGCGAAAGGCGCGGTCGCCAAGCATGCTGGTCTTGGCGCCCTGCACCACCACGCAGAGCGAGGGGCGGTAAACCGCATGGATCGGCCCGGCTGGCGCCGTCGCCGCGGTCAGATACAGCCCGTCGATCGGGCTTTCGCGGCCATGCGCCTGCCACTGGCGCAGGACAAGGGCCTTGAGCGGAGCGAGGAGATCGTTTTCCATGACCTCCACCCTAGAGCCAGTGCGCAGGGTATGCAGCCTGCAATCGGCACCGATGAGAGGATCGGGCAGGAATTTGCGAGGATCGGCGTGGCGGGGGCTGCCTTGTCGGCCCTACCTTTGCCCCAGCCCGGCGGCATCCCGCCCCGGCGTTCCCTCCGAACAAAGGAACATCCCATGCGTTATCGCACTCTCGGCCCGAGCGGCCTTCTGGTTTCCGAACTCTGCCTCGGCACGATGACCTTCGGCGGCTCGGACGGCATGTGGGGCCAGATCGGCCAGTTGCGTCAGGACGAGGCCGACACTCTGGTCAAGACCGCCGTCGACGCGGGCATCAACTTCATCGACACCGCCAATGTCTATGCGGGCGGCGAGAGCGAGCGGATCCTCGGTCAGGCGATCCGCAACCTTGGCATCCCGCGCGACGATGTGGTGATCGCAACCAAGGTGCTGGGCGCGATGGGCGAAGGCCCGAACGCCCGCGGCGCCTCGCGCGCCCATATCATGGCGCAGGCGAAGGCCAGCCTTTCGCGGCTGCAAATGGACCATATCGACCTCTACCAGATCCACGGCTTCGACCCGCTGACCCCGATCACCGAAACGCTGGAGGCGCTCGACACGCTCGTCCGCCACGGTCACGTGCGCTATATCGGCCTGTCGAACTGGGCGGCATGGCAGATCGTCAAGGCGGTGGGCATCGCCGAGGCCCGCAGACTTGCCCCGATCCTGTCCCTGCAGGCCTATTACACGCTGGTCGGGCGCGATCTGGAACGCGAGATCGTGCCGATGCTGCAAGCCGAAGGCATCGGCCTGATGGTCTGGAGCCCGCTGGCCGGGGGCTTCCTTTCGGGCAAATACAGCGACGGCAACACCGCGAACGATGGCCGCCGGGCGAGTTTCAACTTCCCGCCGGTCGATCTGGAACGCGGCGATGCGGCCATTGGCGTGATGCGCGGGATCGCCGAGGCGAAAGGCTGCACCGTGGCGCAGGTGGCGCTTGCATGGCTGCTGCACCAGCCGGTGGTGACCAGCGTTATCGTGGGCGCCAAGCGAGTCGAGCAGTTGCAGGACAACATCCGCTCGACCGAAGTGGCATTGTCTGCGGATGATCTGGCGGAGCTGGATGCGGTGACGAAGCTCCCCCCGGAATACCCCGGCTGGATGCTGGAACGTCAGGCACAATACCGCGCGCCGTTCGTCCCGCAGAAGGTCTGACAGCCTCCCCTGAGCCTACGCGCCCCATGCCAAAGGCATGGGTGCGAACAGGTCGCCACAGCGGGCCGTATGATATTGCACCGGATATGGGCGGGCTGATCAGATCGCCATCGGCTGGCGACGGCAACGGCAGGTCACGCATCACCAGCCCGGACCCGTCGCACAGCGAAATCGTGGGCCGCGCATGAGGGCGGCGACATCATGCTTTTGCAGAACGGCCTTGCACCCAAACAGCGGCACGAAACAGGCGATCTCGCCGCTGCCCACTGCGGCGCGGATAGTCATCGATGCAGTCCTGCCGTCCCCGACAGATGCAAACGGGAAATTCGCGTCAGATCTTGCAGGCTCAGGGGTCCGTAGGCGCCCGCTACACCTTGACGATGGACGGCCAGAAAGCTGTCTCACGTCAACGCGGCTCTCCCGGCCGGCCTAGAAAAGATCGAGTTCCGATGCGTCGATCATCTCGTCGGGATTGATGGTGCCGCCGGGAAACGTGGCCCCGGGCGCGACAGCGGCGGCGATGGTCGTGGCCCCGCTCGTCCTCCCGGCAGGGCAACATGCTCCATCCTGCCTCTTGCTGACAGACCGTGATTAGTATACCGGTGCATACAATAGGCTTGCCACCGTTCGCCAGCAGCCCTTGCGATCCGGTGTTCCAGCTTAATCCGGCATAATATCGTAGGGATTGTCATGAGCCTGTACACCGACTACCTAACCGAAATCGAAACCCGCAAAGGCCAGGGACTGCATCCCAAGCCCATCGACGACAGCGCGCTGGTGGAAGAGCTTATCGCGCAGATCGAGGATACCGGGAACCCGTACAGGGACGACTCGCTGAACTTCTTCATCTACAACACCCTGCCCGGCACCACGAGCGCCGCGGGCGCCAAGGCGAAGTTCCTGAAGAAGATTATCCTTGGCGCGGCTCTTGTGCCCGAGATCACGCCGGCCTTCGCGTTCGAGCTGCTGTCGCATATGAAGGGCGGGCCGTCCATCGAGGTCCTGCTCGACCTCGCGCTTGGCGACGATGCCGCGATCGCAGAGCAGGCGGCCGACGTGCTCAAGACGCAGGTGTTCCTTTACGATGCGGACATGGCCCGGCTGGGCACGGCCTACAAGGCCGGCAATGCCGTCGCGAAGGACATTCTGGAAAGCTATGCGAAGGCCGAGTTCTTCACCAAGCTCCCGGATGTCGAGCCGGAAATCGAGGTCGTGACCTATATCGCCGCCGAAGGCGACATTTCCACCGACCTGCTGTCGCCGGGCAATCAGGCGCATTCGCGCTCCGACCGGGAACTGCATGGCCTGTGCATGATCTCGCCCGAGGCGCAGAAGGAAATCGTCGCGCTCAAGGCGCAGCATCCCGACAAGCGCGTGATGCTGATCGCGGAAAAGGGCACGATGGGCGTGGGTTCGTCGCGGATGTCGGGCGTGAACAACGTCGCCCTCTGGGCCGGCAGGAAGGCCAGCCCCTATGTGCCCTTCGTCAACATCGCCCCGGTCGTCGGCGGCACCAACGGCATCTCGCCGATCTTCGCCACCACGGTCGACGTGACCGGCGGCATCGGCATCAACCTTAAGAACTGGGTCAAGAAGACCGGCGAGGACGGCAAGCCGATCCTGAACAACGACGGGAACCCGATCCTCGAGCAGAAATACTCGGTCGAAACCGGCACCGTCCTGAAGATCGACACCAAGAGCAAGAAGCTCTGCGACGAGAACGGCAAGGAGCTGGTCGACGTCTCGGCGGCCTTCACGCCCCAGAAGATGGAATTCATGAAGGCGGGCAGTTCCTACGCCATCGTCTTCGGCAAGAAGCTGCAGACCTTCGCGGCCGAAACGCTCGGCGTCGAGCCGGTGCCGGTCTTTGCCCCGAACAAGGAAATCTCGATCGAGGGTCAGGGCCTGACCGCGGTCGAGAAGATCTTCAACCGCAATGCCGTCGGTGTGACGCCGGGCAAGGTCCTGCATGCCGGGTCCGACGTGCGGGTGCGGGTGAATATCGTCGGCTCGCAGGACACCACCGGCCTGATGACCGCGCAGGAGCTGGAGGCGATGGCGGCGACCGTCATTTCTCCCATCGTCGACGGTGCCTATCAGTCGGGCTGCCACACGGCATCCGTGTGGGACAAGAAGGCGCAGGCGAATATCCCGAAGCTCATGGCCTTCATGAACAACTTCGGCCTGATCACCGCGCGCGACCCGAAGGGCGTCTATCATTCCATGACAGACGTGATCCACAAGGTGCTGAACGACATCACCGTGGATGACTGGGCGATCATCATCGGCGGCGACAGCCATACCCGCATGTCCAAGGGCGTGGCCTTCGGCGCGGATTCGGGCACCGTGGCGCTGGCGCTGGCGACGGGCGAAGCGACGATGCCGATCCCGCAATCGGTCAAGGTCAGCTTCACCGGCAAGATGAAGCCCTGGATGGATTTCCGCGACGTGGTGCATGCGACGCAGGCGCAGATGCTGAAGCAATGCGGCGACAACGTCTTCCAGGGGCGGATCATCGAGGTCCATATCGGCACGCTGCTGGCTGACCAAGCCTTCACCTTCACCGACTGGACCGCGGAAATGAAGGCCAAGGCCTCGATCTGCATCTCGCAGGACGAAACGCTGATCGAGTCGCTGGAAATCGCCAAGGCGCGCATCCAGATCATGATCGACAAGGGGATGGAGAATGCGGCGCAGACCCTGCATGGCCTGATCGCCAAGGCGGACAAGCGCATCGCGGAAATCCGCTCGGGCGAGAAACCCGCGCTCGCGCCCGACGACAATGCGAAATATTTCGCCGAGGTCGTCGTCGATCTGGATCTGATCGACGAGCCGATGATCGCCGACCCCGATGTGAACAACGCCGATGTGTCGAAGCGCTACACCCATGACACGATCCGGCCGGTCTCCTATTACGGCGGCACGAAAAAGGTCGATCTGGGCTTTGTCGGGTCCTGCATGGTGCACAAGGGCGACATGAAGATCGTCGCGCAGATGCTGAAGAACCTTGAGAAATCGCAGGGTAAGGTCGAGTTCAAGGCGCCTCTGGTCGTCGCTGCGCCGACCTACAACATCATCGACGAGCTGAAGGCCGAGGGCGACTGGGAGATCTTGCAGAAATACTCGGGCTTCGAGTTCGACGACCTGTTCCCCAAGAACACCGCCCGCACCGAGTATGAGAATATCCTCTACCTCGAACGGCCGGGCTGCAACCTGTGCATGGGGAACCAGGAAAAGGCCGAAAAGGGCGATACGGTTCTGGCGACCTCGACCCGCCTGTTCCAGGGGCGCGTCGTCGAGGATACGGCGCAGAAGAAGGGCGAATCCCTGCTGGCATCCACCCCGGTGGTCGTGCTGTCCGCGATCCTCGGGCGCACGCCGAGCGCGGAGGAATACAAGGCCGCGGTCGAGGGGATCGACCTGACCAAGTTCACCCCGCCGCTGGAAAAGCCGGCGGCATCGCATTCGGTCCATTTCTGAGCGGCTGAACAGCGCGTTTCAGAATTGATGGCGGGACGTCGGGCAGATACGCAGGTATCTGCCCGACGTTCATTCTGAAGGGCGAAACCTTTCGGCAGAGAAGCGCCATCTGGCACAGGCGTTTCACGGCGCGCGGAATACCGTGGCATCAGTCTGGCCGGGGGGAAACCCCGCCTGTCAGACGATCCGCATACAGAGCCCGGAACAAAGCAAATTCCCTATCGGGCGAATGTCAGGCCACTGGCCTGACAGCAAGATGAACCCCCTTTCAAAGAACCGGCCGGCTGGCGTTTTCAGGCCCTTTCCATAGCCGGATCGCCCGCCTTTCGCATGCCCGGCAGATTCCCCCGAAGCCATGGTCGAGGGCTAGCGGGAAGAAAGAAGAATTGGCCTGTCCGGTTCCCCGGTTTTGGATTCCGGTTTGCGGCGACCGCAGGATCTTTGGAAACAATAACTTTCGCATACAGCTATATTTCCAATGAAGCAGCGCCGATACGCGGCGCTCTGGCGTGGTTCCGACGGTTCGGGACCCGCGGCCCTTGCAAGCTTGGGCTTTCAGCATTCAGACGAGGCATGATGTCTTTCAGTTCGACAACGGATCACCGTCCCGGCCCGCCTCCGGGCGCTGTGGACAGTCTCCTCGAGGTCCGCAACCTCTCGAAATCCTATGGGCCGATCCGGGTGATCTCGGATGTTTCCTTCGATGTGCCACGGCGCAGCGTCGTGACGCTGGTGGGCGAAAACGGCGCCGGAAAGTCGACGATCTTCAATATCCTGAGCGGGCTGACGGCGCAGGATTCCGGAACGGTGCGGCTTGATGGCCAGGACTTCACGCCGGGTTCGCATCGCAAGGCGGTCGCGCGTGGCATCACCAGGGTCTTTCAGGAACAGTCGCTGGTGCAGAATGTGCCGGTCTATGAAAACCTGCTTCTGGGCGAAGAGGCGCGCTTCACGCGGTTCGGCCAATGGATCGACCGCAACGCGATGATTCGCGCCGCGCGGCAGATCATTGAAGAGGCCGGCCTTGACGTCGATGTGCGCCGTAAGACCGGCGATTACGATTTCTCGACCCGACAGTCGATCGAGATCGCCCGCGCCTGCCTGACGCCGACCATCCTGCGCGGCGTGGCCGAGCCGCTGGTCCTGCTGGACGAGCCGACATCCGCTCTGGACCGGCGCGACGAAGAGGCGTTCTTCACGCTCGTCAACAAGATCCGCCGCTATGGTTCGCTGCTGTTCGTGTCGCATCGTTTGACCGAGGTGCTCGACATATCGGACGTGATCTACGTGCTGAAAGACGGCGCGATGGTCACTCGCGTCACGCCCGACGAAACCGATGAACACCGACTGCACGGGTTCATGGTCGGCCGCGAGCGTGCGGCGGACTACTATTATGAAAACCGCCAGCAGCCGCCCGGCACCGCCGCGCCCGCCATTCGCGCCGAAGGGGTGCAGGTATTGCCTGACGGACCCAAGGTCACGCTCGAGGTCCGCCCGGGCGAGATCCTTGGCATCGGCGGGCTGCTCGATTCCGGAAAATCGCGGCTCGGCAAGGCGATTGCCGGAGTGATCCGGCCTCTCGCGGGCCGGGTCGCCATCGGTGACGGGCCTTTGCGCCATCCCGAGATCGGTCATTCCACCCGCAAGGGGCTGGGCTACATTCCGGCCGAGCGGCTGACCGAAGGCATCATCGCGGGCTTTCCCACCGCGTGGAACTTCTCGACCGGCAGCGGCGGCGATCTGTTCTCGAACCGTTTCGGTCTCTGGCGCGGCCGCAAGGAGCGCAGCGCGACGCTTGCCCATATCGACGCGCTGGCCATCCGTTCGGCGACGCCGGATCTGACAATGGCGCGCCTTTCAGGTGGCAATCAGCAGAAAGTGGTGCTGGCGCGCTGGCTGGAACGCAAGCCGGATGTGCTGATCTTGGACAATCCGACGCGGGGCGTCGACGCGGGCGCCAAGCAGGAAATCTATCGGGTGCTGCGCGATCTGACCGATCAGGGCGTCGCGATCATTCTGATCACCGATGAACTGCTGGAACTGATCGGCCTCTCGAACCGGATCCTGATCCTGCAGCACGGCGGCGTGGTCGCCGAAGTGCCCGCCCCGCCGGACGCCAAGCCCGAAGAGCAACGCCTTGTCGCGCTGATGCTCAGCGGCCCCGGCCGGCCCGGGGCTGCATCCCCCCCTTCCCCTGCCCCGGCGGCCGATGTTCCGGCCGAGGCAAAACCCGCAATTCTGGAAGCCGCCCAATGACCACCACCATCCGCCCCGAGCCAAGCTCGCCTCTCGCGCCGATCACCCGCCTGTTCGGCCGGGTCGAGACCGGCCTCTGGTTCCCGATCGGCGTCGTCCTGTCGCTGTTCATCTTCTTCAGCCTCATGACCGATTCCTTTGCCACGCTCAGAAATTTCTCGGCGGTCAGCGGTCAGGCCGCAACGCTGCTGATCGTTTGTCTTGGCGCCACATTCATCGTGCTGATGGGCAGCATCGACCTTTCCGTCGGCGCCATCGTCCTGCTGGTCGGCGCGGTTTCCGTCACGGTGCTGAACGCCTTCAGCATCGGCTGGCTGGTGATCCCGTTTGCCGCGCTGGTGGGTGCGGGACTGGGGCTGGTGAACGGGTTGATCTATACCAAGGGCAAGATCCCCTCATTCATCGTGACGCTCGGCACGCTTTCGGTCTTTTCCGGGATCGCGCTGACGCTGCTTGACGGGCGGGCGATCCAGTTCAATGCGCCGGGGCTGGAAAACATTTCCATCGGACAGTGGATCCCGCGCCTGCCGAACATCGCGCTTTGGGCAATCCTCGCCTGGGCGGTGCTGGTGTTCATCGGGCAACGCACGCGCTTTGGCCGCTACATGTATCTGATCGGAGGCGGCGAACAGGTGGCGCGCACCGCAGGCGTCCCGGTCGAACGCTACAAGCTTTACGCATTCGCGCTTTCGGGCCTGCTCGCCGGCTTCGGCGCCGTTCTTGCGGTGGCACGGCTTGGCGCGGCGGGGCCGTCGCTGGGGTCGGATCTGCTGCTGAACAGCCTTGCGGCCATCGTTGTGGGCGGAACCTCGCTGGCGGGTGGCGTCGGCGGCGTCCACCGCACGCTGATCGGCGTGCTGATCATCGCCATTCTCGACAACGGGCTCAACCTGATGGGCGTCTCGCAGTTCCTGCAGATGATCATCAAGGGCCTTGTCGTCATCGCGGCCGTTCTGGTGAGCCGCAAATCCGGCGCCGATCAGGTCATCAAATAAGGACAAGGAACAATGACCAAACGTCTGATCCTCAACGGGTTCGTGATGAATTCCGTTTCGCATATCCACCACGGTCTGTGGCGGCGCGACGATACGCTGCAAACCGAATTCAACGATCTGACGACCTGGACCACGCTTGCCCGGGCGCTGGAGGCCGCCAAGTTCGATGCGCTGTTCTCGGCGGATATCATCGGCGTCGATCCCGCCTATAAAGGCGGCTGGGAGACCTATATCGAAGAGGCGGTGCAGATCCCGATCAATGATTCCGGCGCGCTCATCGCCGCGCTGATCGGATCGACCGAACAATTGGGCCTGACGCTGACCTCCTCGATCCTGCAGGAACATCCCTTCAACTTTGCCCGCAAGATCTCGACGCTTGATCACCTGTCGAAAGGGCGGATCGGGTGGAACCTCGTCACCTCGGTCAGCCACAACGCGGCGCAGAACTTCGGCTTTGACCGCATCGTGCCGCATGACGAGCGTTACGCCTGGGCCGATGAATATGTCGAAGTGGTCTACAAGTTGTGGGAAGGGTCGTGGGATGAAGGCGCGGTGCTGGTCGACAAGGCCGGAAACCGCTATGCCGATCCGGAAAAGGTCCACCGCATCCACCATCAGGGCAAACGCTACAGGGTGCTGGGTCCGCATCTGTCGCAACCCTCGCCGCAGCGGGTGCCGCTGCTGTTTCAGGCCGGATCCTCCACCGCGGGCCGCGCCTTCGCCGCGCGCAACGCCGAGGGCACCTATATCGTCGCGCAGAAACCCGAAGGCGCCCGCCGCCAGATCGAGGAAACCAACCGCTATCTGGTCGAGGCCGGCCGCAAGCCCGGCGATCTGAAGTTCATCCAGGGCATGAGCTTCATCATCGGCTCGACCGAGGAGGAGGCTGCACGCAAGGCGCGCGACATCGCCGAAGATATCAGCATCGACGGATATCTCGCCCATCTCAGCCGCGATCTGGGCATCGATCTGGGCGTGCTGGACCCCGACCGTCCGGTGGCCGAGCTGGAGATCGAGGGCGTGCAGGGTGTCGTCCGCGCCTTCGAGGATTCCAATCCCGGCGTCACCCCGAAAGTGCGCGATCTGGGACAGGTCTATGCGAAGGCGGGCAACATCACCGGCACGCCGGAAACCATCGCCGACGCGCTGGAGGTCTGGCAAGAAGCCGGGATCGACGGGGTCAATGTCAGCTATCACCGGCTGCCCGCCTCGTTCCTCGAATTCGCCGAGCATGTGGTGCCGGTCCTGCAAAAGCGCGGGCTCGCTCAGCGCGATTACGCCCCCGGCACCTATCGGGAGAAACTGTTCGGCGAGGGGGCCCGCGTCAATGCCCGCCATCCGGCCGCGCGGTTCCGGGGTGCCTTTGCCAAGGCGCCGGCCACCCCGATTTCCGAACCTGCCGAATAGTCCGGGTGCCGCCTGCGCCGCGCCCCCTCAAACCCCAAACTTGCCAGAGCAACATGATGAATTTCAAAGATTTCGCACACCGCCTGCCGGACTTCACCAATCGCAAGTTGATTGACGCCCATATGGAACGGCTGGACACCAGCGGTGTGTCGCGCCGTGACTTCCTGTCATTCGCCTCGGCCGGGGCGGCGGCAAGCCTTGGCGCGGCCTATCTGGGCCTGCCCGCCACCGCCATCGCATCCCAGACCGGCAAATTCGCCTATCTGACCGGCTTCATGTTCAACGAATGGAACACCGTCTTTGACCGCACCGCCAAAAAGGCGGCCGAGACGCTGGGGCTGGCCTACACGTCCCTGGACAGCAAGCTGGATGGTGAAAAGCAATACAATCAGTTCGAGCAGCAGGTCTCGGGCAGCGCCAGCGGCGTGATCTTCAATCTGGCCGACGGCAGCGCGATCCGGGGGATTTCGCGGGTCGCATCGCAGAACAGGATCTACGTCGCCAATGTCTGGGACAGCCTGCCGTGGTTCACCCCGTTCGACGCCGACGAATATTACACCCTCTTCGCCGTCTCCGAGGAAGTGACCGCCCACCGCGAGGTCACCGAGGTCCTTCTGAACGAGGTGACCGAGAAATTCGGCGGCGGCAACGTGATCGGCGTCACCGGGTCCAAGGGCAGCCTGCTTGAGCTGCAAAGGAACCGGGGCCGCGACGAGGCCTTTCTGAAATATCCGAAGACCCGGCTTGTGGATGAACTTCCCGGCCTGTGGAACCGCGAGGATGCGCTGAAGGCGACCGAGGATCTGCTGACGCGCAACCCGGATGTCGTGGGTATCGTGACGCAGGATGACGACATCGCGCTTGGGGCCATCGCCGCGCTGAGGGCTGCGGGCCTGCGCCCCGGCGAGGACGTGCTGGTGGTCGGCACCTCCGGCACGGGGCTTGGCGCAAAGGCGGTCAGGGACGGCCAGATCCTTGCCACCAAGGGAAATTCGCCGGCCTTCGCGGCGGCGCTGTTCACCACGCGGCTTTACGATGTCAGCAATGGCTGGGTGCCGCGCGCGCCCGAGCGCATGCTGAACTGGAACACGCTGACGCTGACGAAAGACAATATCGGCGGCTGGATCGATCGCTATGTCGACAACGGCGATGTCGAGCCTTTCGATTACAGGAAAATGTCGAAGGTCCTGCACCCGGACGACTGGGATCCCCAGGCCGAGGTCTATCCGCTGGATATCGACAACAACTTCGGCGGCATCCCCAAGCCCGAGGGCTGGACCTACCCCGCCGAATATGCCGAGGCGCAAAAGAACGGCGAGCGGGAAGCCGTCGCCCAGGAATATGCCGCGCATTACAAGATCAGATACGACGGCCCCTCGCCGAACAAGAAAGCCTGACCTGCGCGGGGCGGGAAACCAGCCACGCGCAACCCTATCCCTGCCCGGGCAGTTCAGCCGGTTTCCGGATCGCGCCGATGCGCGATCCGTCCGGACACTTGTTGCCGATACTGCCCCCAACCCATCCTGGAGCCCAAAATGGCAAGAAAGCGTTTCGATCCACGACATCTGCCCGATTTCACGCAAAAGAGGGTCATTGACAGCCATATGGACCGGCTGGACACCACCGGCGTGTCGCGCCGCGACTTTCTCGCGCTTGCCTCTGCCGGGGTTGCGGCCGGCGCGGCGGCTTCGGCGCTTGGCATGCCCAATGTCGCGGTGGCCTCCGGCTCGAAGAAGGTGGCCTACCTCGCCTGGAGCGCCAGCACCGAATACAATCAATTGGTCAGTCAGGGGGCAGAAAGCGCCGCGAGGGCGCTTGGCCTGAACTATTCCTTCTTTGACGGCCAGATCGATTCCGGCCGGCAATTGTCGCAATTCGAACAGCTGGGCACCGAACGGGCGATCGGCGGCTTTTTCAACATCCTCGATGGCAGCGCCCTGCGGCGCGCCGGTCAGCTCGCACAGGACAACCAGACCTATTTCGCGGCGATCTGGGACAGCGTGCCGTGGTTCACCCCCTTTGATGTCGGTGACTATTTCACGCTCTACCTCAACCCGCATGAGGACGAAGCCCATCGTGGCGTCAGCCGGGCCGTCTATCAGGCCGTCACCGACAGGTTCGGCGAGGGCGAGGTCGCCGCGCTTACCGGCACGCCGGGCAACTGGTGCGAGATTTCCCGCAACGCGGGCCGCGACCTTGCACTGGCCGAGTTTCCGAACATCCGCCAGACGGCTTCCCTGCCCGGGAAATGGCTGCGCGAGGAATCCCTGCGGGCGACCGAAGACCTTCTGACCCGCAACGGCAAACTGGTCGGCCTTGTCGCGCAAAATGATGACGAGGCTCAGGGTGCACTGACGGCGCTGCGCAACGTCGGGCTACAGCCGGGCAAGGACTTTTTCGTCGGCGGGGCGGATGGCACGTCGCTGGGGGCGCGCGCGATTCAGGACGGGATCCAGACATCCACCAGCGGCAACAGCCCGGTCTTCACCGGCGCGTTCCTGACCAGTTGGCTCTATGACGTCGCCAATGGCTGGAAACCGCGCGTGGCCGAGCGGCAGCTTTTCTGGAAGCCTACCGTCGTGACCAGAGAAAACGTCGACGCCTATGTCGCGCGCTATGTCGACAATGATGGCGTGGAACCGTTTGATTTCCGCAAGTTTTCACGGGTGCTGAACCCGGACGACTGGGATCCGCAGGCCTATGTCTATCCGGCGGAAACCGAGGAGATCTGGAAAGGCTATCCCAGACCCGAAGGCTGGACCCTGCCCGCGCCTCTGGCCGAAGCCAAGGCAAAAGGCGAATTCGAACAGGTGCGCGAGGAATATGCGGCCCATAACAAGATCCTGTTCGATGGACCTTCGCCGAACCTGAAAACCTGACTTCCATGCGGGGCCGCTGCTGCGGCCCCGCATCCGCCGGCGCAGATCACTCGGCGGCGTTCCGGGCGGCGGCCTCGGCCTGTTTCAGGGCCGGGAGATCGCGGTATCTTTCGGCCGGATGGTCTTTCGGCAGATACGGGCCTTCACCGAAAAGCTTTTCGCGGAGCGTGCCGGGGCGGTATGCGGTCGGATAGGCACCACGTTTCTGCAACTCGGGGACGATCAGATCGACCACATCCTCGAAACTGCCGGGCGTGATCGCATAGGCGATGTTGAACCCGTCGACGCCGGTTTCCTCGGCCCAGTCCTGCAACGTGTCGGCGATCTGCGCGGGCGAGCCGGTAAAGACCGGCCCAAGCCCGCCGATGCCGCCGAACTGTGCCAGTTCATCGACCGTCCAGACCTTGTCCTTGCCGGCAAGGTTTTCAAGCATGGAATGGATGGCGTTGGTCTCGACCTTCTTGATCACGTCACCAGGGGAATATTGGCCGAAATCCAGCCCGCTCCACCCGGACATGAAGACCAGCGACCCTTCGTAGGACGCATAGCCGCTGTATTCCTTCAGCTTGGCCTCGGCCTTCTCCTCGGTCTCGGCGGTGATGATGGTGATCAGCGTATAGATGTAGATCTTGGCGGGATCGCGCCCTTCGGCCGCGGCGCGGGCACGGATATCCCCGACATAGGCCTTCAGCACCGATTTGGTCGGTGCCGCGACAAAGACGCATTCCGCATGTCGGGCGGCGAAGGCCTTGCCCGCACCCGACGCCCCCGCCTGATAGATCAGCGGCGTGCGCTGCGGCGAGGGTTCGGTGAGCCCATATCCCGGAACGTCGAAGAATTTCCCCTTGTGGCCGATTTCATGCACCTTCGCCGGATCGGCAAAGACGCCGCCCGCGCGGTCACGCAGGACGGCGCCTTCCTCCCAGCTGCCTTCCAGAAGCTTGTAGATGACTTCCAGATATTCCTCGGCAATCTCATAGCGGTTGTCGTGGCGTTGCAGCCCGGCCTGACCCACGTTTTTCGCCCCGCTTTCCAGATAGGAGGTCACGATGTTCCAGCCCACCCGCCCCTTTGAATGATGGTCGGCCGTGGCGATGCGGCGCGCGAAGGTATAGGGGTGCTCGAAACTGGTCGAAGCGGTGATGCCGATCCCCAGATGCTCCGTCGCAAGCGCGATGGGCGCGGCCAGTTGCAGCGGATCGTTGACCGGGATCTGCGCGCCGGTCCGGATCGCACCTTCGTTCGAGCCCCGGTAGACATCATAATAGCCGATCACATCGGCAATGAAGATCCCGTCGAAAATACCGCGCTCCAGCGTGCGGGCCAGATCCTGCCAATAGTCCAGATCCTTGTATTTCCAGGACCTGTCCGAAGGATGCGCCCAGAGGCCGGGCGACTGATGGCCCACACAGTTCATGTCGAAAGCGTTGAAGCGGATCTGGCGGGTCATTCTTGCGGTCTCTTTCCCTTGATCTGATTTCCGGATGTGTCTGGCCGGTCACGGCCGAACGTGAGTGCCCCGGCGGGCGAAGTCGGACGCCCCGGGGCCCGTGCCCCGGGGCGCCCGATGCCAGCCTCAGTTCCAGGCGTGGCGCGGCGGATCGATGCCGTTCAGGTAGAAATTTCCGACATGGTAGAATTTCCAGCGCACCGGGTCGTGCAGCGTATGGGTGCGGGCATTTCTCCAGTGCCGGTCAAGCGCGTGCTGCGCGAGCGTCGAGCGTGTGCCCCCAAGCTCGAACAGCCTGTTGGTCGCATCGATCGCGATCTGGGTGGTCAGCACCTTGGCCTCGGCGGTCTTGATCGTCGCATCCGAGACATTCTCACGCGTCGGTTCGGCCAGCCCCCTGTCGATGGCGCGGCCCGCGATTTCCAGCAAAGCCTCGGCGGCATGAAGACGGATCTTGAGATCGCCGATCGCGGCGATCGTATAGGGGTCCTCGCCTGCCGTGTCCTTGCCGCTGTCCACCCAGGGGCGGCTTTGGGTGGTGACGAACCGGATGGTTTCGTCGATGGCATTGCGGGCGATCCCGGCGTCGATCGCGGCCTGGATGATCTGCGAAATCGGGCCCTGGACGGTGGGCACCTCCGTCACGTCCTGCAGCTTGACCGCCCGCGCCTTCGGCACCCGCACATCGATCGCGCGGACCGAGCCCGAGGCGGTCGTCCGCTGACCAAAGCTCGACCAGTTGTTGGTGATGGTCAGGCCGGGCGTCTCGCGGTCGGTAAAAACCAGATATACCCCGTCATCTCCGACAGCGACGATCGGCACGATATGGGACAAGAGCGCGCCGGTCGTGTAGAATTTCTCGCCGTTGACCACCGCATCATCGCCCTCGAAAACGACGCGGGTCTGGAAATCGACGACAGTCTTGCCGCCGAATTCCGAAAATGCGTTGCCGAACCGCAGCCCATCAAGCGCCCAGCCGAAGATCTGCCGCTTTTCCTCGTCGGTGGCGTCGATGCCGATCAGCCCGAGGATCGCGATATGGTTCTGCGCGATCTGCGCCACGGCAGGGTCGCCCGAGGCCACGATACCTATCACCCTGGCCAGCGTCGCATAGGACAGGCCCGGACCGCCGTATTCCCTTGGCACGTTGATCGACCAGATGCCGCTTTGCGAATACAGATCCACCTCGCGCAGCGGCAAAAGCCCTTCGCGGTCGCGCAGCGCGGCATCCCTCGCCAGTTCCGCCGCAAGCTCCGTCGCCGCGCGGATCGCATCGGCATCGTCTTTCAGCAGATGCGGGCGGGAGGCGGGGCGCGGACGCGGCGGCACCGGGTCGTCCGAGTTGACGCGCGGATGCAGATTGAAGTCGATCGGGGTTTCGGGAAGAGATCCCATGGCAGTTCCTCTCTCAGCCCAAGGCAACCCTCGGAAAATGTCCCGAAGATCAAGCCGCTGTTTCAAAACGGATATATGATTTCACGGCGGCAAGCCTCGCAGAGATGCCGCTTTCAGGGAAGCCGTGGCCCTTCTCTTCGCAAAGGCGCGGCGAACGGTTTGTTCCCTGTTGCGTGACGCGGGCGGTGCAGTTCTTCCCCACCACCCCGCCGCAATGCGGATGCCGTGATGATAGGGGATTTCAACACTGCGGCGGAGCGCATCTTGCCCGGCCTCGTGAAGCGGCTGCTTACCCCGAGGAAGTGCAAGAGCGACGCACTGATGGCGAGGACGCCGTCAGCCGACAGTGCCCGAGCCGCCGGTGACGCCATAGACTTCGCCGGTGATATAGCTGGCCTCGGGGCTTGCGAGCAGGACGTAGACCGGCGCAAGCTCCACCGGCTGTCCCGGACGACCGAATGGCGTCTGGGAGCCGAAGCGCGTGACCGCCTCGGAGGGCTGACCGCCCGAGGGTTGCAGCGCGGTCCAGAACGGCCCGGGCGCGACGACATTGGCGCGGATCCCCTTGTCGATGAGCTGCGCGGCCAGCGCCTTGGTATAGGCGACGATCCCCGCCTTGGTCATCGCGTAATCCAGCAGGATCGCCGAGGAATCATAGGCCTGCACCGACGAGGTGGTGATGATGCTCGCCCCCGGCGGCAGATGAGGCACCGCCGTCTGGATGATCCAGTGCATCGCGTAAAGGTTGGTTTTCACCGTCTTGTCGAAATCCTCTGAACTCAGTTCGGCGATATCCTCGCGGAACTGCTGACGCGCCGCATTGACCACGAGAATGTCGAGCCCGCCGAACGCCGCGACGGTCCGCCCGACGATCTCGCGCGCCCAGTTTTCCTGCCGCAGATTGCCCGCGAGGGCGAGCGCGTTGCGCCCCTCGGCCTCGATCAGGGTGATCACCTCGCTGGCGTCGGCTTCCTCGTCGGGCAGGTAGGCGATGGCGACATCGGCACCCTCGCGCGCAAAGGCGATGGCCGCGGCGCGACCGATGCCGCTGTCGCCGCCGGTGATCAGCGCCTTGCGTCCGGTCAGCTTGCCGCTGCCCACGTAGCTTGTCTCGCCGTGATCGGCCGGTGGGTTCAGCCGGCGCGCCTCGCCGGGGGCGGGCTGCGGTTGGGCCGGAAACGGCGGCCGGGGATACAGGCTGCGGGGATCTTGCAGCCTCGATTGTTCGGTCATGGCTTGTCCTCTCCTGTCGTCGGTGTCGTGGTCGGAACGGGCGTCGCCCGTTGCTGGAAACGGGCACTGTCACATGCGCCGGACGTGCAAGGCAGCCGCTGCCGGGGGCGGTCCTCTCCGTCAGGATGCCGATACCGCGTGAAAGGGCGGCCACCGCCCCCTGGCAGGGCGGGGTGCCCACGCCGGTCATCAGCGAAGAAGCGTCCCTCCCCGGACCCTTGCAGCAGCCCGCAATCCAGCGGCCGTCGATAGATGAAGAATTAACGAGTCTCGGGCGAAACCGTTCCGAACCTTTCCCCGGTTCTTTCACTCACGCCTCGGCGCGGGCGGGATCAGTTCGCCCACCTGCATCAGGCCAAGCCGATCGGGAGTCCGGTTCTCGGCGCGCCGAACTGGCGCCCGATCCTTGCAATCAGGCCTGACGGGCGGAGTGCTGGCCGGAGGGGCAAGTCCGCGGCTATGCGCGCGCCGCGATCCGTTGCGCCAGCACGGCCAGCAGCCCGAATGCCAGCATCGTCACCGGGATCGACCAGCTTGCCGCCGTTGGTATCGCGGTCACGATTGCCGCCCCCGCCGCCCCCATTGTCATGTGGATCGCCCCCAGAACGGCGCTTGCCGTTCCGACGGATCGGTCAAGAGCGACAAGCGCGGCCCCGATCGCGACGCCGATCATGATCCCCATGCCGATCTGCGAAACGACTATCAGGCCCAGCATGATCGCGGGATGGTTGGCACCGGCGCCGCGCAGCACCAGCAGGACGATCGGCGCCGCAACGATCAGCCCGACCCCGATACGCACCCGATGGCTGGCGCGGATATATCGGGACAGGATGCCGCCGCAGAACGCGGCGGCGGCATAGCAGGCCGTGGCGAGGCTGAGCCTTGCTGGCGTCCAGCCGAATTCGCCGGTGTAGAACTGTTGCGCCCCCGAGACCTCGGAATAGGCCCCGCCGATCGCCGCACCGGACATCAGCGCATAGGCCAGAAACACGCGGTTCCGCAGCACATGGGCATAGGCGGACAGCATGGCGCGAGGGCCGCCGTTCTCCGTCCGCTGATGGTGCGTTTCGGGTAGCGAGACTGTCACCGCAGCCAGCGCCACGGCCCCCGCGAGGATGGTGCTCGCCAGCGCAATTCGCCAGTTCGCCAGATCGGCGATCAGACCGCCGAACACCGGCGCCAGACCGGGCGTCACCGCCATCGCCATGGTCAGAAGCGACATGGTGCGCATGAACTCGGGCCCGGTATAGCGATCCCTTGCGATGGCGCGCGGCAGCGCGAGGCTCGCGCTCGCCCCCAGCCCCTGCACCAGCCGCGCGGCCAGAAGCAGCAGACCGTCACTGGCGAAGGTCGCGCCGATGCTGCCCAGCAGATAGATCGCCAGCCCGCCGATCAGCACCGGCCGCCGCCCGATCCGGTCGGAAAGCGGCCCGACGACAAGCTGCCCGACCGCAAGGCCCAGAAGCACCATCGACAGGATCAGCCCGACCGATTCATCCGGCAAAGCCACCCCGCGGGCGATGTCGCGCAGCGAGGGCACGACGATATTCGTGGCAAGCTGACCCAATGCGGTCAGCGCCATCAGCAGCGCGAGGACGCCCGCCGTCGCGCGTTCGGTCGCCGGGGTATCGGGGAAAGTTTCAGTGGGCATCTGGCCTGCCTGACGTTGCGGTCATCGCCTTTGACTGGACGGGCCTTATCCCGTCAACTAATGAATAGCGCATGGCTTATAGGTATGAATGATAAGGCGTCGCATGAAGGATGTGGAACTGCGCCACCTGCGCTGTCTGGTGGCGGTGGCGGAGGAACGCAGCTTCAGCCGGGCGGCCATGCGCCTCGGCACGACGCAGCCTTCGGTGAGCCAGTTGCTCAAGCGGCTCGAAGATGTTCTGGGCCACCGGCTTGTCGAGCGGGACCGCACCTCGGTCGCGCTAATCCCTTTGGGCGAGGCGGTGCTGCCGATAATGCGGCAGGCTCTGGCGTCGGTCGATCTGGCGATGGAGGAAACCCGGCGCTGCCTGCGCGGTGAGGTCGGACGGCTGCGGATCGGGGTGGCGACACTGGCCCTTTACGGAAAGGCGCCGTCCCTGATCCGCCGGTTCCGCGCGATGTATCCCGAGGTCGAGGTGACGATGACCGTCATCCGCGGCAACGACCGGATCAGGCTCCTGCTGGAGGGCGAGATCGACATCGCGTTTGTCGCCGCGGCACCGTCCCATCCGACACTGACGCAGATCCCGCTGTCCGAAGAGGTGCTCTGCGCCGTCCTTCCGGACAGCCACAGGCTGGCGAGGGCAGAGGCGATCGGCCTCGCCGATCTGGCCGACAACGACTGGATCATGCCCCCGGCCGGCATGCCCCTGCACAATGATATCGTGCGGGAATGCCACCGCGCCGGATTCGAGCCCCGCATCACGGCTGAGAGCGACGATTTCTCGACCGCCTTCGGCCTTGTCCTCGCCGGAACCGGGATCGCCCTAGCCGGAGAGAGCTTTCGCGATTTCACGGGGCCGCACCTTGTCCTGCGGCCGATCCGGGATCTGCCCTTGCGGCTCAGGCATGTCCTGCTGCACCGGCAATCGCAGATGTCGCCGACCACTCTGGCCTTCATCGCGACACTGGCGCCCTGCCCCGGCTAGAGCGTCATCACACGTCCTTCGTTGTCCGAGAGGATGTTCCCCCGCACAGGGGCCGGGCGCGGGGTCTTTGGACGCAGCCGCCGTTGCCCCCCGATCGCCACGTCGCGGCGCGCGACCACCTCGGGGCGAAAGCGCGGATCAGCGGAGGATCATCGCCTCTGTCGGCCGGCGTGGCGAGAAGGGCAGCGTCGGCCCGTAGCCGAAGCGCATCACGATATCGGGCCGCATGCCGGCCTCGCCGATCAGCGCGGCAAGCTCCGGGCGCAGATGCGCCACCTCGACGGGCTGGTTGACGAAGGCGTGTTTCAGCCCGAGCGCGGTCGCGGTCAGGGCGAACCGTTGGCAGGCGCGGCCGACCGCGATCCAATGCGCCCTGTCCTCGCGCTCGGCGGTGAAAACGACGATCCCGGCCGAGGAGGCGATCTGGCGCGCGACTTTCCCGTTCTCTCCCGCGGCCGTGACGAACAGATCGAACACCGGGCCGCCGAGAAACCCGGGCAGCGCCGGGTTGCCGGTCGCCGCGGAGAGCAGCCCGTCGCCAGACGTCATGGCCTGACGCGGATTGAACCGGATCCAATGCTTCAGCTCGGCCCTGAAGGCGGGATCGGTCATCTGTGCCTCGTTGCCCGTGACAACCAGATCGCGCAGCCGGCCCATCTGCGCCCTGTCGGTGACGACCACCATCCGGACGCCCGGCAGTTCCGCCGCCTGCCGCAGGGCCTCGATCCCGGCGGCGGGCACGGGGCGCCCGTCATAATCGGCGCGCGTCGATTGCCGCAGCGCGATGGCCGCAAGCAGCGGATGCGGACGGGCCGTGCCCGCCGAGAAGGCATAGCGCACGCGCTCACCCCCGGGGTCGATCTCCACCTCCCCCGGCCGTCCCGTCGCCATCGCGGCGACAGACAGATTTTCGGCCGCGCAGCCGAGGCTGATGAAGAGGTGGTGATCGTCGGGGTCAACGGCAGGCGTCGCGCGCGCGAGATCGGGCAGGATGTCGATCATGCCGTCCCCGATCCGGAACCGCCACGGCTGGGTGTTGTGGCTGTTGGCGGCAAGCGTCGCAAAGCGGATCAGATCGGCGGTGCCCGGATCGACAGGCAGTGGCGCACGCAGCCGGGTCGCATAGCGGTCGTAACCCGCCATCGAGCCGACCGATGCCCGCCAGCCAAGAACGCCGGCCCCCGCCAGCAGCAGCGCACCACCCGCACCGAAGATCATGTGACACCTGTTCATGCGATCTCCTTACCTGGTCCTTATACACCGATGGCGGCGGGCCTGTATCTGATCGAGGTCAAGGGCCACCCGGTTGCGAATATCCCCGGCCCTATGTTGCGGAGGCCGTCCGCGATGCTCCCGTCGCTGTCGTGGATCAGGACGGCTCATCGGCCAGCCGGGACCTGATCCGTCGCATCGATGCGACGGACAGCGCGGCCGTCGTTGCAGCGCTTCTGACGCTACCCGATGCACAGGCCCTCTTTTCGCGCTGTTGACCGGCGTGGAATAATGACCCCGCTTCTGGAGTGATCGGCGTCCCAAAGGGACGCGACCGACCGGGGGTTGGGTCCATTGTGCTTCCGATGCTTATCGGAGGCCAGGCACAGGATGCTGATCGTGGAGAGTGAGCCAGTGAGGCGCCACTGGTTCGAGCCCACTGGCGAACGCAAAGTCAGACAGCTGCATTTTACCGATGGCAGGGGGATCAAGACGATCTGCCGTGACCTGATGCTGCCCAAGAGTGAGGCGTGCGCCGCCAAGGCCACGCCGAACCGTGCGCAAGGTGATCCGCACCGGGATGACGGAGTTCACCTACAGCCGCGCCCGAGGCTGGGTGCGTGACTGGGAGACCTCCCCCGGCTGCTTGAGGTCAACGCCGCGCGGGCCAGCCGGGAACGGCAGTCCCCCAACCATTGCGACATCGTCGAAACCGGCAACGACAGCTGGCGCATCAAAACCCGCGCCTGAACGCGATCCGAAACGCAGGCCCGCGCCGGCTGCGCCAGCTGGAAAGCTACGCCGCCACGGGCCTGCTCACCCTATCGCCAGAGGGTTCACTTTTGGACACCGATCGACAGTTTGTCGGTTGCGCGCTCTGAGCTTCCAGCATCCCGTGAAAACCGCCGCTTGAATGCCCCCGGCTAGAAGCTCCCCACCAGCACTCCGAGCGCAATCACCACCACGAGGGCCAGCAGCGCCCCCACGATCGCCACCATCACGATGTCGAGGTAACTCTGTCGCGCCGATACGCCGCAAACCGACAGCAGCGTCACCACCGCGCCGCTGTGGGGCAGGCTGTCCAGCGTGCCCGCGCTCATCACCGCGACGCGATGCAGCAGTTGCGGGTCAATTCCCACCTCGGTCGCGCGCTGAAGATAGGTCGCGCCAAGCGCATCGAGCGCGATGGTCAGCCCGCCGGAGGCCGAGCCGGTCAGCGCCGCGAGAATGTTGGTTGCGACCGCCAGGGAAACCAGCGGCCCGCCTCCGATCGAAAGCACCCAGTCCCGCACGACTGCGAACGCAGGCAGGGCCGCGACCACAGCGCCGAAGCCCACAAGGCTGGCGACGGCAAAGATCGGCAGGACCGAGGCATTGGCCCCTGCATCCAGCGTTTCGCGCAACCGCGGCAGGCGCGAACGGTTCAGCACCACGGCCGTCACGATGGCCGCGGTCAGCGCCACGGCGACAGACCAGACCCCGCTGACCGAGCCGATGCCCGCCACGCCCCAGCGGGGTTCGGCCAGCCATGCGAAATCCAGCCGCGGCAGGATCACCAGCGACATCGCCAGATTGACCGCGATCACCACGAACAGCGGCAACGCCGCAATCGCCAGCGGCGGCAGTTCCGCGCTCTGGTGCCCGTGGGCCGTCTCGGCCGGATCGAATTCCCGCGCCGTCACCGCACGTTCGCGCAGGATCGTGTCGTCGACGCCCTGTATGCGGTCGTCCGAGAACCTCTCGTTCCGCGCGCGGGCGATCCGGCTCGCGCGGCCCAGCCACCACAGGCCGAAGCCCAGCATGATGACCGAGGCGATGATCCCCAGACCCGGCGCGGCAAAAGGCGTGGTGCCGAAGAAGGGCATCGGGATCGCGTTCTGGATTGCCGGGGTGCCGGGCAGCGCCATCATGGTGAAGGTGAAGGTGCCAAGCGCGATGGCGGGCGGCATCAGGCGGCGCGGAATGTCAGCGCGCTGAAACAGCGCCTCGGCCATCGGGGCCAGCACGAAAAGCGCGACGAACAGGCTCACCCCGCCATAGGTCAGCGCCGCTCCCGCAAGGACCACGGCCAGTATCGCATGTCCGGCTCCCAGCCGCCGGGTCAGCCATTCGGCAATGGCGCGGACGGATCCGCTGTCCTCCATCACCTTGCCGAAAACCGCGCCAAGCAGAAACAGCGGGAAGAACTGACCGATGAAATCCGCCCCGGCCCCCATGAACGTTTGCGTCCAATGGGCCAGCAGCGGCTCGCCCGAGATCAGCGCGGCGAGCAAGGCGGCGACGGGCGCCAGCAGCAGGACACTCCAGCCGCGATAAGCCAGCCAGATCAGGAACGCCAGCGCCAGAAGAATGCCGAGCAGCCCCATTTCAGACCCCGTCAAGCAATGTGTCGATGTCCACCGAGGACCGGTGGCCGATGTTTCCCCCGTTGTCGCGCAGGAAGCTCTCGGCGGCGCGGCGGCCTTCGTCGCGCAGCCAGTGCAGGAAAGTCCGGTCCGCATTCATCTTGGACGAATGGTCGAGCCCGGTCATGACGCCGTTGCCCACCATATGCACCCGCATCCGGGCCCATCGCGCCCCCTCGCCATTGCCGGGGTCGGCGACCTGTCTGAGCAGCGCCATCATCCGCAGCTCCTTCAGCGTGGCCGCATTGAAGGAGACTTCATTCAACCGGTTCAGGATCGCTGCGGCCGTCCGCGGCACGCCGGGGCGTTCGATCGGGTTGATCGGGATCAGGATGGTGTCGTCGCTGTCCACCTCGCGCACGAGGGGCGTGAGCGTCGGGTTTCCGGTATAGCCGCCGTCCCAATAGCTCTCGCCGTCGATCTCGACCGCCTGGAAAAGCGTCGGCAGGCAGGCCGAGGCCAGCAGCACCTCGGGCGAAATCTCGGCATTGCGAAATACCCGGCCGCGGCCGGTGCGGACGTTGGTCGCGGTGATGAACAGCTTGATCGGTGCGGCGCGCAGCCGGTCGAAGTCGATCACCTGATCCAGCACACGGGTCAGCGGATTGAGCCCTGTCGGGTTCAGCACATAGGGCGAGGTCAGCCGTGACAGCATGTCCATGGCAACGAAGGCCGGGGAATGGGCCAACGACCAGTTCCCCAGAGCCATATCGACGGGGCTGGGCTGGAACGGGCTGAAGCGGGCGGCATCGGCGACAAAGTCCCAGAAGGCGGTCAGCGCCTTGCGCGCGCCCTCGGCCCCGCCTGCCGCAAAGCCATCGACCAGAACGGCGGCGTTCATGGCCCCCGCCGAGGTTCCCGAAACCCCGACGATCCTGAGCCGGTCTTCCTCCAGCAGGCGATCCAGAACGCCCCAGGTGAAGGCGCCATGCGAACCTCCGCCCTGCAAGGCCAGATCGATCGGCACCTGCGCGGGTCCGCCGCGACTGGAAGAGGATTCTGCCATGGTCCACCGACTTCCTGTTTCGGAGGATGCTAGCACGGGGTGGACGGTTCTCAATCACCTGTTATGGCGCAACCGGTTCCCGCCTTTATCGGTCCCCTTCAGGCCCGCGGAAACCAACCGCAAGGCCAGCTTCCGCCTCGTCGGCGCACTGCTTCCGGCACGGAACGACGAATAAGCCGTCCAGCGCGCTCGTTACATGACACCGGAAACCATCGCACCGGTGGGCGAAGATGCCGTTGTCAGCCTTCCCGCCGTGGCATCCTGATCACGCAGGCCCGCGCATCACGGTGGAGATCAGCGCCAGCTATACCACTCCACGGGACAGCATCCCGCCCCATGCGGCTTCTTTCCATTCTATCGAAAGGATCACACCATCAAACCGGGGATCAAACACCTTATGTGTCTCAGCCCCGTTATAGATACCCCGCCACCGATCCCGGCCAGGACCGACGACGGGGTGGGATACAGCGCTGAACAGCTTGTGGCCTGACCACGATCGCCCGCAGGCTGATCCCGCCTCTCTTCACCGTCTCGAACAGTTGACGGCGGCCCGTTTTGCGGAACCGCGCAACATAAGGAAGAGAGGGTGATATGAGACCAGCGACCACCGTGATCGGTATGGATGTTTCCCGTGATTGGCTCGACGGTTTTGTGCGTCGAGCGGTCGGCATTTCCGCCTGCCCAACACCGCTGCAGGCGATGCCCAACTTCTCGCGCAGATCCGGAATTTGCCGGGGCCGGTGCGGATCGGGTTCGAGGCGACAGGTGGCCAGCAATGGGGGCGGCCAGGAATGGGTGCTCTGGGCCACGCTCGTCACGGCAGAGATTGAGGCCGTGCAACTGCCCCCGGCACAGATCAAACCCTTTGCCCTTTCCCGGGGCACGCGGGCAAAGACAGACTAGATCGATGCCGGGCGCATCGCCCGGTTCATGCTGTTCACGCCAGAGGCCGGACGGAGGTTGCGGAGCGAGAGCCCGCGTATTCTCAGAACTTTGACAACACGGAGGGCCCAGATCGCCGACATGCGCAAACGGCTTTTGGCGCGAAGCGCACACGCAGGAAGCAAGACGTCCCCGCCGGGATCGAGGGCATGGATGATGATCCGAAGGCCATGCTGGACACCCAGGTCGGTGACGTCGAACGACGGGTCAAAAACGTCATCGCACAGTGAACTTGCCCCCGTTTCGAGCGGACACTTGGGCATAACGATGGAGGCTCAGGCATATGCCTGAGCATGTGCTTATGTCCGAGATAGAGATCATCACCGATGGTGGGCTTCGCCGCCGTTGGACCGCTGCCAAGAAGCTGCGGATCGTAGAGGAGGCGCTGGACGACCGCGCCAGCATCTCGGTCGTTGCGCGCCGGAATGGTGTCGCGCCGAACCTGTTGTATCGTTGGCGACGGCTCATGCGCGAGGGGGGAGTGTCGCCGTGTCCGAGGATGATGACGTCACCAGCAACAAGGTCGTCCCGCAGGTGAAGGATCGCACCCGCGAACTCGGACGCAAGACGCTGGAATGAGCATGGCTGCGCCATGGGTTCGAGCGGCCAAGCGAATGAGATCCTGCGCGAGGCGCTGGACAAGTCACGGTCAAAAAAACCGACCTTGCTCGCGCGCTCGCCGTTGAAGGACGATTTCCGGTGCAGGCCGTGGCGGAAACCCTGTGCGTGGCCCGCTCCAACCTGATCGACCGGCGGGACGGCAGGACGGCAGGACGGCAGGACGAAGCTGCGGCGACGCTATCATAAAGCGCAAGACGCGGCGGTGATGCCGTTGATCACGACGCGCTGGCGGCGACGCGCCCGACCTATGGCTACCGACGGATCACGACGATCCTGAACCGCCAATTGCGCTCTGAAGGCCTGGCGCCGGTCAATCACAAGCGGGTTTAACGGATCATGCAGACCGGCTTTGTTGCGCTATTCTGGTTGAGGCCGCACGTCTCCCTTTCCCAGATATCTTCAGCGCATGCGAACGGTCTCGGGCGTGCCGAGTGATGTGAAGCGGTTCATGACTGAGCAGGTGAACGGTTGCCCATCGAGGCGCCATCGGTTCAAGCCCGATGGGCGACGGTTCGAGAGAACCTGCGAAGGATGCGGATCTGGACCTCTGCATCCTGCCTGTCGAAGTCTCTGGCCACGATGGGTTCGCCCAGGAGCTTGAGGCGTCTCATCTTGGCTTCCACACGACTTCGTCGGTGATATCCAGACCATTTCTTCCATTTGACCCGGCCAAAGCGTTTGCAGGCGCGCAGCGCCTCGTCTCGCGCCTGCAGACCAGGATCGTGCCCCTTCCAGTCCGGGCATTCCGGCGGGGTGGGATGATCGCATCGGCGCCTCGGGCCGCGATGGCGGCATGGCAGCCCTTGGTGTCGTAGAACCCATCGGCGGTGACACTGCCGATGGGTTCTTCAGCAGGGATCTGGGCCAACAGATCGGGCAATACCGGCGCATCGCCGATGCGGTTGCTGGTCATCTCTACAGCCCGCACCTCCAGCGTTTCAGCATCGATACCGATATGGATCTTGCGTCGCACGCTATGGTTGCTCGAACCAGTGGCGCAACCTGGCGCGCCCTGCGGCGGCTGGCCCCATGCTTACGAACTTGCCACTCGCCTTCGCCCGAGAACTTGATGCCCCCTCGCCGGTTCTCTCGAACCGGTGGCGTTCACCGGCTCGATGTCCACCAACAGATGCAGCGGGCCGGACACCGCACGATACGCGATCTGAACCTTCAGGTTCTGCTGCCTGCGGCAGAGCGTTGTGTACTGAGAAGGATCGCCCGACGAAGGGCACCGGCCAGCCGAGCCCGGACAGGGCCAGAAGGCTCTCCACAAACCCCGTCGTTTGACGGAGCGGCAGCCCGAACAGCACCTTGATTGAGAGGCAGAATTGGATGGCCGCTGCCGAAAACCTCTCGGAATGACCCACCTTGCCGCTTGGGGCTACGAACCACGACATCTGCGGGTCAAACCACACCATCAAAGAACCACGGCGCTTCAGGGCCTGATTGTAGCTGGACCAGTTCGTCGTTCGGAAAACCGGGACAGGCTTGCTCATGGGGATAACCTAACCCGCTGACTCAAAAACATGAATCCGTGAACCGACGGGGTAGTGCAACAAAACCTTACAGATGTGTCGTGTGCCTGCATCGGGCAATGACTTCATGCAATATCCGCTCGGTTCCCGTCATCGCGGATATGCCGGTCATGACCAATCTCGTTGACGAATGACTGACGGTTGACAGATCATTTCGGACCTTTGTTCGGCCGCCATTGTGAGTGCCTGCCCCCGTTGCGCCATGCTTCCGAATGCCGGAACGCCCCCTTTTCCACTGGCGCGATGGTAACCGGTCAAAGCCTGCCATGATCCATTGATGCCGCACCCGGTTTCGGGCTAGAAAACACCTGACGCAGTACAGATGCCAAGCTTTCGTGTCTGCGGCGGTGGCCGCTTCGTTCGCCAGGTCAGGAGATCCCCGAAACCGGAGCCAACCATGCAGCGAGACCACGGCCCCCATCCTGATCCCGACCATGCCGAACTGCTGCCCCTGCATGTCATCGGCTGCGATGCCTTTGAACGTGCCCTTCTGCCCCTTTTGCGGGACCTGATGGAGACCTGTCGCAATCCAGACGGACGGTCATGGAATGCGGTCTACGGCGCCGCCGCTTCCCGTTGGGGTGCGCGAACGGGCCTGCCGCTGGCCTATGGCCTTGCCCGGATTTCCGAGGCGCTTTTGCGGGTGAAAGGCGAAAGGCTCCAGATGCTGGACGCGGCCGACACCGCGCACGCCGCCGAGGTGACGCGGGACGAAAGGCTGCTGTTGCTCCTCCTGCACCTGTTGCGCCGGAACCATGTTCTGGCCGGGCAGGATTTCCTCTTCGATCTGACCGAGGGCAAGATGGACAAGGAGCTGATGGCACTTGCACTGGATTTCGCCCGGCGGCATTCCTGCGGCACCCCGCGCGAGGTCCGGCACGATACGACCGGCCCGCATCTGCGTATCGTCTGACGGACGCCGCGCGTGTCCGAAACAGGCAAGATGTCGAAAGAATACCCGGTGATCGAAGTCGAAAACATCAGCAAGACATTCCGCGCCCCCGACGGGGGCGGCCGGATCGCCGCGCTCAGGGACATCAGTTTCAAGGTTGCCCCGCGTGAAGTTCTGGGTGTCGTCGGCAAAAGCGGCGCGGGGAAAACGACGCTCCTGCGCGTGCTCAGCCTGCAGATGCCGCCGGACAGCGGCAGGCTGAATTTCGGCACGACCCGGATCGATGAAGGCACACCCGGCTCCGTCGTGCGTGACGTGATGCGCCGGACCTCGACCGTCTTTCAGGGGTTCAGCCTGCTCTACAACCGCTCCGTTCTTGAAAACGTCGCCCTGCCGCTGAAACTGCGCAATGTGGCGCGGGCGGAACGCACAGGCAGGGCACGCGAGATGCTGGATTTCGTCGGTCTCGGGACCCATGCGGATGTCTACCCCATCACCCTGTCCGGGGGCGAGGCGCAGCGTGTCGCCATTGCCCGCGCCCTCGTCACCGACCCGGAGGTGCTGTTTCTGGATGAGCCGACCTCGGCCCTCGATGCCCGGACCAGCGGGGAGATTCTGGATCTCCTGAAGAAGGTGCAGGGCCGCTATCCCATGGCGATGATCCTTGTGGCCCATCACATGGACGTCGTGCGCTACATGTGCGACCGGGTGTTGCACCTCGACGGCGGCACGGTCCGGCGGCTGGGGCCGATCAGGAATACCGCGCAGTTCCGCGTGGATCCGATAGAGGCGCTCTGGGACGCACCGCAAGATGTTTGACTGGTTCACGCAGACATGGACCCGGTTCGGCGGTCAGATCGTCACGGGGTTCCTTGAGACCTGCTACATGGTCGCGGTGTCCTTCGGGATTTCGGCGGTGATCGGCACGGCCGCGGGCATCGCCCTGTCGCTGTGCCGGCGTGGCGGCGTCTGGGAAAGCCCGCTCCTTGCGGCGCCATTGTCCGTCGCGGTCAACCTGATCCGCTCGGTCCCGTTCATCCTGTTGCTGATCATCGTGGCGCCGCTGGCCCGGATGCTGGTCGGCACGGCTTATGGGATCTATGCGTCGATGGTGTCGCTCTCGATCGTGGGGGTCGCCATCGTCACCCGGCTGGTCGAGCAGGCCATCGCCGATATCAACCCGCAGCTTTTCCAGACCGCGCATTCCCTTTCCGCCAGCCGCAGGCAGGTGATCACCGAGTTCATCCTCGTCGAGGCGCGCGGTGCCCTGATCCTCGGCTACACCTCCGCGATCATCAGCCTGATCGCCTATTCGACGGTGGTCGGCGTCATCGCCGGCGGCGGAATCGGCTATCTTGCGCTGCAGGAAGGGTTCTACATGTGGAACCAGCCGCTGATGTGGGTCATCATCATCCTGATGACCATCTTCGTGCAACTCATCCAGCTTGCGGGCTCCGCCCTTGCCAGAACATTCGACAGAAAAGGGAAAGGCCGTAATTCATGAAAAACATGGCAAAACTCGCGGCGGTGCTGGCCACGGCGTTCCTCTTTGCCGGCGCCGCCGAGGCGCAGGAGACGATCCGGCTGGGCGTGTCCTTCTACCCGTTCCATTCGGCCGACGACACGAAGCCCGACATTCTGGACACGATCGCCCCGGAACTCTCCGCAGAGGGCTACAGGGTCGAGAAGACCGTCTTCCTCAACTACGCCGAGGCCAACCCGGCGCTGGCACATGGCGAGATCGACGGGAACCTGATCCAGCACGAACTCTACATGGACATCTTCAACGACCGCGCAGGCGCGGAGCTGGCGATTGCCCAGCCGGTCTATCACGCGACCTTCGCGCTCTATTCCGGCACCTATTCCGATCTGAACGCCATCCCGGACGGCGAGACGGTCTTCATCCCCAATGACGGGGTGAACACGGCCCGGGCCCTGCTTTTGCTGCAAAGCGCGGGTCTTGTCACGCTGCGCGAGGGCGCGACCTATAGGGCCTCTCTCGCCGATATCACCGGCAATCCCCGGAACCTGAAATTCGTGCAGTTGCCCCTGACCGCAACCGCCGGCGCCTATGACGAGGCGGGGCGGACGCTCGCAGTCATGTATCCGACCTTTGCCCGTTCGCTTGAACTGGAAGGCGATGCCGAACGCCTTTATGTCGAGGAGCGCAACGACATCACCGATCGCTATGCGATCAGCTTTGTGGTGAATGCGAAGGATCTGGACGATCCGAAGACCAAGGCCGTGGCGCAGGCGCTGCGCTCGGACGCGGTCGCCGAGTTCCTGAAGGAAGACTACGGCTGGGCTTCGACGCCGGCGCGGTAAATTCCGCCACCTCAGGAGAAACCTCCGAACTGCCCGGGCCCAGGGCCCGGGCGGCCTTCTGGCAATCGGCCCTTCAATTGCGCAGTCGGGTCAAGCCTGTTTCCGTCCGCGCCGGGGTCATGGTCCCTTTCGAAGTCATGGCCTCATGACGATGTTCGGGCTGGGTGCCTCAACATGCGCAACGACGGTCCCGTCGACGTCAGCCGATTGAACGAGGTCACCGCAACCATCGTCCCGACGGGACATCACAGGTCTGGTTTCAGCCCTGCAATCTCGGGGTTGGACTTTTGTCGATCACGCCGCGGTCTCTCTCCCCATTCAGCCTGTGTTCGATCCCGTTTGCTTCGCAGATCATGCCGAAGCGCATCGGCCGGGAGTAGTGTCGCAGGCACCGTCGGCGGTAACGGGAATGCCCTGAAGTCTGTGTATCTGTCCCGGCCCATGCAGTTTCAGATACTCAAGCGGATGGGCATCTCCCCGCGCTGCCCCGAAGCTCAGGGGCACGATCAAAGCGGTAAGCAAATGCCGCGGCGCATGACGGGAAGATAACCAACCTTCCGCCGGGCGGCCAGAGCGCCGGCGCGGCGCCCGACGCAAAGGCGGACCGCGCCATCCGTTCCGGCAAGATCATACCAATGCCACCCGGTCGCGGAGGCGTTCACCCCCGCCAGCCCGCGGCACGCCCCGAGGCGTGCCCGCGTCGCCTTCCGGCGCGGTGCCCAGAGAGATGACCCGATCCGCGGTCCTGTCCAGCAGATCGGGATCGTGGCTGACGATCAGCAGGGCCATGCCGGTTTCACGCGCGGCCTCGGAGAGCAGTTCCGTCACCTCGGCCTGGGTGATGAGGTCCAGCCGCGAGGTGGGTTCGTCCGCGAACAGGAACACCGGGTCCAGCAACAGCACGCGCAGCAGCGCAAGGCGCTGCAGCTCGCCGCCCGAAACCCCGGTGGGGCGACGCGACAGCAGGATGGGCGACAGGCGCAGTCGCTCCATCAGGCCGGGAATGCGGGCGGCGTTCAGCCCGTGCAGCCGCACCAGATCATCGAGGGCCTGCCCGAGCCGGATATGGCGGGGGAAGGCGCTCGGCGGATCCTGATAGAGCTTCTGGAACCTGACCGGCGCAATGCCCGCGCATCGCGTGACGGTCCCGCGATCGGGATGCGCAAGGCCCAGAAGGATATCGCCCAGAGTGGACTTGCCGCATCCGCTCGGCCCCCAGATGCCGACGATCTCACCGGGATGCAGATCGATGTCCAGCCCCTCGAACAGGCGTTTGCCGCCGCGCGTGACCGACAGGTCCCTTGCGCTCAGCACCGGGGCGCCCTTCGGCGGGCGGCGGAGGCCCTGCGGCCAGCTCGACGGATCGGCGGCGATCAGGCGCCGGGTATAGTCGTGCTGCGGATTCGTCAGGACCTGATCGGCGGGGCCGCGCTCGACCACCCTGCCCTTCAGCACCACGGCCAGATCGCCGCCCATGCGCCGCGCCAGCGCGAGATCATGGGTGATGGTCAGGAGCGCGCCGCCTTCCCGCACCTCGCGCATCAGCAGTTCGATCACATCGTCACGCCGCGCGACGTCAAGGCCCTTGGTCGGCTCGTCCGCCACCACGATCCGCGCCCCGGCGGCGCGGGCGGCGGCAAAGGCCACGCGCTGCGCCATGCCGCCCGAAAGCTGATCGGGGCGGCGGTCCCCCGCGCCGTCCAGCCCCAGTTCGGCCAGATCGCGGTCGGCGGCCGTCCCGGCATCCTCCCATGACAGGCCGCGAACCAGCGCATGGCCCTCGGCCACCTGCGCCCGGGCCTTCATCAGCGGATCGAGCGACAGCCACGGTTCCTGCGGCAGCACCCCGATCACCCGCCCCCACAGCGCCCGGTGTCCGCCGGGGCGCGCAAGGTCGAGCGCATGACCGTCCAGCGTCACCTGCCCGGATGCCCGCAACCCGTCGGGCAGCGTGCCGACGATCGCCTGCGCGAGCAGGCTTTTGCCAGATCCCGTCTCGCCCAGAATGGTGAAGGGCCGACCGGCCCGCAATGCAAGCGAGACGGGTTCGACCAGTTGCTCCGCCCCGGCATGGACCGAGACGTTCTCGGCGTTCAGCAGAATGGTCATGCGCGACGGCCTCCGGCGATCAGGTTCAGCCCAAGCAGGGTCAGGAAGGTGGCAAGCACCGGGGTCAGCAGCGCCATCGGCGCCTCGCGGTAATAGGGCAGCATCTCGACCATCATCAGGCCCAGCTCCGGCGTCGGCGGGCGCATGCCCACGCTGACGAAGCCGAGCGCTGCGATCGTCATGATCGCCGTCGCCGCGCCGAAGGCCGCGACCGTGAGCAGCATCGGCGCGAGTTCCGGCCACAGATGGCGGCGGAAGATATAGACCGGCCCGAAGCCCAGCAGGCGCGAGGCCTGCACCCCCGGCGCCACGATCAGGCGGCTGACGGTGGCGCGGGTCAGGCGGAAATACTCGATCCACAGCACCAGCGTCAGCCCGATCCAGAAGGCGAGCGGCGTGCTCGGCACGATGGCCGAGACGATCAGCACCATCAGCAGCCCCGGCAGCGCAAGGAAGCTGTCGGCCAGCAGCGCCGCCAGCCGGTCCACCCAGCCACCGCGCCACGCCGCCAGCACCCCCACCGCCATGCCCAGAACGGCCGAGGTCACGACCGCCGCCGCCGCGATCCACAGCGACAGCCGCAGCGCCGCCGCCAGCCGCGCCGTCAGCGAGCGGCCCAGATGATCGTAGCCAAGCGGCGATGCCGCATCCGGCCCGCCAAGGATGTTGCGCAGGCTTTGCCGCAACGGGTCCGCCGGAAACAGGATCGGCGCGAGCAGCGCGAAAGCCACGATCAGCATCAGGATCGCCGTGCCCGCCCATTGCGTCCTCGTCCAGCCGCTTCTGGCGGTGACGGGAATATCGGTGGTGATCGCGCTCATGCCTTTGCTCCCGCCTTTTCCGTGCCCCGGGGGTCGATCCAGTGCGCGGCCAGATCCACCGCCGCGTTCAGCGCGACGAAGCCCAGCCCCAGCAGCAACGCCGTGCCCTGCACCATCGGCACGTCACGGCCGAAGATCGCATGGACCAGCGCATGGCCGATGCCCGGCCAGCCGAAGATCGCCTCGATCACCACCACGCCCTCGACCAGCATGGCGAATTGCAGGCCAAGAAAGGTGACCAGCGCCACGCCGATGTTGCGCAGCCCGTGGCGGCGGAAAAGCTGGCCCTCGCCCAACCCCTTCCAGCGCCCGAAGGCATAAAAGGGCGTTCCCGCCACCCCCGCCATCGCATCGCGCGTGATCCGGGCGGAGGCCGCCGCAAGCCCGAGCGCCAGCGTCAGCGCAGGCAGGATGAAATGCGCGGGCCGCCCGTAGCCCGCCGCCGGCAGCCAGCCGAGCTGGATGGAAAACAGCACGATCAGGATCAGCCCCATCAGGAACTGCGGCACCGAGCGCAGCGCGGTCGAGACCACCAAGAGCCCCCGGTCGAGCCAGCCACCCGCCCGCAATCCCGCCATCACTCCAACGGGCGGGCCGATCAGCAGCGACAGCGCCAGCGCCGCGCCCGCGAGTTGCAGGCTCGCACCAAGCTGGTGTCGGATCTCCTCGATCACCGGCGCGCCCGAGATCACCGAGGTGCCGAAGTCGAGCCGGAGCAGATCCATGAACCAGCGGCCGAATGCCTCGATCGCCGGACGGTCGAGGCCGAGTTCCTGCCGCACGGCCTCGGCCGCGGCGGCGTTCACCGAATCGTAGCCATAGCGCCCGGCGGCGATGCGAAAGGCCATGTCGCCCGGCAGGGCCTGCATCATCAGGAAGGTCAGCACACCGACCAGAAGCGCCACCATCACCGCCTGCGCCAGACGGTATCCAACGGCCCGGATCATTCCGCCCACCGGATGTCTTTCAGCCCGATGGTGCGTTCGTAGGGGTCGATCACCGCGCCGGTGATGCCTTTGGAAACCGCCGCCGATTGCTGATACCAGGCGATCGGGATGACCGGGAGATCGTCTTGCAGGATGGCGACGGCGCGGTCTCGTTCGGCCTGCCCTCCTTCGCCCCGTGCCAGCGCGCGGATCAGCGCGGTGAAGGCGGGATTATCCCAATTCATCGCGCCCCAGTCGCCGCCCGGCGCGTAATCCGTCAGAAGCGTGCCGACCGGATCCGGAACCAGCGCGAAGTTGCGGTTCAGCAGCGCCAGATCAAGTGTGCCATCGGCATGGCGCACCGGGATCTCGGACGAGTTGGTGGAATCGATCGTCATTTCCACCCCGATATCGGCGAACATCTGTTGCAGCACCGCCGCCGACAGCGGCAATTCCGGCCGGTCCGGGAAGGTCGTCAGCGTCAAACTGAAACGCTCGCCGTTCCGGACCAGAATGCCATCCGGCCCCGGTTGCCAGCCCAGCTCGGCCAGCAGCGCCCTCGCCTTTTCAGGGTCATAGGCCAGCGGCGCGACACCTTCGGCATGCCATTCGCCGAGCGAGGGCGGGAAAAGCTGCGTACCGCCCGCAGGGAAGCGCAGGATCGCCTCGGCCAGACCCTCGCGGTCGATCGCCATGCTCAGCGCCTGACGGGCGCGCGGATCGGACAGGGCCGGATGCCCCGCATTGACTTTGAGCAGCAGCGTGCGCGGCACCGAGACCGTCAGGATGTCCACACTGTCCACCGACGACAGCCGCGTGGTCGAGGCCGGGTCGAGGTTGAACACATAATCCGCATCGCCGCTTTCGGCCAGCAGGGCGCGGGTCTCGGCCCGGCCCACGGCCTGATAGCTCGCCCGGCCGATCGCCGGGGCCGCGCCCCAGTAATCCGCGAAGGCCTCGGCCTCCAGCCGCAGGGGCGCCTCCAGCTTCGTCACGCGATAGGCCCCGGTGCCGATCACCTGCGTCACGCTGCCGTCGGCGGCATAGGCCGAGGGCGCGTAGATCAGCGAGCGGTATTCCGAGAAGAAGGCCGGCAGCGGCGCGAAAGGCTCCGTGAGGCGCACGACGACTTCGCCGCCCTCCGCCGAGATCCCTGCAATCGGCGCGGTTTCCAGCAGGCCGGGTTTCGCCCGCGCGATGTTCAGCGCATTGGCGGCGGCCTCGGCCGTGAAGGGGCTGCCGTCATGGAACAGCACGCCGTCGCGCAGGTGGAAGCGCCATTCGAGCCCATCCCCCGACACCTGCCATTCCGTCGCCAGACCCGGTGTCAGATGCCCCTCGGCATCGGCATTCAGCAGCGTTTCCGCCACATCCATCTTGATGAAGACATTGCCCGAGGTGGTGGGATCCGGGCTCTTGATCTCAAACGGCGCGACGACATCGATCACCCCGTCATTGGCAAGGGCTGCGGAAGACAGGGCCGAAATCATGGCCGCGGAGGCAAGCAGTCTGAAAATCATGAGTCATATCCTCGGGAATTACGCGTTATGTTATTCTATATCAAATCCGGAAACGCAAGAGGCCGGTCTTCCATCAGGACAGGTCTGGCAGGACGTCCGGCTCCCTCCCCACCCGTTGCCCCGCCCGCCTTGTTGCGATCCTCATGGCTGCGCGACATGCCGAGGTCCATGCCCGCGCAGGACGAACTGTCCGGACTTGCGTCGGTCAACGCGCTCGACCCGAAAAGCGCATGACGGCGATGATGCACCTCAACAAATTGCCCAGCATGGGCAGAATGAACGGGTGATTGGCCTGAACAGGAAAACGCATTGTTCGCCGGCCACGACGAAGACGGCCGCGCCCAGGGCCGCGTTGCATCGCTTATAGAGACCGCAAAGATCAACGGCGTCAAAGCCTTCGCCTATCTCGAGGCCACCCGCGAAGTCATCTCCGCCGGTCACCCACAAAGCAGGATCGACGATCCTCCTGCCCTGAAACTTCAAGCCGTCAAGCCAAACCCTCAAGGGGCGCAGCCGTCGCTTACAACGCGATCCATGCGTCGAACACAGATCAGGATGTGCAGCTCCGCAGGTAACCCCATGGGGCCGGCGCGATGCTGTGCTTCATTGAGTGCTGACGGGAATGGCCTGATCCTACGGAGCGATCTGCCCCGGACCGATGGCCGGGCCGCTCTCGATATGATCCACCGGCATTGGCCTGACGGCTGATGCCGGTGGCCGACAGGGGGGGACGACGCGGGGGAGTGTTGGCGATCGCGGGCAGGCATGCGTCTCCCTTGGTCATCCCCGGAAGGCAGATCTCAGGAAGGGAACAAAGTGAAGACGAAGTTGATCAGACTTCCAAGGTGGCGCTTCATCTCCTCGCTGGCGCGTTCCGCGTCTCCGGCGCGAAGTGCCTCGACAATCGCCAGATGTTCGCTGCAATCATTGCTGAGACGACTGCGCAACATCTCGACCTCGAAAAGACGTGTGGTCGAACGCAGTTGCTGAATGACTCTGGCCGTCACCTCATTCCCGCAATATTCCAGTATCGTGCCATGCAACCGGTCGTCTGACAGCCAGTGCGCCTCGGTATGATGTGCGGTTCCGGTCTGCAACGAGACAAGCTCGCTGTGGATTTCTTCCAACCGTTCAGGCGGAATGACCGGGGCTGCGTTCCGGGTGGCATCCGGTTCGATCAGCATGCGCAGCCGTAGCGATTGCAGATATTCGCGGATCTCGACACGCCGGACCATGAAATTGCGGCTGTCGCGTTTGGTCAGCAACCCCTCGCCTTCGAGCCGTTGCAGGGCCTCGCGCAGCGGCGTGCGCGAAATACCAAGCTCGGCGGCCAGCGGCGCCTCGACGATGACTTCGCCGCTGCGCAGCCTGTGGCTGAGGATCATGTAACTGATCGCGCCATGAGCCTGATCCACCAGAGATCGTGTCGCCAGTGGGGAGCCATTGCCGCCGGAAAAGGTCTGGCTTCCGGGAGCGGCTTTCAATTTCGGCTGTTTCAACATAAGCATGCCCTTATTCTTTGGGGATTTTCACGTGACTCTGGCACAAGATCAAACGAAACCGGCAGGGACGGGTACCGAAAGGCTTGCCGACAAGGCCTATGCCGAAATCCTGGGACGCATCCTTTCCGGTGTGCTGCCCGCGGGCATGGTCGTGCCGGAACGGCGCCTGACCGAGGATGTCGGCCTCTCCCGCTCGCGGATCCGCGAGGCCCTTGCGCGCCTTGAGGGAGAGGGCCTGCTCCGCCGTGACCGGACCGGCGCCCTGTCGATACGGAATGTGACGCTCAGCGATGCGCTCCACGCGGCACAGCTTGCCCAGATGCTTGAGCCCCCCCTCGCCTGTGTCGCCACCGATCCCGACAGCATTGCCGCGCTTGACGCGCTTGAGGCCCGGATCGCGCAGACAGGGCCCTACGGCACGGTCGCCGAGAACGGCTTTCTGCGCGCCGTGCTCGAACTGCATGGCGTCCTCGCATCCGGCATCCGCAATCCTTTCGCCGAGCCCTTCGTCACCATGCTCTGGCGCGGCATCGCCATCTATCAGGTGACAGTCGGCCACCGCGCGTCACGCGCCGAGCTCGACGCGGCGATCGCCCTGACGCGGGCGCTGCGCGGATTGCCCGGCGCGACGCCCGAACAGGCAACCGCCGCGCATCTGTCGCAGGTGCGCGCAGGCCTTCTGGCGGGGATCTGAGCCTCAGACCTTCTCGATCCGCAGCGGCGTCGCGCCGTTCCACAGCACATGGTTGCCCATCTTCGGAAGGCTTTCGAGGTTCGAGGTGATCGTCAGGAAATGATTGCCCGCAAGCTGGCCGAGCTTCGACGAAAAATCCACCCCGCCATAGGCAAGCAGCACTTCGGTTTCACTATAGCCGCCGGGATAGAAGATCATATGGCCGGGCGCCGGATGCGAGGTGTGATTTTCATAGCCAAGACCGAATTCCTGATCGCCAAGCGGAATCCAGACGCCTTCGCCCGACCAGCGGACATGCACCACCTGGCTGTCGTAGGGCAGGAGCTTTTCGAAGGCGGCGACGGTCATCGGCGCCTTTTCCGTTTCGAAAACCGCGTCGAAGATATGTTCGCCGATAGTGACCCTGAGTTTCATATGGGATTCCTGATTGATGTGGATGTCAGTCGTGATGGGTGGGGATCAGCGCGCCGGATGCGGGATCGCGGGCTGATAGTGGCCGTCGCCCCTGTCTCCGACAAGCGCGCCGCGTTCGATCATCACCTTGCCGCGCAGGACGACGGTCTCGGGCCGCCCCTTCAGCCGAAGTCCCTCATAGGGGGTGTAGTCGGCATTGTCGTGCAGGTCGGCATGGGTGACGGTATATTCCGCCTCGGGATCCCAGATCGTTATATCGGCATCCGAGCCGATCGCGATCGTGCCCTTGCGCGGGTAAAGACCGAAGGCGCGGGCATGGTTCGTCGCCGTCAGGGCAACAAATCGCGGAAGATCGATCCTGCCCTTCAGCACCCCTTCCGAGAACAGGATCGGCATCCGCAATTCGACCCCTGGAATTCCGTTGGGAATATGGCGGAAGCTCGTCTTCGCCTTCGGGGCCTGCTTGCCGCTGACGTCATTGTAGCGGAAGGGGCAGTGATCCGAGGAAAACAGATCGAAGGTGCCATTCTCGATCCCGCGCCAGCAGGCCTCCTGCGAGGCCTTGTCGCGCGGCGGCGGCGAACAGACGAGCTTCGCCCCTTCCCAATCCATGTCCCGCAGATCCTCGGCGGTCAGCAGCAGATATTGCGGGCAGGTCTCGCCGATGACCTTCACGCCCCGCGCGCGCGCGGCGCTGATCTCGCCGATCGCCTCGGCGTTCGAGACATGGACGATGACGATGGGCGACTCGCTGACCTCGGCGAGGGTCAGCGCGCGATGGGTCGCCTCGCGCTCGGCGGCGATGGGGCGGACCTGGGTGTGGAAGAAGGGGGTGATGTTGCCCTCGCGCTCGGCGCGTTCGATCAGATATTTGATCGCGTCCTCGTTTTCGCAATGAACCTGCACGGTGCCGCCATGCGCCCGCGCGGTATCGAGCGTCCTCAGGATATCGCCGTCCGAGATCTTCAGGTCGTCATAGGTCATGAAGACCTTGACCGAAGTATAGCCCTTGGCGATCAGCGCGGGCAGGTCCTGACCGAAAAGCTGCGGCGTCGGATCGTTGAGGATGATGTGGAAGCTGACATCGGTGTAGCAGTTGCCCTCGGCAAGGGCGTGGTAATCGGCCAGAGCCTCGCGCAGCGGTGCGCCCTTTTCCGGCAGGCAGAAGGGCATCACGGTGGTGTTGCCGCCAAAAAGCGCGGAACGGGTGCCGCTTTCGAAATCATCCGCCATGGTGATTCCCGCGCCCGAGGGCTGGGAAATATGGACATGGCTGTCGATGCCGCCGGGCAGGACGTATTTGCCCGCCGCGTCGATTTCGCGCCGCGCGGGGCCGAGATCGCGGCCGATCTGCGCGATGCGCCCGTCGATGATGCCGATGTCGGCTTCGAACACGTCCGCCGCGGTGGCGACGGTGCCGTTGCGTATGATCAGGTCGAACATGGGTCGTCCTCTCAGTGGTTCAGGATCTTGCCGAGAAAGGCCTCGGTGCGGGGATTGCGGGTGCCGCCGAAGAATTCCTCGGTCGGGCAGTTCTCGATGATCTCGCCGCGATCGATGAACACCATCCGCGTCGCCACCCGGCGCGCAAAGCCCATCTCGTGCGTCACGACCATCATCGTCATGCCCTCTTTCGCCAGCGAGGTCATGACATCAAGAACCTCGGACACCATTTCGGGATCAAGCGCCGAGGTCGGTTCATCGAACAGAATCGCCATCGGGTCCATCGCAAGGGCGCGGGCGATAGCCACGCGCTGCTGTTGCCCGCCCGACAGCTGCGCGGGATATTTGTGCGCGTGATCGGCCATGCCGACACGGTCGAGCAGCCGGCGCGCCTGTGCCTCGGCATCCGAGGAAGAGCGCGACAGCACGACCCGCTGGCCGATCATCACATTCTGCAGGATCGTCATATGCGGGAACAACTCGAAGCTCTGGAACACCATGCCGACCCGCGCACGAAGCGCGGGCAGATCGGTATCGGGGGCGCCCACCTCCATTCCGTGAACGCGGATAGAGCCTTCCTGAAAAGGTTCGAGCGCGTTCACCGTCTTGATCAGCGTCGATTTTCCCGATCCCGAAGGACCGCAGATCACCACGATTTCGCCGCGTTCGACGGTCAGGGTGCAGTCCTTCAGCACCTGATAATCGTTATACCACTTGGAGACGTTGTTCAGTTCGATCATGGTCAGGCTTTCCCGAAACGGTCGATGGAGAATGGGGAGATCCCCGGCACGTCGCGCCCCGATACGAGGGCGGCGGTGATCCGGCCCACGATCGGGCCGAGCGTGTAACCGTTCGAGGTCACCGCGTTGAAGAAACCGGGCATCGCAGGATGGGCACCCAGGATCGGCGCGCCGTCGATGTTGATGTTCATGGCGGCCCAGGTGCGGATCACTTTCAGCCGGCGCAGGGCGGGCACCACATGCTGGGCGACCCAGAGGTTCCCCTCGATGCTGGCGAGCAACGGGCGGGGATGCTGCCTCACCGGGTCAAGCCCCGCCGTCCAGCCGCCGCCGATCAGCAGATTGCCGTTCGACGCCTGCTTGAGCGTCAGATGACGGTCGGCATGGGCAAGCAGGTGGCTGACCACCGGTGCCACCGGCTCGGTCACGATCATCTGGAGCGGGGCGCCGAAGACGGGCACGTCAAGGCCAAGCATCGCCCCCACGCGCGAGGCGAACGCCCCGGCCGCATTGACCACGGCACGGGCGCGGATCTCTCCGCGGGTCGTGATGACAACGAAACCGGTGCCCTCACGCCGTATCGCGACAACCGCCGTCCGGGTCAGGATCGTGGCGCCCTTCGCTTCGGCTTCGCGCCGCACCGCCTGCGTCGCGATAAGGGGATTGATCTTGCCCTCCTGCGGGCACCATGCCGCCCCGATAAACCCCTGCCCCAGCTTGGGCTCCAGCCGGTAGAGACAATCGCGGGAGATCACCTCGCAGTCGATCCCCATCTGCCGCTCGAGTGCGCTTTTGCGTTCCATGGCGGCAAGATGGGCTTCGGTTTCTGCGACCATCAGGCCGCCGGTGATCCGGGCGTCGAAATCCGTGCCGAGTTCGTCCTGCAATGCGCGCCACAGCGCGATCGAATCGCGTTGCAGCGGCAATGTCTGAAGCGCGGCGGAGCCATCGCCTTCGGCTTTTGCCCCGTGATCGAAAGACAGAAGCTGGGCATGCAGGCTGCCCGCGTTGCCGCCCGAGGCCAGCGCGTTCGGTTCGCCGCGATCCACGACGGCGACCTCGCGCCCGTCGCGGGCAAGGAACATCGCCGTCGAGAGACCGGCGATCCCCGCGCCGATCACCAGACAGTCCGTCTCGGTCAGCGGCAGGGGACGGGCATCCTGCGGCGGCTGGCTGTCGGGCAGAAGGGTTTTGCGGTGGCCGCCCCACTCCGGCTTTTCAACCGCCAGCGCCGCAAGCGGCACCGGGCGCAGCGGCATCTGCGGCGCCAAGGGCGAGGCGGTTTCCACACCGGTCGCCCCCGCAAGACGCAGAAGCTGGGACTGGCAGTAGCGCCCCTGACAGCGCCCCATCGAGGCTCTCGTGAGCCGCTTCAATGTCGGAATGTCCCTGACCCCGCCTGAAACGAGGGCGCGGATCCGGCCTGCGGTCACGCTTTCGCAGCGGCAGATGAGCGTGTCGTCCGAGGGCGCTTCTTCGGTGCCGACGGGGGCATAGAGCTGCCAGAGGGCCTGCTGGAACGCGTCATGGCGTGCGGATCCGCCGGAGGAACGCGGAGGTGCGGCAAGGCCGAGGTCGCCGATGATTCCGCGGGCCGCCGCCTCGCCCCGCGCAAGGGCGAGATGCGCCCCGCCGAAGCCCGCGCTTTCGCCGATCGTGAAGATTTCGGCGATACTGGTGCGGCCGTCCGCATCCGTGTCGATGCCGCTGCCCACGATACCCGGCCGGGGACGGCACCCCAGAAGCAGCGCCAGCTCGCCCGAAGCGGCGAAATTGCCGCCCAGCAGGACCGCATCTGCCTCATGCCGGCTGCCGTCCGTCAGCGTGATCTCCTTCGCGCCGGAGGACAGTTCGCTTACCCGTGCGATGCGCCGTCCCCAGTGGAGCGGGACACCCGCGCGCCGCAGCCGTGCCAGAAGGGCGATCCCCTTGCCGGCGAGCGTGGGATCGGCCCGGAACAACCGCAACGCCGCGGCGGGACGGGCGAACGGAGCGGGCGCGGCCTCGGCCAGACCGGTTATCCGCGCCCCCGCCGCCAGCAATTCAGCCGCGACCTGGAAATTCAGCGGGCCGTTCCCGCCGATAAAGATGCGGCGCGCCACCGCGACCCCCGATTTTCTCAGCAGGGTCTGCGCCGCGCCGGTGGTCATCACGCCGGGCAGGGTCCAGCCCTCGAACGGAGCGGGCCGTTCATAGGCGCCGGTCGCGACCACAAGACGCCGCGCCAGAACGTAGGATGCGCCGGAGGGGCCGGACAGGCCGATTTTCAGGCGGCCGTCGGCATCGCGTTCGCCGCCCCAGACAAGGGTCTCCGCCAGTATCGCCGCCCCGGCCTGTCGGGCGTCACGCGCCAGCGCGGCGCCATCCGCCATCTGCGCGTCATGCGCATACAATGCCCGCGCCTGCGCGCTTTCGGCCTGTTTGTAGAATTGCCCGCCAGCATGCGGAAATTCGTCGGCGAGACACACCGTGCCGCCCGCGCGGGCGATATCGCGCGCGCAGGCAAGCCCTGCGGGACCAGCGCCCACAACCAGCACATCGGCTTCGCGCAGGGGCAATGGCCCATCGGGCAAGGAGACAAGGTCGCATCCCTGCGCTGTCAGATCGTATCTTGAGGGCTGTCGGGCAATCACCTGGCCTTCGCGCACCGGGGTCATGCAGGCGCGCTGCCCGGATTTGCCATCGACCGTCACCAGACAGTCGTTACACACCCCCATGCCGCAGAACACGCTGCGCGCGGCCCCCGAAGGCGCCTGCGACAGCGCAAGAATACCTTCTTGCGCCAGCGCGGCCGCGATGGTCTGTCCGGCGCAGGCCGTGAGTGCCCGGCCCTCGAACCGGAACGTCACAGCCTCGCGCGAGAGGGGCGGTGTCTCAGGCATCGCAATGCAGGTCCAGATCGCGCACGATCCCGGCCATCAGCGCGTCTCGATCGGCAGGAAGGGGCAGACGGGGTGGGCGCGGGATGCCAACTTCGAACCCCATATGACGCAGGAGGGTCTTGGTCCCGGCGACATAATACTGACCGCCTACCGCCTCGATCAGCGGCAGATACTGCAGATAAAGGGCGCGCGCCTCGTCGATTTTGCCTTCATCCGCGACCAGTTCGAAAATCCGCGACATCGCATGCGGGGCGACGTTCGAGGCGACCGCAACCCAGCCTTGCGCCCCCATCACGAAGCTCTCGAAGCCGAGGATGCCGCCGAACGGCGTCAGCCTGTCGCCGCACAGCCGGATGATATCGCGGATCCGAGTCACCTCCAGCGTCGATTCCTTGATGTAGTCGCAACCGTCGATCTCGGCCAGCCGGGCGATCAGCGCGGGCTTGAGATCGACATTGGCGGTCGCCGGATTGTTGTAGACCATCACCGGAATCTCGATCGCGGCCGCGATCTGTGCGTAATGATGGACGATCTCGTCATCTGTGGGAGTCGAGTAGAAAGGCGGGATCACCATCACCCCGTCCGCACCCATGTCCTGCGCCTTGCGGCTGAGGCGTACGGCTTCGCGCGTGTCCTCGGCCCCGGTGCCGATCAGCACCGGAACCCGCCCCGCAGCGGTTGCGATCACGGTGCGGATCACGTCGTCGCGTTCCTCTTCCGACAGGGACAGGAATTCCCCGGTCGAGCCAAGCGGGATCAGGCCGTGGATCCCCTCGCGGATCTGCCAGTCGGTGAAACGGGCCAGTGCGGCCAGGTCTACATCGCCCTGTTGCGTCATGGGCGTGATCATGACGGTGTAGACGCCACGGAAGGTCTTGGTCATTGCAGTCTCTTTCAACGTTTCTCAGCGGCGCCGATGGCCGATGATTTTCCAAAATGCGCTTCGATACGGCGCTGCACGAGATCCCACAGCGTGGTCATCGCGAGGTAGTAGATCGCAGCCACGGCGAACAGCTCGAGAACCATGAACTTCTCCTGGATCAGGACCTGGGTGCGGCGCAGCAATTCCTCCATCGAGATGACCGACGTGACCGATGTGGTCTTGAGCAGGCCGTTCACCGAATTTCCAAGCGGCGGGATGATGATCTTGAACGCCTGCGGCATCACGATGTGGCGCATGATGTCGCGTTCCTTCATGCCGATCGCGCGCCCGGCACGGACCTGCCCCTGCGGGACGGCCTCGATCCCGGCGCGGATGATTTCGGCAAGATAGGCCGCCTCGTTCAGCGCAAGGCCGATCAGCGCGGATTCGACCACCGAAAGCCGGATCCCCAACACGGGAAGCGCGGTATAGATGATGATGAGCTGGACAAGCAGCGGTGTGCCGCGGAACAGCCACACATAGAACCCGGCCAGCATCGCCACCGGCCGGCTGGAGGACCGCCGCATCAGCGCGATGACGAAGCCAAGCGCCAGTCCCGCGACAAGCGAAACGACCGTCAGCCAGATCGTCGTCCATACCCCGCCCAGAATGAAGGGATTCACCAGATATCCGAAGAATCCCGACCAGCTCCAGTTCATGCTTTCTCACCTTTCCTGTTGGGGTAGCGGTCTCCGAAGGGCGAAGGGCGCCCTTCGGACATCGCCTTCAGCGGCCGGGGCCTTTCACGACATAGGCTCCGTCGGGCAACGGGATGCCATAGTTTGCGAACAGCGTTTCCATGGTTCCGTCCGCACGCATCTCGGTCATCGTCTTCTGCACCGCATCGGCGAGTTCGGGCGATTTGAACGCGACCGAAACCGGCGCCGGGTAAAGCCCGTGCAGAACCTGTTTGAAGTCGCCGCGCTTGTCATAGGCGGCGGCGACCGCATCGATCGACACGACGCCATCGACCTGACCGGCACGCAGCGCCTGAAAGGCCATCGCGAAATTGTCGAAGGTGCGGATCTCGATGCCCTTCAGCCCCTTCGCAACCAGTTCGTCGTTCAGGGCGCGGGTCTTGCTTTCCTCGAAACCGCCGACCTCGACGCCGATCGACTTGCCGACGATGTCATCGATGCCCGTGACCGTGCCGTCGAAGGAGGGTGCGAAGGAAACGGAAATCGCCTGATCCTCGTAGGGGATCATCTGCATCATCTTCGCGCGTTCTTCGGTAAAGAAGATGCCGGTATTGATCATGTCCCAGCGACCGGACTGCAAGCCGGGAACCATCGCCGAGAACTCGATACGGACATATTCCGGTTTCAGGCAAAGGCGCTTCGCGATCTCCTCCCCCATTTCGATGCGCATGCCCTTCAGATCGCCGTTGCTGTCGACGAATTGCAGGGGCGGCAGCGTCGGGTTGGTCGACATGGTCAAGGTGCCGGGCTTTACGAGTTGCGAATCCGCAACGGCGGGTGTGCAGGTCTCGGACATGGCCGCAGAGGAGAGCAATGCAATCGCACAGGGCGCGAGCGCGGATAGGCGGATAACATTCATCATGATCGGTTCCGTGTTGGGCGAGTTTTTGAATTTTAGTGGTATACCGATAAAACGCATTCTTGGACGGAAAAAGTCAGATGGCCTCGAAAATGCATGGGACAATGAAAATGGTGCCATTATTGGCTGATTATCCACACGAATGATCACAAATTAAGCGTATCATGTTCATCTGGAGTGGCCGCGCACAGCCAAGGCATCTCACTCCCCGCCTCCGCAATCCGAGCGTGGGCGGCAGATTGATCCGTGCGCGGACTGATGGCCGAAGGCGCTGGCCCGTCTGCCGGTGAGGATGCTCAGCATCGGCACATGGATGCCGTTGTTGTCACCGGAAGCTCATCGATACCCATCATCAGGCCGGTGCAGTGGAGGAACCCTGCGACGCGGCAGGATACATCCCGGCATGACCCTCTCAGCGCCGCGACAGGCCGAGCACCACAAGCAGGTAAAGTCCCCCGAGGAATCCCGTCGTCAGCCCGATCGGCATCACCAGTCGCAGCGGCGCATTCTGCCCGATGAGATCCGCGAGGATCATCAGGAGCGCCCCCATCATGGCCCCGGTCAGCAGCGGTGCCCCGGGCGCGCGGGTCAGCCTTCGGGCAAGCTGCGGCCCCGCAAGCGCGACAAAGGCGATCGGACCGGTGCAGGCCGTCGCGATAGACGTCAACCCGACCGACGCAACGACCAGCAGGATCCGCGTCGCGCCGACTGGCACGCCAAGCTGGCTGGCCATGTCATCGCCCATCTCCATCATCGACAGCCGGCGGATGCACAGCACCACCACGGGCGCAAAGATCGCCAGCCCCGCCGCCCCGGTCGCAACATGGGCGAAGGTCCGCCCCTCCAACGAACCGGCAAGCCAGATCTGCGCCGACATGGCACGCTCGAGATCGCCCATCGTCAGCAGCAGGGTGTTCAGCCCCGACAGAACCGCGCCGACACCAACGCCGACAAGAATCAGCCGGTAGCCGCCTGTCGTGCCACCTCTCCGGCCGCGCGCAAGGATCAGCACCGTCGCCGCCGTCGCCACTCCGCTGGCCACCGCGGCGATCGCGATTGTGACAGGACCTGCCGTGAACAGGATGATCGCGGTGATCGCCCCGCTCGCGGCGCCGGTGGTGAATCCGATCACGTCGGGCGAGCCGAGCGGGTTGCGCGACAGCGACTGGAACACCGCCCCCGCCAGACCAAGCGCCGCCCCCGTCAGCGCCGCGGTCAGCACCCGCGGCAACCGGATCCGCCAGACCAGCCGGTTCGCCACGGGATTGTCGGAGCTTCCCATCAGCCCTGCCAAAATCTCGCCCGGCGGCAACCGGGACGAGCCGCTGCCAAGCAGCAACACACCGCAGGTCAGGCACAGCGCCATGAGAACCAGCCCCACCGCCACCGCACGTGGGTGCCACAAAAGCGCGACCGGCCCGACCCGCAGGATCCTGTGTCCAACAATGCTCACAGCCGCGCGAGCCTGAAACGACGCACAACATAGATGAAGAAAGGCCCGCCAAGCAGTGTCGCCACGATACCCGCCGCAATCTCATCCGGGCGGGCAATGATCCGGCCGATGATATCCGCCATGAGCAGGATCGCCGCCCCAAAGATCGCCGACAGCGGAAGGATCAACCGATTGTCCGGCCCCGAGATGGCGCGCGCGACATGTGGCGCGACAAGCCCGACGAAACCGATCGGCCCTGCCGCGGCGGTTGCTACCCCGCACAGCACCATGACCGCAGCACAGGCGAAAGCCCATGTGCGGCGGGGGCTCATGCCAAGCGCGGCCCCCGTCTCATGACCGAGCGCCAGCGCGTTCAGGTCCGGCGCCAGCATCAGCGACAGTCCGCCCCCGGCAATCAGCGCAATCGCCATCACCTGCACGACGGTCATCCCCCGTCCCTCCAATGCGCCGGCGCTCCAGGCACGAAAGCTGTCAAGAATATCCAGCCCGGCGTTCAGGATGACAAAGGCGGTCGCCGCCCCAAGCAGCACCGAAAGCCCCGCCCCGGCCAGAACCAGCCGAACCGGATCGGTGCCGCTGACATGCGCGCGCCCCAGGACAAAGACAGCAGCCCCTGCAAACCCGGCGCCCAGAATCCCGAACCACATGTAATCGGTCATCGACGTCAGCCCGAGGGCCGAGGCGCTCAGCACCACCGCCACCGCCGCCCCCGCATTGACGCCGAGCAGGCCGGGTTCGGCCAATGGATTGCGCGTGACCGCCTGCATCACCGCCCCGGCAAGCCCAAGCGCCGCCCCCGCCGTTACGCCCAGAAGGCTGCGCGGCACACGCAGGGTCCGCACCACCAGATGCAGGTCGTTGCCTGGATCATAGGCGATCAGCGCTTGCGCAACCTCAGCAAGCGGCACCGGGCGCGAACCGATCGCAAGGCTTGCCGCCATCAGCACCGCCAGAACCGGCAGCGCCACCGCGAAAACCGAGAGGGCCCGCCGGGGCAGGCCGTAACGATGACGAGGGACGGAACAGCGGATCATTTCGGGAAGTAAGGCGCCACCGTCTCAACCATCTGCAGCCCGGAATAATAATCGACCCGGAACGAGGTCGGCCCCAGCGGCCAGACATGCCCGTTCCTGACCGCCGGGAGATTGGCGAGCACCGGATCGTCCATGAAGGCCTTCACGCTCTCCTCGGTCCCGTTCAGCAGGAAAACACCATCCCCCGCAATGGCGGCGGCCAGATTTTCACGCGAGATGAAATCGAAATCCTGCGATCGGGTGACGTCGCCCCGCATCGCTTCGGGCAGGCCGGTGACCGTGAAGCCGAGCGCGGCGAGGACCCCGGCCTGCGGGCTTGTCGGCCGCGAAACGGAATAGGTTCCGCTGAAGTTGTAGGACACGATGCTGACCTTGCCCGCGGGGATGGTCATATCGTCGCGGGCCGCTCTGGTTCGGGCATCGAAATCGGCAATGATACGCTCCGCATCCGCCTCGTGCCCCGTCGCGCGGCCAAGCTGACGGGCGAGAGTCTGCCAGTTCGCACTGAAATAATCGAGCACCATAACCGGCATGCCTTGCGCCCGAAGTTCAGGCACGAAAGGCAGGATTGCATCTCCCCCGGTGGCCGATGCGACGACAAGATCGGGATCTGAGACAATCAGAGCCTCGATGTCAAAGGCGAGGTTTGGATAGAGTATCTCCACCCCGCGCTCCCGCGCAATATCGGCCCATTGCAGGAAAAATCCCTGCTCATCGGTCAGCGGGCCGACCACGGCGGTCGCGGTCGAAACGACAGGCGCGTCGATCGCAAGCAGGATCCCGGTCAGGCTCGGCGTTGTCGAGACCACCCGTGTCGGCGGCGCCGCCAAGGTCAGATCGCCATCAGGCTGTGCGATTGTGCGCGGCCAATCCGCCTCGGCATGCGCCTGAAGCGGCAACACAAATGCGCAGGCGGTGAGGAAAGCAAAACGGAACATGGCGGCCTCCTGCATCAGATCGGCAACTCGTCATCGCTCAGATCGGCGAGTGTCCTGCCTTTGGCCAATAGCGCCGCATATTCCGCAAGGCGCACCCGGTCGAGCTCCGTGCCGCTGATGCCGAGCTTCCAGTAGCCCACAACCTGCAACTGATCGCGCGGTACGCCGGCGGCACGGAAATGCTCTCGTATCCGGCGCATCTCCTGCCGTTCGCCGGCGGCCCATATGACACAGGCTCCCGGATCGGAAATCGTGCGGGCAGCGGCGGCCAGATGCCCCGTCGCGCCCGCAGGCTCCCCCTCCACACGCAACAGCAGATGCAGGTTTAATCCCTCGGGGCGGGGAAGTTCATCAAAGGCGGCAGGGTCGGCGGTCTCGATCCAGACATCGCTTTCAAGGCCCTGCGTCCAGGCCGCGGGCGTCCAGGCGTTCAGGATCGCCCAGACCGCGGGAATGGCGGTTTCGTCGGCAAAGATCGCCGCGCGTTTCCCCTCCACCGGCAGAGGCACCACATGCTGGCGTGGCCCGATCATCGGCAGCAAGGTTCCTGGCCTTGCGTCGTGCAGCCAGCGCATCGCAGGGCTGTCATCGCCATGCAGGATGAAATCGATCTCCAGAAGACCAGTCGCGGGATCGAACCGGCGCACCGTATACACCCGCATCACCGGACGCTGCCCTTCTGGTTGCGCCACGGCGATGCGGATGGCCTGGTTCGGCGGCGTCCATGCCGCGGGATCCTGCGGAGCGATATGCCCGATCACCCGCGCGACCGAAGGCACGGGGCGATCTATGCGGACAACCCGCATCTCGATCCGCTCCATGCCCTGCATGTGATCTTCGCGTTCCAGAAGCCCCTCGGGATCCTCGACGGATCCGGTTTCGGGCGTGTGTTTGCCGCTTTCAGCCATGGCATCCCCCTTCGGCGGATTAGACCGCGCATGCAGGTGTTGAGATCCGGGCAGATGGCTTGCGGCGCTGGCGGGCGTAGCCGGGAATATGCGTATCCGTATTGCAGATCACATACCGCAATGCAATATGATACCACACGAATGGAACGACGAAAAAGTCAGGAAACGGTCATGTCGCATCGCCTGATGGCGGATACGGTGACGCTTCGCTATGAGGCCCGCGTCATAGCGAAGGATCTGTCGCTTGGTATCCGCGATGGCGCCTTCACGGCCATCGTCGGCCCGAACGCCTGCGGCAAGTCAACGCTGCTGCGCGCCCTGTCCCGGCTCCTGCCGCCTGAGAGCGGGCGCATCATCCTAGACGGCAAGGCGATTTCCGACCTGCCGACGCGCGAGGTGGCGCGCCGGGTCGGGCTTTTGCCGCAATCGCCTGCGGCACCCGATGGGGTTGCCGTCGCCGATCTCGTCGCCCGCGGCCGGTTCCCGCACCAGAGCCTGCTGCGCCAGTGGTCTCCCGCGGATGAAGCCGCCGTCGGTTCGGCGATGGAGGCAACGGGGATCGCCGATCTGGCCTCGCGTCCGGTGGCGGAGCTTTCGGGTGGGCAGCGACAGCGGGTCTGGATCGCCATGGCGCTGGCGCAGGAAACGCCGATTCTGCTGCTCGACGAACCGACGACGTGGCTCGACATCGTGCATCAGGTCGAACTGCTGGAGCTTTTGTCCGAGCTGAACCGCCAAGGCCGGACAATTGTCACTGTCCTGCACGAACTGAATCTCGCCTTTCGCTACGCCTCGCATCTAGTGGCGATGCGTGACGGAGCGATCGTGGCCGAAGGCAAGCCAGAACAGATCGTCACCGAGGATCTGGTCCGCGAGGTTTTTGGCCTGTCGGCGCTGGTGATGCCCGATCCATTGACCGGGCGGCCGTTGGTGATCCCGCGCGGAGGCGCGATGGATCAGCCGCGGGGTCAGTCGAAACAGACCTGACCGCCCGTTGCGCGGTTGATCAGCCGCGCCACATCCTGCAGAGCCAGCCGATCCTCGGGCCGATTCAGCTTGCCAAGGTCGGTGACGGTCGTGACCACGCAGGTCAATTCCCCCTGTGCATCGAGAATCGGTGCCGCCTGCCCCGTGACGTTCGAAAGCAGATGGCTGGTCAGTTCGGCCCAGCCTTCGCGACGGACACGGTCAATCACCGGTTTGCCCGGCAAGGTGCCAACGAAATGCGCAGGCTGCACGCGCCGTGCGGCCTCGATGGTCGCCCGCGGCAGAAAAGCCTGAAACACCAGTCCGCAGGCCGTATTGTCCACCGGCAGCGTATCGCCCAGTCCAAGTGGCGTGATCGAGAAATACGCGCTGCGATACCACCGCACCAGTGTCGGCCCGCGGTCCGTCCAGATCGCGACACCGCCGCTCATTGCATGGTTCGCGGCCAGTTGCTTCATCTGGACGCCAGCCATTTCAACCGCATCCACACGGCGCAAGGCGGCGATCCCGATGGACAGCGCCCCCGCCCCCAGGTCGTAATGACCGCTTACCGGGTCTTGTGAGGCCAGCCCTTCCTTCACCAGGCTCTGCATGTAGCGATGCGCGGTCGAGCGTCCGGTGCGGGTCTGCCGGGCCAGATCCACCAGTGGCAGGGCCTGCCCGGCCAGCGCCAGAACATTGAGAAAGCGCATCGCGATCGTGATCGACTGGATCGTGGCCGACCGCTTCTGCCCCTGCGCTTCCGCATCTTCATCGGGAAAAGGCTCGAATTCTATCATGCCTGGGCCTCCTTGCCCTTCGGTATGCCCGACGGGCGAGAGTGTGACATTAAAGCCCGATGGCGCGGAAGGTAAAGATGGCGCGCATCGGCTGAAATTGACATGCGGTATGCATTCTGCAATTCAGAACGAACCATATGATGCCAGCCCGCGCCAGCCCGAGTATGTGATCCTTCAAACCTCGGGGTGATACCATGCCAAGAAGATGTCGCGGCAAACTGGCGCTGAGTGCCAGCCTGCTTTCCATCGTCGCCGCAATGTCGGCGCCGTCCGCCCACGCACAAGAGTCCTCGCCGGAAAACGTCATCGTGCTGGATACGATCTCCGTAACCGGCGAAAAGGTGACACGGGACCTGAAAGAAACGGCGTCATCGGTTACCGTAATCTCGGCGGAAGAGATCGAAAATCAGCGCGCCGGCAAGGACGACGTGCGGGGCGTCATCGCGGGGACACCCAACGTGATCTATGCCGACAGCGTCAGCACGCCCATTATCCGCGGCCAGAATACCGAAGGGCCGCATACCGGCGCCAATGCCTTCTTCGCCGGATCGGTCCCGCGTGCGACGATCAACCTCGACGGTCATTATCTCAGCTACAACGAATTCTACTTCGGCGCGACCTCGACCTGGGATGTCGAGAACATCGAAGTCTTCCGCGGCCCGCAGACCACGACACAGGGCGCAAACGCCATTGCCGGCGCGATCGTCGTCAACACCAAGGACCCGACCTTCACGCCCGAAGGCGCCTATCGTTTCGAAGCAGGGAACTACAATCAGCGCCGCGCCTCGCTGGCATGGTCGGGGCCGATCAACGATCAGCTCGCGGCGCGCATCTCGCTCGATTACAGCGGCCGGGACACCTTCATCGATTACGTCGGCAGCAGCTTCATCCAGAACAGCATCGGGCAGGATTTCAAATCCACCAACGCCCGGGCGAAGCTGCTCTGGGTGCCGACCGAAATCGATGGTCTTGAGGCGAAACTGACCCTCAGCCACAGCGAAATGACCCGTCCGAGCGCCGAAGGTTCGGGCCCGCCCTATGACAGGCTGGAATCCATCACCACCTGGATGCCGGGGTGGGAACAAACCACCGATACGGCAATCCTCGATGTGGATTACAACCTCGGCAACGGGCTCATCCTGTCCAACCAGGGGCAGTTCTCGACCTCGGATGTCGAGCGGCGCGTCGGCACCCCGACGGCTGGCGACGCGGACGTCGATCAGGACAACTACACCAACGAGACGAAGCTGACCTACGGCACGCCAACGGATACGCTCAGCGGTGTTGCAGGCGTCTATATGGCCTACACGACCCAGAACGAGACACTCAACCAAGGTGGGATCTCGACCTTCAAGGATCAAAAGCACAATCTGGGCATCTATGGCGAACTCGGCTGGCGGATCGATGAGCGCTGGACCCTGACAGGCGGGCTTCGATACCAACGGGACCAAATCCGCCGCACCGGCGACGTGGTGGCGAGCTTTGCAAATAGCGACGTCGATTACGACCACACGTTCGAGGAGGTCTTGCCAAAACTCACGCTGTCCTATGATGCGACGCCGCAGTGGACGGTCGGGGCGATGGTTTCCAAGGGGTACAACCCCGGCGGCGTCTCGCTCGACTTCTATTCTTCCAAGGAATGGGAGAAGTTCGACGCCGAGACAGTGTGGAATTACGAACTCTTTACGCGCGCAAATTTGCTGAATGACAAACTGTTCCTGACGGGCAACCTGTTCTACATGGATTACAGGAACGCCCAGCAGAACATCACCCAGACGATCGGCGGCACGACCTACGTTCATACGATCAATGCCGACAAGGCCGAGGCCTATGGCCTGGAAGTCGGCCTCGACTATCGACCGATCGAGTCGCTGACCCTGCGGACGAGCGCGGGTCTCCTGCACACCGACTTCACCCGTTTTTCCGATGCGACTGCCTATGAAGGCAACGAATTCGCCCGGGCCCCCGGAAAAACCCTCAGCCTCGGTGCCAGTTGGGACGTGAATGACCGGCTGAACATCGGCGGTCAGGTCCGTTATGTGGACGGATACTACTCCAACACCGCGAACACGCCAGCCTATGCCATCGACGGCTATACGCTCGTTGACGTGCAAGCGAGCTACAAGATCCGCGACGGCCTCGAGGTCTATGGCTATGCCAACAACATCTTCGACGAACGCACGCCCGTCCTTCTGGAATCGGCGCGCGGCGACGTGGTGTTCACGCAGGCCAGCATGACGACCCCGCGCATGGTCGGCATCGGAATCCGCGGCAGCTTCTGAAATCGCTCCGCCATCGCAAGGTGACGGCTGTGGCGGAACATGTCAAACGGGACAGACCCGCCCAAGGCGGGTCGCCATCCCTATTGAGAAAAGGCAGGGCAATGAAGCTCCGACCGAAAATGTGTATCGGCATCTCGCTCGCCCCGACATGGCTGAGCGGCGAAGGCTGGCGTCAGCCAGACAGTGGGATCGAGGGGCTCTATTCCAGCGATTTTGCCCTGGACACCGCGAAACAGGCCGAAGCGGCGCATCTGGATTTCGTCTTTCGCCCGGATGCCAATTACCTGCCTTTGCCGGTGCTGGAACAATCCTTTGGATTTTCCAGCCTCGACGCGACCCTGCTTATGGCCTCCATCGCGCGCGAGACCACGAGGATCGGGCTGGTCACCACGATATCCACCACCTTCGGCCACCCCTATCTGGTCGCGCGTCAACTGATGTCACTGCACTGGCTCAGCCACGGCCGCGCCGGGTGGAACATCGTCACGGCCTTGCAGGGACATGAGAATTTCGGACTGCCGGCGATGCCGCCCTCGGACGCGCGCTATACCCGCGCCACCGAGTTCGCCGAAGTGGTGCGCGCCCTGTGGTCGAGCTTCCCGTCCGAAGCCCTGCTGGTCGACCGCGTGTCGGGACGCTATGCGGATACAGCGCAGATCCTGCCGATCAAACATCACGGCGCGGAATTTGCCGTCGAGGGGCCGATGAATCTGCCCCGGTTTCCCGGGCCGCGGATACCGTTGATGCAGGCGGGAGGATCGGCCAAAGGCGTGGATTTCGCCGGTCAGGTGGCCGATCTGGTCTTCGGCATGACACCGGATATCGCTTCGGCCAAGGCAATGCGTGACCAGCTTTCGGCCCGGGCGCGCGCCCATGGCCGCGCGCCACGCGATATCCGCTTGCTGCCCGGGCTGAGCCTCTATCTTGGCGAGACCCGCAAAGAGGCGCGCGCGCTTTTTCTTGAGACCCACCGCCGGGTGGATCGCATGCAGCGTGTCGAACGTGTGCTTTCGGTGATCGGCCTCGACCTGAGCGAGTGGCCCGACGGCCGGCGTATCCTGCCGTCGGACCTGCCACAGCCCTCCACGTCGAACTGGGGCCGCACACATCGGGAGCGTCTGCGCCGGATCGTCGAGACGGAACAGCCCACGGTCGCAGAGCTTCTGGCCCGGCCGGAGATCCTCTCCTCGGTGCATTGGCAGGTGATCGGCACGGTTGACGACGCTTTCGCAGAAATCAGCAACTGGTTCGAGGCCGGGGCAATAGACGGGTTCATCGCGGTGCCGGGCGGTGCTCGTTCGTCACTGGATCTTACACTGAAAGCACTGGTTCCACGTCTGGCGGAGGCCGGTCTGTTTCGCAAAGCATACCGCAGTGCGACGTTCCTTGGCCATCTGCAGGATGAGGACGAGACCGCCAGGACCAATCCCGGCTAGCCCTGCCCCCGGTGGATCTTTCAGGGGCAGCCCGGTTCGAAGTCTCGGCGGCGGACATGCCGGGTGCAAGATCACCTTGACGGAAGAGAAAAGCCGATGGATCGAAAGCAGAACCTTCCGCTTCTGGCTGGCCTGCTCTGCGCGCTGTTCTGGATCGCCGCGGATATGCTTCTGGTCGGTTTTGTGCCCCGTCCGGAGGCCTGGCCGCTCTTTTCACAGACGCTGAGGAGTCGGCTTGACCCGAACATGGCGATGCTGATGCTGGACGGATCGGCGACGCGCCTGATCTGGGGAATCTGCCTCGCAACGCTCAGCGTGGTTCTGTATGTGTCGGCAGTGCCGGGCCTGCGCCGGCTGATGCCCGGGGGCTGGAGCGGTGCAATACCGACGGCCCTGCTGTTTTATGGCTATGTGACCTCGCCGGTGGGGCATGCAGGGTTCGGATATGTCGGGTTGCAGGCCCAAAGCATCGTCGCCTCCGGCCCTGAAGTGACGGATGCGCAGGTGCTGGCGTTCAATCAGTTCGTTTGGATCCTTCAGCTGCATTGGCTTGTGTCCGTCCTGGCAAGCGCCGCGGGGTGGTCGCTGCTCTTCGCGATGACCCTGGCTGGCCGGTCGGCGCTGGCGCGCTGGACCGCGACCACAAATCCGATCGTGCTGGCCCCTTTGACCGGAGCGCTCTGTGCGCAATTCCCGGAGAACCTGGCGGCGGCGCTGCTGGGCTGCGCAAGCCTGAACATCGCGCAGGCGATATTCTTCGCTGTCGCGCTGACAGCCCCGGGAAAACCCGAAACTGGCCTATAGAGCGTGTTTCAAAAACCTGCGTGTCGCAAAGGTACCGCCCACGACGCACCTAGACGCGTCATACTTATAACAATCACAGGCTCAAACACTCCGATACCGACAAGATCCGGGTCTTGGAGTCTTCTCTTGAATCGGCGTGGGGCCTGTCGATCCTCCATCCCCAACATTCCCCTGCATCGCGATATCATGGATGATGCTATTTGACCGACAATGCTGCCTGTGAGACCACAGATGCTTGCCGCTGGTGCCTTCGAACCTGACGTTGCAGCCGGTCGCTTGCGAGACCGCCTGTCCCGCATCGACATTGCCTGAAGGAGCGCAATAGCGGAAGCTGCGCCGCCTCGACCCGGCAGACCGGGGATATCCGTTCTGGCCGCGCCATGCACTCAGCATCTTGACGAAAGCATCCGCGGCGCGGGAGAGTGCTGGGAAAGCCGGGACAAGGGCAGCCCGCTCACAGGGGAACCGAGGTGAGACAGCCCGCTCCGAGCCCCTGAAGTTCTGACACGCGACGGCGACCGCCGAGCCCATGCCGACGATCCCGCCGCCCCGATGCGATGGTGCGGCTGACAGATGAATGCCTCGATTGCCCATGGAAGCCCTGCCCCGGGCTTCCTCGAACTCTACACACCGAAGCTGATCACGGTCCTGCGCGAAGGCTACCACCTGCGGAACCTGCGCGCCGATGCGCTGGCGGGGCTCACGGTGGCGATCGTCGCGCTGCCGCTGTCCATGGCGATCGCGATCGCCTCGGGCGCGACACCGGCGCAGGGGCTCTATACCTCGATCTTCGGCGGGTTCCTCGTTTCCGCGCTTGGCGGATCGCGGTTCCAGATCGGTGGCCCCGCCGGCGCGTTCATCGTTCTGGTCGCGGCCACGGTTGCCGAACATGGCATGAGCGGGCTGATCCTCGCCACGTTTCTGTCCGGGATCATGCTGGCGCTGATCGGTCTGTTGCGGCTCGGGACCTTCATCAAGTTCATCCCCTTCCCGGTCACGGTCGGCTTCACCGCCGGGATCGCGGTCATCATCTTCGCAAGCCAGCTCAGGGATCTTCTCGGGCTGTCGCTCGCGCATGAGCCGGGGGCTCTGGCGGCAAAGCTGCAGGCGCTCTGGTCGGTGCGCGGAACGCTGACACCCGCGGCGCTCGGGCTGGCCTGTGTCACGATCGCGGTCATCCTCGTGCTGAAGCGTTACCGGCCGCATTGGCCGGGGCTGCTGATCGCGGTCGTCACCGCCTCGCTGATCGCCTATGCGGCCCATCTGCCGGTGGAGACCATCGGCACGAAATTCGGCGGGATCCCCTCGTCGCTTCCCCTGCCCCACCTGCCGTACATCTCCATGAGCAAGATCATGGCGGTCATGCCCGCGGCGATCGCCTTCACGCTTCTGGGCGCGATAGAATCGCTGCTCTCCGCCGTGGTCGCCGACGGCATGACCGGACGCAGGCACCGCTCGAACTGCGAGCTGGTCGCGCAGGGCGTGGCCAATGTCGGCGCTTCGCTGTTCGGCGGCTTTTGCGTCACCGGCACCATCGCGCGGACGGCGACCAATGTCCGGTCCGGCGCGCATGGCCCGGTCGCGGGGATGTTGCATTCGGTCTTCCTGCTGCTCTTCGTGTTGATCGCGGCGCCGCTGGCCTCCTTCATTCCGCTGGCGGCTCTGGCGGGGGTTCTGGCGATCGTCGCGTGGAACATGATCGATCGCAGCGCGGTCGGCGTGCTGCTGCGCTCCGGCTGGGGCGAGAGCGTCGTCCTTGCCGTGACCTTCCTGCTGACGATCTTCCGCGATCTGACCGAGGCGATCGTCGTGGGTTTCGCGCTTGGCGCCGTCGTCTTCATCCAGCGGATGAGCCGGATGACCACGGTCGAGACTCAGGCCCCGCTGGTCGCCTCCGATATCGGCGACGATACCTATCCGCGCAGGCCTTATGACGAAAGCCGCGCCACAGATCCCGAAATCGTCGTCTATCGGGTCAGCGGGGCGCTGTTCTTCGGCGCGGCGGCCTCTATCGGGGCGATCCTCGACCGGATACAGGACAGACACCGGGCCTTCGTGCTCGATCTTTCGTCGGTGCCGTTTCTGGATTCGACCGGGGCGAACATGATCGAGGGGCTGGCGCAGAAGGCGCGGCAGAAAGGTGTGGCGTTCTGGATCAGCGGAGCCCGCCCCACAGCGCGCCGGACCCTGCTGATCCACGGCCTGCGCCCGCCGCACTGCCGCTACGCGACCAGCATCGCCGCCGCCTGTCAGAGGCAGCGCCGTTCGGACAGGGCATCAGGCACAGCCACCTAGGGGAACAGACCGTCCACGCGGCCTGATCCGCAAGCGCAGGACTGGCCCTGTACCGAACAACCCATTCGATACGACGCCGAACACCCGTCTGCCACTCCCTGATGTTCGGTGCGCCGAAAAGCGGACAGACCGCGGCGAAGGCACGCCCCCCGACAATCTTCGGGATGAAAACGTCAAGAACGAAGGCGACATGCCCAAGGCTTTCCGCGTTCCAGCATCACCAGTTTGGCGATACCGAAGCCCGTTCCTCCAGATCCCTCAGCCGGGCCTTCGCCATGAGGTTCACGATCGGCGCGATCCAGACGATATCCCCGCGCAATCAGCATCGCATGTCGAGTGAAACCCCCGCAGCCGGGATAAGGGGAGATTGGTCACGATCCAGTTCACGGAGCGCTGCCAGTGGAATAATCATGCCCACCGGTGACCCCGCACCAATGCCGCTCCAAACGCCGCGGAAACCGGTCGTAAAAAGCACCATTTCCCCATGCCGCATCGAGCAGGCCTCCCCGACATACGATCCGCGAAATACCAACGACGGCGGTGGCCAGAGCGGGTGTACGAATTTGACAAGGCGGGGGAGACTGTCTGGATACAGGCGCTGGCCCATGCGGCCCGGCAATGGCCCCCGGTCTGGGATTGAACAAGGCCACCTACAACCTGTTATTCTTCGCGCCCTCCCGCGGCCGGGGGTGCGATGTCCTCGGGGATTTCTCGCAGAAAGCTCTCGCCGGCCTGCAGTCTGCGGCCAAGCATCTAGATGAACCCTCGAACCGCTCGCACCCCTTGGAGACACGTCGCCCGATCGCGGTGCCGGAAGCCGAAAATGAGCGCAGGAGCCTCGATTTCATCAGCGATGCCCTTACCGACAATCGCCGTTTTCGGGTTCTGGCGGTCGTGGATGATTTCACGCATGAATGCCTGACGCTGGTCGCCGACACGTCGTTGTCTGGCGCAAGGGTCGTGCGGGAGCTGGACGCAGTCATCGCTCGAAGGGGATGCCCCGGCACCATCGTCAGCGACAATGGAACGGAGTTCACATCGATGGCGATCCTGTCATGGTGTCAGCGGACCGAGATCGCCTGGCACCACATCGCACCCGGAAAGCCCATGCAAAATGGATTCATCGAGAGCCTCAACGGGCGGTTCCGCGACGAATTCCTGAACGAGGTGCTGTCCTCAACCCTCGCCGACGCTCGCACCCAGATCGCCAGCTGGAAGGAGGACTACAACCGACACAGACCTCATTCCGCCTTGGGAAATGTCCCACCGACGGAATTTGCCATGAAGATCCGATTGGAAAAGCGGGCCGCTTAGGACCAGAAATCAACCCAAGGACTCTCCCAAATCCCGGAGGGAAACTGGGGCTCAGGTCACGGACCATGCGTACCTCCTGCGGATTTCGGAGAACCGGACAGCTGTTTCAGTAAGTTCAGGACAGTCATTCGACTGCTGGTCCTTGGGCTGCCGCTGTTCGTCCTGGATGATGACTTCGGGGTTTCCGGTCTGGGTCAATCCGGACCTGGCCCTTTCTCGGCGTATGCCGTCTCCCTTCAGATCGATGCGATGGGCATTGTGAATACGGCCGAGCAGAGACCCGGCCATTCATCGCGGCAGGGCTTCACCGGGATCCTGATCGGCCAATCGGCCACAGGCGGAACAACGTTTTCGTCGAGCGCCTGTGGCGGACGGTCAAATACGAAGAGGTCTACCTGCGGGCCTATGCCAGCGCCTCAAAGGCCCGCGCCGGGGTCGGTCGGCATCTGAATGTCTATAACACCCGCCGCCCGCATTCATCGCTTGACGGGAAAACGCCAGATCGGGCTTGTTTAACCAGCCCGATGCCCAAAGCGGACGCGGCCCAACCAGGACGAAAAGCCATATAGGAAACGCCCGGAACCGGTTCAGATCAGCCGAACTTCCATTGAGATCAATACAGGCCGGATCTCTCCACAGATCACCCCTTGCAATGTAATGCATGATGCATGATGCTTGACTAATGCCTCCCGGTAAGGCAGCACCGGAAACCAGTCTGATCGCAACTGGCCTCGGGGCCAAACCGGGAGACGGAAGGCGACCGTCGTGGAGGAGGGGCGCCGGAGAAGGGGGGAAGCATCGCATCACTGGCCGGACGAGTGAGGGCGTCGGGCGAGGAATTCCCCTGCATGACCGCAGCGGGGATGCGACGCGACAAGGGGGGAGAGGACTTATGCCGAAAACGGCGACAGCGGGTTTCGGGCGCATGCTCGGGGCGCATGCTGCGGGTTTACTGCGCAAAGCGGTGGCGATTCCGGCCTGGCCTGCGCTGGCCTTGCTGATCGTGATCGCCGCAATCGAGCAGCCGAGACTGCTTTCCCTGCCTTTTCTGCTGATCATATTGCGGCAGTCGGTGCCGCTTGCGCTGACGGCGATCGGGCAAAGCCTGCCGATGATCGGCCGTTCGATAGATCTCTCGGTCGGCGGCGTGATTGCCGTGACCAATGTCACCCTGGCGCTGCCGGCCTTCGCCGCGGGGCCGGCGTGGATGTCGCTGGCCATTCCGCTCGTGCTCGGCGCGACGATCGGAATGTTCAACGCCGTGCTGATCGCCTTCGTGCGCGCCTCCGCAGTGGTGGTGACGCTGGGTGTCTCGGTCATGCTCGTGGGAACGAGCTATCTGATCTCGGGCGGCGCCCCCGGAGGAGCGGTGCATCCACTGATCCGCTGGATCGCAACGGGCCGATGGGGCACCTTCCCCATCGCGGGGATCGTTCTGCTCGTCATCGCCATCGTCGCGGCGGTGATGTTGCGCCGTTCAGTCTTTGGCCATGCCCTGAGCGCCACCGGCGCGAGCTATGGCGCAGCGTGGCTCGGCGGGATCTCGGTGCGCAAGGAGTTGGTGGTCGCCCATGTCCTGTGCGGGATCTGCGCCGGGATCGCGGGCATCATGCTCACGGGCTATATCGGCACCGGCACGCTCAACCTCGGGGCCGATCTGGTCATGGCCTCGGTCGCGGCAGTGGTGCTCGGCGGCACGACGTTCGGCGCCAGCGCGGGCGGTGTGGGCGGCGTCTTCGCCGGGGCTATCGCTCTGACGTTCCTGGCCAATCTCATGACCGGGATGGGCGTGGGCAAGCCCGCGCAGCTCATCGTGCAGGGCCTGATCATCGCCGGGGCCGCGGCCCTCGCCCGCCTGCGCGCCAGATGAGGAGTTCTGCCGCTGCCTGACGGGGGAGCGGATACGGGCGATGCCCGAAGACATGTATCTCAGGGAGGAGAAACCATGATGCTGAAAAAGATCCTGCTGACCGGCACAATGCTTGCCGGATTCGCCATCGGCCCCGCTTTCGCGGATGCGCCCGAGCTCAACCCCGCGCTCTCGCCGGTCGCCGGCGCACCAATGGTCGATCTGCCGGCCTCGACGAAACAGTCCTTCGTCCTCGGCTTCTCGAACATCTCGGTGGTCAACACCTGGCGGGTGCAGATGGTCGAGGAACTGAAGAACGAGGCCGCCCTTCACCCCGAGATCAGCCAGCTGATCATTTCAGACGCGGGCGGCGACGTGAACCGGCAGGTCGCGGATATCGAAAGCCTGATCGCCCGCGGCGTCGATGCGATCCTGGTTTCGCCGGGTTCGGAGGTGGCGCTCAACGGCGCGCTGGAAAAGGCCCATGCGGCGGGCATTCCGACGATCATCTTTTCATCCAACGCCACGCCCGAGCACTACACCGTCAAACTTCTGGCCGATGACGCGCAGTTCGGGCGCGACGGCGCGAAATTCCTGGCCGAGGCGCTCGGCGGCAAGGGCAACGTGATCGCCCTACGCGGCATCTCGGGCAATTCCATCGACAACGACCGTTTCCGTGGCGTCACCGAGGTCTTTGCCGATTATCCGGACATCAGGATCATTGATCAGGGCTTCGGCGACTGGGCCTACGACAAGGGCAAGCAGGTCTGCGAGTCGCTGCTGATCGCACATCCCGATGTACAGGGCATCTGGTCTTCGGGCGGCGCGATGACGCAGGCCTGCGCCGAGGTGCTCGAGGAAAACGGCTTGCCGATGATCCCGATGACCGGCGAGGCCAACAACGGCTTTCTACGCACATGGAAGGAAAAGGGCCTGCAATCGGTGGCGCCGGTCAGCCCGACCTGGTTCGGCCAGCAGGGCGTCATCGCCGCGCTCAGGGTCCTGGAAGGGGCGCCGATCGCGCGCGACAACCTCGTCAATCCGCCGCCCATCCTCGGCGATCAGATCGACGGGTTCTATCGCGCCGATCTGGGCGATGCCTACTGGGTCGGCTCGCCGCTGCCGGACGAAAAGCTGAAAGAGCTATACGGCAAGTAACCGGGAGCGAAGGCGATGCTGCTTGAAGTCACCGACATCACCATGTCGTTCGGTCCGGTGCAGGCGCTGCGCGGGGTATCTCTGGCGCTTCGGCCGGGCAGCGTCCACGCCGTTCTGGGCGAGAACGGGGCGGGGAAATCCACGTTGATGAAGATCATCTCCGGGGTATTTCCGCCCAGTTCGGGCGAGATCCGGGTCGGCGGCGCGCCGGTCTCGTGGCATCAGGCCGAACAGGCCCGCGCCGCGGGCGTGTCAACGATCTTTCAGGAATTCATCCTGCTGCCCAACCTGTCGGTGGCCGAGAACCTGTTTCTCGGCCGCGAGCCGAGGAACCGGCTCGGCCTGATCGACCGGCCCCGCATGCGCGAGGAAAGCCGCCGGATCCTGGCGCGCGTCGGGCTGGATCTGAATCCGGACGTGCTGACCGGCAGCCTGCGGGTCGCCGAACAGCAGATGGTAGAGATCGCCAAGGGCGTGATGCGGGACGCGCGGATCTTCGTCTTCGACGAACCGACGGCGGCGCTTGGCGACCGGGAAGCAGCGCAGCTTTTCGCACTGATCCGGCAGTTGCGGACCGAAGGCAAGGGAGTGCTCTATATCTCGCACCGGCTGCCCGAGCTCTTTGATCTCTGCGACGAGGTGACCGTGCTGAAGGACGGTCAATATGCCGGTCATTTCCTGATGAAGGATACCGGCCCCGAGGAACTGGTGACCACCATGGTGGGCCGGAGACTCGATCAGCTCTACCCGCCACGTCCCGCACCGGCGACAGGGGCACCCCTGCTCGAACTGCGGGCGGTGAAGGTCGAGGGGCTGGCCGGGCCCGTCAACCTGTCGGTCGGGCGCAACGAGATCGTCGGCCTTGCCGGGCTCGAGGGACAGGGCCAGATCGAGATTACCCGCGCGATCTACGAAGGTCACACGCTTGAGGCGGGCGAGATCCTGTTCGACGGCAAGGCTTTCGATCACTCGGGGCCGACGGGTGGCATCGCGGCGGGGATCGGGCTGATCCCCGAGGACCGCAAGGCCGACGGACTGTTCCTGCCGCTTTCCGTGGCGCGCAACATCTCGGCGGGCCTGCTGCCGGGTCTGGGCCTGGGCCGATCGGCCCCGCAGCCGAAGGCGGAGATCGAGGCACAGGTCCGGCGTCTCCGGATCCGGCTGCGCGATACCGGGCAGACCATCGGCGAACTGTCGGGCGGCAACCAGCAAAAGGCGCTGCTGGCGCGCTGGCTGGTCCGGGGCGTGCGGCTGCTGATCTGCGAGGAACCGACGCGCGGCGTCGACATCGGCGCCAAATCCGAGATCTACGCCATTCTGCGCGAGCTGGCCGACCGCGGCGTGCCGGTGCTCGTCACGTCGCGCGAACTGCCCGAACTGATCGGCCTTTGCGACCGGATCGTCGTCGTGCGCGACGGCGCCACAGTCGCGGAAATACCGGGCGCCGAGGCGACCGAGGAACGGATCATGGCCGCGGCCATCAGGGGAGGACAGCGATGAAACTTGCCAGAGCGACCACGGCCGCGCGGCTTCGCCGTCTCTCGGCCCTGCCGGTAATGGTATTGCTTGCGATCCTCGCCATCGGGCTGGGCATCGCCTCGCCGCATGCACTCTCGGCCCAGAACCTGATCAACATCCTGAATCAGCAGGCCAGCCTGATCTTGGTGACGGTGGGGCAGACCATCGTGGTCCTGACGGCGGGGCTCGATCTTTCGGTCGGCTCGGTCGTTTCGCTGACCACGGCCATCGCCAGCCACGACATTCCCTTCGCGGTGCCACTCGCGGTGCTCGCCGCGCTCGCCGTCGGACTGGTCAATGCCACCGGCATTCTGAAATTCGGCATCCATCCGATCCTGATGACGCTCTCGACCATGACGGCGGTTCAGGGCCTTGCGCTCCTGATACGGCCGATCCCCGGGGGCACGGTGCCGGACTGGATGAGATCCTACGCCGGGGCCGAACTGTTTGGCCTGCCGCTTCCGGTGATCCTCACCGCGCTGGCGGTGCTCATCGCCGGCATGGCGATCTCTCACAGCCGCTTCGGGCTGCACCTGATGGCGACCGGCGCCTCGCCGCAGAGTGCGCTTCTGGGCGGGGTCAATACCGGGCGGATCATTCTCGTGGCCTATCTGCTGTCTTCCCTGTTCGCCTGCCTCGGCGGCCTCAACCTCGCGGCGCGGCTGGCGAGCGGCGATCCTCTCGTGGGGGCACCGTTCGGGATCGACTCCATCGCGGCCACCGCACTCGGCGGCACGCAGCTTTCGGGCGGCCTCGGCGGTGTGGCTGGACCGGCGGCAGGGGTGCTGTTCCTCGCGCTTCTGGGGAACGGGCTGAACCTGCTGAACATCTCGACCTACTACCAGATGATCATAAAAGGCGCGCTGCTGATCCTCGCCGTCAGCGCCCACCGTCGCAACCAACCCGGGCTGTAAGCAGCAAACTACCCGTATCAAAAGGATCCATCATGGACATCAAGGCTATCGTCGATTGCAAAACGCTGTTGGGCGAAGGTCCTCTATGGGACGTGGAAGAGCAGAAGCTCTACTGGATAGACAGTCTCGGCAATCGCATCTTTCGTGCGGACCAGAACGGCAATGGAGTGGAAAGCTGGCCGGTTCCGGCAAACATCGGCTCCCTCGCGCTGAGGAAGAACGGCGGCGCCCTCCTGTCGCTTGCCGACGGGATCTATGGCTTCGACTTCGCGACCGGCGAAGCGGAGCTCATCCACAGGGTCTCACACAAGGGCGATACGGTGCGGCTCAACGATGGCAAGGTCGACCGGCGCGGCCGTTTCGTCACCGGCAGCCTCGAGACGACCGAGACGGCGCCCCTCGGCCTGCTCTACAGCGTCGACACCGACCTGCGGGTAAGCCAGATCGATGACGGCATCACCGTTTCGAACGGCCCGTGCTGGAGCCCGGACCACTCGATCTTCTATTTCGCCGACAGCCGGTCAAAGGCGATCTGGGCCTATGACTACGACATCGACACCGGCAAACTGTCCAACAAGCGCAGGTTCGTCGCGTTCGGGCCCGAGGACGGCCTCCCGGATGGCGCCACCGTCGATGCCGAGGGATGCGTCTGGTCTGCCGGTGTCTACAAGAGCAAGATCCATCGCTTCTCCCCCGAAGGCAGGCGGCTTATGACCATCGACATGCCGGTGGTCTGCGTGACCTCGGTGATGTTCGGGGGACCGCAGCTCGACCGACTGTATGTCACCTCGATGCTGCGCGCCCCGGTGCCGGGCATAGAGGAGACGGGGCCGCTCGCCGGTTCGCTCTTCGTGATCGACGGGCTGGGGATCCGCGGATTGCCGGAATATCGCTTCGGAGGCTGATGCCCCCGCGCCCGCGGACAAATCCTCTCCGGCTGGCGCAGCATCCGTGCTTCGTCTATGAGAAGAGAAAATCATTTCGGATATCTCGGCATGCCACCAAGAGCGGTTATCAAGGAAAACCTCTCGGAGCAAATCTACAGATCGCTCCGTCTGTCGTTGATGGACGGTGAATACCGCCCGGGTGAGCGGCTGACGATCAGCGCGGTGGCCGAGCATTACGGCACCTCGATCACGCCGGTGCGCGAGGCGATCTTCCGCCTCGCGTCCGAACGGGCGCTCGAGGTCAAGGCCGCGACCTCGGTGATCGTGCCGAACCTGACCACGCGGGACCTGCGCGAGATCGTGGCGATCCGCAAGGATCTCGAAGGGATGGCCGCCTACCGGACCGGCCAGATCGCGACGGCCCGGATGATCGAGGAACTCGAAGCGCAGAACGCCCTTTTCTCGAAGGCGGCGGCGCAGAGCCCGCGTGAGGCGGCCCAGGCCAACCGGGATTTCCATTTCATGATCCTGCGCTTTTCGGAAATGCCCTATGTCGAAGCGATCTGCGAAAACATGTGGACGTTGATGGGCCCGTTCCTGCGCACCTTTCACGAAGAGATCCCGATCCGTCGGCTGACCGCCGACAACCATCAGCATTTCCGGTTTCTGTCGGCGGTGCATGCGGGCGACCCGGTCGGGGCCCGCGAGGCGATGCAGGCGGATATCGCCTGGAGCGAGGAGCTGATTCTGCGCAGGGAAGAACTGGCCGAGCGCGAGGCCAAGAAACCGCGCTGATGGTCATTGGGACGGGGTGGAAGGCAGGCCCTTCACCCCGTTCCGGTTCAGGCGACGGAATATCCCCCGTCGATCGGAAGCAGCGCCCCGTGGACATAACTCGCCGCATCCGAGACGAGGAAGCCGATCACCGAGGCGACCTCGGCCGGTTCGGCCCAACGGCCGAGCGGAATGCGCCCGGTGATCTTCGGTTCACGCAACGGATCGTTCTTCGCGCCAAGACCCATGCGCGTCATGATCCAACCCGGCGCGACGGCATTGACGCGCACCCCGCGCCCGCCCCAGGCCACCGCCATCGACCGTGTCAGCGCCACGATTCCACCTTTCGACGCCGCATAGGCGGGCGATTTCGGCGAGCCGAAATAGCTCCACATCGAGGCGATGTTCACCACCGATCCCCGCGCCGCTTCGAGCTTCTCCAGCGCGGCGGTGGCGGCGGCAAGGCTCGCCGTCAGGTTCACGTCGAGAACGAAGCGGAAATCCTCGACCTGCCATTCGCGTTCCTGACGCAACACGCCCGCGCAATTGACCAGCGCGTCGACCCGGTCGGCCCGGCCCACCAGCGCGGCCAGATCGGCGGCGCTGGTCACGTCGGTTCTCACGAATTCGGCGCCCTCGGGAAGGTCATCCTCCTGATCCAGACCGCCGGCGATGACGTGCCATCCGGCTCCGGCAAGGTGGCGACAGGTGGCAAGCCCGATACCGGTGCCGCCGCCCGTCACGATTGCTGTCTTCATCCCGCTTCCCCCCGTCAGCTGCGCAGGAATTCTTCGGCGACGGCGCGTATGCCGGCCCCGTCGAGCTTGTAATGCGCGTAAAGATGCGTCGGCGGCGCGATCAGGCTGTATTCGTCCTGGATGCCATGCCGCTTGAGCCGGATGCCCTTGCCTTCGTCGGTCAGCACTTCGGCCACGGCGGCACCGAGACCACCCAGCACATTGTGTTCTTCGACCGTCATCAGCCGGCCGCTCTTTGAACGGTCCGCCGCCTCGATGATGGCGTCGCGGTCGAGCGGCTTGATCGAGGCCATGTCGATCACCCCGACCGAGCGACCAGCCGCATTCATCGCCGCCGCCGCCTCGAGCGCTGCATGGACGGTGATGCCGCAGGCGATGATGGTCAGATCCTCGCCGAAACCGTGGACATGCGCCTTGCCGAATTCGAAGGTGGTGCCGCCGTCGTAGACCACAGGATCCCGGCCGCGGCCGATGCGGAAGTAGATCGGCTGATCCCAGTTGGCCGAGGCGCGGATCGCGGCCTCGAGTTGCGCACCGTCAGAGGGCGAGACCACGGTCAGGTCGGCGATCGAGCGCATCGTGCCGATGTCTTCCGTGGCATGGTGCGAGGTCCCGTAGAACCCGAGCGAGATGCCGGTGTGGTGGCCGACGAGCCGCACCGGCTGCGCGGAATAGGCCACGTCCATGCGGATCTGCTCGCAGGTGAGCAGCCCAAGGAACGAGGCGAAGGTCGCCACGAAGGGCACGACGCCCGTCGTCGCGATCCCGGCCGCGGTCGAAACCATGTTCTGTTCCGAGATGCCGAAAGAGATATAGCGGTCGGGATAGGCCTCGGCGAACCGGTTCAGCCCGTTTGAATATTGCAGGTCGGCGGAACCCGCGACGACATTGTGCCCGGTTTTCACCAGATCGATCAGCCCGTTCGACAGGTGGTCGAGCCCGGGGTTGACCATGTTCAGCCCGCGATATTGCCAGGAATTGGGGGATTTCGGTCCATTCATTTCAGATCACCTGCGCCTTGATTTCGGCAATCGCCTCTTGGGCGTCCGTCGGATCGAGCCAGCCGAGATGCCAGCCCGGTTCAGTTTCCATGTAGGAGACGCCCCTGCCCTTGACGGTTTTCGAGATGACCAGCGCCGGTTTCTCGCGCGCTCCGTCAGCGCGCAGGCGGCGCAGCAGCGTCGTGACGGCGGCGATGTCGTGGCCGTCGACGGTATGGACCTCCCAGCCGAAGGCCCGCCATTTCTGGTCGAGCGGCTCGATCCCCATCACCTCGTCGACACGACCGTCAAGCTGGAAGCCGTTGCGGTCAACGATGGCGATCAGGTTCTTCATCCTGTTCTGCGCGGCGAACAGGGCCGCTTCCCAGACCTGGCCCTCCTGCATCTCGCCGTCGCCCATCATGCAGAAAACCTTGTAGTCTTGGCCCGTCCAGCGCTGCGCCAGCGCGATGCCGATGGCGTTCGACAGCGCATGCCCGATGGACCCCGAGGAGAAGTCCACCCCCGGCACCTTGCGCATGTCGGGGTGATCGCCCAAGGGGCTGCCCAGCCGGGTGTAGCTGTCGAGCCATTCCTTCGGGAAGAAGCCAAGATCGGCGTAGATCGGGAACAGACCCACCGCCGCATGGCCCTTGCCGATGGTGAAGCGGTCGCGCCCTTCCCAGCCGGGCTCACCCCGGCGCAGGTTCATCACATCATAGTAGAGCGCCGAGAACACCTCGGCCGCGGAAAAGACCGAAGTGTAGTGGCCGGTCTTGGCGATATCGATCAGGCGGATCGTCTCGAGCCGGATGAACTGCGCGCGTTCCCGCAGATGTTCTATGGTCGTCGCATCGGGCTGATGGCTGTTGTGGCCCGCAGACGTGCTGACGTCCGGTTGCAAGGTCATGTCGGTCTCCTCTTGTTGGATGTTCTTCGCCGTTCCGCAGGGGCGGCGCAGGGCGATCAGGCGATGAAGCGCGAAATGCTCGCGCCGTCCGGACTGGGCGCCGGATGACGAAAGGGACCCGCCCGCCGGGCACCGTCCGACTGCCGGAATGAGTGAGCGAACGGGAACTGCATTTCCGCCGCCATCCGGATCGCCGCAGACGGCGGTGCCGGCTCCGGGTGCGCTGCCCAAAGACGCAACGCGCCATCGCGGCCTCCGGCCGCGTCGATCAGATGCAAGATCAATCTCTCCTCCCCCGTCATTCGCGCACCCGCATTTTCATACGGGCCGCGCTCCTCCCATCATGACCATAGAGGGATCTTTCAGCCGAAACAAGCATGATCCATGATGCATCATTTCGATTTTAAGATTGACCCGGCACGCGTGACATGATGCATCATGCATTAATATCGACAGGAGCGGTATGAGGGAGGACATGATGATCGTTTTTGGTTCACCGTCCCGGTATGTGCAGGGACCGGGAGCATTGCGGCAGTTGGGAACGGAACTGGCGCGAATCGCCGATACAGCGATTCTGGTGCTCGATCCGCTGATTCAGGACAAGCATGGCGAAAGCATCGATGCGTCCTGCCGCGCGGCTGGCGTGGCAGCCCGGCAGCTTCGCTTTTCGGGGGAATGCACCCCGGCGGAGGTCGAGCGTCTCGCGGCGGAAGCGGGCGAACCCGCGGTCGTGGCGGCGGCGGGCGGCGGCAAGTGCATCGATGTCGGCAAGGCGCTGGCCAACCGCAACGGCGCAATCGTCGTCACGATCCCGACCATCGCCTCGACCGATGCGCCGACGAGCCACAACTACGTGATGTATGACGAAAACCACCGGATGATCGCGGTGGAGAAACTGAAGAACAATCCGGCGCTGGTCGTTGTCGATACCGCGGTGATCGCGCAGGCACCAAAGAAGCTCTTCGTCGCGGGCATCGGCGATGCGATCGGCAAGATCTATGAAACGGAGGCCTGCTATGCCGCAGGCGGGATCAATGTCTTTGGCGCCGGATCATCCTTCTCCGCAGTTGAGCTGGGCCGGGCTTGCCACCGGCTGCTTCTGGCAGAGGCCGTTGCCGCGTTGACCGCAATCGACGCAGGTGTCCCCAGTGCGGCGCTGGAGCGGGTCGTGGAAGCAACCGTGCTGATGAGCGGCCTTGCGTTTGAAAGCGGCGGGCTCTCGATCTCGCATTCAATGACCCGCGGCCTGACGGCGCTCAAGCCCTATGCCGATGCCCTGCATGGATTCCAGGTCGCCTATGCCAATCTGGTCCAGATCCGCCTTGAAGGCCGACCGGAGGCCGAGATCCGCGCGCTGGCCACCTTTTATGGCGACGTCGGCCTGCCCCGCAGCCTGACCGAATTGGCCAGCCCGCCGGACGCGGACGCGATGGAACATATCGCGCAACGCACGATGACTGCACCGCACATCCGCCATTTCCCGCGTGACCTGACGGCTGCAGAGATTCGCGAAGCGATGCAATGGGTCGAGGCGGCATTCGCCGAACAGGCGACATAATAAAGAACCCGCTACATAATATATGATATATTAAAAGTATGGATCGAATCGGGAGGACGATTCGATCTCGGAGGAGGAACAACAATGAAGCTGACTGCTCTGCTGGCCGGTGCCGGCATGTTTGTGTGTGCCGTTTCGGCGGCCACCGCCCAGGATCTGCCTTTCCTGAAGAACGCCGATCATGGAAAAGGTCCGTTCAAGATCGGCTTTTCGAACGGATTCATCGGCAACGCCTGGCGTGCCCAGCATGTTGACGGCGTCGAAAAGACGGCGGCCGAGCTGAAAGCTGCCGGTGTCCTGTCCGATGTCATCGTCGTCAATTCCACATCGGGCGCCTCGGGCCAGATCTCGCAGATCAATGCGCTGCTGGCACAGGGGATCGACGCACTGGTCATCAACCCGGTCTCGGCCGAACCGTTGATGCCCATCGTCCAGCGCGCCATCGACAGCGGCGTGCTGGTGGTGGTGGCCGACAACCCGCTGCCGATGGACAATGTGCTGAACGTCTCGCTCGACCATTCGCAATACTGGGGGATCTCGACCGAATGGCTGGTCGACGCCATCGGCGGCAAGGGCGACATCGTCGCGATCGAGGGGCTTGCAGGCAATACGGCCAACGACTGGCGGGTCCGGGCGCGTGACGAGGTTCTGGCACGTCACCCCGATGTCAGGCTGCTCGCCTCGGTGACCGGCGGATGGGATCAGGCCCAGGCCCGCGAGGCCATGTCGGGGCTTCTCGCCGCCCATGGCGACAAGATCGACGGGGTGCTGATCCAGGAAGTGATGAACGAGGGCGTGATCCGCGCCTACAGGGCTGCGGGTGTATCCCGGCCACCGCTGACGGGCGATTACGTGCTGTCCTACCTCAAGCTCTGGAAGAACGATCCCGATCTGCGGACTGTCGCCGTCGCCAACCCGCCCGGTGTCGGATCGGACGCCGTGCGCATCGCCGCCGAGATTCTTTCGGGCAGCAAGCTCGACACGGACAAGCTGGTGCCCAATCCGCTGAACCCGTCGTTCAATAACACGATCCTGATCCCCGAACCCTATGTGGTCGAGCGTGAGGCCAACACCTCGCGGCCCTGGTGCAGCGAACAGGTCCAATGCATCTCGCTCGACGAAGCCATCGCGCTGCTCGATGGCCGGTCGGATGCCGACTCGCTCGACAAAACGCTCACTCAGGATGAAGTGCGCACGCTCTATTTCCGCTGAGCCCCTGCCCTGCACTTTCTTCCGCGCCCGATCCCTCGGAAGGGGCGCAGATCTGTCCGTGACGGAGGATATGACCGGATGACGCTGGTCCTTGATGGAATAACACGGGTCTTCGGCCCGGTCCGGGCGCTTGACGATGTCTCGCTGACCGTCGGACCGGGCGAATGCCGGGCGCTCTATGGCGGCAATGGCTCGGGCAAGAGCACGTTGGCGAAAATCGCCAGCGGAACATTGGCGCCGGATACCGGGCGTGTCCTTGTCGATGATCGCCCGCTCGGACGCGCCGATCCGGCACGCGCCCGGTCGCTCGGCGTCGGCATGACCTTTCAGGAACTCAGCCTGATCCCCCTGCTGACGGCAGGGGAGAATGTGGTTCTGACCGACATGCCGGGGCGCGCCGGTCTACTGCGCGACACCGCCCGCGCCGACCAGATGGCGCAGGCTGCCCTTGCGCCGGTGGGTCTCGCAGGGCGGCGTGACCTGCCGGTCAGCATATTGCAGACCGGCGAAAAATATCTCATCGAGCTCGCCAAGGCGCTTCAGTCCCGGCCCCGCTGGCTCATCATCGATGAACTGACCGCGACCATGCATGCCTCCGAGGTCGATGTCTTCGCGGGGTTGCTGGCGGATCATCTCGCCCAAGGCGGCGGTGCGCTCTTCGTCAGTCATCGCCTGCCCGAACTGCGCCGCTTCTGCGACACGATCTCGGTCCTGCGCAACGGCAAACTGGTCTTCGATGGCGCGCTCGCCGGTGTCGGCGACGACGAGCTGGTGAAATGGGCCGGCGGCGGGCACCGGGATGCGCCGGCGCTGATGGCCCCGGCGCGGGACGGCGAAGTGCGGGTGAAGGCGAAGGCGATCCGCCCCCTTCCCCATGCTCAGCCGCTCGACCTCGACTTCCGGGCCGGCGAGATCACCGGCATCGGCGGCCTGCCCGATCAGGGGCAGAAACAGGTCCTGCGGCTTCTTGCGGGGCTTCGCGCGCCGTCACCCGGCGAAAGCGTCAGCCTCGACGGTGAGACGCTGCCTCTCGGCTCCGCCGCGGCGATGGCGGCGAAAGGTATCTCCTTCGTGTCGGGGGATCGCGACGAAATGGTGTTTGCGCCGCGCTCGATCCGCGAGAACATGCTCGCCCCCTTCGCCGCGATGCGCGGCCTGAAGATGCCTTCCGACGCGGAGATCACCGCCGCACTGGAACGTCTCTCGACCCGGCACGCAGGGATTTCACGTCCGATCGGGGGACTTTCGGGCGGCAACCAGCAAAAGATCCTGGTAGCGCGCTGCCTGCTCCTGAACCCGCGGCTGATCCTCGCCGAGGATTGCACCAAGGGGATCGACGTTGCCGCGCGCAACGACGTGCATCACCTGCTGCGTGAACTGGCGCATGTCCAGGGCACGACCGTGATCGTGACCTCCTCCGACGATCAGGAATTGGCCGAGCTGTGCGATCGGGTGCTGGTGCTCGATGGCGGCCGGATGATCGCCGAATTGGCCCGGGCGGAGGGCAGGCTCGACGCTCAGGCCATCGTCTCGGCCTATATGAAGCAGGAAAGGGCTGCATGATGCTGCGGCAAATCTGGTCTCACTCAAGCTTTCCCGCCGGAGTTCTGGCGGCGCTGGCACTGATCTTCGCGCTGAGCGTGAACCCCGGCCTGTTGACCACCGGTTCGATGATCGGCTGGTCGACCTCGCAGCTCGGGCTGTGGACGGCTGTGCTCGGGCAGACGCTGGCGCTGATGGGACGCGGGATCGATCTGTCGATCGGATCAGCGGTCAGTCTGGTCAATGTCTCGGCCATTGCGCTTTTCGAGGCAGGCTGGCCACTGACCGCCGTGGTCCCCGCGACGCTTGTCCTCGGTCTCGCGATCGGTGCACTGAATGGCGCACTGGTGGGCGGGCTTCGGCTCAATCCGCTGCTCGCGACCTTCGCTACCTCATTCGTTCTTCTGGGACTCGCGCTGCAGATCCGTCCCGCGCCGGGCGGCATGGCGCCGATGCCGGCGGTCATGTTCCTCAACGGCGCGAGCTGGGGGATCCCGAACGCCATGCTGCTGTTCGTTCTGGTGCTGTTGCTGTGGGCGCTGATCGCGGCCAGCCTGTTCTGGATTCGGCTGCGCGCGGTCGGAACAGATCCGGTCAGGGCATGGAATTCCGGCTTGCCGGTGCAATGGCTGAAATTCGGCAGTTACACGCTGGCCGGCCTGTTCACCGGCCTTTCCGGCCTGTTCGTGACGCTCTGCGTCGGCGCGGGCGATCCGCTTTTCGCTCAGCCTTACACGCTCCTGACCATCGCCGGTGCGGTGATCGGCGGCGTCGCCCTGAATGGCGGCAGCGGCAGCGGTTACGGCGCGGTTCTGGGCGCGGTCTTCGTCGGACTGACAAGCGACATCGCGCTTGGAATCGGCATCTCGCCCTTCTTCCAGCAACTGATCGTCGGCTGTGTGTTGCTCGTCGGGCTCGCCATTGTGGTGCTTTCGGGCCGCTGGCTTCAGCAAAAGAGCAACGCGGCCCTCATCACCGCCTCGGCCCACAGGGGAGAAAGAGCATGAGTGCGCGCCTCGCAAATATTTCCCTCGGCCGGACATCCCTTGGCCGGATCCCGCATGTCGGTAGTCTGGGAATCATCCTCGCCCTGCTGATCCTCGGGCAGCTCGTCAATCCGTCCTTCCTTTCGCCGATGAACCTGTGGGCGGTGCTGTCGGTCTCTGCCTTGCTCGCCGTGGCGAGCGCCGGCCAGACACTGGTGATCATCTCGGGCAATCAGGGCATCGATCTCTCGGTCGGCTCGGTCATGACGCTGACGGCGCTGATCGTCTCGGGCATGGCCGGCAGTTCGGATGCCGCGGTGCCGATGGCGCTTGCGGTGGTGCTGGGGCTCGGCACGCTGATCGGGCTCGCGAACGGGATCGGGGCGCGCTTCCTCGGCCTCTATCCGCTGGTGGTGACGCTCGGGGGCTCCTTCGTGGTCGAGGGGCTTGGCCTCGTCTATGCCCGTTCCCGCCCGCCGCAGATGCCCGGCCCGATGATCGAGAACATTGGCATCGGCCGTTTCCTCGGCATTCCGTGGCTCGTGCTGATCGGCGCGGTGGTGACGGTCGCGATGACCCTGCTTCTGCGCAAAAGCCGCTACGGTCGGCAACTCTATCTGGTCGGCTCGAACATCCGCGCCGCCAGCGCGGCGGGCATTCCGGTCACCCGGGTGCTTCTGACGACATGGGCCGCAAGCGGCTTTCTCGCGGCCTTCGCCGGCGTGCTGCTCTATGGCTATGTCGCCTCGGCCAATCTCTCGGTGGGCGCGCCCTACACGATGATGTCCATCGCCGCGGCGGTGATCGGCGGCACCGCGCTGTCGGGCGGCGCGGGATCCTTCGTGGGCACCGTGCTCGGCGCGGTGATCTTCAGCCTGATCACCAATCTTCTGATCATGCTCGGACTGGGACCGGCGCTGCGCTATGCGATCAGCGGCCTCGTCCTGATCCTTGTTCTCTTCGCCACCTCGCGCGACGCGCGCTGATCCAAGGAGGAATGACCATGTGTGACGCCCATGCCGGAAAGCCGGTCCCCCATATGCGCGAACTGCTCGAAGGCTTGCCGAAGAACTGGGGCCGCTGGGGCGAGAACGATGAGGTCGGCGCCCTGAACTTCCTCGACGCGGCCGAGGTCCTGCGCGGCGTCGCCTCGGTGAAAAGCGGCAAGACCTTCACGCTGCAGGTGCAGATGGGTCACCCGAAGGGCGATCCGGTCTGGCCGGGTCGCACCGGCGCGCAGCGGTTCAACATCATGGACAAGGGCGATTTCCTCTGCGGCGCGGGCAAGGAATCGCCAGGCAACCACGAATTCGCCGATGACGTGATGATCATGTACCTGCAGGGCTCAACGCAATACGACGCGCTCGGCCATGTCTGGTACGACGATCACATCTACAACGGCTATGACGCGAAGACCACGGCGGGCAGTCTGAAGAAGGCCAGCGTCCTGCCCATCGCCGAGCGCGGTATCGTCGGCCGCGGCATCCTGATCGACATGGCCCGCCATCGCGGCAAGGAGGTGCTCGACAAGGGCGAGACCTTCGACCACCGCGACCTGATGGAGGCCGCGCGCGCCCAGGGCTGCGAGATCGCCAAGCACGACATTCTGCTGATCCGCACCGGCTGGATCGGGTCCTACTACCGCCGCGAGAAGGAGGAATTCTACGCCGATTTCATCGAACCGGGCCTGACATTCTCGCGCGAGCTGGTCGAATGGTTCCACGAGATGGAACTGGTCAATCTCGTCACCGACACGATCGCCAACGAGGTGACGGCCGATCCCGAGACCGGCGTGGTGATCCCGCTCCACTGCGCATTGATGCGCAATCTGGGGGTGACCTTCACCGAGATCACCGCGCTCGATACACTGGCGCAGGATTGCGCGGCGGACGGACAGTGGACGTTCCTCTACACCGCCGCGCCGCTGAAGGTGGTCGGCGGCTCCGGGGCGCCCGTCAATCCGGTGGTGATCAAGTAACGGGTGCAGATTGCGCCGGGGGCATCCGGCAGCGGATGGCTCCCGGCGGATTCGAACAGACAGATACAATTTGCGTCAACCATTGAACCCATGATCGCTCATTGGTCTGACCTCTTTCCTGCATTCTCGGTCGAGAGGAATGCGGATCCGCCCCTCAAGAATGTCCAGGTGCATGCCAGCATGCTCACCGGGCTACATGCCCCCGGGTGACCCACCCTGGCACACGGATGCCGTCGGGGGGCGGTCACATCATGTGTGGGTAGCCCCGGTTAGAGCGGGCTGTCGCCTCGGCTGGCGTCATATGATCGAAGGCGTCCATGGTCAGGCCTTTGGTCGGAGCGCTGTGCTCCATGGCCGGTATGGGATCCGCGGGCTGTGGTCAAAACATCAAAACGAGCTCGAAGCTTCCCATGTGACACTGATTTCCCCAACCCCGATCTGTCCGATCGATTTCACACAAGCTTCAGCTTCTCCCGCATTTTCGAGGCTGCGCTGCTGACCGCATCAGTTCGCCGTCAGCGGTCCTCCTCGAAACTCTTCATCCTTCGTGATCATGGCCCACAGCATGCGGGCCGTTCGTGGTTTGCTCGGACCAGTGGTGCGTCACCGCTCACTGTTCGCCAGCGCGATGGCGGCGGGCATCCGTGGTTTGCGTGCCAAAATCCGGCCCAACCAAGAGCTTTCCGCGGGTGGCCGGATCCTGACACCAGAGATCCCGGCCATCGCGCCAATGATCAGCAAGCGCCGGATATGGCGCTGAGCCGACTTGCTCGTGCGTCCAAGTTTTTGTTTGCCACCGCTGGAATGCTGTCGCGGGACGAGGCCCAGCCAGGCCGAGAAATCCCTTCCCTGACGGAAACTATCCATCGGTGGTGCGAAAGCCGCCAGTGCCATCGCGGTAATAGGGCCTACGCCGGGCATCTTCTGCAGTCGGGCCGAGAACCGCGACCGTCTGCTGGCCGTCGTGATCTGTTAAGCCCGGTGACCCGCTGCGACAGACCATCGATCGGATCAAAACAAAGCTGCGCCATGTGGCGGACCACAGCGGGAAGATCGTCTGACCCGGCGCCCGGCTGCGGAACGGCCCACAGTTTGTCCACGTTCTCCCGACCCTTTCCGGCGACAAGCCCGAATTCAGCGAGATTCCCGCGCAAGGCCTTGATCACCTGTGTCCGCTGCCCGACCAGCATATCCCGCAGCCTGAAGATCATGCCGAGGCCTTGCTGCTCCGGCGTCTTCACCTCGACGAAACGCATGGTCGGCCGACTGCCCGCCTCCGCCATGTCGTTTTTCTGGCTCTCCACATACGGTTTGACGAATTTCGGGGCGATCATGCGCACTTTATGCCCGATGGCCGACAAGGTCCGGGCCCAATGGTGGGCCGTGGCGCAGGCTTCCATCGCAATGATGCACCCGGGCTGCGACTGCATGAACCCGAAGAACTGCTTGCGCGATAGCTTCTTGCGAAACACCATCTCGCCTTCCGCTGTCGCCCCGTTCAGCTGAAAGGCCTGCTTCGCCAGGTCAACACCGAGAATCGAGACTTCCTTCGTGGCCAGTTCCTCCTGATCCTGTCTGGACCACTGTGGCACATAAGCGCCATCAGGAGGGGCTCCCAACCCATCATCAATACCGTATGGCAGTATCCCAGCAAAACAACGGCGGGCCGGGACGGTTCAAGACCGCAAGCGCAGGGCCGACGAGATCGGGTGATATCGCTCACTGGCGCCAGAGAGATCGTCCCGATGGACCAAGGCCGGTCATGCACTAACTTTCAGGCTGGACCACTCAGGTGGGGCTGATCACGGCCGCCGCCTTCTCTGCGGAAATGAACCGGTGGCCAAAAGTCCTTTGGAAAATTCAGACGACTGCTCTGGTGCCGGCCGAAGGTTGGGCGATGAGACCGGAAAGCAGGGTGAGACCCTCTTCCAGCACATCCCGGTCGGGCGCCACGCCGAGCGAAATTCTCACGGCCTCGATGGGGTGGGCAACGGTTGCGAAAGCCGAGGCAGGCACGATCGATACCCCCGCCAAATTGGCATATTCGGCGAAATCCGAAGCCCGCCAGTGCTCCGGCAGGCGGAGCCAGAGATGATGTCCGTGCGGGTCGGCAGCATAGTTCAGCGTCCCGAGGGCTATGGCAGCAAGCTGCTGACGCGCCCGGTTTTCCACGCGGATCGACTTTGCAATCTCCTCCATAAGGCCGGTCGCGATCCAGCGGCTTGCAAGCGCCGACATCAGTGGCGGGGCCATCAGCATCGTCGCACGCATGACACTTGCGAGACGGCGCGCGGCCTGCGCCGAGGGCGCCGCGACATAGGCGACGCGCAATGCGGGCGTCGCGCATTTCGAAAGGGTGGCGATGTGCCATGTAATGTCGGGCGCAAAGGCGAAGATCGTCGGGGCCGGTTCAGGCAACAAGGCGGCGTAAGGGTCGTCTTCGACGATAATGACGTCATGCCGCCGCGCGATCTCGGCCAAGGCCCGCCGGCGCTCTTCCGGCAGCGTCGACGTCGTCGGGTTGTCGATGCTCGGGATCACGTAGAGCAGCTTGACCTTGCGGTCCCGGCAGGCCTTTTCGAAGGCCTCGGGGAGGATGCCTTCTCCGTCCATGTCCAGCGGCTCGATCACAAGCCCTTTCTGAATGGCGACCGCCTTCAGCCCGGGATAGGTCATGGCACCGGCGGCGACCACGTCGTTGCGCTGAAGCAGCAGGTCGCAGACGGCAAACAGCGCGCATTGCGCACCCGCGCTGACAACGAGACGATCCGGCGATATTCCTTCGATCCGGGCGCCGAGCCAACGCGCGGCAGCGGCCCTGTCCGGTTCCGAACCGGTGCTTTCCTGATAGTGAAGATGCAGCAATCCTGTCGCACCGCCCAGTATCTCCCTCAGACCGCCGGGCAGCAGCTTGCGAAAGTTCACATCGGCAGGCTGCGGCGGAATGTTCATGCTGAGGTCGATGAGGGATTGCTCTTCCGTCCCGCCATCCTGCGTTTCGGAAACGAACGTGCCACGGCCGGCCTGCGCCGATACGAGACCGCGCCGCCGCGCCTCGTTGAAGGCTCGTGTCACCGTTGTCAGGTCGACGCCAAGCGCCTCCGCGATGGCGCGCTGAGCCGGCAGGCGATCGCCCCGCGCCACATGGCCGGAACGAATATCCGCCTCAAGAGCCTCGACGATACCGAGATATTTCATTCTGGCCCCGTCGATCAGCCGCGGTGTCCACATCGTCGTTGAAATCCCCGTCAGAAGCCATACGCCTATATACAATGTATGGCATTATGTGCAAAGTGATATCTTTTCGTGAGGATGCTCCATAACAAAATCGTTATATTACAATAAATTAGTTTATATAACGGATTCTCTCAGCGTTTCCTCCGAGAATGTATGGGCGGAATATCCTTGCAGTTGACGCATACAACGTTTAGGAAATCACAAAATGTATGGCCCCATGGAGCGCGAGCGTCAACGGTGCCGGCTCGTGATCGTGTAACGCAGGTGAGTGCACCATGATGAACTGCGCTGACAGATTTCAGGTCCTGCTGCCTGAACGGAAGCTCGACGGCCGTTACAGAATATTCACGGAGCTTGAGCGCATCGCCAGCGAAATCCTGTCGGCACTACGGCACAGGCTTGAGGGTAGCAAGCAGCGCGTCACGGTGTGGTTCAGCAATGATGCCCTCGGCATGGGCGAGCACCCCACCGTTCTGGATGTGATGCGCCGCGCCATCGACCTCCCAAGCGCAGGAACGGGGGGCGCGCGCAGTATTTCCGGCGCCGACCGCGTCGCCCTGGAAGGCGAGCCTCCCGACCAGCATGGCAAGGAGGCCGCCCTGGCCTTCACGCCCGGCTGGATTCCCAATCTGGCTGGCCTCGGCCCGCTTGGCCGCATTCTGACAGGTTGCGCCTTCTCCGATACCCTTACCCACAATTCCCCGATAGAGGGCATCCGCCGGTCCGGTGCCGAACGCTTCATTTTCCGGCACAATGATGTCGGTCATCTTGAAGAGCTGACGGCTGGTGCCGATCCTGCCCTGCCGACGATCGCCGCCTTCAAAAGCGTCTACAGCACGGATTGCAACGCTGCGACGATCGCGGAGGCTTGCGACGTCGCCCAACGGTATGGGGCCAATCTTGATGAGGTGCATGCCGGCGGCATCGCCGGCCACGAGGGTCTCGCCCACCGGTTGTGACCATCATCGAAGGCACGCTTGCCAAGGTATTCGGGGTAATGGGTGAGGCAGCGCCTCTCGATAGACTCCGCGAAATAACAGGAAGTAAGGAGTCAAAACGATGGATTTTTGGGTTCCCGTAATCTTCGGTCTGTTCAAGATTGGCGTGCTGGTCACGGTCATTTTCCTCTCAATCAAATCGCACCGCGATGGTGAAAAGGAGGAAAAAAGAAAGAAAGAAACCAGCGGACAGTATGCAGCAGCCGAGCATGCCGTTGATGCCTCGGAGTCTGAATTAAAAGTCGACAGGTGATATCTGGAGGCGACGGCCCTATGGTCTCTCTTGCGCGGGAATATGATTCGCCGATGCGGTTGATGGCCTTGAATCGGCGGGCCAGAACCCGAGTGTGGCTGCACAAATGATAGCCTAAAGGAGCGGCAGCTGTCGCGCCACGCCCTCTCATTTGAGGCAGCTATTAGGACGTGTCGACAAAAGGGATACAACTGGTAGCGGTTCTTCGTGAACACGGTTGGCACCCACACCGAACCGCTTCAATGCGCTCGGCATCGCCGAGATCGAACGCGTGGCATGAGACGACCGGGGAAAGGGGGCTGCCCCCTCAGAAGCTGACTTTTGCAACATGTATAACCGCCCTTTGCGCAAGAGGGTTTGTGGATCAGTTTTGCGCGCTGTCGGGTGCTGACATGTATCCGGCCTCTGCTGCGGCCATCGTCATGCCGCGGGCCCGTATGGTGTTCGCG
>NZ_SAUZ01000081.1 GCF_004022215.1 Paenirhodobacter populi
GCGCGGTGAAGCCGTTCAGGACGGCAACTCGGACTTGGAACTCCGCGACCTGACGGTCGAAGTCTCGGGCGGACAGGCGCTGGCCCAGCAGTTTCACGCAGTGCATTTTGGCCTCTACACGGCTTCGGCGGTGATAGCCGCTCCATCGTCGCCAGATGGTTCGACCAAGGCGCTTCGATGTGCGCAGGATCTCGTTGCGGGCGATAGCCCCGGGGGTATCCGGCTTCCAGGGCTTGGCGTTCTTGCGGGGCGGGATGATCGCCGCGGCACCTCGGGCGGCGATGGCGTCATGGCATTTGCGGGTGTCGAAGGCACCATCGGCGGTCACGCTGGCGATCTCCTGGACGGGCGGGATCTGGTTGAGCAACTCAGGCAGCATGGGCGCATCGCCCACGTTGCTGGTGGTGAACTCGGCCGCACGGATTTCCAGGGTTTTCTCGTCGATTCCGATGTGGAGCTTGCGCCAGACGCGTCGTTTCGAGCCGCCGTGCTTGCGCCTTCGTCGGGCAAACAGTCCCCCGGACTGTTTGCTGACCCTCCTCAGTCCACTCGCCTTCACCCTCAACCTTGATCCCGGTGCTGTCGACCAGCAGGTGCAGGGGGCCGTCCGAACCACGATAGGGAATGTTCACCTGCAGGGTCTTCTGCCGTCGTGACAGCGTGCTGAAGTCCGGCACCGCCCAGTCGAGGCCGATCAGTCGCAGCAGGCTTTCGACGAACCCGGTTGTTTGGCGCAGCGCCATCCCGAACAGCACCTTCAATGTCAGGCAAGTCTGGATCGCAGCGTCGCCGTAGTCGCGCTGTCGACCACGTTTGCCTGTCGGAGCAGCCTCCCAGGTCATGGACGGATCGAACCAGATCGTCAGAGAGCCACGGCGCTTCAGCGCTTGGTTGTAGCTGGGCCAGTTCCGGGTCTTGTAGGGCGGAGGTGTCGGTCTGCTCATGCTACCCAGCTATCACGCTGAATTCACAAGGTGAATCCGTCACCGGATTTGTACAACA
>NZ_SAUZ01000082.1 GCF_004022215.1 Paenirhodobacter populi
CCGGCGATACTGGATCAACGAATGCCAGACCTGCACGCTGCAAAGCCGATGCACCACCGGCACGGAACGCCGCATCACCCGATGGGAGCATGAGCATCTGATCGACGCGATGCGCGAAAAGCTGAGCCGGGATACCGACCCGATGACCCTGCGCCGCTGCACTGTCGAACACCCTTTCGGCACGATCAAGGCCTGGATGGGGCACACCCATTTCCTGACGCGAAGGCTTAAGAACGTCCGTACCGAGATGGCCCTGAACGTCCTGGCCTACAACATCAAGCGGATGGTCTCCCTGATCGGGATCCGGCGTCTGATGCAGGCCATCCCGGCCTGATCAGGGCTTTCTGCCACATTTATGCGTGCGGGTTCGACTTACGAAGCCCTCAGGACCAGTCCTGACCGCCCCGGGCCGCCGCTGCATGGCGATTTGGCGCTGTGGTATCCACCGGTTCGGAAAGCTGCGATAAGGCGACCCTCGCCAGCCAGTTTTGACACAGCCTCGGCCGAGCGTGTGTCAAAACTCCTGACGCGGGCGCTCTGATCATAGTTTTCCGGGCCGACGCACATTACCGGCGCCAAAAGTCACCCTGCCGCGCGTGGCGTTCTGATGAGCCTTGCCTGAGCCGGGTCTTGCCAGGAAGATGAGCCGACCAGGCCTGATCAGGCCGGAATGGCCTGCATCAGGTTACGGATCCCGATCAGGGAGACCATCCGCTTGATGTTGTAGGCCAGGACGTTCAGCGCCATTTCGGTACGCACGTTTTTCAGCCTCCGCATCAGGAAATGGGTGTGCCCCATCCAGGCCTTGATCGTGCCGAAAGGGTGTTCGACAGTGCAGCGGCGCAGGGTCATCGGGTCGGTATCCCGGCTCAGCCTTTCGCGCATCGCGTCGATCAGATGCTCATGCTCCCATCGGGTGATGCGGCGTTCCGTGCCGGTGGTGCATCGGCTTTGCAGCGTGCAGGTCTGGCATTCGTTGATCCAGTATCGCCGG
>NZ_SAUZ01000083.1 GCF_004022215.1 Paenirhodobacter populi
TGATCTCCGGCACAGCGGAACATCGACGGCATCCGCTGGGGCAGGCTGTGCAGCTGGAGGAACTCCTGCGCATCTTCGCTCGCGAGCATCATGCGGGTCAGCATCGCCATCCGCAGCAGGGGCTTGTCCTCCAGCCGCTGGACCTCGGTCTCGCACAGCGCATTCAACGCGGCTTCCAGATCGGCACGGGTCCGCTCCGCCTCCGTGAGCCAGTCGATGAACGCCATATCCCAGCGGTCCACATGCGCGAGATCGCGTTCCGCTTCAATATGCGCCGACAGCACCGGCAGCAGCGCCGTGAACCGCGCGCTCAGCGGCGTCGGGTGGAAATAGGTGATGGGTTCCGAAACAACGGGAACGGTGATAGGCGTGAAATCAGCCATGATTGATCTCCTCTGAAGATCGATGGTGGTTAGGCCCTCGTTGATGTGTCCGCATCTTCGAGGGCCGCTTGCATCGTGTAGCGTATATCTATACATTATGCTGCGATATGTAAAGAGGAAATCTACACATTGGCAAAAGAAAACAAAACGGCTCAGGTCAACTTGAGAATAACTCCCTCTCTGAAGCAGGCTGCTGATCAAGCAGCAGCTGATGACCAGCGGTCGTTGACCTCGTTGGTTGAAAAGCTGCTAACGGATTATTTGCGTGAAAAGGGCTACCTTCCTCAACGATGATGCCTGCTCTAACCTTGAGCACGGGGGGGAGACCGATACAGAGGCACCTTCACAAGAATGCCCTGATTGGATGACGCCGCAGAACTCAGGTTTTCGGCGTATCAGCATTGGAGGTATGGTTGGAATATTACTTGTCCTCTTAACCTTCTTTCCGTGCTATTTTCGGGAAGGAGGAAGCCGCCATGGATGTATCATCGAAGACCATGAAGTTGCCACGTGACGCGGCCAGCAAGGTTGCGCAACAGCGGAT
>NZ_SAUZ01000084.1 GCF_004022215.1 Paenirhodobacter populi
GTTACGCTCATAGCCCAAAAAGAACGGTTGCAGCGAGTGCGATAGCTGACAGGAAGACGATAGGGCATCTGTCGTAGCGGGTTGCGACGCGCCTCCAGTCCTTCAGGCGCCCGAACATGATCTCAATGCGGTTGCGTCTTTTGTATCGGCGTTTGTCGTGTTTGATGGGCTTCTTGCGGTTCTTCCTGCCGGGGATGCAGACCTTTATCCCCCTGTCTTTCAACGCATCTCGGAACCAGTCGGCGTCATATCCCCTGTCGGCCAGCAGCCAGTCGGCCTTGGGCAAGCTGCTGAGCAGTGCCATCGCTCCCGAGTAATCGCTGACCTGCCCGGCGGTCGTGAAGAAGCGGATCGGTCGCCCCTGTGCATCCGTCACGGCGTGCAGCTTGGTGTTCATTCCGCCTTTCGTTCGGCCGATCAGGCGTCCGCGCCCCGTCTGTCAGGAAAACAGTCCACAGGACTGTTTTCTGATCTTCCAGACTTTCAACCGCAGGCTCGAGGCCGTGCGATGCGCTTTCGGATGGGTCGCATCAATCATGATCGTCGTCTGTTCGGGGGCCTCCGAAGCCAGACCTTCCATCATCCTGGCGAACACCCCTAACCGGCCCCATCGCTTCCAACGATTGTAGAGCTTTTCGGGAACTTACGCGCCCCCACTGGGGCCACGGCTTCCCTCAAATGGCCGGGCCATATTCCTTCGGTGCGTCGCACCAGCGTAACCCATTGCGGTTTACGAAGATTATCCCGCTCAGAACACGGCGGTCATCAACGCGGGGGCGACCGTGGCTGCGGGGAAAGAAAGGGCGAAGGCGCGCCATCTGATCTTAGAAAGCCAGTAAAGGTTGCTCATAAATCAGGTCTCCTCGGGAGAGCCTGAATCATGAAGCGTGACTGAAATCAATGGGTCTGGAGCCTAGC
>NZ_SAUZ01000085.1 GCF_004022215.1 Paenirhodobacter populi
GGCACCATAAAGTTGCGCCGCGAGTAGCCCACCAGTCCTTCGACATTCCCTTTGTCGTTGCCCTTGCCCGGACGGCCGTAACGATCCCGGATCAGGTAATGTGACAAAAATCCGCTGAACAATGATGCCCGTTTGCGCGTCCCGTCCGGCAGGATCTTCGCCACCAGGCAGCGGTCGTTGTCGTAAAGCACAGACTGGGGAACCGCACCGAAGAACGCGAAGGCATGGATATGGCCATCCACCCAGGCCTCGGCCACTGCTGCGGGATAAGCCCGGACGTAACAGGCATCGCTGTGCGGAAGGTCCAGCACGAAGAAGTGAGCCTTTTGCTCAACACCGCCGATCCTGACCAGGGCTTCACCGAAGTCGGCCTGAGCGTGGCCCGGCGGATGCGACAGCGGCACGAACACCTCCTGGCCACGTCGTTCCCGCTCCCGGATGTAGTCTTTGATGATCGTGTAGCCGCCGGTGAAGCCGCATTCCTCGCGAAGCCGGTCAAACACCCGCTTCGCCGTATGCCGCTGCTTGCGCGGCATGGTCCGGTCCGACTCCAGCCACCCCTCGATAATCGGAATGAAAGGATCGAGCTTTGGGCGCCGGACCTCGGCTGTGCGCCGATAGCCAGGCGGAACCGAAAACGACATCATCTTCCGAACCGTGTCCCGCGAAACGTTGAATACCCGTGCCGCTTCCCGCTGGCTCATGCCCTCAGCACAAGCCTGACGAACTCTCAGATATAGCTCCACGCTGTAAATCCCCACGCCCTCCCTGCTACCGCAGAAAGGGAAAACTGGACGACTTTTACGCCGCCCGCAGCAGCATCAGGCCGCCGCTTCCGTGGACCAATTTCGCACCGCCGTTCTCA
>NZ_SAUZ01000086.1 GCF_004022215.1 Paenirhodobacter populi
CTCGGCCAGCGCATTGTCATAACTGTCGCCAACGCTGCCGACAGAGGGCTCGATGCCCGCTTCGGCCAGTCGCTCGGTGTATTTGATCGACAGATACTGGGCGGATTCAACCGGTCGTCGCAACACCCTGATTTTGGAGGTGTTGATGATGACGGGAAGACGGAAGTCGGAGCGCTCGACGCGACGCAAATTATCCTCGCCAGGTCGACCGCCAGTCTGGCAGCGTGAGCATCTGTGCCGGTTCTGGCGGGAGATTTCAGCGGGGCTGTCCAGCGAAGAAGCCGCTGTTGCCGCAGGTGTTTCAGCTCCGGTCGGAACCCGATGGTTTCGGAGTTCTGGCGATAGAGAGGCAGGTGATCCGCATATTTGCTGACCAGAACATGCGCCAGCAGTCCCGGCCCCGGACGGCCACGCTCGATCGGGCGCGAGGGCAGCGGGGCCTGGACGAAGCGCTCGCAGCAGGCGCAGGTCAGCCGGGGACGGACGATGCGGTTCACGATGAAGCGGCCCGGCACATACTCCAGTTCCTCGGTGACATCTTCCCCGATCCGGCGCAGGCGGCCACCGCAATCAGCACATGCATCGGCCCCGGGCGTCAGTTCCACCTCCATCCGGGGAATGTGGTCCGGGATGGGACGGCGCTTTGGTTTGCCCCTCTCCTCGATGTCAGGCAGCTTCATCCGTGCGGTCATTGCAGCGGCGGGGCGTTGATGGTGTAACCGCCCCCCGACGGCATCTGTGTGCCATGGTGGGATCGCAACAATCCACTTTGGGAGGCGGTCATGTCGGAGATTATCACGGTCGGGCTCGATCTGGCGAAGAATGTGTTT
>NZ_SAUZ01000087.1 GCF_004022215.1 Paenirhodobacter populi
TGATCAGCCCCACTTGAGTGGTCCATTTTGAAAGTTAGTGGATGAGCAGCCTCAGGTCCATCGCGATGATGGCTTCCGGAGCCGGTGGTCTGTAGCCCAATGCGCTGTGTGGTCGTTTCGTGTTGTAATGCTTCCTCCACTGTTCGATCAGGATCTGTGCCTCGCGGAGGCTGTAGAAGACCTCCCCGTTCAGCATTTCATCGCGGAAGCGGGCGTTGAAGCTTTCGCAATACCCATTCTCCCAAGGCGAACCTGGCTCGATGTAAGCCGTTTTTGCCCCGACCGCGCCGATCCAGTCACGGACGAACTCCGGGCCGTTGTCGGAACGGATAAAGGCTGGCACGCCACGCAAGATGAACAGGTCTGTCAGCGCATCGATCACGTCTGTCGAGTTCAACTTGCGCCGCACCCTGATCGTCAGGCATTCGCGGCTGAACTCATCAAGGATGTTCAGCGTCCGAAACACCTTGCCGTCATCGGTGCGGCAGTGAACAAAATCATACGACCAAACATGATCCCGGTATTGCGGCCGCAACCGGACGCAGGATCCGTCGTTCAGCCATAGTCGGCCCTTCTTCGGTTGCTTTATCGGCACCTTCAGCCCCTCTCGCCGCCATAGGCGCTCGACACGTTTGTCGTTCACCTGCCATCCGGCATTCCGCAACAAGGCCGCAATCCGGCGATAACCATAACGGCCATATTGCCGAGCTAACTCAATCATGTCGGCGACAAGGCGATCTTCGTCCGCCCGCCCTCGCGGCAGCTTGCGCTGTGTCGAGCGATGCTGGCGCAGCAC
>NZ_SAUZ01000088.1 GCF_004022215.1 Paenirhodobacter populi
AAGGCCGCGAAGTTCCCGGCGGTCAAAAGCCTGGACAGCTTCGACTTCGCCGCTATCCCGAAGCTCAACAAGATGCAGGTGCTGGAACTGGCCCGGTGCGAATGGATCGAACGGCGTGAGAATGTCATTGCCCTTGGCCCGTCCGGCACCGGCAAAACCCATGTCGCCCTCGGCATCGGCCTGGCTGCCTGCCAGAAGGGGCTGGCCGTTGGCTTTACCACAGCCGCAGCGCTCGTCAGCGAGATGATGGAGGCCCGCGACGATCGCCGCCTGCTGCGCTTCCAGAAGCAGATGGCCGGATATAAGCTTCTCATCATCGACGAACTCGGCTTCGTGCCCCTGTCGAAAACTGGAGCCGAGTTGCTGTTCGAGCTGATCTCGCAGCGCTATGAGCGCGGATCGACCATCATCACCAGCAACCTACCCTTCGATGAATGGACTGAAACATTCGGCTCCGAGCGTCTAACCGGCGCGCTCCTCGACCGGCTGACCCACCACGTCAGCATCCTCGAGATGAACGGCGAAAGTTACCGCCTCGCCAACAGCACTGCCCGCAAGCGGCGCTGATCCCCATACAGACATCTGACGACGACTGGCCCGGACGGGCCAGTGCGCCATGCCACGCGCCGGCTACGTGGAAAACGCGCGCGCCATGGCGCACATCCTCACCAACTGGCCTGGTTTTGCTCCGCCGCCGT
>NZ_SAUZ01000089.1 GCF_004022215.1 Paenirhodobacter populi
CGCCGATCGAGGCCGTCGCCGCGGCGGGCGACAAGGGCCTGTCGGCCTGGGTCGAGGACAAGGTGGTGAAATCCGACCGGCCCGAGCTGACCTCGGCGAAGATCGTGGTTTCGGGCGGCCGCGGCATCGGTTCGGCCGAGAATTTCGCGCTGATCGAGGCGCTGGCGGATAAGCTGCACGCGGCGGTCGGCGCCTCGCGCGCGGCGGTGGATTCGGGCTATGCGCCGAACGACCGTCAGGTCGGGCAGACCGGCAAGGTGGTGGCGCCGGAGCTTTATGTGGCGGTGGGGATTTCCGGCGCGATCCAGCATCTGGCCGGGATGAAGGATTCGAAGGTGATCGTGGCGATCAACAAGGACGAGGAAGCCCCGATCTTCCAGGTCGCCGACTACGGCCTCGTCGGCGATCTCTTCACAACGCTGCCGGAACTCACCCAAAAGCTGTGAGGGAGACGCCGGGCGGGCCCCATCGAGGGACCCGCCCGGCGGGGGCATCCGCCCCGGCGCTCTCTCCCGCACGCGCGAATCCGGCCAGGAAAGGACCGAGCCATGACGGAAATCGCCATGCCAGCGATTGATCGTGAGTCGATGGATTATGATGTCGTGATCGTGGGGGGTGGTCCTTCGGGGTTGTCCGCGGCGATCCGGCTGAAGCAGATCGACCCGGATCTGGGCGTGGTGGTGCTGGAGAAG
>NZ_SAUZ01000010.1 GCF_004022215.1 Paenirhodobacter populi
CGGGTGTGGCAATCCATGACCAGCGCCAGTGCGAGCCATCCCGCCCCGCCCAGACCCGGCACACGTCGGTCGACCAGCGTTCGGGGCCGTGGCCACGGACGGGATCGCCTCGATGCGAGGGCGCATCGCCATTGGGCTCGGACCGATGGCGATCCAATGGCTCATTCCAGCAGGGCCCGGTATTTTTCGCGCACGCAGCTCCAGCATGGCCTCGCCATAGGCCTCCTGCAAGTCCTTCAGCTGCTTCTCATATTGCCCCCGAATGTCGAGCGGGTTCGCCCGCAGGGAACTCTCCATTCCGCGCTTCGTGGCACGCCGACAGATCCGGCAAGCGCAGCCAGAGGCCTTCTCGGAATGAGGCGGATCAGAAAACAGTTCGGGGGACTGTTTTCCCGACGAATGCAATTCAGACCTGCCTGACGCTGAAAGTCCTGTTCGGCCTGCCACTTCGCCCGACCGTCGGCCTGGTCGCGAGCCTGATCAAATGGCCGGTACCGGACTATCCGACCCTGCACCGCCGTCAGACGCTGATCGCGGTGCAGATCCCGATCGGTGTGCTGGCCAGCCCTGAACCTGCTGATCGACGGCACGGGCATCCGTTTCCACGGCGAATGAACGATGCCCCACCACCGAGGCCGTGGCGCAGGCGCTGCCGCAGCACAGCAACCTGACGGTGATCACCAACAACATCAATATCGTCAACATCCTGCGCTTCAGCCCGGGCTGCGAGATCATCGTGGCGGGCGGCACGCGCCGGCGCGCCGACGGTGGCCTCTTGGGCAATCTGACGGCGCAGTTCTTTGGCCAGTTCAAGCCGGATTTCGCCGTCATGGGGTGCTCGGCCGTCGATGCCGATGGTGATATGCTCGATTTCGATCTCTCGGAGGTGCGGGTCAGTCAGGCGATCCTGTGGCAGGCGCGGCGGCGTTTCATCGTGGCGGATCATGGCAAGTTCCACCGGTCGGCACCTGCGCGCATTGCCAATCTGACCGATGTCGATACGCTGATCACAGACAGGCACTTGCGCCCGCGCTGGAAAGCGGTGTGAGGCGGTACGGATCGCACCGGACCTACCTTACGAGACGTGAGGCCGCTCGACCCGTCAGCCGAGGCAGGTCGCGGCAATAGCCATGCCGCCTTTGACATGCCGGGGGCAATCGTCGTCAGCAGCAGCCATGATCATGAACGCCATCAGCTTCGTGACCTGTTACCGCCTATATGCTTGCCACGCTCTTGACGGAGGCGGATGTGCCGCCGGGGGATGTCAACGTGGTGACGAGCTCTGCCACTTCCGAAGTGGTCGACGTCATGATCGACGATTTGCGCGTGTGGGAAATCTCCTTCATCGGGGCGACGAGCGTGGGCCGGATCTCGCTGCGCAAGGCGGCCGATCAAGTCCTCAACTGCTCGATGGAGCTTGGCTCTGGTCGAGCAGCGGTCAGAATTCCGGTACTCCCAGAGACGCGGGCAGGTGGCGAAATGTGCAGGGCCAGGTCAGAGCAGCCGGGCTGGTGCCGGTCGAGATAATCTCAAGGCTTCGGGGATGGTTCTGGGTCAGCCGTGCCGGAAGCTGCGCAGACAGCCCAAAACATATCCGCCGATCGCAAGATTTTTCTTGGGCCAAGGCGCCTGACCTGCAAGAATAAGCCATTGTGCAGGCTGCCAGGGGAGGGGTGGTATGCTCAATGCCGATATGCCCCTTCTGGCCATGCCGGAGGCTGTGAATGGCACGTCCCGTGACTGGGACGAGGTCAATGAGTTCTGCCGCAGGGTCTATATGCCCTATCGGCTTCGGACCTCGGGCCGGCTGATCCGCCCCGCGGCCACCTTGCAACGGGCCGAGGTGGCGCGCATCAAGGTCACGCGGTTTTCTTACGGGGTGCCGGTGCATCTGGATCAGTTCGATCCCGAGGCGGGGAATATCCTTGTTCTGACCACGCTGAACGGGGCGCTGCGGCACAAAGAGACCGAGGAAACCGTCGCCCATACCGGCGCAGGCGAGAGTTTTGTCGTCGATTGCAGCCGCACCGATTACTGGCTTGATGCCGATCCCGACCATTTCCAGCTGAACCTGACCATCCCGCACCAGGCGATGGCCGAGGTGGCGCATCGCTGGTTCGGTTTCATCCCCGACGACCGGCTCTGGACGAAGCGGACCGGGTTTGGCGGGCCGGGCTCGCGCTGGCATGCGTTGCTGGTCTATCTGACCCAGACCATCCGCTCGGGCGCGGACCTTGGCCCGCAGGCGCCGCTCGCGCGGCATCTGGAGGAGATGATCTGCCTCGACCTGCTGTACCACTGGGCCGAGCGCGCCGGGGTGCAATTGCAGGCCGGCGCCCGCGCCGCCGCGCCGCATTATGTGCGCGAGGCCGAGATGCTGATGGAGAGCCTGGCGCACGAAGCCCCGACCATCGGCGAGGTTGCGCGCCGGATCGGTGTCTCGGCGCGCACCCTGTCCGAGGGGTTCCAGCGCTTTCGCGGCATCGCGCCGCGCGACTTCCTGCGCGCGCAAAGGCTGGGCGGGCTGCGCAAGGCCCTGCTGGCCGCCGGACCGGAGGAGACCGTCACCTCGATTGCGGCGGCCTGGGGCTACGTGAATTTCGGGGCGATGGCCGGGCAATACCGCGCACGCTTTGGCGAGCCGCCGTCGGCCACGCTGGCGCGTGCCCCGGGGCGCCGCTAGGGCGGGAAAATTCGCTTCCGATCCGGGACAGAGGCTGCCGAAACCGGATAGCGCAATGCGCGCGCGTCCCGCAGTCTGAAAGTCACCATCGACTTAGGGAGGAGAAGATGGCCGATTTGTCATCCGCGCTGGACGCGGTTCTGAAAGATGTGACCACAGGCCCGGTGCGGGTTCCCGGCGTGGTTGCCATGATCACTGATCGCGAGAAGAACATCTGGGAGGGGGCGGCGGGCGACAGTCGTCTCGGCGGCGCTGCGATGGGTCTCGACAGCGTTTTCGCGATCTTCTCGACCACCAAGGCGATCGCGGGCACCGCCGCGCTGCAATGTGTGGAGGAGGGGCTGCTCGATCTTGATGCGCCGGCGAAGAATTACGCGCCCGCCATCGGTAAGCTTCAGGTTCTGGAGGGCTTCGACGCCGATGGCCAGCCGAAGCTGCGCGCGCCGAAATCCGACATCACCACGCGCCAGCTTTTGCTGCACACCGCCGGGTTCGGCTATGATTTCTTCAATGAAAACTATCGCCGCATGGCCGAGGAACATGGCCAGCCCAGTGTCGTGACCTGTTCGCGCGCCTCGATCGAGACGCCGCTTCTGCGCGATCCGGGCGAGGTCTGGGAATATGGCACGAATATCGACTGGGCGGGGCAGGTGGTCGAGGGAATCCGCGGCAAGCGCCTTGGCGAGGTCTGCCGCGAACGGATCTTCGACCGCCTCGGCATGGAGGAAATCGGCTTCACCCGCTCGGAGGCGATGAAGGCGCGCACCGTGACCATGCATGCGCGAAACGCCGACGGCAGCCTGACGCCGCTGGACGATTTCGCGCTGCCCGACGCGCCCGAGGTGGATTGCGGCGGGCACGGGCTTTATTCGACGGTGGGCGAATACATGAAATTCATCCGCATGTGGCTGAATGACGGTGCCGGACCGAACGGCCGCGTGCTGAAGCCCGAGACCGTCGCATGGGCGGTGAGGAACGGGCTGGAGAGCCGCCACAAGGTCGGGATGCTGCCCGGCGTGATCCCGTCTCTGTCGAATGATGCCGAGTTCTTCCCGGGCCTGAAGAAGGGGTGGTCCTACACCTTCATGACCAATGAGGAACAGGCTCCGACCGGGCGCCCGAAAGGCGCCATCGGCTGGGCGGGCCTTGCCAATCTGTTCTACTGGATCGACCGGCAAAACGGCATCGGCGGCTATTGGGCGACCCAGATCCTGCCCTTTGGCGATGCGACCTCGTTCACCGGCTATCTGAATCTGGAATCGGCGGTCTATTCCGCGCTGCAAGGCGCCAAGGCGGCCTGAGACCGAGACCCTGGGGAGGGCCGCCAGAACCGGCGGCCCGCTTCCGCTCTCCCTTGGGGCGAAGGCATGACAGTCGTGCCTGCGCCTCTCAGAGAAATGGGGGCTGAAATGCAGGATACCGTTTCACCCGACCGGCTGCCCGAATGGGTGCCGGGCGATCTTCTGTTGCATGGCGACGACCGCGGCTGGCGCCGGGTCGGATTGCGCCGCTATCACTATCTGGGCCAGGACAGCGTGGTTCCCGCGCTGTCGGATTTCATGCTGGTCTCTTACGGCAAAGGGGTGACGCCGATGCAGCGCCGCTTCGGCGGGCGCTGGACCACGGATACGCTGGGGCCGGGCGCGGTCTCTCTTCTGACCCGGGCGCAGCGCGCGGAATGGCGCTGGAGCGAGCCGATCACCGTCACGCATCTCTATCTCGCGCCCGGTCTGCTCGCCGAGGTGGCGGGCGAGGCGATGGATTGCCATGTGCGCGAGGTCGAGCTGGCCGATGTGCTGCGCACCGATGATCCGGTGATGACCGGAGTGATCGAGGCCATCGCGCAGGAGGCCGGGCAGCAGGGGATCGGCGGTGCGCTTTACGTGGAATCGCTGAGCCGGGCGCTTTGCGTGCATATCCTGCGCCGCTATGCCTCGGTCGTGCTGCCGGCGGGGGTGTCCAGCCATCGTCTCAGCCCGGCCGAGATGCGGCGGATCGGGGACTATATCGAGGATCATCTGAGCGAACCCATGACGCTTGGTGACATGGCCACGCAGCTCGGCATGAGCACGGATCTGTTCGCCCGCCGCTTTCGCAAGAGCTTCGGCATGCCGCCCTACCGCCATGTGATGATGCGCCGGGTCGAGCGGGCAAGGCGGCTTCTCGCCGGGGGGCATCTGGCGGTCAAGGAGATCGCGGCCCTGTGCGGTTTCGCCGATCAGGCGCATCTGACGCGCGTCTATATGCGCGAAACCGGGATGACCCCGGCCGCTTTCCGCAAATCGGGCTGAAGCGCGGGCGGGGGATGACCCCGCCCGCCCCGTCTTATCGGGTCGCAAGGCCGCGATAGCCCTGCGCCGCGGCCTCGTCGCATTTTGCGCGGTAGGTGCCGACGCCGCCGGTATAGGAAAGCACCCGGCGCGGCTTGCCGGGGATGTTCGAGCCGACATACCAGGAATTGGTGCGCGAGATCAGATTGGCATTCGCCGTCTCGTCATGGTGTCGCACCCAGTCCTCTTCGGCCTCGGCGGTGGGTTCGACCACGGTCTTGCCATGCGCGCCCATCCAGCCGATCAGGCCCGAGATCCATTCCGTCTGCTGCTGCAGGCAGGTCGTCATGTTGCAAAGCGCCGCCGAGGGCGCCAGCGGTGCGGCGGTGATCAGGAAGTTCGGATAGCCATGCACCAGCATCCCCATCGTGGTGCGGATATCGCGGCTCCAGTCTTCCCGCAGGACATGGCCATCGCGACCGTGGATGTCGATCCGGCTCAGCGCGCCCGAGCCCGCGTCGAACCCCGTGGCGAGGATGATGACGTCCAGTTCATGCACGGTGCCGTCTTCCAGCCGGATGCCTTCGGGCACGATCTCGGCGATCGGGTTGTTCTTCACGCTGACGGCATGGACATTGGGGCGGTGATAGACTTCGAGGTAGTTGGTCTCCAGCGGCACGCGATGGGTGCCGAAACCGTAATCGTCGGGGCCGGGCACAAGAATGTCGATCAGCCGCCGATCCTTCAGCCGCGCCCGCATCTTGCCGCGCACGAATTCCGAGATCTGCTCGCTCACCTCGGGGTCGAAGAACATCTCGGCAAAGCCCGCGAGCCAGAGTTTCAGCGAGCCGTCGGCATGGATCTCCTCCAGCACCTCAAGCCGCTGTTCGGGGGTCAGGTCGTTCCAGCTGTGTTTGAAATCATACTCGAACCCGGTGAAGGTCCGCGGCAGATTCTGCTTCAGTTCGTCGAAGCGCGCCTTGTAGGCGGCGGCCTCATTGGGGCCGTATTTCGGGTTCTTCATCGGCAGCGTATATTGCGGCGTGCGGATGAAGACTTTCAGCTCGCCGACCTGATCGGCGATGGTCTGGATGACCTGAATGCCGGTCGCGCCATTGCCGACGACGCCCACGCGCTTGCCGGCCAGCGCGATCGGCTCCTGCGGCCAGCGCGCGGTGTGGAAGATCCGGCCCCTGAACGTCTGCTGGCCCGGGAAGCGGTTTTCCAGCGGCGCCGACAGCATGCCGCAGCAACCGATCAGGAATTGCGTGTCGAACACATCGCCCTGATCGGTTTTCACCGTCCAGCGGCTGCGGGCCTCATCCCAGCGGGCCTCGGTCACCGTGGTCGAGAAGAGGCAGTCCCTGCGCAGGTCCAGCCGGTCGGCGATGTAATGCATCCAGCGCTCGATCTCGGGCTGGGCGGGGAAGCGTTCGCTCCAGGTCCAGTCCTTGTAGAGCTTCTCGTCGAAGAGATACTGGTAGATATAGCTCTCGCTGTCGAATTTGGCGCCCGGATAGCGGTTCCAGTGCCAGGTGCCACCGACATCCGAGGCGGCATCCACCGCCAGCACGGACAATCCCTGCTGGCGCAGCTGGTGCAACTGATAGAGCCCGGCCACGCCGGCCCCGATGATCAGCGCGTCCAGCACGACAGGCGATTTCGTTACGGGCCGCGCGCGGCCCATGTAAACTGCGACATTCATCTGTTTTCCTCCCATTTTGCCGCAAGGACCTCCCCCTCGCGGCTGACGGCTGCTGCCGTTCAGATTGAAAAGGCTAGCGGAAGGGTATCCGGAGGTCTTGAATGATCCGGGACGAGGTTTTGAACGATCCGGAGGCGGGAAAGTGCGGGCCGCCCCTTTTGCGGCCAAGGCTTTGTCTGTCGTTCAAGCGAGCCCGTCGAAAGGTCCCGTCCATCTCCAGGTTGGGCATGGAGGTGCGTTGGCTCGGGTCGGGTGGCGCGATCGCGCGGTTTTCCTGCCCGGTCCGCTTGTTTTTGGTCATCGCGGTGAGGAAGATGAAAATCTTTCGCACGACGATCGGCCCTCTGGACCTGCGCGGTCTGTATCCGCGAACGCGGATCACGGCCGGGCCCGGAAGTGGAGGGGCGGGATCAGCAGCGCGCCCTTCGCGCGCTTCAATGCGGGGGGCGCCATTTCGGGCGGCGGGAGCCGATCCGTCATCGCGGTTGACGGGTCATTCCCGGCGATTGCGCGGGACTTGACCCGCGTTGATGATGGGGGGCGCCCCTGAAGGCATGGGCGTCACGGCATGACGCGCCGGAGATCCGCGTCGAGCATCACGAATTCCTCCGGTGCCGTGCCCGCCGCAAGGGTGGGGGCGGTGCGGCCCATGACATTCGCGGGCACGATCGTCACCGCGCGGATCGCCTCGGCGAGGGGCACGCCCACATGCACCACCAGATTGCGCAGGCAGGTCAGCAGATCGACATGCGCCCCGGCAAGCGCGCCCGCCGCATTGACCAGCGCGCCGTCGCGGACCTCGATCCGTTCGCCATACAGCTCGAAATGATCCGGGCCGCCGATGGTCGACATCGCGTCGGAGACCAGAAACACCCGGTCCGCCAAGGGCCGCGCGCGCCATGCGATGCCCGCCATTTCCCAACTGACGTGATGGCCGTCGACGATCATCCCGGTATGGGCGGTCGAGCCGATGGCCGTGCCCACCACCCCCGGCTCGCGCGAGGTCATCGGCGGCATCGCGTTGTAAAGATGGGTGAAACAGGTGATCCCGGCGGCCAGCCCGGCCTTCACCTCATCCGCCGTTGCCGCCGTATGCCCGGCCGAGACGATCACCCCCATATCGGCGATGCGGCGGATGGTTTCCGCGGGCACCACCTCGGGCGCCAGCGTCAGCATCACCGGAACATCAGCGCGGCGCAGGATCTCCAGCGCCTTCAGCGTATCGGCATCCATCGGGCGGACATAGTCGAGCCTGTGGGTGCCCCTGCGCGCGGGGTTGAGGTGCGGCCCCTCGATATGCAGGCCGTAGAACCCCTCCATCCCGAGGCTGTCGACGGCGGCTTCGGCGGCGCGCAGGATGCGGTCGCCCTCGCAGGTGATGAGCGTCGGCATCACCCAGCCCGTGCCAAGCCGGCGCAATGTCGCGACAATATGGCCGATGCCGTTCGCGCTGGTGTCGGAGTTCAGCATGACCCCGCCCGCGCCGTTCACCTGCAGGTCGATCCCGGCGGGCATCAGGACGCGGACGTTCAGGTCGGGCGTTTCGTCCGAGCGGCGGGGGCGCAGCCGGCGGATGCCGCCCGCGTCGATTTCGGCGACATATCCCCTGTGCAGGGCACCGTTCAGGAAGGTTTCCTCGGCGGCGACAAGACGGATCATGGTTCATTTCCCTTGATTGCTGGCGCTTCGGCGTCAGGCTTGATGCGGCTTTGGGCGCGGGCGTAAAGCGCGGCGCCGCGGGCCCCGGAACTGTCGCCGAAGCGGGCAAGGCGAAGCGGCGGCGGCGTGATCGGGCCGAGCCTGCGGGCGTCAAAAGCGCGGGTCAGGCGCGCGACGACATCCGGCATGTTCGACAGGCCGCCGCCCAGAACGATGCAGCCCGGATCGAGGATCAGTTGCAGCGACAGAAGCGCCTCGGCCGTCAGATCCGCCCAGATCTCCAGCACCCGGGCCGCGGGCCGGTCCCCACCCGCCGCCGCCGCGATCAGGTCGGGCGCCGTCACCTCGCGGCCGAGCCTGTGGCACGCCAGCGCCGCCAGCCCGGTGCCCGAGACGTAGCGTTCCATGCAGCCCGCCTTGCCGCAGCCGCAGGGCCAGACCGGCAGGTCGAATTCCGCCAGCGCGCGGGCCGGCATGCCGACATGGCCGATCTCGACGGCGACGCCGTTCAGGCGCGGCGGGAACTCCCCCCGGACGGTCAGCCCCGCGCCCATGCCGGTGCCGAGGATCACGCCCAGCACGACCTCCGCCTCCGCGCCCGCGCCGCCATGGGCCTCGGAATAGGCGAAGGCCATGCAGTCGTTCAGCAGCGGAAAGCGCCGCCCGAAGCGGTCCGCAAGCGCCGCCCCGATGGCGCGCCCGGTGACCGGGATGTTCGAGGCGAAGGCGTTCCCCGTCGCCGGGTCGATCCAGCCCGCCAGCGCCAGCCCGACCGGCAGCGCGGGATCGGCGGCCATCTCGCACAGCCAGACGATCTGATCGCCAAGCGCGGCGATGAAGCTGTCGAAATCCGCCGTGGGGGTGGGGATGCGCCGGGTTTTCACCGTTTCGATCGCGCCGTCGAACAGGCGCGCCTCTATCTTGGTGCCGCCCAGGTCGATCGCGCCGCAAAGCAGGTCGGTTGCCATCATGCGCTCCGGGCGTTCAGGGGAGAGATCGTCACCCCGGTCACCACGCGCGTCAGGCCGATGAAGGCCGAGGTTCCCGCGACGCAAAACAGCGCCCGCTCGATCCCCCTTGCGGCGATCCAGCGGCGGATCTCGGCGGATCTCGCGGCCAACGGCTCCGCCCATGTGCGCCAGATACCCGGCTGCGCGTGGATTTCGCGCCGGATCCCGGAGATTTCGGCATCGATCATGGGGGCGATCATAGGGCAGGTTCCTCGATTGTGCTGACGACCTGTACACCACGGTCGCGGATACGGCAGGCGGTTTCATGGTCGGACGGCAGATCGGTCACAAGAACCGACACATGTTCCATCGCGCGGATCCGGTGCAGGCGCGGCTTTCCGAACCCGGCGCTGTCGGCCAGCAGGATGACGCGATCGGCGGCATCCATCATGCGGAAATCGGCAAGGCCCGCGTAACCGGACCGCTGGCAGAACCGGATCAGCGTGGGCTCCGAGGTATGCGTGCAGAGCTTGCCCGCGGCGGAGCGGAGGAACATCACCGGATCGGTTTCGATCAGCCGACAGATCCCGCGCAGCTTGGGCGTCAGCTCCGGCTCGGCGGCGCGCACCATGCGCAACAGGTCATCGGTCGAGTCCATTGGCCAACTCTTTGCCTGAAGTGACTTCTACGGCGGTGATTTGTTTCGTTCAACAAGGACATGTATCGCAGGATTTTCATCCCAACAAAATTCCTGAAGGGCATCCCCGGCGGCGCGTTGGACAAGATCGGCGAGCCGGCCGTCACCCGGCCCATGGACGCGCTGGAAACCGTCGCGGTCGCGCGGTCTGGATGCGGTCTGGTCGGGTAAGGCCGGTCCGTCCGTGCGACGGAGCGGTGCTCTTGGCTCATGCGCTTTTTACATTGGCCGGCCGGCCTCATGCGCCATAGGGTAGCCAGATCGTCTTGACCTGCGTGGCATGGTCGAGCCAGTCGCGCCCCCGCGCCGTCGCATCGTCCAGCCAGTCGAGGGCCAGTCCGCCGTTCGTCCAGACCTGTTTCAGGTTGCCTGCGGACAGGGCCTCGACCCCGGCGGCGCCCTCGGCGGGACCGTGATACCAAAGCCCGTCGACCGCGTCGTGATCGGCCAGAACAGCCGCCAGCGCGTCGCGTTCACCGGTCACGAGATTGACCACACCGCCCGGCAGGTCCGAGGTGTCGAAGACCTGATAGAGCGGCTGCGCGATCAGCGCATGGGCGGGCGAGGGCACCGCCACCACCCGGTTTCCCGTCGCGATCAGCGGCAGGATCAGCGACATCAGCGACAGGAGCGGCGCCTCATCCGGCGCGACCACGCCGACCACGCCCAGAGGCTCCTTGACCGACAGCGTCAGGTGGCGCGGCTTCGTCGCGTGTATGCGGCCATCGTCCTTGTCCGCCATGCCCGCGTAATAGAAGACACGCTCCAGCGTCTTGCGAACCTCGGCGCCCGCGTCGGCTCTGCTCACCCCCGCCTGCACCAGCGCGGCGACCAGATCGGCTTCGCGCGCGGCGATATTCTCCGCCATGAAGAACAGCACCTGCGCCCGGGCATGCGCATTCGCGGCCCAGCCACCTGCCTTCAGCGCCGCCTCGACCGCGTTCCGGATATCCTTGCGGCCCGAGATCGGGGCCAGACCGAGGGCCTCGCCCTTCCGCCCACGCACCACATAGCTTGCGCCGCCGTCGGGACGGGCCTGCGCGCCGCCGATATAGTTCTTCATCGTGCGGTCGATCAGGCCGGGGCCGACAGCCTCGGTCCCGGTGAAGGCCGTCAGATCGACGGGCGCGGGTTTCAGCGCGGCGCGGCGCTTGCCCCCGGCGGGGCGCAGATAGGCGGACATCCCCTCGCGCGCGCCCTCGCGGCCGAAACCGCTTTCCTTCATCCCGCCGAAGGGCGCGCCCGCGTCGAAGATGTTGGTGGCGTTGATCCAGACCACGCCCGCCTTCACCCGCGCCGCAAGCTCGGTGGCCGCGTTGACATTCTCGGACCAGACCGAGGCCGCGAGGCCGTAGGCGGTGTTGTTGGCAAGGCTCACCGCCTCATCCACCGTGCGGAAGGTGGTGGTCACAGCGATCGGGCCGAAGATTTCCACCTGCGAGACGGTGGCGGCCGGCTCGGTATCGGCAAAGAAGCCGGGCGCCACGAAATGCCCGCGGGCGGGCAGCGGACAGGCGGATTGTTCAAGGGTATGGCCCTCGGCCCGGGCATCGCGCAGCAGCGCCTCGATCCGGGCCTTCTGCCTGCCCGAGACGATGGCGCCCATGTCGGTCGACTTGTCCAGCGGATCGCCCAGCCGGATCCTGTCCATCCGGGCGCGCAGCCGGGTCAGGAAACGTTCGGCGATGCCTTCTTGCAGCAGCAGCCGGGACCCCGCGCAGCACACTTCGCCCTGATTGAACCAGATGCCGTCGACGACGCCCTCGACCGCCGCATCCAGATCGGCGTCGGCGCAGACGATGAAGGGCGACTTGCCGCCCAGTTCCAGCGTCAGACGCTTGCCCGAGCCGGCGGTGGCGCGGCGGATCTCGCGCCCGACGGCGGTGGAGCCGGTGAAGGCCACCTTCGCCACGTCCGGGTGCCGCACGATCAGGGCGCCGGTCTCGCCGCCACCGTGGACGATGTTGACGACGCCTTTGGGCAGGCCCGCCTCGCACAGGAGTTCCGCAAAGGCGGTGGCGGTCAGCGGCGTCAGGTCGGCGGGCTTCAGCACCACGGTGTTCCCCGCCGCCAGCGCGGGCGCGATCTTCCACGCCAGCATCAGCAGCGGGAAATTCCACGGGATCACCTGTCCGCAGACGCCAAGCGGTTCATGCCCCGGGAACTCGCTGTCCAGCGCTGCGGCCCAGCCGGCGTGATGGTAGAAATGCCGTATCGCCAGCGGAATGTCGGCAGTCCGGCTTTCGCGGATCGGCTTGCCGTTGTCGAGGCTTTCCAGCACCGAAAAGAACCGCTCGCGCTTTTGCAGTCCGCGCGCGATGGCATACAGGTATTGCGCCCGCTCGAACCCCGTCAGCCGCGACCAGCGCGGGAAGGCGGTCTTCGCGGCGGCGACGGCGGCGTCCACCTCGGCCGGACCGGCGGCGGGAATGCGGGCAAGGATCTCGCCCGTGGCGGGGTTTTCGACCTCGATCGCCGCCTGATCGGCGCCGGAGAAGGCCCCGTCGATGAAATGGCCGAGCCGGCCGCCGCGGGCCGCGAGCCAGGCTTTCGCATCCGTCACCGCCTCGGGCGCGGGGCCGTAATCCATGCTTTCCATGATGTCCTTGATGCTCATCTGTGGGCCTCAGCTCAGGGCGTGGTGGGAGGCGGCGGCATAGCGGCCGGTGACATGGTGTTCGAGTTGCCGCTCGATATCCGCCAGAAGCGACGAGGCGCCGATGCGGAACAGGTCGGGTTTCAGCCAGTCGTTGCCGGCCTCCTCCTTCATCAGGGCAAGCCAGTTCATCGCGTCCCTGGCGGTGCGCAGCCCCCCGGCGGGCTTGAAGCCGATCCGGTATCCCGTCCGTGCGCCATAGTCGCGCAGGGCCCGCAGCATGGTCAGGGAAACCGGCAGGGTGGCGTTCTCGGTCTCCTTCCCGGTCGAGGTCTTGATGAAATCGGCCCCCGCCTGCATCGCCACCATCGAGGCGCGATAGACATTCGTGAGGGTGCCCAGCTCACCCGTGGCAAGGATGGTCTTCAGATGCGCCGGGCCGCAGGCCGCCCGCATCGCGGCGATCTCGTCATACAGCGCCGTCCAGTTGCCCAGAAGAACATGCGCGCGTGTGATCACGATGTCGATTTCCGCAGCGCCCTGTTCGATGGCATAGGTGATCTCGGCCAGCCGCTGCGGCAACGGCGTCAGGCCCGCCGGAAAGCCTGTCGCGACCGAGGCGACCGGGATCCCGGATCCCTCCAGCGCCCGCACGGCATGGGGCACCATCGTCGGATAGACGCAGACCGCGCCGGTGGTCAGGCCGATGTCCGCAACGCCCATCGCCGCCAGCAGGTCGGGGCGCACCGGCTGCCGGGCCTTGGCGCATAGCCTGCGCACCTTGCCCGGTGTGTCGTCGCCCGCCAGCGTCGTCAGATCGATGCACTGGATCGCGCGCAACAACCATGCCGCCTGATGGTCCTTCTTGACGGACCGGCTGGCGGCGAGGGTGGCGGCGCGCCGTTCGGCGGCGGAGCGGTTGACCTGCACCTCGTCGAACCAGTCCGGGGCGAGGGCGGTGCCGGGATTGCGCGGGTGGCTGTCTGACATGGCAAAGGCCCTCATGCGGTTTCGGGAAATGCGCGGCAGAAGGCGTCGAAGGCCGCCGCCGTCGCGTAGGATTTCTGGGTGCCGCGTCCGGTCACCGAATGGGCGGCATAACGCGCGGCCCGGTTCAGGGCCAGTTCCACATCGCCGGTCGCCGCCAGAAAATGCGCGAAGGCGCCGATGAAGGCATCCCCCGCGCCGGTCGTATCGACGGGCGCGACCTGAACGGGGGCGATCTTCACGACCCCGTCGCGCGAAATCAGCCGCGCCCCGCGTCCGCCGAGGGTGACGATCACCGTGCCGATCCCGCGCGCGATCAGGCCGCGGGCGGCGGCCTCGATCTCGGCCTCGGTGCCGGTGGGCTGGCCGGAGAGCAGCGCCAGCTCGCTCTCGTTCGGGATGAGAAAGCTCAGGTCGCGCAGGTCGTCGACGTTCAGGCCGGCGGGGGCGGGGGCCGGGTTCAGGATCGTGCGCACCCCCCATTCGGCGGCGCGCCGCACGGTATGGGTGACGGTGGCGAGCGGAACTTCCATCTGCATCAGGATCAGATCGGCGGCACGCAGGGTTGCCTCGGCCGCGTCGACATCGGCGGGCGACAGATCGGCATTCGCGCCCTTGACGATCAGAATCGAATTCTCGCCCGTCGGATCGACGAAGATCGGCGCCACGCCCGAGGATTTCTCTGCCACCCTGCCGACATGGCGGGTGTCGATGCCGTGATCGTCCAGATTGCGGATCGTGTTGTCACCGAACAGGTCGGAGCCGACCTTGGTCACCATGCTGACGGCCGAGCCCAGCTTTGCCGCCGCGACCGCCTGATTGGCGCCCTTGCCGCCGCAGCCGATCTCGAAATCCGGGGCCTCGAGGGTTTCGCCCGGCGCGGGCATCCGGGTGATGTAGGTCACAAGGTCGACCATGTTGGAGCCGACGACCGCGATGCGGCCGGGTCTGGAGTGGGTCATGGCTCAGTCCTTTCGGATAAGGGCGATCGCGGCCCGGGCGGCGGCGGCCTCGTCGCGGCCGAGCAGCCCGAGCGTGACGGGAAAGTGCGCCGTCGCGCCCGGCGGCAGCAGGCGCACGTTGCCCTTGGCCTTTTCGGCGGTGTAGCCCTCGGGCTCGCAGGTGGCCGGCAGCGCGAAGGCCGCGACCTGCGCATCGCCGTCGTTCAGGATCCAGCGTACGCAGAAGGGCAGGTCCTCCGGTCGCCAACCGACGGAGAAGGCCATGCCATCGGGCAGCTCCATCAGCATGCGGGTGCGGCCCGTGTCATCGGTGCCGGGCGCGCGGATGTAGAAGACCTGCTCGGGGGAATAGAGGTCGGGTTCATCCAGCACCTCCATCCGCGCGGGGGCGCGGGCAAGATCGTCGAGCAGCGCGAGAAAATCGGGCGAGGGCGTGACATGCCCCGGCACGGTCCGGCGCACCTGCGTGCGTTCGGGCGTGAAGGGCGCGGGCTGCACGATCCGCGCCCCGGCGACGAAATCGAAATTCGCGTGGAGCATGTACATCAGCTCCATCGGATGCGCGGAGAGGTTCTCGACCGCCATTTCCACGTCGATCAGGCCGCTGTCCGGATGCAGCCGGACCCGGGGCCGCGCCATGTAATGCGGCCCGAAGCCCATGACATATTCGCAGGTCCCGCCAAGCTCGGCGAAATCTCCGCCCGCGTTTTGGCCAAAGATCAGCGTGGCGCTGTCCATCCGCGCGGTGGGCATCTCGCCGTGCAGGGGATGGTTGTCGGCGGGGCCGGGCGTGCCGTTGCGCAGCACCCCCGCGTGATAGGCAAAGGCGCCATAGGTTTCGAGGATCGAGGCCCCGGCGCGCGGAAAGGGGAAAACGTTCCCCATCGTCAGCCGGCGCCCGTCGAAGACCGCGTCCCAGATCATCTGGCCGAGGAAGGGCAGCAGCGTCACATGCCCGCGCGCGTTGCGGATCGTCAGCGCCTCGACCCCCGAGGGGTAGCGGAACGCCGTGGCGGTGAAGGCGCCGCCTTGCGCGATGATCCGCTCGCCATGCGCGGGAAAGGCCTCGGGCGGCAGGGGAATGCAGATATCCGTCATTTCTGCGACCTCAGGTAGTTGATGGCGATGACCACGACGAGAAAGCCGCCCCAGACCGCGTCGATCAGGAAGTTCGACATGCGCATGATCTGCAGCCCCGAGGACAGCAGCATCAGCGCGATCAGGGCCAGCAGGACGCCCAGCACCCGGCCCTTGCCGCCCGCCGGATTGGTGCCGCCCAGCACCGCGATCAGCACCGCCTGCAACAGGTAGGAGGCGCCGAAATCCGCCTTGGCCGAGTTGGTGCGCCCCGACAGCAGCACCCCCGCGATGGCCGAGAGCACCCCCGTCAGCATGTAGCTGTAAAGGATCATCCGGCCCGAGCGGATGCCGGCAAAGATCGCGGCGCGCGGGTTCGTTCCGATCAGCATCAGGCTGACGCCCAGGGTGGTGCGCGTCAGCGCGACCGCGACCAGCAGGGCGACGACGATCAGCACCCACAGCGGCGTCGCAAGGCCAAGGATCTTGCCGGTGCCGATCCAGGCCCAGGTCTGCGGAAAGCCCACGATCGCCGGCCCGCCGGTCAGCACCAGCGCCAGCCCCGCAAAGATCTGTCCGGTCCCCAGTGTGGCCAGGATCGGGATGATCCGCAGCCGTGCGATCAGCAGCCCGTTGATCACCCCTGCCGCCAGCCCCACCAGCAGCGCGATCAGCACGGCCGCCACGGTATGCATCACGACGCCGGCGCCTCCGGCACCGATCGCCTCCTGCACGGCGGGGATGCGGAAATAGACCCCGGCGACGATGGCGGCAAGGTTCGCCACCCCGACCACCGACAGGTCGATGCCGCCGGTCAGCATCGCGATCATCATCGCGATCGACAGGATGCCCAGTTCCGGCATGATGTAGGAGATCGACTCGAAATTGTAGTAACGCAGGAACTTGTCCGGGTTCATCGCGGTCATCGCGACAAAGATCAGCACGGTGATGACGACAAGCTGCGCTATGGCCGCGTCACTGCCCAGAAGGCGGCGGATCAGGGGCCGGGTTTCGGGGGTCGTGGTCATGGCTCCACCTCCTCAGGCCAGTTTCCGGCGATCGCGCCGGGCGGTGATCGCGGTCGCCGTGACGATGATCATGCCGACGACGACACGCTGCCAGGTGGTGTCCACCTTCAGCAGGATCAGTGAATTCTTGACCATCACCAGCATGAACACGCCGATCAGGGTTCCGAGCACCGATCCCCGCCCGCCGAAGATCGAGGCTCCGCCCAGCACCACCGCCGCGATCACGTCGAGTTCGAGGCCCTGAAAATCGCGTGGGTTCGCCTGCCAGATCATCGAGGTGTGGAGCATCCCGGCCAGGCCCGCCAGCAGCCCCGCCGTGCAATAGACGAACCAGATCGTGCGGCGGGTGTTGAAGCCGGCGCGGCGCGCGGATTCGGCGTCGGTGCCATAGGCATAGACCGACCGTCCGATCATCGTGTAGCGCAGCACCAGATGCATCGCCACCGCGAGGCCGAGATAGACCAGCACCATCGCCGTCAGCCCGTAGCTCGCCCCGTTCGCGGCCTGCACCGTCACGAGATCGTGCTTGCCGAAGGCGATCAGCTCCTTCGGCATCTTGTTGATGTTGACGATCGAGGCTCCCATCAGCCCGAGCAGCAGCCCTCGCACGATCGAGGCCGTGCCCAGTGTGACGATCAGCGGGATCATGCGGAAGCGCTCGATGATCAGCGCGTTGAAGGCGCCCAGAACAAGCCCGATCAGCGCCGCCGCGATGAAGGGGAGGAGCACACCGTCATAGTTCAGCTCGACCATCGCGCGCACCACGATGTAGAGCGCGGCGACGGCGAAGGATGGAAGGGATACGTCGATCCCGCCCGAGATCATCACCAGCAGCACGCCAAGCGCCATGATGCCGATCACGACGTTGGACTTGGCAAGGCTGAACAGGTTGTCGAACCCCCAGAACGCGGGATTGACGAGGCCGATCAGCACCATTGCGGCAACCAGCACGCAGGCAATGACGAATTCCGTGGAGTTCAGGATTTTCATCGGCGGCCTCAGGTCAGTGTCTTGAGGGTGTCGTTGATCCGGGTCTCGGTCATCTCCGCCCCGGCCAGCTCGGCGACGAAGCGGCCGCGGTGCATGACATGGATCCGGTTGCAGTTGGTGACCAGTTCCGGCACGTCGTCCGAGATCATCAGCACCGCCAGCCCATCGCGGGTGGCGAGGTCGCGGATGATGCGGTGGATTGTCGCCTTGGAGCCGACATCGACCCCCACCGTCGGCCCGTTCAGGATCAGGACGCGCGCGCCGGTCAGCAGCCAGCGCCCCAGCATCACCCGTTGCGCGTTGCCGCCCGACAGGTTCCCGGCCGGGGTTTCGGGCGATGGCGCGGCGATCTGCATCGCGGCGAACATCTCCGCGGTCCGGGCGCGGACCGCGCGGCGGTCCAGAAACAGCCCCCGCCGCAGCCGGTCGAGGATCGAGACCACCAGATTGCGCTCGATCGACTGCGGCAGGAACAGCCCTTCGGTCAGGCGATCCTCGGGCACATAGGCGATGCCCCGCGCGATGGCCTCCTGCACCGAGCGCGGCCGGGCGGGGCGACCGTCGAGGCGGATCTCTCCGGTCATCCTTGGCTCCATCCCGAAGAGCGCGCGGGCAAGCTCCGTGCGGCCGGATCCGATCAGGCCGGAGATGCCGACGATCTCGCCCGGGCGCAGCGACAGGGCGACCCGCTCGACCGTGCCGGGGACGGACAGGCCGGTCACCTCCAGCAGCGGTGGTCCGTCGGGGATTTCGGGGCGATAGGGATCGTCGGTCAGGTCGAGGCCGGTCATCGCGTGGGTGATCGTGGCCTCGTCGAAATCGCGCATCGCACCCTCGGCCACCTTGCGGCCATTGCGGAACACCGTCAGGCGTTCGGAAATCTCCAGCATCTCGCGCATCTTGTGGCTGACGAACAGGATCGCGATCCCCTGCGCTTTCAGGTCGCGCACGATGGTGAACAGCGCCTCGACCTCGTGCCGGGTCAGGGCGGTCGTCGGCTCGTCCATGACGATCAGCCGCGCCCTGGCAAGGATGGCGCGCGCGATGGCCACGATCTGCTTGCCCGAGGTGGGCAGGCTGCCGACCTCGGCATCCGGATCGATGGCGACGCCGATGCGCGCCAGCACGTCGCGCGCCATTTCGTGGGCGCGGTGCCAGTCCATGCGGGAGCGGCCTTCGAGCAGATAGGTGTTCAGCGCCAGATTCTCGGCCACCGTCAGGTTGCCGAACAGCGAGAAATCCTGATAGATCACCTGAATGCCGTGTCCCACCGCGCGGATCGGATCGAGCCGCCCGACGGGTTCGCCGTCGATGACGATCTCGCCCTCGTCGGGGGTGTAGATGCCCGACATCACCTTGATGATCGTCGATTTGCCGGAACCGTTCTCGCCCGCGAGGCAATGGATCTCGCCCGGCCGGATCGCCAGCGACACATCCTCCAGCGCGCGCACGCCGCCAAAGCGCTTGCCGATGTTCTTCAGCTCGATCAGATAATCCGACATGGTTCGCCCGGCTTGGATAAGGCCCGCAAAGGGCCGGGGAAGGGGCCACGCGGGCCCCTTCGTGACAGGATCCGATCAGAAATCGTATTCGGCCATGTTGTCCTTGGTGACGCCAACCCAGCCCGCGCCGTAAAGCAGGTGGGGGCTCTGCGGATCGGGGGCCGACAGCTCGGTATAGCCCGTCAGGCCAAGGTTCAGACCGGGCTTGATCTCGTCCTTCCTGCCCTCCAGCGCGGCCACGGCGAGCATGTTCATCGCATAGCCCGCGACGGCCGGATCCCAGAACTGGATATACTGGATGTCACCGTTCTGCAGGTATTCCCCCGCGACCGAGGGCAGCCCGGTGCCCGCGAAGAACACCTTGTCCTTCAGCCCGCCCTCGGAAATCAGTCGCCCGGCACCGGCCGAGGTCGGCATCGGCCCGCCCAGAATCCCGGTGATGTCGGGGTAGGTGGTCATTGCCTCCTTCAGCTTGGTGTAGTCGATGGCCGCGTCGTCGGCGGTCTCGAGCCGACCGCCCACCTGGCTCATGTCCGGAAAATGCTCCTTCTGGTAGGCGACGGCGCCATCGATCCATTCCATCTGGCTCTTGGAGGTCAGAGATCCCACCGTAGCGACGTATTTTCCCTTTTCACCCATGAACTTGGCGAGTTCCTTCATCAGGTTCGCGCCATAGGCCAGGTTGTCGAAGGCCTCCAGATCGTAATCGGTGTTCTGGATGTTCGAGGCCTCATGCGTGATCACCACGATGCCGCGGTCACGGGCTTTCTTGAGAACCGGCTCCACCGCCTCGACCGAGAAGGGAACGACGCAGATCGCATCGACGCCCTGGGCGATCAGATTCTCGATCAGCTGCACCTGGGCGGCGGCGTCGGCCTGGCTCGGCCCGACCATCCAGACATCGTTGCCGGTGTCGCTCTTGAACTGTGAAATACCGTCGCGCATCCGGTCGAACCAGGCGATGCCGTCGACCTTCACGACCGTCGCGATGGTATAATGTTTGCCATCCTGCGTCGCGATCAGTTCCTTGTTGACCTTCGAGACATCCACGACCTGATCGGCAAGCACCGGGCCAGCAATCATGGACAGCGCCAGCGTGGCTGACGTCAGCAGATTCTTCATCGGATTTCCTCCCTGCGTACATCGGGGCGCCGCTCCTCAACAGGCCACGATGCGGTTGCGCATATTGATCTCATCGATTCAATATGATTTTATTCATTCAAAACTATGGTGCCTCTGTCAATCGAAACTTCGGCAGGCGATACGGAGGCGCAACCGGAGGGCGATGTGGCCAGACCATCGGGCAAGGCGAACAGAATAGCGGCGCTGGACCAGCTCTGCCGGGCCGGGACGATCCTGCATATCGCCGATGCGGCGCGTCGCATCGGCGCGTCGGAGATCACCATCCGCCGCGATCTTGGCGAAGGGGCGGGGGGGCTTGTCTGTCTGGGCGGCTATGTCATGCGCGCCCAGGAAGGGGCGGAAGGCTACTCGCTGACCGCCGCCGAAACGCGCGAGGCCGCGGCCAAGCAGATCGTCGCCGCGGAGGCGGCCGCGCTGATCGAGCCGGGCGATACCATCTTTCTGGATTGCGGAACGACGACACCCTGCCTGGCCGCACGGGTGCCGCAGAACGCGCATATCACTGTGGTCACGCAGGCGCTGAACATCGCCGAAGCCGTGGCGCGGCTGCAGGGCGTGACCCTGATCCTGCTGGCCGGTCTCTATCACCGCGAAACGGCAAGCTTTTCCTCCGACGAGGCGGTGGCGATGCTGGGGCGGATCAATATCACCAAGGGCTTCTTTTCGGCCGCGGGCGTGCACGAGACCGAAGGCGTCACCTGCTTTCATTTCCATGAGGTGCCGGTGAAGCGTGCCGCGCTTGCCCGCTCGCAGCAGCGGTATCTGGTCTGCGACAGGTCCAAATGGGGCAAGTTGCGCCCGGCGACCTATGCGCGGCTCGATGCGTTCGACCGCTGGATCGGCGGGGGAGAGGGGACCGGCCGTTGACGGCCTCCGATGCGCGGGCCGGCCGGCGTCGCGGCCGTTCGCCCGCGCTGTCGCCGGGGCCTGATACCTGTTATCCGCGGGCGTTCAGGACGGCGTCGAGAAGCCCGGGGAAGCGTTGTTCAAGCTCCTCGCGCCGAAGCGACAGGATCCGTCCCCGGCCCTGCGCCACATTCCGGATGACGCCAGCCTCACGCAATACCTTCATCAGATGCGATTTCGTCGACTTCGGCACATCCGGATCATTGAGGTGGCACCGGGCCATTTCGATCGGTCCATCGCGCAATTGCGCCACGATTTCCAGACGTGCGGGATCGCTGAGCGCGAACAGAACCGCGCCGAGCTGGATCTCGTCTGCATCGGGGTGGGGGAGGTCTGTCGAAGGGGTCGCTTGCTGCATGGTTCGAATATAGTTGAACCGTGGCGAAAGGCCAGTCATAGATGGTTCGAACATATTCGAACCATAGGAGCCTGCCATGCCGTCCTTCCTCCGCGTGCAACCTGCCGGGCTGGCGCCCTTCGTCATGGTGGCATCGGGCAGTGCGCTGGTCATGGCCAGTGCAGGCATGCCCTCGCCCTTCTATCCGGCCTTGCAGGCGCAGATCGGCTTTTCGCCCGCCCTGCTGACCGTCATCTTCGCGATCTATGCGGTCACCGTGCTGGCGACGCTTCTGATCGCCGGATCGCTGTCGGATCATCTCGGCCGCCGGCCGGTGTTGACCGCCGGGTTCCTGATACTGGCGCTGTTCGCGCTTCTGTTCGGGCAGGCCGGCAGCGTGTCCGCTCTGCTCGGCACGCGCGCGCTGCAGGGGGTGGCATGCGGCGTCCTGCTCTCCACCCTGTCGGCCACGACCGTCGATCTGGAGCCCGTGCAGGCGCCCGGTCTTGCGGCGATCTGCAATTCGATCCTGCCGCTGCTGGGCCTCGGCGCCGGCGCGCTGATATCGGGCATCGCGCTGGATGTGCTGCCCGATGCCCACCGGACCGTCTTCGACGGGCTCGCCGTGATCTGCCTGATTTTCGCGGCCCTTGTCTGGACCCTTCCGGAAACCTCGCCGCGGCATGAAGGGCTCTGGCGCGCTCTGCTGCCGCGCGTGGGCATTCCGGCTCCGGCGCGATCGTCGTTCTGGCGGATCGCGCCGGCCCTGTTCGCAAGCTGGGCGACGGGTGGGCTGTATCTGTCCCTCGGGGGGCAGATCGTGGCCCAGGTCTTCGGCCTGCATCACGCGGTCGAGCAGGGGGCCATCGTTGCGCTCCTTGCCGGAGCGGGGGCGGTCGCCTGTTTCCTCGCCCGGCGCCTGTCGGCACCCACGACCCTGCGCTACGGCACCCTCGCGCTGGCAATCGGGACGGCGCTGACGCTCGGCGCGATCGGGCTGCATGATTTGCGCCTCTATCTGATCGCCCTGGCCATTGCCGGGACGGGATTCGGCGCAAGCTTCTACGGCGCGGTCCGGTCCGTTGCCCCGCTGGTCGAGGCGGACGAGCGCAGCGAGCTTTTCGCCGCGATCTTCACGGTCAGCTATCTCGCCTTTTCCGTTCCGGCGGTGCTGGCCGGGGTTCTGGTCCAGACCTTCCATCTGGTCGGCACGGCGACGGGTTACGGCTGTGTGGTCATTGTCGCGGCCCTTGCCGCCGCGGTCTTGCAGGGCCGGGCCGCCGCATGACATGGGCGCAGGCGGTTCGTGAGCAGGGTCGCGGGCCCTGACCGCATCTTTGCCTTGATCTGCTTCGGCCATGGTCGCCGGATCAGCCGGGCGGTTCTATGGGATGAGGGGCGGTCTGTCGGAAACAGGGCACGTCCCGTTCATGGCGAGAAGATTGAAGCCTGGATGTCACATCTGGTGCTCAGATATTTCGGAAACTTTACTAAGTCATCTGGTGAAAACAAGATCGGGCACCAATCAACATGTGGATTTTCTTGTGCCGACAGTGATCAAGGTGGGCTGGAACACCGGACAGCTGACCCCGCGTAAGCGCCGCCTAGTCCCGCATCGGAATCCGTCACGGCATTGGCCGTGACAAGGACCGATTGGCAGCCGGTCGTCACTGTCCCGTCGCTCCCCTTGCGCGGTTCGGCGCAGCGGGACTGGCTTGCTCATGCATCCCACCTGAACCGCTGACCCGCAAACGTGACTGCTCAGAAGGGGTGCCGTAGGATGATCTCGTATCAGCCGGCGTGCAAAAACGACCGTTATTGACGTGCCATTTTGCCCCGGCTGGGTGAGATCAGGGGCCGAACCCACGGAACTGATCATGAGGTGAAGGCGGATCAGAAACGATCGAGGCTGCTTCAGCGCGCCATTCAGGATTTCCAGCTGTCATGCGATGGAGGGCAGGCGCAGGCTTGCTCATCCCGACCTCTTAACCCTCTGATGCACATGTGAATCCTTCCAGACGGTGCGTTCTGTGACAAGGCCCCGTCAGGGCAAAATTATTGCATTTCGGTCATACGCATGTTGCCAATGCCACAAAATAAGTGTTGCATCTGCGTCAGATGATTTCGGCAACCGGAGGCAGGATGCTTTACGCAGGGGATGTTCTGTCGAGGCTCGAGGGCGGGCTGCGGACGGCCTTGCCGGCATGGGGGGTGGCAGCCGATGCCTCGGTCCGGCTGCTGACGATCTCGGAGAACGCGACCTTCCTTGTCGAGGAGCCATCGGGGGCGAAGCGCGTATTCCGCGTCCACCGCCCCGGCTATCATTCCAAGGTGCAGATCGAGAGCGAGCTTTCCTGGATTGCCGCGTTGCGCGCCGAAGGTGTCATCGACACGCCCGCGCCGGTCGCGGCATTGGACGGCACGCTCCTGCGGGCCTTTCGCGACGGGAACGAAGAACGTTTTGCCGCCTGTTTCGAATACATTCCGGGGCATGCGCCCGATGCCGACGCGGATCTTGCGCGCTGGTTTCGCGTGCTGGGGGCGATCACCGCGAAGATGCACGCCCATGCGCATCGTTTCTCACCGCCCGACTGGTTCGAGCGCAAGCATTGGGACTGGGAAACCACCATCGGTCCCAAGGCATGGTGGGGCGACTGGCGCCTCGCCGGGCAGCTCGATGTCGAGGGGCATGCGGTGATCGCGGCGGCGGCCGAACGGCTGAAGGAATTGACCGACGCCTTCGGTCACGGCCCCGACCGCTTCGGTCTGGTGCATTGCGACATGCGGGCCGCGAACCTTCTGGTCTCGGGTGAACGCCTGTTCGTCATCGACTTCGACGACTGCGGTTTCAGCTGGTTCGGCTATGACTTCGCCGCCTCGGTCAGTTTTATCGAGGACGACCCGACCCTTCCCGCGCTCCGGCAGGCATGGGTCGAGGGCTATCGCTCGGTCGCGCCGCTCGCCCCCGAGGTCGAGGCGATGCTGCCCGCCTTCGTGATGCTGCGCCGCATCCAGCTGACGGCGTGGCTTGCCACCCATTCTGAAACGCCCACGGCCGCCGCACTGCCGGATTACGCCAATGGCACGGTCGCCCTTGCCCGCGCCTTTCTGGAGCATGAGGGCAGGAGATGACGGGAAAGACGCAGATTCTGAACCTGAACCGCTTCGATCCGACTGCGCCCGGGGAAAAAAGCGCGCTGCTTCAGGCGCGCCAGCGGCATGCGGGGCGAAGCTCGGTCCTGTTTTACGCGGAACCGATCGAGATGGTGAAGGGCGAGGGGGTCTGGCTGACGGCGTCGGATGGCCGGCGCTATCTGGATGTCTACAACAACGTGCCCTCGGTCGGGCATTGTCACCCCCGCGTCGCCGAGGCGATCGCCAGACAGGCCGCCACGCTCACGACACATACGCGCTATCTGACGAAGATCGTTGAAAACTATGCCGAGCGGCTGCTGGAAACCTTGCCGGCCAGCCTGTCGAATCTGGTGATGACCTGCTCGGGAACCGAGGCGAACGACCTTGCGATGCGCATCGCCGAGGCGGGGACGGGCGGTCGCGGCTTCATCGTGACCGAGGCCGCCTATCATGGCAACTCTGCCGCCGTGAACGAGATTTCGCCTTCGGCATGGAAATCGCGTGGGCCTGCCGCGCATGTCCGTCTGGTCCCCGCCCCGAAGGAGCCGGGCTTCGACCGCGCGGTGGCCGCGGCCGCCGCCAGCCTGAACGAGGCCGGAATCGGTGTCGCCGCGCTCATCGTCGACTCGATCTTCTCGAGCGACGGGATCTTTCCGGACCCCGCGGGTTTTCTTGCGCCGGCGGTCGCGGCCGTGCGCGCGGCGGGCGGCCTGTTCATCGCGGACGAGGTGCAGCCCGGCTTTGGCCGCACGGGCGCCGGGATGTGGGGGTTCGGTCGCCACGGCGTCGAGCCTGACATCGTGACGATGGGAAAGCCGATGGGCAACGGTTTCCCGATGGCGGGTGTCGTGACCCGACCCGACCTGCTGGCCGGGTTTTGCGAGGAGACGGGCTATTTCAACACCTTTGGCGGCAATCCCGTCGCGGCGGCGGCCGGGCTCGCCGTTCTTGACGTGATCCGTGACGAGGGCCTGATCGAGAATGCGAGAGAGGTCGGCACCTACTTCCGCGATGGCCTTCTCGATCTTGGGGAACGGATTTCGGCCATGGGGGAGGTGCGCGGCGCGGGGCTGTTCATCGGCCTCGATTTCATTGATCCCGAAACCGGCGCGCCAAACGCCGCCAAGGCCAGCCGCACGATCAACGCATTGAAGGACAAGGGCATCCTGATCGGCGCCGCCGGGCTTTATGCGAATACGCTGAAGATCCGCCCGCCGCTGCCCTTCAGCCGTGACAATGCCGATTTCTTCCTGAAGGCCCTTGGCGAGATCGTGACGAACTGAGGCGGGGGCAGGGCACCCCCGCCGCCGCTTCACATCGCATCGAGCGCCGCGGGGGATTCCCGCAACACCTGACCGCCATCGACCACGATCGTCTGGCCGGTGATGTAGCCCGCCTCGTTCGAGGCAAGGAACAGCGCCGTGTTCGCGATGTCGCGCACCGTTCCAAGCCGGCGCAGCGGAATCGCGGCCTCCATTCCGGCGACGTAATCCGCCCCCATGCCATCCAGCCCCTCGGTCGCGATATTGCCCGGCATGACGGCATTGACGGTGATCTTCTTCGGCGCCAGTTCGATCGCGGCGGTGCGCATGAAACCAAGCTGCCCCGCCTTGGAGGCACCGTAATGCGACCAGCCCGGATAGCCGGTGATCGGCCCGGTGATCGACGAGGTGATGACGATCCGCCCGCCGCTGCGCTTCATCATTTCGGGCAGCACGGCCGAAACGCTCAGAAACGTCGATTTCAGGTTGGGCGAGATGACATGGTCGAAATCCCCGGCGGTCATCTCGCCCAGTTTCGCGGCCGGGAAGATCCCGGCATTCGCGCACAGGATATCGACGCCGCCGAAGCGGGCGACGGCGGCCTCGACCATCTTCGCGCAGCCCCCGGCGGTGGAGACATCCGCCGCAACGCCGATCGCCCTGTCACCCGCCAGTGCCGCGACACCCTCGGCATCCGCCTGATCGCGCGAGACGACGACGGTGTTCAGTCCCGCCTCGGTAAAGCGGAGCGCGTTTCCCTTGCCGATGCCGTGGCTGCCCCGGTGACGATGACCATCTTTCCTGAAAGTGACTCGAACATGCGTGTCTTCCCTGTTGCTGAATTTTCATGCTTCCCGCCATCGTCGCTAAACCTGCGACTTCCATCAGAATTTATGTTGATCTTCACACATCACCTCGTGGAAATTCCAACATATGAAGGCATCGAAGCCACAGGGAGTCGGGGGCTGCATCTGACGGGCGGCACCTGTTCGGTTTCGGCCGCCCGCGCCGACGGGGCGCTGAACCTGCGTGCCGTCACGCCCCTGAAAGGGCCGATCGACGGCAAGGGCGGCATCACCTGCCCGGACCTCTCGCCGCTGGCGCCCGGATTCCTGAAATATGTGCAGGATCCCGAAGTCGCGCATACCATCGCTTTGCCGAGGGCATGCTCAACCCCGTCACCCAGATGGGCAACCCTGACTGCTTCAAGCTGTTCACCAGGGATGAACTTGACGCGATCCAGTGGGACACGCTGGAAGAGGACATGGCGCGTTCGGCCGAATATGACATCGTGCCCGATTGCGACAGGGCGCTGGACATCCTGACCGCCGCCAAGCGTCTGCGTGGCTGAGGCGACGATGGCCGAAGACAGGACGGCATCGGAAATTCCGGTGCTTCAGCTTGCCGGGGTGCGCAAGACCTTTGGCAGCTTCGATGCGGTCGCCGGCATCGACATTAAGATCCGCGAGGGAGAATTCGTCACCATCGTCGGGCCCTCGGAGGCCGGCAAGGCCGCGCTGCTGGTGATCGACGTCCAGAATACCTACCTTGAAAACCGCGCTCCCGAATGGGCGCCGTTTTGTGCGCGCATGACCGGCACCGTCATCCCGAATATCCGGCGGCTGATCGACGCTTTCTGGGACAGGCGGCTCGATGTGATCTTCGCCCGGATCGCCTGCCTTCTGCCTGACGGCCGCGACCGGTCTCTGAGCCAGCGCAAGCCCGGCTGGAACAACCTGCTGCTGCCCGCGGAGGCGCATGCCTCGCAGATCGTTCCGGCGCTTGCCCCGCGCGCGGAGGAGATCGTCCTCACCAAGACGACGGACAGCGCGCTGACGGAAACGAACCTGCGGCTGATCCTGACGAACCTCGGCCTCACCCATGTCATCTGCACCGGGATCTTCACCGATCAATGCGTTTCGTCCACGGTGCGCAGCCTTGCCGATGAAAGCTTCGACGTCCTGCTGATCGATGACGCCACGGCCGCGGGAACGGAGGCGCTGCATGAACGGGAACTCGAGGTGCTGAACATGATCTATTGCACGGTCATGACCACCGGCGATCTGATCGGTTTCCTGCCGGGTGCTGGACCGGAATCCGCGTGACTGCTATGGTCGCCCAAAAATCAGGGGCCCGGATGAGACCGTCCAAAGCCGAACGCCAGAGCAAGATCCTTTCCGAACTGGAACACATGCCCTCGCTGCGCGTCGCGGACCTCGCGCAGCGGCTGTCGGTCTCGACCGAGACGATCCGGCGCGATCTCGACGAGATGACGGAGCGGGGCGAGCTGAACCGCACCTATGGCGGCGCGATCCGCCCGGCCGCCGAGGAACCCGTCGTCAGCGTGCGCCATTCGCTTTTCGTCGAGGAACGCCAGCGGATCGCCCGCGCGGTCATCCCGCTGATCCATGACGCCAAGGTGCTGATGATCGGCTCGGGCGCGACCACGGTGCATCTGGCGCGCCGGATCGCGGTCGAGATGAAGGACATCACCGTCATCACCCATTCCTTCGGTGTGGCCACGGTCCTGTCGATCAATCCGACGATCCGTGTCGTGCTGGCGCCGGGCGACTATCACGCGACCGAGGGGGCAACGGTGGGCGCCCATACGGTCGAGTTCTTCGGCCGGTTTCAGGCGGATGTGGCGCTGATCGGGGCAAGCGGTCTTGGCCCGACGGGCCCGTCGGATGCGTTGATCGATGTCGCGACGGTCTATTCGGCGATGTGCCGATCCGCCGCGCGGCGCATCGTGGTGGCCGATCACTCGAAACACGGGCAGATATTCGCGGCGGTCTATGCGACATGGCCGATGATCGACACGCTGGTCAGCGATCTTCCCCCCGAGCGCGATCTGGCCGAGGTGTTGCGGCGCTCCGGGGTGGGGATACAGCTGGCGCCCTGATGATGATCTGCCTGCCATGCGGCGGAAAGCCATCCGGTCGGGCGGTTTGGAGCGTAAAATAGCGGCATATCGATCTCTCCCCCTGCCGGGTGTTATGACTTTTTTGTGATCGGTGATGACGCAGTTGTGACATGACCTCTGTGCCCATGCTACCTTCTGCATCTGCACTTCAGGTTCATGTTTAGCGTCAGGCGTGTTATGGCCATTGTTGAAAAACTGGACAGTTCCGGTCGGATCTTTGACACCTGCGTCATCGGTTCGGGGCCGGCCGGTCTTGCGGTTGCGCTTTCGCTCGAAGCGAATGGTTGCCCGGTTCTGCTCCTCGAAGCCGGCGGCGACAAGCGCCGGTCCCAGCCGCCACCTTCGCCCGAGATACGGATCGAGGATCCCTCGGTCCACGCCCCGCTGGCGGAAACCACGCGCCAGCGCCTTGGCGGCACGTCCTCGGCCTGGGGCACGATCTGCGTGCCCTATGATCCGATCGATTTCGAGCATCGCGACTGGGTGACATCGGACGGCTGGCCGATCCCCTATGACGAGGTGGCGCGCTGGTATGACGAGGCCGGGGCCTTCCTCGGCTTCGGGCCGGAGGCGGGGGGGGCGTTCGTCACGGACGACGGTCTCGTGCTCGGCGCGGGACGTCTGGCGAACCGGGCGCCGCTCATGGTCCGGCACCGCGACCGGATCCGCCACTCGCGCAATCTGACGGTCCTGACCTCTTCGCCGGTCACCGACCTGCAGCTTGCCGAAAACGGCGAACGGGTCCATGCGGCGCGCGTCCGGCTCCGCGACGGCACGGTGCAGGAAATCGCCGCGCGCCGTTTCATCATTGCCGGCGGCGGGCTGCGAAGCACCTACCTGCTGCTGCGGCTGGCCAGACAATGGCCGCAGCATTTCTGCGCGGGGCGCGCGCCGCTTGGCCGCTACTACATGGGACATCTGACCGGGGAGATCGCCGGCATCACCTTCCGCTCGCCGCAGGAGGCGCGGGATTTTCTCTTTCAGGCCGATGCGTATGGCGTCTGGACGCAGAAACGGTTCCTGCTGCGGGATGAATGTCAGCGCGAAACCCGCACGCTCAATACCGCCTTCATGCTGCGCCCGCCGACGCTCAGCGATCCCGGGCATGGCAGCGGCGCGCTGTCGCTCGCCTATCTTGCGGCGCGCATTCCGGGCGTCGCGCCGATCGCGAAATCGACGCGGCTGACGCTTGCCGGGCAGAACGGGACGCGCGGCGCATTGCACGCCCATTTCGCCAACGCCCTGCGCCGGCCCGGAGCCACCGCGCGCGAGATCGGCGTCATGGGGGCGCAATCGCTCAAGGCCAGGCTGCCGATCCTGATCCCGACGCCCTCCGGCCGCTATTCGCTGCGCTTCCACGCCGAGCAGATGCCGAATGCAGAAAGCAGGGTCCTGCTGTCGGATGCGGGCGATCCCGCCGATCCCGGCCTCGATATCCGCTTCCGCTATCGCGACGAGGATTTCTCTTCGGTGCTGGCGACGCATCACGCCCTTGCGGCGGCGCTCGCGGCGGGGGGCAGGGCGAAGCTCGACTTCTACCAGCCGCCCGAGGAGCGCATCGCGGCGATCCGCGCGCAGGCGCTGGACGGCTACCACCAGATCGGCACGACCCGGATGGGCGACAATCCGCGCGAAAGCGTGGTCGACCGGAATTGCCGTGTCCACGGGCTCGACAACCTCTTCATGGCGTCCAGCAGCGTCTTCCCCACCAGCGGCAGCGCCAATCCGACCTTCACGATCGTGGCGCTGGCGCGCCGGCTTGGCGACCATATCGCACGGCTTTCCTGAACGCAGCGGGATCGGCACCGCCCGGGTCAGCCGGCAACCCCGATCCCGGCAGGCATCTGAACGGTCCTGTCAGCGCGCTTCGCCACCCGGGATGCAGGCGCGTGCAAGCCCCATCGCGATCAGCCGCCGGCTGGCCTCGGGCGTCTTGTAGCCCGCATGGCTCGTGATCGTTGCCCGTGGTTCCGACAGCCACGGATTGTCCGGCGCAAGCGGCTCGGCGTCAAACACGTCCAGGGCAACATGGCGCAGATGCCGGGCCCGCAATGCGGTCCGCAGCGCGCTTTCGTCGATCAGGCCCGCCCGCGCGGTATTGACGACGATCGCGCCTTTGCGGAGCATCGCGATCCGTTCGGCATGCAGGAACCCGCGCGTCTCGGCCGTCAGCGCCATATGCAGGGAAACCGCATCGGCCCGCGCCAGAACCTCTGCCAGCGGCCGCTGTTCATGGCCTTCGACGGGGCTGCGGTTCCAGACGAGCACCTTCATCCCGAACCCTTCCGCGATCCGCGCGAAGGCCCGCCCGATCCCGCCGAAGCCCAGAACGCCGACGGTGCGGCCGCCAAGCTCTATCCCCTCGAGGGGGGCCAGTGCCGGTGACGCAGGTCGCGGTCCATTCCCGCGACCTGACGCGCCGCCGCCAGCAGAGGGGCAAAGGCGTGCTCGGCGACCGCGCGATCCCCGTATCCGGGGCAGGTCTCGACCGTGATGCCAAGCCGCGCGGCCGCCGCCATGTCGACATAGCTCGACGCCCCCGCGCCAAGGAAGATGATCCGCTTCAGATCGGGCAGCGCCGCCAGATCGGCCGCCGAAAAATAGCTGTGCCCGTTCAGCGCGATCTCGCGTCCGGCGGCCAGCCGGGGCAGCTCTCCCGTGGCGGGATCGCCGATATGCAGGTCGAGATACGCGGCATGATCGGGCAGGACTTCGGCCAGACGGTCGTGCATGAAGGGCGAGCAGTCGATGAACAGAGGCCGCATCAGACCGCCCTTTCGCCGAATTTCGCGCCGCCGAGGCCATAATCGAGCGTGGAGAGCAGTGCCTTCGTATATTCATGTCCGGGGGCGGCGAAGATCCGGGCCGTCGGCCCGATTTCCAGAAGCTTGCCGTGATAGAGAATGGCGATCCGGTCGCACATGAAGCGCGCGACTTTGAGGTCATGGGTGATGAAAACCATCGACAGCCGCTATTCTCTCTGGATTTCGCGGAACAGGCGCAGCACGCCGGACCGGACCGACACGTCGAGCTTGGACACCGCCTCGTCGGCCACGATCAGCCGCGGATCGAGCGCGACCGCCCGCGCGATTCCGACGCGCTGCAACTGTCCCCCGGAAAGCTCATGCGGAAAACGATCCGCATGGGCCGCGGTCAGCCCGACGCGGGTGAAAAGGCCGGTGATCCGTTCGCGGATGCGGTCTTTCGGCACCCCCGCCATGCGCAGCGCATCGGCCATCGACCGGCCCATCGTGTAGCGCGGATTGAACGAACTGCCCGGATCCTGAAACACCATCTGCAATTCGCGCCGCATCGGGCGCATGGCGCGTTCGGAGATGTGGGTGATGTCCTGCCCGCGATAGGTCAGCCTGCCCGCAGAGGGTTCATAAAGCCGCAGGAGCGTCCGTCCGAGCGTGGTCTTGCCGGAGCCGGATTCCCCGACCAGCCCGAGGATCTCGCCCTCGCGGATATCGAGGGACACCGATTGCAGCGCCTTGAAGGGCGGGCGGGCGCCCGAGGCGGGAAAGGTCAGGTCGATGTTCTCAAGCGAGAACAGCGCCGGCGCAGGAGGCAGATCCGCCGCGGGCGCCGTTTTCGCGGGGGCATCCGAAATCTCGCGCGCGGTCGAGATGAGCAATTGGGTGTATTCGTGCTGCGGATCCTCGAAGATCTGCCGGGCCGGTCCCGTCTCCAGCACCTCGCCGTAGCGCATCACGGCGATCCTGTCGCACAGCGAGGCGGCGACGCCCATGTCATGCGTGACGAAAATGATCCCCGCATCGAGCCGCGACCGCAGATCAAGGAACAGATCGAGGATCTGGCGTTCGACGATCTTGTCGAGGTTGGTGGTCGGCTCGTCCGCGACGATCAGGTCGGGCTCCAGCGCCAGCACCAGCGCGATCAGCACGCGTTGCAGCATGCCGCCCGAAAGCTGGTGCGGATACAGATCCAGCGCCTGTTCGGCGCGTTTGATGCCGACATCGCGCATCAGCCGGAGCGCGGTTTCCCGCATGCGGCTGCTGTCGGGGTAACGGCTCGTGCTTTTCAGCCGGCTGCGGTTCAGGATCTGCCGGAAATGCGCGAAGATGCGCGTCGAGGTCGTAACCGGACAGGTCGCCGCAATAGGTGTAAAGCAGCCCGAGCCCCGCAAGCGGATGGATCAGCGACTGGAACTGGTCGAAACGCGCCTGCGCCTCGGCGCGGGTGGCGCCGGTGTAGATGGTGATCCCCGGCATGACGAGGAGGGCATTGTCCCCGCGCCCGTATTCCGCCGCCCGCGCTTTCAGATCGGCATGGAAACGTTGCGCGTCCTCGATCGTGTAAGAGGCGGTATAGACCGCATCGGCATGCCGGGCGGCGATGTCGCTGCCCTGATCCGAAGCCCCGGCCTGCACGATCAGCGGCCGACCCTGCGGGGTGCGCGCCGAGTTCAGCGGACCGCGCACATGGAAGAATTCCCCTTCGTGATCAAGGATGTGCAGCTTCTCCGGATCGTAGAAGAGCACCGTTTCCTTGTTCATGACGAAGGCATCGGCCTCCCAGCTGTTCCAGAGCCCCTTCACCACCTCGACGAATTCCGCCGCCCGCGCATAGCGCATCGGTTTCGCCGGATTTTCCGTTCGGTTGAAGTTCCGCGCCTCCTGATCCGACCAGGAGGTGACGACATTCCATCCCGCGCGACCGCCGCTGATATGATCGAGCGAGGCGTATTTGCGCGCGACGTGGAAGGGCTCGTTATAGGTCGTCGAGGCCGTCGCCACGAGGCCGATATGATCGGTGGTCGCGGCGATGGCAGAAAGTAGCGTCAGCGGCTCCAGTTCGGCGCTCTTCATGTCGTGCGACATGGTGCCTTTGGGCTTGTCCGCGCCGCGGATCGCCAGACCGTCGGCAAAGAAAATCATGTCGAGCTTTTCGGCCTCGGCCCGGCGCGCGATGGCGACGGCCTATGGCAGCCTGCTCGCGCAGGCCATCGCGCAGGACAGCCTGCCCATGCCCCATGATCCCGCCCCGGCCTGCCGCCAAGCCCGGTCAAGGAAGCGGGTGTCTATCTGACGACCCAATACTACCGCATTCTCGACCGTTTCATCTGACGGATCGCCCGATTCCGGTTCAGCCTGCGGAGGCATGCCCCCGCAGGCTGTCGATGGTCCGCACCGTAACGTCATGCGTGGTGCGGGGCCGGTCCGGTCAGAACGACATCGAATAGATCAGCTTGAAGGTCTGCGTCCGGCGATTGCCGTTGAGCCCATCATCGCGCGAATAAGCGGCGTTGAAATAGCCGTTCGCGCTGAGCCTGCGGCCGACACCGATGAGCGAGTAGAGATAGCTGTCCTCATCCGAATAGCTGCCAAGGGAATTGTGCAGTTCGTGCTTCAGCCCGATTTCGACCTGCGGCGACCATGCGCCCGGAGCGAAGACCGGCTTTTCCAGCCGAAGAATGGCGGAAACGGCGGTATAGTCGACGTCCTGCTTTTGCGAGGTCACGCCCCTGTTGTTGGTGGCGCCATCCCGCGTGAGCTGTTCGGTCACCACCCCCAGCGTCGGGTGCAGCACCCAGCCGGGGCTCAGGAAGCTCACATCCTTGTCGGTGAAGGTCCCGACCAGATCGCCCTGATAATACAGCATCGAGGTGTCGCGGTTTTCCCGCACATAGCCGACGGGCGTGGGGATCTTGGTGTCGGAATCTCCGTTCAGATAGACGAAGCGGTTCACCACCGCCCAATGCTCGTTGAACTTGTAGAGCAGGTCGCCCCGCAGGCCGAGGTTGCCGGCGTTGATCCTGCCGTCGTTGTTCTTCATGTCGGTATGCGCGCTCTGGCCCAGCAGGCCGATCCCCCAGACGAGGTTGTCGGTCGGCATCCGCAGGTAGGACAGCGTCAGCAGCGCCACGGAACTGTCGGAATAGGCGATGTTCTTCGACGAGGTGGCCGATTGCATGCTCAGCCCCGCATAGAGGAAGCTGCGCCCGTCGCCGATCGCCGTCAGGCCCGAGATCGGGGTGAGCAGCGTCGACACCTTGTCGCGGTAGCCGGTCTGCGGGCCGCCGGCCGCGGCGGTGGCGTAATGCGACAGGCCGCCGTTGATCCGGCTCTGGGTCGAGCCGAAGGTGTCGTTGGCGCTCCAGATGGTCAGCAGGCCCGCGGTGCCGAAGACCCGCTGGAAGGCGGCCACCCCGGTCGTCGGCGGCCCCTTGCGCTGCGCGAGGGGCCCTTGTGCGGCGGGGCCTTGTGCCTGTGCCTCTGGTGCGGGCCATGCGGGGCCGGGTGCCTGCTGGGCAAAGGCGGGCAGGGCCGCCGCCGCGGCAAGAATGCCGCCGGCAATGAGTGATCTTATGGTCATGAGTTCCTCCCATGTTGAACGAAACATTCCGGCAGGTCCTCCCCCGGCCGAAACATTCAGGTGCAGACCATCGGCCCGTGGCGTGGCCTCGGGTTGGTCTGGTCGGTAGTGACGGATCGCGGCCGGGCCGGGTCAGGCCCCGGTGCCGGCGTATGTCCCGGCCAGCGCGCGCAGCGCACCGGCGAACAGCGTGACGTCGATGCCCACGCCCATGAAGGTCGCTCCCGCCGCCTTGCTGGCCTCGATGAAGGCGGGGTCGGTGGTCAGCACCCCCGCCGCCTTGCCCGCCGCGCGGATGCGGCGGATGGCGTCAAGGACGGCGTGCTGCACCTCGGGGTGGCCGGGCTTGCCCAGATGCCCCATGTCGGCGGCCAGATCCGAGGGGCCGATGAACACCCCGTCCAGCCCGTCGACCGCCAGCACCTCGTCCAGCGCGGCCAGCCCGGCGCGGCTTTCGATCTGCACGATCAGGCAGATCTGATCGTTGGCGGTGGTCAGGTAATCCGGGATCGCGGCAAAGCGCGAGGCGCGCGCCAGCGCCGATCCCACGCCTCGGATGCCGTGCGGGGGGTAGAGGCAGGCCTTCACCGCGCGGTCCGCCTGCGCGCCGCTTTCGATCATCGGGATCAGCAGCGTCTGCGCCCCGATGTCCAGCGCCTGCTTGATCTTCGCCGGATCGTCGTCGGGCAGGCGGATCACCGGCACGCTGTCCGAGGCGGCGACCACCGCCACCTGCGCCGACAGCGAGCGGATGTCGTTCGGTGCGTGCTCGCCGTCGATCAGCAGCCAGTCGAACCCGGCGGTGGCGGCGATCTCGGCCAGATAGGGATCGGCGAGACCGACCCAGATGCCGTGGGTGACCTCGCCGGCCGCAAGGCGGCGCTTCAGGCGATTGAGGGGGGCGGGCATGTCATTCCTCCGCGAAAGTCAGGGTGACCCGGCCGAAGGGGCCGAAATCGGCGTCGAAGCGGCTGCCGGGCGGGGCTTCGAGCGGGCGGATGAAGCTGCCCGACAGCAGAACTTCGCCCGCCGCGATGCCCTGCCCGTAATCGGCAAGCCGGTGGACGAGCCACAGGATCCCCGTCACCGGATCGTCCAGAACCCCGGCGCCGAGCCCGGTTTCCTCGACCACGCCGTCGCGTTTCACGATGGCGCCGATCCAGCGCAGGTCGAAGGCTCCGGGCGCATGGCGCTGCGCGCCCAGCACGATCCCCGCATTGGCGGCATTGTCGGCCACGGTGTCGAAGATCCTGCGCGGTCTGCCGGTCGCCGGGTCCGCCCGCACGATCCGGGTGTCGAGGATTTCGAGCGCCGGCGCCACATGGTCCGTCGCCGCCAGCACATCGGCGCGGGTGACCTGCCGCCCCGACAGCGGGGCTTTCATGACGAAGGCGATCTCCGCCTCGATCCGCGGCTGGATGAAGCGGCCGGCCGGGATCTTCGCGCCATCGGCAAAGGCCATGTCGCTCAGCAGGATGCCGGAATCGGGGGTGGTGATGTCCAGCGCCTGTTGCATCGCGCGCGAGGTCAGGCCGATCTTCCAGCCGATCACCCCAAGCCCCGCCGCCCGCTTGCGCGCGACGAACGCCGCCTGCACCGCATAGGCATCGTCCAGCGTGATGCCCGGATGCGCGATCGACAGGAGCCCGATCTGCCGCCGCTCCGCCTCGGCGCGGAACAGCGCCCCGGCGGCGGTGTCGATTTCGGTCTGCGTCAGGGTGATGCTCATTCGTCGGCCACCCCGTTGCGCAGGGTGCCGATGCCCTCGGCGGTGATCTCGACCTCGTCGCCGGGTTTCAGCCAGATGGGCGGATCGAAGCGCGCGCCCGCGCCGGTGGGCGTGCCGGTGACGATGATGTCGCCGGGGGCAAACGTGGTGAAGGTCGAGATATAGGCGATCTGCCGCGCCACCGGGAACAGCATCCGCCCCGTGCGGTCCGACTGGCGCAATTCGCCGTTCACCCGGGTTTCCAGCGCGATGTCAAGGATCTGCGCCGGATCGGTGAAGGGCACCAGCCACGGCCCCATCGCGCCCGAGCGATCCCAGTTCTTGCCCTGCGTCACGTTGAATTTCGCGTGCCGCACCCAGTCGCGGATCGTGCCCTCGTTGCACAGGGTCAGCCCGGCGATGTGGGACAGGGCCTCGGCCTCGGGGATGCGGCGGCCGCCCTTGCCGATGACCACGGCGATTTCGCCTTCGTAGTCCAGCTGCACGCTTTCCGGCGGGCGGATCAGCGGCTGGCCATGGCCGACGAAGCCGCGCGCGAACCGCGGGAACAGCGACATATGGGGCGGCGCTTCCTGTCCGTCCCTGTATTCGGCGTTGCGGTCGGGGAAGTTCACGCCGACGCAGATGATCTTTTCCGGGTCCCGCACGGGGATCGTATAGGTGAACTCGCCGGGGCCGTGGCTGGCGGCGCGGCCCTGCGCGGCGGCCAGAACCTCTGGGATCGCGCCGGCGGCGATGACGTCGCGCAGCGTCGCATAAGGGAATTCGGCGGAGAGGGCGCGCACGCCATCCCCCACGCTCACGCCCCAGAAGGGGCGACCGTCCACGGTGAAGGAAACGAGGTTCATGCGTGATCTCCTTCGGCGGCGTTGCGCGCCCGATGCGCTGCGATCAGCGCGCGGCCGTAATCGTTGCCGTTCGGGATGCGGCTGATGACGTGGATGTGGAACTTCGCGGGTTCGGTATTGCTCAGCCACATGCCGGAGTGGTGGTCGAATTCCAGCATCACCACCGGGGAATGGATGTGGTAGTAGAACGGATCGTCATCGCCATGCCCGCCGATCCAGCTGAAGAAGGTGCGGTCCAGATGATCCTCGATCTGCCTTATCCGGGCGCGGCGGGGGCCGTCGGGCCAGTGGATGTAGAAGGTCTCGCACAGGTCCAGCAGCGCGTGGCGCTGTTCGGGCGTGAAGTCGCGGGCGCAGGCGCCTTCGACCGGCACGATGCGGTTGTCCTGAAACGCCCCGCCCAGATGCCGCTGATCGGCGAAGTTGAACCGCCATGCGGGCATGGCCGGGTCTTCCATCAGGGTGAAGATCGTCGCCTGTTCCTGCAACGCAGGTGCAAGCGACTGCATCAGCGCCAGCCCTTTCGCCTCTTCCTCCTTGAACATCGCAAAGAATTCACCGCTTTTCAGCACGACCTCGTTCGGCTCCGTCCCCATGAAGGTCGGCGAGATCACCATCTGCCGCCCGAGGATCAGCACGTTGAAGCCGACATGGTGGCCGTAGATGTGCCAGCCCCAGGGTTCGCTGACCGAGGGGTTGCCGAACACCTCGAAATGGTAGGACCACTGGTTCATGATGTTGGTGAGGTCGTAAAGCTCGCCCAGAAACAGGTTCGCCTTCATCAGGCGGCGGATCTTCTGGAACCCGCGCGCCGAGGTGCAGGAGGAGAGCACATCCCAAAAACAGTCGCGCGACGCCTCGGACAGGTTTTCCAGCCGCACGCCCTCGGTGTTGAAGACAAGCTCGGGGTTGTACCAGCCGCGCCAGTTGCGGTGGTCGAGCGGCTTTTGCGCCGCCGCGCGTTCCGCTTCGGTCAGGGTGGCGAGCATCGCCTGCATCGCCGAAACCGCCAGTTCGACGTCGAAGCCTTCGTCCGCCAGTGTGAACAGCCCCGGCTCTGGCGTGCCGTCATGGGTGATGCCGATGAAGGGCTCATCCTGCAGCCGCGCCCATTCCGCCTTCAGCGCCACGGCCTGCGGCGTCGCCAGAACCGGCTGCGAATAGGTCACGGGGTCGAGCCCATGCGACTTGCCGACCCGGTCATAGCTCTCGGGCAGGATGTAATCGCGGTAGTCGGTTGAAGTCATGGCTCTCCCCTTGCTCCTCGACCGCATCAGGCCCGCTGTCCGGTCCGGCGGCAAGGGGAAGGCGGGAAAACTTCCACATTTCGGAAAATCCGTAATTCGGCGGAAAAAGGATTATCGGCATAAAATAGATTTTGACATGAAAATCTATTTTTGTTTCCCTGTGAGGGAAGAATCGTCTCGGGTGTCCAGATGGCCGTCAGCAAGACCGCAGCGCTTTACAGCGAGCTGAAGGAGGAACTGCTCAACGGCGGCTATGCGCCGGGCAGCAAATTGGCGATCGACTCGCTCGCCACGGATTTCGAGGTCAGCGCCAGCGCGGTGCGCGAGGCGCTGTCGCGGCTCACCTCGGAGCGGCTGGTGGAGGCGATGCCGCAGCGCGGCTTCACCGTGGCGCCGGTGTCGCGCGGGGATCTGATCGACCTGACCGGCGTGCGGGTGGACATCGAGGTGCGCTGCCTGCGCAGCTCTGTCCTGCTCGGCGATGTGGAATGGGAGGCGCGGATTCTGGCGACCTGGCACCGGCTGTCGAAGACCGGCGCCACGCCCGAGGGCCGCGCCCATCCCGACTGGCCGCGGCTTCATGCGCAGTTCCACGACGATCTGGTGTCGGCCTGCGACAGCCTGTGGTGGCTGCGGCTGCGCGATCAGCTTTACGTGCAGGCGGAACGCTACCGGCGCATCCTGTTGCCGCGCGCCCGGCTGGAACGCGACATCGAGACCGAACACCGCGAGATCATGGATCTGGCGCTGGCCCGCAAGGCCGATGCGGCGGCCGAGGCGCTGAGCGCGCATCTGCAACGCACCGCGCATGATCTGCTGGCGGCGGGGCTGGTCTGAAATATCGGCTGCCGTCTGGAGGAGACGGCCTGAAAGGGAGGAGAGACAATGGGGTATCAGGAGACAATTCCGGGTGTCGTGCGCGGCGAGGTGACCGGCACGCAATGCATCCGGCGGTCCTTTGCGATCCTGCGGCTGCTGGCGGGGGGCGACCATGACGGCGAAAAGCTGGTGGATATCGCCGGCGCGCTGAAGCTGTCGCATCCGACGACGCACCGGATCCTCAAGGCGCTGGAACAGGAGGGCATCGTCGAGCGCGCGGGCGGATCGCAGCGCTACCGGCTGGGGGCCGAGGCCGCGTGGCTGGGCGTCGGGCCGTTCAACCGCTGTCCGATCACCCGGCTGTCGGCCATCGTGCTTGAGGATCTGGCGCAGGCGACGGGGGATTCGATCTTCCTCTCGGTGCCGTCGCACAATGACGCGGTTTACGCAGACCGCCGTCTGGGCAACTGGCCGGTGCAGGCGCGCGGCGTCCATGTCGGGGCGCGCCGCCCGATGGGGGTCAGCGTCGGCGGGCGGGTGATGCTTGCCCATCTGGGCGAGGCACGGATGAAGACCGTGCTGGCCGAGAATGCGGACCGTTTCGCCGACTGGAACTGCCCGATGGACCAGGTGTTGCGGGGCATCGAGGACACCCGTGCGCAGGGCTATCTGGTCGATGACAGCCTGACCCGTCAGGGACGCCGGGCGATGGCCGTGCCGGTGCGCGATGTCGGCGGCCGGGCGATCGGCGCGATCAGCATCATCGCGCCCACGGCGCGTCTGGGGTCAGACCGCGTGGCGCGTCTGCTGCCGCTGCTGCGCGAGGGCGCGCGGCGGGTGGGAACGGCGCTGTTCGAGCAGCGCATGGCATCGTGACCCGCAAGGCGGCCCGGATTTCCGGCATGTGAACAGAAATCCCTCCGGCGCTTGCCTGTCCCGCCGCCGCAGGGGGATGTTCATCCCATCGCGGCACGCCTGCCGCCCGAGAGGAGGAGAAAACATGCATATTCCGGCGCCGGTCCTGAACCCGCCCTTCAACGTCACCCGGTCGAGCCATGTCGTGCTGACGGTGCGCGACCTCGATGCCAGCCGCACCTTCTACACCGATCTGGTGGGGCTGGTGGTCAGCGATGCCGACAGCGAGACCGTCTGGCTGCGCGGGCGCGAGGAAAGCGCGCATCACAGTCTCGTGCTGCGCAAGGGCGCCACGCCGAACTGCCAGCGGCTCGGCTTTCGCGTGCTGACGGATGACGACATCCTGAAGGCGAAGGATCATTTCGACGGCATCGGCGTGCCCGCGCAGATCGTCGACGTGCCCTATCAGGGCAAGACGCTGCATGTCCGCGACGCGATCGGCATGCCGGTGGAGTTCACCTCCTCCATGCCGTTCCGCGAACGGATGTTCATGGCCTATGACCAGTATCGCGGCGCAGCGGCGCAGCGGATCGACCATTGGCAGATACAGGCGCAGAACGTGCGCCGGGCCTTTGATTTCTGGCATCCTTTGGGGTTCCGCACCTCGGAATACACCTATTCCGAAGAGCCGGGCGGGGGCGTCGACCTCTGGGGCGTGTGGATGCAGCGCAAGGGCAATCCGCACGATCAGGTCTTCACCAACGGGCCCGGGCCGCGGCTGCACCATTTCGCCTATCTGCTGCGCGACACCGCCGATCTGATGCATGCCTGCGACGTGGCGGGCGCGCTCGGTCTTGGCCGGCGGCTGGAACGCGGGCCGGGGCGGCACGGGATCTCGGGCGCGATGTTCATCTATTTCCGCGACCCCGACGGGCATCGGATCGAGCTGTTCAACACCCATTACCAGAACATCGACCTTGAACCGCCGATCGGCTGGAGCCTGAGCAACCCGAAGCGCGCCGATCAGTGGGGCATGCCCGCCCGCGCCAAATGGTTCAACGAGGCGACCGTGTTCGAGGGCGCCGAGCCGGTGGAGCCGGATCTGGCCGCCGATGTGCCGACGCTGGAGAAATTCCTTGAGATGACGGACTGAAGGGCAGGGGCCTGTGGATATTGCAAAACGCCGGGCGAGGGGATCGCCCGGCGTTTCATTTTGCGGGCAGATCAGCCCTTGTTCATGTGCTGGTGGATCGAATTGGTCTTCCACGATCCTTCCGGATCGGCCTGATCGACGTAGAAGGTGATGCCAAGCCCGCGCCGGGCGCTTTCCTCGCGGAAATGCGCGACGACGATCTCATAGGCTTTCGAGAAGAAGGCCTTGCGCACCTCGGCCGGGCGGCCCGCGCCGATGCGGCAGGTGACGTTGACATAGGCATGTTCGGGATTGCCGTCGGCGATCACGTATTGCGACACGGGCCAGGCCCGCACCCGCACGCCGCCGGTCGGAAAGACATCGGGGGCGGTGCGGAAATGGGCGGCGATCTTTTCCAGCAACTCGCCGATCCGGCCGCTGGATTCGAGGTTGCTGGAATATTCGACGATGCAATGGGGCATGACGGCGTCCTGTCTGATAGGGCCCTGGTGGCCTCGCGCGCATGGCAGCGCGCGGGCGCGCGGGATGCAAGCGCGGGACGCCGATCTGTTCACGATGTGGATGCCCGGCGCCACCCGCCCCCGCGTTTTCGCAATGTGAACAAAACCCGCCGCCGCGCTTGTGCCCTCCCATCCCGCGCCGTTCAATCGCCGCAATGACAGGAGGAGGAAGGGCCATGCCCGCAAGAGACATTGCCTATAGCCATGCGGGGATCGGGATGCTGGGGCATTTCGAGCCGCCCGCGGACGGCGGCCCCCGCCCGGGCATCCTGCTGGTGCATGGGGCGCATGGTCTGGACGATTTCATCATCGGCGTCGCGGGCCGCCTGTCGGCGCAGGGCTATGCGGTGCTCGCGCTCGATCTCTGGGGTGGGCGGGCACGGCCGCAGGGGCCGGATGAGGTCGGCGCGGCGCTTGGCGGCTGTGCGCGCGACCGCGCGGGCTGGATGGCCCGGGTCGAGGTCGCCCGCGCCGCCCTGACCGCCCAGCCCGAGGTCGATGGCGCGCGCAGCGGCGCGCTTGGCTATTGCTTCGGCGGCAGCACGGTTCTGGAATATATCCGCTCGGGTGGGGCGCTGACCGGCGGGGTCAGTTTCCACGCCGGGCTCGACCTTGTGGAGAGCGACTGGAGCGCCGCGACGAAAAGCCCGCTGCTTATCTGCGCCGGTGCCGCCGATCCGATGTCCGGGATCGAGGATCTGGGGCGCGTCGCCAGCGGGATGGAGGCTGCGGGCCTGCCATGGGAGCTGAACCTATACGGCAGGGTGAAGCACGCCTTCACCGAACCGGACGACCCCCGCCGCCCGCCCTTCGCCAAATACGACGCGAATGCCGATCGCCGCTCCTGGGCCGCGATGTCGGACTTCTTTGCGCATCTGTTCGCCTGAGGAATATCATGGATCTGGGACTTACCGGCCGCACCGCTTTCGTCTGCGCCTCTTCGCAGGGGCTTGGCCTTGCCTGCGCCACCGCGCTTGCCCGCGAGGGGGCGGCGGTCACGCTCAACGGGCGGAACGCGGAAAAGCTTGCCCGCGTGGCGCATGACTTGCGCGACACCTTTCCGGGCGCCCGCGTCGATTACGTCGCGGCCGACCTGAACACCGCCGGGGGACGCGCAGCGATCCTTGCGCAGTTGCCCGAGGTGGATATCCTCGTCACCAACAACGAAGGGCCGAAACCCGGCGGGCTGGAAAGCTGGGACGAGGCGGCCCTGATCGGCGCGATGGAGATGAACATGATCCCCGCCGTGCAGCTGATGCGGGCCTATATCCCCGGCATGCGCGCGCGCAAATTCGGGCGGATCGTCAACATCACCTCGGCCATGGTCAAGAGCCCGCGCTATTTCATGGGGCTGTCGACCGCGGCGCGCACCGCGCTGACGGCGATTTCCAAGGCCGTGGCGCGCGAAGTGGTGGCCGACAACGTCACCGTCAACAACCTGATGCCGGAAAAGATCGACACGCCGCGGCAAGACGCCATCGCCGCGCATTTCATGAAGACCGAGGGGCTGACCCGCGATCAGGTCCGCGCCCGCACCATCTCGACCATCGCGGCGAAGCGCTTTGGCGAGGCGGCGGAGTTCGGCGATGCCTGCGCCTTTCTGTGCGCGGCGCAGGCGGGCTATATCTCGGGGCAGAACCTGCAGCTTGACGGCGGCACCTACGAGGGGCTGATCTGATGGGGCTGATCGCGCACGACAGCCCCCTTGGGCAGGAGCTTATGGCCTTTGAAGGGGAACGCCGCCGGGCGCTGATCTCTGGCGATGCGGCGGCGCTCGACCGGATCCTGCATCCGGATCTGGTGCATGTGCATTCCTCGGGCATGGTGCATGGCAAGGCGGAGTTCATCGCCCATGTCGGGCGGATGGGCGGCTTTGTGGACATCACGCGCGGCCCGGTCGAGCTGCGCACGACCGGGGCGGACGGCGCGCTGATGACCGGGCCGACGGTGAACCGGGTGCGCCGGCTCGACAGTGGCGAGATCGTCGATCTGACCGCCTTCGGCACCGTCGTCGCGCTGCGCGGGGGCGATGGCTGGCAGGTGTTGCTGTCGCAGATCACCTTGCGGAAATGATCCGTCCGCCGCCCCCTTCCGCAATATGAAACGATGCGGAAGTTCCGTTAGGACAGGCGAACGATCCGGGGCAATGTGGCGCAAGTGAAGGCAGGCCGGCCAGGGAGACTCCGCGCAGATGCGGAAAGACCGGCCCCGCCGAGGTTCTGGGAGGAACTCACATGTCGACTTTGATCAAGGCCCCGCTGGCGCGGGTGCTGATTGTGTATGGCCTTGGCGTCGCCGCCGCGATGTGCGTCAGCGAAGCCGTGACCGAACTGGGCAAGATCGCCGCGGAGTTCCATCCCCCCTCGCGGGCTGTCGTCGGGCTGATCATGTCGATGCCGGCGATGATCGTCGCGCTTGGGGCGTTGCTGGCCGGGTATTTTGTTGACCGGGTGGGCGACAGGCGGATCCTGTTCCTTGGCGTGGTGGTGATGATCTTGGGTGATCTGTGCGTGATCGTCGCGCCCTCGCTGCACCTGCTGCTGGCGGCGCGGGCGCTGACCGGGGTGGGCTATGTGCTGACCGCCGTCGCCGCCGTCACCGCGCTGATCCGGCTGACCTCGGGCGGGCAGCGGACCATGGCGCTGGCGCTGTGGTCGACCTTCGTGCCGATGAGCTTTCTGGTCCCCTTCGTTTCGGCCGGGATTGCCGGGGCGATCGGGACGTGGCGGGCGGCCTTCGGTTTTCACATCGCCTTCATGACCGGGTTGCTGATCCTGGCCGCGCTGGCCATCCCGCGCCCCGAGGTGAAGGGCCGCCCCGATCACAGTCGCGGCGTGGGCCGGGTGCTGCGCGCGCCCATGGTCTACCTGCTGGGGATTTCCTTCGCCGGCGACGCCTTCTTGCAGACCGGGGTGCTGGCGACGCTGGGGCATTACCTTTCGGCGAAATACCACGTCGAGGAAGTCGCGGTGGAACACTGGAACGCGGTGTCGATGATCGTGAATGCCGCCGCCTGTCTGGGTGTCGGGATCATGCTGCGCCGGGGCGTGTCGAGCACGGCGATCACCACCCTTGGCCTGATCGTCACCGCCGTGCCGGGGATCGTGCTTTACAGCAGCCATATCGGCTTCATGCCCTCGATCATCGCGGTCTGGGTGCTGATGTTCGGCTCGGGCCTGCTGGTGGGCATGTGGGCGCTGGTGCCCGGCGTGGCCCCTTCGCCCGAAAGCACCGGCGCGACCAGCGGGCTCGTGACGCAGCTCACGCTGTTCGGGGTGCTGCTCGGGCCGCCGCTGTTCTTTGCCGCGCAGGCCGCGCTTGGCCCGGGGCCGATCCTGACGGTGTTCCTGATGTCCATCGCCGTCTGTGCTCTGCGCTATCCGGTCTGCCGCCTTGCCGACCGTTCGCCCCGCCTTGCCCATGGCGCGCCGGCCGAAGTGCCGGTCGCCTGAGACCATACCGATCTGGAGGAAAACATGCTTGATATCGCCATCATCGGCGCCGGCCCCGGCGGCCTCGCCACCGCGCTGCGCCTGCATCAAAAGGGCTTCCGCCCGAAGATCTACGAAGCGGTCCCGGACCTGAAGCCGCTTGGCGTCGGCGTCGACATCAAGGTCTACGGAACCAAGGAACTGACCGAGCTGGACCTGCTCGACCGCTTCCGCGAAATCTCGGTCGAGGCGACGGAATCGATCTTCTACACCGGTCACGGGCAGGAGATCTTCGGCGAGAAATGCGGCCGCCACATCGGCTACGAGCACGAACAGCGCTTCGTCCATCGCGGCACCTTGCAGTTCATGCTGCGCGAGGCGGTGATCGAACGGCTTGGCCCCGATGCGATCGTCTACGGCGCCCGGTTCCAGAGCTTCGAGCAGGACGAGACCGGCGTCACCGTGCATTTCGCCCCGCAGGACGGCGTGCCGGCCAGCATCCGCGCGGATGTGGTGATCGGCGTCGACGGCATCCATTCGGCGGTGCGCAAGCAGGTCCTGCCCGACAGCAGGCGCACCCATTATTCCGGCATCGCCATGTATCGCGGCGTCACCGTGATGCCGCCCTACCGCGACGGCGGCACGATCCTGCACATCGGCGATCCGATCCGGCAGGGCAGCCTGATCGTCTATCCGATTGCCAACAACGTCGACGGCAAAGGCAGCCAGCTCATCAACTGGGTGTGCGAGCAGCACGGCAAGCCCAAGGGGATCGAGGACTGGTCCGTCCGCGTCGGCCCCGAGGACATCGCCCATGTCTTCGACGAGGTGAAGCTGGATTTCCTCGACGTGGGCGAGATGATCCGCAACGCGCGCGAGATCTATATCTACCCGCTGATCGACAATGATCCGCTGGACCAGTGGTCCTTCGGGCGGGTCACGCTGCTGGGCGATGCGGCGCATGCCATGTATCCGCGCGGTGGCAACGGCGTGTGTCAGGCCTTCGTCGATGCCCGCGTCATCGCGGAAAAGCTGGCCGAAATCGCCGATCCCGTCGCCGCGTTGCAGGCCTATGAGGGCGCGCGGCGCGAAAGCGTCAACCGGCTGGTCATCGCCAACCGCGGCGAAGGTCCCGAGGTGATCCGCCGTCTGGTCGAGGAGAAATCCGGCGGCAAGCCCTTTGACGACATCGACGCGATCATCCCGCGCGCCGAGATCGAGGCGCTGTTCATGGAATACCACCGCATGGCCGGGATGAAGCGTCCCGACGATGCCGCGAAAGACAATGCCTTCAAGCCGGTCTTCACCGAGGAAACGATGAAGAAGACCGCCTTCAAGGAAGACATCCGCTGATACGGCGCTGCCCTGGCGCTGCATACTTTCATCCGAAAAGGGAGTGATGAATATGACGACGAAACCGCGCGTGATCGATGCGAACATGCACTGGCTGCCCGATACGCTGTTCACCGACGAGGATCTGCGCGAAAAGATGATGCGCTGCATTCCGCGGCAGAACAACATCCATGTCTCGATGACGCCGATCAAAGGCAAGAACCTCAACCAGATCATCATCGAGGAACCCAAGGGCTATGTGAACATCAACTACGCCGAGGGCCAGTACAACATCGAAAGCCAGTTGGCCGACATGGACAAGGCGGGCATCGACCATGCGGTGTTCCGTATCCCCGTGTGGCAGGAATGGCTGGATCTGGATTGTTCCAAGCGCATCAACGACGGTCTGGCGGATTACGTCAGCCGCTCGGGCGGGCGGTTCACCGCGCTGGCCGTCTGCCCGCCCTGGGGCGACAAGACGATGATCGCCGAGGTCGAACGCTGCATCGACCAGCTTGGCTTCAAGGGGGTCCAGCTTGCCTGCAAATATGGCGACATCTTCCTCGATGACGAGGCGTTCTTCCCCTATTTCGAGTTCCTGAACGACCGCAAAATCCCCGCCGTGGTGCATCACACGCCGCTGCCGGTGGATTACAATTCGATCCTGACCTACAACAACCAGCGCCGCCAGTATGGCCGCTGCATCGCGCAGGGCACGGCCGTCGGGCGCGAGCTGTTCTCGGGCCTGTTCGACCGCTTCCCGAACCTGAAGCTGAGCCATTCGATGCTGGGTGGCGGCTTCTTCGCCTTCGTCGACATGCTGGTGCCGAAGCCGCGCCATGCCTATGGCGATGCGGTCGACCGTTTCGACACCGGCAATTCCAACCTGCGCGAGCAGCTGAAGAACAACCTGTTCTTCGACATTTCCGGGCCTCCGCAATGGGGCAAGAAGCAGCTGGAATGCGCGGTCGAGGTGCTGGGCGAGGACAACATCCTTTACGGAGCCTCCTATCCGATCCGCAAGGACTGGTTCTTCGACGGGGTGCCGGTGGTCGAGGAACTCGACATCTCGGACGAGGCGAAGGCCAAGATCTTTTCGAAGAACGCCGAAAAGCTGTTCGGCATCTGAACGACCTATCGGGCGCCGTAACCGCGGCGCCCCCTTTCCGACAGGGGTTTCCCATGAAAATTGCCCGTTTCACCGAATCCGGCCGGACCCGGATCGGCAAGGTCGTTGACGAAAGCATCGTCGATCTGACGCCGGTCGTGGGGGAGGGCGCCTCGATGCGCCGGGTCATCGCCGATCTGGCGGCGCTGCGCCCGGCGCTCGAGGCGTTCGACGGCCCGGCTTATGCGCTGGATGCCGTGCGGCTTGAGGTGCCGGTGCCGGATCCGCAGAAATTCCTCGCCATCGGGATGAACTACGCCAAGCACGCCGAAGAGGCGCGGCAGGCCGGCATCCCGATCCCGTCGAGCCAGATGTGGTTCAACAAGCAGGTCTCCTGCCTGAACGCGCCCTTCGATCCGGTGGTCAAGCCCGACGCCTCGGACAAGATGGACTACGAGGTCGAACTGGGCGTGGTGATCGGCAGCCGCTGCCGCCATGTCGCGCGCGAGGATGCGCGAGGCGTCATCGCGGGCTATGTGATCGTCAACGACGTTTCGGCGCGCGACTGGCTGCCGAAATCGCCGACCTTCACCTTGGGCAAGTCGTTCGACACCCACGGCCCGGTCGGCCCGTGGATCACCACCGACGACGAAATCCCTGATCCGCTTGATCTGGGGATGAAGCTCTGGGTCAATGGCGAGCTGCGCCAGAACGACCGCACCAACGACATGATCTACGACATCTACGACCAGATTTCCTACCTGAGCACGGTGATGACGCTGGAACCCGGCGACATTCTGGCGACCGGCACGCCCTCGGGCATCGGCGCGCCGAAAGGGATCTTCCTTCTGCCGGGCGACGTGATGCGACTGGAGATCGAGCGTCTGGGCGCGATCGAGGCCACCGTGGTCGCCGAGACCCGCGCCTGAGGCGCGGCCATGCCGCCATTGTCCGCAATGTGAAAGACTCGCGCCGCGCGCCTTGGCAGGCGCGGCGCCGCCGACCAAGATCGACGTTCAACCCCGGATGGGAGCCGGGGGCAATTGGGGAGGATACCATGAACGCATTCCGTGCGACGCTGGCCGCATCCGTTCTGGCGCTTGCGCCGGGGCTGGGGATGGCCGAAACCAGCCTGATCTTCAACACCTACCTGCCGCCGCATGACGAGCTGTATCAGATCGCCGTGCGCGATTTCGCCGCCGCGATCGAGCGGGAATCCGCGGGCAGTCTCAAGGTCGTCATTCCCGATGCCTCGCTGGCGCCCTCGGACCGGCAATATGAGATGGTCCGCGACGGCATCGCCGATATGGCGCTGGTGTCCTCGGGCGGGGTGCCGCAGCTTGTGGCGCTGAACCGGATCGCCGATCTGCCGATGAATTCGCCCTCGGCGCGTGCCGCCTCGATCGCGCTGTGGGAAACGTATAACACCTATTTCCTGCCCTTCGACGAATTCAAGGGCGTCAAGGTGCTGTCGACCAGCGTGCTGCCGGGGCGGCAGATCCTGTCGCTGCGCCGGACCGATGTGCAGGAGGTCGGCGACATGTCGGGGGTCAAGCTCTGGTCGCCGCCCGGCGCGCTGAGCGAAACCGTCCGGCTGCTGGGTGCGGTGCCGGTCAACTCGGAATTCACCGACCTGCAGGAATATGTGACCAAGGGCACGGTCGACGGCATGGTGATGGCGGCGGGTTCCGCCAGCAGCGCGCGGGTTCTGGATTACGTCACCTCGGTCACCGAGGTGCCGGGGGGGCTCGGCTCGCTGTCCTTCGCGGTTTTCATCTCGGGCGAGCGGTGGAACGAACTCGACGCGGATCAGCAGGCGGCGGTGCTGCGCGCGGCCGAGGGCCTGCCGGAACGCACCGGGGCGGCGGCAGATGCGGCCGAACGCGAACTGGACCCGGTGATGGCGAAGATCCCGACGCACAAGCTCGAAGGCGCGTCGCTGGCGGGGTTCGAGGCCAGGCTTGAGGCCCGGATCGACGACTGGAAGACGCGCGCCGCCGCCAAGGGACTGCAGAACCCCGACGAGGTTCTGGCCTTCTACCGCGACGTCCTTGCCCGTGAAACCAGAGACAGTCTCGACTGATCTCGCACGTTCCCTCCGACGCCGCCCGGGTCTTCCCGGGCTGCATGGAAGGAACGACTGGAGACCGCCATGATTGCCAAAATCAACCTCTGGATCATCCGCATCTGCACCACGATCGCCGGCATCGCCCTTGTCTTCATGGGGGCGATCGCCTTTGTCGACAGCATCGGCCGGCCGCTGGGGCATCCCCTGCCGGGGGCCAGCGAATATGTCAGCTTCGCGCTGATGATCTTCTTCTTCGCCGCGCTGCCGGTGGTGGTGAAGGACGATGCGCATATCCGGGTCGGGCTGTTTTCCGACCTCTACCGGCCGCGCCTGATGCGGATCGAGCGGTACTTCACCGCCATTCTGGAAACCGCGGCCTTTGCCGCCTTCGCCTGGATGATGTTCGATCAGGCGGCGCGGCTGGAACGTTTCGGCACGCTGTCGGTGTTCTTTGAAATCCCGATGGCGCCCTGGGTGATGGCGGCGGGCGTGTTCACCGTCGTCGCCACCTGGTTCGCGCTGATCCGGCTGCGCCATCTGGACACCGACCCCCATCCGCATCCTCATGCCCTGCCCGACGAGGAAGACACCTGATGCTGACCCTTTTCGTCCTCTCCGCGCTGGTCGGGCTGATCGCCTTCACGCGGGTTCCCCTTGGTCTGGCGATGATGTTCGTCGGCACCGCTGGGATCGCCACGATCCATCCGCGCGGCTTCGGGGCGGCGCTGGCCATTTCCGAACAGCAGGTGATGAAGCTGGCGCTGAACTACCAGTTCTCGGTGCTGCCGCTGTTCATCCTGATGGGGGTGTTCATCGTCAAGGCGGGCTTGGCCGACGAGATGTTCGAGGCGGCGCGCCGCTGGCTCGGCCGGTTCCGCGGCGGGCTCGGCATGGCCACGATCATCGCCTGCGGCGGGTTTTCGGCGATGTGCGCCTCCTCCTCCGCCTCGACCGCGACGATGGCCAAGATCTCGCTGCCCGAACTGGAAAAGGCGGGGTATGACAAGGGTTTCGCCGCCGGGTCCATCGCCGCGGGCGGCACGATGGGGGTGCTGATCCCGCCATCGGGCGCGCTGATCATCTATGCGCTGCTGACCCAGCAGAGCGTCAGCGCGCTGTTCGTCGCGGGGATCCTTCCGGGACTGGTGCAGGTGGTGATCTATATCGGGGTGATGATGGCGATCGCCGCGCTGAAGCCCGACTGGGTGCCGGTCGGCACCCGCTACGGCCGGGCCGAGCGCTGGTCCGCGCTTGGCAAGATCTGGGGCCTGCTGGTGCTGTTCGCGCTGATCATGGGCGGGCTGACGCGCGGCTGGTTTACCGCGACCGAGGCGGGCGGCATCGGTGCGGGCGGGGCGTTCCTGTTCCTCATCTTGCGCCGCAAGCTGACGTGGAAGGTTTTCGTCGACAGCATCGTCGAGGCGGCCAAGATCTCGACCATGATCTTCATCGTGGCGGCGGGGGCGCTGGTGCTGAACCAGTTCATCAACCTGTCGGGGATTTCGGGAAACACCATCCGGTTCATCCAGTCGCTCGACCTCAGCCCGATGATGATCGTGATCTGTTTCGTGGTGTTCTACGTGGTGCTGGGCTGCCTGATGGACGGTTTCGCGATGATCTTCCTGACCGTGCCGATCATCGCCCCGATCATTCAGGGGCTGGGATTCGATCTGGTCTGGTGGGGGATCGTCACCGTTCTGGTGGTGGAGATCAGCCTGATCACCCCGCCGGTCGGGCTGAACGTCTTCATCCTGAAAGCGATGCTGCCAAGCCTGCCGGTGCAGCAGATCTTCAAGGGGATCGCCCCTTATGTGGCGGCGGATGTGCTGCGGCTGGCACTGCTGCTGGGCTTTCCGGCGCTGGCGCTATGGCTGCCCAGCATGATGTGATCCCTTCGCGCCTCGGGGCGCGAGGGGGCGGCCCGGGGGGCCGTGACACCGGCGGTCTGCCACGCTGTCCCGATGCCGGCCCGGGATCCCCGGGCCGCAACGACGGAAGGCTTGCGCTGCGTCGATCCCCCGCCGTCTTGCCCCGGTCCCGTAACCCGTCCTCGGCGCGACGATGCACCATGTGATCGATACGCTGACCACGCGCATCGTTGCGTAGGAATACGGGATGGATGAACGCCTGCCTTCAGGGTTGCTCTCGCAGAAGGATCAGCCCCTGCGCTGATGCCATATCTGAACCAGACCGGTCATCTGGCCTTGCCTCAGCGCCTCGTGCCGGTCCAGCCCGTCGAGGACGTATCCGAATTCGGCGATCCACACCCGCCCGTTACGGATCGTGACGACCGGCCGCTCTCCCACCAGCGCGTGGGCCGAAGGCATGGGGCATCTGCCCCCCACTTCATCGCCGCCAGTACGGTAACGGGTTCGTCGTCTCGGCGCGGGACATCTTTGCCGCAAGGTGCCTTGCGTGGAAATGGCTGTTCTCGATCTGGAGCAGGATCCCGGACAGACGTTCGCGCGGCTGTGCGTTGAAATCTAAGGCCGCCGATTCTATCGGGCGCGTGGCGCTGATCCGCCGCAAGGAACGCCCATCGCGCCTTCGTCGCGGGGTTTCCGGGATCGCCGGGCATGAACATGCTTGATGCCGCCATCTTCCCGGCCGGGGTGGTGCCGTCCGCCGGGGCGCGGCAGGGGATCTGGAAATCCCGGTGCGGCTGATCTCGCACGAGCTGGTCGGGGGGCAGGTCATCGTGCGTCTCGCGACGCCGGGCGGGGATCTGAGCGCCGTGATCGACCGCGAGGACGGCGGCGGCTTTGCCGTGGCGGACAGGGTTTCCCTTCCGGCGCACAAGCTTCATTTCTTCGGCGCGGATGGCCGGAGCGTTTCGCCCTAGCCCTGTCGGGGCAATCGCCCCCGGGCTGAAGGCGCGCCGCGCCCGGGTGCTGGTCAGGCGGCGGGCGTGTCCCCCTGACCGCGGAGCCATGCGGTCAGGCGCAGCCCCTCGGTCTCGTCATGTTCCCAGGCGGCGGCCGCGGCGGCTTCGGCATCGCCCGCGCGCAGCGCGGCGATCAGCGGCTGGTGCTGGGCGATGATATCCCCGGGGCCGGTCGCCACATGGGTGTTGCTGGTCGCGATGAACAGCCGGACCTGCTGTTCGACGATGCGGTATTGCGCGGCCAGCCGGCGGTGGCCGCTGCTGTCGATGATGACCTGATGCAGGGCGAAATCGGCGTCGATCATCTCTTTCAGGTTGCCCGCCTCGCAGGCCGTCCTCAGCGCCGAGAATGCCGTTTCCAGCGCGGCGCGGATTTCCGGTTCCCGCCTTTGCGCCGCAAGCCGCGAGGCGAGGCTTTCGAGGCTGCCGCGCAGGGTCCATATCTCCCACACGTCATGCGGGGTGAGCGAGGCCACCTGCCAGCCGGTATAGGGGATCTGCACCACGATCCCCTCGACCGTCAGGCGGTGCAGCGCGGTGCGCAGCGTCGCCCGCGCGACGCCAAGCTGATCGGCCAGCGCGATTTCCGTCAGCCGCTCGCCGGGGCGCGCCTCGCCCGACAGGATGAAGTCGCGCAGGTTGTCCGTGACGATGGATTCGGTCGACTGACGGGCGACGGGGCGCAACTTGCTGAGCGACATGGAACCTCTTTCATCGCCGGGGCGTCCCCGGCGCGGTTATGGCACCGCAACGCCCGGGCTAGGGCTGCGGTTCGGCGATCGACACCGGCGTGCCGCGCGCCTCGATCGATTCTGCGGCCGCGAGGGCTATATCCTCGCGATACCGGCCGGCGACGATCTGGATCCCGACAGGGGTTCCATCCGCCGTCAGCCCGGTGTTGAGCGTCAGCGCAGGCAGGCCGTTGACCGGCAGGCCGATCATCGACATCTGCGCATCCCATACCCGCCGGTAATCCGCCGCGCTGCGAAGGTCAAGATCGTCGGCAAAGGGCAGCTCGGCGCAGGGCGGCAGCAGGACGACCGGATAGCTTTCGGTGAATTCGCACCAGGCCCGGGCGATGCCGATGCGCTGGCTCAGCGCGGCGGAGAATTCCGGCAGCCCGATCGACAGCGCGAAATCCCGTTGCCCGGCAAGGGCGGCGATGGCGCCGGGGTCGCCCTCGCGGTCGGCGGCGGCGACCAGACCGGCGTAATCGTCGCCCATCCACAGGGTCAGCTGCACGGCGACGGCCTCGCGGATCGGCGGCAGGGCGTCCAGTTCGTCCACCTGCCAGCCGGCATCGCGCAGCCTTGCCGCCGCGTCGAGAAGCGCCTGTTGCAGCTCGGGCGCGGTGTCCATTCCGTCGGGCTTCAGGCAGAGCGCCGCCCGCCGCGGCACGGCGGGGCCGGACAGCGGCACGGGCACGGACCACGGGTCCTGCGGATCGGTCTTCGCCATCGCCGTGAAGGCCAGCCGCAGGTCGTCCACGCTGCGGGCCAGCGGTCCGGACACGGCCATGATCTGGCCGCCGATGGTGCGGTTCTTGCCGGTGGCGTTATGCGCGGCGATCCGCCCGATGGTGGGGCGCAGCCCGTGCACGCCGCAGGCATAGGCCGGATAGCGCACCGATCCGGCGATGTCGGTGCCATGCCCGATCGAGCCGATCCCCGCCGCCACCGCCGCCCCCGCGCCACCCGAGGATCCGCCGGGCGTCAGCGCCCTGTTGCGCGGGTTGAAGGTATGGCCATGCAGCAGGTTTCCGGTGAACCAGCGATAGCTGAACGCCGGCGTGTTGGTCCGCCCCAGCGACACCGCCCCCGCGCCCAGAAGGTTCGCCACCACCGGATTGTGGGTTTTCGCGATCAGGTCCTTTTGCGCCTTCAGCCCGTTCGTCGTGGCATAGCCGATCTGATCGACATTGACCTTGATGGTGATCGGCACGCCGGCCAGAACGCCGGGATCGCGGCCCTGCGCCACCGCCGCATCGACGGCGGCCGCGGCCGCCAGCGTATCCTCGGGCCGGCATTCGATCACCGCGTTGATCGCCGGATTCACGGCATCAAGCCGGCCAAGCGCGGATTTCGCGACCTCGGTCGCCGAGACGGTGCCCGCGCGGACCAATGCGGCGATACGGCTGGCGGGCAGGCTCCAGAGCGGGCCTTCGGGTGTGGATGTCATCTTGCGACTCCGTTGGTTTCAATCTCTCAGGGCAGCAGCGGTTCGCCTTCGGCGACCGCATCGGACCACAGATGCCAGGGTTCCGCCATGCCTTCGTTCACGCCGTTCCGGCGGCGCACGGCGCCAAGCGTGGTGAAGCTGTTCGGATGCAGCATCCGCTCGCTCAGCACCACCGGAAAGTCCGCGGCCAGCGCGGCAAGGGTTTCCGCCCCCAGCCGCGCATCCGCCACCACCACCGGCGGGGCCGACAGGTCGTAGCGCGGCGCGGCGATGGCCTGTTCCAGATCGTAGCCGTAATCCGCCACATGGATCAGCGCCTGAAACACGGCGGGCAGGATCTTGCGCCCGCCCGAGCCGCCGATGGCGATCACGTCACCGTCCGGGCCGGTCATCATCATCGGCGTGTAATTCGCCAGCGCCTTTTTCGCCGGGCCGATGGCATTCACCCGTCCGGGGCGCGGGTCGAACCAGTTCACCCCGTTGTTGAGCAGGATCCCCGTCTGCGGCGACACCACGCCCGAGCCGAACAGCGACAGCAGCGTCTGCGTCAGCGATACCGCCATGCCGTCGCGGTCGATGACGCTGAAATGGGTGGTGCAGCTGGGCAAGGTGCGCTCGGCCCCGTCGCCAAGCTGGCTGAAACGATGCTCCCACGCCTGCGCCATCGCCTTGCAGCTGGCGACGACCTCGGCGGGGGTGGGGGCGCCCGCGGGCTTCGCGCGGCCGGACAGAAGCCGCAGCGCCAGCGCCACGGTGACGCCGCCGTTCAGCTCGGGCACCAGATGGAGCATGTGCTCGCGGTAGGGTTCGGTCTTCGCGGGGGCCTCGACGGCGGTGAATCCGGCCAGATCCGCGGCGGTCAGGTAGCCCCCCGCCGCCTGCACATCGGCGGCCAGCGCCGCGGCGATCTCGCCGGTATAAAGCGCCTCGGGCCCGTCTTCGGCGATCTGGCGCAGGCTGCGGGCCAGCGCCGGGTTCGACAGCCGCGCGACCCGGCCCGTCACCGCGGCGGGGGCCGAGGGCGGTAGCCCGCCCGGCAGGAACCACGCGGCGCAGGCCTCGTTCCGGCGCAGCCGCGCCATGTCCTGCGCGATCCACAGGGTGGTGTGGGCATCGACGATGGGGCCCGCCTCGGCCAGACGGATCGACGGGGCGACCAGATCGGCCCAGGACAGGCGGCCGAACCGCGCATGCGCCGCCCCGAGCCCGTGCAGCAGGCCCGGGATGCAGACGGATTTCGCGCCGATCACATTGCGGTCTTCCAGCACGTTCGGCCAGCCGAAAAGATCGCCGTCCTTGCCCTCGACCAGCGGGAAATCGGCCGGGTCCAGCCCGGCGGGCGACCGCGCCCCCGCGTCGATCGTGGTGACCGGCCCGTCCGGGGGGCGCACCAGCATCGCGCCCACGCCGCCGATGCCGCTCATCCACGGTTCGAGCACGCCGATGGCGAAGGAGACCGCGACGGCGGCATCGACGGCGCTGCCGCCCGCGGCAAGGATTTCGGCCCCGACATGGGCGGCCTGCCGGTTGTGGGCGGTGACGATGCCCCTGTCGCTGCGCGTCGCGGGCTTGGTCAGGCGCAGGCCGCGCGACAGGTTCGGGGATCGGATATCGGTGAGGGTCATTTGGGGTCCGGAAGATCGTTCAGATGGAAACGGGGTCGATGGGGGCGGGCGGGGCGCCACGATCCGCGATCGCCTCGCCGGCGGCAAGGCAGAACTCCTCTCGCCCGCGTCCGGCAAGGATCTGCACGCCCACGGGTGCGGTGCCGGAAAGGCCGGTGGAAACGGTCATCGCCGGCATGCCGATGGCGGGCGGGCCGGCCATGAAATACTGCTGCTCGGTCAGCCAGGCGAAGCCGTTCTTCAGATCGGCATCCACCTCGAACGGCAGTTGCGACGAGGGCGGCATCAGCAGCACCGGGAAGGTTTCAAAAAACGCCGCCCATTCGCGCACCAGCGCCGCGCGACGGGTCAGCGCATCGCCGAATTCGGTCAGCCCGACCGGGCCGATCCAGTCCACCGCGCCGCGCATGGCGAAGATCGCGCCGGGGTCGCCCTCGGCCTCGGCCGCCGCTACGATGCGTTCGGGCGCGTCCGCGACCCACAGAAGGTGCATGATCCGGCTGGCTTCCTTCAGGGGCGGGATGGCGTCGAGTTCCACCACCGTCCAGCCCGCGTCGGCCAGCCGTTCGGCCGCGTCGCGCAGCGCGGCCTCGACCTCGGGGGCGGTGTCGATGCCCTCGGGATGGGCGCAGAAGGCGGCGAGACGGGGATCGTGCGGGGCGGCCGGAGCCTCGAAATACCACGGGTCGCGGGTGTCGCGCCCGGCCATCGCCTGAAATCCCAGCCGCACGTCCTGCACGGTGCGGGCGAGGGGACCCTGCACCGACATGAGCTGAAACCCGATGGAACGGTCCGGCCCGGTGGCGTTGAAGGTCGCGACGCGGCCAAGCCCGGGGCGCAGCCCGTGGATGCCGCAGGCATAGGCCGGATAGCGGACCGAGCCGCCGATGTCGTTCCCGTGCCCGATGCAGCCGATGCCCGCGGCGGTGGCCGCCGCCGCCCCGCCCGAGGACCCGCCCGGCGTCAGCCGCGGATCGCGCGGGTTCAGGGTGGCGCCGTGCAGCTGGTTGTCGGTGAAATAGCGCGCGCTGAAGGCCGGTGTGTTGGTCCGCCCCAGCAGCACCGCCCCGGCACGCAGGAAATTGTCCACCACCGGGTTGTTTTCCGTGGCGATCAGGCCGGCCTTGCCGCGCAGCCCGTTCGAGGTGGCGTAGCCCGCCTGATCGATGTTGATCTTGATCGTCACCGGCACCCCGGCGAGCGGGCCGAGGGCCGCCCCCGCGGCGATCCGGGCATCGACGGCGGCGGCCTGCGCCAGCACATCCTCGGGGTTGTGATCGACGACGGCGTTGAGCGCCGGATTGACCGCCGCCAGCCGGGCCAGCGCGGCCTCGGCCACCTCGGTGGCGGAGGCCTGTTTCAGCCGGATCAGGTTCGCGGTCTGCGCCGCGGAAAGGCGCCAGAGTTCGGTCATCGGTCTGTCCTCAGGCCTGTTCGGGGGTTCTGGTTTCGGCGAAGCTCGGCCCGCCCGGCATCAGCCGCAGGTCGTCGGGCAGGTGCTTCCACGTCCAGTCGGTGGCGCGCATCATCATCGCGCCCGGCGCGACGGCGGTCAGGATTTCCCCGGCAATGGGGCCGAAATCGGCGCGGAAGTGGATCGCGCTTTTCACCACGACGATATCCATCGCCTCGGGGTCGATGCCGAGGTAGCGGAACATCTCGCGGTCGGCCATCTGCACCTTGGCCGAGGCGACGACGATCCGCACGCCCCCGTGCCGCAGGCAGGCCGAGGGGCCAAGATCCATGTCCAGTTCGCCGAAATAGGGGCCGTGGGTGCGCAGACGGCCATCCGAGACCGCCTCGACGGTGAAGGTCTCGCGCAGGGGGCTGTCGCCCGCGATCGGCGCGCGGCCGCCGAGGTCGAGCGTGACCTGCGCGCCGACGCCCGCCTGCTGCGCCGCCTGCGCCGCCGCCGGATCGAAGATCGCGCCGACCGCGGCCGAGGGAACGTCATGCGCGATCAGCGCCCTGAGGATGCCCATCGTGTCCGAACTGCCGCCCGCGCCGGGATTGTCCTGCGCATCGGCGATGACCACCGGGCGCACGCCCCCGGCGTTCAGCGCCAGCGCCTTTTCCACCACCGCATCGGGATCATAGAGCGGGCCGGAAAATGCCGTCTCCGCCGCAAGGACCTGCGCGTAAAGCGCATCCGCCGCCGCCTGCGCCTGTCCGGGCGTGTCGCCATAGGCCCAGACGACGGGGCTGCATTCGGGGAAATCGGCGGCGGCGAAGCCCATCGCGTAGGAAATCGAGGGCACGGCGGTTTCCGCCTCGATCGCCGCGAGGCCTTCGTAAAGCCCCTTGGCGGGCTGTTCCCCGGTCGCCTGCCAGCAGATCGGCATCATGTAGGGGATGCGGTGCGCGGCCTTGGCAAAGGGCGCGCCCGCCACGCGGCGTTCCAGCAGCCGATGGGCGCGGCGGCCCGTCTCGGCCATGTCGACATGCGGATAGGTGCGGAAGGCGACCAGCGCATCGGCAAGGTCGATCATCCTTTGCGTCACATTCGCATGCAGGTCGAGACTGACGATCACCGGAATGTCGGTCACCGCGCGGATCCGGGCGAGCAGCTCCCCCTCGCCGTCAAAGACGTGTTCCGCCACCATCGCACCGTGCAGGTCCAGATAGATGGCATCGGCGGGCAGGGCGGCGCGGATCCCGGCGACGATCTCGCCCGCGATCCGTTCGTAGGTGTCCCGCGCCACGAAGCCCGAGGGGCAGGCCGCCGTCCACAGGATCGGGACGATCTCGTCCCCCGCCGCCCGCGCCGCGTTCAGGAAACCCGCGCCGGGGATGTTCGCGGTCGGCACCAGCGCCTTCAGCACGTCGGCGCCGCGGCTCAGCGGGGGGAAGCCGCCGCCGTGGGCAAAGGCCGCGTCATCGGCCAGATCCGGGGCAAAGGTGTTGGTTTCGTGCTGAAACCCGGCAAAGATGATGCGCATGTCCTGTCCTTCCTGTCGTCACACCGCCCGTTCGACCGGGCGGAAATTCTGGAAATCCCAGTCCGGCGCGGGCGCCGCGTCGATCAGGGCCCGGGTATAGTCATGCGTGGGCCAGGCCAGCACGTCGCGCGCCGGCCCCTGCTCGACGATCCTGCCGCGCTGCATCACCACGATCGTGTTGCAGATCTGCGCCGCCACCCGCAGGTCATGGGTGATGAACAGGATCGACACCCCGGTGTTGGTGCGGATGTCCTCGAGCAGCCGCAGCACCTGCGCCTGCACCGTCACGTCCAGCGCGGAAACCGCCTCATCCGCGATCAGCAGGCTCGGCTCCATCACCACGGCGCGGGCGATGGCGATGCGCTGGCGCTGGCCGCCGGAAAACTGGTGGGGATAGCGGTTCATCACATGCGCGGGCAGGTTCACCATTTCGAGCGTCTCGGCCGCCTTGCGCGATGCCTCCTTTTCCGGAACGCCGTAGTTGACCAGCCCCTCCATCAGCGATTGCCCGATCGTCCGGCGCGGGTTGAGCGAGCGGTAGGGATCCTGAAAGATATACTGCACCTGCTTGCGGACGGCGCGCAGGTTGTGCATCGGCACGATGTCCTGCCCGTTCAGGACGACGGCGCCCTCGCTCGGTTCCGTCAGGCGCATGACGCAGCGGGCGACGGTGGATTTGCCCGATCCGGATTCGCCGATGATGCCGGTGATCTCGCCCTTGCGGACGGTGAAGGAAATGCCCTGCGCCGCGAGTACGGTGGAATCGCTGGTGAAGCCCTTCTTGCCATAACGCTTGGCAAGGCCGATCACCTCCATCACCTTCGGGTTCTTCGGCACCGGGTCGCAGCGCGGCACGAGGCTTGGCACCGAGGAGACCAGCATCCGGGTGTAATCCTCTTTCGGATGGGTCAGGATTTCGTCGCGCGTGCCGGTTTCGACCAGATCGCCGCGGTTCATCACCACGATCCGGTCGGCGATTTCCGACACCACGCCGAAATCGTGGGTGACGAAGACGACGGCGGTCTTTTCCTCTTCCTGCAATTCCTTGATAAGCCGCAGGATCTGCTTTTGCGTGGTGACGTCGAGCGCGGTGGTGGGTTCGTCGGCCAGCAACAGGCGCGGGCGCAGGATCAGCGCCATGGCGATCACGATCCGCTGCCGCTGTCCGCCCGAAAGCTGATGCGGATAGGACCGGTAGATCCGTTCCACATCGGGCAGCTGCACGCGTTCCATCATGTGCAGCACCTTCTTGCGGCGCTCGGCGGCAGACAGTTTCGTGTGCAGGCGCAGCACCTCGTCGATCTGGTCGCCTACGGTCTTGACGGGGTTCAGCGCCGTCATCGGTTCCTGAAATACCATCGCCACGCGCGAGGCGCGCAGTTCGCGCATCCGTGCGGGGGTGACCTTCAGCACGTCCTCTCCGTCCAGGAGGATGCGCCCGCCCGTCACCTGCAGCGAATCCTTGGGCAGCAGGCCCATGATCGCCATCGAGGTGACGGATTTGCCCGATCCGGATTCGCCGACGATGCAGACGGTTTCCGCCTCGCGCACGTCGAAGGTGATGTTGCGCACGATCGGCTTGCGGCCGGCGGGGCGGGTGTCGATGGTCACGTCCTCGACCGAGAGGACCACGGGGGTGTCGTTCATCCTGTCGCTCCTTACAGACGTTTCGCCATGCGCGGGTCCAGCCGGTCGCGCAGCACGTCGCCCAGCATGTTCACGCTGAGCACCGTCAGCGACACCATCACCCCGGGATAAAGGATCAGCTCCGGCTTCAGCAGGAAGAAGGTGCGCCCGTCGGCCATCATGTTGCCCCACGAGGGCGTTTCCGGCGGGACCCCGGCGCCGAGGAAGCTGAGGATCGATTCCGTCATGATCGCCGAGGCGAAGATATAGGTGCCCTGCACGATCAGCGGCGCGACGGTGTTGGGCAGCATGTGGCGCCAGACCATCTTCCACACCCCGGTGCCAAGGATCGAGGCCGCCTCGACATAGGGTTCGTTGCGCACGCCAAGGATGACCGACCGCACCATCCGCGCGACGCGCGGGATTTCCGGCACCGCGATGGCGATCAGCACCGTGGTCAGCGTCGCGCCAGAAATCGCCACCAGCGCGATGGCGAGCAGGATCCCCGGAATCGCCATCAGCCCGTCCATGAAGCGCATCACGATGATGTCCGCCCATTTGAAATAGCCCGTCAGCACGCCGAAGAAGATGCCGAGCACAAGCGACACGATCACCGTTCCCGCCCCCACGGCCAGCGAGATCCGCGCCCCGTAGACGATGCGGGAATAGACGTCGCGGCCATAGCTGTCGGTGCCGAGCCAGTGCTCGGCCGAACTGCCCTGAAGCCGCAGCGCCGGGTTGATGGTGACCGGATTGCCGGTACCGAGGAAGGGCGCGAAGACCGCCATCAGCACGATCAGCAACAGCACGATGGCGGAAATCCGGGCGGGCCAGCTTGACAGCACGTCCCGCAGTACCTGCCACGCGCCGCCCTTGCCGGAGCCCTCCATCTCGGGCAGGTCGAGCGGCGCGTTCGGCGCCACGGCGGAATCGGGTTCAAATGTCATCTGTGCGTCCATTCTGTTCGAGGCCGGCCCTGCGCGGCCCGGGTCGCTGGAAGACCGGGCCCCGGCGCGACCGGGACCCGAAGGGGCGCTAGTATCGGATGCGCGGATCGAAGAGGCCGTAAAGCAGGTCCACGCTGAGGTTGATGAAGACGTAGATCGTCGAGAACAGCAGGATCACCGTCTGGATCACCGTGTAGTCGCGCGCCAGGACCGCTTCGAGCACCAGCCGGCCGAGGCCGGGGATGTTGAACACGGATTCCGTCACCACCACGCCACCGATCAGCATGGTGATCGACACGCCGACGATGGTGACGATCGGCACCGCGGCATTGCCGAGCGCATGGTCCATCAGCACGCCGCGCTCGGCCAGACCCTTGGCGCGGGCGGTGCGGATGTAATCCTCGTTCATCACCTCGATCACGTTGGTGCGCACGATCCGCGCGATCAGCGCGATATAGGGGAAGCTGAGCGTCACCGTCGGCAGCACCAGCCGGCTGGCGAATTCGCCGAAGCCCGCCGACATCGGCCTGTAGCCCTGCACCGGAAACCAGCCCAGCTTGCGCGCGAAGATCAGGATCAGCACATAGCCGATGATGAACACCGGCACCGAAAAGCCGACCACCGATCCCGCCATCACCAGCCGGTCGATCCATTTGCCCTGTTGCCAGGCGGCGATGACGCCAAGCGGAATGGCCACCGCCACGGCAAGGATCACGGTCGTGATGCTCAGCGCCAGCGTCGGTCCGAAGCGGTCCATCACCAGATCCGCCACCGGCTTGCCGGAGACGAGCGAGACGCCGAAATCGCCGCGCGCGATGTTCCCCATCCAGATGAAGAGCTGCTCCAGCAGGGGGCGGTTCAGCCCCATGCTGGTGCGCAGGTCCTCGAGCTGTTCGGGCGTGGCGTTCGGGCCGGCGATCATCACCGCCGGATCCCCCGGCGACAGGCGCAGCACCAGAAAGACGATGACCGCCACCATCAAGAGCACCGGGATCGCCGACAGGACCCGTTTGAGAACGAAACCGAACATCCGCCTACTCGGACTTTTCCATGTTCCAGAACACCGGGGCCTCGGCGTCGAGTTGCCCGGTCAGACTGGCCGACTTGACGGTGACGTTGTAGAACTCGCCCATCGGGATCATCACCTCGTTGTCGATCACCAGCTTGTCGATCTCCTGCCCGATCCGCTTCTGCTCGTCGGGATCGGAGGTGCTGGCAAGCTTGCCGCGCAGTTCCTCGATCTCCGGCACGTCGGGCCAGCCGAACCAGGACGAGGCACCGCCCGCCGCCACGCCGATGAAGCCGATCGGATCGCCCACGTCGGGCAGCACGTTGGTGGTGGAAAAGACGTTCCAGCCGCCCTCGGCCACCGGCGCCTTGGAGGCGCGGCGGGCCACGACGCTGGCCCAGTCCATCGAGACCATGTCGACGGTAAAGCCCGCGTCGCGCAACTGCTGCCCGATGACCGGCCCCTGCGGCGCGAGGTTGTTCAGATCGGTCGCGTGCATCAGCAGGACCGGCGCGCCGTCATAGCCTGCCTCGGCCAGAGCCGCCTTTGCCTCCTCGGGATGCGGCTCAAGGATCTTGTCGGCGGCGTAATCCGAGGCATAGGGGCTTTCGCAGCCGAAGACCGCCGGGCAGGTCCGGGCATATTGCGACCCGGCGCCCACCTGCGCGTCCAGCATCGACTGCTGACCAAGCGCGAGCAGCGCGGCCTCGCGGATCTTGGGGTTGTCGAAGGGCGGCTGGGTGAAGTTCAGCCGCACCAGATTCTGGCTGCCCTGCTTGCGATACATCTCGGTGGTGAAATCGGGATTGCCCTCGACCAGCGGCAGCAGGTCGTGCGGGATCTGTTCGTAAAAGTCGATCTCGCCCGACAGCATCGCGTTCACGGCGGTCATCGAATCCGGCATGGTGGTCCAGACGACCTTGTCGACCTTGACCACCTTGCCGCCGGCAAGGCCATCGGCGGGTTCGGTGCGGGGAACGTAATCCTCATTCTTCAGGAAGGTGGCGCTGACGCCCGGCTGATAGGCGGCCTCGTCGAACTTGAACGGGCCGGAGCCGATGGTCGAGGTGATCGGCTGGCTGATCGGCGTTTCCGCGGCGGCCTTGGGCAGGATGAAGGGCGCGACGCCCGAGGGCTTCGACAGCGCGATCAGGGCGATGCCGGTCGGCTCGGGGAAGGTCATGGTGAAGGTCTTGTCGTCGACCACGGTCATCTCGCTCATCAGCGCGGCCATCACCTGTCCGGTCTTGTCCACCTGGCTCCAGCGGTTGAGGCTGGCGACGGCATCCTCGGCGGTGACGGGGGCGCCATCGTGGAATTTCAGCCCGTCGCGCAGGGTGAAGGTGTAGGTCTTGCCGTCGTCCGAGACGGTCCAGTCCGCCATCTGCGGCTGCGGCGCGCCCTGCGAATCGCGGGCGAGCAGCGTGTCATAGACCATGTAGCCGTAATTGCGCAGGATATAGGCGGTGCTGATCACCGGATCCACCGCGCGCAGGGGCGCGTGCATCACGGCGGTGATCGTCGTCTCGGCCTGCGCGGCGAAACCGGCGGTGCTCAGACACAGCGACAGAAGCGTCGTCTTGAGAAGGCCGGACTGGAATCTGTTCATGAACATTCGTGTCTCCTCGGACAGGACGAAAAGGGGGAGGTGACGATTGTCGCCAATCTACCGACGAGCGTAATGCACGGTTTTTCGATCACGCAACGATCAATGCCGCGACATGGTGACTTTTACGGCGAAGAGGGTGGGGCGGCGTTTCGGGACGAATAATTATTGTTCACAATCAATGCGTTGACTGGGGATTTCCGGTGTGGCGAAAATCTGGGCATCTTGTTGATATGCCGGTTTTCCCTCGCATCGGGCGGGGCAATTCCGGACATGCCGAAACCCCCGGCGGGCCGGGGGGCGAGGCAGGCGAAAATAGCGCGATGGTCCGCGCGGCGGGCGGTCAGAGCGACTCGGTTCCGCACCATTCGGCGATGAACAGCGCCATCGATTGGGTGATCTTTTTCAGTGAGGTCAGGCTTACCGCCTCGTCGAAACCGTGGATCGCGCGGGATTTCGGTCCATAGCACAGCGTCGGGATCCGGTTGTAAAGCGCATAGACCCGCGCATCCAGATAGGCCGGGGTCATGAAGGTTTCGAGCGGCGTGCCGAAGGCCGCCTCATGCGCGCGGCCCAGAAGGGCCTCGGCCTCGGAGCCGGGTTCGAGGATATATCCCTCGGCGTTGAAGCCGTTCTGCGTCAGGACGGGCGGGTTCTGCGACAGGAAGGCATCGGTGCGCGCAAAGGCCATCGCGTGATCGACGATTTCCTGAAACTTCTCCTTGGCCTTCTGGCCCGGATAGATCGCCACCCGGACCTGGAACCGGCACCATGCGGGCACGGATGAGCCCCAGTCGCCGCCCTCGATCCGGCCGATGTTCAGGTTGATCGGATGGTCCGTGCCCGCGACCTCGGGATGGTCGTCGCGTTCCGCGTTCCATCGGGCCTCGACCTCGCGCAGCGCGCCGATCAGCCGGTAGGCGGCGTCGATCGCATTCGCGCCGGCCCCCATTTCGCGCACATGGGTCGGGAAGCCGCGCACCTCGACGCTGAACCACAGCACGCCAAGCCCCGCGCGGACGAGCATTTCATATTCCGGTTCGGGGATCAGCGCCGCATCGGCGGTATAGCCGCGCAGGAAGGTTTGCATCGCACCGTTGCCGGTCGATTCCTCCTCGACCACCGATTGCAGATAGACGGTCGCGGCCGGTTGCAGGCCGATGCGCTTCAGCGCCGCGAGCGCGAAGACATTGGCCGAGGCCCCGGCCTTCATGTCCGCCGCGCCGCGGCCATAAAGCCAGTCGCCCTCGATCTCGCCGCCATAGGGATCGTGTTCCCACATGTCCGCGGGGCCGACGGGCACGACATCGACATGGTGTTGCAGGATCAGCGAGCGGCCCTTTTCCGTGCGGGGGTGGTGGATGCCGACGACGATCGGCGCCCGGGAATGCCCGGCGGAAAACGGTGCCCCGCCTTCGTGCGCGGCCAGTTCCGCCTCGTTCATCGCGAAGCGGTCCATCACCATGCCGCGGTCGCGCAGATCGGTGAAGAGGAAGTCCTGAATCGGAAATTCCTCGGCGCGTTGCGATCTGAACGCGACGAGTTTTTGCAGATAGGCGATCTGGTCGGTGAAACCGTCTTCCACCGATTGGACGATCGCCGCGCGGAGTTCCGGGGTCAGCGTCATGGGTTTTCCCTGTCGGTCTTGGTGTCAATGTCAGGCGGTCTGGCCGTAGACCTCGGCCAGCACGTTTTCGGTTTCCGCCAGCAGCCAGTCGGCATCGGCCTCGGAAAAGACCAGCGGCGGGCGGATCTTCAGCACGTTGGCTTCCGGCCCGGTGGCCGAGATCAGCACCCGCCGCGCCCGCAATCCGTTGACGATCCGCGTTGCGGCATCGGCATCCGGGGTGCGGGTCGCGCGGTCGGTCACCATCTCGACCCCGATATACAACCCCGCGCCGCGCACGTCGCCGATCGCCTCGAACCTCTCGGCAAGGGCCGAGAGCCGGTCGCGGATCAGCGCCCCGATGCGGCGGACATTGTCCTGCACACCGTCGTCGCGGATTACGTCGAACACCGCCTGCGCCGCCGCGATCGCCACGCCATTGCCGCCGAAGGTGTTGAAATAGCGCGTGTCGCGGCCAAAGCGTTCGACCACCTCGGGCACCACGGCGATGCCGGCGACGGGGTAGCCGTTGCCCATCGGCTTGCCCATCGTCACGATGTCCGGGTCGATTCCGTGCCGCTGAAAGCCCCAGAAGCGATCGCCCGACCGGGCGAAGCCCGATTGCACCTCGTCCGCGACGAACAGCCCGCCCGCCGCGCGGACCGCCTCGGCCACCGGGCGCAGAACCTCGGGCGTGGCGAAGATCCCGTCCGAGGAAAACAGCGAATCGGCGATGAAGGCCGCCAGCCCGTCGCCGTGCCGCTTCAGCAGCCAGGCCTGTTCCGCCACCGCCTCGGCCATCTTCTGGCCAAGGGTCGCCGGATCGCTGCGCCAGGAATCGGGCGCGGGCACCCGCCGCACCCAGGTGCCAAGCGGCGATTGCGCGCCGAGCGAGGGCGAAAAGCTGGCCGTCAGGTCGGAATTGCCGTGATAGGCCTCGGCGGTGCAGATGATCCCGTGCCGCCCGGTGTGATGCTTGGCGATCCGCATGGCGAGGTCGTTGGCCTCGGACCCGGTGCAGGTGAACATCATGTGCCCCGCCGCCGCGATCTGCCCGCCAAAGGTCGGCAGCATCTGTTCGGCGTAATCCAGAATGCCGTCCTGAATGTAGCGGGTATGGGTGCACAGCGTCGCCATCTGGCGCGACACCGCCTCGACCACGCGCGGATTGGCGTGCCCGACCGAGGCGACGTTGTTGTAGGCGTCCAGATACTCGCGCCCCTCGCGGTCAAAGAGCCGCGTGCCCCGGCCGGTGCTGACCTGCACCGGGTCCTGATAGAACAGCCGGTAGGCCGGACCCAGCAGCCGCATCCGCCGCTCGATCGCCCGGCGGGTTTCGGCGGGCAGGGCGTCGATGGCGTCGGGGTTGAAGGCATTGACCATCTTGCCGCGCGGTGGACTGGACGAGGACATCGGATTTCCCTTTCGGTTGTGTTCAGAGAAGCAGGGCGGACATCTCATCCGCCCCGCGCGCAAGGAACCAGTCGAGCTGCGCCCAGCCCTGTCCGGTATTGCGCAGGATATAGCGACTGTTGTCCGGAAACATCCGCGCGCGCCAGAGGCTGAGAAGCGCGCGCGCCACGATCCGCCCCATCACCAGATGCGGGATCAGGGAAAGTTCGTCATCGGTCAGCCCGGCGATTTCCAGATAGCCGGCCAGAAGCTGGCGCGCCTCGGCCAGCAGGTCGGGCACCTCGCGCCCCTCGGCGTCGCGCGGCAGCTGGTTGAGGAGGGCGGTCGAGACGTCGATGGCGATGGCGGTTTCCACGGCGTCGCCAAAGTCGATGATGCCGCTGACCCGCGCCGGGCCGCCGCGATCCAACATGCCGCGATCCACCAGAATGTTCGAGCGGCTGAAATCGTTGTGCAGCACCTGACGGCGAAGCCCGTCAATCCGCGGGCGCAGATCCATGAAACGCGCGAACCCGGTTTCGAGCGCGCGTCTCTGCCCGGCATCCTCCACATCGGCCAACAGCGGCGCGAGCAGCGGCAGTTGCCGCACGTCCCACGCCAGAATCCGTCCGGCGCCCGGATGGGTGAAATCCGCCAGCGCGAGCCGCAACCGCGCGAGAAGACGGCCGATCTCGCGCCGCTCGCCGGCGTCGGGCCGGATCGTGTCCAGCACCGTGCCGGTGAGGAAGCTCATCAGCCGGACACTGCGCCGGGTGCCATTCGCATCGGTGATCCCGGAAATGGCCCGCCCCCGCAGATCGGCGAAGACCCGCGGCACCGGCAGATCGGGCGCATGGCGTTCCAGATGCCGCAGGACCGAGACCTGCAGGTCGAGTTCCTCATGGCTTTCGCCCGGATTGGCGATCTTGAGCACGAAACGGCGCCCGTCCGGCAGGGTCAGGCGGAAGGTGTCGTCCTTTTCCGTCTCCATCCGGTTCGGCGTGCCGTCCAGACCATAGACATCGCGCGCGACGCGGGCCGCCTGCGCCGCGTCCATCGGCGTGAAGGGCGTCGAAAGAGCGCCGAGGTCGATGCCTGCGCCGGTCGATCTGTCCATGAAAACTCCGCGGTATCCGTCCCGACGACGGGGGGAGACGATCGGGCCGCGGCGGGCACAGCCCCGCCGCGGCCCGAAGGTCACGCCCCCAGTGTCACGTAAAGCCCCGCCATCAGCCGTGCCCGCGGGGCGAGGCTGCTGATGACGATATGCTCGTTCAGGGTATGCAGGCCTTCCCCCGCCACCCCCAGCGAACACAGCGACGCCACCCGCAGCGCGCCGGAGAAATTCGCATCCGACCCGCCGCCCGAGGACACATAGGGCAGATCCATGCCCATTTCGGCGGACAGCCCCCGGGCGATTTCATAGAGCGCCATCGTCTCGGGCTGTTCGTTTTCCCAGACCGGGCGGACCACGGTCTTTTCCACCGTGCAGGTCACGCCGTTCTGTTCCCCGGCCAGCGCCAGCATCTTTTCGACCCCGGCATCCAGATCCGCCTGCACCTTCGCCATCGACAGCACCTGCGCGCGGGCAAAGCTGGGCACGCAGTTCACCCACTGGCCCGAGGTCACGTCATTGACCGAGAAGGTGCAATCCTCGGTGGTCATCGCCTCGATCTCGATGATCCGGCGGGCGAGTTCGCGCACCGCGGAAACCCCGCCCTTGACGTTGGCGCCCGCATGGCTGGGCACGCCGGAACAGGTGATCTCGAACCGCGCGATCGCATAGCGGCCGGTGGTGACGGCATTGCCGGGCTGCGCGGGTTCCGGGCAAAGGAAATAGCGGTTCGCCAGCGCCTCCGTCTCGATCAACTCGCGGGTGGCGGGGGATCCGATCTCTTCGTCCGGGGTGAACAGGAAGGTGACGGGCAGGGGCGTCTGCAACCCGGCGCGGGTGATCTGGCGCATGGCTTCAAGCGCGATGTAATTCCCTGATTTCATGTCCTGAATGCCGGGGCCATAGGCCTTGTCGCCCTCGATCCGGAAGGGGTTCTTCGCCAGCGTGCCGACCGGATGCACGGTGTCCATGTGACCCGAGACGAGGATCCCCGGCTTGCCCTGATCCGGATGCGGCATCCGCGCCCGGACCGAGGGGCCGCATCCCATCCGGCCGGGAATGATCTCGACCGTGGCGCCGGCGGCGGCGCAGTCGAAGGCCACCAGATCCATCATCCGGCCGACCGCGGCGGCGTCATAGCTGGGGCTTTCGCATTCGATCCAGGGCTTCAGTCCGGCAAGCATCGCATGGCTGTCGAAGGGCAGATCGGGCAGGGTCATTGCGCCGCCCCCCGCACCTCGACGAGGCGGGCGTAAAGGCTCGCACCCACCGGCAGGATCGCGTCATCGAGGATGAACCCCGGATTGTGCAGCGGCACGCCGCCGCCATGACCCACGGTGCAATAGGCGCCGGGAATGATTCTGAGCATGTCCGCCATATCCTCTGATCCCATCTGGAGTTCGGTCTTTTCGGTTGCACTGTCCGCACCCACGATATCGGCGGCGCAGGCCAGCATGTCGGCGCTGCGCGCCGGATCATTCACCAGAACGTCGAAGACGTTCCACAGGTTGATGTCGATCTCGCAGTCATGGGCGGTGGCGAAGCCCGCGCAGATCGCCCGCATCCGCTCGGCGATCAGCGCGCCGTCGGCGGGGTCGAAATAGCGCACGGTGCCCGACAGCCGCGCCGTGTCGGGGATGACGTTGTAGGCGGATCCGGCGTTGAACCTGGTCACCGACAGCACGGCGGCATGGGTCGGCGTGACGTTGCGCGCGACGATGCCCTGCAATTCCTTGACCAGCCCGGCGCCGATGACGACCGGATCCTTGCTGAATTGCGGATTGGCGCCGTGGCTGCCGCGCCCCCTGATGTCGATGTCGAAGAAATCCGCCCCGGCCATCGCCGCGCCGGGCTTCACCCCGATCTGCCCGAGGGCGTGGTCGGGGGCGTTGTGCATGCCGTAGATCTCGTCGCAGGGGAATTTCTCGAACAATCCGTCGCGGATCATGGCGCGGGCGCCGCCCAGACCTTCCTCTGCGGGCTGAAAGATGAACACCGCCGTTCCAGCAAAATCGCGCGTCTCGGCCAGATAGCGCGCGGCGCCCAGCAGCATGGTCGTATGCCCGTCATGCCCGCAGCCGTGGAACACGCCGGGGGTTTGCGAGGCATAGGGCAGGTTGGTCATCTCCTGCATCGGCAGCGCGTCCATATCGGCGCGCAGGCCGATCCGCCGCCCCGGCCTGTTGCCGTGCAGCACGCCGACGACGCCGGTGCCGCCGATCCCGCGCGTCACCTCGACCCCCCATTCCGTCAGCCGCGCGGCGACGCTGTCCGAGGTCCGGTGTTCCTGAAAGCCGATCTCGGGATGGGCGTGGAAGTCGCGCCGGATCGCGGTCAGATCGTCTGCGAAGGCGGCGATGCGTTCAAGCGCGGGCATGGGCAGGCTCGGGCATGGGGGGTTCCTTCTGCGGTCCCATATTGTCGACAATTATCTATCCATGCCCTGCCGATTGTCGTCAATCCTTGCCGCGGCATCGCCGGACCGGATTCCGGGATCTGCATCATTATTGAACAAGGTGGCGCGATCCCGTTCCCTCCGGCCCGCGGCGCGGCCGGAGGGGCATATCAAAATGCGTTTCAATTTGCGGCTCCCCTCTTGCGTTTTGTTGCGCGAGAGGCTTGTTGGCAGCGGGAACGGCCTGCGGTTCGCGCCGGTTCCGGGTGCAAACGCGCCAAACTCGACACCGGAAATGGAGAATGTCCGTCGATGCCCCTGACCGACCTTTTCGCCACGCGCACCGAAGGCATGAAGGCCTCGGAGATCCGTGAGCTGCTCAAACTCCTCGATCAGCCCGAGGTCATTTCCTTTGCCGGCGGCATTCCCGACCCCACGCTGTTCCCGCGCGAGGCCTATCAGCGGGCGATGATCGACTGCACCGGCTCGTCCGAGGCCGCGAGCGCGCTGCAATATGCGCCGTCCGAGGGCTATCTGCCGCTGCGCCAATGGATCGCGCGCTATATGGCGCAATACGGGGTGATCTGCGGGGCGGACAATATCCTGATCACGGCGGGGTCGCAGCAGGCGCTCGATTATCTGGGCAAGCTGTTTCTGGATGCGGGGGATACGGTTCTGGTCGGCTGGCCGACCTATCTTGGCGCGCTCGGCGCGTTCAACGCCTATCAGCCGCGCTACGACCGGCTGGATGTGGCGACGAACCAGCCGCCTGCCGCCTTGCAGGACGCCGCCGGGGGGCGGGTGAAATTCGCCTATCTTTCGCCGGATTTCGCCAATCCGACGGGGGTGTCGCTGGATCTGGCGGAGCGCGGCAAGATCCTCGATCTGGCCGATGCGCTGGATATCGCGGTGGTCGAGGACGGTGCCTATCAGGCGCTGCGCTACAGCGGGGACCGGCTGCCGCCGCTTCTGGCGATCGAGCAGGCGCGCAAGGGCGATATCGACGCCTGCCGCACGATCTATTGCGGATCGTTCTCGAAAACGCTGGCGCCGGGGCTGCGTGTGGGCTGGGTGGTGGCCGCGCGTCCGGTCATCGGGCAGATGGTGCTGCTGAAACAGGCGGCGGATCTGCAGACGGCGACGTTGAACCAGATGGTGACTGCGCGGGTGGCCGAGGAACTGTTCGAGCCGCATGTGGAGCAGCTCCGCGCGGTTTACGGTGCGCGGCTGAAAGCGATGCTCGCGGCGCTCGACAGGCACATGCCCGAAGGGGTGCGCTGGACCCGGCCCGAAGGCGGCATGTTCGTCTGGTGCCAGTTGCCGGAGGGGATCGACGGCGCGGATCTGCTGGCGCAGGCGCTGGCGACGGAAAAGGTGGCCTTCGTGCCGGGCGGCGCCTTTTTCGCGGATGGGTCGAACCGCAATACGTTGCGGCTCAACTTTTCCATGCCGAACGAGGCGCAGATCGAAGAGGGGATCACCCGGCTCGGCCGCACGCTGCGCGTGGCGATGGCGGCGCGCTGACCGCGATCCGTTCGTGTCGCCTCATGCGCGCCTCTGATAGAAGCGCGAGGCTTCGGTGATCGTGTATTGGCCGGGCCTGATCTTGGCGATCTTGCCCTGGCGGAGCAGGCGGCCGAAGACCCTCAGGCGTTCCTCGGGGGTGAATTCGCCCTCCGCCGCGACGGCGCTGAGCTTGTGCATGATGTCGGGGGGGGAGAAATGGCTGTGCCCCTCGATCTGCGCGGTATAGGCGGCGGCGGCTTCGAGCAGGTCGTCCAGCCCGTGCGAGCCGTGGGAGCGGGCGAAGCGGGCGAAATTCTGCGCCGTGGCCGGATCGCAGGGCGGGCCGGAAAGATCGAAGGAGCGGGTAAGCTGCGCCTCCATCCGCGCGACGCGAATGCGTTGGGGATGGATGAGGCCATCCCCGGGCAGGGGGGGCTCCGCATCGGGGGCCGCTTTCCCCCCGGCCTCCGGGTCGATCCGCTGCGCGGTGACGAGGACGAGGGGGGCGGGCCGCGATGCCGGCGGCGCGGATTCCGCATTGTGCCGTTCGGGGGCGGCTTCCGGTTCCGGGGCTTTGCGGCGTCCGAGCGACAGCCGGTCGGCGATCGTCGCGGCCAGGGCCGCCCTGAGTTGCGCAACGGCGGAGAGGCGCCGGTGGTTTTCGGGCCCGATGAGGTGTTCTTCGGTCGCATCGAACAGGTGGCGCAGATTGCCTTCCTGCGCATTGGGTGCCGAATCGACCGGCACCGCTTCGGCCGGTGAAACGGGCTCCGCGAGGGGCAGCAGTTCCGCAGGCTGTGGGTCGCGCAGCAAGTTCTCCTCCTGCGGCATGGTTTCGGTCTCGGCGCTCAGCGGGTCCGCCGCGGCCAGAGGAAAGCCCTCGGGGGCAGGAGGCAGCGGCGCGTCCCGCGCGACGGCGGGCCATTCTCCGACCGGCTCATCGGCGTGGCTTTCCTGCGGAGGCGCCATATCGACAGCCTCCGCCGCGACAGGCCTGTCATCCGCCGGTTCGGCGGATGCGACGGGAGCCGGCGGCGGCAGGAGATCTTCCATGACGGAATATTCCTTTATCCCGATGGGATCGGGGGCGATATCCTCAGCCTCAGCCTCAGCCTCAGCCTCAGCCTCAGCCTCAGCCTCAGCCTCAGCCTCAGCCTGGTCGTCGGATCCCGTTTCGATGGCGGCGGGAAGGTCTTCGCGGCCTTCTTCCGGAAGGGTGGGCGCCAAAGGATCTTCCTGCTGGCTGTCCTCGGAGGTGACCGCTTCGGTGGCCGACGAAGGGACCATGATGGTCTCTTCCGAAAGCGCCTCTACCGGGAGACTTTCCTGCGGCATGTCCTCGAAGCGGGCCGTTTCAATGGTGATTGAAGGATCTGCGATGACCTCCTCCGCAAGTGCCTCTGGCGGTGGACCTTCCTGCGGGGCGTCTTCGGGTGCGGTTGCTTCGGCAGGCGCCGGCAGATCGGCAACCGCCGGCAAGGGGGTTTCGAGAAGAAGGGGGAGGGGTTTTTGGTCCTCCGTCAGGTCCGGATCCTCCCATGCGGAATCGCGTGGCGAGTCCTGCGGCTCGGCGATGGCCTCCGGATGAATCTCCGATACCCCCGCATCGGCGGTGGCCGAGGCCCTTGCCTCCGCCACCGCGCGGCGGATGCGGTCGAGTTTCGCCGCCACCTCCTGATCGATCTGCGCCGGAGCGCCGTCCGGCGCGGCACCATCCGCCACGGAGGCGCCCGGCGGAGACGCGCGCAGGGTGAGGCCGGAGGCGTCCACCCGCGCCTCGACCCGTGCGCGGGTTTCGCGGGTGGCCAGACGTTGCAGCGCCTCCCCGTCCGGCTGGGGCGGTTCCGCGCCGAAATAACGGTCCTCGGCCGCCAGATCGCGGAAATATTCCGCGATCGCCCGCATCATCACGAAAGGTTCGTCGAACCCTTCGAGCGTGCAGGAAAACGTGCCGTAGGATACGGTGAGGATCTTGCTTGCGCCGGCGACCATGAAAACCCTGCCCCTATGCGAACCCGTGGATTTCCCCCATCATGCGCGCATGGTTCCTAACGATGGATAAATCATGGCGGAAAACCGGCGGCATTTTCGGATGCTTGCGCTTTTCCGTCTTCCAAGTCATGAAACCGGCATGAGCGATGTGATCCGATCCTATGCGCAGGGCGTGACCCTTCTGGGGGGCGGGACGGCCGACCGGGCCGACCTGGCGCTGGCGCTCGGTCTGGCGCCGGGGCTTGTCGCGGCGGATGGCGGCGGGGACCGGGCGCTGGCGCTTGGTCTGGTGCCGGATGCGGTGATCGGCGATCTCGACAGCCTGAGCGCTGCGGGCCGGGAGCGGCTTGGCGCGCGGGTGCATCATGTCGCCGAACAGGACAGCACCGATTTCGGCAAATGCCTGAACCTCGTGCGGGCGCGGTTCTACCTTGGCCTCGGCTTCACCGGGCTGCGGCTGGATCACACGCTGGCGGCATTGTCGGAAATCGCGCAGCGGCCCGGCCAGCCGGTGATCCTGATCGCCGAGGATGACGCGATCTTTCGCGCGCCGCGCCACCTGCGGCTGGACCTGCCGGCGGGGGAGAGGTTCTCGATCTTCCCCTTCGGTGCGGTGACGGGCCGGTCCGAGGGGCTCAACTGGCCGATCGAGGGGCTGGATTTCGCGCCCGCGGGACGGGTCGGCACCTCGAACCGGGTGACGGGTCCGGTCACGCTGGACCTTGAGGGGCCGGCGCTTATCCTTGTGCCGAAACGGTATCTGGGCACGCTGCCCGCCGCGCTTGGGCTGCTTTGACCCGTTCGCGGTGGATCACGTAAAGGCCCGATCCGGTGATGATCGCGATGCCGATCCAAGTCAGCCGGTTCGGGAAATCGCCGAAGACGAGATAGCCGAACAGCGTCGCCGCGATCATCTCGAAATAATGGATCGGCGCCAGCAGCGTCGAGGGTGCGAATTTCAGCGCATAGGTCATCAGCATGTGGCTGACGGTCGAGGCGAGCCCGACGCAGAGGCACCAGATCCAGAAGATGCCCTGCGGCGCCGCAAGGCTGATGTCACCGATCCCGGCCGCGGTGCCGATCAGCAGCAGCGGCAGGCACAGCACGGCGCCCAGAAGGGCGGTCTGGAACTGCATCGCCACCGGATGCATCCGGCGCGACAGAGACCGGGTCAGCAGGATGTAACCGGCAAAACAGACCGCCGTGCCGAGCGGAAACAGCGCCACCGCGCCGAAGCGCGAAAACGACGGCTGGATCACGAACAGCGCGCCGATGAAGCCCACGACCGCGGCGGCAAGACGGCGGCCGCCCACCTCTTCGTTCAGCACGAAGCGGCCGATGAACAGGATCACGAACGGCTCGACAAAGGCGATGGCCAGCGCGTCGGCAATGGGCATCACCTGCACCGCGGCGATGAAGCAATAGGTGGCGAGAACCGAAAAGAACGCCCGCGCCAGCGACAGCCGCAGCGTGCCGCTTTGCGGCAGCAGCGGCAGGCGCAGGATCCAGATGAAGGGGGCCATGATCAGCCCCTGCACCAGATAGCGCGCCAGCGTGACCGTGCCCACCGGCACCGCCTGAGATGCCAGCTTCGCCGCCACGTCGATCAGGGGCGCGATGATGCAAAAGCCCAGCATCAGCGCGATTCCCGGAAGTATTCTGTCCTGCTGTCCCATGTGCGGGGGCTATCGTTTCCACCCAGGTCCGTCCATCCTGAAAGCGACATGCTGCGCGGCGGATCATGCCGGTTTCAGACTTCCCGGGGCGGGGCGGATGCGCCGATTGCCCGCAGGAGGTGCACTATCCGGGGTCTGTCCAGCATTGTGCCGAAAAATAAGGCTGTTTGCGAACGGATAGCCGCTTTGCCCGGCACCGGCCGCACAAAGCCCGACCGAGGGGCGTGACATCGCAACGCCGTTGCGCTAAGGGAGCGCGCAGGATGTACGGGCGGAATTGTGCGCCCGAACGCAGAGGGCAGCATATGAGGGCAGAGATGAAGGCTGAAATCTTCCTTCCGGATGACTACCGCCCCGCCGAGGACGAACCGTTCATGAACGATCGTCAGCTCGAATATTTCCGCCGCAAACTTCTTGCCTGGAAAGCGGAACTGCTGGAGCAATCCGCGGAAACCCTCGAAGGTCTGGCCGAATCGGCGCGCAATGTCCCCGATCTTGCCGACCGCGCCAGCGAGGAGACCGACCGCGCGCTGGAACTGCGCACCCGCGACCGGCAGCGCAAGCTGGTGAGCAAGATCGACTCGGCGCTGCGTCGGATCGACAATGGCGAATACGGCTATTGCGAAATGACCGGCGAACCCATCAGCCTGAAGCGGCTGGACGCGCGCCCGATCGCGACGATGACGCTCGAGGCGCAGGAACGCCACGAACGGCGCGAGCGCGTGCACCGCGACGACTGACCGCATCGGCGGGTCATCGCGGATCGTGTCATGCCGGCGCCGACAGGGGCCGGCATTTTCATATCGGAGGAAATCGTGCTGATCGGACGCAGGATCACCGTCATCGGGGCCGGGATCGCCGGGCTCGCGGTGGCGCGGGCGCTGGCCCTGCACGGGGCGGTGGTGACGGTTCTGGAACAGGCGGAGGCGATCCGCGAGGTCGGCGCCGGGCTGCAGATCTCGCCGAACGGGGCGCGGGTGCTGCATGCGCTTGGCCTAGGGCAGGCTTTCGCGGCGGCGGGGCTGCGGATCGAGGGGATCGAGCTGTATGACGGGGAGACCGACTCGCGCGTCGTGCGGCTCGATCTGGCGCGGCTGCGTCCGCAGGCGGAATACCGCGCCATCCACCGCGCCCGGCTGGTCGATATCCTCGCGCAGGGGGCGCGCGACGCGGGCGTGCAGATCCGGCTGTTGCAGAAGATCGCGCGGGTCGATCTGTCCGGCGCGCATCCGGTGGTCGAGACCGAGCAGGGCGAGAGGATCGAGGCCGAACTTCTGATCGGCGCGGACGGCCTGCATTCGCATGTGCGCGCCGCGCTGAACGGCCCGGTCGCGCCCTTCTTCACCCATCAGATCGCCTGGCGCGCGCTGATCCCCAGCGAGCCGGGTGCCCCACCCGTCGCACAGGTCTTCATGGGGGCGGGCAGGCATCTGGTCAGCTATCCGCTTGCCAACGGCCAGCGCAACATCGTCGCGGTCGAGGAGCGTCCCCGCTGGGTCGAGGAAAGCTGGAGCCTGCGCGACGATCCCCTGACCCTGCGCGCCGCCTTTTCCGACTTCTGCCCGAGGGTGCGCGGCTGGCTCGCGCAGGTCGAGGAGCCCGGACTCTGGGGCCTCTTCCGCCATCCGGTGGCGGAACGCTGGCACGGACGCGGGGCGGTGATCCTGGGCGATGCGGCGCATCCGACGCTGCCCTTCATGGCGCAGGGCGCGTCGATGGCGCTGGAGGATGCCTGGGCGCTGGCGGCGCTGCTCGCGCTCCACGACCGGGACGAAGCCGCGCTCGCCGCCTATCAGGCCGCCCGCGCCGCGCGCTGCGCCAAGATCGTCGAGGCGGCGAACCGCAACGCCCGAAACTACCATCTGCGCGGCGTGCCGCGCGCGCTCGGCCATCTGGGGATGCGGGCGGTGTCGACCCTGATGCCGGAAAAGCTGATCGGTCGCTTCGACTGGATCTATGATTTCGACGTGACGAAGGAATAGGGGGCCAGCCCCCTCGCGGCCCCATCCTTCGGCTGGTGCCGCTCACCCCCGGGATATTTATGGAAAAACGACGGCAGGAAGGGGTCGGCCGAGGGTAAACTCGTCTTCATGACAATGCCTTGGAAGAAAACCCTCCAGAAATGCCGGAGTGAGTCAGATAACGCGCAGCTACGTGGACCTGTAGACTGTCGAAGGGAACAACGTTCTCCTCCGCGTCGCCGGAACCGAGTTTTCACACAGGCTCGGCCCTTCGGCGGATCCGGGCTGTCTGCGATCTCCATGAGCGCATTCAAAGCCGCACGAGGGGACCTTTCCCTGTCGTTTTTCCATAAATATCCCGGGGGTGAGGCCGGCACGGCCGAGGGGGCGGCGCCCCCTGCGACCCATCCGTGTGCGCCTCGATCCGGTTCTGAAACGCGCTTCGGACATCCCACCAAAGGCGGAATGTGCGAAGCGCTCCCTTTACGCGTCGAGGTCGATCCAGACCGGCACGTGATCCGAAGGCTTCTCGCGCCCGCGGATTTCCTTGTCGATGCCGGCGTCGCGCAGCAGATCGGCCGCCTGCGGCGACAGCAGCAGGTGGTCGATGCGGATGCCGTTGTTGCGCGGCCAGGCGCCCGCCTGATAATCCCAGAAGGTGTAATGCCCCGGCCCGCGCACCCGCGCGCGGAAGGCATCCGTCAGGCCGAGGTTCAGGATCCGCCGGAAGGCCGCCCGGCTTTCGGGCAGGGCGAGCGCATCTTCGCGCCAGGCCTCGGGCTTCGCGGCGTCTTCGTCCTGCGGGATGACGTTGTAGTCGCCGGCGAGGACGAAAGGCTCCTCGGTTGCCAGCAGCGCCGTCGCGCGCGCGCGCATCCGTTCCATCCAGGCGAGCTTGTAGTCGTATTTCGGCCCCGGCGCCGGGTTGCCGTTCGGCAGGTAGAGCCCGCAGATCCGCACCGCGCGCCTGCCCACCACCGTCGCCTCGATCCAGCGGGCCTGTTCGTCGCCCTCGTCGCCGGGCAGGCCACGGGTCACGTCCTCCAGCCCCAGCCGGCTGAGGATCGCGACGCCGTTGAAGCTTTTCTGCCCATGCGTGGCGATCGTATAGCCGAGCCCGTCGAACAGCTCATGCGGGAAGGCCTCGTCGGTTGCCTTGATCTCCTGCAGGCAGACCACATCGGGTTCCGCCTCGCGCAGCCAGTCGACCAGCGCCTCGGCGCGGGCCTTGATGCCGTTGATGTTGAATGTGGCGATCTTCATCGGATGCTCCCTTTGCCCCGTTCTAGGGGGAATGCGGGGTGGGGGCAATCGGGCGGGGTCAGCCGCCCGCCGGATCGCGCTGCACCAGAATCTTGTCGATCCGCGCGCCGTCCATGTCCACCACCTCGAAGAGCCAGCCGTCGCTCCTCAGCACGTCGCCCTGCTGCGGCAGCCGCGCCAGCCGGTCGATGACGAAGCCCGCCGCCGTGTCGTAATCGCCATGCGCATCCTTGATCCGCAGCCGTTCCGTCAGCTCATCCGCCGGGACCCAGCCCGAGACCAGCAGCGATCCGTCCGCCCGTTCCTGAATCGCCGGTTCGTCGTCATCCGGATCGACGAACCGGCCCATGATGCCTTCGAGCACGTCCATCGCGGTGATGATCCCCTCGAAATGTCCGAATTCGTCAAAGACGAAGAGGATGCGGCTGCCCTCGGTGCGGAGCTTTTCGATCACCACCGTCGCCTTCGCCTGATCCATCACCACCGGCACCGGCCGCACGATCGAGGGGATCGAGCCGTTCTGCGGAAGCGCCAGCGCCTCGCGCGTGACGATCACGCCGATGATGTCATCCTCGCCGCCATCGCGCACCGGCAGCCGGTCGAAGGAGGATTTGCGGATCTGCTCCATCAGCTTAGGCCGGGGCAGGGACAGGTCGAGCAGTTCCACCTCATGCCGCGGGGTCATCAGCGACGAGGCCCGCCGGTCGGCGACCCGCATCACGCCGGTCAGCATCTCGCGCTCGCCGGGGGCAAAGACGCCCGCGCCCTCGGCCTCGTCCAACGTCAGTTCGACCTCTTCATCGGTGATGCCGGCGTCGCCCTTGCCGGACTGGCCGATCAGGCGCAGCACCAGCCTGCCGGAGATGTCCAGAAACCACACGATCGGCGTTGCGATCCGGGCGAGCATCCGCATCGCCGGCGCGACCCGCACGGCCACCCCGTCGGGATCGGCCAGCGCCACCTGCTTCGGCACCAGTTCGCCAAGGATGAGCTGCGCATAGGTGATCGCCGCGACGACCCCGCCGACGCCAAGCGTATTGGCGAGCGAGGCGGACATCCCCATCCCCATCAGCGCATTCGACAGCCTGAGCCCAAGCGCCGCGCCCGAAACCGCGCCCGCCACGATGCCGACCAGCGTGATCCCGATCTGCACCGAGGACAGGAATTTCCCGGGATTTTCCTTCAGCAGCAGCGCCGCGACCGCGCCCTTGGACCCGTCCTCCGCCATCCGCTTGAGCTTCGCCTCGCGCGAGGAGACGACGGCCAGTTCCGACATCGACAGCGCACCATTCAGCGCCGTCAGAGCGACGACGATCAGTATCTCAAGGAACATGGATCCGGGTTATGCCCGAGGAAGGGGGTCGTAAGGCACCGTCAGGCATCGGCGGCTCACATAGAGAACGAAATGCCACAGCCGCAACTGGCCGTCGCATTGGGGTTCTGCACGACAAAGCGCGCGCCGATCAGTTCTTCGGTGAAGTCGATCGTCGCATTTTCAAGGAAGGGCAGGGATACAGGGTCGATCAGCACCTTCTGGCCCTCGGCCTCGATCACGATGTCGTCGTCGGCCGGCGTCTCCTCAAGCTTCAGGTCATACTGAAACCCGGAACAGCCGCCCCCTTCGACCGCGACGCGCAAGGCGCGCGGATGGTCCGCCTGGGTGGCGTTGATCTGGGCGAGGCGCGCGAAGGCGCGGGGGGTGACGGTCGGAGGCAGAAGCATTTTATGACGGCCTGATTGCGCCCCTGTTCAGGGGGCCTGTATTTCCGGAACTTTCCAGATATAGGATGGGCCGAACACGCCGACAAGTCGAGGACTTCTTGTTGCAACCCTATGCCTGTCTGCCGGACGCCTCGCGCGGCCGCCTCTTTCCGGAAAACATGTCCACGTTCCGCTCGCCGTTTCAGCGCGACAGGGACCGGATCATCCATTCCTCGGCCTTCCGCCGGCTCAAGCACAAGACGCAGGTGTTCGTCGAGCATGAGGGCGACTATTACCGTACCCGCCTGACCCATACGATCGAGGTGGCGCAGGTGGCGCGGACGATCTCGGGCGCGCTCGGGCTGAACACCGATCTGGCCGAGGCGGTGGCGCTGGCACATGATCTGGGCCATCCGCCCTTCGGCCATACCGGCGAGGATGCGCTGGCGATCCTGATGGAGCCGTTCGGCGGGTTCGACCACAATGCGCAGGCGCTGCGGATCGTGACGCGGCTCGAACGCCATTACGCGGGCTTCGACGGGCTGAATCTGACGTGGGAGACGCTCGAGGGTATCGCCAAGCACAACGGCCCCGTCGATCCGCCGTGGAACTATGCGCTGGCCGAGGTGAACGGGCTGTGGGATCTCGAGCTTGGCACCAATGCCAGCGCCGAGGCGCAGGTGGCGGCGGTGGCGGACGATTGCGCCTACAACCACCACGACCTGCATGACGGGTTGCGCGCCGGGCTCTTCACCGAAGAGGATCTCTGCGGCCTGCCGGTCATCGGCGAATGCTTCGCCGAGGTGGACCGGCTGCATCCCGGCCTCGAACCCATGCGCCGCCGGCACGAGGCGCTGCGCCGCGTCTTCGGTGTGATGGTGGAGGATGTGATCTCGGTGGCGCAGAACCGGCTGGCCGCGCTGCAGCCGCGCTCGGTCGACGACATCCGCCACATGGACGGCCCGATCATCCGGTTTTCCAAGCCGCTCTATCAGAACCTGAAGGCGATCAAGTCCTTCCTGTTCCAGCGGATGTATCGCGCCCCCACCGTGATCGAGGAACGCCGCCGCGTGACGAAGATGGTCAACGCGCTGTTCCCGCTGTTCCTCAACCGGCCCGACCTGCTGCCCGAGGACTGGCAGGGCGACGCGGGCAAGGCGCGCGGGGACGAGATCGAACTGGCACGGGTCGTGCTCGACTACGTGGCGGGCATGACCGACCGTTTCGCCATTCAGGAATACCATCGGCTGATCGACCCGGACCTCTGAACGGCGCCTCGCCATACCGAACCTGTCGCTTCTCCCCTTCATTCTTCCATAAATATCCCGGGGGTGAGGCGCTTGCGCCGAGGGGGCTGGCCCCCTGCCGCGCCCGCCACGGGCGGCCATGTTCCCGATTGGCCCCCCGGCTCCGGGTTATTCCGGGCACGGGGGGAACGCGCGGGTCTTTCGCGCGTTGATCATGCTGACCCACGCACAGGAGGTTATCATGATCGTCAAATCCGGTTCCGCTCACTGGGAAGGCCCGATCCGCGACGGCAAGGGCAAGATCTCGACCCAGTCGGGGGCGCTGACCGACCAGCCCTATGGCTTCAACACCCGGTTCGAGGACAAGCCCGGCACCAATCCCGAGGAACTGATCGCCGCCGCCCATGCGGCCTGCTTCTCGATGGCGCTGTCGAAGGGGCTCGAAGATGCCGGGGTCACCGATGTCACCATCGACACGCAGGCGAAAGTCTCGATGGACAAGGACGACAAGGGCTTCACCATCAAATCCTCGATCCTCCACGTCACGGTGAAGGGGCAGGGGGATGAAACGGCGATCCGTCAGGCGGCGGATGCGGCCAAGGCCGGCTGCCCCGTGTCGCGGGTGCTGTCCTGCGAGGTCGGAATGGACCTGACGATCGGCTGACTCAGCTCCGGTCGAGGTTGAGCGCGATCAGATCGGACAGCTGTTTCGCATGGGTGAGGGGCAGCATATGCCCCGCCCCCGGCACCGAGGCGACGCCCACATCGGGCAGCCGCGCGGCGATGGCGGTGCAGATCGCCGCGCAGGCGGCGGGGCTTTTCTCGCCATGGATCAGCAGCACCGGGGTGTCGATGGCCTCGATCCCGTCCGGGCGCCAGATCCGCCCCGGATCGGTGAAATTCGCCTGGCTCACATCCTCGACCATCGGCATCTGCGCGATGAAGCGGCTGCGGTTGCGCTCGGAGAGCACGGCCCAGGGCACGCCCGCGCCCCAGTCCTCAAGGAAATCCTTCGCCGCCTCCTCATGCCGGCCGGAGGCGAGCAGCGCGTCCAGCCGGTCCTGCTTGCCGCGCCAATCCACCCAGTCTGGGCTGCCGGTGATCGCCTCGAACAGCACCGGCTCGATCAGCGTCAGCGAGCGCACGGCCTGCGGCGCGCCAACGGCGATGCGCAGCGCCACGACCGCGCCGAAGCTGTGCCCGATCAGGTCGAGCGGCCGGTCGATGAAGCCCGCCGCGATCCGCGTCGCCAGCGTCTGGTAGCTGCCGGGCGTGCCGTCCGGCTCCCATCGGGCCGACTGGCCATGGCCCGGCAGGTCGAAGGCGGTGGCGGTGATCCGGTCGCCAAGCGGCTCCAGCACCGGCGCCCAGAGATCCGACGTGCCGAGCATGCAATGCAGCGCGAGGGCAGGGCGTTCGCCTTCACCGAAGCTCTGCCAGTGGATCGTATGCCCCTGCAAGACGTCCTGCGCCATCACGGGCTTCCCAGATGATCGTCGAGGAAATCGAGCCTGTCCTGCCCCCAGAACCGCTGGTCGGTTTCGCGCACGATGTAGAAGGGCGCGCCGAAGACGCCACGCTCGACCGCTTCCTCAAGGTTCTTCTCATAGGACACCGCCCCGTCGAACAGACCGCTCGTGACGAGGTTCGGATCAAAGCCGAAGGCGGCGAGCTTTTCGCGGATCACATCATCCTCGGCGATGTTGCGGTCCTCGGCCCAGCCTGCACCGAGGATCGCATGAACGAGCCCGCCCAGATCGCCGCCGCCCGCCTTCTGCGCGGCGATGATCGCATAGGAGGCCGGGGCCGGATTGACCGGGAAATGCGTGGGCGACAGCACCATCGGCAGGCCCAGCCGATCGCGCCAGCGGGTCAGCTCCTGCAGCCGGTAGGCCACCCGGTTCGGATGCCGCGCCACCGGGCGCGTGCCGCCCGTGCGGTCGAACAGCGCCAGCACGTCAAGCGGCCTGTAACTGATCGCGGCGCCGTGTTTTGCGGCGATTTCCTCAAGCCGAAGGCCCGCGAGGTAGCACCACGGGCTGTTGACCGCGAAAAAATAGTCGATTTGTGCCATCCGGACGGCCTCTCTGCGGCTGCGACATTTGCGGGAAGGCTAGCCCGGTGCTAAGGCGGGCGCAATCCACGCGAATCCGCCGACAGCCCCGCCGGCGCAGCCCAGAGGGAAACCGATGCCCGTCATGACCGAACCGAAAATCATCGCCGGTAACGCCAACAAGCCCCTTGCCCAGTCCATCGCACGCCGGATGTCGATGCACCGGGGAATGTCGGTCAACCTCGTCGATGCTCGGGTCGAGCGGTTCAACGATCAGGAGATCTTCGTCGAGGTCTACGAAAACGTCCGGGGCGAGGACATGTTCATCATCCAGCCGACCTCGAACCCGGCGAATGACAACCTGATGGAACTGCTGATCATGACCGACGCGCTGAAGCGCTCCTCGGCCGACCGGATCACCGCCGTCATCCCCTATTTCGGCTATGCCCGGCAGGATCGCCGGTCCAAGGCGCGCACGCCGATCTCGGCCAAGCTGGTCGCCAACCTGCTGACCGAGGCGGGCGTGGACCGGGTGCTGACGCTCGATCTGCATGCGGCGCAGATCCAGGGTTTCTTCGATGTTCCGGTGGACAACCTCTATGCGGCGCCGGTCTTCGCGCTCGACATCCTGCACAATTTCCGCGGCCAGCTTGGCGATGTGATGGTCGTCTCGCCCGACGTGGGCGGCGTGGCGCGGGCGCGCGAACTGGCCAAGCGGATCAACGCGCCGCTCGCCATTGTCGACAAGCGCCGCGAAAAGGCCGGCGAAGTCGCGGGGATGACCGTGATCGGGGAGGTCTCAGGCAAGAAATGCATCATCGTCGACGACATCTGCGACACGGCGGGCACGCTGTGCAAGGCGGCGGAAGTGCTGCTCGAAGCCGGCGCGACCGAAGTCCATGCCTATATCACCCACGGCGTCCTCTCCGGTCCGGCGGTCGAGCGGGTGACGAAATCGGTGATGAAATCGCTGGTCATCACCGATTCGATCAACCCGACCGAAGCGGTGCTGGGCGCGGGCAACATCCGCATCGTGCCGACCGCGCCGATGTTCGCGCAGGCGATCCTGAACACATGGTCGGGAACCTCGGTCTCCTCGCTGTTCGAGACGGATACGCTGGTGCCGATCTACGAAGGTCTCTATTCGCAGAACTGAGGCAAGGGGGCGGCGCCCTCTTCGCCCGCGGCCCGGGCCGCGCATCCGCCAGAGCGGCCTTCCCCCGGGAGGCCGCTTTTTCAGACTTTTCCCCGAGGATATCTGGAAAAAGACGAAAGCCCCTTCATTCTTCCATAAATATCCCGGGGTGAATTGCCCCGAAGGGGCAAGAGGGGCAGGGCCCCTCCTACCTCAGAGCACGCGATTCACATGGCCCATCTTGCGCCCCGGCTTGGCCACGGCCTTGCCGTAGAGATGGATCTGCGTGCGCGGCTGGCGCGCATAGTCCGGCACCTTCTCGATGTCGTCGCCGATCAGGTTGAGCATCTCGACATCCACGTAGCGCGCCCCGTCGCCCAGAGGCCAGCCGGCGATGGCGCGGATATGCTGCTCGAACTGGTCGACGGTGCAGCCCGCCTGCGTCCAGTGGCCGGAATTATGCACCCGCGGCGCGATCTCGTTGACCAGCAGGCCCTTGGGCGTCACGAACAGCTCCACCCCCAAGACGCCGACATAATCCAGCGCGTTGAGGATCCTGCCCGCGATCAGCACCGCATCCGAGGCGCGGGCGGCGGGGATCTGCGCCGGCACCGTCGTCGTGTGCAGGATGCCGTTCCGGTGCACGTTCTGGCCGGGATCGTAGCAGGCGACGGAACCGTCAAGCCCGCGCGCCGCGATCACCGAAATCTCGCAGGAGAAATCCACGAAGCCCTCCAGCACCGCCGTCGCACCCGCCATCGCGGCAAGGGCCTCGGGCGCGTCGGTGGGGCTCATGATCCGCGCCTGCCCCTTGCCGTCATAGCCGAGCCGCGTGGTCTTGAGGATACCGGGCGTGCCGATCAGCGCGATCGCCTCGTCGAGCGAGGCGCGATCAGTGACCTCCGCCCAGGGCGCGGTGGCAAGGCCGAGGTCGTTGAGGAAGCTCTTCTCCCGGATACGGTCCTGCGAAATGGCCAGCGCGCGGCGGTTCGGATGGATCGGGCGGATCGTCTCGATCAGGTCGAGCGCCTCGGTCGGGATGTTCTCGAATTCATAGGTGACGACATCGACGCTTTCGGCAAAGGCGCGCAGCGCCGCCTCGTCGTCATAGGGCGCGGTCGTGACGCGGTGGGCGACATGACCGGCGGGCGGTTGGGCGCCGGGTTCAAAGACATGCGTGCGAAAGCCGAGCCGCGCCGCCGCGACGGACAGCATCCGTCCAAGCTGACCGCCGCCGAGGATGCCGATGGTCGCGCCGGTGGGCAGGGGGGAGGGGATCTCATTCATCTTGCGGTTCGTCCGGAATGGAGGCGGAAAGGGCGTCGCGCCAGGCGTCGAGCCGCGCGGCAAGGGCAGGGTCGTTGTTGGCAAGGATCGCCGCCGCCATCAGCCCGGCATTGGCGGCCCCGGCCGCGCCGATCGCCATGGTGGCGACGGGAAAGCCCTTGGGCATCTGCACGATGGAATAGAGGCTGTCGACGCCCGACAGCGCCTTGGTCTGCACCGGAACGCCGATCACCGGCACGCGGGTCTTGGACGCCATCATGCCCGGCAGATGCGCGGCCCCGCCGGCGCCGGCGATGATGACCTGCAATCCGCGTTCGACGGCGGTCTTGCCATAGGTCCAGAGGCGGTCGGGGGTGCGATGGGCCGAGACGATCTTCTTCTCATAGCCGATCCCGAGGTCATCAAGGATCTTCGCCGCTTCACGCATGGTCGCCCAGTCCGACTGGCTGCCCATGATGATTCCCACTTTCACGCCCATCTTCGCCCTTTCCAAATGGAGCGCGCACTATAGGCGCCCGACACGCATCGGCAAGGGCGGAGTCTCAGGCGATGATGTCGGGGGTCAGCAGATCCTCGATCCGGGCGATCTGGTCCTTGAGCGCCAGCTTCTGCTTCTTCAACCGCACGATGCGCAACTGATCGGGGTGGCCGGCCTGCGTCAGGGCGATGATCGCCTCATCGAGGTCACGATGTTCGCGGCGCAGAACGGCGAGTTTCACGCGCAACACATCGTCGTGCTTCATTTCCATGGAGGTGTCGGTATGAGCGTTCATCTCCGGCTTCCGATCAAATGGGTTGCTGCCCCCGGCGACTCGCGGTGGCTTTCGATAAATATAGCGATTTCCTGCCGTTAAGCACCAAATTAATGGTTCGGGCCCGATATCGCCGCGTTTCCGCTGCCGGACTGCTGCGAGGGGGGCGTTTTCGCCGCCATATGTTTTCGTCCCCATATGGGGGACGTTCCGATCCCAGGACGAAATCCCCCCATATCATCGCAAGGATCGGGAGCGTTGTCCCTGACCTGCGTCAAGGACATGTATCGGGGAATCATCTTATTTTGACCTCATTGAGAGGTTGCATTTGAGTATGTGTCGGCAGCCGCCCGAACCCGGTTCGGGCGGCTGTTGTTCTGCGGGGAACTGGATGCGGTTTCGCCCGGGCGGATGGCCGGGAAAAAGGAAACCCCGGGTTCGGCGAACCCGGGGTTTCATGTAATTCTGGTGGGCGATAACGGATTTGAACCGCTGACATCTTCGATGTGAACGAAGCGCTCTACCGCTGAGCTAATCGCCCGGTAGGGGGCCTTTTAGCGGCAGTGATCAGGTTCCGCAAGAGGCTGTTTCACCGCTTTTTCCGACTTTCGCCGGGCCTGAAAAAGGAAACACGCGCCCGAGGGCGCGTGTTCCGGATTTAGGTGGCGGATCAGTGCGCGACGGCGCCCTGACCTTCGCGGGCCGCCGCGGCACGGGCCGCCGCGGCCGCTTCTTCGGCCACCTCGTCCCATTCGATCGGCTCCGGCATCCGCACCAGCGCGCGGGGCAGGACCTCACGCACATGGGTGACGGGGATGATCGTCAGCCCCTGCTTCACGTTCTGCGGGATGTCGATCAGATCCTTGGCGTTCTCGTCCGGGATCAGCACCGTCTTGATGCCGCCCCGCAGCGCCGCCAGAAGCTTTTCCTTCAACCCGCCGATCGGCAGGACATTGCCGCGCAGCGTGACCTCGCCGGTCATGGCGATGTCCTTGCGCACCGGAATGCCCGTCAGAACCGAGACGATCGAGGTCACCATCGCGATCCCGGCCGAAGGCCCGTCCTTGGGTGTGGCGCCTTCGGGAACGTGGACGTGGATGTCCATGTTCTCGAATTTCGGCGGCCGCACGCCAAGCTCGGGGGCGATCGAACGGACGTAGCTCGACGCCGCCTCGATCGATTCCTTCATCACGTCGCCCAGTTTCCCGGTCGTCTTCATCCGGCCCTTGCCGGGCAGGCGCAACGCCTCGATCTGCAGCAGGTCGCCTCCGACCGAAGTCCAGGCCAGCCCCGTGACCACGCCCACCTGATCTTCCTTCTCGGCCAGACCGTAGCGGAACTTCTTCACCCCGAGATAGTCCTCGAGGTTCGAGGCATCGACCGTGATCGACTTCACCGCGCCCTTCGATTTGAGGATCTCGGTCACCGCCTTGCGGGCCAGCTTGGCGATCGTGCGTTCCAGACTGCGGACCCCGGCTTCACGGGTGTAGTAGCGGATGATGTCGGTCAGCGCCGCGTCGGTGACGGTGAACTCGCCCTTCTTCAGGCCGTGCGCCTTCACTTCCTTGGCGACAAGGTGCTGCTTGGCGATCTCGCGCTTTTCGTCCTCGGTGTAACCCGACAGCGGGATGATCTCCATCCGGTCCATCAGCGGCTCGGGCATGTTGTAGCTGTTCGCCGTGGTGATGAACATGACGTTCGACAGATCGTATTCCACCTCAAGATAGTGGTCGACGAAGGTGCCGTTCTGTTCCGGATCGAGCACTTCCAGCATCGCCGAGGCCGGGTCGCCACGGAAATCCTGCCCCATCTTGTCGATTTCATCGAGCAGGATGAGCGGATTGGTGGTCTTCGCCTTCTTCAGCGCCTGGATGATCTTGCCGGGCATCGAGCCGATATAGGTCCGGCGGTGGCCGCGGATTTCCGATTCGTCACGCACACCGCCAAGCGAGATGCGGATGAATTCGCGCCCCGTGGCCTTCGCCACGCTGCGTCCGAGCGACGTCTTGCCCACGCCCGGCGGACCGACGAGGCACAGGATCGGCCCCTTCAGCTTGTCCGAACGCGCCTGCACGGCCAGATATTCGACGATCCGTTCCTTGACCTTCTCAAGGCCATAGTGATCGGCGTCGAGCACCTTTTCCGCCACGGTCAGATCCTTCTTGACGCGCGACTTCACCCCCCACGGCAGCGCCAGCAGCCAGTCGAGGTAGTTGCGCACCACGGTGGCCTCGGCGGACATCGGGCTCATGGACTTCAGCTTCTTCAGCTCGCCCTCGGCCTTTTCGCGGGCTTCCTTGGAGAATTTCGTGTTGGCGATCTTCTCTTCCAGCTCGGTCAGTTCGTTCTGGCCTTCGTCCCCGTCGCCGAGTTCCTTCTGAATGGCCTTCATCTGCTCATTCAGATAGTATTCGCGTTGGGTCTTCTCCATCTGCGACTTGACGCGGGACTTGATCTTCTTCTCGACCTGAAGGACGGAAACCTCGCCCTGCATCAGGCCGTAGACCTTTTCCAGACGCGACGAAACGTCAAGCGTTTCAAGCAGTTCCTGCTTCGCCTTCACGTCGAGGCCAAGGTGACCCGCCACCAGATCGGCAAGCTTGTCGGCCTCATGCGTTTCCGAAACGGCCGCGAGGGCTTCCTCGGGGACGTTCTTCTTGATCTTGGCATACCGCTCGAATTCCTCGGCGACCGAGCGCAGCAGCGCCCGGATCGTGTCCTGATCGCCTTCGGTTTCCTCCAGCTCGACGGCCTCGGCCTCGAAGAAGGACTCGTTGGTCAGGAATTCGGTGATCTTCACCCGCGTCTTGCCTTCGACCAGCACCTTGACGGTGCCGTCGGGCAATTTCAGCAGTTGCAGCACATTGGCCAGCACGCCGGTGCGGTAGATCCCGTCCTGGGTCGGCTCATCGACCGAAGGGTCGATCTGGCTGGCCAGCAGGATCTGGCGGTCGTCCGACATCACCTCTTCCAAGGCGCGAACGGATTTTTCCCGGCCCACGAAAAGCGGCACGATCATGTGGGGAAACACCACGATGTCGCGCAGCGGAAGGACCGGATAGGTGGTCGAGAGGGTCTCGGTCATCATTTTTCCTCTATGGCGAAAGGGCACCGGCCCCGCCCTTGCGGCAGCCACGGCCCTTCCCGGTTTGACCATATCTAGGGGGCCGGGGCGGGCGGTTCAACCAGTGCGCCCGTCTGGCCCGTCACGTCGTGGTTACATTGCAGGCACCGGCGTCGGACGGCAAGGGGGATCAGCGCGGCAGGATCATTTCCACGGAAAGCCCGCCCAGCCGGGTGCTGGCACCCAGCTTCAGCGTGCCGCCGTGGCGGCGCGCGATGTCGGCGGCGATCGCAAGGCCCAGCCCGACGCCCTGTCCCCGGTCCTGATTGCGCGCGGGGTCGAGCCGGGTGAAGGGTTTCAGCGCCTCTTCCCGTTGCGCGGGCGGGATGCCGGGGCCGTCGTCCTCGACGGTGATGCGCACGGTCTTGGGGGTCAGCGTAACCGTGACCTCGGCGCGCGAGCCGTAGCGCGCGGCATTGCCCAGCAGGTTTTCCAGCGCGCGGCGGATCGCGTCGTGGCGCAGCTGCAGCACGACGGATCCCGGGGCAGGGCAGGAGGCCAGCGTCACCGGATTGCCGACCCGGTTCGCATCCCCGACGATGCGGGTGACGAAATCGCAGATATCCGTGGGTTCCGGATCATCCTGCAACGCCCCCTCGCGCGAGAAATCGAGAAAAGCGTTGATCATCTTGCCCATTTCATCGACGTCGCGTTCCATCGCGGCGATATCCTCGCGCGTGTCCGGATCGTCGGGCAGCATCGACAGGCCCAGCCGCAGCCGCGTCAGCGGAGTGCGCAGGTCATGGCTGATGCCTGACAGCATCAGGGTGCGCTGCTCGATCTGCCGCTCGATCCGGGCGCGCATGTCGTTGAAGGCGCGCCCGGCGGTGCGCACCTCGGTCGCGCCCGAGGGATGGTAGGGCACCGAATGGCCCTTGCCGAAGGCCTCGGCCGCGCGCGCCAGCCGGTGGATCGGCCGCAACTGGTTGCGCAGGAAGATGAAGGCGATCACCGTCATCAGGATGGAAACCCCGACCATCAGCACCAGCAGCTGATGCGGATTGCTGGCCGAAACCCGGTCGCGCGGGAAAGAGATGCGCATCATCCCCCACCGGCTCTGCACATGCAGCGTGACCCGCGATCCGTCCCGCAGATCGATGGAGCGCAGGCCGGGAATCGCATTGCGAATCGTGTCGATGACGACGATCCCGGTCAGGTCGAGCGGGCGGCGCATGTCGGTGTCGATGTCACGCGGCGTGGTGTCGGGCAGCGCCACCGTCAGGCCGAGCGGTTCGGAGAGGTCCAGAATCGCCTCCCGCGCGGCGCCGAGCGTCGGGGCATGGTCGATCCTGTCGGTCACCAGCACGATCTCGCGCAGCATGGATTCGGTCATCTGCCGGGTCACGCGGTCGAAATGGCGCTGGATGAAGACGACCGAGACGACAAGCTGGATGGTGATGACCGGCACGATGAGGATCAGCGCGGCACGCCCGTAGAGCCCGCGCGGCATCACCTGTTTGAGCCAGCCGAAATTCATCCTAAATTCTTATCCGCAATGCCTGACGGGGGGAAGCGGAATGGCGATGATGGCCGGGCTGGAGCCGGGCGTGCGGCGGATCGTGGCGCGCAATCCCTCGCCGATGACGGGAACCGGGACCTGCACCTATGTCGTGGGGACGGGGCGCGTCGCGGTGATCGACCCCGGCCCGGCGGATCCTGCGCATATGCAGGCGCTGCTTGGCGGGCTGGGGCGCGGCGAGCGGGTGGAGGCGATCTTCGTCACCCATGCGCATCTGGACCATTCCCCCGGCGCGCGCCTTCTGGCCGAGGTGACGGGCGCGGCGGTGCATGCTTTCGGCCCGGCCGACGCCGGACGTTCGCCCGTCATGGCCCGGCTGGCGGCGCAGGGGCTCGCGGGGGGCGGCGAGGGGGTCGATGCGGCATTCCGGCCCGATGTCCTTCTGGCGGATGGCGCGGTGGTGTCCGGCCCGGACTGGTCGCTGCGCGCATTGCACACCCCCGGCCATTTCGGCAATCACCTCGGCTTCGCCTTTGGCGACGCGATCTTTACCGGCGATCTGGTGATGGGCTGGTCCTCGACGCTGATTTCCCCGCCCGACGGGGATCTGGGGGATTACATGCGCTCGCTCGACCGGCTGGCGGCGGAAGGGGCGCGGCGCTTCTTCCCCGGCCACGGCGATCCGGTCGAGACGCCGGCCGAGCGGCTTGCCGCCCTTGCCGGGCATCGCCGCGCGCGCTCCCGCCAGATCATGGAGGTTCTGGCGCGGGGACCGGCGACGGTGATGTCGATCGTGCGCAGCCTCTACACCGACCTGCCCGAGGACCTGCATCCCGTCGCCGCCCGCAACGTCTTTGCGCATCTTGTTGAAATGCATTCGAAAAACGAGATATCTCAGGCTTCGGAGCTGTCCCCCGGGGCAATCTTCTTCCGCCGGTAAGAAAAGTCGAAAAATCTCGTTTCCGCCTCTTGCACCCCTGAATCGCTGCCGCTATACACCGCCGCATGTTCCGGCGTAGCTCAGCGGTAGAGCAGTTGACTGTTAATCAATTGGTCGTAGGTTCGATCCCTACCGCCGGAGCCATAGATCACTGAAGACATTCAGTTTTCTGTTCAGCTACACTTTCCCCACCCATCACCTGACTCGTTTGAAGCCGAACGGCGGTCAGGCTGGTTGGTTGCGGGCGTTCAGGCGTGGGCTGGTCACGACCAGCATGTCATCCGCGTGGATAAATCCGGGGGCGGGCGCCTTTCTGAGGAGATTCCGGGTCCTGCGGTGCCGATGCACTGACCGGCGGGGGTTTGAGCGGACATGAACTCTTCCGCCCATCACCCGGTTTTCACTGGATTTTACCGTAACCGGTATTGGTGCGGACGACGGGGATCGAACCCGTACTCTCACAGAGAGGCAGATTTTCGTACCACTTCGGCTTTCGCCGCCGCCCCGTCCTTGCGGGCCGGGCGTTCGTGGTCTGGACTGTCCCTTCGCCGTGACCCGCAGGCTTGATGACCCGTAGGCTTTAGGCGCCGCCCGTCCAGTCTCTACACCTTCCCCTTGCGGGGCTTGGCTCGGGATTGGCAACGGGTTTCCCCGGAAGCTTTCCCCGACTTTGAGCGGTTCTACACCGCGGATTTCCCCGCGGGCACTCCAATTTTTAAAGTCTGCTGCGTCTACCAGTTTCGCCACGTCCGCATGGCCCCGCGAAGGGCCGACTGCTTTCTAACCGGGTGTCGGCCCCTCTTTCAATCCGCAATCGGCGCGGGGTCAGGCGCGCAGCGCGACAGCCGCGTCGATTCCGCAGACCTCGCGGATGAAACCGCGGATGGCGGGCACGTCGCAGGGCAATGTCTCGGCCAGATCGCCGCAATAGTCCTGCCAGAAGCCCAGATGCTTGCGCCCGACCGCGATCAGCACCGGCACGTCGGACAAGAGCGCCTGTTCCAGCGTGGCGCGAAAGCCGCCGCCCTCGGCCTCGACCTTGCCGAATCGGTTCAGCACCAGAAGGTCGGGGCGCACCGCCAGAACGGCATCGACCTCGCCCGCGACCTCGGTCAGCGCGACGGAATCGAGCCGGCATCCCTGCGACCCGGTGCCCAGATCCTGTGTGATCTTGCGCCGCGATCCGTCATGCAGCGCGCGCAGCACGATGTCGGTGCAGTCGCATCCGGTGCCGGGTTCATAGCCCTGAAGGTAGCCGACGATCCGCCGCCCGCGCAGGGCGGGGTCGGCCAAAGCCTCGGCCATCATGTCGTCGACCGGGGTTTCCGGGTCGAACACTACGGCGGCAAGTTTTGACGGCATCGCGCAAATCCCTGATGATCCGGGGATCATGATCCCGCCGGCGGCTGGCGGTCAAGGCCGAAGATCAGCGGGGCCAGACGGCGCGCCCTGTCCAGATCGCCGGGGGCATTGACGTTGAAGAACGGATCGAAGGGCTCCGTCGGGAAGCGCGCCCAGCCGGTGCCGTGCCGCTCGGTCCACAGCACGATCTTCGACACCCCGGCCGTCAGCGCCTGCCGCAGATCCTCGCGCAGCGATACCGGCCAGAGCCCGAAGGTCGGATGCCGCACCATCCGTCCGCTGGCGGGGTCGTCGGTCGCGGCGAGCACGATCGGGGTTTCGGGTGTCTTCGCCCGCCACAGCGCCCCGGCCAGACCGGCGGGCAGGAAGGGCGTATCGGCGGCGGCGGTCAGGATATGGCCGTAACCCCGCGCGGCGGCGTGATCCATCCCCGCCAGCACCCCGGCCAGAGGCCCGGGCAGGCCCGGCAGACTGTCCGGCACGACCTCGAGCCCCAGATCAGCGAACCGCGCCGGATCGCCGTTCGCGTTCAGCACCAGCGTCCGGCATTGCGGGCGCAGGCGCGCCACCACCGCCTCGATCATCGTGAGGGGGCCAAGCGACAGCCGCCCCTTGTCGCCGCCGCCCATGCGCCGCGCGGCCCCGCCGGCGAGGATGACGCCCATGATGTCTGTCCGCGGATCGGTCATCGCCCGGCCTCCCTGACGCCGGTGTGCCCGAAACGCCTCCGGTGACGCAAGGGCGCGATTTTCCCGCGGCTGGGGAACCCGGCCCGTTCGGGGCACGTTGACCCCGCATCAATCCGGGGCGTCGGACCGGGGAAAGCATGACGACGAGGGACTTCCAGCTGCAACCGGGCCGGAACTGCTGGCGCATCGCGCCCGCGGACCGCCTTGCCGTCATCGTCGATGCGGCGGATTACTTTGTCGCGGCGCGGCGGGCGATGCTGTCCGCGCGCCATACCATCACGCTGATCGGCTGGGATTTCGATGCGCGGATCCGGCTGGGCGCGACCGGGAATGGCGATGACGGGCCGGAACGGCTGGGGGATTTCCTGCTCTGGCTGGCCGATCGCACGCCGGGATTGCAGATCCGCCTGCTTCGCTGGGATACCGGCGCGTTCCGGGCGCTGCTGCGCGGCTCGATGATCTGGACCATCCTGCGCTGGAAGGCGCATCCGCGGATCACCCTGCGCCTTGACGGGGTGCATCCGGTGGCGGGCTCGCATCACCAGAAGATCGTGATGATCGACGATTGCCTGGCCTTTTGCGGCGGGATCGACATCACCCTGGGCCGCTGGGACACGTCAGAACATCTGGACGACGATCCCCGCCGCGTCGATCCGAACGGCCGGCCGCTGAAGCCCTGGCACGACGTGACCACGGTGTTCGACGGCCCTGCCGCGCGTGTCATGGGCGAGCTTGCCCGTGCGCGCTGGCAGGCCGCGACGGGGGAGGTGCTGCCCGAATGCACCGAGCCGCACGACTGCTGGCCAAAGGGCGTCGCGCCCGGATTTCGCGGCATGCGGCTGGGTATCGCGCGCACCATGCCGAAGATGAACGGAACCCGCCCCGCGCATGAGATCGAGACCGCCTATCTGGACCTGATCGCCGGGGCGAAACGGTTCATCTATGCCGAAAGCCAGTATTTCGCCTCGCGCCGCATCGCCCATGCCATCGCCGAGCGGCTGGCCGAAGAGGACGGGCCGGAGATCGTCATCGTCAATCCCCATGTGGCGGAGGGCTGGCTTGAACCCCTCGCGATGGACAGCGCCCGTGCAAGGCTGGTCACGGCGCTGCGCAGGATCGACCGTCACGGGCGCCTGCGGATCTATCATCCGCGCACCGAGGGCGGGAGGAACATCTATGTCCATGCCAAGGTGATGATCGTCGATGATCGCGTGCTGCGGGTCGGATCGTCGAATTTCAACAACCGCTCGCTGCGACTCGACACCGAATGCGACGTGATCCTGACCGCACCCGAGGCGGAGGGCGCCGGTCCGGTTCCGGGCATCGCCCGGTTGCGCGACCGGCTGATCGCCGAGCATCTGGGCATCGCGTCCGCCGATTTTGCCGCGCATTTCGCCCGGACCGGATCGCTGACCGCCTCGATCGAGGCGCTGCGCGGCGCGGGGCGCAGCCTTGTCCCCTATCGCGTCCCGCGGCTTTCGGGCGTGTCGGAATGGCTTGCGGACAATGAAATCCTCGACCCGAACGGGCCGGACGAGATGTTCGAACATCCCGCCCGGCGTGGGCTGTTCAAGGGATGGGACCGGCTGCTGAACCGCCTGCACCACCGGGCCTGACCCCGCGAGGGCAGATCCGACGGGTTGTCCCCGCGAGGGTCCGGGACGGGTTGCGGGAATGCGTGTAAAACCGGGGCCGAGGCGCCGGTGGATGGGGCGCAGGGGGCCAGCCCCCTCGCGGCTTTGCCGCTCACCCCCGGGATATTTATGGAAAGATGATGGGAAGGGGGTTCTCCCGGTGGTTTCGCGGTGCGCCCTCAACTGAATTCCTGCCGGGGGGATGGACGCCGCCCTTGGCCCGGGTATTCGGTGGGACGACCTTTCGGCATGGCGATGCGGCCGCGGTCATCCCGGGGATTTATGGCCGGGAAATTCAGGACAGGATGAAAGGCGGGCGGCTTGTCCGGGGAGGCCGTCCGGCCCTTGTCCGGCAGGCACTGTCCCGACGGGGATCAGCGCAGGATCGGCGGTTTCGCGGGATCCATGCCGGGGCCGGTCAGCGTCACCTCCTGCACCTGTTCGGGTTCCGCTTCGGGCAGATGCAGCACCAGCGCCTTGTCCAGCAGGACCTGCGCGGCGGGATCGTCTTCGGTCAGGAAGGTCACGTCGATTTCTCCGGCTTCGAGGCCGGAAAATGTCAGCGCCTCGTGGATCGCCTTGGCGAGGCCGGGCTGCGCCGCTTCGGGCGTGCCGAGGAACGCGAGCACATGGCCGCGCCGGCCGCCTTCATAGGTGACGCCGCCCAGAAGCGCATGCGAGGCGAGCCCGGCGATCTGGTCGAATTTCGCCTCGAACGCCGGGAGCAGCAGCGCGAGAACGGCGGGCGGCAGGGCAGGGGCGTCGAAGGCGGTGGGGCGAGCCTCGGCATATTCGGGGCTATGGGTCAGCGTATGGGTCAGCCATTCCAGCGCGTCGGGCGGCAGGAGCATCGCCGAGTCCGCCACGCCGAGGTTGATGCCCAGCCCGATTTCCTCCCCCGCCAGATGCTGCGCGATCACCCGGCCGGGCAGCGCCGCATAGGGCGCGGGCGCGTCGCCGAAGGCCGCGAGCCGTTCCTCAAGGTCGAAGGCGAGGACGAAATCGCCCTCCTCGGTCTCGAACACCTGCGGGATGATGTCGTTGTCCTCGTCGGGTTCGTGTTCCAAGAGCAGGAACAGCTCGGCATCGGCAAGCCGGTCATAGACGGCAAGGCGCAGGGCCTCATTCTCCGGATCGGCTTCCATCGCGGCATGGGCGCGGTCGTAGGGCGTCATAATACCTCCTTCACCCGGGCGCGGAGGACGGGCAGCAGATCGGCCTCGAACCACGGGTTGCGTTTCAGCCATGCCGTATTGCGCCAGGACGGATGAGGCAAGGGAAAGACGTGCGGCGCGTGATCGCGCCAGCGGGCGACGGTGTCGGTGACGCGCCCCGGCCCAAGGTGCCAGCGCTGCGCCGCACCACCTACCAGCAGCGTCAGATCCATCGGGCCGAGCGCCGCCATCACCCGGTCGCGCCATGTGCGGGCGCAAACCGGCGGCGGCGGCAGGTCGGACCCCTTGGCGTCATAGCCCGGAAAGCAGAAGGCCATCGGCACGATGGCGATGCGGTCGCGGTCGTAGAAGGTTTCCGCATCCACCCCCATCCAGTCGCGCAGCCTGTCGCCCGACGGATCGGTGAACGGCCTGCCCGAGGCATGGACCCGCGCCCCCGGCGCCTGCCCGACGACCAGCACCCGGGCGCCGGGCCGGAACCACACCACAGGGCGCGGCGCATGGGCCGTCGCGGTCGCGGCAAAGCGGTCGGCGCAGATCCGGCAGGCCTCGATCCGTCCGATCAGCCCTGTGGCGCTGTCAGCAAGATCCAAGGCCCGTCCTTTCATGTAGCCATCCGGCATCGGCGCGCTGTATATAGGATCTTGTCGGCGCCGGATGAATGGCTGCCTCCTCCCGAATTTGCGGCGCCCGCCCCGGCCTGTCGCGCAGCCAGATTGCATGTCACGCGGAATGCTTGAATTCGATAACGTCAGCAAGTCGTTCTGGACGGGTACCCGGCGCAAGGTCATCCTCGATCAGGCCAGCTTCCGCGTCGAGCCGGGGCATTCGCTGGGGATCCTTGCGCCCAACGGCACCGGCAAGACGACGATCATCAACATGATGGCCGGGCTGGAAAAGCCCGACGAAGGGACGATCCGCAAGACATGTCGCGTCTCCTTTCCGCTTGGCTTCATGGGGGGCGTGGTGCCGCGCCACACGGCGCGCGAGAACGCCCGCTATATCGCGCGGCTCTACGGGCTGGACGCGGATTACGTCGAGGCTTTCTGCCGCTGGCTGTGCGACCTGAAGGAATATTTCGACATGCCCATCGGCACCTACAGCGCGGGCATGCGGGCGCGGTTCACATTCTCGCTGATGCTGGCGCTGGAATTCGACATCTACCTGATCGACGAGGGCATGCCGCAGACCACCGATGTCGCCTTCAACCGAAGGGCAGGGGCGATCCTGTATGAACGGCTGCGCGAATCGACGGTGGTGATCGTGTCGCATCAGGCCTCGACGATCGAGAAGTTCTGCCGGTCGGCGGCGGTCCTGCGGGACGGCCGGCTTTACATGTTCGACACCCTTGAGGAAGCGAGGCGGATGTATGACTATACTTAGGGCGCCCCGTTACAGGATCCGCAAGCTGAAGATCCGGCCGTCGGGCAGTGGGGAGGCCGTCGTGCAGGCGATGCCCTTCAGCCCGGGCGCGGCGGAGGACGGCTTCGATCCGGCGATCTTCCGGCCCCGCAAGGCGGAGGCAGCACCCGCGCGGGAAACGGCCGAACAGCGGCGGCAGGCGCTCGACGCCATCCTGAACGAGGGGCTGACCGGCCGTCAGCTCCGGCTGGCGCGGCGGATCGCGCTGCGGCAGGGGATCGACGTCACGACGGATGCCGAGGCGGTGCTGGAACTGCGCCGGCGCGGCATCGACCCGTTCGATCGCGCCTTGCTGCTGACGCTCGACAGTGGCGCGCAGAAGGCCTCTCCGCCGGTGGTGAACGGCACGGTGGAGGACAGGGCGCCGGATGCGACGGGGGGCGATCTGATCCGCAGCGGCGACAGGACCCCCGCCCCAAGGCGGGCCGGCGCGTTGGAGCCGATGCCGCAGTTGCCGCCGTCGTTCCCGCGCCAGCCGCCGCCCGGCTTCCCCGGCTTTCCCGACGAGGCGGAACGCGCCCGCGAGGTGCTGCGGATCCAGCGCGACATCATTCGCCGCCGTCGGCGCAAGCTGGCGATGCTGGCGTTGCGGCTGGCCTTCTTCGTCCTCCTGCCGACGCTGATCGCCGGCTGGTATTATTTCATGGTCGCGACGCCCCTCTATGCGACGAAGACCGAGATGGTGATCCAGAAGGCCGATTCCGCCAATGCCGGCGCCGGGCTTGGCGGGCTGTTTTCCGGCACGCAACTGGCGACCAATCAGGATTCGATCACCGTCCAGAGCTTCTTGCAATCGCGCGAGGCGATGCTGCGGCTGGATGAAGACCAGCATTTCAAGGATCATTTCTCGACCCCCGACATCGATCCGCTGCAACGGCTGCCGGAAAATGCCTCGAACGAGGCGGCCTACAAGCTTTACCAGAAGATGGTGAAGATCGGCTACGACCCTTCGGAAGGGGTGATCCGGATGGAGGTCAGCGCCGCCGATCCGCAGACCTCGGAACGCTTCTCGCAGGCGCTGATCCGCTATGCCGAACAGCAGGTCGACCAGCTCACCTACCGGCTGCGCGAGGATCAGATGCGCGGCGCCCGCGAAAGCTATGGCGACGCCGAGACCAAGGTGCAGGAGGCGCAGGCCCGCGTCCTGACCCTGCAACAGCAGGTCGGCATCCTCGATCCGGTCAGCGAGAACAGTCTGGTGATGAGCCAGCTTGGCACGCTCCAGACGCAGCTTGAGGAAAAGCGGTTGCAGCTGAGCCAGCTTCTGGACAATGCGCAGCCCAGCTCGGCGCGGGTCGAGGGGGTGCGGGGGGATATCTCGCGGCTCGAAGCCTCGATCGCCGCGATGCGCGGGCAGCTGACGCAGGCGACGGGGGCGGGCGAATCGCTGGCCGCCGCCGCAGGGCAGCTTCGCATCGCCGAGGCGGATCTGCAGACCCGGCAGGCGCTGTTGGCGGCGGCGGCCGCGCAGATGGAAACCGCGCGGATCGAGGCGAACCGGCAGGTGCGCTATCTGGAAACCGGCGTGCGTCCCGTCGCGCCCGACGAACCCACCTATCCGCGCGCTTTCGAATATACGCTGCTTGCCTTCCTGATCTTCTCGGGCATCTATCTGATGATGTCGCTGACCGCCTCGATCCTGCGCGAGCAGGTGTCGAGCTAGGCGCCCAAAGGAGAAAGACCATGAAGAACGTGCAGATCGGCGGGCTGACCGTCGGGAATGACCAGCCGCTGACGCTGATCGCCGGGCCTTGCCAGCTTGAAACGCTCGACCATGCGCGGATGATCGCCGAAACGCTGGCGCGGATCTGCGAGGGGACCGGCACGCAATTCGTGTTCAAGGCGAGCTACGACAAGGCCAACCGCACCAGCCTCAAGGGCCGTCGCGGCGTGGGGATGGAGGCCGGGCTGCGGATTCTGGAAACCATCCGCGCGGAATTCGGCTGTCCGGTGCTGACCGACGTGCATGACATTCCGCAGGCCGAGGCGGCGGCCAAGGTGGTGGACGTGATCCAGATCCCGGCCTTTCTGTGCCGGCAGACGGACCTTTTGCTGGCGGCGGGCAATACCGGCTGTGTGGTGAATGTGAAGAAGGGGCAGTTCCTCGCGCCTTGGGACATGCCGAACGTCGCCGACAAGGTGGCCTCGACCGGGAACGACAGGATCCTGCTGACCGAGCGCGGCGTGTCCTTTGGCTACAACACCCTGATCGCGGACATGCGGTCTTTGCCGATCATGGCGAAGACCGGCTATCCTGTCATCATGGACGCCACCCATTCGGTGCAGCAGCCGGGCGGGCAGGGCGGTTCCTCGGGCGGGCAGCGCGAATTCGCCCCGGTGATGGCGCGCACGGCGGTCAGCCTTGGCATCGCGGGGGTGTTCATCGAGACCCATCAGGACCCGGACAACGCGCCCTCCGACGGGCCGAACATGGTGCGGCTGGACGATATGCCGGGGCTGATCGGCTCGCTGATGAAGTTCGACGCCTTGGCGAAGGCCGATCCGTTCCGGCTGTAGCGCGGGTGGAGGGGGGGCAAGGGGGCCAGCCCCCTCGCGCCTTTGGCGCTCACCCCCGGGATATTTATGGAAGAATGATGGGATGGAGCGGTGGGCGCGGGTCAGGCCACCTGGCCCGCCGCCCAGCCGGATGACCAGGCCCACTGGAAATTGTAACCGCCAAGCCAGCCGGTCACATCCACCACCTCGCCGATGAAATAGAGCCCCGGCACCCGCTTTGCCATCATCGTCCGGGCGTCGAGTTCGTCGGTGTCCACCCCGCCGAGCGTGACTTCTGCGGTGCGGTAGCCTTCGGATCCCACCGGGCGGATTTCCCACCCATGCAGCCGCGCGGCCAGCGCCCGCAGCTTGTCGTTGTTCTGATCGGCGAGCCGCCCCGAAAGCCCCGCATCCGCCACGACCAGCTGCGCGAGCTTTTCCGGCAGCAGCCGCGCCAGCGCGTTGTGCAGCGCGATGCGCCCCGCCTCGCCGCGCATCTTCGCAAGCTCGCCCGCGATATCGCGTCCGGGGGCCAGATCGACATGCAGGCTGTCGCCCTCGCGCCAGTAGCTGGAGATTTGCAGGATCGCCGGGCCCGAAAGGCCGCGATGGGTGAACAGGACCGGCTCGGTGAACCGTGTGCGCCCGGCGGAAACCGTCGCCTCGACCGCGATGCCGGACAGTGGTGCCGTGCGCGCAAGATCCTGCTCCGAGAAGGTCAGTGGCACCAGCGCCGGCCGCGTTTCCGTCACCTTCAGGCCGAAGCCCTCGGCGATCCGGTAGCCAAGGCCGCTGGCCCCGATCTTGGGGATCGACTTGCCGCCCGTGGCGACGATGACGCTGGCGGCGCGGACCGTGCCTTCGCTCGTGTGGACGAGGAAGCCTTCGCCTTCGCGTTCCACCGTGTCGATGGTGACGCCCGGTTCCAGCCCGCCGTCGCGCAGGGGGGCCAGCAGCATGTCGATGATCTGCCCCGCCTTGCCGTCGCAGAACAGCTGGCCGAGGTGCTTTTCATGCCAGGCGATGCCCGCGCGATCGACCCGGGCGATGAAATCCGCCGGCGTGAACCGGCTGAGCGCCGACAGCGCGAAACGCGGGTTGCCGGACAGGAACCGCTCGGGCGCGTTCTGCCGCGTCAGCGCGCGATTGGTGAAGTTGCACCGCCCGCCGCCCGAGATCCGGATCTTTTCCCCCGGATGCGCCGCATGGTCCAGAACCACCACGCGCCGTCCCCGCAACAGGCATTCGCCCGCGGCAAAAAGGCCGGCCGCCCCGGCGCCAAGGATCACCACATCGACTTCAATCATGCCTTCGCGGTATCGTTTCTGCCCGGTCCTGCGCAACTGTTTTTCCGCGATTTTCCCCCTTGCGATCATTTTCATGCTTGGCTAAACACCGCCGCACGGTTGGGGCGTGGCCAAGTGGTAAGGCAACGGTTTTTGGTACCGTGTACCGTAGGTTCGAATCCTACCGCCCCAGCCAATCAAAATTTCCATTTATTTTCAATGGGTTGCGAAGTCCGGCTTGACTGACTCCGGAACACTTTTCCGGTTCATCCAACCGGACCATAACTGCGGCCTTGGCGGGATTCGGATCGCAGCTTGAAAACCAGAAGGGCGAGGACCGAAGCCCTCGCCCAGATCAGGATCAGCACCGCGCAGCCATAAGGCAAAGCCGCCGTGCCGTCTCGGAGTTTTCGGTTATGCCAACCGCGCACCGCCCGAGTAATCGCAACGCATTCACCCGTGCTGGTCGGGCAGGGCGCGTCACCCTACATTGGGCCTATACCGGCGAGCCGGGGAAGTGTCTCATCGGGACGGAAGAAAAAACGGGCGTCTGATGGACGCCCGTTCTTGTGATCGAGTCAGGCCGCTTCCTTGAACCCGAACTTTGGTGTTAGGGTCCGGGCTAACAAGCGGGCCCCCTCATTCAGATGGTAACCGCGACACTCCCATTCCCTCAATGCGATATTATCGTCAGAAATCTTAGAGATCATCTGACGATAGAGCGGGTCATTTACGCAATCGGTAATTTCGCTGACTGTATCACACGCCTGCACCAAGTCATGGGCCAAATTTTTTAGTGCAATCGGGGAGAAGTCTTCTGGTTTTGCGTCGCGAAAGTCATAGTAGAATTCTACTCTGTCGAAAAATCTATCCTTAGCCTGCATCATGCGGCCTCACTGACCAGATCGCTCATAAGTGTTTCAGCTACGGAAAGCGGCATATCGGTTCCGCTAAGCAGCTTACCTTTGCGTTTGTCGCCATAGGCAACAGTTAGAACCCCAACAATGATAGAAAACTTTCCGATAGCGGCGCGCCCGGAGGGGAGGCGATACACGATTGTTCCCTTCACTCCAAAGTCGGACATTCCGCCGGGTCGAGGATCATAGACAGCAACGATTGCTGTTTCGGGGGCAACAGGGCTTGTGTTCTCGTTGCTCTGCGTATAACGTCCAGTGTTATTCAGCATGGATCTTTCTCCTAGTTTGATCCTACGTTGGGGCGCGATGGTCGTCACATCGCGCCAGTTACCCCCGAATCAAGCGATGCTTCGGGAAATCCTCTATTGAACAGAGTGCAAGCGCTTGTCGCATGGATCATTTGCGGATTCGCGATTGTGGTCCATTCTGTTGTATTTTTGCAACTTTTTAGGCCGTTTGACGCATTCCACGCAGCCGGCGCTTCACCTCTGCGACCTTCCAGCGGTGGTCGTCCTTGGCTTCCTCTCTTGCCACGTCGTCCGCGCAATATCGCGGGGCAACACCAGCGCTCACAAGCGTCATGCAGATTTCGTTGTGCAGATCGGTGCCGGTCGTGGTCATGGCGCGAATGACGGCGGCTTGCAGGTCAGCGACAAGCGCGCCGAATTTTTCATCCGGGAGATAGGTGGTTGCGGCGGTCATGGCGTCCCTCGTTTGGTTCGGATGCCAAGAATCTATGTCCGCGCCGACTCGGGCGTCAAGAATAAAAATTCAATAAAATCAATATGTAAGTGCTTACTTACCTTTCGGGTCCGATAGCTAAGTGGCTGGATAGCTGCTTAGCTAAAACGCCTTCCGATCAGAAGGCGTCCGCATAGCGGCCTATTCCTTGGTGATCTTCGCCGCCTTCTTGAATTGGTAACGTTCCCGCTCACGCTGTCGTTTTTGTTCAGCCCGATCTTCGGCGCTACGATGTTCCCATGCGCGCGCGGGTTTGCCGTCCCGTTTCTTGGTGCGGTATCGCTTCGAGCGTTCCGCGCTCAGGATTGCACCTTGAACGTCCGGGGGTTGTGCGCAGAACTGCGTATAATCGTCGCGAGACCAGCCGTAACGGGCCTTGTAATTCCGAAACTTGGCTTCATCAGCGGCAAGGCGCTTTACCTCTCGCGCCGCCTCCTTTTCGACTGCCAGCTTTTCGAGATATTGGCGCGCTATTCCGACATGAAGGGCGCGAAGATCACTTTCATCCGAGGTTTCGGCGGGCGCTGCGACTTCCGCAAGCATCTGTTCAACATGAGCAATTTGTGCCTTAGTGCAGGCCCCGCCTTGCGGGTCGGAATCGGACATGGTAGAGAACCTTCATCGTTGAGGGACGATTATTTTTTGGGGGTCAGCGTTGGCGCGCTGGCCCCCTACCTCATTTCTGGGCATGGTCGATCTGGTCGGCCAGATCGTTGTTGATGTCAAGATTTTTCTGCCAAACCGTCACGCGCTCCATATATAGTATATATCTTAAAAGAAGTTCTTATAACTACCGAGAGCGTGACGGTTTGGCAGAAAATCCTTCGGGCCGATACTCGCCGCCTACGGCGGCTCCCTGCGCCTCGCGCCTTCGGCGCTCGTTGCTGGCCTCGCGCTTCGCGCTCGGCTCGTGGTTTCAGGATTTCCCATCCGAGGAAGTGAGGGGAAGGTAGGAACACGCTTCCCGTCCTCGGTCGTAAAAGCCCCGCGCCCGGTTCCACAGAACCACAGAACCACCAGAGGCGTTCGTGCCGTCACAGACTCGCGGAGAGAGTCACCCAGACTCCCCGGCTGGTTTTCCGGTCCAACTCCACCCCAAACGCGGAGAGGCCGCTCCACGGCCTTCTCCGCGAGTCTTACGTCATAGGTGTGAAATTCTCCACCAGCGTCGCGGTGAACTTGGCGGGCGCGCCGTAGGTCGAACCCCATTCCTCGCAAGTCCACTTCCGGGTGACGCCTTCCACGGGGTGCGTGTAGTAGAACGGGATATAGCCGCCCTGACCCGTAAAGAAGCTGTCCAGCGCTGCCGCCTGTTCCGGCAAGAGGCCTTCCCATTTCAACGTGAGGGTGCGCCGGATGTGATTAAGGCCCTTCGGCGATGCCTGGGTATAGCCATCGCCAAACTCCGCCTTGTTCAGAGAGACGCGGGGCGTGTTGGTCGTTCCGGGCGAGGGCGCGACGGCGGGGTTGAACGTGTGTAGGGTCATCTCGTTGTCCTCATCATGCCGCCGGGGCGCATCTGTTGGATCATCTCTTGCTGGATCAGCGCGCGCATGGCTGCCTCGGTCTGTCGGGCAACTTGCTCGGCCAGATCGGCGTTGGCTTCGGGCGTTCCGCCAGAGGCATTGACTGTCACATGGGATGCGAGATTAATTTCAGGTGCCTTCCCAGAGGCTCCAGATTGAGCGCTGGCGGCTTGTGCGATCTTTCCGGTGTCACCTACCAGCCCGCCCGAGGCATAGCCCCGTAGCGCGCTCTGGTGGAGTCTGTCGAGATTTGCAGCCCCGAGGCGCTGGACGGTCGCTTTCGAGAACACGAATTCGCCGCGATGAACGATCCCGGCAGGTTCGAATTTGTCACCGTGGCCGGTGTAGCCGCCAGAGGCAAACCCGCCGGACAAGAGTTTGCCCACCCATGTCGCAGCACCAGCACCCGCGCCACCGGCCCCGAACAGACCCGCGAACACCTGATTGAATTGCGCCTCGGCCAATTTCAACAATAGATTGGAGAGGGCTTGCTCGGCAGACTGTGAGCCGGTCAAAATGCTGGTGAACATTTCCGAGAGAGTTTGCGCGCCACGCTGCCCGGCATCCTCGATCAGTTTCAATTTCGCGGCGGCATCCTCGGCGCTGTTTCCGGCGCTCACGTATTTTTGCGCAAGCTGGTCAATCTCATCGGTCAATTCCGGCGTGATCTCTTTGCCCGCTTTTTGTGCAGCGGTCAGCAGTTCGGCCTTTTTGCGCGCCAGTTCGATTGCATCCGCGTATTCAGAACCCGCAGCAGCGGCGGCAAGCAACGCAACGCCCTCGGCCTCAAGTTCTGCGATCTGTTGTTTGGTCGAGGCAAAGGGATCGGTGGCGGCCTTTGACGCACCTGATTTTCCCTTGTTCTTGCTGCCGCCCGAACCGCTATCAGGAACGACAGCGCCGGAACCGCTCGGCGCTACCCATTCGTCTGACTTCGGCTTCCAACTGGGAGGGGTGCGCTTCTGCAACTCGGCGATGATTTGATCTTCCTCGTCGTTCAAGTCCTTCATCTGTTGCCGGATGCGCTTCCGGTCGCGCTCAAGGATCACCTTGCCAAGCCGGTCATTCAAGGCGACTTTGGATTTCATGATTTCACCCTGCCGGGCCTGCAAGGTTTCATCGCGCTGGTTCTGGAAGGACCGGAAGCCGTCGAGAAAATCCGAGAGTGAAGAGGCGGCGCTGATGATCGCGGATTTCAGCGCCACGCCCACCGTCTGCGAAACGGTCGTGAATTCTCGGTTCAGCCGCTCTGCCTTGGCGATCAGGTCATCCGACATGACGATGCCAAGTTCAGAAGCGCGGTTCTTCGTGGCCTCGATCTTTTGCGATCCCTGTTCCAGCAGCTCCACAAACCGTTCGCCGCCGGTGCCACCGAACAGCTCGTCTGCGATACGGATTTGCGCGGCCTTGTCCAATTGCTCAAGGCGTTTGAAGATTTCTTGAAGCATTGCATCCGGGTCTTTCAGCTTCTCGGCCACGTCCTGTGCGCTGAATCCGAGGCGCTGGAATGCTTCGGCGGCTGAACCCTTGCCCGTCACCGCAAATTCATCGGCGCGCAGGTTCAATTCCTTGAGGCCGTCCACAAGGGCATCAACCCCGATCCGGTTCTGTTCCGCGACGAATTTCCACTCCTGAAACGATTTCGCGGAGACACCGGCGCGCCTTGCCTCATTGCCGACATTGGCGATTTCCGTGGACAGGCGCTGGACAGCAGAAATACCTTCGTTGATGCCTCCCACCGCCAGACCGCCAAGCAAGCCGCCAGCGAAGGGCACGGCGAATTTCGACAGCTTGGCGAAGGATGCAGCCATCTTGTCGCCCACGCCGCCATAGGCGGCGCTCATGCGATCGGCGGATTGTTTCGCCCGCCGTTCCATCTCGTCCGAAGCACGGCGTTGCGTTTTATTCGCTTTCGAAAGGCCGCGCTCAAGTTTGGTCTGGCGCACTTCAAGGTCGATCAGAAGACCTTTGATTTCGGTGTCACTCATCTGGGAAACTCACTCGTTACAGGATCATCGACAGCCCGAACACATCTGGGCTGTCATATCGGGATTTTGCGTTATGGGCGACAACAGCCCGTGAAACGGCCATCGTAGATGCAATAGCGGCGTCGATCTTTCCGGTGGATCTCGCCTTGTGTGCCCTCACGAGACCGGATTGCGCGTTCGTGCTGATCGCGACAGCATCAAAGTGCGACCGCAAGACCGGGTCGCCATTGTGCCGGATCAGTTCGCCATTCACTACGCGGATCAGGTTTCCGATTGCCTCGGACATGACCACCGCGCTTTGTGGGTGGGCAAAGACTGGCAAGCCCGCGTCGGCCAAGTGCTGCATCAGGACTCGCGCAAGGGCGGGGTCCACGGCGATCTCCTGCACGTCATAGCGGGCGCAAAGGCCAGCGACATGATCCTCCACCGCCTTCACGTCGATCACGCCACCGGGGCAAAGTTCAACCAAACCCGCGTCCGCCCATTCCTGATATGGCGCGCGGTCGCGGTCGGACTTTTGCTTGATATTACCCCCAATCGGAACGAAACACCTGTTGCGCAGCGTCACCTGCCCATCAGGGTGGCGGAAGGCAATGGCAACGGCGGTCAGGTCGCCCGTTTGGCTCAGGTCCACACCGACATAGGCCGGAAGCTGTTCGAGGTCTTTCTCCTCATCATCGAATTTGCGCCGGTCGTAAGACGGCATGTCAAACAACGGGTCGCGCGAATTGGCTTGCCAGATATTCAGGTTGTATTGCCTGAAACTCGCAAGTTCCGAAGGATTGCCCTCGGCCTCTTTCGCCAGCGCGCGCAAGCCCGACAGCGACGGGAAGCCATATTTGAGGCCGGGATTGACCTTGTGCCAGACCGCTTCATCCTGCCAGTCGTCATCAGGCTCGGCCATGAACAGGACCGGCAGAAACTCGGGGTTCACGATCTCGCCCTTTGCCACCTGCGTCGCATAGGTAAACTGATCGGCGGCAAGGCTGTCAGCACCACGTCCGGCAGTCGTGGCGATCACCATCAGCGTGTCGTCGGTCTTGGCTTGGCCGGACTTGATCGCTTCCCAAAGGTCGCGCCCGCGCCATGCGTGGATTTCGTCGATCAAGGTGAAACTCGGCGTCAGGCCATGCGCAGCGCCACCATCCGAGGCAAGGGCGGTCAGGGTGCTGCCGTCGCGGTAGGATGTCATCTGTTTTTTCGAGTTGAAGGCATCCCGAATTTTCACCGCGCGCATGAGGCGCTTGTCGGCGCGAATGATGTTTGCGGCTTCACGGAAGCCAATAGACGCCTGTTCCCGATCACAGGCGGCAAACAGCACCTGCCCGGCGGGGCGGGCTTCTGGTCCGAACAGATGCAAAAGCGATAGCGCAGCGGCAAGACTGGTCTTGCGGTTCCCGCGTGGCAGCAGAAGCATCACCGTTTTGACGATCCGCGATCCGTCTGGATTCCTCGGGCCGTAAATGCGACGCACGATCCGCTCCTGCCACGGATAAAGCTGAAACCTGTGGCCGGGTTCGGTGCTGGCCGGATGCCGAAGACGGCGCAGAAATTCAACGGCACGTTCCCCATGCCCGAGAGGGTCGGGGATCGGGCTGTTGTCATATATCCACGCGGGAAAGGTGCTGGCGGTCATCAGGTCACCGCCAGAGGATTATCCGCATCGTCGTCGTCATCCTGCACCGTGCCCATGCGCGCGCGGCTGGTCGGGGAAAGCCCGTATTCGGCGGCAAGTTGGCGGGCGGTCTGCGCATAGCGGATTTGAAGCCCGGCAAGTTTCAGATCAGGGATAGGGTTCAGCGCGAGAATTTCCGCGATCTGACGAACCGCGCCAGCAGCAACGCAATAGTTTTCGACGCCCGACAGATCGGCCTTTGTAACGACGCGCCGGGCGATCAGTTGGGGCATTACCCGCCGCCATTCGGTCTTCGCATAGCTGGACAGCCACGCGGGCGCGGGTGGCGCTTTGGTCAGCGCCTCATGGTCGGCAGACAGTCCGGGCTTAACCCCTCTCAAGTAAACACTCATGCCGCCACTGCCCGAAGTTCGAGGCCCTTCCGCCGTCCGATCTCGGCAATGGCGACGATGTTCCACGCCTTGCCGCCGTGGAGGATGCGGTCAGATACGGCCACGCCCGGCACCCACCGGATCAGGAACACGGCGGAATTGTTCGAGCCTTCGCCATAGTCGGCAAGAAACTCAGAGATGGACGCTTGCCGAAGTTCAGCCTTGCCCCGCGCGTAGGTCGTCCAAACTTGCGTGACCTTGCGTCCGGGCGTCATGGGGCCGTCGCTGGCCCGTTGCAGTTCGATCAGATGTTGAAGTCGGCCAGCCTGCATCAGACCCTCCACCGAAGAACAGCGTTCAGGCTGAACGCACCATGAACAAACGATTGTGCCGGGTCAGGGTCCGAAGCCCACGCCAGCACGGGCCGATCCCACGCGTCAATGGAGACGCCAGCCGCAACGGGTGCATCCATTAGCGCCAGCAGCACCGCGTTTGCGATCTCTTGCGCGGTGTCGGTGCCGTCCTGCACCACCCAGAGGTGAAGCGTCTGGCGCACCTCTGCGACGATCTGCCCACCGGACGCATGACCCAAGATCGTGACCTTGGACGGGCTAAACAGCAGGCTCGGCATTTCTTCGGGGCGCACACCAGAGGCGCGGATACGTTCCGGTGCGACATGGGCGGCAATGACCGGATCGGCGATCAGCGCGGAGGCAATGGCATTTTGCAGGGCGATGGTCGGGTCAGTCATTTTGAGCCGCCTTCTTGATTGCGCTGGTAACGGCGCGCTTCAAACGGCGCTCAATTCGCGGCTTGTTCAGCCGCCACGCGGGCAGAAGGAAGGGCGTTTCCGGCATCTTGCCCGTGCTTCCGCCGTCCTTGTGGTGGCGTTCCTCGGTGCCAAATTCGAGCAAATGACCCTGCCGTGCTTCCGGGGAACCAGCGGTCACAAACGATTGCAGGTCGCCCGCCGTGCGCCGTCCGCCATCGGCGGCGTAAGCGGGCGTGATCTCGTTCGGGCCGGTCGCCTCAATCGAGTCCGCCAGCTTGCCCGTGCGCCGGTGGGCGTTCGCCAGAGTGCGCGCATCATCCGCGACTTCCTCGGCGGACTTCACCAGAGGCGCGCGCAGGGCTGCGACGATCTCTTTCGGGATGCTCAGCAGGCGCTTTTGCAGGTCGAGCGATGATTGACGGGTCGCGCTCATGCTGCACCGCCTTCCGGCACATAGCCCGTCACACGCTCTTTCAGCGACGCCAGAAGGTCGAAAACACCGAAGGGAAGCTGATGAACGCTGGAAAAGCTGACGGCTTCGCGCGATTCATATTGGCAGGCGATCAGCAGAAGCGCGGCCTGCACCATCAGGGGATTGTCGGCGGTGAAGGGCTGGCCGGTGTAGGATGCGACGTAGGACTCGGCCACGTTCGCGTAATGTTCCAACAGTTCCGCGTCCCGGTCGTCGTCAATGTTCAGGTGCGCCCGGATCAGGGCAGGGGAGATGGGCATAACTCGTTACTCACAAGGTAGTTAACTTGTGAGTTATGTTACATCATAACATTCAGATGGAAAAGTTATATTCGGCGTGTCTTGTGTCGAGGACATGCCGCCGGTTTAGAAAATCACCGGACAAATTGAGAACCACCCCCCGCCGCCCGGTAATCTACATGCTTGAGCATCCTGCGCCGTGCGATATGGTCCGTTGTCTTGTCTCATGCCTTAGGACTGAAAATGGCACAATTCACTAACAGCGACTGGATTGCAGTAGCTGCACTAACATTGTCAGTGATAAACTCAATAGCTCAAGTCATAAGCCATTTCGGAAATAGACCGAAGATAAAGCTTGATGTGAGCGTTAAAAAAGATCAATTGAGCGGTGGATATTGTATACAGGCAACGGCCGTGAATATAGGACCAGTTCCAGCGGCTCTTATATCTGTGCGGGTGGAACGTCGGCGCCTTCCAATTTGGACAATTATGAAGCCGGAGGTTGTGTTGCCTATGCTGAAAGGTTTCAATGTCCGTGTATCAAATGGAGATTTTCCCGTGCGATTGGAGCAGGGTGGAGCACTAAAATTCACAATTACAGTTTTTCCAGATCAGATGAAGCAATTCAATAAGGGGTATGTGTTTTTGACAATTCCTGTCGGTCACGCCAAGATGCCGGTAGTTAAGAGGATTAAGCTGTTATGAGTGTGCGTCCCCGCAGGTTGTCGGGGCGCAATACATCCTCCATAGGCCAGCCCTTCATGAGCCGCGCATAGAGCGTCACCTTCTTTATCCCGGTGCGGATAGACCAGTCAGACAGGGACAGGCGTTCGCCGTTATGTTCGTATAGGGTGGGTGCGATGCCGGGACTTGATCTCTTATGCCTGATCTTGGTCGTCTTGTGCCTGCGGATGCTTTCCCGCTCGGCGGCTTCCTGTTTGGTCATCGTAACAGCTTCACCGATAGGCCAGCCGCGATTGATTCGACCTCGGATGGTGTCGCAACGGATTCCGGTCTTCTCTGACCATTGCCGGATTGTCAGGGTTTCGCCGTTGTAGGTATATGTTTCGGCTGTTCGTTTTGGTTTGGGTGGTTTCGGTTTCTTTGTGATGGCGTTCAGAGAGGTTTTCCGCTTCTGCCCTAGCAGTTCATCGACCGATGGGGCTTGTGCGATTTGAACCCTCATGCGGTCAATCAGGCATGGCATGTCGATACCAGCAAGCGAACAGACCGTTGAAAGGTCTTTGCTCGGCGTCGTCAGGTAGGACCGGGCGTGTTCTATGATCTGGGCTTGTAAGGCGCGGTGTGCCGGGTCACGGCTGGATGGCCCCAAAAGCGCATCATCAACGGCGCTCAGAAGAACGGCGCACCATAGATCAAGTTCGGACATTGGCGCGTTCCTGTCGCTGTTTCACGGAATTGTGGCAATGCGCACAGAGGGCTTGCAAATTGCGCCAGTCCCAAAACAACGCCTGATCGCCCCGGTGCGGTTTGATATGGTCAACATGCTCGGCGGTGTTCCCGCACATTTTGCAGAACGGATGCAGGCGCAGAAACTCGGCCCTTAGTTTCCGCCAGCCGCCGGTGTAGCCGCGTTGCGAGGATGAAGGCCGGTTCTTGTCGGCACGGCGCTTCCGGGCGCGTATGGCCTCACGCTGGCAAGTGCAGACCTCACCAGCGGGAACGATATTGCCACAACGGCAGAGACGGGGCGGGGCAGGCATGGGATTACCTCAGAAAGTTCGCCAGCACGTCCGAGGACGTGGTGTTGTCCTTCTTGTTGATGCTGACTGCGCCATTGATCATCATGCCGCCGGTGATGACCTCGCCGTAGGCAATCGGAACGATCCCGCCTTCGCGGGTGTCATTGGTCGGACCGGACATGGTGAAGGATTGCTTCGTCTCGCCCGCCTTCTGTTGCGGGGCGATCAGAGAGGCCGCGCCGGTCAGCGCCAGACCCATGCCCATCGCGCCAGTCATGCCGCCAAGGGTCATGCCCCCTTGCCACAGGGCCGTGCCCATAAGCGCGCTGCCGCCAGTCATCGCAGACAGGCCAATCAAGGCCACGCCTGCGATCACCTTGCCGACGCCGCCACGTTTCCGGCCCTTGGTGACGGGGATGATATGGATCGGCTTCATGGCGAGGTTGAAAGCTGGCATTTCCGTTTCATCGAGCGGCAAGCCGGTCTTGCGGTCATTTCCGACGATGACGCGGTAGTGACCATGACGGATCGTATTGAAAAAACGAGGGAAGTTGGCGCGCAAGGCGTCAATAGCTTCCGCAGCGGTTTCGATATTGAAGCGGTGTTCCCGGCCAAACTCTTTGGCGAGTGCGCCATATAGAAAAACGGTGTTCATGCTTGCGGCCTTTCAGGATGCAGGGGCAATAATGCCTCTACATCCAGTGTGGTGGTCTGTCGGGTGGGATGGGAAATCCCGGCTTGCCGGGAGTGGGGTTAAATCCAAGGCCACGGATAGAGCGTGGGGTGAGCCTTCACCAATTTGAAGTTCTTGATGCGGAACGTGGCATCGACCTCACCGGCCGCGTTGGTGTTCAGGTCAATTCGCGAGGTGACGCTACGGCTGGCAGAGCCAACCCAGTTCGACTTGAGCGGCATCCCCGGAGTTAGCGCCCGGTGTGTCCATGCGACATTTGCGCGATCCGCCCGGGTCACAGTGTCCGTGTTATTAGCAGGATATTGCAGGGAAGCAGTCCCGGTTGAGCCCGTGCTGAGTTCCCGGGAAACGTGTCCGTTTCCGGCGAAGCGCAGGAAGGCGGTAGACCAGCGCGCACCCTTGCTCCCGGCGTCGATTGTAAGGTCGGCATAGGTTCCCAGAACGTCCCCCTCGGATAGTGCATTGAGGATGGCGGTGTCGGTGATGATCGCCGGTGCAATATTGATGGTTGCTCCACCAACCATAGCGGGAACAGCTTCCCCCGTGCGCCCCGTTACATGCACGGCAAGTTCCGGCACGCCGCCGGACAAGTTCGTGGACAGCGCGATGGAGCATCCGTTGAACGCCTCCGGGATGGTCATGGTAAGACCAGTGGGAAGCTGCCCCGTGACAGTAGCGGTGCTGTTGTTGGTGATCGTGCCACCCGTGGTTTGGGTGATGAACGCCGGGACAATCGGAGTGTTCAGGTTCGGTGCCACATCGCCGAAGTCCGCGGGCATCAGCGGAGCCAGCTTCGTTGCCAGTGTCTGGGCAAGAACACGGCTCCCCAGAGTGTTCAGGTGCGTGTTGTCCTCGGAGTAGAGGGGATTGATGCCCGGCCCACCTGCGCTATCGGGATCGTTGGCCGGGTTGGCCAGCTCATTCCACACGTCAACGTAGATGTAGCGAGGCCAGCGTTTCCGGCGTTCCTCCACATCTGCAAACCACGCCCGCCGCGCAACATGCGTCGGTGCCCCATTCTTGGGCACGATGTAGGTCACCTGTTGGATGCCAGCGGCCTCATACAGGTCATAGATGGCGGTCATGTTGTCTATGGTGATGTTGATATCCGCCGAAGGACCATCGTTGCCCCCGCCGATGATGAACGCGAAGTCAGCACCGGAGGCAACCGCATCCGCGACTCGTTGCGGTGTGGCGCTAAGGATTTGAGCCGTGGTAGTTCCCCCGGTTCCTTCCCCAGATACTTGCCGGAGTTTCCACCCGAGTAAGTCATGCAGGGGCGCGGACCAGCCAGACACACTATGGTTGATACTACGCCCCACAGTCGCTGGCCTGTAGCCAGATTGCGTCATTTGGATTTGGCTGTCACCGTTGGTGGCGTAGCGCGGACCAGCAAGCATCACCTTGGCCGGTTCCACCGGCGCAGGTTCCTCGTTCGTGCTGGTGGCAATCGGCCATGTGCCAAGTCCGACGATACTCCCCGCCGTGGTATCGGTCGCAAAGACCTGCGCCGTCCGAACGGAAAGGATCGTCCCGGATGCAATGTTCTTGAAGGTCGCGATCTGCCCGCTAATCGTCTTGAGTCTGACGTTGCCCGCGCTGCCAATCCAGAGACTATCAGCGGCATATTCGAGCGCTTCCGTATCCGAGGGGGTGATGGGAACGGCATTCCGGGGAAATGCCATGTTCGGGGCGCGGTCGGCGAAAAGGTCGATGGTCATTGGTGTCTCGCTTTCAGGGCGTGAAGGGCGGCGCGGTCAAACTCGGGGTCCAGACCGGCGGCGATGTTCTCGGCGCGCTGCTTGGCGCTGGTGGTGGGCGGACGCTCGGCGTCCGGTGAAGCGGCAATCAGCCGGTCGCAATGGGCGTTCATCGCGGCTTCGATCTCTGCGAGGCTGGCGGTCCAGACCTCGGAAGGCGTCCAGCCAAGCCAGCCGGTCGCGCATCTGAACAAGTCCGCGTAGTAATCGCGCAGCGGGATCGCCTCGCCCGTCTGGGTGTCGTCGTTGTTCAGCAGGATCACTTGCATGATCGCCAAACACGCGGCTTGTGCGTCGAGCATGAAGGGCAAGAGCGGTTGCGTTGATGCGTAGGTCAGCAGGCGCTCGGCCTCGGCCTTGTCGGTGCAGGCGCAGCGGATCACCGTCTTGATCGCGGTGAGGGAAAAGCGGCCGATCTGGTCATACAGACCCCCCATGCCGCCTTCCTGACTGTCGAGGGCAACCGCCGCCCGCAGGGATGCCCGCAGCGTCACGGCATGGGGGCCGTGGCGCAACAGGACTTCCGGTGCGGGCGTGATCGCGGGCATGGGTCAGACCGCCATTGCCAGCTTACGGAAGGCATCCGGGCGCACGACGCTTGCACCGACGCGACGGCGGGCATGGTAACGCATGAGGCCGTTGACGCGCACCGTGTAGGGGTCGGCCAGCACCGCGACATTCAGGCGGTCATAGATGCGATACCCACGTTTGAAATCCCCGAAGATGACCGGCGTGGCATCTGCCGCAATGTCGGGCATGTCCACGGCTTCCACGACAGGACGCCCGAGGATCGTTTCCGGCTGCCCGGCCTGATAGGACGGCTGCCAGAGGTAATTGCCGTGGCCGTCTTTCAGGGTGCGGATCGTGGCGAGGGTCTTGCCGTTCATCACCCATGTGCCGGTCGCGCGATAGGTGGCGGGCAGGGCATACATCAGCGAGATCAGCGCATCCGGCGAAAGTGCGGTCTTGCTACCGTTCGCCGTGGTGGCGATGTTCGCGTCCTTCATGAAGCCCGAGGGTTCCAGCGCGGTCGAGCCGTTCACAAAGGCGAGGCTTTCCTTCTGCCCGAAGTCCTCGGCCAGCGCGGTGGTGACTTCGGAAAGCACGTTGGCGCTGTCTTCGGCCAGTTGGAGCGACAGGTCCACATAGGTTGCCAGTTCCTTCACGGCGATTTCCGACTGATCAAACGTCGGCTGACTGCCGGTGCGCGGGGTGGTTTCGCCCACCCAGATGGCATTCGTGATGCCGGTGCGTTTGGGCAGGATGATGTTCGCCGCGCCGGTGGAACGCACGTCCGAGATGGCGCGCACCGGCGAAAACTCCACCAGATTGCGGATAAACTCGTTGCTGACCTCATCCGGCATCAGGATATGGTTCGAGGTGTCGGCGGCGGTGGTCAGGGCCTTCTTGTCGATTTCGCTGCCCGTCATCAGGTAGTTGACGAAAGCCTTCTGTTCGGCATCGCCCTGAACGACAGCAGGCGCGCCAAGGCGGTTGCCCTTGGCTTCCAGCTTGTCGAGGCGCTGCACAACGGCGTCGAAAGCCTTGGCGTCGATCTGGGGCGCATCATTGGCCGGTGTCTGGGATGCTTCGTTTTCCATATGGGATTCCTTTTCGATGGATTTCAGGCTCACGACATGCGCGCCCGGATTGCAGGGTTGTTTGACGATTGAGACCTCGCGTAGCGAAAGGGCGGTGATGTTCCGGCCCTTGGTGTGGCGCTGCGCGGCTTTGGTGACGAATGCGATGGACAGCCCGCCAAGATCGCCCTGGCGGATTTGATCTGCCACTTCGCGGGCGCGGGGCACGTCATGGATCAACAGCTTGCCCTTGACGTGCAGGCCTTCCGGCGTCTCGGTGATTTCGGACCAGACACCGATAGTCTGGCCGCTGTCATGTTCCGCCAGCATCGGAAGCGACTGAGGCCGATCGAACGCGCCTTTCTCAATCACGTCACCTACAAGGTCCGTGGTGCCGAACGGCCAAGCCATGCCGGTGATCTCGCCCGTCTCGGCCACAGTCAGCGTGGCTTTGGTCTCGATTTGTTCCAGTGCTTCGGTCATGCCGGTTGCTCCTGTTCATCCTGAACACCGACGCGGGCAATCAGAACGTCCAGCGCCAGCGGGAGGATTTCGGACACGGGGCGGTTGTGCGCGTAAGTGTCCACCATGCGGGCGGCTTCCTCGGGGTGGGTGCCAGCGCCGATCAGGCCAAGCCGGATGATCTCCACCAGATCGGACAGGTGGAATTCATGGCGCATGACGCGAAAGGCGAGGGCACCGAAGCCGGTGCCGGTCAGGCGTTCCAGTTCCGCGATCATGGGATCGGTTAGGGTGAAGGCGTGTTCACCGTCACCGAAGAATGCGCGGTGGGTGATCTGGTCATTCATCTTTGGGTTCCTCGGGTGCAGCCGGGGCAGGTGCACCGCCGGACGTGGTGGTGAAGGGATTGGCGAGTTCGTTGCCCTCGGGCAGGGGTGTGAGGTTCAGACCGGCCCGGACCTCGTTCGCGGTCATGGCACCCATGCCGCGATATTGAGAATAGGCGGTCGCACGGGCCGCAAACTCCACCGACTGCATGTCATCGACAACAGCCTCGATATAAAAGGATGCGCGTTCCTCGGGCGTCAGCAGCACGCGGGTATAAGCTGCCTGCCAGCGGGCAATCCAAGGGCGCAGGGTGCCGGTCAGGAAGTCGCGGTGGCTCTGTTCAAAGTTCGACCATGTTCCGCGTGACAGTTCATAGAGAAGCGCAGGCGGCACGTTGAAGGCGCGGGCGATCTCGCGCACCTGTTCGCGCCGGACCTCGGAAAACTCGGCGTCGGCCAGCTTGAGGGCAACCTCTTTGAAGTCCATGCCCTCGTCGAGGATAGCGGTCTTGCCCGCCTGATCGCCGCCGTGGTCGCGGAACCAACTGGCACTGATTTTTTTAAGAGCTTCCGGCGTCAATTTCTCAGGGTGCTTGATAACGCCCGAGGGACGGCCACCATTGGCGAAGAACCCGGACAAGTGCTTCTCAGCAGCAAGACAAAGGCCAATCGCCTCACGCGCCAGCATGACAGGCGACACACCGCCCAGCGCCTGAATATGGAGAACATCGTGATAGGGGAGGGTCGCTTCGCCGCCATCCGAGAGCCGGATGGTATAGGACGGCTCACCGAAGTCATCGTAATCGACAGAGACGGCGGCGGGGTCCATCCGCAGCAGTTCAAGCGGCTTGCTGTCGCTGTTGCGGGTGACCTGCGCGTAGCCGTTGCCGGTCAACAGGGCGTCGGCGGTCAGTTGTTCGCGCAGGGCCTCGGCGCTAAGCCAGTCGTTCGACCAGTCATGGACAAGGCGATAGGCCGGATGATCCTTCGCGGCGTCTTTGTTCTCGGTGTAGGTCTTGAATGGCAGGGTGGCGATAGATTCCGAGATCAGGGAAACCGCGCGCTTGACTGCCGGAACACGCATCGCGCTGGCGGCGGTGACAGAAACGCCAGAGGAAGCTGGCGTGATCCCGAACAACTCGAAAATCGCCGGATCGGTCAGCTTGACGCTTTTTTGTTCAATTTCGCCACGCCCTTTGTCGGGGGCGTGGCGAGACTTGGAAAACCAACCCATCGGGCCACACTCGTTAATCAACCATGGGTATTAATATGCCTACGGTTGATCCGGGCGACAAGAGGGAATGTTATAGTGTTACATCTTCAAGTGATCCAAGTTCAGACCGGGGAAGGCTATCGCGTTAATGAGTTCGACACGCTGTTCGAGCATCCCTTGTGGCATCTGCCCATATCGGCCCGTCATTGATGCCTCGGTGTGCCCGAGGATGAAGCCGAATTGATTGTCGAGGTATCCGGCCCGGCGAAGGGCATCCGCAGCGCCATGACGGAAGCTATAGAGCGACAGGCCGCGCCCCTCTTTCAGGCCGATGCGCGTCATGTAGCGCCCAAATTCCCGCGATACATCAGCCATCATCTGCCCGCGCTCGTTTCGTTTCGCACCGGGGAAGAGCGCGGAGCCGCCTTCTTTGATCCGGCGCGCATGATAGTCGATGAAGCCAAGGCGGATCAGTTCGGGATGAACAGGAACCACGCGCATCGACCCCTCAGTCTTTACCGATTTGCCTTCGGCGGTGTCGTCGCCCTCGGTGGTGATGTGCATGATCCAATGACCATGCTGTTGTCGAACATCGCTCACGGCAAGCTGGCCAATTTCACCCGGACGCGCGCCCGAGAACAGCATGATTAGAGGAACCCAATATCGGTGATCGCGGATCAGGACATTGCCCGGCTTCGCCACATTCCGCCATTCGTCGGCGCTCTTGCAGCCCGTGAACCACGGCGAGTTGAACAGGGTTGTCAGTTGGTCGGTGGTGAAGGGCAGCGTCGGGGTCTTTGTCTCTTTTTTCAACATCAGCCCTTCGGTCGGGTTTTTGTCGAGATATCCGTTGCTCACCGCCCACGACAGAAACGCGCCGAGGCTGGATAGATAGCGGTTCACAGTCCGGTCGGCCAGCACGGGCTTGCCAACACCTTCATTCTCTTTGACGATCTGTCGAATGTTCATCCCGGCAAAGGCTTTCGTCTCCGTGGCCTTCACCGGATACTTCACCAAAAGCTGTTTCCATTCCCGAACCTCGGCCTTCGTGATCTTCGCGATAGGGAAGCTGGAACCAACAAGTTCGACAAACGTCCCAATGTCGCGCCGGGATTGGTCAACGCGGTCCTTCGCGACGCCACGCGGGTTTTCACTGGCGAAGACTTCAAAGATTTCCATAAGCGTTTCGCCCGGCTTTGCCGTCTCTCTGCGAGGGCCGATAGCGGGCTTCACCAGAGGGTCGGCGGGCTGGCCGGTGAAGTCGCCCTTGTCGCGCTCAAGGGTGCGCTGTAGCGCCTCGATCTCGGAGCGCATCATGCGTCTGGCGAGACTGATCCAGTCGGGCGTTCTCGGCTCCACATAAACCCGATTTCGTTTGAGATATTCGTTTACCTCGTCCGCGATCAGGGCCGTTTCGCCTTTCGCCAGATGCTTGCGCATGTCGGTCAACTTTGCTTGTCGGGCGGTGGCGTCAACGCTGGCAGCGTCCTTGACCACCTGAACGTCAAGGGCAACGTCTAGCGCCGCCAGAGGGTCGCGCATGTCGACCCCCTCGGTTCTGACACGTTCCACGGCGGCTTCCGTCGCGGCCTCTATCTCAGTCTCGCCCGGCAGGTTTGCCCGCACGGCATCGTCATGGTCGAGTGCTGCCTCATAATGGTCCCATACGGCATGATCCCGGTCGGCGTCTGTCAGGACGCGACGGGCGCGCAGGTCGTCAAACTCACGCCGCCAATCCTCGATGACCGCGTTGAGCAAGCGCTTCGCCTCAGCCTCATCCTTCGTATGAAGCGATCTTTTCAGGGTCGGCTTTTTCAGGATCGGAACAAGATCAAGAGGCACATCTATCCGCGCATAATAGGTGGCTCCACGCCGCCAGAGGTAAGAGATACGAGCCATAAAAGCGCCTCCTGAAACCCGGTGCCGGACCAGCCGTCCGGAACAGTCGTCCGGAACACTTTTAGGTCGGAAATGCCTTGATAGTCAATTAGATGCGTGATTTTATGGGCTTAGAAAAAGTTGGATTAATGTCCTACCGCCCCAGCCAATCCCGTCTTTTGATCGTTCGGAACGCATCTGGCGTCCGTGCCGGAGCGGGGCCGATATCCTGCGCGGTCGTCGATGAGGAGCCGGTTCCGGGCGCCTGTCCGATATGCAGGAACGCCGCCGTCAGGCCTGCCAATACCGGCCCGGGGCGGCGACGGATCACGATTGCGCCGGAAAACCCCTGCGTAACTTGACATATCGCTTGAATTTTACCGCCCCGCAGCGCATATGAGCCGCGCCCGTGACTTTCTGCGGGTGCATATTCAGGAGTGACCATGGCCAAGGAAGAAATGCTCGAATTCCCCGGCGTCGTGAAGGAACTCCTGCCGAATGCGACATTCCGGGTCGAGCTCGAGAACGGCCATGAGATCATCGCGCATATGGCAGGAAAGATGCGGAAGAACCGCATCCGCGTTCTGGCCGGCGACAAGGTGCAGGTGGAAATGAACACCTATGACCTGAGCAAGGGCCGCATCAACTATCGCTTCAAGTGAAGCTGGTTCTGGGGTCCGCAAGCCCCCGGCGGCGGGAACTGATCGCGCAGCTGGGGTTGACGCCCGACGCGGTGCGGGCGCCCGACATCGACGAAACGCCGGTGAAGGGGGAGGTCGCGCGCGATTACGTGGCGCGGATGGCGCGGGAAAAGGCGTCCGTGCTGGACTGCGCGGCGGATGAGGTGGTCCTGTGCGCCGATACGACGGTGGCCTGCGGGCGCCGTATCCTCGGCAAGCCCGTCGATGAGAAGGAAGCGGCGGAATTCCTGTGGCTTCTGTCCGGGCGACGCCATCATGTGCTGACGGCGGTCGCGGTGCGCACGGCATCCGGCCTGCGCGAAAGACTGGTCGATACGATCGTGAAATTCCGTCCCCTGTCGAACGAAGAGGTCAACGCCTACCTCGCCTCGCGCGAGTGGGAGGGCAAGGCCGGCGGCTATGCGATTCAGGGCCGGGCCGGGGCGTTCATCCCGTGGATACAGGGTTCCTTCACCGGGGTCGTCGGCCTGCCGCTGGCGGAAACCGCGGTGCTGTTGCGCGCGGCGGGGGTTTCGGCATGAAGGGCCGGATCGTGATCCTTGGCGAATTGCGCGGGCTGGAAGCCGCCGCGCTGATGGTCGACGGGCGGCTGGAAGACCTGCTGGTCGACAGTTCCGATGTCATGACGCTGGCGCCCGGCGCCATCTGCCGCGGCCGCGTGGACCGGCAGATGAAAGGGCAGGGCGGCGTATTCGTCCAGCTTCCGGGCGACGAGAAGGGCTTTCTGCGCGACGCCAAGGGGCTTTCCCCCGGTCAGTCGGTGGTCTGTCAGGTGACGGGCGGGACCGAGCCGGGCAAGGCGCTGCCGGTCTCGCTGCGGCTGCTGTTCAAGGGGCGCTACGGCATCGTCACGCCGGGCGCGCCGGGGATCAATGTCTCGCGCCGCATCCGGGACGAGGATCTGCGCGCCGATTTTCAGGCGCTGGCGCAGGTGGTGCTGGAAGGCTCCGATCTGGGGCTGATCCTGCGCTCCGCCTGCGAGGGCGCGGAGGATGGCGAGATCGTCGAGGATGTGGCCGCGCTGCGCGCGCTGGCCGAAGCGGTGCTGGCTGATGCCGAGGGCGGGCCCGAGCTGCTGGTCGATGCGGCCAGCCCGCATGAGGAAGCCTGGCGCGAATGGGCCGATCCCGCCCCGGACGAGGTGACGGAAGGCTTCGCCGACCATGGCGTGCCGGAGGCGGTGGACGAGCTGCTGTCGCCGCGTGTCGGCTTGCCGGGCGGCGGTCACATGATGATCGAGCCGACCCGCGCGCTGATCGCCGTCGATGTGAACACCGGGGCCGATACCTCGCCCGCCGCGTCGCTCAAGGCGAATATCGCCGCCGCCCGTGATCTGCCGCGGCAGTTGCGGTTGCGGGGTCTGGGCGGGCAGGTGGTCATCGACTTCGCCCCGATGCCCAAGAAGGACCGCGCCACGCTGGAACAGCAGCTGCGCACCGCCTTCAAGGGCGAGGCCGCGGAAACCAGCCTTGCCGGCTGGACCCCGCTTGGCATGTTCGAACTGGTGCGCAAGCGCGACCGGGTCGCCCTGCGCGCGCTGCTGGAGGGACGGGAATGAGCTGTCCGATCTGTCACAAGGAAACCGATCCGAAATACCGCCCGTTCTGTTCCAAACGCTGCGCGGATATCGATCTGGCGAAATGGCTGAACGGGTCCTATGTGATCCCCGGAGATCTGGCCGAGGAAGAGGAACGCGCCCCGGACGGTCCGCCGGGTGGCGGTGATCCGATCCAGTGAAAAGGCCGCCCGGTGGGCGGCCTTCGTCTTTCTGTCGGGCTTTCTGTCCGGCGTCGTCAGGCGGGGATCGCCATCCCCTTGTCCTTCGCCAGAACGCGCATCCGGTTTTGCAGCTTTTCAAAGGCGCGCACCTCGATCTGGCGGATGCGTTCGCGCGACACGTCGTATTTCGTCGAAAGCTCTTCCAGCGTGACGGGTTCGTCGCGCAGGCGGCGTTCCATCAGGATGTCCCGTTCGCGTTCGTTCAGCACGTCCATCGCGGCGGTCAGCATGGCACGGCGGGCCTCAAGCTCGTCCGCCTCGGCATAGGCGCCGGCCTGATCGGCATCCTGATCTTCCAGCCAGTCCTGCCACTGCGCGGCGCTGTCGCCTTCGCCAGACCCCACCTGCGCGTTGAGCGAGGCATCGCCCCCCGACAGGCGCCGGTTCATCTCGATCACCTCGGTCTCGGTGACGTTCAGATCATGGGCGATCTTCTTTACCGCATCGGGGCGCAGGTCGCCGTCCTCATAGGCGCCGATCTTCGACTTGGCCTTGCGCAGGTTGAAGAACAACTTCTTCTGCGCCGAGGTGGTGCCCAGCTTCACCAGCGACCAGGACCGCAGGATGTATTCCTGGATCGCGGCGCGGATCCACCACATAGCATAGGTCGCCAGCCGGAAGCCCTTTTCCGGATCGAAGCGCTTGACCGCCTGCATCAGGCCCACGTTCGCCTCGGAAATCACCTCGGCCTGCGGCAGGCCGTAGCCGCGATAGCCCATGGCGATCTTCGCGGCGAGCCGCAGGTGCGAGGTGACAAGCTTATGCGCCGCTTCGGGATCTTCGTGGTCGACCCAGCGTTTGGCCAGCATGTATTCCTCTTCCGGTTCCAGAAGCGGAAACTTGCGGATTTCCTGCATGTAGCGGTTCAGGCCCTGTTCTGGGCTGGGCGCGGGCAGGTTTGCATAACTCGTCATATGTCCCTTTCTTTCTCCCGTTCCGGCCGGCGGACTCCCGGATCTGGGACTGCCGCTGGCGGGTTTCAAGGCGTGGGGGATGATCACACTCTCGGATTCATAACGCAGGATGCAGGGGGTTCCGTTCCCTGTCTAGCGCCTATTACATAAAAGTGAACGGTGTTGTTTACTTTTTCGCGCTCGTATTTCCGCCCGCGCCGGCCCGCAGAACGGCCAGAAGCGCCTCGATATCCGCCGGCAGCGGTGAGGAGAAGCTGAGCGTCTCACCGCTGACCGGATGGACGAATCCCAGCGTCGCGGCATGCAGCGCCTGACGTGGAAACAGGGCGGCCGCCTCGGCCGCCGCCTCGCCCACCACCTTGGCGGGCAGCCGGCGCCGGCCGCCATAGGTCGGATCGCCGATCAGCCCGTGGCCGGCATGGGCCATATGGGCGCGGATCTGATGCGTGCGCCCGGTTTCCAGCCAGCAATCGACCAGCGCGGCGGCGCCGGCGAAATCCTCGACCACGCGGGCGCGGGTGACGGCGTGGCGGCCACCCTCGAAGATCACCGCCTGCCGCTGCCGGTCGGTCTTGTGGCGCGCCAACTGCGAGGTGATCTTCAGCACGTTTCCGGCCTCGAAACTGACGCCGCGCGTGCCGCGCAGGCGCGGATCGGCGGCATCGGGCGTGCCATGCACCACGGCCAGATAGTGGCGGTGGACGCTGTGCTTCTCGAACTGCGCGGCCAGCCCGTGATGCGCCCGGTCGGATTTCGCCACGACCAGCAGGCCCGAGGTATCCTTGTCGATGCGGTGGACGATCCCCGGCCGCGCCTCGCCGCCGATGCCCGACAGGTTGCCGCCGAAATGATGCAACAGCGCATTGACCAGCGTCCCCTCGGGCGAGCCGGGCGCGGGATGCACCACCAGCCCCGCGGGCTTGTCGATGACGATCAGGTCGGCATCCTCCCACACCACGGTCAGGGGGATGTCCTGCGCCTGCGTCTCGACCGGGCGCGGCGCCTCAAGGGCGATCTCGTAGACCTCGCCCTCCGCCACCTTGGCCTTCTGGTCGGTCACCGGGGTGCCGTCCTTCGTCACCGCCCCCTCGGCGATCAGCTTCGCCAGACGCGACCGCGACAGCGCCGCTTCCTCTGGCACAAGGGCCGCCAAGGCCTTATCAAGGCGGTCGGCGGGGGGGTCCCCGATTTCGATGCGAAGGATATCCGACATGACGCCTTCCGATCCGGCTGAGGTTCCGGTGCCGCTGCTCCGGTTCCTGAAATTGCTGGTGACGGCGCTGGCCGTCACGATGATCCTCGGGCTTGTAGCGATCATCTGGCTGCTTGTCACCCGCCTGCCGGGGGCGCCGGTGCTGCCGGCGCTGCCCGAAGCCATCCAGTTGCCCAAAGGCGCCACCGCCCGCAGTCTCAGCTTCGCAGGCGACCGGATCGTGGTGCTGACGCAAGACGACCGGGTGCTGGTCTACCGCGCCGACGGCGCCCTGATCGGCGAAACGAGGATCGCGCCATGAACATTCCGCGCCTCGGGGTTCTGGCCGTGACGATCCGCGGCGACGAGGTGGCGCTCGTCCAGCGCCGCCACCCGCCCGCCGCCGGAACATGGGGCTTTCCGGGCGGCAAGGTCGAATGGGGCGAAACGATCTTCGAGGCCGCCCTGCGCGAACTGCATGAGGAAACCGGCCTTCTCGCCGATCCGGGGCCGGTGCTGACCAGCCTCGACGCGCTCAGCCGCGATGCCGCGGGCAAGGTCGCCTTCCACTATCACCTGGTCGCGGTGGGCTGCCACTGGCGCGCGGGCGAGCCTCTGGCCGCCGACGACGCGATGGCGGCGCAATGGGCGCGGATCGAGGATGTCCTCGCCCACCGCCTGCCGCAAAGCCCCGCGATGGTCGAGGGCGTCGATGACGTCCTGCGCCACGCCCTCGTTTGGGCGCGCAGCTAGCAAACCCACGCCCGGAACCCGGTCCCATGATGCCGCACGACCGAAAACCGCGCGCCGCCCGGACCCCGCTGCATCCGGTCAAAACCGTTGCGTCCAATCCGCTTCAGGGCATCCTCGACAGACGCCCCTTCTGCCATTCATCTTTCCATAAATATCCCGGGGGTGAGCGGCTTCAGCCGCGAGGGGGCTGGCCCCCTCACTCCGCCCCCACAAGGCTCAGACCTTCGGAGCTTCCGCCGAAGCCTTCGCCTCCAGCGCATCGAGCCGCACCTTCAGTGCCTCGTTCTCCTCGCGCGCCTTCTGTGCCATCGCCTTCACTGCGTCGAATTCCTCGCGCGTGACGAAATCGCGCTCGGCGAGCCAGCGGTCCATCCAGCTTTTCATCGCCGTCTCCGCCTCGGTCCGCGCGCCTTGCGCGACGCCCATGGCATTGGTCATCAGCTTGGACATCTCGTCGAAGAACTTGTTCTGGGCGCTCATCGTGGATCCTCTGGGTCACGGGGTTTTGCCCTATATGGGCGGAGGCGGGTGCAGACACAAGGTTGACTTGGCCGCGCGGGCCATGCTTCCTGCCGCCGCAACCTGCCGGAGCATATCATGGCCATCGCCTTCCCCGAGATCGACCCCAATGCCTTCGTCATTCCGGGGCTGGGCCTGCCGATCCGCTGGTATGCGCTGGCCTATATCGGCGGGCTGGTCGCGGGCTGGCTGATCATCACGCGGCTGATGAAGCGCCCGGCACTCTGGGGCGGCACCCCGCCGATGCAGCCCAAGCAGGTCGAGGACCTGCTGACATGGGTCGTGGCGGGGGTGGTGCTGGGCGGGCGGCTCGGTTTCGTGCTGTTCTACGAGCCGGGCTATTACCTGACCCATCCGCTTGAGATCCTCAAGGTCTGGCAGGGGGGAATGTCGTTCCACGGCGGCTTCCTCGGCACGGTGGTGGCGATCGTCGCCTTCTGCCTGCGCCACCGGCTGCCGATCCTCAGCGTGGGCGACGCGGCGGCGCTGGTCACGCCGATCGGGCTGCTGCTCGGGCGGATCGCGAATTTCATCAAGCCCGAACTCTGGGGCCGTCCGACCGATGTGCCATGGGGCGTGATCTTCCCGGTCGAGGCCGCGCAATATTGCGAAGGCATCGCCGGGCAGGTGGATGGCATCTGCGCGCGCCATCCCTCGCAGCTGTATGAGGCGGGGCTGGAGGGGCTGCTCCTTGGTGCCATTCTGGTGGCGCTGGTCTGGGGGGCGGGGGCGCTGCGCCGCCCCGGCACGGTCTTCGGCGTGTTCCTGATCGGCTACGGGCTTGCGCGCGGCTTCGTGGAATTCTTCCGCCAGCCCGATGCGCAGTTTCAGGGGCCGGGCAATCCGCTGGGCTACGCGCTGCAATTCGGGGACTATGGGCTGACGATGGGGCAGATCCTGTCCTTGCCGATGATCCTTGCGGGGCTGATCCTCGTGCTGAGGGCACGGCGCGCGTGACGGCGCTTGGCGATATCCTCGCGCGGCGGATCGCGCTCGAAGGGCCGATGCGGCTCGACCACTACATGGCGGAATGCCTGCTGCACCCGGACCACGGCTATTACGCGACGCGCGACCCGTTCGGACGGGCCGGGGATTTCATCACCGCGCCGGAAATCAGCCAGATGTTCGGCGAGATGCTGGGCCTCTGCCTCGCGCAGGTCTGGCTGGATCAGGGGCGCCCCGCGCCCTTCGCGCTGGCGGAATGCGGTCCGGGGCGCGGCACGCTGATGGCCGACATGCTGCGCGCGATGCGCGCCGTGCCGGGCATGACCGGGGCGGCGCAGGTGCATCTGGTCGAGGCCTCGTCCACCCTGCGCGCGGTGCAGCGCGACCGGCTGCGCGGTCATGCCACAAGCTGGCACGATACGGTCGAGACGCTGCCCGAAATGCCGCTTTTCCTCGTCGCCAACGAATTCTTCGACGCCCTGCCGATCCGCCAGTTCGAACGCCGCGGCGCGATGTGGGCCGAACGGCAGGTGGGGCTGGCGGACCACAGGCTGGCGCCCGGACTTGCGCCGCCGGTGCCCTTCGCGCCGTTGCAGGAGCGGCTGAACGACACGCGCGAGGGGGATATCGTTGAGACCTGTCCCGCCGCTGAACCGATCGTCGCGGCGATCGCGGGCCGGATCGCGCGGCACGGCGGGGCGGCGATCTTCGTCGATTACGGCGACTGGCGCAGCCTTGGCGATACCTTTCAGGCGCTGAAGGATCATCGGCCCTGCGATCCCTTCGCCGCGCCCGGTGAGGCCGATCTGACCGCCCATGTCGCCTTCGAGCTGCTGGCCCGCGCCGCGCGCGCGCAGGGCGCGGCGGTCAGCGCGCTGGTGCCGCAGGGCGTGCTGCTGGAACGGCTGGGCATCACGGCGCGCGCGCAGGCACTTGCGCAAGGATTGGCCGGTGCGGCGCTGGAAAATCACGTCGCGGCGCATCGGCGCTTGACCCACCCGGCGGAAATGGGACAGTTGTTCCGGACGCTGGCGATCCATCCACGGCAGGCCACCCTCCCACCGGGATTCGACGCGGCGAAGGTTTGATACGAGACGATGGCGACCACACTCGAAATTCTGAAATCACCTGCGCTTTCCGGTGTTTCGCACGGGTTCTTCACGCGGAAGGGCGGGGCCTCCTCGGGCATATTCCAGGGGCTGAACTGCGGCCACGGATCCTCGGACCAGCGCGAGATCGTGATGCTGAACCGGACCCGCGTGGCGACTGCGATGCATGTCGCGCCCGAGGCGATGGTGGGCATGAACCAGACCCATTCCGCCGATGTCGCGGTGATCGACGCCGTGCCTGCCGCGCTGCCCGCCGTGGATGCGCTGGTCACGGCGACGCCCGGCCTGTTGTTGACGGTGCTGACGGCGGATTGCCAGCCGGTGCTGTTCGCCGACCGCGAGGCGGGCGTGATCGGCGCCGCCCATGCCGGCTGGAAGGGCGCGCTGAACGGCGTGCTGGAGGCGACCCTCGACGCGATGGAGGGGCTTGGCGCCGCGCGCGGCCGGATCACCGCCGTCATCGGCCCCTGCATCTCGCAGCGCGCCTATGAGGTCGGCGAGGATTTCATGCAGACCTTCCTGATGGAGGATGATGCCTACGGGCGCTTCTTCTCGGGCGGGCCGAACGGCCGGCCGATGTTCGACCTGCCGTCCTTCGGCCTCCATCGTCTGCGTGAAGCGGGCGTGGGCGAGGCCGAATGGATCGGCCGCTGCACCTATTCGGATCCCGACCGCTTCTATTCCTATCGCCGCGCCACCCATCGCGGGGAGGCGGATTACGGGCGGCTGATCTCGGTCATCGGGCTCTGACGCGGCGCGGCGCAAACGAAAGGGGCCCGACGGAACCGGGCCCCTGAAAAGGATCTGCGAAAAGGAGTTCAGGCCTTGTCGCCGGCCTTGCGGTCGTCCGGCGTATCGGTGTTGGCGCTTTGCACCGCGGGAGTTGCGGGCACGCCGCCGGTCGGCTGGGATTGGAACAACACGGGGACAGCAAATCCGCCCATCGCGACGAACGTCAACACGGCATTCTTCACATGCATTCCTGTCTCTCCAATAACTGTGGGGGAGCGATATGGGCAGGCATGGCCTGCGCAGGGTGATATCGCTAACGTTGGGGAATATACATCAAACGCTCCCCGGATCAAGGGGCAAGCGGGGCAGGGGCGGAAACCGGCCGAAAGGGGCTCAGCGGACGTCGCGGGCCTTGGCGAAGGCGGGTTCGTAGCAGGCCTGCCAGCCGGGGCTGTCCTGTGTCAGGCCCTGCTGGCTGCATTGCGCCGCCGCGCGCTGCGCGTAAAGCGCGTCGAGCGCATTGCCTGAACCGCAACCGGCCAGCAGCAGGGCGAGCGAGATGGCTGCGTATTTCATCGAATCCTCCGTTCAGCACCGGGAGGATACGCAGCCGCCGCCGCACGGGCAACCGCATAAGAATGTCGGCGCGGAATTGTGCGCGGTGGCGGCGTTTCACCGCGCGGTTCAAGGGATTTGCCGATGGGCGGGCATGGAAGGGCGAATGAAGAACGCCGCTTAAGACGCAGACAGATAAGGAGAAATCGTTCCATTTCACAGGGCCTTGAATGGAATGGTTCGCCCGCTCTGCCTTTTCACAGCTTGTCGGAGGCCGGTTTCGGGACCTGCGGCGGAGGGGATGGATTGCGGCACGAGGGGGACGGCGGCAGTCCTTCACCGATCCGGACAGTGATGACCTTCACGGAGGAAAGACATTGGTGCCGCGTGAGGGGATCGAACCCACGACCTTCGCTTTACAAGAGCGCTGCTCTACCAGCTGAGCTAACGCGGCATGTCCGTTTCCTTCGGTGCCGAGCCGGCATCCACCGGACCCGGGTTTTCATGGCAGCGCTGCGAAAACACGAGGGGACAGCCGCTCCTAACATGGCATGCCGACTGCTGCAACAACCGGGCGTGGCTCGGTCGGGTTTTGCGGTGTGTTCAGGCAGGATAGGGTTCGGATTGTGGCGCCGAAAGCCGCCGCTGGGGCGAATCCGGGGCCTGCGTCCCGCGCCGGATGCCCGGCGCGGAATCGGCCGTTCCGGGCCTGAGCAGGACGCCCGTGATCTTCCGCCAGCCGCCCAGTTGCCGAACACATCGGCAGGGAGTGTCGTTTTCGCCGGGAATCGATCATTCCGCGGTATCGCGGAACATGATCCGGGTTCGCTATCCCGTTGCGGTGTTGTACTGTGCCGTACAGTAATAGCGTTCGGTGTAACGGTCGCGCTCCCCTGTGCTGTCAACCGGATTTCCGGGAAGATGTCCTTGCGGACGCCCTTGACGCGCCCTTTCGGGGGGCGCTCAAGGTGGGGCTGGTCTTCCGCGGCGGCATTCGGGTCGGGGTGGTTCCGGCGCAGGATGCCGGTCCCGGTGGCCGGAACATTCCGTCCTGATGCGCCGGGATCGGGAGTTTTCGTTGATGGACCAGTTGTTGTCGATTCTCTGCCGGGCGGCTTTCGTCATCGGGGGAGGTTGGGTGGCAATGTCCGGCACCATTGCCATCTGCATCGCCGTCAACCGGGGCCGGCAGTCCTATCTTGCGCCGATGCTGCTGCGCGGGGCCGCTGCCGCGTTTTTGTGGCTGGTCTTGTGCCTATGGTATTTCTCATGACAGGGCCGTCCGGCCTTTGGCGCTAACCCGGCAATGCGAAGGGGTTGAAGCCGCTGCGGCCATACCCCTCGGCCACCGAGGCATCGTCGAGCGCCAGCGTCGCAAGATCGTCCGCCACCACTTCGGCCGCAGGATCGCGTTCCTGCGAGACGACCTTGAGATAGCCGCCGCAGGCGCCGCAGGCCTCGGCCCGGACGGTGGCATCGGCGGTGTCGAAGCTCAGATAGTCCAGCGTCTTGGCGTCGCCGCAGTTGGAACACTTGGCCCGCACCATGTGCCATTCGCATTCGCACAGCGGACAATGCAGATAGCGAAAGCCCTGCCGGGGGCTGATGTGGATCACACTGGCGACGGGGGCGGTGCCGCAGACCGGGCAGGTCGTGGACTCCTGCGTGCCAAGGTCGGGCAGGGGGATCGCGCGCGCGACCATCGCCACCTCGACCGAAAGGGCGGCCCAGAAGATCGGCGCAAGCGCGGGATCGACATCGGCGAACCGGCCCTCGGCCAGCGCCTTGCCGGCGGCCAGCCGATCCGCCCTGTCCATCGCGGCAAGCGCGGAGAAATGTTCGCGGGCGGTTTCGGGGGCTTTCGGCGCCACCTCGGCCACGATCCGGTCGAGATGCGCGATCCAGTGCCCCGCACCGGCGATGGCGAGCGGATCGACGCGATCTTCGCCCGCGACAGGCCCGAGGCAATCCGCCTGCGCCTGCGCCACATCGGCCGCAAGGCGCAGATAGCCCGCAAGTTCATGCCCCTCGGCCAGATGGCGCAGGCGATCCGCGCGCGCGGCATAAAGCCCGCCCAGATCCGGCCGCAGCAGCGGGTCGAAATGGCTGCCTTCGGGGGCGGGGCGCAGCGCCGGGATGGTCGTCATGCCTTCTCGCTTTCCTTGGCCTTCAGTTCCTCGGCCCAACGGTCATGGTGCTGCCGCGCCCAGGATTTCGAGACATAGCCCGTCACCATCCCGGTGATCGAACCGCGCACCCAGATCGCCAGATAGATATGCCCCATGATCAGCAGGATCAGCCCGATCCCGGCGACGGAATGCGCAAGGATCGCGAGGCGCAGCATCCAGATCGGGAAGAATTCGGCGAAATAGGCGCGCCACATGACCAGCCCGGACAGCAGCAGCACCACGATCGAGGACATGATCAGCCAGAACAGGATCTTCTGCCCGGCGTTGTACTTGCCGATCCGCAGCTTTTTCGAGTGATCGGCCAGCAGCACGCTTTTGACATTGCGGAACCAGATGGAATCCGACCGCACCGGCATGTTGTGATGGACGAAGCGCTTGAACATATAGCAAAGCCCGACAAACACCGCGATGCCCAGGAACGGGTGCAGCGCGCGGGCCATCTGCGGCGTGCCGAGGAAGTTCGACATCCACGAGAAGGTCGGGAAGAACCACGAGATCCCCGAGGTCGCGGCGAGGAAGAAGCACACGACGATCGACCAGTGGCAGAGCCGCTCGGTGAATTTCGTGCGCAGGATCTGGTCCTGTTTATGGGCCATTCGCTCTCTCCCTCATTCGGCCGCGTGGCGGGGCAGGTTGGTGACCTTGCCCGCCTCGGTCGTGTCGGTTTCGTCCTCGGGGCGCAGGCCGGAACGGCCGTCGGGGTGGTCGTCGTCGGTGGTGTTGGGGCCGACGCCGATGAAATGCGCGGCCATCGCGCCCACGGCCACGGCGCCCGCGACGGCGGCGGCGGGCTTGAGCAGATCCTTCCATCCCTCGACCACGGCCGAGATCTTCGGATCCTTCGGCAGCCCGGCGTAAAGGCCCGGCTCGTCGGCGTGATGCAGCACATACATCACATGGGTGCCGCCGACGCCCGCCGGGTCATACAGACCGGCGTTGTCATAGCCGCGTTCCTGCAATTCGGCCACGCGCGTCGCGGCGAGTTCCTTCATGTCCTCCTTCGAGCCGAAGGCGATCGCCCCGGTCGGGCAGGTCTTGGCGCAGGCCGGTTCCTGCCCGACCGCCAGACGGTCCGAGCAGAGCGTGCATTTGTAGGCCTTGTTGTCCTTCTTCGAGATGCGGGGCACGTCGAAGGGGCAACCCGCCACGCAATAGCCGCAGCCGATGCAGTTGTCGGACTGGAAATCCACCACGCCATTCGCATATTGCACGATCGCGCCGGGCGCCGGGCAGGCCTTGAGGCAGCCCGGATCCTCGCAATGCATGCAGCCGTCCTTGCGGATCAGCCATTCGAGGCCGTTGTCCTCGGTCTCATGCTCGGTGAAGCGCATGAGCGTCCAGGTATCGGGGTGCAGGTCGCGCGGGTTGTCGTAGACACCGACGTTGGTTTCCACCTCGCCGCGCAGGTCGTTCCATTCGTTGCAGGCAACCTGACAGGCCTTGCAGCCGATGCAGGTGGTCACGTCGATCAGCTTGGCGACCTCGACCTGATGGTCGCGGATCTGCGGCGCGGGGGTCAGCGAGGATGTGGCGGACCGCCGGATGATGTTTTGCGAATTCATGCCGACGCTCCTTCCAGTTTCTCGAGGTTGACGAGGAAGGCCTTGAATTCCGGCGTCTGCGAATTCGCATCGCCCACGCCGGGCGACAGCGTATTGGCAAGGTAGCCCTTCTTCGTTTCCCCCTCGAAGCCCCAGTGGCAGGGAATGCCGATCTGCTGCACCTCCTGCCCGGCGACGTTGAGCGTGCGCATCCGCTTGGTCACCACGGCCTTCGCCGTGATGTAGCCGCGCTTCGTCGTTACCTTGACCGTGTCGCCATGCGCGATGCCCTTGTCGGCGGCGAGCTTTTCGCCGATCTCGATGAACTGTTCGGGTTGCAGCATGGCGTTCAGATGGCTGTGCTTGGTCCAGTGGCGGAACAGTTCCGTCACGGAATAGGTCGTCGCGACATAGGGGTAGTCCGCGCGGGTGCCCATGCGTTCGGCATCGTCGCGGAACAGCCGGGTCGTCGGGTTGTGGACGACCTGATCATGCAGCGGATTGCCCGCGATCGGGCTTTCGATCGGCTCGTAATGTTCGGGGAAGGGGCCGTCCACCATGCCCTTTTCCGAAAACAGCCGGCCCACGCCTTCGGGCAGCATGATGAAGGGCTGGGCGGGGCTGCCGGGCGGCAGGGTCGCCGGGAAGTCCGGCACATCCGCGCCCGTCCATTTCTCGCCGTCCCAGTGCAGGATCTGGCGCTTCGGATCCCACGGGTTGCCCATCTCGTCCATCGAGGCGCGGTTATAGAGGATGCGCCGGTTCGCGGGCCACGCCCAGGCCCAGCCCGGCGTGTTGCCAAGGCCGGTGTCGGTGTTGTCCCGGTTGGCCATCTGGTTGCCCTTTTCGGTCCACGACCCGGTGAACACCCAGCAATAGCTGGCCGTGGTGCCGTCGTCGCGCAGCTGCGCGAAACTGTCAAGCAGCTGGCCCTTCTTCAGGATCTGCTTGCCGGTGTCGTCATAGACATCCTCAAGCGCATAGCCATTCGCCTCGCGCGCCATTTCCTCGGGTTCGGGCGAATGGGGATCGTGATAGGTGTCGTGGTCCCAGGTCATGTGCAGGACCTGTTCCGGGCAGGCGCCGCCTTCGGTTTCGTAAAGCCGGCGGATCTCCATCATGATCTCGCCAAGGATCCGCGGATCGTGCCGTGCCTCTCCGGGCGGTTCCTGCCCGGCATAGTGCCATTGCAGCCAACGGCCGGAATTGACGATGGCCCCGTTTTCCTCGGCAAAGCAGTTCGAGGGCAGGCGGAACACCTCGGTCATGATCTCTTCGGTGGGGACGTCGTTGAACGCGCCCTCGTTGCGCCAGAAGTTCGAGGTCTCGGTCACCAGCGGGTCGATGATGACGAGGAATTTCAGCTTCGACAGCGCCTTGGAGGTCTTGTTCTTGTCCGGCATCGCGGCCAGCGGGTTGAAGCCCTGCGCGATGTAGCCGTTGACCTTGCCCTGATACATCAGGTCGAAATAGGCCAGCATGTCGTAGCTGCGGTCCCATTTCGGCAAGAGATCGTAGGCCCAGTCGTTTTCCCTCGTCGCATGTTTGCCGAACAGGTTCTTTTGCAGCGAGACGAAGAACTTGGGCGTGTTCGACCAGTAGTTGACCTGACCCGGCTGCATCGCCCTGGGGGTGGTTTCCTCAAGGTATTGCGCCAGCGTCTGCTGCTTGTCCGTCGGCAGGTTCATGTAGCCGGGGATCCGCGTCGACAGCAGGCCGAGGTCGGTATAGCCCTGAATGTTGGAATGCCCGCGCAGCGCGTTCACGCCGCCGCCCGCCATGCCGATATTGCCCAGCAGAAGCTGGATCATCGCCGCGCCGCGGATGATCTGCGCGCCGCCCGTGTGGTGCGTCCAGCCAAGCGCGTAAAGCCAGGTCAGCGTCTTGTCCTTCGCCGCGCAGGAGCCGATGATCCCGGCGATGCGCAGGAACTCGGCCTGTTTGACGCCGGTGATTTCCTCGACCACCTCGGGGGTGTAGCGGTCCACATGTTTCTTCAGCAGCTGCAGGACCGAGCGCGGATGGCTCATCGACGGATCGCGCAGCGCGTTGCCATCGGCGTCGCGTTCGTAGGTCCAGCTCGTCTTGTCGTAATTGCCGGTCTGCGCGTCGAAGCCCGAGAACAGCCCCTCGTCGAAGCTGTAATCCGCCCGCACGATCAGCGGCGCATTGGTGTAGGCGCGCACGTAATCATGCTGGATCTGCCCGGTTTCCAGCAGGTAGCGCACCACCCCCATCAGGAAGGCGGTATCAGACCCGGCCCGGATCGGCGAGAAGATGTCCGCGACCGAGGCCGTCCGGTTGAACCGCGGATCGACGACGATCACCTTGGCCTTGTTCTTGATCTTGGCCTCGATCACCCATTTGAAGCCGACGGGATGCGCCTCGGCCGGGTTGCCGCCCATGACCATGACCACGTTGGCGTTCTTTATGTCGACCCAGTGGTTGGTCATCGCGCCGCGCCCGAACGAAGGCGCCAGCGCCGAAACCGTCGGCGCATGGCAAAGCCGCGCCTGACAGTCGAGCCCGAGCATACCGAGCGACCGGGCGAACTTGAAGTCGAGGATGCCGGTTTCGTTCGACGCCGCCGACGATGCCAGCATCCCTGAGCTGAGCCAGCGGTTCACCGTCTGGCCCTTGTCGTTTTTGGCGATGAAATTGGCGTCGCGGTCGTCCTTCAGCAGGCGCGCGATGCGCTTGACCGCCTCGTCCCAGCCGATCCGCTTCCATTCGCTGGACCCCGGCGCGCGGTATTCGGGATACAGCAGCCGGTTCTTCGAATGGATCATGTCGAGCAGCCCGGCCCCCTTGGGGCAGAGCGAGCCACGGCTGACCGGGTGGTCGGGGTCTCCCTCGATATGGAAGATGCGCGGCTTGGCGTTCCGCGCGCCGTCGCCCATCGAATACATCAAGATCCCGCAGCCGACCGAGCAATAGGTGCAGTTGTTGCGCGTCTCTTTCGAGCGCAGCAGCTTGTAGGGCCGGACCGCGGCCGCGACCTGCGCCTCGGCCGTCGAAAGCCCCATCGCCGTCGCCGTGACCGACGCCGCCCCCGCGCCGAGGATCTTCAGGAATTGCCGCCGTCCGAGGTTGAGTTTGGTGCCATACATGGTGCCGCGCCTGCCCTTGCCATAATGCCTGGATCGGACTGTGTGCCGTGGCACACCGCCGTCATTCAGCTGTAATGTTGCCTGCGACTTGGGCACAAGCGCTGAAAAACAGGCTTGCGGGCAACGGCTCCACCCCGGTCAATATGTCGCGCCATTTTCGCAAAACCTGATGAATTCCATGGGATAATCAAGATCTTGCGCCGCAAGTGGAATTCCGTTTTGATTGGTGTAAGCTATTTCGTAATAGCCAAAGTCGATCACGCAGTTGTGAGAGGTAGGAGATGCAGGGAAATCCGCGGTCATGCGGGCCGATGCGGCGCATGCCGTCACCGGCGGCGCGATTCTTACCACTTCGATATATTCATATTAACATAACGTAAATCAAGTCCGTCGTGACGGGCAGGGGCATCATGCTGATCCGGCATCTGGAATATTTCGTCACCCTCGCGGAAGAGCAGCATTTCGGTCGCGCGGCCGAGCTTTGCGGCGTCAGCCAGCCCACGCTGTCGCAGGCGATCCGCAAGCTCGAACAGGATCTGGGCGTCGCGCTGATCGTCCGGGGCAAGCGGTTCATGGGCCTGACGGCCGAGGGGGAGCGGGTCCTGCCTTGGGGGCGGCAGATCCTGTCCGATTTCGGCAGCCTGAAGGACGATCTGAGCGGCCGGCGCAAGGGCGGGCTGACCGGGCAGTTGCGGCTTGGCGTCACGCCCGCCGCGATGGCCGCCCTGCCGCGCATCACCGAACGGTTCGAGGAGCGCAACCCGCTGGCCCGCATCACGGCAAGCCCGATGAGTGCCGAACAGATCGTGCAGGGGATCGGGGGTTTCGCGCTGGACGGGGGGCTGCTGTGGCTCGACGATGCGGTGGCGGGGAATGCCGCGCTGTCGCGGATCGTGCTCGCACAAGAGGAAATGATGTTCGCCTGCCCGCCGGATCATCCCTTTGCCGCGGAAAAGATGATCCCGTGGCGCGATGCGATGACCCAGCCGCTGGTCACGCTTGGCGCGGGCTTTCCGGTGCCCGGGGATGGGGCGGGCAAGCCGCTGATCCGCGCGGGGATCACCTGCAATTCGCTGGCGGGCATTCTGGCGCATCTGCGGGGCGGGCTGTGGTGCGCGGTCGTGCCGCAAAGTTTCGCCGCGCTGCTGGCGCCGGGCGACGGCATCGCGCTGCGCCCGATGACCGCGCCGGCGCTGCGCCTGCCGCTGGTGGCGGTGCTGTCCGCGCGCGATCCGCAATCGCCCATGGTGCGCGCCTTCCGCGACTGCCTGCCCGCGCAGGCCGCCGGAACCTGACCCCGGCTTGCCCGCCCGTGGCGGACATGCGACAAGGGGGCTCCACTCCGAAAATGCCCGGTTCGGGAAGAGGAGATCCAAGATGACCCATCCGGTAGATGCCGCGGCCCTGCCGCAGCGCGCCTCGGCCTACGGCACCCGGCTGGCCAGCATATCCGTCTTGATCGTGGATGACGAACCGGGAATGCGGCATTTCATCGCCCGCATCCTTGGGCCCCAATGCAAGCGGCTGGAACTGGCCGCCTCGATCGCCGAGGCCGAGGATTGGCTCGCCTGCGCGCAGTTTGACGTGATCGTGCTCGACAACATCCTTGGGGCGGAACGCGGGCTTGACTGGCTCGCGCGGCAGCGGGGGCGGGGGTTCCTGCCGCCCGTGGTGCTGATCTCGGCCTTCGCCGATCTGGAAACGGCGATCGAGGCGATGCAGGCCGGTGCGGTGGACATGCTGCTCAAGCCCTTCCGCTCGAACCAGTTGCTGAACGCCGTCGCGCGCTCGGCCGAACATATGCGGCTGGAAAACGAAAACCACGTGCTGCGGCACAAGCTGCGCAGTTCCGCCGAAAGCAGCCTGACCTCGGACCGTCTCACCGGCAACTCCCCGGCGATCGAGGCGATCCGCGCCGCCATCGCCCGGGTGGCGCCGCTGCCGTCGTCCGTGTTGCTGACCGGGGCCTCGGGCACCGGCAAGGAGGTCGCGGCGCGGATGATCCACGACCTGTCGCCCCGCGCGCAGCACCATTTCGTGCCGGTCAACTGCGCCGCGATGAGCGCCGAGATGGTCGAGGCGGAGCTCTTCGGCCATGTCGAGGGCGCCTTCGCCGGTGCCACCAACCGGCGCGAGGGGCTGTTCCTGCATGCGCAGGACGGCACCCTGTTCCTCGATGAAGTCTCGGGCCTGCCGCTGTCGACGCAGGCCAAGCTCCTGCGGGTGATCGAGGATCACCGCGTCCGTCCCGTGGGTGCGGAACGGGAAATCCCCGTCGATCTGCGCCTGATCTTCGCCACCAACACCGACCTTGAGGCCGAGGTCGCCGCCGGGCGCTTCCGCGCCGATCTGTTCTACCGGATCAACATCGTCCATCTGCACATGCCGCCCCTGCGGGAGCGCGGCGACGATGTGGTGGCGCTGGCCGGTTTCTTCATGGAACGGCTGTCGCGCCAGCTGGGCATGCCCGCGCTGGACATCACCCCCCGGATCGAGGCGGCCCTGCGCCGCCGCGACTGGCCCGGCAATGTGCGCGAATTGCGCAACCTGATCGAGCGGGCGCTGATCCTCGGGACCTTTCCGCCCGACCTGACGCAGCCCGACCTGACGGGGCCTGATGACTGACGGGCGCGCGCCGCTCTGGCAGCGGGATACCTCGGTCCGGTTCCGGCTGCTGGTGATCGCGCTCCTGCCGATCCTCGTGCTGATGCCGGTGCTGATCGGGGTGACGATGCAGCGCTGGATCGCGCGCACCGACCAGATCCTGCTGACCCGGGTGACCAGTGATCTTGTCGTCGCGCATCAGTATCTTGCGCATCTGATCGACAGCACCGGGCAGAACGTCGCCGTCTTCGGCGAGACCGCCGAGATGCCCGAGGGCGCGGCCCGCGCCGGCTGGCTGGAGGAAAACCGCGAAAGGCTGGGGCTCGATTTCCTCTGGCTCGACGATGGGGCGAACAGCCCGGCCAGCAGCGGGATCGAGGTGCTGGGTCCCGACGAACTGGCCGCGCTGTCGCCGGCACTCGCGGAACGGGCGAAGATCGCGCTCGACCCGCCCACGGGGGTGGAACGGCGCGGGCTCGTCATCCTCGCCTCCAGCCCCTTGCGCGGCGGGGGCGGCCGGATCGTGGGCGGCATCCTCTTGAACCACAACGCGGATTTCATCGACGGGATCAGCGCGCTGGTCTATCCGGTCAGCGATCCGGGCGTCGCGCGGCGGGTCGACGGGCCGCTCGATCACGGCGTCATCTCGCTTTTCCTCGACGATATCCGCATCTCCACCACCGCGCGGGCGGCGAACGGGGCGCGGGCCATCGGCACCCGCGCCGCGCCCCCGGTGCGCGAAAGGGTGCTGGTCGAGGGGGAGACATGGAACGACACCGCCTTTGTCGTGAACGACTGGTATCTGTCGGCCTACGAGCCGATCCGCGACAGCCGGGGAAACCGGGTGGGCATGCTTTACGCCGGCATCCCCGAGGCCCCTTACCGGCAGGCGCGCCGGATCACATGGACGATCATCATCGGCGTCTTCACCGCGCTGACGCTGGTGTCGGTGCCGCTGTTCCTGCATTGGGCGCGCGGCATCTTTCGCCCGCTGGAGGCGATGGGCCGCACCATCGGCCATGTCGATGCGGGCGACATGGGGGCGCGCACGGGCGCGGTGCAGGGGGCCGAGGAAATCACCCGGCTGTCGCAGCACCTTGACCAGTTGCTCGACCGTCTGCAGGCGCGCGAACGCGACCTGCGCGAGCTGAACGCCGATCTGAACACCCGGGTGGAGGAACGCACCGCCGATCTGACCCGCAGCAATCTGGCGCTTGAGGCCGCGTCGCGCCAGCTTGTCCTGTCGGAAAAGCTTGCCACCATCGGCGAGGTCACGGCCGGCGTCGCGCATGAGATCAACAACCCGCTGGCGGTCATGCAGGGCAACCTCGAAATCCTGCGGATGATCGTGGCCGAGGCGGGCGGCGATGCGACGGTCGAGCTGACCCTGATCGACGAACAGATCCGCCGCATCTCGGCACTGGTCGGGCAGCTTCTGCAATTCGCCCGGCCCGAGGAATTCGCCGATGGCCGCGCCGCCAGCACCGATCCGCAGGCCGCCGTCGCGGGGATCCGGCCGCTGATCCGGCATCTGCTGGACCGCAGCGGGGTGACGCTGGAAACCGATCTGCACAGCGGACGGGTGCTGCGGATCAACCGGCACGAGCTTCAGCAGATCCTTGTCAACCTGACGGTCAACGCGATTCAGGCGATGCCTTCGGGCGGGGTGATCCGCATCGCCTGCCGCGATGAAGCCGCGCCGGACGGGCGCCCCGGGGTCCTGTTCACCGTCAGCGACACCGGCGCCGGGATGGATGCGGCAACGCTGTCGCGCATCTTCGATCCGTTCTTCACCACGCGGGGCAGCGCGGGGACGGGGCTTGGCCTGCCCATCTGTCAGGCCATCGTCGCCCGGCAGGAAGGGCAGATCCGCGCCGAAAGCACATTGGGCGAGGGCACGCGGTTCTTCATCTGGCTGCCCGCCGCCGACGCGCCCGCAAGCTGATCGCCTCCCGGCCCGCGAAAACGGCCCGGCACATTCCATGCCGCGCGGCTTCCCGCCTGCGGCATCAAATTGTGTATCCCGCCCGCAAACCGTGTCCCCTATACCGGGATGCGCGGCTATCATGCCTGCGGCAAATGCGGAAAGGCACTTTCATGAACAGCTATTCGATCGCGCTCATCCCCGGCGACGGGATCGGCGTCGACGTGACCGATGCGGCGATGCGGGTCGCGGATGCGGCGGCGGCGAAATTCGGCTTCGCGCTGGACAGGACCGGCTTCCCCTGGTCGTGCGACTTCTACCTGAAGACCGGCGCCATGATGCCCGAGGACGGGATCGAACAACTCCGCCCCTTCGACGCGATCTTCCTGGGTGCGGTGGGCTGGCCCAGGGCGGTGCCCGACAACGTTTCGCTGCATGGGCTTCTGCTGCCGATCCGCAAGGCCTTTCGCCAATATGCCAACATCCGCCCGCACCGCCTGCTGAAGGGTGTCGAGGGGCCGCTGCGCACGCAGGGCTTCGACATTCTCTGCATCCGCGAGAATACCGAGGGCGAATATTCCGGCGCGGGCGGCCGCGTCCACGAAGGCACGCCGATCGAGGTCGCGGTCGAAACCTCGATCTTCACCCGGGCCGGGGTGGAACGCATCCTGCGCTTTGGCTTCGAGATGGCGCGGTCGCGGCGGGGCAAGCTGACCTCGGTCACCAAATCCAACGCGCAGAAATATTCGATGGTGTTCTGGGACGAGGTGACGGACGAACTGGCCGCCGAATACCCGGATGTCGAGGTGACGCATACCCATATCGACGCGATGGCGGCGAAGATGGTGATGGCGCCCGAAAGCCTTGACGTGATCGTCGCCTCGAACCTGTTCGGCGATATCCTGACGGATCTGGGCGCGGCGATTCAGGGGGGCTTGGGCTTCGCGGCTTCGGCCAATATCTGCCCGGATCGTTCTGCGCCGTCGATGTTCGAGCCGGTGCACGGCTCCGCCCCCGATATCGCGGGCAAGAACATCGCCAATCCGATCGCGGCGATCTGGTCGGCGGCGATGATGCTCGACCATCTGGGCGAGGCGGAGGCCGCCGCCGCGATCCTGACGGCGATCGAGGCCGCGACCGCGCAGGGCATCGGCATCCGCCCCGGCAGCCATTCCACCGAAACGATCACGACCGCGGTTCTGGCCGCGCTGGAGGCATAAGTGAAGCTCGCCGATCCCGCCCTGTTCACCCAATCCGCCCTGATCGGCGGGCAATGGATCGACCGCGCGGATATGCCCGTGACCAATCCCGCGACGGGCGAGGTCATGGGCCACATGCCCGACTGCACCGGGGCCGAGGCCGAGGCCGCCATCGCCGCCGCCGAGGCCGCGCTGTCCGCCTGGCGTGCCCGCACCCATGCCGACCGCGCCGATCTGTTGATGAAATGGTTCGACCTGATGGTCGCGCACGAATCCGACCTCGCCGCGATCCTGACCGAGGAACAGGGCAAGCCGCTGTCCGAGGCCCTGGGCGAAATCCGCTACGGCGCCAGCTTCGTCAAATGGTTCGCCGAGGAGGCGCGGCGGATCTATGGCCGCACCATCCCCTCGCCCACGGGCGATCGGCGCATCCTGACGATGAAACAGGGGGGCGGCGTCTGCGCGATCATCACGCCATGGAACTTCCCCAATGCGATGATTACCCGCAAGGTCGCGCCCGCGCTGGCGGCGGGCTGCACGGTGGTCATCAAGCCCTCGGACTTCACCCCCTATTCGGCGCTGGCGCTTGGCGTGCTGGCCGAACGGGCGGGGATACCGGCGGGGGTGATCAACATCCTGACCGGCCGGCCCGAGGTGATCGGCGCGGTGCTGACCGGCTCGCCCGTGGTGCGCAAGCTGTCCTTCACCGGCTCGACCCGCGTCGGCGCGCTGCTGATGGGGCAATGCGCGCCGACGGTCAAGCGGCTGTCGCTGGAGCTGGGCGGCAACGCGCCCTTCATCGTCTTCGACGACGCCGATCTGGATCTGGCGGTCGAGGGGGCGATGGTGTCGAAGTTCCGCAACGGCGGGCAGACCTGCGTCTGCGCCAACCGGATTCTGGTGCAGGCGGGGGTGCATGACGCCTTCGTCGAAAAGCTCGCGGCCCGCGTCGCGGCGCTGAAGGTCGGCCCCGGCACCGCGCCCGGCACCGACATCGGCCCGATGATCAACGAGGCCGCGCTGACCAAGATCCGCCGCCATGTCGGGGATGCGCTGGCCAAGGGCGCGAAACGGGCGACGCCCGCGCGCGATCTGGCCCCGCAATATGCCGATCCGGTGGTGCTGACCGGCGCGACGACCGGGATGCAGCTGGCGAACGAGGAAACCTTCGGCCCCGTCGCCCCGATCTTCCGCTTTGAAACCGAGGAGGAGGCCATCGCCATCGCCAACGGCACCCCCTTCGGGCTGGCCGCCTATTTCTACACCCGCGATCTCGCGCGCGGCTTCCGCGTGGGTGAGGCGCTGGAATTCGGCCTGATCGGGCTGAACAGCGGCGGCGTCTCGACCGAGGTGGCGCCCTTCGGCGGCGTCAAGCTGTCGGGCCTCGGCCGCGAGGGCGGTGCGGAGGGGATCGAGGAATATCTGGAAACCAAGGCGCTGCATATCGGCGGCCTGTAAGCCCGGACCCGCCGGGGTTCCTTTCATACCGCGAGCCAGCCCACGGGCTTTGGGCCTGCCACGAAGGCCTGTCCAAAACCCGGGCGCGCGGACAGATGGAGACCGCAAGAAAGGGGGCGCCGCCCCCTCTTGCCCGTGCCGGGCAATTCACCCCCGGGATATTTAAGGAAAGATGAAAGGCAGAAAGCCCGCAACGCCGGCGCGGGCGTCTGGCCTAGTACCCGCGCCCGCTTTCCACAAGACCGGGCAGGGGGCGGCCTTCCCGGTGGGCGCGGAGGACGGTGATGGTATGACGCGCCATCACCTCGGGCCGGGTCTGGCAGGCGATATGCGGCGTGACGATGACGCGCGGATGATGCCAGAGCGGATCGCCGGGCGGCAGGGGTTCTGGGTTCGTCACGTCGAGGATCGCCCCCGACAGCCGCCCCGAATCGAGCGCCGCGCGCAGCGCCTGCGGGTCGAGCTGCGCCCCGCGTCCGGCATGGACCAGCGCCGCGCCCTCGGGCAGTTTCGCGAACAGATCGGCGTTCAGGATGCCGCGCGTCTCCGCCGTCAGCGGCAGCAGGCAGACGAGGATATCGCTTTCGCGCAGGATCGCGTCCAGCCCTTCGGCCCCGGAATGGCAGCGGACACCCGCGATCTCGCGCGGGCTGCGGCTCCAGCCCGAAAGCCGGAAGCCGAAGCCCGCCAGCGCCGCCAGCGCCGCCTGTCCGAGCTGGCCGAGGCCGAGCACGCCGACCCGCCGTTCCGACGCAAGTTTCACCGGCAGGGCGCGCCAGACCTCATCCCGTTGCTGGCCAAGATATTCGGGCAGGTTCCGATGCGCGGCCAGCACCCCCATGCAGACGTAATCGCGCATCATCGCGGCCAGATCCTCATCCACCAGCCGCACGAGTTGCACCCCCGGCGGGAAGCTCCGCAGGTCGAACTGGTCCACCCCCGCGCCGAGCGAGAAGATCACCTCGACATTCGGATAGCGGGTGAACAGGTCGGCGGGGGCGGTCCAGGTCATCAGGTAGCGCACCTCGGGGCCTGCCACGCTGTCGGCGCCGATCCGCACCGGGATGTCGGGGAAGGCGGTGCGGAGGATATCGGCGAAGATCGTGCCGCGGGTCGCATCGGAATTGAACAGAAGGGTCATCGGGCCTCGGGCGTTGCGGCGCGGAGGTTCCGCGCGGGGAAGGGCGGGGGCGGCCCCGTCCGGTATCGTTGATGAAAGCCTAACGGGGGACCGGCGGCAAGATCTGCCATTCCCGCACGGGCGATCGGGACAATCCTCTGCGCGGGCGGGGGAAACGGATTCGGCCACGCCCGCAGGGGGCGGTGCCCCCTTTCTGCCTGTCCGCCGCGCCGCGGCTCCGGGGTCAGAACCGGCCTCACAACGCCGCATGCGGGGCCGCGCATGCCGCGATGCGGCAAACCGCTGGAAGGGGTGCCTGCGCTCTCGACCGCGGGGCGATTCTCGCACATACTCCCGGCCTGACGAGACTGCCTTCCGTTCGGGAATGTTGCCCGATCCGGAACATGACAGCCCGCGCGACCGGGTTCTTTGACGAGTATGCCGGCGCGGCCCCATCGTCCGCCGGGTTTTCAGGAGGTTGCCAGATGGTCACACTGTCCCGTCGGGGGCTTATTGCGGCTGCGACCGCGACGCTTGCCACACCCGCACTTGTCCGCACCGCATGGGCCGCGGCGCCGCCCGCCGATCCCGTCGCGGGCCGGAGCCTTGTCTTCGAGGACAGCTTCACGCGGATCGACCGCTCGATCTGGGATGCGGGGCCGAAGGCGGGGACGGCCGACCCGGGCCATTACGGGCGCGCGGCCTTTGCCCGCTTCGGCGGGGAGGAACGCTTCGACCCCTATGCGATCGTCGACGATCCGCTGACCGAAAACGGCAAGGCGCTGCAGATTTCCGCCCGCTATATCGGGCGCGAGATGAACATCCCGAACTACTGGGGCAATTCCGAGCCCGAGGCGCAATGGGTGGGCGGCAATCTCCAGACCGCCAAATCCGACGGCACGGTGATGCGCAGCTGGCGGCGCGGCTATTTCGAGGCGCGGATGATCTTTCCCGCGCATCCGCTGACCTGGCCGGCGTTCTGGCTGCTGAACGACCGGGTGATCTTGCAACCGGAAACGGCGGTCGAGTTGGACATCGTGGAACACAAGGGCTTCGAGCCGAAGCTTTACGGCACCAATGTCCATGAATGGGGCCCGCCCGAGGACAATCACGCGGGCACCGGCGTCTGGACGACCGAGGATCTGACGCAAAGCTACAATCTTTACGGAATGCTGGTCGAGGGCGACTATTGCGCGACCTATTTCAACCGGCGCCCCGTCATCGACATGAACACCGGCCAGCCCGCGGTATGGACGCTGATGCGCTCGGGCCAGATGGATGCGGCGGATGACGGGTTCTGGCTGCTTCTCACGCTGGCGCTGCGGGCGGATTATCCCTTTCCCGATCCGCTCCTGCCCGAGCATCATGAAACGCATATGCGGGTCGACAACGTCCGCGTCTATGCCTGAGGCCGGGCCCATCGGTCGGTCAGCGCGAACCGCCCCCGGCCGAGTTCCAGCCGCACGCCAAGGACGAACAGCGCCGCGCCGTAGATCGCCAGACCCGTCGCGGCGGCCAGCAGCAGCTCAAGGATCACCGGCAGGCCCAGATCGTCGAGCGCGGGGCGCAGCAGCGCCACCGCGACGGCCATCAGCCCCGTCGCCAATGCGAGCTTCCACAGGTTGATGATCTGCCTGCGGAACCCCAGACCGACCAGCAGCCGGGCGTAAAGCATGTAGATGCCGAGCATCGCCATCGAAATGGCGACCCGCGCCCAGACGACGCCGTCGACCCCGCTGAGAAAAAGCCCGATGCAGACGAGGGGGATGCGCAGGCCAAGCTCAAAGACGCAGACGCGGAACAGCACCGAGGGGCGGTTCATCGCCACGCAGAGCGACGAAAGCGTCTGGAAATACGCTCCGGGCAGCACCGCCAGCACCAGAAGGCTGAGAAGCGGCCCCGCCTCTTCCCAGCCGGGGCCGAGCAGCAGCGCTACGATCAGATCCGCCGTCAGCGCGATGCCGACCCCGGTCGGCAGGGCCGCGAACATGGCGAAGCGCGCGGCCTTGAGGAAGGCCGTCCGCATCCGGTCCGGCTGATCGTTGATCGTGGCGAAAGCGGCCATCACCGGCTGCATCGCCGGGCCGATCAGGCTTTGCGTCGGCATCACGGACAGGTCGCTCGCGATGGCGAATCTGCCAAGCGTCGGGCGGTCCACGAACCGGCCGAGCAGGATGCGGTCGAACTGCCAGTTCAGCGCGCCGACGATCTGCGCCGAGGAAAACCAGCCGGTGAAGCCGGCGAAGTCCTTGAAACGCGCAAAGGAAATCTTCGGGCGATAGGGGGCGATGAAATGCGTGGCAAGCGAGGTGGCGACGGCCGCCGTCACGGTATTCGCCACGATCGCCCAGTAGCCCGCCCCCAGATGGACCAGCGTGATCGCCAGCGCGAAGGCGCAGATCTTGCCGAGGATCTCGGCGGTGAAGGTCTGCCGGAAGCTCATCGCGCGGATGTAGACGATCATCCCCGGGCTCGCCAGCCCGCGCGCGATCGGGCCGAGCGACAGCACCGCCATCAGCGGGATCAGCCGGCTGTCGTCGTAGAAGGCGGCGAAGGGCCAGGCGGCGGCCAGCGTCACCGCGCCGATCATCGCGCCGCGCATCAGCCCCAGCGTGAAGCCGGTATCCAGATGCGACTTGTCAAAGCTGCGCAGACGCAGCAGCGCCTGGGTGACCGGGATTTCCAGCACCGCATCCAGCACGACGATCAGCGTCAGCGCCAGCGTGGTCAGCCCGAAATCCGCTGGCGTCAGCAGCCGGGCAAGGATGAGCAGCGTGAAGAAATCCACGAACCGCCCGAGGAAGCGCGACAGAACCAGCCAGCCCGCGCCGCGCAGCGCCTGAATCGACAGCATGTCAGGCCCCGGCCTCTGCGGGCCGCGGGGCCGCATCCCCGCCACCGGGCGGTGGCGCACAGGCCGCGCGCAGGGTCCGCGCCAGTTCACGATAAAGCACCCGGGTATCGAACCGCGCGCGCACCGTTTCCGCGGCGGCAGCCCCCCATGCCGCGCGATTGTCCCAGGCGTCGAGGATCCCCTGCGCGAGCGCCGCGGGATCGCCCACCGGCACCAGCCTGCCGCTGACCCCGTCCTCCACCAGAATCTCGAAGGCGCGGATGCGCGTCAGCACCGGCGGCGTGCCGCAGCCCATCGCCTCCAGCGCGGCGATGGCGACGGCCTCGTTCTCCGAAGGCATGGCGTAGACGCCGGCGCGGCGCAGCCTGTCGCGCAGCTCTGTCCGCCCGACGAAGCCCAGGAAATTCACCCGTCCGGCCACGCCCGCCGTCTCGGCCCGGCGTTGCAGCATGGCCAGGTCCGGCCCGGTGCCGAGGATGTCGAGCCGCCAGTCCTCGGGCAGATGGGTCATGGCGTCGATCAGGTCGCTCGTCCGTTTCTGCTTGTTGGTCAGCCGGGCGATGGTCAGCACCGATTTTTCGCGCGGGATCGACGGGTCGGGCGAAAAGACCTGCGTGTCGCAGCCGTTCGGCAGCAGGATCGGATCGCCGCCATGGGCGCGCACGCTGTCGCATTCGTCGGGGGTCTGGCTGTAAATCGCCGCGGCACGGGCAAAGGTCTCGCGCTTGCGCCGGGTCATCGCGCCCCGCGCGCCGCCGCCATGATCCGCCGCCGCGACGGGCAGGTCGAGATGGGTGACCAGATGGTCGAACCGGCCGGTCCAGTATTCCTGCACGTAAATGAGGGCGATCCCGTCCTCGCGCAGCGCCGCCCGCAGCGGCGCCATGAAGGCGCGCGTGTTCAGCACGTCATCGGCATGCAGCGTGACCGGGCTGCGCCGGGCGATCCGCTTGGGCCAGACCCCCTCGAACGGATGATACCAGCGCGCCAGCGGCAGGAACCGCACCGGCACGCCCACATCGGTGTCATACCGGCCCGTTTCATGCAGCGAGGGGATATAGATCAGCGGCTGTATTCCATTCGCCAGCAGCCCCGCCGCGTAATACCAGGACCAGTCGTTCCGGTAATTCGCCAGATAGCTTTCGCGAGTCAGCCCCTGAACGCGGCCGAAATACCCTTCAAACGCGCCGCAGCTCAGCAACAGGGCGACATTCATTGCGATCCCGCCCCGCCGCCGGCCGCGGAATACGGCATTTCACCGCCGGGATTTGCTGAAAAAACGGGCGTTTTTCCCGGCGCGCATTGCCTCGGCAGGAAATCGCCAAGGCCTTTCAGGTCGGTTTTTTCGACTGTGGGTTGATAGATTGGGTGGAGAAAAACATCCATTGCGGGAAACGCCGTCCACGAACTGGTTAAAATGACAGGAATTCGGATCCAGTCTTGTCTGACCCGGGTCTTGCGGACAATGAGCGCGCGACCGACCTTGGACGATATTGCACATTTTCGCCAAAAGAGCCATCATTAACATCGTTCTGGAAGATGACTTCGGATGCTGCGCGCCCCCTCCTCAAACGGGCGCAAAGCGGGAAATTCAGGTGCTTTGTTTGGTGCGCCCCGTCCGGGGTGAGTTCCGTTTCTTGTCATGAGTGAATGGGTATTCCTATGGGTCAAAGAATTTCGACGGGGCCTCCGGCTCCGCCTGCGCTTGCGATCGTCATTCCATGTTATAACTACGAAGCCTTCGTCATCCGCGCCATTCAAAGCGTGCTGTCGCAAGACCGTCAGGATGTCGAGGTGGTCGTCGTGGACGACGGATCCACCGACGGGTCCTGGTCCGCGATCCTCAGCACCGGCGTTCCGGCCTTCCGCATCCCCAATTCCGGCGCCCGCAATGCCTGCCTTTACGGCCTCGACCACACCACCGCGCCTTTCGTGCTGTTTCTGGATGCGGATGACGCGCTCAAGCCCGGCTCGCTGGCGAAGATCATCCCGATGCTGGATGCGCGTGTCGCCAAGCTTCAGTTCGCGCTGACCCGCATCGGGCCGGACGACGAGGTGATCTCGACCGCGGTGCCCGCGCTCGACGATTATCGCGACAGCGAAGAGCTGGCGCGGAACGTGCTGGCCGAGGGCGCCTATCGCAGCCCGCCCACCTCGGGCAACGTCTTCCGCCGCGACCTGTGCGAGATGCTGCGCGAGGCGGACTACGACAAGTTCGTCGATGGCGCGATCGTCTTCGCCGCTCCCTTCCTCGGCGATGTGGTCAGCATTTCCGAGGAACTCGGCTGCTACCGGGTCCACGGCAGCAACGATTCGGGTCTGGGCCGGACGCCCGAGGCGGCGGTTCTGGAGCGCGACATCAGCCGCTTCAGACGGCGCACCGAACATCTGGGCCGGATCCTCGCCCGCCTCGGGCGGGGGCATGAGATGACGCCCCCCGACCAGATGTATTTCCATCTCGAGCGCAGCCTGTATCGGGACATCGCCGTGGGCCGGAGGCCGCCCGCGGCGACCTGCATGCGGCTGGTGCGCCGCGTCTGGCAGCAGCGCGACCTGCGGCTGAAGAACAAGGTCGGCCTCTCCGCCTTCTTCACCCTTGCCGCGATGCTGCCCGGCAGCCGGTCGAAGGCGATGCTGGCCTACCGGCTTCAGACGGGGCGGCGCTCGGCCTTCGGGCTTCTGTCGGCCATCGTCTCCGACCAGCCGCGCTAGTCCTCCGCCCGCCCTCCGTGCAGGGCGGGCACGCGGCAGGTTGCATTTTCCACGCATGCGCAAGCGGACTTGCGAAAGCGAACGCACGGGGAGCCAACGGATGACGAAACACGCCGGCAGCGGGCCCGGATGGACCGGCAACAACCGCACCCATATGGTGCGCGTGCCCGGCCCGGCTGAGTTTGCCGACGGGGCGGTGACCCCCTGTCTGGTTGCGGGCCAACATCATCGCGGTGGGGCTGAAATCCAAAGCCGATCCCGGCCCGCGCGACGACATCGACATTTATGCCGACGGCCACAAGGTCGGGGGCGCGCCGAAGCTGCGGCTGAATCTTCTGGATGCGATTCGCGCCTATGACGCGGATGCGCCGCTGAAGGCCGCTATGGGGGAGGAATTTTCCGCCGCCTGCATCCGGCTGAAGGTGCAGGAACGGAATTCCTTCGTGACCCATTTTTCGCACCGGGAACGGGAAAACACGCTCGATATCTGGGCGTTCCGGGGCGCGCGATGCCGGGGCCCGCATCCGCAGGCCCCGGCGCCCGAAGGCACTATGGACAGCCGTCACGGGTATCGCTAACAGGGCGGAAATCTCGTGCCCCGGGTGATACATGTCCGATCCGAAATCCTTCCGCTTCGCGATTCTGGCGCTGGCCCTCGGGGCCTTCGCGATCGGCACGTCCGAATTCGCGGCGATGGGGCTTTTGCCCTGGTATGCGAGCGACCTTGGCGTCACCGAACCCGAGGCCGGCCATGTGGTCAGCGTCTATGCGCTTGGCGTCGTGGTTGGCGCGCCGATCACCACGATTCTGGGCGCCAGACTGCCGCGGCGGCGCTATCTGGCGGCGCTGATCGCGATCTACGGGGCGATGAACCTGCTGGCGGCGGTGCTGCCGGGATATTCCTCGCTGGTGGGGGCGCGGTTTCTGGCGGGGTTGCCGCATGGCGGGTTTCTGGGGGCGGCGATGCTGTTCGCCGCCGATGCGCTGCCCAAGGAACAGCGCGCCCGCGGCGTGACGCAGGTGATGCTGGGGCTGATGGTGGCGAATATCATCGGGGTGCCGCTGGCGGGGCTGCTGGGGCAGGGGCTGGGCTGGCGGTGGGGCTTTGCGCTGCCGGGCGTGGTCGCGCTGATCGCTGCGGTGGTGATCCTGCGCTTCGCCCCGCGCGGCGTCGCGCCGCCCGATGTGCAGCCGATGCAGGAGCTGCATGCGCTGGTGGATCCGCCGGTGATCCTGATGCTGCTGGTCGGCGCGATCGGCACGGGCGGGGTCTTTTCCGTCTATGCCTTCCTCTCCGCCGCCATGCTGGCGACCACGACGCCGCCCGTCTGGGGCGTGGCGCTGGCGCTGGCGATGTTCGGCGTGGGCGGCACCTTCGGCAGCATCTTTTCCGCGCGGCTGACGATCCGGCTGGGCGTGTTCCGCGCGGCCTTCCTGCTGATGCTGTTCATGGCGGCGACGCAGGGCTTTTCCGCGCTCTGCGTCGGCAATTGGTGGATGATGGTGCTGTCGTCGCTGGCGCTCGGGCTTGGCACGGGGCTGGTGGTGCCGTTGCAGACGCGGCTGATGGATGTCGCGGGGCAGGCGCAGTCGATGGCGGCGGCGATGAACCACGCGGCCTTCAACATGGCCAACGCGCTTGGTCCCTGGCTTGCCGGTATCGCGCTGACGGCGGGGTTCGGCTGGTGGGCCACCGGGGTCGTCGGCATGGCGCTGACGCTGACCGGCATGGCGGTGCTGTTCATCGCCTGGCTGCAATCGCGCGGGCAGGGGATCGACGACCTGCCGGGGGTTCGGACGCTCGACTGAACGGTTTTCGCATCGAAACCGGATGGTTCTGATCTCGATCAAGGCGCCGGTCCGCCGCACGGTCTAACACGATCCGGCGCGATATCAGGGATCGGCATCTGCCGACGCCAGCGGAGTGAATGACCATGCATCTTGTGAACCGCACCTTCGACGAACTGGAGCCCGGACAGACGGCCGAGCTGCGCCGGCTGGTGACGCCGGACGATCTGTATATCTACGCGGCCTCTTCGGGGAACTGTAATCCCGTCCACCTGCCGAACGGCGATCTGGACGGCGACGGCACGCCCGAACAGACCGCGCCGGGGATGTTCCTCGGCTCGCTGATCTCGGCCATTCTGGGCACCAGCCTGCCGGGGCCGGGCACCGTCTACCGCCGGCAGGTGCTGGATTTCCACCATCTCGCCCGCGCGGGCGACGAGGTGGTCTGCCGCGTCGAGGTGCTGAAGAAGCTGCCCGCCGGCCGCATCCTGCTGCGGACCGATATCCGCCATGCCGAAAGCGGCGAACTGCTGGTTTCCGGCGAGGCCGAGGTCGAGGCGCCCACCTTCAAATTCGACCGCGAGGGGGTCGAGGTGCCCGGCCTTCTGGTGCAGAGCCACCGCCATTTCGAGGCGCTGCTGGCCCGTGCGAAACCGCTGCCGGCGATCCCCACCGCGGTCGTGGTGCCGGATGAGCCGAACTCTCTGGGCGGTGCGATCCTTGCCGCGCGCGAAGGCCTGATCGAGCCGATCCTGATCGGCAAGGCCGCGGCGATCTGCAAGGCCGCGTCCGAGATGAACGAGGATATCTCGGCCTATGAACTGATCGACGTGCCCGGCCGCGACATCGAGGCGGCGATCCTTGCCTGCCAGCTTGTCCATCAAGGGCGCGCGGCGGCGGTGATGAAGGGGCATCTGCACACCGACGATCTGCTGAAGCCGATGCTCGACAAGGCGGCGGGGCTGCGTGTCGGGCGCCGCTTCACCCATGTCTTCGTGATGGACGTGCCCGGCCAGCCGGAACCGGTGATGGTGACGGATGCGGCGATCAACATCGCCCCCGATCTGGCGACCAAGGTGGACATCTGCCAGAACGCCATCGACCTTGCGCTGTCCATCGGGATGGAGCCGCGCGTCGGCGTGCTGTCGGCGGTGGAAACGGTGAACCCGGCGATCCAGTCCTCGATCGACGCGGCGCTGCTGTCGAAGATGGCCGATCGCGGCCAGATCAAGGGCGCGCCGGTCGAGGGGCCGCTGGCCATGGACAATGCCGTCGATCTGGCGGCCGCGCGGACCAAGGGGCTGTCGGGTTCGGTCGCGGGTCGGGCGAACATCCTTGTGGTGCCGGGGCTCGATTCGGGTAACATGCTGGCCAAGCAGCTCACCTTCATCAGCCATGCCGAAAGCGCCGGGCTGGTGCTGGGCGCGAAGGTGCCGGTGATCCTGAATTCCCGGTCGGACAGCGCGATGTCGCGGCTTGCCTCCTGCGCGGTGGCGGCGCTGAGCCATGCCAGCAAGGGGGACGAATGATGAGCGCCGACATGATCCCGCAAGAAGATCCCTGGGCCCACAAGGTCTTTCTGACGCTGAACGCCGGGTCCTCGTCGTTCAAGGTGGCGATGTATGGCGCCTATGGCGACGATCCGATCGTCACCGGTCAGGCCGACCGCATCGGGCCGGAGGGAACGCTGAAGCTGAAGGACAGCGAAGGCAAGCCGCTGGCCATTCCGCCGGGCGACCTGACCACGCACAGCGGCGCGCTGGCGACGGCGATCGCGGCGATCCGGGCGCGGTTCCCGAACATGCAGCTTGCCGCCGTCGGCCACCGGGTGGTGCATGGCGGACTGAAATATGCGGCCCCCGTGGTGATCGACGATCAGGTCTTCGCCGATCTCGTGGCGATCTCGTCCTTCGCGCCGCTGCATCAGCCGCACAACATGGCGGGCGTGAAGACGGCGATGGAGGCGTTTCCGGGCGTGCCGCAGGTGGCGTGCTTCGACACGGCCTTTCACCGCGGCCAGCCCTTCGTGAACGATACCTTCGCCATTCCCTTCCGCTATTACGAAGAGGGGGTGCGGCGCTACGGTTTCCACGGGCTGAGCTATGAATATGTCACCGGCGAGCTGGAACGGATCGCGCCGCATCTGATGGCGGGGCGCGTGGTGGTGGCGCATCTGGGCAATGGCGCGTCCATGTGCGCGATCTACAAGGGGCGGTCGGTCGCCTCCTCGATGGGGTTTTCCGTGCTCGACGGGTTGCCGATGGGCACCCGCTGCGGCCAGATCGACCCGGGCGTGCTGCTGTATATGCTCGAAAAGGAAAAGCTTTCCACCGACGAGATCCGCCAGATCCTGTATAACGAATCCGGGCTGCTGGGTCTGTCGGGCGGGATGTCGAACGACATGCGCACGCTCGAGGCCGCCGACAACGCCGCCTCGCACCGGGCGATCGACTATTTCGTCTTCCGCGTGCAGCGCGAGCTTGGCGGGATGACGGCGGTCATGGGCGGGATCGACGCGCTGGTCTTCTGCGGCGGCATCGGGGAAAATTCGCGCGTCGTGCGGCGGCGGGTCTGCGAACGGCTCGGCTGGATGGGGATCGAGATCGACCACGGCAAGAATGCCGAAAGCGCGACGATCATTTCCTCGGAATTCGCCCGCACCACGGTGATGATCGTGCCGACGCATGAGGATCTGGTCATCGCCCGCGCCGCGCGCAAGGCGGCCGGGGTGCCGGAGAAGGCGGCCGCCTGAGCGGGCTGTTTGTGGAGAGGGTGCGAGGGGGCCAGCCCCCTCGCGCGTTCCGCATTCGGCGGGGCATCCTTCCACTGGAAGGCTGCCTGATCCGCCTCATCCCCCGGGATATTTATGGAAGAATGATGGGAAGAGGGCGGAGTTGCGGGGGGCCGGTGCGCGCGAGAGGGAGGATCGCTTGCGGGCGCACAAAACGCCGCGCCGGGCCTTTCCGCGCCTTTCGCCGCCCTGTAGACTGATCCCATGACCGCATCCCCGACGCCTCCCGCAATCCAGTTTTCCGACGATCAGGCCGAGGCATGGGATGCCGTGGCCGGCGCGCTCGAAGCGGCGGGTGTCGATATCCTCGACGGGTCGCTGACGCCGGAGGGCGGGGAGCGGCGCGTGCTGTCGGTGATCGGCAAGGCCGGCTCGGGCAAGACCATGCTGCTGTCGCGGCTTTACCGGGCGTTGCTCGAAGCCGGGGTCGAGATCGTTTCCGGCGATTTCGAGGGCCGCAAGAAGAAGGAGCGCCGGACGCTCGCGATCCTTGCGCCGACGAACAAGGCGGCCTCGGTGCTGCGCTCGCGCGGCGTGCCGGCGACGACGATCCACCGCATTCTCTACACCCCGGTCTACGATCCCGAATATGAGCGCATCGCCGAATGGCTGGCGGGGCAGGGCGACCGGCCGAAGCCCGACCTTCTGGGCGACATGGGCCTGACGGAAGAGGTGCTGGACCGCGCCAAGGCGTTCTATGACCTGCACAAGTCCATTCCCGGGGCGCTTGCCTCGGCCGGGCTGCGGGGGTCCGATTTCATTCAGGGCTGGAAGCGGCGCGAGGATCCCCTGGACATCGGCTTTGTCGATGAGGCCTCGATGCTCGACGAACGGCAGTTCGACGACCTGCGCGAGATCTTTTCGACGCTGGTGCTGTTCGGTGATCCGGCGCAGCTTGCCCCCGTCAACCAGTCGGGCGAGATGAGCTTTGAGCGTCTGCCCGAGGAGAGCAAGCATATCCTGCACCGCATTCACCGGCAGGCGGAGGACAACCCGATCCTCGACCTCGCCCATGCGTTGGCGGACGAAAGCCTGACCTTCGAGGCGTTCGAGCGGATGGTGGAAAGGATGGCCGCCGCTGATCCGCGCATCGTCTGGGCCGAGCGGGTGGAAAGCGACCTGATGGCGCGGTCCCCGGTGCTGGTGTGGCGCAACGCGACGCGGATCCGGCTGATACAGGCGTTCCGCGCCGCGCATGGCGCGCCGGCGGACGCGCTTTTGCCCGGTGAGCCGCTGATCTGCGACGGGATCGAGCTGCCCTTGAAGCACCGCAAGAAGCGCATAGACCTTGAGGCGCGCGGGCTTATCAAGGGGGCGCAGGTGATCTACCTCGGCCCCGGCAAGAAGCCCGGCTTCGCGCGCATCCACGTGATGGGGGCGGAAGACCCGCGCCTCTCCGCCGCCTCGATCATCAAGATCGAGCTGCCGGATGAAGAAGAGCCCTTCATCCCCTCCGCCGCGCGGATGGGCGCGGCCTTCCTGCATGGTGCCGCCGTGACGATCCACAAGGCGCAGGGCAGCCAGTGGCGCGATGTGCAGGTCTTCGCCCCCGACCTTTACGCCGCCGCCCGCGCCGGCCGGACCGAGGCGGGGATCCCGCTGTGGAAGCGCCTCGCCTATGTCGCCATCACGCGGGCCGAAAACCGGCTGTTGTGGGTGACGCGGGCGCGGCTCGCGCGGCCCTCGGCGCCGCTGTCGATCGACGATCTGCCCGCCGGCCCCGCCGCCTTGCGGCTTGAGGCCGAGGTGGAGAGCTGAGCCCTTTCCCTTTCCCGGCGCGCGCCCTATCGTGTCCCCAGACAGGAGGCCCCCATGCGCTGTGTATTCGTCCAGTTCCGCTGCATTCCCGGCAAGACCTACGAGGTTGCCGACGCGATCTATGAACGCGAGGTGGTGAGCGAGCTTTATTCCACCTCGGGCGAGTTCGACCTGATCGCCAAGATCTACATCCCCGAGGATGCCGATCCCGGTCATTTCCTGAACGAGAAGCTGTTCGACATTCCGGGCATCAGCCGCACCCTGACGACGATGACCTTCAAGGCGTTCTGAGCCGGGGCGGCGTCTCGGGCAGGACGGGCGGCGGGGAGCCGTTGCGGCGGCGTATCCGATGAAATGGGCCATCGCTGCGTCGCCGCAGTCCCGGATCGCCTCTTCCGGTATCGGGAGAGTTCTTTATTTTTAAATAAAACAATGTTTTGAAAGCTTATCCTGATGTTTTGGATAAGCAATTCCCGCTGTTGCATGGCAAGGTTTCCCCGGCCATGCATCTCGCGGAGGTCAGGGTCGTTGCGGTCATTTCCGCCATATTGACCTGAATCATGTCGCTTTCGGCGAATCCCGCGCAGACTGACAACCGAGAGAGGAAACCGGGAGCATGCGCGCTTCCGCCGTGCCGGCCTTGGCCGGTAGCGACGACGGAGGATGAGGAATGGGCTTTCCATGGCGACCGAGCCGTGTCCCGCTGGTGGCGGGGCCGGTGGGAGACGTGCGCCTGCACGGCACGCTCGGATTTGTCGGCAGCGATCTGGCGGCCCTGCGGCCGGTGCTGGCGGTGGCCGAGGGGCAAAGGGTCGCGGCCGGATCGCGGCTGCTGTCCGATCGCAGGCGGCCGTGGATCGTCCTTGTCGCCCCCGTCGCGGGGGAGGTCGTGCGGCTGGAGCCGGGGCCGCGGCGCGGAATCTCGGCGCTCGAAATCCGGGCCGGCGGGGATGAGGCGCTGGAATTCGACACGACCGCCGCCGGTAGCCGCGAGGGGCTGATCGCGCTGATGGTGCAAAGCGGGCTCTGGACGGCGCTGCGGGCGCGGCCTTTTGGCCGGGTGCCCAATCCGGCGACCACGCCCGATGCGCTCTTCGTCACCGCGACCGAGGCGCGGCGTGGTGCCCCCGATGCGGCTGCCGTCATCGCGGAATATGAGCCATGGTTCCGCCCCGGCCTTGCGGCGCTGACCGCGCTGACGCCGGGACGGACATGGCTGTGCCACCGGCGCGGGCATCCGCCCCCGCAGGTTCCGGGCGTGACGCCGCGCGGCTTTCCCGACGGGCCGGGCGGGCTGCCCGGCGCGCATGTCCATGCGCTGCATCCCGTCGCCCATGGCGGCAGCGTCTGGCAGATCGGCTGGCAGGATGTCATCGCGCTCGGCTGCCTGCTGGAAACCGGGCGGATCTGGCGGCACCGGATCGTGGCGCTGTCCGGCTCCGGCGTCCTGCGGCCCGAGCTGCTGGCCGTGCCGCCCGGCGCGCGTCTGCATGACATCGCGGCGGGCCGGCTGATCGCGGGGTCGACGCGGCTGGTGGCGGGCGGGGCCGAGGATGGGCTGCCCGTGCCCTTCCTGCGCCGCGACATCCGGCAGGTCACCGCGCTGCGCCACCGGCTGCGCGAACCGGGGCGGGGCTGGCTGCGCCAGCTTGCGCATGCGGCGCGGCCGGCGCTGATCCCCAATGCGCTCGACGAACGGCTGGCGCCGCCCGGGATCGCCCCGGTGCCCTTCCTGCGCGCCCTTGCCGCCGGGGATGTCGAGACGGCGCGCAGACTGGGTGCGCTCGGGCTGATCGAGGAGGATCTGGCCCTGCTCAACGCCCGCTTCGGGCGGCAGGGCACGGATTACACCGCGCTGCTGCGCCAGACGCTGGACGATCTGGAGGCGGAGGCATGATGATGCGCCCGGGGCTGTTCAGGGATGATCTCCCGGCGCTGCTGGCGCTGCTCATTCCGGTGATCTGGCGTGCGCAGGGGGACCCGTGGCTTGGCCCAAGGCTGGCGCTGTGCCTGATCGTGGTCTTCGGCTGGCAGGCGCTGTTCGCCCGGCTGCGCGGGCAAGGGCTGAGCCTGCACGGCGCGGCGACGGCGGCGCTGGTGGCGCTGTTCGTGCCCGACACGGCGCCGCACTGGCAACTGGTGATCGGCCTCAGCTTCGGCGTGGTGCTGGGCGAGGCGGTTTTTGGCGGGCGGGGGCGGTCCTTCGTGCAGCCGGTGGTGCTGGTGCTGGCCTTCCTGATCTTTTCCTTCGCCGATCAGCCCTATCGCGCGGGGCCCGAGCTGCCGCTGTGGACGGCGCTGCCCGCGGTGGTGGTGCTGATCGCCACCGGGCAGGCGCCGGTCGGCACGGTGCTGGGCGCGGCGGCGGGGCTTGCGGGGCTGTCGTGGCTGACGGGGGCCGATCCGCTGGCGCCGCTGATGTCCGGCGCGCTGGTGCTGGCGGTGCTGTATCTGACGGCGGATCCGGTGACCTCGGGCGCGACGGCGGCGGGGCGGTGGATCTGCGGGCTGCTGGCCGGGGGGACAGCGGCGCTGTTCGCCACCGCCGGGCCGGCCTTCGGGGCGCTGGTGTTCGCCACGCTGCTCACCTCGGTCTTCGCGCCGCTGATCGACCATCTGGCGCTGGCGGTGCAGGTCGCCCGGCTGCGGCGGCGGGAAAGGAGGCTGCGTCATGGCTGAGCGCCGACCGAACCCGTGGCGGCGCTTCCTTGCCCGCCCGAACACCGATCCGGTGAAAAGCGTCGGCATCGCCGCGCTGGTCGCGGCGACCTGCGGGCTGGCGGTATCGGTGACGGCGGTGGTGCTGCGCCCGATCCAGCAGGAAAACCGGCTGGCCGCCCGCGCGGGGCAGATGACCGCGATGCTGGAAGGCGTGCCGGGCATCGCCGAACTCTTGCCGCGCGGCGGGGTGGAAACCTTCGTCGTCGATCTGGCCGAGGGGCGGATCTCGGACACCGACCCGGTGGATTTCGATCAGGACGCCGCCGCCGCCGACCCCGCGCGCAGCACCGCGCTGCCGCCCGCCGCCGACCTTGCCGCCATCGGCCGGCGGGAGAATGAATCCCTCGTCTGGATGGTGCGCGAGGGCGACCGCCCGGTGCTGGTCATCCTACCGGTGCGCGGCGCGGGCTATCAGTCCACCATCCGCGCCTATCTGGCGCTGGAGGGCGATCTGAACACCGTCGCGGCATTCACCGTCTACGATCAGGCGGAAACGCCGGGGCTTGGCTCGCGCGTCGCCGATCCGGCCTTCGGCGCGGGCTGGGTCGGCAAGCGGATCGCCGACGACAGCGGCATCGCCATCGACATCACCCCCGGCGCGCAGGGCCCCTATGAGGTCGAGGCGATCTCGGGCGCCTCTGTCACCGGCTACGGGGCGATCGACATGGTGCATTTCTGGATGGGGCCCGAAGGCTTCGGCCCCTTCCTCGAAAACCTCAGGGAGGGAACGGCATGGCGCTGAGACAGCTTTCCGATCCGCTGATCGACAAGAACCCGGTCGCGGTGCATATCCTTGGCATCTGCTCGGCGCTGGCGGTGACCACCTCGATGTCCACGGCGCTGACCATGTCGGTGGCGCTGACGGTGGTGGTCACGCTCTCCGCCGGGATCATCAGCGCCATCCGCGCCCATATCCCCGGCCAGATCCGCATCATCGTGCAGCTGACGATCATCGCCTCGCTGGTGATCGTGGCGGATCAGTTGTTGCAGGCCTTCGCGTGGGAAATGAGCCAGCGGCTGACCGTCTTCGTCTCGCTGATCGCGACGAACTGCATCGTCCTTGGCCGGACCGAGGCCTATGCGATGCACAACCCCCCGGTGCCCAGCATGATCGACGCCTTCGGCAACGGGCTGGGCTACAGCCTCGTGCTGATGGTGGTGGCGGCGATCCGCGAACTGCTGGGGGCGGGAACGCTGTTCGGGGCGCAGGTGCTGATCCCGCAGGCGGAGGGCGGCTGGTTCGTGCCGCTGCGGCTGATGCTGCTGGCGCCTTCGGCCTTCATCATCCTCGGCCTGATGGTCTGGGCGCTGCATGCCGCCCGCCCGCGTCTGGCCGAGGCGCGCGAATTCGCCCTGCGCGAAAGCGAGAAGGAGGCCCGGCCATGATCGACCTGTTCCAGCGTGCGATATTCGCGGAAAACCTCGCGCTGTCGTTCTTTCTGGGCATGTGCACCTTCCTCGCCGTGTCGCGGCGGGTCGAGACGGCGGCGGGCGTCGGGCTGTCGCTGATCGTGGTGCAGGGGCTGAGCGTGCCGCTGAACAACCTGCTGTATACATGGGTGCTGGGGCCGGGGGCGCTGGCATGGGCGGGGCTTGCCGGGGTCGATCTGGGGTTCCTGCGGCTGATCACCTTCATCGGCATCGTCGCCGCGATGGTGCAGGTGCTGGAAATGGTGCTCGACCGCTATGCGCCGAAGCTTTACGCCGCGATGGGGATCTACTTGCCGCTTCTGGCGATCAACTGCGCGATCATCGGCGGCAGCCTGTTCATGGTCGAGCGCGACTATACCTTTACCCAAAGCGTGGTCTACGGGCTGGGCACCGGCATCGGCTGGGCGCTGGCGATCACCGCCTTCGCCGCGATCCGCGAAAGGCTGCGCTATGCCGACATGCCGAAGGGGCTTGAGGGGCTGGGCGCCGCCTTCATCGTGGCGGGGATCATGTCGATGGGCTTTTCCGCCTTCGTGGGGGTGAGCCTGTGACCGAGATCCTTGTGGCCCTCATCTTTCTCATCGCGCTGACCGTGGCGCTGGCGCTGGCGCTGCAGGGGGTGCGCAACCGGCTGCTGCCCTCGCGGCCGGTGACGCTGACGATCAACGGGCAGCGCCGGATCGCCGGGCGCAGCAATGAAAAGCTGCTCGACCTGCTGAACGGCGCGGGGATCCCGGTGCCCTCGGGCTGCGCCGGGCAGGGCACCTGCGGGCTGTGCCGGGTCAGCGACGTGACCGGCACGCAGGGCCCGCTTGCGACGGAAACCGCCCGCCTGTCGCCTGCCGATCTGCGCGCCGGGGTGCGGCTTGCCTGTCAGGTCACGGTGCGCGGCGATATGGCGCTGTCGGTGCCCGAGGATGTTCTGGGTTCCGCTACCCACGAATGCCGGGTGGCGCGGGTCACCAGCCTGACGCCGCTGATCCGCGAAATCGTGCTGGCATTGCCCGAGGGCGCGGTCTTCGATTTCCGTGCCGGGAACTTCGTGCAGGTCACGGCGCCGGCCTATCGTCTGGCCTATGCCGATATCGAACTGCCCGAGGAATTCCGCGACGAATGGGACCGGCTCGGCCTGCGGGCGCTGACCGCGGAAAGCGGGGCGCCGGTGTCGCGCGCCTATTCCGTGGCCTCGCGCCCGGCGGACCGGGGGTTCGTCGTTCTGAACATCCGGCTGGCCACGCCGCCGCCCGGTGCGCCCGATGCGCCGCCCGGGGTTGTGTCCTCCTGGCTTTTCGGCCTGCGCGAGGGCGACAGCGTGGAGATCGCCGGCCCCTATGGCGACTTCCGCGTGCGCGACACGGACCGCGAGATGATCTTCATCGGCGGCGGGGTCGGCATGGCGCCCCTGCGCGCGATGATCCACGAACAGCTCGAACAGGTGGGAACCGCGCGGAAGATCAGCTTCTGGTATGGCGCGCGCAGCCGGGCGGAACTCTTCTACACCGACGAATTCGAGGCGCTGGCGGCGCGATATCCGAATTTCCGCTGGATGCCCGCGCTGTCGCAACCCGCGCGGGACGACGACTGGCAGGGGGAAACCGGCTTCATCCATGACGTGGTGTTCCGCCGCTATCTTGCCGATCATCCGGCGCCCGAGGTCTGCGAATACTATCTGTGCGGGCCGCCGCTGATGATCCAGGCGGTCTATGCGATGCTGGCCGACTGCGGCGTTGACAGGGAGGACATCCACAATGATGACTTCGGGATCTAGGCCGACGCGGCGTCTGGTGCTGGCGGGGCTTGCCGGGGTGGGGCTGATGCCCGGCGCGGCACTGGCTGGAGAGCGGCTGCGGCTGTCGGGGCGGGCCTTCGGGACGGACTGGCATGTGGTGACGCCGGGGCTGACCGATCCGCGGGCGACGGCGCGGCGCATCGCCGCCACGCTCGCGCAGGTGGACCGGGCGATGAGCCCCTTCCGCCCGGACAGCGAGATCACCCGTTTCAACACCCTCATGCCCGCGATGCAGGTCTCCCCCGATTTCGCCCGCGTGGCGGGGGCGGCGCTGGCCACCGCGCAGGCAAGCGGCGGGGCCTTCGATCCGACGGTGGGGCCGGCGGTCCACCGCTACGGCTTCGGCCCGATCACCGGCCCGGAACGCGCCGACTGGCGGCGCATCGCCTGCGAGGGCGACCGGCTGACGCGCGAGGGCGCGGTGACGCTCGACCTGTGCGGCATCGCCAAGGGGTATGCGGCCGACCGGATCGCGGATCTGCTGCGCGCCGAAACCGGGGATTTCCTGATCGAAATCGGCGGCGAGATCCGGGCCGAGGGACTGGCCGCCGACGGCGGCTGGCCCATCGGCATCGCCGATCCGCTGGCGGGCGGGGTGCACGACCGCATCCGGTTGCGCGAGGGTGCGGTCGCCACCTCGGGCGATGCGGTGAACCGGATCGACATGGGCGGGCGGCGCTACAGCCACACGATCGACCCCGCCACCCGCGCGCCGGTGCGCGGCGACATCGCCTCGGTCTCGGTCATCGCGGAAACGGCGATGCGGGCCGATGCGCTGGCCACCGCGCTCTGGGTGATGGGGGAGGAACGCGGGCTTGACTTCGCACAGGCGCAGGGGGTCGGCGTGCTCTACCTGATCCGCGACGCAGGCGGCCTGCGCGCCGCATCGAATGCGGCTTTCGCCGCGCATCTGGCCTGAGGGGAATGCCATGCAGACCGTGATCCTGAGCCTTGTCGTCTTCGCGCTGGCCATGCTGGGGCTGGGTCTTGGCGTCCTGTGCCGGCGCGCGCCGCTGAAGGGATCGTGCGGTGGGCTGGCCTGCGGCAATGCCTGCGCCGCCTGCCCGCGAAAGGAGGGGAAGCCATGACCGAAACCATCGCCACCGTCGCCGACCACATGCAGACCGAGCTCGTCACCCTGACCGACGGGATGGAGATCATCCGCGCCGTCACCATCCTGCTGGACACCGGCGTTTCCGGCGCCTGCGTGCTGGATGCCGAGGGGCGGCTCGTCGGCGTGCTGTCCAAGCGCGACTGCCTCAGGGCCGCGCTGAACGCCGCCTATTACAAGGAATGGGGCGGCACCGTCGCGGACATGATGAGCCCCCAACCCGAAACGCTGGAGGCGACGCTCGACCTCGTCGGCGCGGCCGAGCGTTTCGTCAACAGCGCCTACCGCCGTTTCCCGGTGATGCTCGAAGGCCGCCTCGTCGGCCAGATCAGCCGCACCGACGTCCTGCGCGCCCTGTCGACACAGTGGCGCTGACCCGTTTCAACGTGAGAGGAGAATGACATGACCCAACTGAACCGCCGCCTGTTCATTGCCGCCGCCGGGGCCACCCCGGTCGCGGCCATCGGCGCCGCGCCCGCTCATGCGGCCATCGACGACATGACCCTGCGCGCCGCGCTGGAGGCACGCCAGTCGGTGCGCCGCTATGGCACCGCCCCCGTCCCCGAGGATCAGCTTCTGCGCATCCTCTGGGCGGCGAACGGGGTGAACCGCCCGGAAACCGGTGGCCAGACTGCGCCCACCTGGCGCAGCGCGCATGACACGGTGATCTATGTCGCCACCGCCGAAGGCGTGTTCCGCCATGCCCATGAAACCAACACGCTGGAACAGGTGGGCGAAACCGACATCCGCGCCGGATCGAGCGACGCGGCCTTCGTCGCCCGCGCCCCGGCGCTGCTGATCTACGTCTCGGACGGGGAAAAGCTGCGCGCGGCGGCCGAAGGGGCGGATGAACAGGCGCTGGCCATCGGCGCCCATGTCAACGCCGCCATCTCGGCGCAGAACGTCTATCTGGCCTGCGCGGCCGAAGGGCTGGGCACCTGCCTGATCGGCGGCTCGGCGAACCGCGAGGCGATCGCCGAGGCGCTGTCGCTGCCCGAAAGCGCGATCGTGACCTATGTCCAGCCGATCGGCGCGGCGCGCTGACCCCGCCCCGACAGAGCGCCCGGTGCGCAGACCGCGCGACCGGACGCCCTGCCATGGAAACTGCATCCCTTCACCGCCGGACCGGCCCAGTGGCCTTCATTCTTCCATAAATATCCCGGGGGTGAATTTGCGCTTCAGCGCAAAGAGGGGGCTGGCCCCCTCCTTCGGTATCCGCATCGCTGTCAGATGATTTTAGGAGTTATTTATATTGAACTACTAAAAACAACTGCTAAAGCTACCCGCATGACACATTCAACCGCCCATGATTCCCACCACCACGCCCATGACTGGGCGCAGCTCCTGCGGGGCAGGGGCCTGCGCGCCACCGCGCAGCGCATGGCGGTGCTGGAATTCCTGCATGACCACCCGCACAGCGATGCCGAAACGGTCTTTCAGGCCATCCGGCCCGCGCTGCCCACGGTCTCGCTTCAGGCGGTGCACCTGATCGTGCAGGACCTGTCCGGCAAGGGCCTGATCCGCCGCATCAGCCTGCCCGATTCCGCCAGCGCCCGATATGAAACGCGGATCGAGGACAACCACCATCACATCCAGTGCATCCACTGCGGCCGCATCGAGGATGTCGATTGCGTCGTGGGCCATGCGCCGTGCCTTGAGCCGGACGACACGCATGGCATGCGCATCATCGAAGCCAGCATCGTCTTCCGCGGCATCTGCCAGGACTGCGATGCGCTCATCAACCAGCAAGCGAAGGAGAAGCCGTGACTACCGAAGCCAAATGCCCCTATCCGGGCCATTCCCGCAAGCCCCTCGCCGGCACCGGCACGCAGAACGGTGACTGGTGGCCCAAGCAGCTCCGCGTCGATCTGCTGAACCAGCATTCGTCGAAATCCGATCCGCTGGATCCGTCGTTCGACTACCGGAAGGAATTCGAGAAACTCGACTACGAGGCGCTGAAGAGCGACCTGCGCAAGCTGATGACCGATTCACAGGACTGGTGGCCGGCGGATTTCGGCAATTACGGTCCGCAGTTCATCCGCATGTCCTGGCACGCGGCGGGCACCTACCGGCTGGCCGACGGTCGCGGCGGCGGCGGGCGCGGGCAGCAGCGGTTCGCGCCGCTCAACAGCTGGCCCGACAACGTCAACATCGACAAGTCGCGCCGCCTGCTGTGGCCGATCAAGCAGAAATACGGTCAGGCGATCTCCTGGGCCGACCTGCTGATCCTGACCGGCAATGTCGCGCTCGAAACCATGGGCTTCCGCACCTTCGGCTTTGGCGCCGGGCGCGCGGATACGTGGGAACCGGATCTGGACGTGAACTGGGGCTTTGAAAAGACCTGGCTGCAGCATCGGCCGCTGGACACGTTCGAAGAGCCGCTCAGCGCCACGGAAATGGGCCTGATCTACGTCAACCCCGAGGGGCCGAACGCCAATGGCGACCCGATCTCGGCCGCCGCCTTCATCCGCGAAACCTTCGCGCGCATGGCGATGAACGACGAGGAAACGGTGGCGCTGATCGGCGGCGGCCATACCTTCGGCAAGACTCACGGCGCCGCGTCCGAATCCCACAAGGGACCGGAGCCCGAGGCCGCGGGGCTGGAGGCGCAGGGCCTTGGCTGGAACAGCGACTACGGCACCGGCAGCGGCGCCGACGCGATCGGCAGCGGCCTTGAGGTCATCTGGACCCAGACCCCGGCGCAGTGGAGCAATTTCTTCTTCGAGAACCTGTTCAAGTTCGAATGGGTGCAGACCCGCAGCCCGGCAGGCGCCATCCAGTGGGAAGCCAAGGACGCGCCGGAAATCATCCCCGATGCGCATGATCCGACGAAGAAGCGCAAGCCGACGATGCTGACCACGGACCTGTCGCTGCGCTTCGATCCGGTCTACGAAAAGATCTCGCGCCGGTTCCTCGAACATCCGCAGGCCTTCGCCGAGGCCTTCGCCCGTGCCTGGTTCAAGCTGACCCACCGCGATCTGGGGCCGCGCGCGCGCTACCTCGGGCCGGAAGTGCCGAAGGAAGAGCTGATCTGGCAGGATCCGGTGCCCGCCGTGGATCACCCGCTGATCGATGCGGCGGATGTGGATGCGCTCAAGGCGCGGGTGCTGACCTCGGGGCTGAACGTCTCCGAACTGGTGGCCACGGCCTGGGCCTCGGCCTCGACCTTCCGCGGCGGCGACAAGCGTGGCGGCGCCAATGGCGCGCGTGTCCGGCTGGCCCCGCAGAAGGACTGGGAAGTCAACCGGCCCGAGCAGCTGGCGCGGGTGCTGGAGGTGCTGGAAGGCGTCAAGGCCGAGTTCGACCAGAACGCCGGGGGCGGCAAGAAGGTCTCGCTCGCCGATCTGATCGTGATCGCCGGCAATGCCGGGGTGGAACAGGCGGCGCAGGCCGCGGGCGTCGCCGTGACGGTGCCGTTCTCGCCGGGCCGGACGGATGCCTCGCAGGAACAGACGGATGTCCATTCCTTCGCGGTAATGGAGCCGGTCGCCGACGGGTTCCGCAACTACCAGAAGGCCGGCGTCTCCGTTCCCGCCGAGGAGGTGCTGATCGACAAGGCGCAGCAACTGACCCTGACGGCGCCCGAACTGACGGTGCTGATCGGCGGCCTGCGCGCGATCAACATCAACGCCGACGGCTCCGACACCGGCATCCTGACCGATCGGCCGGGCGTGCTGAGCAACGACTTCTTCGTCAACCTGCTCGACATGCGCACGCAATGGAAGCCGCTCACCGAGGCCAATGACCTGTTCGAGGGCCGCGACCGCACCACCGGCGCGCCGAAATGGACGGGAACCCGGGTCGATCTGGTCTTCGGTTCCAATTCGGTCCTGCGTGCCCTGGCCGAGGTCTATGCCGCCGCCGATGCGAAGGAGAAGTTCGTCAACGACTTCGTCGCCGCCTGGACGAAGGTGACCAACCTCGACCGCTTCGACCTGCACGGCTGAGACGCGCCGCCGCGCTGAAACAGGGAATATCCCGCAAGGGGTATTCCCTTTCGTCTGTCCCGCCGGTCGACCGGTCGGCGTTTCAGACCGGAATGCAGCGGGATAGTCCGAAGGATGGTGATCCTGATCGGATGATTGTCGAGGCCGCCTCCGGCGGCGAGATCTCATGGGTGATGAGATCAGCCCTTAATCTTCCAGTTGTTGCCATTGCGGGGAGCGGGGGTCGGATCGGCCCCTTCGGGTGCGATCGGTTCGATCGACCGGCCATAGCCATCATCGGAATGTCGGGTTTGCGGGCGCGAGGAGCGGATGCGGAACCCGGCGAAAAGCGAGGCATCCTTCTTGTCAAGGTCTTCCTGATTCCAGTTTTTGTCCACGATTTGAACGGCAAGTTGGCGGGCCGCATTCATCGCGCGGATTTCCTTCATCGCCTCGGCAACCGCAGCTTCATCCCAGATCTTCTGTTTTTCGTCGCGAGCGGCCAGCGCACGCCGCGTCACGATCCATTCCTGTGCGATGAGGCCATCGAATGGACGCTCGCCATCGGCGGTTTCGTGAACAGAAAGGACCTCGTTCCGGCGGTCATCGAAGAACACCTCGATCGCGCCGAGATCGGTATGGCTCCAGCGCAGGTCCAACACCTGGCCGCCGTTGTGTGCGAACGAAGCAGCCAGTTCCTCCGAGTGGTAGCGGATGCCGAGGATGGTCAGCCCATCCTTGTGCAGCTTGCGCTTCAGGGCAACGCCCAAGGCGAGACGCTTGCGGCGCTGGTCGGGGGCTGCATGAAGCGGGAAGTTGCCCTGTGCGTGATCGCGCCGCCATTGCTCGAGGGGCGTGAGGCCGCCGAGACCCTCATGCGGGGTGTTGTGATAGACATCGACGATCCAGCGAACCAGAGCGAAGCACAGGTCGTTGGTGTCGAGACAGGCCCGTTCTTCCGCATCATGGTCGCCGCGCTCCAGAACATTGGCGAAGGTGCGCCCGGACAGCCGGCTGCAGACCCCTTCGATTGCGGTCCGGAAGAAACGCTCGACCCGCCCGCGCAAGGCGGGATGCCCGGCCATGGTGCGTTCCAGGATGATGCCCAGCTCGGCGCAGCAATCGGTGAAGACTTTCGACTTGAAACAACCGTTGTCGGTGACGAGGGCTCTGATGATGTGACCGCCCTCCGACGGCATCTGTGTGCCAAGGTGGGCCTGCAAGGATCCACATAGGAGAGCGGTCATGTCGGAGATTACCACTGTCGGGCTCGATCTGGCGAAG
>NZ_SAUZ01000090.1 GCF_004022215.1 Paenirhodobacter populi
TCCTCGTCCTTGTTGATCGCCACGATCACCTTCGAATCCTTCATCCCGGCCAGATGCTGGATCGCGCCGGAAATCCCCACCGCCACATAAAGCTCCGGCGCCACCACCTTGCCGGTCTGCCCGACCTGACGGTCGTTCGGCGCATAGCCCGAATCCACCGCCGCGCGCGAGGCGCCGACCGCCGCGTGCAGCTTATCCGCCAGCGCCTCGATCAGCGCGAAATTCTCGGCCGAACCGATGCCGCGGCCGCCCGAAACCACGATCTTCGCCGAGGTCAGCTCGGGCCGGTCGGATTTCACCACCTTGTCCTCGACCCAGGCCGACAGGCCCTTGTCGCCCGCCGCGGCGACGGCCTCGATCGGCGCCGAACCGCCCGTGCCCGCCGCCTCGAACGAGGCCGTGCGCACCGTCAGCACCTTCACCGGATCCGCGGATTTCACCGTCTGGATCGCGTTGCCGGCGTAGATCGGGCGCTCGAACGTATCGGCATCGACCACGCCCGTCACATCGGACAGCACCATCACGTCCAGGAGCGCCGCCACCCGCGGCGCCACGCTCTTCGCCAGCGCCGTCGAGGGCGCGACGATGTGGCTGTAGTCGCCCGCCAGAGACACGATCAGATCGGCCAGCGGCTCGGCCAGACCATGCGCATAGGCGGCATCGTCCGCCACCAGCACCTT
>NZ_SAUZ01000091.1 GCF_004022215.1 Paenirhodobacter populi
GATCTGCGTGTCGCTGTAACGCAGGCCCTCCGGATGGGGGCGCTCAGCTTCGATGTGGTGAAGCATCTTCTCCTATGCCGGGTGGAACGCCGACCGCCACGACTGGACCTCGACTGCTATCCCTACCTGCCGAAGGCCACGGTCGAAAAGACCAGAGCCGGGTCTTACATGCGGCTGCTGTCGGACGACGCGGAGGATGCGGCATGAGTGATGCCCCGGAAATCCTGCTCGCCCATCACCTCAAGGCGCTGAAGCTGCCGACTTTCCTGCGCGAGCATCAGAAGCTTGCCCGCCAGTGCGCGGCGGAAGGGCTGGACCATGTTCGATACCTGGCACGGCTTGTCGAACTCGAACTGATCGATCGGGAACGGCGGATGGTCGAGCGCCGCATTAAGGCCGCGAAGTTCCCGGCGGTCAAAAGCCTGGACAGCTTCGACTTCGCCGCTATCCCGAAGCTCAACAAGATGCAGGTGCTGGAACTGGCCCGGTGCGAATGGATCGAACGGCGTGAGAATGTCA